>NZ_FMVF01000002.1:498428-524724 GCF_900101895.1 Flavobacterium caeni
CTCAAAGTTTGACGCAGAGGATACAAAGGTTTTTGCAAAGCGTACAGGACTTCGCGCACTTTGCGAAAAACTCGGCGCCCCTTGCGGTTTTTTTTAACACAGAGAACTCAAAGTTTAACGCAGAGAACACAAAGGTTTTTGCAAAGCGTGTAGGGCTTAGCGTACTTTGCGAAAAACTTTGAGCCCTTTGCGGTTATTTTTTTAACCCTAAAACCACTTTCTAGTAAAAAGATTCACGAGCGACTTGGGACTAAACGTAAATATAAAGCGGATGCGTTCATGGTAGTCGTTTTGTCCGATTTCCCAGCCTAGGTTGGAGTACACCGGGAAGTACAATTCAAAATAGTCGGTCACCAGATTCAATCGAATGCCGCTGTCGTACAGGAATTTGGCGTCGCGGCCGCGGTTCTTGACAAACCCCGCATCGCCGTAGACTTCGATCCAGTTCCACACATTAAAGCTCACGTTGGTTGTGGCCATCCAACGGTTGGCGCCGTCGGGCAACACCTTCGACTTGAATCCGCCCTCGGCAATGATAAGCTGTTGGCTAAAGAAACCCGTCTCTTCAGAACGTCCGAAGAAATTGTAATCGAACAAATAATCGTTGGGGTTGCTCAGGCCAAAATCGTAATCGTCGCCCTGCGTATCATTGAACAGGAACGTGCCCGCAAAAAAGCGGATGTTGATCTGGCGGTTGTTCGTAAACAATTTACGGTATTGCATTTCGCCGAATACCTTGGCGAATTTGCTCGACGCCTGAAAATCGGTGTTGTAATTAAAGTGCTTCGTAATCTCGGTACGCGTCGAGAAATAGCGCGCGCCAAACACCGAATAATTGGCCGAGCTGTCGGTAGCGGTAAACGAACGCTCCTTGTTGACAATGTTGTAGCGCAACGTGATGCCTTGCCTGCGGTTGTCGCGCAAATCGTTTTCACGGAACAAGAACGACACCGAAGGATTGATCTTCAAATACGTCGCATCCGACGCATAATGGTAGTAGTTGCCGCTCGCGCCATAGCGGATGTTGTACAAACGGCTGTCGCGGCGGTAGTGGTTGAACGCAAAGCTCGCGCTGCCGATGAGCGATTGGGTGTTGCTCGAATAAATCGGGTTTACGTCAAAATTGAACGGTTTGTCGAGCATCGTCTTGTTGTGGAACCTGAGCCCGAAAGACAGGCCGTCGTACAGGTTGTAGGTCACCGTCGGGACATAGAGGATTTGGTTGTAACGCGGGTCTTCGAGGTCTTTGAGGAACGCAAATTTGTACGGACGGTCGTTGCCCAAAAACACCTTGAGCGATTTCCAGTTGTTGCGCAGGTTGAATTCGGGCACCTCGTTTTTGTAGTTGATGACGATTTTGTCGGCACCCAAACGGTCTACCGTAAAAGTACTGTCTTTGCGCACATTTTCAAACCACTTCTTGAACACGATCTGGTTGTTCTTGAGTCCATAAACCGGCATCGGGACGGTGGCCCCCGTGCGGTTCCTGAGCGTCATCGTGATGCTGTCGCTGGTTTTGGTGACCTTGCCGAATTTGTAGTCGATGATGTCGCGCGAATCAATTACCGTACGGAAAAACCAATCGATGTCTTTGTCGGTTGTCGTTTTGAGTCGGTGCTCGAAATCGGCGCGCCCGGTGGTTTTCGACAAGTTGTCGCGGTAGAACGACCGTACCGCGGCTGACACTTTTGCATCGCCCAAATAATTGTCGAGGTAACGCAAACTCAAACCCGCGCGGTATTTGGATGCGATGCGCTCGTTGAAACGGATCAGCGTTTCCTTTGAATCGCCCAGCGGTTGGTCCAAATTCTTGCGCGCCATCAGCATGTAATAATAGCTGTACTGCTCGTTGAATTGCAGCTGGATCAGGTTGTAGCTCTTGAGGATTTTCCATTTGGCGAGGCTGCCCATCATCTTGGCGTCGGGCTGGAATTCGTCCATGTAGCGCATCATCACATACATCTGGATCGTGTCGTAAACCCAGTTGTCCTTGCGTCCGTCGAGGTTGACGGCGTTCTTGACGAAATTGTTCGTATAGGTCTTGAGGAATTTGAGTTCGTACATAAAATCCTCGCGGAACGGGCTGATGAACGACGGCAACTGGTTGAGCCCGTAAAACGGATGCCGGTCATAATCGGCTTGCGAAACCGTGATTTTTTCAAACGGATAGTCGCCCAATTGCTCGCCCACGAACCGAACGATACGGTCGATGACGATGGCGCGCTGTATGCCGTCGATCTTGCCCTTCAAATCGGTGAGCACCTCGACCTTGTTGTTCTTGAAGCTGTGAAAGTCCGATTGCGGGTGGATGAACAGGCTGAATTCGTTGCGGTTTTTTCCCGAAAAAGAATAGTTGACCGATTCGGCCGTCGTTTTTTTTGATTCGTCCAAATCGGATACTGCTTCCCAGCCCTTGGGCAGCTTGAGTTCGAGCGCATAGTCCGACAACCCGTTGGCGATGTCGTCCAGGTTTGCGTTCGAGTTTTGCACAAAGGCGCCGTCCACCAATCGGGCAGGGGAGAGCCACCAGTTTTTGAGCGTCAGGTTTCCTGTTTCGTCGTAGCCATAGTGCGTAAAATGATCGGCGGGGAGCTTGACCACATACCCCATTTGGAGCGTGATTTCGGCATGGGGTGGCAGCGGCGCGGCGAGCTTCACTTCGATCAAATCGGGCGCAGGCCGCGACCATTCGAGGATTTTCCCGTCCAGCGTGCCGATGTTCACGTAACCCGTCGCGCCGCGTTCTTCTTCGCTGGCAAAGTGAAAACTGCGTACGAATTCGTCCGAGAAACGTTCGCCCAGCAGCGATTGTTTGTCTGAATAAGCGTTGTTCCAATCGTTGAGCACAATCTTGTCGAGCGTCGCGTTCGATGCGTTGACAAACGTAAGCTCTTGCAGTACCGCGAGCGCATGCTTTTCGGGATCGACGGTCACGGCCATTTTTGTCCGGTGCTGCGCGTGCAACCCCAGCGAGAGGATTCCTAGGAAAAGAAAGGCAATTTTAGAAAGCGGCTTCAATCAGTTCTTTTTCATTAACCAAACATAACGGTGCGCCGCAGTTGGTAGTATACCGGGGCAATATATTAACTTTTTGCGAGAAAACCCGTTAAAAAAAGCTGTCGTTGGACAGCTTTAGAAGTTCGGGCTCAAATCGTATTTTTTGTAGAACTTGTCGAGTGCTTCGACCACTTCGTCCTCGGTATCGACAATCTTGAACAGGTTCAGGTCTTCGGGCGACGCGTTGGCGTACTTCTCGATGAGTACCGTCTTGATCCAGTCGATCAGTCCGGCCCAGTATTCTGATCCTACAAGGATGATCGGGAACTTGGCGATCTTCTTGGTCTGGATCAGCGTAATCGCCTCGAACATTTCGTCGAGCGTACCAAATCCGCCAGGCATCACCACAAATCCTTGCGAATACTTGACAAACATTACCTTGCGGACAAAAAAGTAATCGAAATTCAGGTTTTTGTCGCGGTCGATGTACGGGTTGAAATGTTGCTCGAACGGCAGCTCGATGTTCAATCCCACCGAGGTCCCGCCGCCAAAGTGCGCACCTTTGTTACCGGCTTCCATGATGCCGGGGCCGCCGCCCGTGATCACGCCGTAGCCCGCCTTCGAGATTTTGAAAGCAATTTTTTCGGCCAATTGGTAAAAGTGGTTGTCGGGCTTGGTACGCGCCGACCCAAAAATCGAGACGCAGGGACCGATTCTGCCCATGGTTTCGTATCCGTTTACGAACTCGCTCATGATCTTGAAAATCGCCCAAGAGTCGTTGGTGCGGATCTCGTTCCACGATTTTTGCTTGAGTTTGTCTTGAATGATGCGGTCGTCTTCGTTAAAATCTTCTGGTTTCATAAATAGTTTAATTCCAAATTCCAAATCCCAAATCCCAAATTCCATCCCGCACCGTCGGGACCAAATTCCAGTTGGGATGTTATGATAAAAAAGCGGGCTAAAGTACGATAAAAATGGAAATTCCAAATCCCAAATCCCAAATTCCCATCGGACGTTCTTGTATGGCATTGGAATTTGGAATTTGGAGCTTGGAATTTCACAATTCTTTTTTCAAGAATTGTGCTGTATAACTCTTTTTATTTTTCGCCACTTCCTCCGGCGTGCCCACCGCCACGACCGTCCCGCCGCCTTTGCCGCCTTCGGGTCCGATGTCGATGATGTGGTCGGCCAGTTTGATGACGTCCATGTTGTGTTCGATGATCAAAATCGTGTTGCCCTTGTCGACCAATTTCTTGATCACGTCCATCAAAACGCGGATGTCCTCGAAATGCAGGCCCGTCGTGGGTTCGTCCATGATGTAGAACGTATTGCCCGTGTCTTTTTTCGAGAGTTCGGTGGCCAACTTGATGCGTTGCGCCTCGCCGCCCGAAAGCGTCGTCGATTGCTGACCGAGCGTGATGTACCCGAGCCCCACGTCCTGTATCGTCTTGATTTTTCGGTAGATTTTCGGGATGTTTTCAAAAAACGGCACGGCTTCGTCTACGGTCATGTCCAGGATGTCCGAAATCGATTGGCCTTTGTACCGTATCTCGAGCGTTTCGCGGTTAAAGCGTTTGCCCTGGCACGTTTCACATTCTACATACACGTCGGGAAGGAAATTCATTTCGATCGTACGCACGCCCGACCCTTCGCAAGTCTCGCAGCGTCCGCCTTTGACGTTAAAGCTGAAACGTCCGGCCTTGTACCCGCGTATCATCGCCTCGGGTGTCATCGTAAACAAGTTACGGATTTCCGAAAAAACATCGGTATACGTCGCCGGATTCGACCGCGGCGTACGGCCTATCGGGCTTTGGTCGATGTCGATGACTTTGTCGATGTGTTCGAGTCCGTCGATTTTTTTGTACGGTTTTGGTTTTTTGACCGCGTTGAAAAAGTGCGTGTTCAAAATCGGATAAAGCGTTTCGTTGATCAACGTCGATTTGCCCGAGCCCGAAACGCCAGTGACGCAAATCAGTTTGCCCAGCGGCAGTTCGACCGAAACGTTTTTGAGGTTGTTGCCCGTAGCACCCGTGAGTTTGATTGATTTGCCCGAACCTTCGCGTCGTTTTTTGGGTACTTCGATTTGCTTTTCGCCATTCAAATATTGCGCGGTAAGCGTATGGTGCTTCAATGTTTCGGCGGGCGTTCCGATCGAGATGATCTCGCCGCCGTATTTGCCCGCCTTGGGCCCGATGTCGATCACGTAATCGGCGCGCTCAATCATGTCCTTATCGTGCTCGACGACCAAAATCGAATTGCCGATGTCGCGCAATTGTTCGAGCGATTTGATCAGTTTTTCGTTGTCGCGTTGGTGCAATCCGATGCTCGGTTCGTCCAAAATGTAGAGTACGCCTACGAGTTGCGAACCGATCTGCGTGGCCAAACGAATGCGTTGCGCCTCGCCGCCCGAAAGCGATTTGGAACTTCGCGCCAACGCCAGATAATCCAAACCTACGTTGACCAAAAAGTGCAGACGGTCGCGGATTTCCTTGACCACTTCGGTGGCGATCAGTTTTTGTTTGTCCGACAAATGGCCGTCGAGTTGGTCGAACCAATCGGCCAGGTCCGAAATGTCCATGTTCGATAAATCGGCGATGTTCTTTTCGTCGATCTTGAAGTACATCGCTTCTTTTTTAAGCCGCGAGCCTTCGCACACCGGACATTCGATTTCGTCCATGAATTCCTTTGCCCAACGTTTGATGCTGGTCGATTCGGTTTCCTCGAACTGGTTCTTGATGAAATGCGAGATGCCCTCGAACTCGATCTTGTATTCCTTGGTCACGCCCAGCGTCTTGGATTCGACCGAAAATTTGTCCTTGCCGCCATAGAGGATGATTTCCATTGCCTCTTCGGAAATTTTTTCGATCGGGTCGGTCAGCTTGAAACCGTATTTTTCGCCGATGATTTCGAGTTGCTTGAAAATCCAGGTGTTCTTGTAGTCGCCCAGCGGCGCAAAACCACCCGATTTGACCGACAGTTTGGGGTTCGGGACAATCTTCTTGATGTTGATTTCGTTTACGGTTCCCAGTCCGTTGCAATGGTCGCAGGCCCCTTTGGGCGAGTTGAACGAAAACAAATTCGGCTCGGGGTTTTGGTACGAAATGCCCGTGGTGGGGCACATCAGGTTGCGGCTAAAATACCGCACTTCGTTGGTGTCGTGGTCGAGTACCATCAAAATATCCTCGCCGTGGTACATGGCCGTGTTGATACTTTCCGAAAGCCTTTTGTCGTTTTCGGGCGTATCCTCGACGAGCATGCGGTCTATGACGATCTCGATGTCGTGCGTCTTGTAACGGTCGAGCTTCATGCCCGGCGTGATTTCCTTGAGTTCTTCGTCTACGCGCACGCGCAAAAAGCCTTGCTTGGCGATGTGTTGGAACAATTCGCCGTAATGTCCTTTTCTGGCGCGAACCACAGGCGCAAGGATGTTGATTTTTTTGCCGATGAAATTTTGTACGATCAATGCCTTGATCTGCTCATCGGAATAACTGACCATTTTTTCGCCCGTATTGTAACTGTATGCATCGCCTGCACGTGCAAACAGCAAACGCAGAAAGTCATAGATTTCGGTGATCGTGCCCACAGTCGAACGTGGCGATTTGCTTGTCGTTTTTTGTTCGATGGCGATCACAGGCGACAGGCCGTCGATCTTGTCTACATCGGGACGCTCCAATCCGCCGAGGAACTGCCGCGCATAGGCCGAAAACGTCTCGACGTAGCGCCGTTGGCCCTCGGCATAAATCGTATCGAACGCGAGCGATGACTTGCCCGAACCCGAAAGCCCGGTGATTACCACCAATTGTTCGCGCGGAATCGTAAGGTCTATGTTCTTGAGGTTGTGGACGCGCGCGCCCAGCACCTCGATATGGTTTTCTGTTTCAAGCATAGGTTGGAGTCCCGAAAAGGAGGGACGCAAATTTACATTTTTTCACGCTCTTTTTGTGCGTCGAAACCGAAACGTTTTGTTAAAGATTTGGCTTAGAACGTGTAGCCGATGCGCACCGACAGATCGATATAGCTCTCGCTTTTGTCCCACCGCGGATCATTACCGACGTAAAATTGCGGGCCTACACCCAATCCGGTTTCGAACGTAAAGTGCTTGCCGTATACCCTTCGAATGCCCCATTTGGGAAGGATGGACAAATGATTGGATTTGGGGATTCCGTCGTCGCCGACACCAAACCATCCCGGTAAATAGTTGATTTTAAGTGAGATCGAATTGCCGCTGTTCTTGCTAATGTTCCGGTCTTTTCGTGCACGGCGGTTTAGATTGTAATACCATTTGGGTTCGACCGAAACCACAGGGCACATGGCCCTTTTGACATCGTCGTTGACTTTATTCGAATAGGCAAACAACTCGCTCCCGATTTCGCTGCGCAGTGCCCAACGGTTGGATAATTTGAGCTCGTGGTTGATCCACAAGCCGATGAGTCCGGTTTGTACGCCGAACACCGATTTCTCGACGCTAGGGGTTGGTGCTTGGTCTTGGGCATGGCTGTAAACGCCGGCCAGCAATAATGCTAGGGTAATTTTCTTGAACATAAGTTGGGTTAAGGGGGTTATTCGATGATCATCGATTTGAGTTTCTCGCGGTAGGCCTCTAGCGCGATCGATTTGGATATAAAGCCGTAGTATTTGCCGTTCTTGAGCACGGGCAGGAAGCTGGCGCGGGTTTTTTCGAATTTTTCCATGACGGTTTCCATCGTATCGGTAGGGTAAACGATGGCCGGCGGATCGATCATGATTTCCTTGACCGGCGTGTACTTGACCTTGAAATTGCTGAAGATCACTTCGCGTATGTCGTTAAAATACACCGTTCCCAACAGGTTTTTTTCCTTGTCGACCACCGCAAAAACGACTTGGTTCGAGTGCGAGATCAAATCGACCAGCTTTTCGAGGTTTTCATCGGCCGTGATGGTCAAATAATCGGTTTGGATGATTTTTTCGGTTTCAAGGGTAGACAGGATGTTGGCGTCCTTATTGCTCGTAAATGCATGGCCTTTGCGCGCCAGATTCTTGACATCGAGCGAATGTTTCTCGAATTGTTTCGAAATCGCAAAACTGATCGACGATACAATCATCAGCGGAATCATCAAATCGTAACCGCCCGTGATCTCTGCAATGAGGAAGATGGCCGTCAGCGGCGCGTGGAACAATCCGCTCAAGATACCCGCCATACCCACCATCGTGAAGTTGGACACCGGAAGTTGAAACCCTGTCAGGTTGAATACGCGCGAAAAAAAGAACCCCGCATACGAGCCCAAAAACAACGAAGGCGCAAAATTGCCGCCGTTACCGCCGCTGCCAAGCGTCAGTCCAGTGGCAAAGGCTTTGGCCAGCATCGTCAGTCCCACAAAGAGCAACAGCGCAATCGGGCTGTTCCTGAAGTCGGCGAACAAGGTGTTCTCGAGCAGTTGCCCAGGATCCTTGTCGGACAACGTCTTGATGCTTTCATAACCCTCGCCAAACAGCGTCGGGAACACAAAAATCAGCAACGCCAAAATCGTGGCGCCCACGAGTGCTTTCTTGTATGGGGTAAACCGCAGCCGTGAAAAGAAATGCTCGGTGCGTTGAAAGTTACGCGAATAGTAAATCGAAACCAGCCCCGTAAAAGCGCCCAACAGCGCATAAAACGGTATGTTGTGGTAGTCGAACGTTTGCTGTTGTTTGAAGTTGAGCAAGATATCCTCGCCGATGGTGATGGCCGATACCAACGCGCCCGTGGCCGCAGCGATCATGATGGGGGTAAAGGCCGAAATGCTGACGTCTACGAGCAACACTTCGATCGCAAACAACACACCCGCGATGGGGGCGTTAAAGGCCGCCGCGATACCCGCCGCGACACCGCATCCGATGAGCAGCGTGCGTTCTTTGTAACCCAAGCGGTACTGCTGCGCGTAATTCGACCCGAACGCGGCGCCCGTGATTACGATCGGGCTTTCCAATCCAGCCGATCCGCCAAGGCCAACGGTCAAGGAACTCGTTACGATTTGCGCGTACATCTGTTTTTTGGGGATAATACCCGCTTTTTTGGCCACGGCATACAAAATCTGCGAAGTGCCTTTTTCGATCGTGCCGCCCAAAACACGGCGTACCACAAAAACCGTGAGTAAAATACCGACTATCGGCAACACCGAATTGATGAAGCTGAGTTTGAGGATGCCGTTGATGTAAGTCGCGAACACAAAAACCCAGTGCGCAAAAGTCTTGAGCACGATTACGGCCAACGCGGCCGAGATCCCAACCAACACCGCCGACAGGAAAACGAATTGTTTGCCGGTGAGTTTGAGCTGGCCCCAAAGCAGCCATTTTTCGATCGTACGCAACAGTTTTTTGAACATGACGGGAGTTTGCACGGCAAAAGTAACGCTTTCCCTTGTAATGCGAAAGTTAAAATCCGGCGGCGGCATCATCGCCGCGTGGGTCGGCGCCCGCTTCGAGCGTACCGTCGGGCAACACAAGGATGGCGTCGACCTTACCGACTATCGGGGCCTGCGCCACACGGGTGTGGTAGCCCTTTTTTTCGAGCGATTGCAACAGGTCGGGGGCAAAGCCGTTGGGTTCGAACAGGACTTCATCGGGCAACCATTGGTGGTGAAAGCGCGGTGCGGCCACCGATTGCTGCATGCCCATACGGAATTCGGTCACGTTCAGTATGTTTTGCAACACCGATGTGATGATGGTAGAACCGCCCGGACTTCCGAGCAGCATCAGCAAGCGGCCGTTCTTTTCGACAATCGTAGGCGTCATCGAACTCAGCATGCGTTTGCGCGGCGCGATGCTGTTGGCTTCGGCACCCACGAGCCCGTAAAGGTTGGGCGTGCCGGGCTTGGCGCTAAAATCGTCCATTTCGTTGTTCAAAAACACGCCCAGCGGCTCGCAATACAGCTTAGAGCCAAAGGCGCCGTTGAGTGTGGTGGTCACGGCCACCGCATTTCCTTTGCTGTCGACGATGGAATAGTGCGTGGTTTCGTCGCTTTCAGATGCCTGTATTTCGCCATGTCCTACCTCGGATGAAGGTGTCGCTTTGTTAAAACTGAACGTTTCGATACGGTCGTACAAATAGTTTTTATCCAGTAATTTACGTATCGGCATTTTTGTAAAATCGGGGTCGCCCAAAAAATGGTTTCGATCGGCATATGACCGTCGCTCGGCTTCGGTGAGCAGTTGGATGTATTTTTCGGAATTGTGTTTGTAGGTCTCCAGTCGGAACGGTTCAATCATTTGAAAAATCTGGCCCAAACAAATCCCGCCGCTGCTGGGTGGCGGCATCGAGATAATCTTTAGATTTTTGTAGTTGAAAGTGATCGGATCGCGCCAAACCACGGTATAGGATTCCAAATCCTTGGCCGTCATGATGCCGCCTTTTTGTTTGAGGTAACCGATGAGTTTTTTTGCCGTTTCACCCTTGTAAAACTCGTCCCGGCCGTTCTTGGCGATGCGCCTGAGTGTAGCGGCCAACTCGGGGTATTTGATCGTGTCGCCCACCTTGAGGTCGCGCGAATAGATGGTTTTATCGCCGTTGAGCCGTACAATCGATTCCTTGTTGGCCGCGATCTGCTTCAACTGTTTGGATGTAACGACCAGGCCTTTTTCGGCCAAAGCTATGGCAGGGGCGATTAATTTTGCCATGGGCATCGAACCGTACTTTTGGTGCACCTCGAAAATCGCCGCCACCGATCCCGGAACGCCTACCGATAGGCCACTTTCGGTGCTCGCCGTCGCAACAACATTGCCATTAGCATCAAGGAACATGTCTTTGGTGGCGGCCAGCGGCGCTACTTCGCGAAAATCGAGCGTACCGGTCTTGCGGTCGGCCATGCGATAAACCATGAACCCGCCGCCGGTGATGTTGCCCGCATAAGGGTAGGCAACGGCCAGTGCGAGTTGCGTCGCGATCATCGCATCGAACGCATTACCGCCTTGTTGGATGACGTCTGCCCCGATCTTTGAGGCTTCAATACGTGCCGAGACCACCATCGCCTTTTTTGCAACCAGCCCTTTCTGCGCATGGGAAACAGTGGCGATCAACAACGCCAAACACCACAAACGTTTCACAATTCGGTGTTTTTTTGGATTACGAAGGCCTGTAAGTCTTTAAAAAACCCGGTGAATTCGGCTTCGAAAATGTCGTAATGTTCGGTCAATTCCTCGATCGAATACCGCATCTGCGAATTGTTCCGCGTGCGTTGGTCCATTTGGGACAGGATGCGCGCGATACCCTCTGTGAACTGGTAGCTCCAAAGCCAATTGTATTTGATCATGTAGGGCATCATGCCTTTGGTTTTATCGGTCAGGATGTCGTAGTGGGTGTGGAGCGATCGGTAAAAATCCTGCACAAAATCGTCGAGTCTCTCATTCGAATAAGCCAACCAGTTCTTGGCCAGGAAATGGTCGTAAAACACATCGACGATGACGCCGGCGTAATGATGGTAGCGGTCGTGCAATCGCTTGGTGCTCTGGCGAAAAACCGGATGGTTGTCGGTATAGGAATCGATCGCGCGGTGCAGGATGATTCCTTTTTGCACGTCGGGGGGCAGGTGTTCGAAATGTTTGCCGCGGATGCCATCGGCCATGAAATTCCCGATCTTGATCAGTTCGTTGTCGCCAGAAAGGTAGATGTGTGCTAGGAAATTCATACAATGTACATCAAGAATCGCGGGTTGATTTTCGATAACCCGTCGTCATTTTATCGACCGAAACATTTAACAATTATGGCAGAAAATCTGTAACTATAATTGTCTGCTTTTGTTTAGGGATAAACCCAATGCCCCTACCCAATGGTACGAAAATACTAAATTTTTCCGAACCCAAGCGGCAGAAAAACTGCCTAAATCAACCAACTTGCGATTACCCT
Organism: Flavobacterium caeni; assembly: GCF_900101895.1. Taxonomy (GTDB): domain Bacteria; phylum Bacteroidota; class Bacteroidia; order Flavobacteriales; family Flavobacteriaceae; genus Flavobacterium; species Flavobacterium caeni. Next base: position 510,283 of record NZ_FMVF01000002.1, read on the forward strand.
GTCATATTTCTATCGGAAAAACAGGCCGCCTTGTCGAAAACCCAAAAATACGTTTCCTAAAAAAAATGCAACTGCTATATTTGCAAGGAATTTCAAACCGCGGGCGCTTAAGGATGGAAACAAATCCATCAAAAAGACCCGTTGCGGACCATCAGGGTAAAGAAGTTATCAAACAAAAGCAATAAAAAACACACAATAAACCATGACCTTAATCAAATCAATATCAGGCATCCGCGGCACGATTGGCGGCCAAACCGGTGATAATTTAACGCCCGTAGACGCGGTGAAATTCGCGTCGGCCTATGGCATGTGGCTCAAGGACTACACCAAAAAGCAAAAACTGACGGTGGTCATTGGCCGCGACGCGAGGATTTCGGGCCCGATGATCCATAATTTAGTGGTCAATACGCTCATTGGCTTGGGCATCGACGTGATCGATTTGGGATTGTCTACCACGCCAACCGTAGAAGTCGCCGTACCGCTCGAAAAGGCCGATGGTGGCATCATCCTGACCGCATCGCACAACCCCAAACAATGGAACGCGCTCAAGTTGCTCAACGAAAAAGGCGAGTTTTTGAGCGGGGCCGAAGGCGCAAAGATTTTGAACATTGCCGAGAACGAGGCGTTTGACTTTTCCGACGTTGACAACTTGGGCGAAATCACGATAAACGATGCCTACATGGACATCCATATCGACGAGGTGTTGAACTTGCCACTCGTGGATGTAGACGCGGTAAAAGCTGCGAAATTTAAAGTGGTCGTCGATGGTGTGAACTCGTCGGGCGGCATCATCATCCCCAAATTGCTCGAACAAATGGGCGTCGAAGCGGTCAAATTGTACTGCGAGCCCAACGGGCATTTTCCGCACAATCCGGAGCCTTTGAAGGAACATTTGGGCGACATCTGCAAACTCGTCGTTGAAGAAAACGCCGATTTGGGCATTGTTGTCGATCCCGATGTCGATCGACTTGCGTTCATCAGCGAAGACGGCGAAATGTTTGGCGAGGAATACACGTTGGTGGCCGTCGCCGATTACGTTTTGTTAAAAACACCGGGAAATACGGTATCGAACATGTCGTCTTCACGTGCGCTTCGCGATGTGACCAATACCCACAACGGCACATACGAAGCAAGCGCGGTGGGCGAGGTGAACGTGGTCGAGCTCATGAAGAAAAACAACGCCGTGATCGGCGGCGAAGGCAACGGCGGCATCATTTATCCCGAATTGCACTACGGGCGCGACTCGCTTGTGGGCGTGGCATTGTTCCTGACGCATTTGGCCAACAAAAAGATGAAGGTATCCGAATTGCGCGCGTCGTATCCGGAGTATTTCATGAGCAAGAACAAAATCGAACTCACCCCGCAAATCGACGTCGACGGGATTTTGACCGCCATGGAGGCCAAATACAAAGACGAACAAATCTCGACCATAGACGGTGTCAAGATCGACTTTGCCGAAAATTGGGTGCACTTGCGCAAATCAAACACAGAGCCCATCATCCGCATCTATACCGAGGCCAAAACACAGGCCGCCGCCGATGAATTGGCGGTAAGGATCATGAACGAGATGAAGGCGATTGCAGGGCTATAAAAAGAAACCGGTCATCGACCGGTTTTTTTGTATCATTTTTTGAGGAATTTTTGTGTGACCACAGTATTCCCGTTCGACAACCGCAAGAAGTACGCGCCGGCGGCAAGCGTAGCGATCGGGATGGATGGCCCAAACAGGCCTTTTTGTAAGCATTTGCCCGTCGCGTCATAAATTTCATAACGGTCGAAATGAATTTCTGTCGAAATAGACAGCTGCTCCTGTGCAGGGTTTGGAAATAGTGTTGCCACCGTTGGTTGGAATGTATGGGTTGCCAGAATATCGGCTTCGAATTTGACGACCCAGAAATCATATTCGCCATGGTTTCCGCTGACGTCAAAATCGTTCGAGTTGCTTTTTCCGGCAACGATAAGCCCGCCGTCGCCCGTTTGCTCAATGCTTTGGGCAAATTCTGTTCCCGTGCCGCCCAATGATTTTTGCCATAAGATGTCTCCCGCGGCGTCGATCTTGACGACCCAGAAATCGGCGTTGCCTTTGTTCTCGATCAGGTTGCCGTCGTCGGAATACGAAAAACCGGCCATCACGAAAGTGTTGTAACCCGCCGAGAATACCGCGTTGGGCATGTCGGTAGACAATCCGCCGTAGCATTTTTGCCATTGGATATTTCCCGTAGCGTCGAGCTTGATTGCCCAAAAATCGCCAAAACCGCGCGGATGGGTCACATCGCCGTTGCTCGAATAGGTAAGGCCGACAGTAAGAAACCCTTGATCGTCTGTCGGGACAACGCCATAGCCGGCGTCAAAGCCCGTGCCGCCCAGACATTTTTGCCATTGGATGTCGCCTGTCGCATTGAGTTTGACGACCCAAATGTCCTCGTCGCCGTGATTGCCGCTCACATCGCCATCGTTTGAACGCGAATGACCCGAAACGATGTAGCCGTCGTCTGCCGTGGGGCGAATAGATCGCGCCGCGTCGTTGGCGGTGCCGCCCAGCGCTTTTTGCCATTGCAAGGTTCCCGCGTTGTCGAGCTTGACAATCCAATAATCGCCCGCGATACCATGCTGGCCGGTCACGTCGCCGTCGTTGGATTCGGTGACTCCTGCAATGACATAACCGCTGTCCAGGGTTTGCTGCACATCAAAAGCCCATTCACCACGCGTGCCGCCCAGCGATTTTTGCCATTCGATCGTGCCTGTCGCGTCGAGTTTGACGATCCAATAGTCGTTGACCCCGTGGTTGCCGCTCACGTCGCCATCGTTGGAGTTCGAGGAACCCGCCAGGATATAGCCACCGTCAAAGGTTTGCCTGATGCAATAAGCAGTTTCGGCCCCAGATCCGCCCAAGGCTTTTTGCCATTCGATTTGTCCCTGTGCATCGAGTTTGGCCACCCATACGTCGTAGGCGCCATGGTAACCGGTGATCTGTCCGTCTGCGGAACTGGTTTCTCCAACGGTGATGTAGCCGCCATCGACGGTTTGCTGGATCGAATAACCGTTGTCGTTGGCGCTGCCACCCAGGGATTTTTGCCAGGAGATTGCGGGTTGTGCCCAGGTGAATGTGGTGAACGCCAGCAATGCAATGTGTAGTGTTTTTTTCATGAGAATTGTTTTTTGATTTGTTGTCGGATACCATAAACAACGACGGGTTGCGTTTATTTGATATATCAAACAAAATTTAACATTTTCCGGAAAGCGGATTGATTTTGCGGAATTTACTTTAACGTTTGCGTTGCCAAAAAATGCTATCTTTGCGGCATCCGAAAATCATGGGCATGTTAGCGACAAAAACGACTTTACCGACCGAATTGGAACAGTATTTTCAGCAGTTCAGGAGCCAAATCATAGGCGTTGACCAATATTTCGAGTCGCCGTTCGGGCGCCAGAAAATAGTGTACACCGATTGGACGGCGTCGGGGCGCTTGTACCGTCCGATCGAGGAGAAACTGATGAACGAATTCGGACCGTTTGTGGCCAATACGCATACCGAGACAACGGTTTCGGGAACGGCGATGACCATGGCCTACCACGAGGCGCGCCACATCATCAAGCACCATGTGCATGCGAGCGACGACGACGTTTTGATTACCGACGGCACCGGAATGACGGGCGTTGTCAATAAGTTTCAAAGGATTTTAGGGCTTAAGGTGCCCGAAAATCTAAAGCCTTTCACGACCATTCCTGCCGAAAAACGACCGATTGTTTTCGTCTCGCACATGGAACACCATTCGAACCAAACCTCGTGGCTCGAGACCATTGCCGATGTCGAGGTGATCCCGTCCTGCGAAAAAGGACTGTTTTGTTTGGACAATTTTGGCGCGCTGCTCGAGAAATACCAAGACCGCACGATTAAGATCGCATCGATTACTTCTTGTTCTAACGTGACGGGCATCAAAACGCCTTACCACCAGGTGGCCAAGCTGATGCACCGCGCGGGCGGGGTTTGTTTTGTGGACTTCGCGTGCTCGGGGCCGTATGTACAAATCGACATGCATCCCGAAGACCCCGAAAGTTATTTGGATGCGATTTTCTTTTCGCCGCACAAGTTCTTGGGCGGTCCGGGTACGTCAGGCGTATTGGTCTTCAATAAAAAATTGTACAAGAACATGGTGCCCGATCATCCGGGTGGCGGTACCGTTTCGTGGACCAATCCGTGGGGCGAGCACAAATACATCGACAACATCGAAGACCGCGAAGACGGCGGTACGCCCGGCTTTTTACAAGTCATCAAGACCGCGCTGGCCATCAGGCTCAAGGAACAAATGGGGGTAGACAACATCCTCAAACGCGAACAGGAGATCGTCGACTATGTGTTTGCCGAACTCGGCGCGATCGACAATCTGAAAATACTGGCGGGACAGCACCGCAACAGGCTGGGCGTCGTTTCGTTTTACATCGACGATTTGCACTTTAACCTTGGCGTCAAATTGCTCAACGACCGTTTTGGGATCCAGACGCGCGGCGGATGCAGTTGCGCGGGAACGTATGGGCACTATTTGCTTCACGTAGACCAGGCCACGTCGCATTATTTGACCGACAAAATCTCTTGCGGCGAATTGCTCGAGAAACCGGGGTGGATCAGGATGTCGATCCATCCGACGACCACCAACGACGAAATCAAATTTGTTTGCGACAGCATTAAATCGCTCGCGCAACACCACGCCGAATGGGGCAAGGATTACCGCTACAACAAACACACCAACGAGTTTTTGCACCAGCATGCACAACCCGCCGAAAGGGAATTGGTCAAGCGCTGGTTCGGGCTTTAAGATAAGTTGATTTATTTAACGTGCTTCCAACGTTTGTGCGTCCAGAGGTAAAATTCGGGCGCTTCGTTGATTTGTTGCTCGACGCGTTTGAGGAATTCGTCGGTGATTTGGTAGTCGGGAACGTTTTTTACGTCGGTCGACAAAACCTCGAACGTCGCCTCGTAATGGCCGCGTTTCACCTTTTTGACTTTGAGGAAAATCACATTCATGTCGAATTTTTTCGACAACATTTCGGCACCTGTATGTACAGGCGTTGTGGCGTTCATGAAACTGCCCCAATGATACGCCCGTGACGCTTTGGGCGATTGGTCGCTTGCAAAACCGTAAACGCCACGGATGCCCGCTTTTTCATTTTCGTGGATCATGGGGATGGTGTCCTTGGTCGTGATCAAATAGGCTTGGAATCGCGAGCGGATGTCGTGCACCAATTTGTCGAAATACGGATTGGCGATGCGTTTGTAGATTGCATATCCCTTGAAATTGACGTAGTAGTTCATCGAAATCGCCCATTCATAACTCGCGTAATGCGCGACCATCATGGCGACGCTTTTGTTTTCGCGCTCCAAGGCTTGGTAGGTTTCGATGTTGGTGAATTGGAAACGTTTTTTGATCTCTTTTTCGGATATCGACAGCGTCTTGATCATTTCGAGGAACATATCGCACAAATGACGGTACGATTTTCTTTCGATGACCAGCCGTTCCTTTTCGGACCAATCGGGAAACGCCAATTTGAGGTTGCCGCGCACGGTTTTCTTTCGATAACCGATTACATAATACAGCAATACAAAAACAACATCCGAGACCAGATAAAGTAAGGGGAACGGGAGCCGCGAGATGCACCAAAGCAATGGATAAGCCAGCAGGTAAACGAAATATTGCATCAACGCCGAAGTTTGTGCAAATATACAGTTTAATGACGTGCCGCTAAGGGATTTTTAACAAAAGCTAAAGAAACTATTGCTATTTTTACGGAATCGAAAGCCAACGCGGCCGAACCCAACCAAGTGAAAAAACACCCATGAATATTCCGTTACTGGTCTTGATCATCGCCAATTTTGTCGTGAGTTACAAAGGATTCAACGATTGGTCTTTTTTGAGGAAATACGAGTTCCACATTGGCAGTATCCGAGCAGGAGAGCAATTGCGTATGGTCACTTCGGGATTCCTGCACGCCGATTGGTTGCACCTGGCCATGAACATGTATGTGTTGTGGATTTTTGCGCCTGCGGTGATCACCAATCTGGGCAACATCGGTTTTTTGATTGTTTATTTCGCGAGCCTTATTTTTGGCAGCCTGCTCACGTTGGTCATGCACAAAAACGACTACAGTTACCGGGCCATCGGCGCGTCGGGTGCCGTGACGGGCGTCATGTATGCGTCGATTTTGATTTACCCCGACAACAGCGTCAATTTCATACCGGGCTGGATTTTTGGGATCATCTACTTGCTCGCATCGATTTACGGCATGCGCGCCAAACGCGACAACATCGGCCATACGGCGCATTTTGGCGGCGCGGTGGGCGGCTATGTCATCACTTTGTTAAAAATGCCTTATTTGTTTGTCGAGAACACGCTGATCGTCATTGCATTGGCCGTTCCCATCATCATACTTTTTATCATGGAGCGAGCGGGAAAGCTCTAGTGGCACAACATTTGAAAGCCCCGCGGTATTAACTTAAAATCATCAATTATGAAAAAGACGTTCATTATCCTGTTTTCGATGGCCATGGCGCACGCCGAGGCGCAGTACATCAAACCCGATCCGCAAATTTCGGTAAGCGGCGAAGGCAAAGTAAAAGTCACACCCGATCAGGCGTTCATCTCGATTTCGGTCGAAACCAAGGGCAACAACGCCACCGATGTCAAGAAGCAAAACGACGCCACCGTCGAAAAGGTGGTGCAATACCTCAAGCGTTCCAAGTTGCAGCAGTCGGACATCCAAACCAAGCGCATATCGCTCAATCCGCAATACGACTACGACAAAAAGAAATACAACTACAACGCCACGCAAACCATCGAGATTTTGCTGCGCGATTTGACCTACTATGACACGCTCATGGAAGGCCTGGTCGATACGGGCATCAACCGCATCAATACGGTCGAGTTCAAGTCGTCTAAAATCGAAAAGCACGAATCCGAAGCGCGTAAACTGGCCATGCAGGACGCCAAGCAAAAAGCCCAGGATTACGTATCGGTCATCGGGCAAAGCGTAGGGAAGGCCTTGTCTATTTCAGACAATACGCAAGTCTACCACCCGCAACCCGTCATGTATGAAATGGCGATGGGCAAAGCCGCCGATGCCGCCGCGCCACGCGAAACCATAGCCATTGGCGAGATCAACATCACGGCCAATGTTTCGGTGAGTTTCCTTTTGGAATAGTCGTCGTATGCAACATTCAGAAAGCCGGATCTTCCGGCTTTTTTTATTTTCGGTTGCTAAAAAAATCATAAAATATGTGTTTTGAAACGGTTGTTTCAAAAAAGAATTTACTTTTGCTCCATCAAATTGTTAAACCCATGGGACGCAATCTGGAATTCGACAAGGAAGAAACGGTCAAAAAGGCAATGAACGTTTTCTGGGAGAAAGGCTATAACGCCACTTCCATGCAGGATTTGGTGGATGCGATGCAAATCAACCGCAGCAGTTTGTACAATACCATAGGCGACAAGCAACAACTGTTTCACGAATGTGTCAGCAGCTATATCGACCAGGTCATGGAAGAGGCCCGGCAGAAAGCGGCCAACGAGAAGTCTCCGTTACAGGCATTGATCCGGATCATTAGTGACAAGGCCGACTGGATCATCGAAAGCGACAAAGGATGTTTGGGCGTCAAAACCATTTTTGAGGTGGCGCAAAACGACGAAACCGTGCGAAACATGCTTTGCCAGAGCAACGATGTTTACCTGAAATTCATGACCGATTTGATCCAAAGCGCGATGGATGCCGGCGAGATCGAGCATTCAGAAGACGCGGGGATGATGGCCGAGTACATCATGATCTCATTCACGGGTTGGAAACAATCGTATATATTACAAGGGAATCCCATTAAAGTCAAGAAGATGGCAGATTTCCTGATCAAAAGTATCATGCCCAAGGGCTGATTTTTTTTAAACCATTCTGAAACGTTTATTTCAGAAAAAACAGGAGTAAGACATTTTTATGTAAAATCGGCAATAATTCTGGAACAATCATTCCAAAAAATAACAAACAACTAACCATTATTTAATCACTTCAACCATCAATTTAACATGAAATCAATCCTTTTATCTAGCCTTGTTGCGTTGTTCCTGTGGAGTTGCGCAGACGGCAATGCCACCGCGCCCGCAGGACAGCCCGCGACGTTGCCCGTTTTGAGCATCAATACACAAAACGCCACCACCGATACCGAATTTCCGGCGGCCATTCGTGGCAAGTCGGACGTCGAAATCCGACCGCAGGTTAACGGTACGCTCGAAAAAGCTTTCGTAGACGAAGGCGCGTACGTCACTGCCGGACAGCCGTTGTTCAAGATCAACGACAACCCGTACCGCGAACAGCTCAACAACGCCAATGCCAATCTCAATGCGGCCGAAGCTGCCGCGACGAATGCCCAGCTCGAGGTCGAGAAATTGACGCCGCTTGTGCAAAACAAAGTGGTGTCGGACTACCAGCTCAAATCGGCCAAAGCCGCGCTGAGTGCAGCCAAAGCAAATGTCGCGCAAGCCAGGGCAATGGTAGGCACCGCCCAAATCAACTTGGGGTATACGCTCATCAAGGCGCCCGTAAACGGTTATATCGGCAGATTGCCCAAAAAACAAGGGAGCTTGATCAACATTGCCGATCCCGAGGCGCTGACTACACTGTCGGATATCCGCGAAGTGTATGCCTATTTCTCGCTGGCAGAAGACGACTTCATCAACTTCAAAACACAACACGATGGAAGCACGCTCAACGAGAAATTGCGAAAGTTACCGCCGGTTGCGCTCGTCCTGTCGGACAATTCGGTCTATGGCGAGACCGGGAAAATCGACATGGTAGACGGCCAATTCGACAAGAATACCGGGGCGATAACCATGCGCGCCACGTTTCCGAACAACAAAGGGTTGCTTCGATCGGGCAACACAGGCCGTGTCAAAATTGCGCTCGAACATCCGAACAGCCTTGTGATTCCGCAGCAAGCCACAATCGAGATACAGGACAAGGTGTTCGTGTTTGTCTTGGATAAGGCCAATAAAGTGACCAAACAGCCCGTGACGGTGGCCGGCAAGACCGGTACCGACTACCTGATCAAGGACGGGCTCAAGACCGGCGACCGCATCGTGGCCAAAGGTTTTGAAAATCTTGCGGACGGTGCCGTAATCGTTCCCGAGAAAACCACCAAAGCCGTTGCCAAACTCTAAAAAAGCCAACTAACACATTTTTATTATGTTACAAAAATTCATCGACAGGCCCGTACTGTCGACAGTCATCGCTATTATCATAGTGATCCTGGGCATCCTGGGGATCTCGACGTTGCCACTGCAGCAGTTTCCCGATATTGCGCCTCCGGCCGTACAGGTCACCGCCTTTTATCCGGGTGCCAATGCCGAGACGATCATCCGTTCGGTAGCGCCTTCGCTCGAAGAGACGATAAACGGGGTCGAAAACATGACCTACATGAGTTCGACGGCGAGCAACGACGGGACACTCGTGATCACCGTGAACTTCAAACTCGGTACCGATCCCGACCAGGCGGCGGTGAACGTACAGAACCGCGTATCCCAAGCCACCAGCCAGCTTCCTGTAGAGGTCGTGCAGGCAGGCATCTCGACGGTCAAGCAACAGAACAGCCTTTTGATGGTGGTCGACCTGTTCACCGAAAACGAGCAACAGTACGACCAGACTTTTCTTGCGAATTATGCGCAAATCAACATCCTTCCCGAAATCAAAAGGATTCCGGGCGTAGGGCAGGCTGTCATTTTTGGCGGGAGCAAGGATTATTCGATGCGGGTATGGCTCAATCCGTCCAAAATGGCGAGCTACAACCTGACCCCCAAGGAAGTCATGGGTGCGATACAGGACAAGAATCTCGAGGCTGCGCCGGGTAAATTTGGGGAAAGCAGCACCGAATCGTTCGAATATGTCATCAAATACAAAGGAAAGCGCAACAAGCCCGAGGACTATGGCAACATCATCATCAGGTCGAACAACGACGGTTCTATCCTTCGTTTAAAAGATGTGGCGCGCATCGAATTCGGTTCATACACCTACGGCAGCGCCACCAAAGTCAACGGAAAGTCGGGCCTGAACATAGGGGTGTACCAATTGCCGAGCTCCAATTCGAGCGATGTACAAATCGCCGTGCGCGAAATGATGGACAAGGCGTCCAAGGATTTTCCGAAAGACATCAAACATTTGATCCTGTACAACACCAAGGATTCGCTCGACCAATCGATCAGCCAAGTCAAATCGACGTTGATCGAGGCTTTTATCTTGGTGTTCGTGGTCGTATTCCTGTTCCTTCAGGATTTTCGTTCGACCTTGATTCCCGCCATTGCGGTACCGGTTTCGATTTTGGGGACTTTCTTTTTCATGTACATTTTCGGGTTTTCGGTCAATTTGTTGACGCTGTTCGCGCTCGTACTGGCCATTGGTATTGTGGTCGACGACGCCATTGTGGTGGTCGAAGCCGTACACGAAAAAATGCACAGCAAACGCTTGTCGGCCAAAGCGGCCACGACGTCGGCCATGAGCGAGATCACGGGCGCGATCATCTCGATTACGCTCGTCATGTCGGCCGTATTTTTGCCGGTCGGTTTCATGCAAGGGTCAACGGGCGTCTTCTACAGGCAGTTCGCCTTTACGCTCGCCATAGCGATCGTGATTTCGGCGGTCAACGCATTAACGTTGAGCCCGGCGCTCGCAGCCCTTTTCCTCAAGGACGTACACGATGGGGAACAACACGGCAAACCCAAGAACTTCAAGGAACGCTTTTTTGCGGGTTTTAACGGCGGGTTCAACAAATTGACCAACCGTTACGTGGGCAGTTTGCGTTTGCTGATCAAACACCGTTGGTGGAGCCTTGGCGGATTGGCCGTATTGACTTTGGTTACTGTGTTTATGATTAAAAGGACGCCTACCGGATTCATCCCATCCGAAGACCAAGGGTTTATCGCCATCTCGCTTTCGATGCCGGCCGGCGCGTCACTCGACAGGACCAAGAATGTCATGACCGAACTCGAAAACCAACTCGGCGACATGCCTTCAAAACGCACGCTGATGAAATTGTCTGGGTTCAACATGCTCACGCAATCGACAAGTCCATCGGCAGGTGTCGCCTTCATTTTGCTCAAACCTACCAAGGAACGTGGCGAAATGACCGACATCAATGAAATCATGAACGATACGCGCCAACGGCTCAGCGCCATCAAAGGTGCCAATTTCTTTGTCTTTACGTTCCCGACCGTCCCGGGTTTCAACAACGTCGACGGACTCGACATCGTGCTCAAGGACAAGACCGGCGGAAGCATCACCAGGTTCAGCGAAATCACGAACGGTTTTATCGGCGAACTGATGAAACGGCCTGAACTCGCCGTGGCTTTCACCAGTTTTAAGGCCGATTATCCGCAGCTCGAAATGGAGGTCGACGACGTCAAGGCCGAACAACTCGGGGTGAGCGTCAAGGACATCATGCAAACCATGCAGGGTTATTTTGGCAGTGCGCAGGCCAGCGATTTTAACCGATTCGGGAAGTACTACCGCGTGGTCGTACAGGCCGATGCCGCCGAAAGGAGCAATCCGGAGGCGATGAACGGCATTTATGTCAAAAACCGCCTCGGCGAAATGGTCCCGATCAATACGCTTGTCAAACTCAAACGCATTTACGGTTCGGAAACCGCTTCGCGTTACAACCTGTTCAACTCGATTGGGGTCAATGCGATCACCAAGCCGGGTGTGAGCTCGGGCGATGCGATTGCGGCGGTCCAGGACGTGGCCGAGCAATATTTGCCGCTGGGTTACGATGTTGAATTCTCGGGTTTGACCAAGGAGGAAATTACCTCAAGCGGACAATCGGCCGTGATTTTCGGACTCAGTCTGTTGTTCGTGTTCTTCCTGCTCGCGGCCCAATACGAAAGTTACATCCTTCCGGCTGCCGTTATTTTGTCGATACCCACGGGAATCTTCGGCGTGTTTGCCGCCATCGGCCTCGCCGGAATCGAGAACAACATTTATGTACAGGTGGCGCTCGTGATGCTCATCGGATTGCTGGCCAAGAACGCGATCCTGATTGTCGAGTATGCGTTACAGCGCAGAAGGGCAGGGAAGTCGTTGCTCGCTTCGGCGCTCGAGGCCGCCAAACTGAGGCTGCGCCCGATCATCATGACCTCTTTTGCTTTCGTCGTGGGTTTGATCCCGATGATGCGCGCCACCGGGCCATCGGCCTTGGGTAACCATTCGATCAGTATCGGGGCGGCCGGGGGAATGGTTTCGGGTGTTTTGCTCGGCATCTTCATCATCCCGGTACTGTTTGTCGTGTTCCAGTATTTGCACGAACGCGTTTCGGGAAAACCATTGGCGGTCATCAACAACGAATCGGGCCAGAATGCACACCAACCACAAATCGCTTAACATGAAAAAGTATCTTAATAGTATCAAAATCCTGCTGCTGCTGCTGCTTGTCTCGGCTTCGGCTTTCGCGCAACAGGAAAAGCCAACGGTTCCAGACGTTTTCCGCCATGCGGTTGCTGCCGATACCGCGAACATTGCCGACATCCAATGGAAGGATTTCTTTGCCGAAAAAGATTTGGATACGTTGATCGAAACGGCCTTGGCCAAGAACAACGATTTGGAAATCGCGCAGAAGAACCTTGAAATCGCAAACTTGCAATTCCGACAAGCCAAATGGGGCAATGTACCACAACTGAATGCCTTTGGGAACGCTTCGACCACAAGGCTTTCCGAGAACAGCCTCAACGGCAGAAATACCCAGCAGTTCACGGGCCAGCATCACCTTGACGATTTTTCGACCGGGTTGAATTTGTCCTGGGAAGCCGACATCTGGGGCAAGATCCGCAACCGTAAAAGAAGCGCGCGCGCCAATTACGAACAATCGGCCGAAATCAGAAAAGCGGTGCAAACGGCCTTAGTGGCCAACGTTTCGAAAGGATTTTACGATTTGCTCATGCTCGATGCCCAGTTGCAGGTGGCCAAGGAAACGCTCAAGCTCAACGACAGCACCGTGTTCATCGTGAACCTGCAATACGAATCGGGACAGGCCACCCAACTCGCCAAACAGCAAACCCAGGCACAACGGCTTGTCGCGGCGCAACTCATTCCGTTGCTCGAGCAGCACATCGTCTTACAGGAAAATGCGTTGAGCCTGCTCAGTGGCGGTTTCCCCGACGCGAAAGCGCGCACCAGCCGATTGGATGCCATCGAAGTCAAAAGCGATTTGTCTGCCGGAATTCCCGCGCAATTGCTCAGCAAAAGACCCGATGTAAAGGCCGCCGAACTGGCTTTGCAGGCGGCCAACGCCAATGTAGGGATTGCCAAGGCGAGTTTGTATCCGTCGATCAACATCACCGCATCGGGCGGCGTGAACGCCTTCGAGGCCGACAAATTGTTCAATCTTCCTGCGTCTTTGTTCGGGACTGTGGCCGGTGGCATCGTTGCGCCTTTGCTCAACGGAAAAAGATTGCGTACACAATATGAAGTAGCCAAACTGCAACGCGATCAGGCCGGAATCGAGTTCCGTCAAACCGTGCTGGTGGCTGTGGGCGAGGTGGCAAACGCATTGGCCCAAATCGAACACCAGCGTTTGCAGTTCGAAGCGGCGGCCGAGCGTGAAAAAACGCTTCGAAGCGCCATCGACAACGCCAGCCTGTTGTTTAAAAATGGCATGGCCAATTATTTGGAGGTCATCATCGCGCAGCGCAACCTGCTCGACGCCCAGCTCGAATTGGCCCGTATCAAAAAGGAAAGACTATCTTCTGAGGTCGAATTGTACCGCGCCCTTGGTGGCGGCTGGCAATAACTGTTGATGGAGGATTGTTGTTGGAATCCCGGGTCGTTGGCCTGGGATTTTTTTTGGCGTGCCGGCGCACGGTATTCGGCTTTCGTAGGCAATTTATGCGGCGCCGTCGGGCTTTCCGCTTTTATCTTTTGCGCGTGCCTTGCAAAAGGATAACCGCTGCCCCCGAAGCGTCGGGGCCTCACGCGGGAATTGCGCCGATGAGACGTTATGCCGCGCCCAGGTTGCCACATACCACAGCATCCGTCAAAAATCAAGATTCGAAAAGGGCCGTGTAGAAATTTATTTTTCTTTAATCCCATTTTTAGACTGCACCCAAAAGTTTAGACAAGTTAATAATTACATTGATAATGATGAACCCGATATTGTGTCGGGCTCATTCCATTTAAATTCAGTTTAATCCTGTCATTGTTATAATAATTGATGTACTCTTTTATCTCATGCCTTAAATGGTCTATTGACCTGAACTTATTGATGTAATAGAGTTCACATTTAAGTATCCCGAAGAAGTTTTCGATTACGGCATTATCCAGGCAGTTTCCTTTTCGGGACATGCTTTGTGTGATGCCATTTTGCTTCAGCAGTCTTTGGTACTGTTTCATCTGGTACTGCCAGCCCTGATCCGAGTGCAGGATTGG
>NZ_FMVF01000014.1:0-32434 GCF_900101895.1 Flavobacterium caeni
GCTACAGGTGTAAAGGCAGTAATGTCATAGCCGAGTAGTACTAATAACCCGTAAGCTTATGTACGCGCTTCCGGGCCGCAAGGCCCGGAGCAATCTTTCCAGATGTTTTTTCTTTATCCCAGTGTGTCAACAATATTACCGCTCGCGCGGAGTCATAAAGGACAAAAGTCATAAACGTCATAAAGGCAACCGGCCTTGCGACTTTAAGACCTTAAGGCTTTACGACTTAAAACCTAAGGTGGTTATTGCGGCGGGGCTCACCTCTTCCCATCCCGAACAGAGAAGTTAAGCCCGCCTGCGCAGATGGTACTGCAATCCTGTGGGAGAGTATGTCGCCGCCTTTCTTTTGAAAACCCTGTCTGAAAAGACGGGGTTTCTTGTTTTTGAAGGCAGTGCAGTCGCGCTTCGCGCTCGTGCCGCCGCCTTTCTTTAGTGAAACCCTCCATCTTCCGATGGGGGGGTTCTTGTTTTTGGCAGACGCTGCGCTCGGGCCGCAGTTTTTTGTTTTGGGGTTAACCCTTTAGGTTGGCATGGTAAGGGTCGAACTTCGAACTTGAAACCTTGCCTCTGCCGGAGATAACATTCTTTACGTGAAGACCAAACGTCCAAGCCCAAAAATAAAGGTATTGTCGTTAAATGGCCGCTGTGTGCGGTTCCTTTATTTTTTAATGAACTTTATCGTATTTTCTTTTCCCGAGCCGGTCTTGGCCTTTAAAATGTACTCGCCTGCCGGCAAATTACCGACATTTAGCCCGGCAATGTGCTTTTTTGAGGTCGATTGCAGTCTTCCTGTCATGTCAAACACCTCAATGTCTGTCAACGGTTCGGAAAAATACAGGGTTTCCGATACGGGATTCGGGTAAAGTTCCACTTTGGACGGCTTTTCCTTTTGCTCTGCGACAGACAAATTATTCTCTATCTTGAACAAGCCGTCTTGGGCCGTGTTGACAAGCAAATAGTCATTGTCTGTCTTGAAAATACCGGTGACTTCCACGTTATTTTCCTGTATGCTCCTGCCGCCGGCATTGAAGTTATTTAGCTGCGGATCGATGTAAAGTTCCGTACCGTTGTAGGTGTAAATCGCGTTTTCGACCTCACTGTAGAAAACAAGGTTGCCTTGCCATTCGGTGGCGAATTTTACGTCATAATTACCTACTTCTGATGAAGTATAAATGAGCTCCGGTGTGGAATTTATTGAAGTCATTTTATAAACTTTTGCAGTATAATTGCCCCCCATTCCTGTTTGGTTATCTACAGTAGAAAAATAGGTTGTATTACCTACTTGTACAAATGAATTTCCTGTACTTGCAGGTTGAAAGCTATTCCAGTTGGAATAAGTTTGAAAATAAGCCAAAAAGCCCCATTGAGAAATTGTAGGCATATAATTTATTTCTACTGCGGTGTTTATACCGTTGGTTTTGTACCATTTATAAGAGTACGTAGCTGTTTCGACATCATAGTGATAGGTGTAAAAAATTGCGCCGTCATTTAATACGATGTAATCTTGTAAAGAGTAATCAGACAAATTCAAAATGTTGAAATTTCTGTCTAATACGTCATCTGCATTAAACGAAATTATTTTTCCGCCATAGCCGGAGTTATAAACTAAACGGTTGTTGATTACAATTGGTTTTCCTTTCGGATAAAATCCTTGTGGTAGGATAAAAGCACCATACTCATCTTCAGGTAAAACAGGTACAATTGGAAACGGTGCATCATTAAGGTTATAAAACGCCCACACCGTTTCATAATTATCATAACCAATAATATCATCGCCCGGCATTCTGACGCTCATAAACAGCCCGCCACTATACGCATAGGAATTGGCTACGTCAAAAGCCATCGGATAAGGTTGATAGTAGATCGCATTGTCAGATAAGTCTATCCAGCCATTGTATGCATAATTATCATTACCGCCGTTGCCAAAATAAAGTCTGTCATTTACTAATTGAACACCACCCAAACTTTGTATCTCACCTGGGTCGAATATATCTATCACATTGGCTTGTGTGTTGATTTTTACAATGATTTGGTTGCCCACAAAGATTGAAAAGTAAACCGTATTGCCATAAAATTGTGGATTGAAAGCAGGATTTAATGGGCCATTATTGATTACAGGTGCCCAATATCCATTTTCAAAATATGGTTTCGCGCTGTCGGTGACACTCATTTGCGTTACAGCATTTGTCGCAATATTGATTTTGTAATACTGATAGTCATAGCCTTGTGTTTCAAGGTCATCAATATTTTGCCTTACAAACAAATTCCCCTGATACTGAAACAAAGGCGTGAAAGTCCCGAAACTTTCGTCGGTAACAGGTTCAAGCTGGGCATAGCCAAGCGTTCCGCATAAAGCGATGAGCAGGGAAAGTAATTTTGTTTTCATCGGTGTTGTTTTTTAATGTTTAACAAATTTTTCAATAAATTTTCCCCCTTTCTCTGCTTCTGCTTTTAAAATATAATTCCCTGCTGATAAATCAGAAATCTCAATTTTTTCGTGTGTTCCGGTAAAGGATTTTATAGTTCTTCCCATAAGGTCGTAGATTGTAATGTTTTTTAATTCTTTAGAAAAAAAGAGGGTTTCATTGGCAGGATTGGGATAAACCTGTAATTGGATAAGTTCGGTCTCTGTAGTAGATAACGATTCTTGTATGCTAAATACACCCAAGTTTGTAAAAATAAAAATATTTGTTTCGGTTGGCAAAATACCGCTGATGGAATATTGCGGCTGGTCTGCCATTCTGCAACCTTCGCAATTTAAATTATTTAGCTGCGGGTCGGCAATTAGTTCTGTGCCGTCGTATCGGTAAATTAATCCGTCTTCTATGTTTAGGAAAATCAAATTTCCCTGCCATTCTGCAGCAAAAATAATGCTTGCTCTTGTATCCAAATAGGAAGCGTTATAAGTATGGATTAGTTCCGGTGCAGAATTAATTGAACTCATTTTCCATAATTTACATTCTATTGCTTCTCGGTCTATGGTGCTGAAATAGGTTGTGTTTCCGATTGTTACAAATGCGTTGCCGACACCGCCGGAAGCATTTCCGTAAGCAGGCGATATAAAACCATTGGTGTCTGAATAGGTTTTGAACCAATAGTTTAGGTAAAAATCTTGCGCATTGGTATTGGCGTCGGGCATATTGTTGATTTCAACCGCAGTATTAATGCCGTCTGTTTTATACCATTTGTGGCTGTATCCCGTTTCGCTGTTGTACATTCTGTGCAGAAAAATAACACCGTCGTTCAAAACAATATAATCAAAACCTTGATGCGTTGTACTGTCGAAACTAAGTAAATTCAGGTTGTTATAATCGAAATTGCTTACATCAACAGAAATTATTCGGTTTGGATTGGCTTCTTGATAGCCGGCAATATAAAGTAGTTTGTTGTTTACAAAAATCGGTTTCTTCAAATAACTGAATGAATCAATGATTTGAATTTCGGCAGAAGTCAAATCTATATCATCAACTACGCCAAAATTTGTCCCGAAATCAGTATTCACTTTCGTCAAACGCTTGTAAGTATTGCCTGTTTGGGAATCTACCCAATCAATCGGAAGTATCATTTCATCATTTACGTTATAGGCAAGTTGCCCGCTGAACCAATTTGACGGCTGGTCGTTCCACGATACGTCGCCTGTTGTAAAATCCTTGAACCGATAAAGACTTGAATAAAATAATCTGTGTGAGAAAACGTGTCCGTAACCACGCCCCAAACCGTCTATTGTAAGCGTATTGTTTTGAGTGTCAAGTTTTAAGTTGTCGTAATCTACTGCAAAATTGTTAAGATAAACTTCATTGTTGTAGTAATTCGGCGACAAACCGCCTGAACGCATATAGCAATCTGTGCCACAATATGTAATCAACTGCCAAACAGAATAATTGAACGAACCTAATTCACCGCTTAGTTGAATTTGCGTAACATCATTCGTGGTGGGATTAATCTTGTAAAATCCATATTGTCCGCCGGAAGATGCAAGTGCGTACAAATTTCCCTGATACTGAAATTTCGGGACAATAGAACCCGCGTCTAAATTCCCGTCTGTTATCGGGTCAAGTTGGGCGTTGCCCGTTATTCCGCATAAAGCGAAAAGAATAGATAATAATTTTGTTTTCATTGTTGTTATTTTTTAATGAACTTTATCGTATTTTCTTTTCCAGAGCCGGCCTTGGCCTTTAAAATGTACTCGCCTGCCGGCAAATTGCCGACATTTAGCTCGGTAATGTGCTTTTTTGAGGCCGATTGCAATCTCCCTGTCATGTCAAACACCTCAATATCTGTCAATGATTCGGAAAAATACAGGGTTTCCGATACGGGATTCGGGTAAAGTTCCACTTTGGACGGCTTTTCCTTTTGCTCTGCGACAGACAAATTATTCTCTATCTTGAACAAGCCGTCTTGGGCCGTGTTGACAAGCAAATAGTCATTGTCTGTCTTGAAAATACCGGTGACTTCCACGTTATTTTCCTGTATGCTCCTGCCGCCGGCATTGAAGTTATTTAGCTGCGGATCGATGTAAAGTTCCGAGCCGTTGTAGGTGTAAATTACGTTTTCTTGACGATTATAGAAAATCAAATTTCCTTGCCATTCGGTGGCGAATTGAGCTAATCCACCAACATAATCAGGACCACCGGTATTTGTGCCAGTAAAACTATGAATCAATTCAGGAGTAGAATTGATGGAAGTAATTTTGTATATTTTTGCAGTACAATTCCCTCCACATCCTGTGTCATTGGTTAAAAAATAAGTTGAATTTCCAATTTTTACAAATGAATTCCAAGTACCATAAAGGCTAAAGTTATTCCATTCAGAATACGTTTGAAAACCGTTGCCGTTACCCAAACCATAATTCAAAAAATATTGTCCCTCACTTTCTGGGATAAAGTTTATTATTTCTGTAGCATTGTCTATGCCGTTAGTTTTATACCATTTAGATGAGTAAGTTTGTGTTTCAGTATCCAGGTGAAGGGCAGAAAAAATTACACCGTCGTGTAATAATAGATAATCATGAGTGAAATATCCAAGCGAAGCGGGCGTTTCCCATACATTGAAATTTCGTTCTAACACGTCATTTACACTAAACGAAAATATACCGCTACCGCCGGCATAGAGCAAACGGTTATTTACAAACAACGGCTTACCTTTCGGGGAAATGCCACTCGGTATTTGCCATTGACCTGCTTCGTTCTCCGGTAAAACAGGCACAATTGGGAACGGTGCATCATTAAGGTTATAAAACGCCCACACCGTTTCATAATTATCATAACCAATAATATCATCGCCTGGCATTCTGACGCTCATAAACAGCCCGCCACTATACGCATAGGAATTGGCTACGTCAAAAGCCATCGGATAAGATTGAGGTATTATAGTGTTGTCAGACAGGTCTATCCAACCACTTGAATAATTATCGTTGCCGCCGTTGCCAAAGTAAAGTCTATCGTTGCACAACTGAATAGCAAGAGGTAAATAATCTGTGTCGATTATATCCACAACATTGGTCTGTGTGTTCAGTTTTGCAATGCGCTGACCACCTGCCAAAGAATACACGGCATTTCCGTAAAACTGCGGATTTACACCGCTAAATCCATAAGGCAATGCATTTTCGGTAAATGACAATTGCGTTATAACATCAGTAGCAATGTTGATTTTGTAGTATTGATGGTTGCCACTTGCATTTGGTTGCACTACATATAAATTCCCCTGATACTGAAACAAAGGCGTGAAAGTCCCGAAACTCCCGTCGGTAACAGGTTCAAGCTGGGCGTAGCCAAGCGTTCCGCATAAAGCGATGAGCAGGGAAAGTAATTTTGTTTTCATTGTTGTTATTTTTTAATGAACTTTATCGTATTTTCTTTTCCAGAGCCGGCCTTGGCCTTTAAAATGTACTCGCCTGCCGGCAAATTGCCTATATCCGGACTTACGATAACTATTTTTTTCTAACGTACAGTTGTGTTAAACCAACGCCATAAGGTTCACTTTTTGAACCAACTTTTGCGAGTGAACCCGCGGCCGGGTTTAATTCCCAAATTGTCATATTGTAACTACTATATGAGCCTGTAAAAACTCGGTTATCTGAAATAGAAATCTTCGTCATTTCTTCGTAATTATTTTCAGGGAAAGAAAAATAAATTGGCGTTCCGTTTTTCCAAATGGTTTTTGTTGAATTATTGCTTTCATCTATATCTGTCCCCACTATATATAAATCTGTCCCTGAAATATCAAAATCAAAAAAGACAGACCTGACTCCTTCGTATGTTATTGGAAATTCTACTCCATTTTTGAAAATCTTTGATTGATAGCGCAAACCTCCTACACTGAAGCCTGTCATGAAATAAACATCGCCATTTTCTGTAACTTTTAGTTTTGATTTGGCAAAAACGGCGGGGTCCTGACCATAGGTGACCTGTATGAAATTTCCATTTTTCCAATAACCGCATTGGGTTGTAAAAGAACTTCCCCCGTTACTTTGCCAGCCTCCTACATAAACATCTGTTCCAACGACACACAAGTCAAAAGTCCATGGGTTTGCTGTACTCCAATTGCCATTATAGGGGCCAATTAATTCATATTGCATTACTCCGTTCTTCCAAAGCTTTGGGGCTACCGGTTGCCCTGTTACTTCAGACATGTGCATTGAAAGATAATATACATCACTTCCTTTTACGGCAACATATCTTACAGCTGTTCCCTCCCCGGTATCGCTATACAAAATAGTATTATTTTTCAACACGCATCCGCCAAAATTCAAATAATGATCATTACCTGAATATACTGTTCTAAATCGAGCTTCGGCGCCTTGATAAATATCATTTCCGGATACTGCAAAACCGTATAAATCTGTTACAGGTAATCCGGTATCATATAGTTCTTCGGCGTTGCACAAAGTCACAAAATCTTTCCAAAAGTAGTTGCTTGAGCTTGCAAAATATTCAAAACCAGGATTTTGATTTGTATTGTCGCCGTTGCTGTTATTTTCATCACTGCTGCAAGAATACATTACGCCTAAAAAGACAAATACGACCAAGAGTTTTTCGGTTCTCATAATTTTTATTCTTACAATTTAACGAACTTCACATTGAACCGTTCTCCCGCTTCCGTTTCGCCTTTTACGATATAATTCCCTTTCGATAAACCGGCAATATCGACGTGGCCGTTGGTTCCCGCATAAGATTTTATCACTCTTCCGGTAGCGTCATAGATCGTGATCCCGTTTAGAGGCTCGGAAAAATAAAGCGTTCCATGGGCGGGGTTCGGGTAGGCCGCCGGCTTTTTGACGGCCTCCTCCTTAACCGATAATATCGATTCGAGGTTCAGCCGTGACAGCGTTACCGCGCCTACGGCGAGCGATCCCTCATGTCTTCCTGCCGAGGCCGCTCCGGTCTGCCCCATGATATAGAGCTTGCCGTTCTCATAATCTACCGCCGACGCCACCGCCAGCGTGTAGGACGACAAGCCTGTGGGTACCGATGTGATTCCCGAAGTGCCGAATGTAGTGTCCACGCTTCCGTCCGCGTTGAGCCGGGCAACGGTGATGTTGGCCATCGCCGACGACGATTGTTCCCTGGTCCTTCCCGCGGCGATGATCTTGACGCCGTTTCCGTAATCATGCGGAGTCAGGCTCAATACATTGCCGTAATAGGCATCCGGGATTTCGATAAGGGCCGTGCCGCCGGTCCCAAAACCGGAATCGCTATTGCCTGCAATGTTGTGCTTCCTGACGGTCATTTGCTCGGAAGCGCCGGACCATGACGAACCGTAGGAATAGGAAGTATTGTTCATCGCGTCGAACAGATATCCGGGGAGGGTGCTGCTTGCGGAAGAAGGGGAAAACGACCAGTCGCGAACGCCGCCTGTGGAGAACTTCGCCACAGCGGTTTGGTAGTTTGAAGGATAGTATCCGGAAACATAAATATTGCCGTCATCATCAGACTGGATCGAACTTGGGATTATGGTATTGCCGGCGTTGAAATAGAAATTAACGGGGTTACCGCCGTTAAAAGACGTGTCGGGCGTACCGTTCGTGTTCATCCTGTATATTTTTCCGCCGGCGCTGTCGAAATAGCCGCCATCGCTGCGGCATACGATGATCTTGTAGTTTGCCCAATCGTAGTTTACATAGGCAAGGCGAAAGGCGGGAAAGTCATGGTAGGTATAGATCCCGTTGTTCCCAAAACCGGCGGCAAACGATCCGTCGTTCAATATCCGGGCTATTGCGCCGGTTTTGGAGGATGCCACCAGGTAACCGTACAATGAAGGCCCGCCATTGTCGAAAATGCAGAATGATGCCGGCGTTTCATCGTCGTTCCCGAAATCGATCTCCTTGATCCCGTCTTCGTCAAAAGTCGTGTCGAGCGAGCCGTCGGCATTGAAGCGCACCAGGATCGGAATGCCGTTCTCGTTTTTCCCCAAGGCCACCGCCTTGTTGTAGTAGTCGACTTTCATGTCGACGAATTCCGCAAAAACGGAATGTTCCATGACCCCGTTGTTTCCAAAGGAGCCGTCCAAAGTGCCGTCTTGCGCGTTTGCGAGAAATGCAGACGCCGCCAGAAAAAGGGTAATTGTTTTTTTCATATCAGGGTTTTAAAATGAGTCGAATCCCGGTTGCCGATCATGAGAAAGCAAGTACCAAAGCTAGCAGGCTTGTTC
Organism: Flavobacterium caeni; assembly: GCF_900101895.1. Lineage (GTDB taxonomy): Bacteria > Bacteroidota > Bacteroidia > Flavobacteriales > Flavobacteriaceae > Flavobacterium > Flavobacterium caeni. The sequence goes on from NZ_FMVF01000014.1 coordinate 8,650, forward strand.
GAATAAAGATTAGGGGTTTTCCTGTTTTTCAAAAGTATTTTCCCTAGCATCCGAGATCCGTTTTTATGTTTTGACCGGTTCGGGATGGTTCAGGTTGTTACTTTTAACAAGTCCAAACGTAATAAAAAAAAATGACAAATTTAACAGGCGGGCACTTTTTATATCCTTGTCATACCTGTTTTTAGCGCATGGCCGGCCGGTGTAGTCAAAGAAACGCAGGAAATCCTAGCGCGAGGTCAGTTCGAGGGCGACCGGCCGTCCGGGGCGAATAGTTCACAACAAAAAGTTAATTTGCGCAAAATCAACGTAAAATAATTATATTTGACTTATCAAAATCATCAATCAATCACATTAAAATTACCCGATTATGAAAAAGTTGTCCCTGTTGCTCGTTGCGCTTGCCTCGGTTACCGTTTATGGAAAAGAAGTTGTTCCCGGGCCTACGATTTGGTACACCATTTCCGAGAAAATACTCAAAGGCAGCCATCAACTGATCGTGTCCGATGCCGAAGCGGCCAAGGCAAAAAAGACCCGAGCCGCAGGCGAACGGAGCGAAGCTAAAACACCAAAAACCAAGGTGCTCAAGGTTTCGACCAAATTCCAACAAAAGGATGAGCTGGTCTTGCCCGATTTCATGACGCCTACGGTAACCAAAAACGTGTGGTTCCTGCCTGAATAATCAATCGATTGCCTTGATATAATCTTCAAACTCGAAATAGAACATTTCGAGTTTTTGCATTTTATCGGCAAAGAAGTCGAATATTTCAGGCCATGTAGCGCGGTTGCCAAGCGTCACATTTTCTTTCTCGATCCATATACGGCTAATGGTTTTGCCGCTTTCCAACGTAAAATCGCGATAGAACACAAGGTCCTGGATATGATCTTCTTCGAGTATCGTTTTAAGCGCTTCGATTTTCTCGAAATAAGCATAACGCAATTCGTCGTTGCGCATCTCGATGTCCAGGAGCACCTGCGCTTTTTTGTTATCGGCCCAGAACTTGAACGAAAAATCCTTGATCTTGGTATCGTACAACAGCCATTTGCGCGGATAGGCCTCGGCAAAGGCAATCCAGAATTCCTGTTTGAGTCGTTGGTTTTCCTGTTTGGAGTACATGGGTCGAAAGTCAAAAGTCAAAATTCGGACGTGCTTGGGTTAAAATTATTCAAACCTCCCTTTTTGCTCGTCGTTTTTCGGCTATATTAGTACTGCAAAAATACGCAACCGTATGAATTTTTCAGATTTTCTGACGCTAATTCCAAAAATCGAAAACGCATGGCTGCCCGGCGAAGAGGCGCACGCCATGATGTCGCCGCCCGAACGCCGCGCCATCATGCAAAACCTGGATCTCAAGGCCAAGAATCCGAAACAGGCTGCGGTGATGATGTTGTTCTATCCGCGCAACGAAAAAACCCACTTGGTGCTGATCATCCGCAATGCCTATCCGGGTGTGCATTCGTCGCAAATCGCTTTTCCGGGCGGGAAAATAGAGCAGGAAGATGCTTCGATTAAGGAAACTGCACTGCGCGAAACCGAAGAAGAAATCGGGATTACCGCCAGCCAGATTACCGTTGTGCGTCAGTTTTCGCAAGTGTACATCCCGCCCAGCAATTTCTTGGTCTATCCTTTTTTCGGATACGCAACGCAAGAACTGATTTTTAATCCCGATCCGAGCGAAGTGGCCGGCATGATCGAAATGCCGCTGGAGCACTTTCTCGACGACGATAACGTCGAAATGATGCAGATGGCCACGTCGTACTCGGCCTCTATTGGCGTGCCGGTTTTTAAGTTCAACCAGCATCGCGTTTGGGGCGCGACGGCCATGATGATGAGCGAGCTTAAAGAAGTTTTAAAATCGGTGTTATAACCCGAAGTTTTCGTATGTTTGCCGTTTGCTTTAAAGAATCATGGGGTTATTCAAACGAAATCCTTTCGGACATATACTTTTTGTCAAACGATGGCTGATCCGCATTTTTGGCGCCATTACGCACCGTCGGTACCACGGCTTCAATGAGCTGCAAATAGACGGTTCCGAGATCATCCGCGCGCTGCCCGACAAAAACGTATTGTTCATTTCGAACCACCAAACCTATTTTGCCGATGTCGTGGCCATGTTCCACGTGTTCAACGCCAGCTTGGCAGGTAGGGAAGACCACATCCGAAACATCGGTTACCTCTGGAAGCCCAAGCTCAACATCTATTATGTCTCGGCCAAGGAAACGATGCAGGCCGGTTTGCTGCCGCGCATTCTCGCTTATGCGGGGGCCATCACCGTAGAGCGTACCTGGCGCGCCAAAGGACAAGACATCAAGCGCGAGTTCAACCCGAACGATACCGAGAACATCGGGGTCGCGCTCAGGGACGGCTGGGTCATCACGTTTCCGCAAGGCACCACGCGGTCGTTCAAGCCGGTGCGAAAAGGCACCGCGCACATTATCAAGCAGCACAAACCCGTGGTCGTACCCATCGTGATCGATGGCTTTCGCCGGTCGTTCGACAAAAAAGGCTTGCGCATGAAAAAGAAAGGCATCCTGCAGTCGTTCATCATCAAGGAACCGCTTGAAATCGACTATGAAAACGACACCATCGAACAAATTGTCGAGAAGGTCGAATACGCCATCGAACAGCATCCGTCATTCCTCAAGGTGATCCCTGTCGAAGAAATCGAAGAGCAGGAAAAGATGAACCAAATGCGTACCTGGGAAAACTACTAAAGCTGGTTTTGCTTGAGTTCGATGTAATTGGCGTACAATTTCTTGAGCAACCTGCCGTACGCAAAGCGGTAAATGAGCCAAACCACCGCAATAAAAAACGCAATGCTCAGCGCAATCAGCGCGACAATCACAAACATCATTTGGTTGCTGTGCGCGATTTTTTCCTTGAGCGCCGCCATGTCTGGGTTGTACAATAGGCCAACTACAAAGCCAATGGCGATGGCCACACCAATCATCGTCAAATTGTACCAGATGTAATATTTCACCGTGCGGTGCGTACGCAAAATGCTGCGCATGAGGTGCGTGGTCGAATCCGATACCGAAATCTTCCTGTAGTTACGGTAAAACAGTACGATGAACGTAAAAATGATGGCGTAGTTCACATAGTCGTAAACCTTAAAAAACGTTGCGATGCCTTGGTGCGACATGTTGTCGTAAATGTCCGAATTGGTGCAATAGCTCAGCGTAGCCCAAACCAAAAATTCGAGTATGCTCACCACCAAGATCCACTTGACGATAGACGACGAACGCTTGTGCGTCATCGCGTTGATCTCGCTCTCGGAAACCTGCTGGAACGAATGCTCGCTCTTTTTCCAGTCCTTTTTCAGTAAATCCAGCTCTTCCATAGGTTAAGGATTTAGTATTTTTTTCAATTTGGTCTTGATTCGGTTCATTTTCACACGCGCATTGACCTCGGTGATGCCCAACGTCTGCGAAATCTCTTCATAGTCCTTGTCTTCCAGGTACATGAACACCAGCGCCTTCTCGATGTCGTTGAGTTGATGGACGGCTTGGTACATGAGCTTTATTTGTTCCTCTTCCTCGTAATTGTAATCTTCCTGACGGATAAAATAATTCGAAACATCTGTCGACGAAGTCTGCACCATGCGCGTACTCTTTCTATACAGCGTGATCGCCGTATTGAGCGCCACGCGATAAGCCCACGTCGAGAACTTGCTCTCGCCGCGAAATTTCGGATAGGCTTTCCACAACTGTATCGTGATTTCCTGGAACAAATCTTTGTGCGCGTCCTCACCATTGGTATACAGCCTACAAATCTTGTGGATGATGTTCTGGTTTTCGCGCAACTGCTTGACAAAAGCTTGTTCGAGGTCTTGGCTCATGCGGGCATTAGTGTCGGTGGGTGAAATTTTGTTACAAATTAGTGTTTTTTATTTGATTGGGAGCTATTTCCCGCTTTCCGTTGCAATCTTTTTGCAGCGCACTGCGTGGCGCTGCAAAAAGGATTTTCACTGCAATCGGGGCTATGCTGCCGCAGGCTTTCTTTTGCCTTGATGCAAAAGAAACAATCCCGAAGCGTCGGGACAAGGCTCACAAATCCCAGTCTCAAAAACTACCTCGGTTTTCGTTCCGAACCGCTAACCGTTCGTCGCTTGCTGATCGCAGCGATTCAGCTCTACGCAGTTCTGCCACTCAAACCTTCGTTGTTTTTTACGTCTGTTATTTGATGGCCGCTGGCGCTCAAGGAAAGTCTTTATTTTATTTTTGGCTTGCCCGCGGCGCCAAAAATCCGCACGAGGAACATTCGTTCAAAGTTGAGACGAATCGTTTCGCTTACGACGTTCGTCGTAGAATGTCCCTCGCGGGGAAATTCGTTCTAGCTAAGACAAGGTTCCCAGCGCGTTGGACGAACGCGCAAAGCGGAAAAATGAACTTTCCATTTTCGATAGACATTCTTCGTGAGGCAGCGCGCTTTGGTCGTGGCAGGCGGAGGGCCGAGCGTAAAGAAACAGTCCAGTGGACTGTTTTAGCGAAGGTGCCAGGAGGCGCGGTCGCCCGGCTTGAAGCTGGCGTTAAGAAACAAATGGTGTTTGAGCGAAGCGAGTTCATTTGTTTTAGCCGGCGACCCGAGGCTTTAGCCGAACTGAGCGAAGCTAAAGCCAGCAGGTCGCCGAACGACCGCGCGCCAGGCATTTTTGCTACTTTTAGCTCACCAAAATAATATTTGCTTTGGTGTTCGCTGAACCTCGCTAGCTCGGTTTGTTGCCAGACAAAAGTAGGTCCGCGGCAGCGAATAGCGCTGATTTATCAGCGCCCATATTTAATTTGCAACAAGACGAGAAATCCCTAACTTTAGGAAAAGAAAAGCACTCTTCTGCATGAACATCCCAAAATCAAAAAATCCCCGAATCGTTATAATAGGCGGCGGTTTCGCCGGGTTGGCGCTCGCCAGGGCGCTCAAAGACAAGCCGTTCCAGGTGGTGCTTATCGACAAACACAACTACCACACGTTCCAGCCGCTGCTGTATCAGGTGGCCACTGGCGGGCTCGAAGCGGGTTCGATCGCTTATCCGATCCGCAAGGTCATGCACAACCATCGGGATTTTTACTTTCGTTTGGGCATGGTTACCCAACTCGATCCGCAAAACCACAAAATCATCGCCGACATCGGCGAACTCGACTACGAATACCTCGTGCTCGCGACAGGTTCCAAGACCAATTTCTTTGGAAATACCGAAATAGAACGCAACGCGATGGCCATGAAAACCATCCCGCAGTCGCTCAACATCAGGAGTTTGATACTAGAGAATTTCGAACAGGCGTTGCTCATCAAAGACCCAGCAGAACGCGACAGCCTTATGAATTTTTGTCTCGTCGGCGGCGGGCCTACGGGCGTTGAATTGGCCGGTGCGTTGGCCGAAATGAAGAACGCCATCCTGCACAAAGACTATCCCGATCTCGACATTTCGCGCATGCAAATCAACCTGATCCAAAGCGGCGACAGGATTTTGAACACAATGACCCAGCAATCGTCGGCCGCGGCCGAACGCTACCTGACCGATTTGGGTGTCAAGGTCTGCAAAAACATCCGCGTGACGGGCTACGATGGCAAGACCATCACCACCAACTCACCGACCACGTTCGAAACGGCCACCGTCATCTGGACGGCGGGCGTCATGGGCAATACCCCCGATGGGATTCCGGCGGCATCATTTGTCGAAAAAACCGAGCGGTACCGCGTCGATGCATTCAACCAAGTGGCGGGCTACGACAACATTTTCGCCATCGGCGATATCGCGCTCATGGCCACCGAACCATTTCCGCTCGGCCATCCCATGCTGGCCCAGCCCGCCATGCAACAAGGCAAGCTGCTCGCGCAAAATCTCATCAGCCGAAGCAAAGGCCTACCCATGAAACCGTTTGTCTACAACGACAAGGGTTCGATGGCCACCATTGGTCGCAACAAGGCCGTCGTCGATTTGCCTAGAAGGCATTTTCACGGTGTGTTTGCATGGTTTGTCTGGATGTTCGTCCACCTGATTTCGCTCATCGGTTTCAAGAACAAGGCCGTCGTATTTACGAATTGGGCGTACAATTACATCCGCTTTGACCGCGAAGGCAGGCTCATCATCAGGCCGTACAAACGCAAAAGTTTTTATGCGTTCACGAGCGACGAAGTGTAACAGCTATTGCCGTACTGCAATCCTGAACCGTCCGTCGGTCAGCTGGTGATCGGTCGAAATCTGGTCACCGTCTTCGTCAATCAAACGCAGGTTTGTAAAATGGAAGGTACCTTCCAGTACGCCGTTGGGTTGTATTTCGAGCCTTGTAAAATCTACCGCGCCCGTGGTTGTGGAACCCATTTGATATTGACGGCCATCGGACCTGTTGAAAGCGAACGTGCCGGGGTTGAAAACCGTACCCGGCGCGCCGGTATAGGGCGCAAAGTCGTAATGCATTTGGGTGATCGGCGCATCGTCATAAATCGTGAACAACATAAAGCTGTCGTCGGATGCGTTCGAAATGCCGGGCGCGAGATAGTAGCTTCCAGAGGCTTGGCCGTTGGCCGCCGTCGTAATGGTGAGTTGCAGGAGGTTTTCGTCCATGCGGTAGTGCTGGCCGTCAATTTTGAATTCCATAAAGTACTCGCCGGTAGGGTTGCCGGTCATTGGTGTCGTTTCAGTTTCGTCGCTCGAACAGCCGAAAAGCGTGGTGACGATGAGCAAGGGAAGGAATAAATTTTTCATCGGTTTTGTTTTTAAGTTTGTGTAAACCAACGAAAAAAACATAGGGCTTGTCCAATCGATTGATTGAATGCGCCAACCCATTGATTGGACGTTAAATTTTTTCGAGTTTGTAGTAGTTCACCAGCAGGTCGACGAATTTAGAATAGCCTTCCAATCCGTCCTTTTGTCGGTTGAATTTGAGGAAATTGTCGTAGAAAATTTTAAACCCCGTTTCGACAAAGGTTTCATAACCTGCCCAGAACCGTTCGGCTTCTTCGTAATTCTTGATTATGCCGGGGTTGACGGTCGTTTTGAGTTGTTCGAACATTTTTTCGTCGCGCATGGCCAAGCTGCGCAAGCAATATTTGAGCGCATAGGTGTATCCCGAATACTGGATATACAAATCGTCGTTTTTAGTCGAGGCCATGTAACCGATGAAGTTGGCTTCGCTTTCCGACGCATAGCCAATCTGGTGCGCCATTTCGTGCGCGGCCGTGGTCGGGAAATTGAACATAGGCAACCTGTCGTTGACCTGCGATTCGTTGGTGAACGGATTGAGGTAACCCGCAAATCCCATGTAGGTCAGCGGCAGGCTGATCAGCGATTTTTTGTTGCTGGGCTGTTCATATTTGAAGTACGGATGTATTTGGGCAAGGTTGTCGTAGCCATCGAGGTTCATTTCGAATACTTTTTCCTGGCTGTAAGGGAAAACCACTTTGGCCGTATCGCTGGCCACGATTTGCAGGTGCAACGCATTGGTCTTGACAATGAGCCGCTTGGTGAAATGGAGCAGGTCGGCGTTGGTGTATTCGCGTCCGATGTGCATTTTGTCGGACAGTTTCACGCGGTGGTAATTCATCGCCCAAAGCACGTGGAAGCAAAAGTAAAACACCGAGAAAACGGCCAATAAGGTCAGCACGTGATCGCGCCATTGTTGTTTCCAGGTGCCGCGTTTGCGCCAAAACCATCGGACAGCCAAGACAATCAAGGCCAGGTACATGACATCGCCCACCGAAAACGGAATCCATCCCAACAACTTGCGCGAAACCACGCACAAATTTGAATAAAATCGGTTGCTGTAGTATTGCTCGATCCAATCGGGAAAAAGTGAAAGAACCTGGACCACGACGATCTGGACCAGCAGCAGCAACGGGAGAATGTGTTTTTTGCGCATGATCCAAATATAATAACTCTCCCGCGGCATTGTTGATTTCTTTTTCGAAATTTTAACGCGCTTATTTAGAACAAATAAGAATTAGTAAATACCTTTGCGGCGAGTAAGCACACCATGGGAAAAGCCAAAAAATCGGACAAAGTCATCTACCTCTGCGATGGCAAGAAATGTTGCCGTTACAACGACGAGGTCAAGCAATGCTTTAAAGAACTTGTCAAAGAAGCCGGTCTCAAGAAAAATGTTTCGATCGAAAAGATGAAATGCCAGGGCATGTGCAAGCAAGCGCCCGTGATTTGCATCCACAAAAGCGAATGTGTGGGCAAGGTGTCTACCAAGGACGCCAAGAAATTGTTTGAAAAGCACATCGCTTAATCTCCCGACTCCGGTAAATTTCGATTGCGAAAAAATTATCCCTGTACGTTGATTTTTTTGCCATAACGGTAAGACACCATCAGGATGGCCAGGAAAACCAAGGGCATCAGCATGTAACCGGTGTTGCCGTCTACGCAAGCATGGCTGATGAATGCGAAAATCAGCGTGAAGCTAAGCCCAGCGTAACCCCATTCTTTCAGCGTCGATGATACCTGAGGAAGCACAATCGCTACCACGCCCAACACCTTGGCTACAACAAGCGAGTAAGCGAAATAGTCGGGGTATTGCAACGCCTTGGTTCCAAAAGTAGTGTATTCGGGGAAAAAGACCCAGGTGCCGACTGGCATGACGGCCTCCCACAACGCGATGATGGTAGTGGCGGTCCAGAAAATGATTTTGTCTTTTTTCATGATTCGATTTTTTAAGTTAAAAGTTGATTGTCGATTTGTTTTTACAAAGTTCAGCAATCCGGTTCTTACATGGGATGTGCAAATCAGACATTCGAAGGGGGCAAATGCGAAAAGCCGAGGCTTAAGCTTGAGGTTTAAAGCGCAAAGTTCGTAACTTTACGGCTTTAAACTTTAAACCTCGAACTTTGAGCAACGAAATCAGAAACCTCGAACCCAAAGCGCTTTGGAACCAATTTGCCGATTTGAATGCCGTGCCGCGCCCGTCCAAAAAGGAGGAACGCGTCATCGAATTCATGAAAGACTTCGGCAACCGTCTAGGATTGGAAACCTTTGAAGACGAAATCCGCAACGTCATCATCCGCAAACCCGCCACGCCGGGCATGGAAAACCGAAAAATGATTGTCATGCAGGGACACCTCGACATGGTGCACCAAAAAAACAACGACACCGTTTTCGATTTCGACACGCAAGGCATCGACATGTATGTAGACGGCGATTGGGTACGCGCCAAGGGAACCACACTCGGCGCCGACAACGGTTTGGGTGTTGCGACCATCATGGCGATCTTGGAATCGACAAACATTCCGCATCCGGCCATCGAGGCGCTGTTTACGATAGACGAGGAAACCGGTATGACGGGTGCGTTGAATCTGAAAGGCGGTATCCTCAAAGGCGAAATTTTGCTCAATCTCGATACCGAAGAAGACGATGAAATCGACATCGGTTGTGCAGGTGGTGTCGATGTAACGGCTGTCCGAAGCTACCAGGAAGAGGAAACACCCGAGGGTTCGGCGGGCTACACGATCACGGTCAAAGGACTCAGCGGCGGCCATTCGGGCATGGACATCCACAAGGGATTGGGCAACGCCAATAAAATCATGAACCGTTTGTTGTTCGACGGCTTCGAAAACTTCGGACTGCAGATTTCGGAATTGAGCGGCGGCAGTCTGCGCAATGCCATTCCGCGCGAAAGCGTCGCCAAAGTCATCATCGCATCGATGTATGACGAGGCGTATGTGTTCGATATGCAGGAAACCATCAACGACATCAAGGCCGAATTCAAGACCACCGAACCCAATCTGGTCATTGAAATCACCAAATCTGATCTGCCCAAAAAAGTAATGGATCTGGGCGTGCAGGAAGGCGTCATCCGTGCATTGTATGCCGCGCACAATGGCGTATACCGTATGAGTGCCGACATGCCCGATCTGGTAGAAACCTCCAACAACATTGCCCGCGTGGTCATCAAGGACGGAGAGCTCTCTGTTGGTTGCTTGACGCGTTCGTCGGTCGAAAGTTCGAAGTTCGACTTGGCCAATGCGTTGCGTTCGGCCTTTGAACTTACCGGTTGTGAAGTGACGTTTTCGGGTTCTTATCCGGGTTGGACGCCCAACGTCAAGTCGGAAATTCTTGATGTACTGGTGCAAATCTACGAAAAGCAAAACGGCGAAAAGCCGCGCGTAGTGGCCTGTCACGCCGGATTGGAGTGCGGCATCTTGGGCACGAATTACCCCGATATGGACATGATTTCGTTTGGCCCTACAATACACGGTGCACATTCGCCCGACGAGCGTGCAAGCATTTCATCGGCGCAGAAATACTGGAAGTTTGTGTTGGAAATCCTTCAGAACATTCCGCAAAAGAATTAAAAAAAAGCCACCCCAAAGGTGGCTTTTTTAATTGGTGTCGGTGTTGTCCCACACTACAGTTTGTGTGCCGGCAGAATTTTTCGAATCGTTTAAACTTTAACAAAAAGTACAGATTATCTGTAGCCCAATGTCGACTTAATTTGCTAGGGATAAACCCTACGCCCCTTCCCTACAAGGAAAAGATACGATTTTTTCGATACCCGACCTGCATAAAAACTGTACTTTTCAAATCAACCCGATTCAACGCGCGAGCAAGTCGGCCTCGCTTTTTTCGATGTCCACCACCGCATAACGGTCGATGTTCGAAATGGCCATCTCGTCGAGAACGTCGACTACGTTTCCATACTGCGATTTTTCGCCGGGTTTGATCAAAACGATAAGTCCTTTGTTGGGGTCTTTGGAGTAATCGATTGCCTGTTTTTTGCGCACCGTCAGTTCGCGCCGCAAATCCTGGTTGCCGAGCGCAATTTCCTTGGCATCCTTGGTTTGTTGGCCCATGTAACATTTGGCTTTTCCTTGGCCTACCAGTATGGTCATCGTGCGGTTTTCATCTACGGGTTGCGACGGTCCGTCGGCGGGCATCGACAAATGCATCGATTTGGGTTTGCTCAGCGAGGTGGTCAGCATAAAAAACGTAATCAGCAAAAAAGCCAAGTCGACCATTGCGGTCAAATCGACTTTGCTGTTCAACTTGCGGCTTCTGATTTTCTTTGGGGTCGAACCGGCTTGGTTTTCTTGATTGATTTCTGCCATGACGTTTGGTTTTAGGTTGGTTGCAGCCACTTTGGCCGCTTTATTTCTCAACGAAAAACCGGTCATCGATATTGTGTAAATGGTTTTTAACCAAAGGATTGATAAAATACGTTCAAGCAAAACCGTCGTTTCCGGCAAACACCTGAAACGACGGTTCTTTAATTGCGATGCCCTTATGGCAAGGTCTTCTTAGAATTTGTAACGCAACGTGCCAATCAGCTGACGCGGCGCGATAGGGTTGACGCTGTAGTTTTCGTGGACGGTATAATTGAGTACATTCCCAACGTTCGACAACTTGCACAAAAACGATAGTTTTCGCCAGGTATACCCGGCCGAAACATCCACGGTAGTATAGCCTTCCAGCGGAATCGAACGGTCTGGGATGGTTTGCCCGACGGTGTTGTTCCAGCCGCCCAAACGGTCACCTATATAGTTGGCGATCGCGCCACACGAAATGCCCTTAAGAATGCCCGACGGGACGGTGTAAAAAGCACTCAGGTTGGCGGTGTTCACAGGGGTGCGCACCAATCGGTCACCTTCTATAAAGCTACCGGTAATACCCGATGTCTTGGTGTAACGCATGTTGTTGTAGCTATAGCCGGCCATAAGGTTGAGTCCATCGATGGGTTTGGCCGACAAATCGACTTCGATGCCTTTGCTCGTAGTTTCGCCACTCAATACCTTGACAGCCGAATTGGTGTTGATCGTTCCGTCGGCATTGAATTGCGCCATTTGTGCGAGGTTGCTGTTTACGATTTGATACAACGTGACATTGGCTTCGAGCAATCCGCCCCAAAATTCGTTCTTGACACCCACCTCATATTGGTCGATGATCGACGGATCCAGTGTTTCGTTCAAAATGGTCACGCCCGTATTGGGTGTGAACGAGTTGGCGTAGCTCGCATACAACGAAAGACTTTTCAAGGGCTGGTAAACGAGCCCCACTTTTGGCGAAAAAGCCACATCTTTTTGCCATCTTTCGTCGGTAACCGTTCCGGCTACAAGGTCGTGGGTGGTAGGTTGGGATTCTTGCCAAGACCAACGGATACCCGCGAGCACTTTTATTTTCTCGGTCACCGAAATCAAATCCTGTGCATAGGCGCCAAAACGATTCATTTCGGTCTTGACGATTTTGGTGTTGGCGGCATAAGGAATGTCGGTGCGTTGCACGAACAAACTCGGATAAAAAATGTTGATCATGTCGTATACGGCAGGGTCGTATTTGAACGTATAGGTTTGGCTAAAGGCGTACTCAAAATCGACACCGGTAAAGAGTTGGTGCTTGATTTTTCCCGTGTTGAAATTGCCCTGCAAACTCAATTGCTGGCCGGCAATCTGGTCTTCGTTCCTGTTTTTGCCGAGCGGTCTGTTCCAGTCGCCGTTTTCGAGCGGTTGGATGCGTTCGGTTCCTTCAGAGGTGCGCTTGTAATTTTGGAAAGAAGTCGCAAACCCAAGCTTCCAGTTTTCGTTGAATTTGTGGGTAAGCAATCCCGATACCGACGCCTGGCGGGTTTGGCCGTTAGACCACAGTGCCCCCAGGTAGGTATCGCGCCCAATCTCGGCAATATTTCTTCCAACGGCACCGGTTCCAAAATCAGGCGTCCAGTCGTCGTGCAGGTAATCGGCTTGCAAGAGAATTTCGGTTTTGGCGCTCGCCTTGAACAGTACCGAAGGGTTCAAATAGTATCGTTCCCGCGCTACATTGTCCCGGAAACTTTCGCTGTTTTCGTAAGTACCCACAAAACGGTAGGCGATGGCATTGTTCAACGGGCCGTATACATCCACCGTAGGTTTGTACAGCGCATAGCTTCCGGCCTGCATCGCAATCTCGCCACCTGCCACAAACAAAGGCGTTTTGGTGACCATGTTCAAGATACCGCCCGGCGCGACATTGCCGTACAACAGCGCCGAACTTCCCTTGAGGATCTCCACTTTATCGAGCGAAGCCACCTCGGGCATAGAGCCGCTGCTGGTTCTGAAGCCGTTTTTGAACATGTTGTTGGCCGACATGTCATAGCCTCGGGCGTAAAAAGATTCCTGGGCGCCGCCGCGGGCCGAACTGACATAGACACCGTTGGCATTCTTGACCACGTCGCTCAAACGCAGCACCTGCTGTTGTTGTAACGTTTCGGCGCCGATGACTTGGATGCTTTGCGGCAAATCCATTGGTTTGATGCCCGATTTTAAAACCGATAGCGGCTTGGCGGCCTGGACGGTAATGTTAATCGGTTCGAGCAATTGACGTTTGTTTTTTACCGTGTCGTGTACCTGATAAAAGGCTTCGGGCGCATCGTCGAAATTTGAAACGGCGTTTTGCGCATGCCCCGTATGGGCTAAGAATAATAGGGCGGTGGCAATAAAGATTGCATTGTGCATGATGTAGTAGATTAAAAATCGGTGCAAAAGTAGCGGCCGAATTTCAATTCCGCAAGCTTATTTAGAATAAATAAAAATAAATATTGTATTGATTTGATTATCAGTGCGATTGGTTCAAAAAAAAAGACGCATCCAAAAATGCGCCTGTTTTTTCTTTCATGCCAACTTCTGTCGGGCAATTTTTTACTTCTGCTCGTAATCGTAATTGACCATCCAATGCACGCCGAACTGATCGGTGAACATCCCAAAGTAAGCGCCCCAAAAGGTCTTGTCAAGCGGCATCGTGATCTTACCGCCGCTAGAGAGTCCGTTAAAAAGTCTTTGCGCTTCGGCTTCGCTTGCGGTATTGATCGAAATCGAAACGTTCGACCCGAACTGCGCGGTTTGCCCGAACATTTCGTTGGCATCGCTGCCCATGAGCGTCGTGTCGGAACTGATCGGCAACGAAACGTGCATGATCAAATTGCCGACTTCTTCCGGAAGCGTCTGTTCAGACGGCATGTCCTTGAATTTGCCGATGTGAGCGAATTCGCCGCCAAATACCGATTTGTAAAAGTCGAACGCCTCGGCGCAGTTGCCGTTGAACGTAAGATAAGGATTGATTTGTGCCATGATTTTTTTGTTGTTGTTGTTTATTTGTTGTCCTTGAGGCGGCCCAACGGAAAGGTTTCAGACATGGCCTTGCCTTCCTGCGTACCCGAAATTTCAGCCACAATGCTGTCCTGGTTGACCAAACGATAAGTGATTTTTTTCGGGTAATCGTGCGAAGGGTTTTCAAACACCAACTGGTTCGCCGTCCCGCTCGTCATCTTGAACGCCACCGGCAAGTCGCCGTTTTGGCCCGGCACCGTCACGTTGTAAAGTAAATCGCCTTTGACTTCAGACAGCACAATGCTTTCGGCGAACAAGGTGTCTTTCCCTTTGATAAAATAGCTCGCGCCATGGTAGGTGCTGTCGTTGATTTTTTCCCAGTTTTCGCTCAAGTCGCCTTGCGGGGTTTGGTGCCCCCAATTTCCGAGGAACCATTCGGCCTTGTTGATTTGGTGCGCCGGTTCGTCTTTTTGTTTGCCGCACGAGGCCGCCGCAAGGGCAACCATCAACGCACAGCCGTAAATCGTTTGTTTCATGTTGTTATTTTTTGACAAAGAAAAATGCTTTCGCGTCATCGGAATTGTAAAAAAACGACTTTTATTCCAAATTGAAAAATTTAACCATCTCGAGGTTCTCGCTAAAATATTGTTTTGGATTGAGTCCCGTAAAGTCCTTGAAGTCGCGGATGAAATGCGCCTGGTCGTAAAATCCGCCTTCGTGCGCAACGCTGGTGAACGTGCTGAAATCTTTGTCGGCGATCAGCTGCAGCGCCTTGTTGAAACGCACGATACGCGCAAACATTTTTTGGCTCAGGCCAACGGTAGACAGGAATTTCCTTTCCAGATGCCGCTTGCCGGTGTTGTATTTGTCGGCCAGTTCGTCGATCGTGATCAGGCCATCCGATAGCAAGATGTCGTCTACGCAGGCCGCGATGTCGAGCTGGATTTTTTTGGATTGGGCGAGCCTCTCGAGCAAAAAACCTTCGAGGGTTGCGATGCGCATTTGGTTGTCGGGCGCCGACAGTATTTGCTGTTCCAGTTGCTGGCCGCGTGGGCCCCAAATTTCGGACACCGTCATCGAACGGTCGGTGAGCGCGCTGACGTCGAAGTCGATGAAAGGCTGCAAACCGGCGGGCAGGAACCGTGCGGCGAACAATCCAATTTTTCCCGTCGACTCCAGTTCGATGAACCTTTTGATCTGGCCATGTACGATGTTGCGCGGCTGGACAAAACCCACGCCGTCTTCGAATTTGCGCATCGGGTCGCCGTGGTTAAAGATCAGTTCGATGCAACCGTCGGGGAACACGCGTTCGCGCTCGTGCGGCACCAGGTCGTTGTCGTTGTGGAGCGCCCAATGGTACTTGACAAAACGCGCCAATTTTTCCTGCGGTGGATATACTTGATAGTCCATCAGCGATTGAGCGGCAGCGTGAATTTTTTGTGCGTAAACGCAAACCCTTCGCGCTCGTAAAACCGGTGCGCGTGGGTTCGCGAAAGCCGTGAAGTCACTTCGAGTTGCAAGACATTTCGGTTTTTTGCCAGCTCCCTGACCGCATTGACAAGTTGCTTGCCCACGCCCATACCGCGTACCGAATCGGCAACGATCATCTCCTGTATTTCACCGATGCGGCCGCCGTGGTGCATCAAATTTTGGATGTGACAGCCCAGCAATCCTACGGCAACGTTGTCGATGAATGCCAGCAAATAGATGATGTCTGGGTTGGCCAGGTTTCTCAAAAACAACTCGTGTTGTACGGCTTCGTCCATGATTTCATCTTCGAGCAGGTTGATGAAATCATAGACCGATCTAAAATCGGCGGCCGTGGCCAAACGAATCGTGACGGGTATCATGCGGGTGTTTTTAATCCACTCAAAATTAACAAAATTACAGCAACCGTGGTCGTACGGGCATTCAACATTTTTTACTAAATTTGCGCTCCAAAATAGAGCAACATGTTAGACAGATTGCAGATTGTAAAACAGCGCTTCGACGAAATCTCGGACCTGATCATCCAGCCCGAGGTCATCGCCGACCAAAAGCGTTATGTGCAACTCAACAAAGAATACAAAGACCTCAAGGCGTTGTCGGAAAAACGCGACGAATTGGTCAACCTGATGGGCAACATCGACGAGGCCAACGAGATCATCGCCGACGGCAGCGATGCCGAAATGGTCGAAATGGCGCGTATGCAACTCGACGAAGCCAAGGAAAAACTGCCCGCGCTCGAAGAAGAAATCAAATTCATGCTGATTCCCAAGGATCCCGAAGATGCCAAGAACGTGATGGTCGAGGTGCGTGCCGGAACCGGTGGCGACGAGGCGTCGATTTTTGCGGGCGATTTGTACCGCATGTATACCAAATACTGCGAAAACAAGGGCTGGCGTACTTCGGTGGTCGATTTGAGCGAAGGTACTTCGGGCGGTTTCAAGGAAATCATTTTTGAGGTGACGGGCGAAGACGTCTACGGTACACTCAAGTTCGAAGCAGGCGTACACCGCGTGCAACGCGTACCGCAAACCGAAACGCAGGGACGCATCCACACGTCGGCGGCCACGGTCATGGTTTTGCCCGAAGCCGAAGAATTCGACGTGCAGATCGACATGAACGACGTGCGCATCGACTTTTTCTGTTCGTCGGGACCGGGCGGACAATCGGTCAACACCACCAAATCGGCGGTACGGCTTACGCACATCCCAACGGGGCTTGTCGCGCAATGCCAGGACGAAAAATCGCAACACAAGAACAAAGACAAGGCGCTCACCGTATTGCGTTCGCGCTTGTACGAAATGGAGCTCGCCAAAAAGCAGGAAGAGGACGCCAAAAAGCGTTCGTCGCAGGTTTCGTCGGGCGACCGTTCGGCCAAGATACGCACCTACAATTATCCGCAGGGCCGCGTGACCGATCACCGCATCGGGCTTACGCTTTACGATTTGGACGGGGTCATGAACGGCGGCGTGCAAAAACTCATCGACGAACTGCAGTTGGTGAACAACACCGAAAAGCTCAAGGAAGCCAGCGAGGTGTTCTAAAAATACAAATCCAAAAGGCCGCAGATTGCGGCTTTTTTTTTGTTTTTGCGGATTTACGATAGTCGTACATTCGAACCTAAATTTTGCTATTTTTAGGACAGTAGAAAGTCAACTATTCCCATTCCAAAAGCCATGCACGCCACTTTACCTTTTTTATTTGCAGTAGTCATCCTGATCGTCTTGGTGCAAATGGTCGCCAAGAAAATCCATGTCGCCTATCCGATCCTCGTGGTCTTGGCGGGTCTGCTCGTGAGTTTGATTCCCGGAGCGCCCAAACTGACACTCGATCCGGATTGGGTGTTTTTCATATTCCTGCCGCCATTGTTGTTCGAAGCCGCGTGGTCGATTTCGTTCAAAGGATTGGTGCGGTGGTACCGCATCATCGGCAGTTTTTCGTTTCTCGTGGTGTTCTTCACATCGCTGTCGGTGGCTTTTTTCGCGAACTACTTCATCCCCGGTTTTTCATTGGCGCTCGGCTTTTTGTTGGGAGGGATCGTGTCGCCGCCCGATGCCGTCAGCGCCGGGGCCATCATGAAATTCGTGAAAATCCCGAAAAGTACGGCCACAATTCTAGAAGGCGAAAGCCTGTTCAACGATGCTTCGTCGTTGATTATTTTCAGGTTTGCGATGATTGCCGTGGCCACGGGCCAATTCATCTGGAGCGATGCGCTGCTGAGTTTTGGCTGGATGGTTTTTGGCGGCGCGGGCATAGGTCTGGCGTTGGGTTGGCTGTTCGTGCTCGCACTCAAAAGACTACCCACCGATGTGCCGTCGGGCATCGTCTTTACGCTTTTGGAACCTTTTGTGCTGTATTGGGTGGCCGAACAATTGCACAGCTCGGGCGTGATGGCGGTGGTGACGGGCGGGTTGTTTTTGGCCAACCGTCGTTTTAGTGTTATGGGGAGCGAAGCCCGGATCAAAGGGGTTAGCGTATGGGAGAGTTTTGTATTTATCCTCAACGGGCTGGTCTTTTTTGTGATTGGATTCGATTTGACCGAAGTGGTCGACGGACTGCAAAAAGCGGGAATTCCATTGCAAGATGGCATCTATTATGGCGTAATGGTCACGGCGTTCATTATTTTTATCCGTATCGTGGCATCATACATCGCGTTGTTCTCGACGCTCATTTTCAGGCGAAGCATCGTATCGCCCGATTTCAGTTTCAGGAAAAACTGGAAAACGCCCATCGTATTGGGATGGACCGGGATGCGCGGCGTGGTTTCGCTGGCCGCGGCCTGTTCGATTCCACTTTACCTCAAAGACGGCACGCCGTTTCCGCAACGCGAAATGATCTTGTTCATCAGTTTTGTGGTCATCATCCTGACGTTGTTTATCCAGGGACTTACGTTGCCCATCCTCCTCAAAAAAATACGACTCACGGGACTCACGCCGTCGCATACGAACAAACACGAGGCCGAACGAGAACTGCGAAGTGAACTCTGGCGTTTTTCGATTGTCGAGATGAACGCGAAATACGAAGCGCATGCCCAAAAGAACTTGTTTTTGGCGACCACGCTGGCCAAATGGCAACAAAAGCTCGAGGCCACCGAAGACGATTTGTTCAATGCCGAAATCAGGACGATATACATCGATTTGCTCGAGGCCCAACGGCAATTCTTGATCGAAAAGAACAAAGACCCCAAGGTAGACGAGGAGTTCATCCACAAAGAAATTGCGCTGATCGATTTCGAAGAGGAGCGCGTGAAGATGCATTGATGGATCGCGGTTTTTGAACCCTTTGAGGGCAACCCTCGGGCAAAAAAGATGCGTCGGCAATAGGGGATTAGGGCGCAAAGCCGTACCTTTGCCGCATGACTACAGCACAACTCATTTCGCAAATCAAACAAAAAAAATCATTCCTTTGTGTCGGGCTCGACGTCGATCTCGACAAGATCCCCGCGCATTTGTCCAACGCCGAATTCCCGATTTTCGAGTTCAACAAAGCCATCATCGACGCCACGCATGACCTGGCCGTGGCCTACAAACCCAACACCGCGTTCTACGAAGCGCAGGGGCTCAAGGGTTGGCAGTCGCTGCAAAAAACCATCGCCTACATCAACGAGAATTACCCCGAAATTTTTACGATAGCCGATGCCAAGCGTGGCGATATAGGGAACACCTCGCGCATGTACGCCAAGGCGTTTCTCGAAGATTTGAATTTCGATTCGGTGACCGTGGCGCCCTACATGGGCAAGGATTCGGTGGAGCCGTTTCTGGCGTTCGAAGACAAACACACGATTTTGCTCGCGCTGACCTCGAACGAAGGCGCGTTTGATTTCCAAACGAAAGATGCCGATGGGATCGAGTTGTACAAACAGGTGATCGAGACCTCGAAAACCTGGACCAACGCGCAAAACCTGATGTATGTGGTAGGGGCCACCAAGGCCGAGTATTTTGCCGAAATCCGCAAAAGACTACCCGATAGTTTCTTTCTCGTGCCGGGCATCGGCGCGCAAGGCGGCAGCCTGGCCGAGGTGTGCAAGCATGGGATGAACAAGAACGTTGGGTTGCTCGTGGCTTCGTCACGTGCGATCATCTATGCGGGCAACGACGTCGATTTTGCCGAAAAAGCCCGTGTCGAAGCGCTCAAAGTGCAACAAGAAATGGCGCAGATTTTACTCGACCGGTAGTTTGTCCAACAAATAAAGATAGGCCAACAGGCTGTGGTGCTGGAAAAGCTTTGATTTGTCGTCGGGGAATTTCTGGTAATAGGCCTCGTCTGGGTTGAGCACGATCATGTTCCCGCAACGCATGTAGTTGTTCGAGTCGTAGAATTCCTCGGGACTTTTGTAGCCCGGGACATTTTTTTCGACCACGCGCGACGCAATTTTCCCCAGGTACAGTTGGTATTTCTTGAGCGCCCTTTTGTTGGGACGCGTCAGCTGGCCGTGCATGAACGTCATGAGTTTGTTTTGCGGGAACGGCAGTTTGCGCAGTTGTTTTTTGGCTTCGGTAAACGGATTGACGTTGTTGAAATCCCCGACTACCTGAATTGTCACGGGAACTTCGGGCACCCAATCGGCGGCGTTGACCACGCTGTAGGACCAGCCCATTTGCGTCGAGGCTTCGTAATCGTACGCAAAATAAAGATTGCCCGGCTTGGGTGCGGCGCTGCAATACGTTTTCCAAACGATGTCCTTTGGGAGCACACCCGTTTTTTGATAGTGTTTGAGTTGCGCGGTGATCAGGTAGGCGAGTGCGGCGCCCTGGCTGTGTCCAAAAATCATGAATGCGCGGAATCCTTTTTCGTATTGTTCCCTGACCTTGGGCAAAATATCGGTGAGCAGGTAGGCACTCGACAACGCCCAGCCCACATGCACCGCCGCGCGCGGATTGTTTGCGAAATGATAGTCGAATTTGAGCGTGTCGTTGAGTTGCAGTTGCCCCACGGCCGGGATCATCGCCGCATAAAAGTTGGCCATCCAACTGACCTTGCTGTTGGCCGTCCCGCGCAGGCAAATCACCGCATGGGTGTGGTTTTCGTACAATTCCCATTGGTTCTCCATGCCAATCACCTTGGAGCGGTAAATGGTGCGGTAGGCGGTACTTTCGGGGATGCCTTTGTAAATTGTACTGTCGCCCCAACACGAGAACGCGCGCAACAGTTGCTTGTATTCCTCTTTGTCAAAGCCCGCGCGTAGCGGTTTGGTCGCCTGGCCCCATGCCGTACAGGCTATCGCGAGCAGGACAACACCCAAAAACGTCTTCATTGCAGAGAATTTTCGAATAAAATTAACGCAATGATCTGGCTTGGCCCTTACAGCATTTTAACAAATAGATTACAGGTATTGCACCCCACGGTTAAGGTTCAGTGTTTTACCCTGTCGAGTGCGATGTTTTTCGAATGGTGGATGTCGCCGTTGTCGTCTACGATGATGCCGCTCACGCCGGGATGCTGTGCGAGCAGTTCAAGCCCGCGCGAGACGCCCAAAACCACGATAGACGTCGAAAGCCCGTTGGCGAGTTCGGCGCTGTCGGCAAATACCGTGATGCTCGAAACCCCCGAAGCGGGATAGCCCGTGCGCGGGTCGATGATGTGCGCATACCGTTTCCCGTCGAGGACCACGAATTTTTCGTACGTGCCCGAGGTGACAACCGCGCCATCTTCGAGCGGGAACACGGCAAAAACCTTGGTCTTGTCCAGCGGATTCGTGATGCCCACCGTCCAAGGCGTACCGTCGGGTTGGGTCCCCCAGGCGTTCATGTCGCCCGATGCATTGACGATGCCCGCCTTGATACCTTTGCTTTGCAGCAATGCTTTGGTCTTGTCGGCGGCGTAGCCTTTTCCGGTGGCGCCGAATCCGATTTTCATGCCTTTTTTCTTGAGAAAAATCGTCTGCGCGACCGAATCGAGCACGATGTTTTGATAGCCGATCCTGCGCACCGAACGCCGTACCGCGCGCTTGGAGGGCGTTTTGGTCATGCTGCCATCAAATTTCCAAACCTTGTCGATGGCCGCAAAACTGATGTCGAACGCGCCGTTTGTCATGGTAGAAAAAGCGATCGCGCGCCGTGTCAAATCAAACAGCTCGCGATCGACCTTTACGGGTTTGATACCTGCGTTTCGGTTGACCTCGGACACTTGCGTCGCGGGAATCCATTCGGAAATCAAATGCTCGATGCGCGTGATTTCGGCCACGGCGGTGTCGATGTAGGCCTGCGCATCGGCTTCGTTTTTGGCCGACACCGTCAAATCGAACCGCGACCCCATCAACGTCACCACCCTGGTCTGTACAGTTTGCGCCAGGGTAAGCAGCGGCATCAGACAACAAAGCCCAACGAAAAGGCATGGGAGCACAATTGTTTTTTTCATGGCGTCAAAGTTAAAACATCGGGCCCAAAAAAGTGTGGTTTTGGCCGGCAATCGCTAACTTCGCATACCACAAATAGGCACATGCAAGACCAAATAGGAAAACATTTCGAATTCACTTCGCCGCCGCGGCGCATCGTATCGCTTGTGCCGTCGCAAACCGAGTTGCTGTGCGATCTGGGTCTGGAGGAACAATTGGTGGGCATCACCAAGTTTTGCGTGCATCCGTACCACCTCAAATCGGTCAAGACCATCGTGGGCGGGACCAAAAAGGTACGTCTCGAGAAAATTGCGGCGCTCGAGCCCGACATCATCGTCTGCAACAAAGAAGAGAATACGCTCGAAATGGTCGAAGCATTGCGCAAAATTGGTCCGGTATGGGTCACCGACGTGCGAACACTGGACGACAATCTCCGTATGATCGCCGATTTCGGGCAACTGTTCAACCGCCGTACCGAGGCGCAAAAATGGACCGACAAGATTACATTCGGCTACCAGGATTTTAAACACTACATAGCAGGAAAGCCATTGCGCAAAGTCGCCTATTTTATTTGGAAAAATCCTTGGATGGTGGCAGGCGAGGACAATTTCATCAACGAGATGTTGACGCTCAATCGCTTCGAAAATATTTATGCCAAAGGGCGCTACCCAGAAATCGAACTCCGCAAAATGCGTCTGGAAGGCGATCCCGATGTGGTTTTGTTGTCGTCTGAACCCTATCCGTTTAAAGAAGAAGACGCGTTCGAGATCGGTCGTTTTACGCACCACGCCAAGACCGTTTTTGTCGACGGCGAAATGTTTTCATGGTACGGAAGCCGCGTGCACAAAGCCTTCGCGTACTTCAAGCAACTGCACGATAGGCTGGGGTAGCGCACAAAAAAACCGACGATTTTTTCAAACCGTCGGCATCTTTTTAACTAACTCTAAACCAAATAATAAAACCCTTTATTACATTACAAAGATGCGACAAAAATCGGGGTGAAAGTGTTAAGGATTAGTTATTTAAAGTTAAATTAAAGTTGTAAAGTCGTAAAGTCAAATGTCGAACGCAGAATAACCAAATAACCGAATCAACGATTAACCGATAAAACGCTAGTCCTGCAGCGCAAAAACCCGCTTGAGCAGGTCGGAAGTGCGCGCCGAAAGGTTGTTCCGGATGTCTTTTTCCTCGACGGCCACCATCTTGAACACGCCCTCCATGGCCTTGTCGGTCACATAGTCGTTCAGGTCGGGATTGACCTTCTTGACCAACGGGATCGCGTTGTATTTGGTGATGATCTGGTTCCACACCTTGTCGGCACCCACCTTGCCGAGCGAGGTTTTGACCACGGGATTGAACTTGGTGTACAACTGTGTCGATGTCGTGTTCTGCAAATAGGTCGTCGCCGACGAGTCGTTGCCCAAAAGGATGTTGCGCGCATCGGTGAAGGTCATGTTCTTTACCGCGCCTGCAAAAATGGGCGTGGCTTCTTTGACGGCATTCTCGGCGGCACGGTTGAGCACTTTGAGTCCTTCGTCGGCCAGGCTCGACATCCCCAGGTCGCGCAGTGTTTTGTCGACTTTCTTGAGTTCGTCAGGAAGCAAGATCTTGACGGCTTCGTTCCTGAAAAATCCGTCGGTCACGGTAAGTTTCGAGACCTGCTTGGTGATGCCGTTGTTGAGTGCTTCCTTGAGACCCGCAGAAATGTCGGCGTTAGCCACCGTTCCGAGTTGCGGGTATTGGCTGGCCACTTGTTGCAGTTCGGCGCAGCTTGAGGCGAGGAATAGGAGGGTGATGAGGAGGAGGTTTTTCATAAAGTCGTAAAGTCATAAAGTCGTAAAGTCATAAAGTCGTAAAGTCATAAAGTCATAAAGTCATAAAGTCGTAAAGTCGTAAAGTCGTAAAGTCGTAAAGTCGAACGTCAAAAGTCGAACGCCGAATAACCAAATAACCAAATAACC
>NZ_FMVF01000014.1:34304-102995 GCF_900101895.1 Flavobacterium caeni
GCCCTACAGAAAATCTGTAAAAAGTGGAAGTGAAGAATATCCGAAAATTCACAAATAGAAAGGCCAAAGTCGAAAGTCAAATGACGAACGACGAACGACGAACGACGAATAACCAAATCAACGAATAACCATTAATCAACTAGCCGATTGCCCAAACTTTAACAAAAAGTACAGAAAATTACTTCGTACAGTTCGCCCTCCGGGCTCGGGTCTGTTTGCACGGTATTCTTTAATTCCGTTGGGGTATACTTCCAATGCCCCCTTCCCTACGGTAAAAATACCATTTTATCAAATACACCTCGTGCAGAAAAACTGTAAATCCAAAATCAAATTTACGGCAAAATCAAAAATCCAACGTGGGACGTCGAACAAAAAAGGTCGGTGGCAAAGTGTTGAACAAACGCTTTTTATACAATGGGTCGCGGCTGTTTTGTGTGCAAAATCGATTGATGTTTAAAAATGCACACGTTTTGGTGTGCAAAAATTATATCCGTATAAGAGTGCACACCAACTGCATCAACCTATATCAAATCGATAGCCGTCACCCGTTAACCGTTATATTTTGTGCCTCCTTTTTGCTTTTTTACTTAGTTTGGTTACATTTGGTGCATTACTACAATACCATGTTTGAACAAACCTTTAAAAATATAGACGACATCCTGTACAAAGATGCAGGTGCCGACAGCGAACTCGACTACATCGAACAGACTTCTTGGATTTTATTCCTGCGCTACCTCGACGAACTCGAAAAAGACAAACACGACAAGGCTGAACTTCAAGGCAAAACCTATTCTTTCATTCTCGATGAACCATACCGCTGGCCCAATTGGGCGATGCCGAAAGGACAGGACGGCAAACTCGACCAAAACAAAGCCAAAACTGGCCAAGACCTTGTGAAATTCGTCGATCAGGAACTGTTCCCGTATTTGGCCGAGTTCAAGCAAAAGACAGAGAATCCCAAAACCATCGAATACAAAATCGGCGAGATTTTCAGCGAGCTCAACAACAAAATCAAAAGCGGCTACAACCTGCGCGAAGTAATTGAAAAGGCCGATGAACTCCTGTTCCGCAGTTCGACCGAAAAACACGAGCTCAGCCATCTGTACGAAGCCAAGATCAAAAACATGGGCAACGCCGGACGCAACGGCGGCCAATACTACACGCCGCGCCCGCTGATCCGCGCCATGATTGAAGTCATAGATCCAAAAATCGGCGAAAAGATTTACGACGGCGCGTGTGGCAGCTGCGGGTTTCTCTGCGAAGCCTTCGATTATCTGTATGAGCGCATGGACAAATCGACCTCAAGCCTGCGCATCTTACAGGAAGAAACCTTGTACGGCAAGGAAAAGAAAAACCTCGCCTACATCATCGGGACGATGAACATGATTTTGCACGGCATCGAAGCGCCGAACATCATTCACACCAACACGCTCAGCGAAGACATCCGCCAAATCCAGGAAAAAGACCGCTACCACGTCATCCTGGCCAATCCGCCGTTTGGGGGTAAGGAACGCCCCGAGGTGCAGCACAATTTCGACATCCGCACCGGCGAAACCGCATCGTTGTTCCTGCAACACTTCATCAAGAGTTTAAAGACTGGGGGGCGCGCGGCCATCGTCATCAAGAATACGTTTTTGAGCAATGCCGACAACGCCTCGGTGGCTTTGCGCAAACACCTTTTGGAAACCTGCGATCTGCATACGGTACTCGACATGCCGGGCGGCACGTTCCTCGGCGCGGGCGTCAAAACCGTCGTGCTGTTTTTTACCAAAGGCGAACCGACGCAAAAAACCTGGTTCTACCAACTCGATCCCGGACGCAGCATGGGCAAGACCAATCCGCTAAATGACAACGATATGCGCGAGTTTGTGGCATTGCAAAAAACCCAACCCGAAACGGAGAAGAGCTGGAATGTTTCTATTGCCGATGTTCAGACACACAATTACGACCTCTCGGTAAAAAACCCGAACAAGCCGCAGGAAGCCGCGTTGCGTAGCCCGATGGAAATTTTGGAGGAAATGCAGGCGCTCGATAAAGAGACGAAAGTTTTGTTGAATCAGGTTAAAGAATTGGTGGGATGATGGAATTACCAGAAGATTGGACTGTAAAGAAAATTGGAGATATTGGAAAGGTTTACAATGGGAATTCAATTAATGAACAGTTCAAGAGAGATAATTTTCTAGGAAAGAATGGCACACCATTCATTGCCACAAAAGATGTTGGATTCGATGGTGCCATCGACTATAACAATGGGGTAAATATACCAGATTACAGAACTTATGGATATAAAGTCGCTCCTGCTGATACGCCAATAATTTGCGTTGAAGGTGGAAGTGCCGGGAGAAAAGTCGGATTCGTTGATAGGGATGTATGCTTTGGCAATAAGCTCTTTGCAGTTGTTCCATATGGCGAGGTAATTCCTAAGTATCTATATTACTTCTACCTATCTGAAGAGTTTCAAAGAAATTTTTCATCAAACCTTTTGGGGATTATTGGAGGCGTTTCATCTGTGAAGTTTAAAGGTATCCAAATTGTTTATCCTTCAATAAACGAGCAACATCACATCGTTTCCATCCTCAACCAAGCCTTCACCGCCATCGACCGCGCCAAATCCAATCTTGAAAAGAACCTGCAAAACGCAAAAGATTTATTTCAGAGTGAATTGGATCGGGTTTTTAGGGAGAAAGGGGATGATTGGGAGGAGAAGACTTTAAAAAGCGTTACAACCAAAATAGGAAGCGGAGCAACGCCTCGTGGAGGAAAGGAAAATTATAAAGATGAAGGAATTTCCCTCGTCAGAAGCATGAATGTTCACGACGGCGTTTTCGTGAGAAAGAATTTGGCTTTTATCGACAGCAAACAAGCAAATGATTTGAATAACGTTGTAATAGAAAAAGATGATGTACTTTTAAATATCACAGGGGCATCAATTGCAAGAACCTGTATTGTTCCAGATGAAATAATTCCAGCAAGAGTCAATCAACACGTTTCTATTATTAGAACAAAGAAAGATTTGTTGACCCCTGCATTTTTAAATTTACTGCTAATCGCAGAACCGTACAAGAAGCAGATTCTGTCAACTGGAGAAAAAGGGTCGACTAGACAAGCTATTACCAAAGCACAATTGGAGGAATTTGAGATTCATTTTCCAAACGATTTACGCAAACAAGAAGACGTAGTTAGCAAACTGAAAGAAATTGAAAATTACTCAAATCGACTTAAATTTAACTACACCCAAAAACTCCAAAACCTCGAACAACTCAAAAAAGCCATCCTGCAAAAAGCCTTCACCGGCCAACTCACCAATAAAGAAGTAACCGCATGAACGAAACCCAAACGCGCTACGAACTCATAGACCCGGCTTTAAAGGCTGCGGGTTGGGATGTCGTTCCCGCGAGTAGGTTGCTTATGGAGTTTCCCATCAACAAAGGCCGACTGATCGGGCAAAACCGCCGCGCCAACCCAGACAAAGCCGATTACATTTTGCGTTACAAAAACCGCAACCTGGCCGTCATCGAAGCCAAGGCCGCGACCAAATACTACACCGATGGCGTGGGTCAGGCCAAAGCCTATGCTGAAAAACTGCAGATCCGGTTTGCGTTTGCCACCAACGGGAAACAACATTACCAGATTGACATGCAGGAAGGCGTTGAAGGCGATGTCCTGCAATTTCCTTCGCCCGATGAACTCTGGGAAATGACCTTCGGGCGCGAAGAACGCAGCGAGCCGCAAAAGGAACTGTGGACGCAAAAGTTCGATGCCGTTCCGTTTGAAACCAAAAGCGGACAAAAGCCGCCGCGGTATTATCAGGTGAATTCGGTGAACAATGTACTCGAAGCGCTGGCCTCTGAACAAAAAAGAATCTTGCTCACATTGGCCACCGGAACGGGCAAAACCGCCACGGCGTTCCACATTGCGTGGAAATTGTTCCAAACCAAGTGGAACCTGTCGGCGCATACCGAAGGCTTTTACGAGCGCAGCCCGCGCATTTTATTTTTGGCCGATCGCAACCTCTTGGCCGATCAGGCGCTCACGTCGTTCAACGAATACAACGCGTTCGAGGAAGATGTGTTCAAACGCATCAAGCCGTCGGAAATCAAGAAAGAAGGCAAGGTGCCCACCAATGCCGGAATCTTCTTTACGATTTTCCAGACATTCGTTTCTGAAGTGGACGGAAAATCAAACTTCGGGCAATACCCCAAAGATTTTTTCGACTTCATCATCATCGACGAATGCCACCGCGGCGGCGCGAAAGATGAAAGTTCGTGGCGTACCATTCTCGATTATTTCTCGCCGGCCGTTCAATTGGGGTTGACCGCCACGCCCAAGCGCACCATCAACGCCGATACGTATGACTATTTCGGCAAACCGGTGTACACTTATTCGCTCAAGGATGGCATCAACGACGGCTTCCTGACACCGTTCCGCGTTAAGCAAATCGACACGACCATCGACGACTATGTGTTTACCTCGGACGATACGGTCATCGAAGGCGAGATTGAAGAAGGCCGCCGTTACACCGAGGCCGACATGAACCGCATCATCGAAATCAAGGCGCGCGAAGAATACCGTGTCAAGATTTTCATGGAAATGATGAACCAGAATGAAAAGACGCTGGTTTTTTGCGCCACGCAGGACCATGCCGCCGCCGTACGCGATTTGATCAATCAAATTTCTGATAGCAAAAATCCGAACTACTGCCAACGTGTTACCGCCAACGACGGTACGCTCGGCGAACAACACCTGCGTGACTTCCAAAACAACGAAAAGCGCATCCCGACGGTATTGACCACCTCCCAAAAATTGAGTACGGGGGTCGATGCGCCCGAAATCAAAAACATCGTGTTGTTGCGCCCGGTCAATTCAATGATCGAGTTCAAGCAAATCGTTGGGCGCGGAACGCGATTGTTTGACGGTAAGGACTATTTTACCATATACGATTTTGTGAAGGCCTACCTGCATTTCAGCGACCCGGAATGGGATGGCGAGCCACTTGATCCTGTGGAACCGCTACCCAAAACCCCGGTCGACGGGAAACCTTGCACGGAGTGCGGCCAAACCCCATGTACCTGTTTGAAAGATCCGGGCGAGCCGTGTCCTGAATGTGGTTATGAATATTGCCGATGCGAAGCCGGGAAACGTAAAATGACGAAAGTGAAACTTGCCGACGGGAAAGTGCGCGAATTCCAGCACATGTTCAAGACGACGTTCTGGAGCCCGGATGGCAAGCCGATATCGGGCGAGGAGTTCCTGCAAAGTCTGTTTGGGACGCTTCCCGAATTCTTCAAGAATGAAACCGAGCTGCGCAAACTGTGGAGTGATCCGCAAACGCGAAGCAAGCTGCTCGAAGAACTGACTGAAAAGGGTTTTCCCAAAAGCCAACTGGTCGAATTCCAATCGATGCTTGGTGCACAGGAAAGTGACCTTTATGACGTGCTCGCTTATATTGCGTTCCATGCTTCGATAGAAAAACGGCAAACGCGAGCGGAAAGGGCAAGAATTTATCTGAAAGATTACAACCACAACCAACAACAGTTTCTTGACTTTGTACTCAAACAATATGTTGCGCGGGGGAGCGACGAGCTGGACGATTCCAAAATTGCGGACTTGTTGGTATTGAAGTACCATGCTATTTCAGATGCCAAAAAAGAATTAGGTGAGATTCCTACCATCAGAAAATCGTTTATTGATTTTCAATCCCATCTTTACGATGCAGTGTAGTCCTGGGTTGGTTTTCGGCATACATCTTGTGTGCAAAACTCCAAAAAAACCAAAACTGCACACAAAACGGTGTGCAAAGTAGAATGTCTAATCCATTTGCACACAAAAAAAACCATGAAACCAAAATCTTCCCTCCGACAACAATTGGGCGTGACCCAACGTGAAATGTCCATGCTTTTGGGTGTCACTGTAAGCCGCTGGTCGATGTATGAATCGGGGCTGCGCGAGCTCCCTGGCCACACCTTGCCGCGTTTGGCGCAGTTGATCGCGGCTGTCCAGTCGCCCGATGCCAAGCCCGCTAATGTAACGGTTACCGACCGACAAAAACACCAACTCGACCAATGGGCGCGCGAGAACGATTACGGCCGGCAAGCCATCGCCAGGCAAATAGCGGTATACGACAAGAAATCCGATGCGGCGGCCAGGAAAGAAAAAGTACAGCGATTTTTAAGTACGTACCAACCGGCAAAAGACGAATTGCCGATGGCGGTCAAGCGATTGCCGAAGGGCAGGCAGCCGGACGCCGTACAAGCGTCTTTAGAACGTCTGGCGCTCGAACGCAGAGCGGCGTTGCTCGAGTTTGAACGAAAATGGTTGCATGATAAAATGGCTGGGTTGGGGTGATTTCGGTAGATTTTATGTAATGTAGTAAGTAAGTAATAAGGTATATTTGCGCCAGGGTGGGCGCGCAAGCGCTTTGCTTACACCCCTTCCCAAAACACCTTCACCACGCCCTTCTTCAACCGTGTCTTGGCCCACGCGGCCAGTTTGTCGGTGTCGGCTTTGCCCAACGGTTTTTCGCTCGCATAGATCAATACCGGCACCACCGATTCCTTTTCGTTGGCCACGCCAAACGGATGGTTCGAGACCGACACATCGGTCAGCGTCGGGAACAGCACTTTGGCTTCGGCCAATAGCGATCGGTTGTCGAATTGGCCGTCGGCGATTTCCTTGCGCAGGGCTGCAATCACCGCATCTTTTTGGTCTACCACGGCGCGTTCGCTCTTGATCTGGTTCAGGATGTCCTGTTTGAGGTTGGTCGTGTCCTGTCTGATCTTCAGCCGTACATTTTGCAGGTCATAGGTTTTCATGCGCGATTCGAGTTCTTGGGTCTCGGCCGCCGAAAACCGCTTGGTCAACAGCGCGAGCTCGATGCTCGGCCGCGTCTGGTACCGCGTTTTTTTGTAGATGATGGTGTACCCCTTGTCGGTCAATTCGTTTTGCAGAAAGGTATTGACCTTTTGTTCGAATTTGCGCTCCTCAAACAACGTATAACCAAAATAGATGCTTGGTACGAGCAATACAAAAATGAGCGCGGTGATGAGGTAAGTGATTTGTTTTTCGCGTTTTTTCTCAAATTGCATATGGCGCGGGTATTTGAGGAATTTGACGATCAAGAACGTGGCCACGCAAATGAACACACAGTTGATGATGTACAAATAAATAGCCCCGCCAAAAAACTTCAAATTCCCGACGGCCAACCCGTAACCCGCCGTACACAAAGGCGGCATGAGCGCCGTGGCGATGGCAACGCCCGGAATCGGGTTGCCTTTCTCTTTGCGCGTAATGGCAATCACGCCCACCAGGCCGCCAAAAAAAGCGATCAAAATGTCGTAAATGTTGGGCGAGGTGCGCGCCAAAAGTTCCGATTGGGTTTCCTTGAACGGACTCAGGTAAAAATACAATGTCGATACGGTAAGGCTCACCACCGTCGCGATCAGCAAATTCTTAAGCGACTTCTTGAACAACTCGAAATCGTAGATGCCCAGCGAAAAACCCGCGCCAATGATAGGCCCCATGAGCGGAGAGATCAACATCGCGCCGATAATTACCGCCGTCGAATTGACATTCAGCCCCACCGACGCAATCACGATTGCGCACGCCAAAATCCAAAGGTTGGCCCCACGGAACGAGATGTTCGATTTGACGTTTTCGAGTACGACTTCCTTGCTGTCCTCGCCCAAGGTGAGGTCGATAAAGTTGAGGATTTTGTTCATGCGGTGTGTTTTCTCAAATATAAGGATTTAATTTTAGGCGACGGATTGTTGTTTAATCGTTTATTCGTTGAGTCGGTTAATCGTTTAATCGTTGAATCGTTGAATTGGTTATTTGGTTATTCGTCGTTCGACTTTATGACTTTATGACTTTACGACTTTATGACTTTACGACTTTCATCATCCGTCATTCACCTTTCAAATTCTCCAACGATTTCGTAACTTGCACCACTTTTTAAAAACACCCTATGGAACCCGTAGCACCTTATACTCCTGTCAACAAAGTACGAATCGTCACGGCTGCCTCGCTATTCGATGGGCACGATGCCGCGATCAACATCATGCGCCGCATCATCCAGGCCACGGGCGTCGAGGTCATCCACCTCGGGCACGACCGTTCGGTCGAGGAGGTTGTCAACACGGCCATCCAGGAAGATGCCAACGCGATCGCGATGACGTCTTACCAAGGCGGCCACAACGAGTATTTCAAATACATGTACGATTTGCTCAAGGAAAAAGGTGCGGGCCACATCAAAATTTTCGGCGGCGGCGGCGGTGTTATTTTGCCGAGCGAAATCTCGGAATTGCACGAATACGGCATCGAGCGCATCTACTCGCCCGACGACGGCCGCGAGCTCGGTTTGCAAGGCATGATCAATGATCTCGTAAAGCGTTCCGATTTTCCCGTTGGCGACAAACTCAACGGCGAGGTCAACCATCTTGAAGACAAGAATCCGACGGCGATTGCGCGCGTGATTTCATCGGCCGAGAACTTCCCCGAAGTCGCCAAAGATGCCATGGACGCCATCCACAAAAAAAACAAGGATTCCAAAACGCCTGTACTCGGCATTACCGGAACGGGTGGCGCGGGAAAATCATCGCTTGTCGATGAGGTGGTCCGCAGATTTTTGATCGATTTCCCAGAAAAAACCATAGGATTGATATCGGTCGATCCGTCGAAAAGAAAAACAGGCGGCGCGCTTTTGGGCGACCGTATCCGTATGAACGCAATCAACAACCCGCGCGTCTACATGCGTTCACTCGCCACACGTCAATCGAACCTTGCGCTTTCCAAATATGTAGCCGAAGCGATTGAAGTGTTGAAGGCGGCCAAATACGATTTAATCATCCTCGAAACTTCTGGAATCGGCCAATCGGATACCGAAATCATGGACCATTCCGATGTGTCGTTGTATGTGATGACACCCGAATTCGGCGCCGCGACGCAGCTCGAAAAAATCGACATGCTCGATTTTGCCGACCTCGTGGCCATCAACAAATTCGACAAACGCGGCTCGCTCGATGCGTTGCGCGACGTCAAAAAACAATACCAACGCAACCACCAGCTTTGGGACGCCGACTTGGATACGCTGCCGGTTTTCGGGACGATCGCATCGCAGTTCAACGACCCGGGCATGAACACGCTCTACAAATCGGTGATGGACAAAATCCACGAGAAAACGCAATCCGACCTCCAATCGGATTTCCACATTTCGAAAGAGATGAGCGAGAAAATTTTCGTGATTCCGCCACACCGTACGCGCTACCTGAGTGAAATCGCCGAGAACAACCGCAAATACGACCAAACGGCGTCGGCGCAGCAAAAAGTCGCCCAAACGCTCTACGGCATCTACAAAACGATCGAATCGGTCGCAGGCCAAAATATCGGCTTGACCAAATTCGGTTTGGATAGCGAAGCAATAAATAATAGCAATAAAGAATTAATAAAATTATTATTGGCCGAATTCGACCGCGTCAAACTCAACCTCGACCCGTACAACTGGGAAATCATCCAAACCTGGGGCGAAAAAGTCACCAAGTACAAAAATCCGGTTTACAGTTTCAAGGTACGCGACAAGGAAATCAAGATCGCGACGCACACCGAATCGTTGTCGCACAGCCAGATTCCGAAAGTCGCGCTTCCAAAATACGAAGCGTGGGGCGACATTTTGCGCTGGTGTTTGCAGGAGAACGTACCGGGCGAATTCCCGTTTGCATCGGGGCTTTATCCGTTCAAGCGCGAAGGCGAAGACCCAAGCCGTATGTTTGCAGGCGAGGGCGGACCAGAGCGTACCAACAAACGATTCCACTATGTCTCGCAAGGCATGCCGGCCAAGCGTTTGTCTACGGCGTTCGACTCGGTGACGTTGTATGGCAACGATCCGCATTTGCGCCCCGATATTTACGGAAAAATCGGTAATGCTGGGGTTTCGATTTGCTGTCTGGACGACGCCAAGAAGTTGTATTCGGGATTCGATCTCGTACATCCGATGACGTCGGTTTCGATGACGATCAACGGTCCGGCGCCAATGCTGCTCGGGTTTTT
This sequence comes from Flavobacterium caeni, assembly GCF_900101895.1. Taxonomy (GTDB): domain Bacteria; phylum Bacteroidota; class Bacteroidia; order Flavobacteriales; family Flavobacteriaceae; genus Flavobacterium; species Flavobacterium caeni. The sequence continues at coordinate 44,346 of NZ_FMVF01000014.1, forward strand.
CATGAACGCGGCCATCGACCAACAGTGCGAAATCTACATCAAGGAAAACAACCTGGTCGATGAGGTGCAGGCCAAAATCGACGAGATTTACAAAAAATCAAAAACCCAGCGTCCGCAGTACCAGGGCAAATTGCCCGACGGCAACAACGGCTTGGGCTTGATGCTTTTGGGCGTCACCGGCGACATGGTGTTGCCTTCCGATGTGTATGCCAACATCAAGGCCAGGACACTTTCGCAAGTGCGCGGAACGGTACAGGCCGATATTTTGAAGGAAGACCAGGCGCAGAATACCTGTATTTTTTCGACCGAATTTGCATTGCGTCTGATGGGCGATGTGCAGGAGTATTTCATCCACAAAAACGTACGCAACTTTTATTCGGTGTCCATCTCGGGCTACCACATTGCCGAAGCCGGCGCCAACCCGATCACGCAGCTGGCCTTTACGCTGGCCAACGGCTTCACGTATGTCGAATACTATTTGAGCCGCGGCATGAACATCAACGATTTCGGGCCCAACCTGTCGTTCTTTTTCTCGAACGGTATCGATCCCGAATATGCGGTGATTGGCCGTGTGGCGCGTAAGATTTGGGCCAAAGCGTTGAAGAACAAATACGGTGCGAACGAGCGTGCGCAAATGCTCAAGTACCATATCCAAACTTCGGGTCGTTCGCTGCACGCGCAGGAAATCGACTTTAACGACATCCGCACGACGTTGCAAGCGTTGTATGCGATTTACGACAACTGCAACTCGTTGCACACCAACGCCTACGACGAAGCGATCACGACGCCTACCGAAGAATCGGTACGCCGTGCGATGGCCATCCAGCTCATCATCAACAAAGAACTCGGACTGGCCAAGAACGAAAACCCGATCCAGGGCTCGTTCATCATCGAAGAATTGACCGACTTGGTCGAAGAGGCCGTGTTGCAGGAATTCGACCGTATCACCGAACGCGGCGGCGTACTTGGTGCGATGGAGACGATGTACCAACGTTCGAAAATCCAGGAGGAATCATTGTATTATGAAACTTTGAAACACAACGGCGACTTCCCGATCATCGGCGTCAACACTTTCTTGAGCTCGAAAGGTTCGCCGACGGTGGTTCCTGCCGAGGTCATCCGCGCGACCGAAGAAGAAAAGCAATACCAGATCGACATGCTCGATGCGTTACACAAAACGCATGCAGGCAAGGAAGACGAATTGCTTGCCGCCGTACAGGAAGCCGCCATCCAGAACAAGAACATTTTCGAGCAGCTCATGGAAGCCACCAAAGTGTGTTCGCTGGGTCAAATCACGAGCGCGTTGTTCGAGGTGGGCGGGCAGTACCGCAGAAACATGTAACCGTTACCGGGTTTGCCGTAAGCCTTGATGGGCGTTGTAAATTGTGTATCTTTGTCGAAAGACAAAACGATGCTAGGCCGTTATTTTCCTTTTTTTTGGATGTTGTTTTTTGTGGTTTCGGCGTCGTGGGCGCAAAGCCATTCGCTCAGCCCTATTTTTATCAAAAACAGCAATCTGGTTTACCAGGATCCGGAGCAGGTGCGCAAGGTCGCATCGTATCTGGAACATTCCAATACTCCACAAAGCAAAGCCGAAGGTTTGTATTTGCTGTCTGAAAGCAACTTTGTGCTCGGAAATTACAGCGAAAGCATCGCGCGTTTGTTCGAAACCAATCAATTGCTTAAAGCCGATGAAGGCGCGGCGTTAAAAGTCTTCGTACTGGCATCGATTTCGTCGCGATGCCGGATTTTTGGCGTACAAGACAAGTCGGACGCTTATCTCGACCGTGCTTCGGGATTGCTCAACGGCCTTGCAAAGGGAACCGAAAAAAACGGATGCCACGCGACAGTCCTGCTCAATCAAGCCTACATACTGCTGCTCAATCAAGCCTACATACTGCTGCACAATCAAGCCTAGGACCAAGCGTTAAACAAACTCGATGAAGCCAAAGCGGTCTTGGCGGGCGATCTACAAAATTTCCCAGTGTTGCTGGCCAAGATCCATCTGGCTACCGCCGCCATTCAAACTACACAAGCGCGCTACACGGATGCCGACAAAAACTACGATGCGGCATGGACGATTTTACAGCGCAACCAATTGGAACAATCGACCATCGCGGCCGAAGCGCTTCACGGGAAAGGGATGGTCGCGTTACAGCAAAGAAAGTATGGTTTGGCCGAAACGATGTTCAACCAGGTGTTGTCGTTTCCGTTGGTCGATCGGTATACCAAGGCATCGACCTAAAAAGAATTGTCGGAGGTGGCACACCTGAAAAACGATAACGAAAAACGACATTCTTTTTACCAGCAATACCAAACCCTGACCGACGAGACAGTAGCCTCCGAACGCCAGTCGCGCAATGCATTGCTGCAGCAAATCGAAACAGAGCAGCAGCTTTTGTTGGAAACCGAGAAAAGCAGTTACGATTTTGTGATTGTGGGCCTGGTGTCGGTTTTGTTGCTTTCGTTTGGGATCTACTTTTTTTACAATAGAAAATTAAACCGCGAGTACGCGCATTTTGAATCGTTGTTGCAAAAAATCGCATCGGAAGGCCAGATCAAACCCGTACGGGACGCCGCCTACAGCATCCAGGAAACGGTGTACAAAGGCATTGCGATTCCCGAAAAGACCGAGCAGTTCATCTTGGACAAGCTGGCCGAATTTGAAAAGACCACCTATTTTAACAACCCCGGCATTTCGTTGCAATCGTTGGCCAAGAAGCTCAATACGAACACCAAGTACCTGTCCGAGACGATCCATGTCCACAAGTGCAAGAACTTTAATACCTACATCAACGAACTCCGGATCAATTACATCATCAAAATGATGACATCCGATGCGAGGTTCCTCAATTACAAAGTGAGCTATCTGGCCGAAACCTGTGGCTTTTCGTCGCACAGCGCGTTCAGCAGCGTCTTTAAATCGGTCACCGATTTGACACCCAAGCAGTTTGTTTCTTTTCTCAAAAAGAAAAACGAAAAACAGTAAACTTTCGCTAACTTGTGGTTGTATTCGGGGCTATGAAAATCTGATTTAAAATAATGGTGTTGTTTGCTGCGGTATCGCTCGCGCCAATCGCGTGGGCGCAACCCCAAAAAAGCTTGGAAAGCCTGCTGGGCGAAACCAATATGCTGGTTTACAACAACCCCGAAAAGGCAATTGCAGACGGATTGCGTTACTACAAACAAGCCCAAGGCAAGCCGTGTGGTCGCTTCGAATCCGGGTATCAATTCGATCGATTTGACCTGGAACCAAAGCGGTTCGGCCGAAACCGACTGGCAATATGTCGTGCAACCGGCCGGAACCGGCGTTCCCACAGCCGACGGTACCGATTACAGCCAGGCGAGCGCCACACCATCGCTTACCGTAAACGGATTGCTTTCCAACACATTGTACGAAGTTTATGTCCGTGCGAAATGTGGCGAAACCAGTTTTGGCGAATGGGTTTTGGGCGCAACCATCAGAACTTTGTGTGACGATGTGACGGCAAACTACTGCGAAGATTTTGTCAGCACGTTGACCAATACCGTTCCTTTTTGCTGGTCGGCCAACGCGGGCGGCGGATCGGGCGGCGTGGCCAAGGTGATTTACCAGGCGTCTTACCAAAAGAACATGTTCGACTTGTACTACCCGGTATCGGCATCGGGTACCATCAGCGCGACCTCGCCAAACATTGCGTATGCCACCGATGGTTTGCACCGTTTGCGTTTTACGGCGGGTGCAACCGACAATACTGCCGACCTGTTGGAGGTGGGTACGGTTGATGGCATCGGAAACTTTGTGGCCATCACGAGCCTGACACTTTCTACCGACAGAAACGCAGAATACTTGGTGAACCTTCCAAACAACGGAAACGCGCACTACTATTTTAAACACAGTGGTGCTACCGGAAAGCACATTTACATCAATACGGTTTGTATTGAGAACATTCCGGCATGTCTTGAAGTTCCGGGCATTGCGGCAGACGATGTTACATCATCAACCGTTACGGCTATCTGGACTGCGAGTGCTTCGGCCGAAACGGCGTGGGAATACATCGTACAGCCATCGACCAATGCAGCACCAACAGATTTGACCTCGGGCACGCCAACGTCTGAACTGTCCAATCTGGTTTCAGACCTGACGCCAAACACCGCTTATTCCATTTATGTACGGGCCAACTGCGACGGCAACGGATTTGGTGCCTGGACCGGCCCGGTTGCGTTCACCACGCCTTGTAGTGCTTTCGCGGCACCATTTGCCGAAGGTTTCCAAGGTGCGAACGTAGCCACCGAAGAAGTAAAACCATGCTGGTCTGTTTACGATACCGGCAGTGGCGATTTGAAAACTTTTGGACTGTCTTTCGGCGTTTCGCCGGTAGAAGGTGCTTTGCAACTCAGATTCTATTTTCAACCGAACACGCCGGTCGAAAGTCTGGTGTTGGTTTCACCTGAATTTTCGGATCTTGGCGTCAACAAGCGCATCCGTTTTAAGATGAACAAAAGAAGCGGACAGGAAGCCAACATGAACATTCTGATTGGAACTGTGGCGAGCCCAACCGACATGGCGTCGTTCGAATTGCTCGACGGCACGACGTTGAACCAAGCGTCAATCATTGCCGGTCCATGGACTGAATTCACCATAGACCTGACCAACTACAACGACAACTTGGGACACAAATACATTGCGTTTAAACCGCAGCATTCCGGAACCGGACCGATACAAAATGTGTTCATGGATGAGTTTACCTATGAGTTGAATCCGGCCATGATCCTCAACGATGAAGCCGCCGATGCCCACGTGATCGAAGCTTCTACCGATTACACATGCGACAATCAGATCATCGCCACTTTCGAAGGCGCCACACAGTCCCCTGAATTTCCATGCCAGAGCCCGCTTTATGCCGACCGCAACGACCTTTGGTATAAATTTACCCCAACCGAATCTGGACTGTATTCGATTACCGGGACACCTACAAACGGACTGATAGGCGTCACCAGTCTCTATATGTTCACGGGAACTCCGGGTAACCTTGCGGTTATTCCGGGCGGATGTTCGACCAATTTTACCTCGCAAACGTTGGCCGCGGGTACGACATATTACATTTCAATCGCGGCGGCCGATCCTGCGGTCGAATTCAGATTGTGCATCTACAAATTCCCTGACGCGCCTGATAACGACGAAATCGCCAACGCAACGGCACTCATCGAGTCGCCTGATTTCAACTGTGTAAACGGGATCGAGGGCAATACCGGATCGGCAACACACTCTTCGGATTCATTCTGTCCGTCGCAGCAAGTGGATGTATGGTATACCTTTATGGCCCCTGAAACAAGGGAATACACTTTTAGGAAGTACATGCTCAACGGCTCTACGCCAACGCGCCTTACGGTGTACAGTGGCACTCCGGGTAGTTTAACGGCCATCGGAAGCGAAACCTGTACCACAAACTTGGTTCTCGCAAACCTGACCGCAGGTCAAACCTACTACGCCAGCATTTCGACAAGCGAAGGCGTTTCGTTGCCCGTGTATTTTACCATGTGCGTTTACCCATCGCCGCCCCCACCTGTCAACGACAATTGCGATGCCCCGATTGCCCTGACCGTGGGGACGACATTTGAGGATCACGTCATCATCGGAAACACGACTTCGGCTACGGTCAACGCCACCAATTCAAATTACCCTTCTTGCGGAACCCTTGAGTTCAGCCTGCACGGACGCGATGTTTGGTTTACAGCAGTCGTTCCTGAGTCTGGTACGTTATGGATTGAAACGCGATTCGCACCGGGGTCTTTGTTGACCGATACGATCATCGAAACCTACACGGGATCGTGCGGAACCAATACATTGCTTCCGTTTTACTACCAGGTCGCGCCACCAAATCTGGGGACCGCTTATTGTAATGAGCAGTTTGTCATCGGCGGCAACCCTTTTGCGGGAATTCGTTTCACCGACAAAGAACCGGGTACGGTTGTGATCATCCGCGCGTGGGGTTGGGCAAGACAATTCGGAGATTTCCAGATTTCGGCCTACGACCCAACAACGCCATGTGCCAGGCCAACGTCCATCGACGTGATTCCGTCAACAACAAGTGCAGCCTTTGCATGGACGGCACCCGACCCGGCACCAAGCGGCTATTACTACGTGGTGCAGAACGCGAGTTTAGGGTATCCTGGCAGCCAGACGGGGACACAAACCGCCGAGACTTCGGGAAGTGTTTCAGACCTGTCGGCAAATACTGATTATGAGATTTACGTACGCTCGAATTGTGGCAACAACATGAGCGCCTGGGAAGGACCAATCCCGTTCACGACCGATACGTTGGCCAGCACGCAGTTCAGCGCGAGCAACTTCCAGTTGTATCCGAATCCAACCCAATCGGTGTTGAACATCAAAAATACCGAGTCGATCAAACACGTGGACATTTACAACATGAACGGACAAAAAGTATATGCGCAAACCTTCGACGCGACGACGCTCCAATTGGATTTGTCGCATTTGGCCAAAGGCGTTTATATCTTGAAAGCCGATACCGCGAACGAAAAACAAAGTTTTAAGATCGTGGTCCAATAACCACAACACAACCAGTTGAAAAAGTGCTTTGGGAATCCCCAAGGCACTTTTTGCATTTATACCGGCGTGATGACCGATAGAGGGAATGGATTTTTGGGCAAGGAAGCAATGGCTCAACGCCGTTTCCAGATCGAACCGTTCTTGGTGGTTTGTTTCTCGAGTGCGCCGTTTGCAGTGAGTTCGTTCAGTGTTTTTTCGGCATTCGCTCTAGGTGTTTGGGTGAGTTCGGCAAATTCCCTTGCGGTCAATGTCGTGTACTTTGCAAACACAGCCTGCCAGTTTTGGTCGTATGTTGCTTTTGCGGCCAATGGATGCAAACTTTTGATCGCCTGCTCGTAATCGCCATAAGGCTTGGAACCGTAAACCGTTGCGTTTTTGCCGTCGGTGTTCGAGAAGATCATCGTCGGAAATCCGCGTACGCCCATGGCACGTCCCAGTTTGAGGTCTTCTTCAAAAAGTAGTTTGGCGCGACCTTCGAAGTCGGTTTTGAACTGCGTAATGTCCAATCCGACTTTTCGTGCGGCAAGCGCTAGGTTGTCCCGTTTGGCGATGTTCTTTTTTTGCAGGAATACCATTTCGCGGATTTCGCGCAAAAATAGTAGCGCTTTTTGCTGGTCCTGCAATTGCGCGGCCTTGAATGCGATGCTGGGCGGATACGAAGAATCAAGCGGATCTTCGAGCCAAACGTCGCCGTCGATGGGCATGTCGTAGTAGGCGCTGACCTCGTCCCAATGGTGCGCCACATCCGACGGTTTGCTGATGCCGCCGCTGTTATAGCTCCAGTCGGGCAACAATCCGCCCATGCGGTATTCGATGTCGATGGACTGGCCGTATTCGAGTTTTAACTTGCGCAATTGCGGTTCGATGCCCCAGCAGGAGGAGCAAATCGGGTCGGTAAAATACACCACCTTAATGGGTTTCTCGACTGCTTGAACAGCCGTAGTTGAATTTTGTGTTGGCGTACCGGGGATTTCGCATAATCCTTTTTCGGGATTACACAACAGCGGGTTGTTTTCCATAGGTTTGTTGTTTTGTGATTGGCAGCCGCTGCCCGACAGCAGGGTCAGCAACAAGGCCGCAGTTGTTTTTGCAGAATTGGCCATCGTTTCCGATTGTATTATTTTTGCAAAGTTCGGCCTAAATCCCGACGCATGCAATAAGTCAGTTTTTTATGACCACCCCAAAAGAAACCTGTCCGGCGCAAGCCCTGCTCAAACAGTTGTCGGGCAAATGGAAACCAGAGATTTTTAGGCTTGCCGTAAACGGTCCGTTGCGGTTCAGCCGTCTGTTACGCGAGATCGAAGGCGCCAACAAGCAAACCCTTTCGGTAGCGCTGCGCGAATTGGAGGAAATCGGGTTGCTCGAAAAAGTTATTGTACGTCAAAAACCGTTGCATATTGAATACCATCTGACCCCATACGGTGCGTCGGTCGTACCGATCTTCAAGCAACTCGAGAGGCTGGGATAACGCCATCAAACCGTCATCGATTGCAGCACCGAAGCGGCGATTTCATAAGACCGTAGCCTGTCCTGGTGGTGGTAAACCGGCGTGGTGATCATGATTTCATCGGCCCCGACACGTCGCAGGAAAATCTCGAGTTCACCCGCAATCTTCTCGGCATCGCCCACAAACGAAAATTTGATCATTTGCTGCAGCGCGGCCTCTTCGAGCGGATCGATGTACCCCGAATCGGGATCGACGGGCGGTTGCATTTTTTGTCGTTTGCCGGTCAAGATACCCAAAAACAATTTTTTGAAAGAGGTCGCGAGTTTTCTCGCATCGTATGTCGTGTCGGCCGCAATCACGTTGACGCACGGCATGAAATAAGGCTTGTCCAATTGGGCAGAAGGCGTAAAGTGTTCGCGGTAAATGGCCGCGGCCTCGAACAGTTGCGCGGGTGCAAAATGGCTCGCAAAAACGTAGGGTAACCCCAGCGAGGCCGCGATGTAGGCGCTTTCTACACTCGATCCCAGAATCCAGATGGGAATGTCGAGCCCTTCGCCCGGGATGGCACGAACGGCGCTCTTTTGGTTGCTTTTTGAAAGGAACTGCTGCACTTGTTTGACATTGCCCTCGAAATCCATCACGGCTTTCATGTCGCGGCGCAGCGCATTGGCTGTCAGCTGATCGGTGCCCGGCGCACGGCCCAATCCCAGATCGATACGGTGCGGGTGCAACGTGGCCAGCGTCCCGAATTGTTCGGCCACGACCAGCGGCGCGTGGTTGGGCAGCATGATCCCGCCCGAGCCGATGCGCAGCGTCTTGGTTTGGTTGGCCAGGTGGGCCATCAGTACCACGGTTGCTGTGCTCGCAACGCCTTCCATGTTGTGGTGTTCGGCCAGCCAGTAACGCCTGTAGCCGAGCTGTTCGGTATGTTGCGCGAGCGAAACGGAGTTGCGGAATGCGTCGGTTGGGGTGTTGCCCTCGGTGACCATGGCCAAATCGAGGACCGAATAGGGGATAGGGATTGTCATACCCCAAAATTAACCACAATCGCAAGGTGGCGAAAGCACTTTAACGCGAGGTTTGGAAATCGACCGTGAATTTTTGCAAAGCCACAACGATTCGTTAATTTGCATCGTAAAATACGACGGTAATGACACACCTTTTATTGCTCCACGGCGCCATTGGTGCGCAAGACCAGCTCGAACCTTTGGCGCAGGCTTTGTCGGATGACTTTTTGTTAGATAGGCTCAATTTTGCCGGGCATGGCGGGCAACCGATGACCGGCCCGTTCGCGATCGACATTTTTGCTGAGCAGGTGATGCGGTACCTCGACAACCAACAAATAGACCGCGTGGACATCTTTGGCTACAGCATGGGCGGATATGTGGCGCTGTATCTGGCCAAGATGTATCCGCATCGGGTGCGCCGTATTTTTACGCTGGGCACCAAATTCGAATGGACGCCCGACATCGCCGCGCGCGAAACCAAAATGCTCAATCCTGAAATCATTGCCGAAAAAATACCCGTTTTTGCCGCCGCGCTCGAAAAGAGACACGCACCCAACGATTGGAAGCAGGTACTGTCGAAAACGGCCGACATGATGATGGGTCTCGGACGCGCCAATCCGTTGGTTTTGGATGATTTTTCAGGCATCGACCTGCCCGTTCTTTTGGGCCTTGGCGACAGCGACACCATGGTCACTCGGGCCGAAACCGAAGCGGTATTGAATCGGTTGCCCAATGCGCGTTTGACCGTGCTGCCGCAAACCCCGCATCCCATCGAAAAAGCCGATGTACGACTGTTGCAAAGTGAAATCCTGTCGTTTTTCAAATAGGACGAAGGACGTTAAATGTAATTTTTTTCGAGAATCGTATAATCGCGCGCATCGGCTGATTGCTAATTTGGATTTCCAAATCAAGGCCATGAAAACGCAATTCATCTACTACCTCGACGACGATACCGACGACCTGCACTTTTTTAGCGAGGCGGTCGAAACGTTGGGGCATCAAATCAAGCCGTTCGTCAGCGGGAACCTGATGTTGCGGTCGCTCGAAAAAGAGAAGCAACTGCCCGATATCATCTTTCTCGACATCATCATGCCGGTGTTCAACGGCGAGCAAATCCTAGACATCATCAAGAAGTCGCCCAAGTGGAGCCACATTCCCGTGGTGCTGATTTCGGGTGCGTATGCCAAGTCGGCTGTGGGCAAATACCTCGAATCGGGGGCCAATTATTTGATGAAGAAACCTTTGGATGTAACCGACTTGCGTACCACCGTCGAGCGCGTGCTGGCCATCGACTGGAAGTCGTTTCGCGCCTATTGTTGATCGCGTCGGCGTAGAAATCTTAAAACTACCGTAACGTATTATGTAATTTTCAAACAGATCGATGCGCTAATTTTGCTATACCAAACAATCGGAAGCCAGTCATTGTCAACCAATTTGTAACCACATGAAAGTCGTCATCAATACAAATCACGAAAACAAGGATCACTACACCGAATTGTACAACATCATCAAAAGAAGCGAGGAGGATTTGCTGAACCACATTCCTAACCTTCAGGAAATATCGGTCGATGTGGCGCGCATCACGAGCAGCATCGCCTCGAATCTGTACGGCGTAATCACCAAACACACGTTGGTGGACGACGAATCGCAACTGCACATCTCGGTCAAATACCGCACCGATCCCACTCCCGAACAAATCGCCAAGGGTGTTACGCAAGAACTCAAACACATCAAGGAAAAATACTATTAACGGAGCAACGCATCAAAAGTTGCCGTCTGTGGGAGTTAAGCCGTAGGAAGCAGGTACAGGAAAATCCCAAAAAAGTGAAATGCGCTGCCGGCCAGCACAAACACATGCCAAACCGCATGGTAGTAGGGCACGCGCTCCTTGACAAAAAAATACACGCCGCCCGTGTAGCAAACCCCGCCCATAAGCAACAACAGCAACGGTTCGGTGGCCATGTTTTTGAGCAACGGCCCCAAAGCAATCACGATCAGCCAACCCATAGCCAAATAGAGCAGCAACGACAATTTTTCGCGTTTGCGCAACGGCGAGAGTTTAAAGACAAAGCCGATCCCTGCAAAAATCCAAATGAGCGCAAAAATCGTCCAGCCCCAGTTTCCTTTCAGTCCAAGCAATGCCACGGGCGTGTAGGTTCCGGCGATCAAGACGTAGATGCACAGGTGGTCGATGATTTGAAAACGGCGCTTCCACCGCAAACGGCTCATGGCATGGTACAACGTAGACGCCGCATAGAGCAACACCAGGCTCGACCCAAACACCACCGAAACAAACAACTGCAAAGTCGTACCGCGTGTTGCCGACAAATGGGTCATCAAGGCCAATGCGACGGCCGAAAGCACAACCCCTGCACCATGCGTGACGACATTGAAAAATTCTTCCCGTTTTCTATTGCGCTTACGTCGCACCATGGTTTTGACAGGTGTCGGGTTTGGTAGGATATCGGTTGGATTCATGATATTTTTTGGAGGTGTGATTTCGCATTTGTTGCACTTTGGCGAAGGACACATTCTTTTCAACAAAAATAGCCTAAATGTGGATAAATAGAAGGGCTATTCTGTCAATTTTGTAAACCGATTCTTCGAATTATATAACAAAGTGCGAACGCCCATCCGTATCTTTGTAGTCCCTAAAGTCTCCAAAAGAAATGAAAAACCGGAAGCCTACCCTCCCAGACGAATTGTCGCATTTGGGATTCTTACCCCTCAATGATTCCGAAGAGCGGTTACTCGATGTGTACTGGCACAAAAAAGAGCTCGAAGAATTCCTGCCCCAGATTGCCACTTACGCGTCGCCAAAGGAATTGACCGCCATCACATTATCGCAATTGGCGATCATGGAGAAACAAATCGTGAACATCTTGCAAATGATGTCGGAGACGCGCCGATAACCTGAAATCACTTTTTATTTTGCTGCCGACGATGCATCGCGCGTTTTCTTTTTCTGCGCTTTGTATTCGTACAGTTCCTCGGCCTCTTCGATCGAATGGGAGCACTGCAGGCTCTCGTCGCGCAGGAGTGCAATCTTGCTGAGGTGTTTGTAGTATTTTTTTATCGTTTCCATTTCTTCTTCGGTCATCTCTTCGATGTCTACCAGACGGTTGCTTGCAAATTCATGCGAGGCGACCAATTCGTTGAGTTTGAGTTGTATGGCCAGTGAATCCTTGTTTTGCGCTTTTTGGATCAGGAACACCATCAGGAACGTGACGATGGTGGTGCCGGTGTTGATGACAAGCTGCCACGTCTCGGAGAAATTGAAAATAGGCCCCGTACACGCCCAGACGATCACGGCAACCAGCGCCAAACTGAACGCGGTGGTACTTCCTGTGGCTTTGGCGGCATGGCCCGCAAAATGTTCAAAGGCATTCTTGTTTTTTCTGGGTTCTAAATTCATGTCTTAAAGGTGTTTGAGGTTGATTTACGGCGCATTGGTCGGTTGCTTTTTTACTAAAATTAGCTTAAAAAATTTTTTTGGTCTTGTTTTTGGGAATACATTTATGAACAAATAAATTCCAATACCATGAAAAAGATATTTTTACTGTTGGCCGTAGTGGCCGGGACAATTTTGACAAGTTGCGAAGGTCCGCAAGGTCCGCAAGGTCCGACGGGTTACAGCGTCGAGAGCGAAAATTTTGAAATCCGCGATGTAGATTTCTTTGGCGATGCCAACGGATATTACGGCATCCTCTACGAATTGAACCCCGAAATCCTCAACTCAGACATGGTTTTGGTCTACCGTCTGGCAGGCGTCACCAACGACGGCCTCGACATTTGGGAAACCATCCCCGAAACGATCTATTTCCCGAACGGCGAAGAACTCGATTACGATTTCGACTTTACCCGCAGGGACATCAGCATCTACCTGGGCTACACCAGCGAATCGGTGTTAACACCGGCCTACACGCAAAACCAGGTGTTCAGGGTGGTGATCATACCGGGCTATTTGAGCAACAAGGTGGGCGCGACCGACTACGACAGCGTTACACGCGCACTCAAAATATCCGACGCCGATTTCACGCAGCTGACCAAAAACTAAGCGGCGTTTTTATAAACAACAAAGGGAATCAATCGGTTCCCTTTTTTTGTGGGGTTTTCATTGATTTGTGGCGTTTCCGTTGTGCATAACTGTCGGTTTCGTTGCCAAAATACTTGTAACTCATCAGCCGCGCCATCAAATAGCTCACGGTCGATTCGGCGCCTTGGTTGAGGTTGACGTTGTGTTCTTCCAAACCATCAAAGCAACCGCCCGTGCACGGATTGTAAATCACCTGTTCGAGGTGGTTGTTGCCGAGGAACCAATTGAACGCCATTTCCATCTTCTCCAAGTAATGTTTCTCCTTAAAAATGTCGTGGAATTTACGCAGCGCAATCACCGTGTAGGCCACGTCGATAGGCTGTTCGCCGTACTGTCCGCACAGCGTGCCTTTGTAATGCCAGGTCTTGTTTGATACTACTTTGATGCAATCCTGGTCGAACGTTTTTTCGATCAAAAAATCGAACGACCGCTTGGCGATGTTTTGATAGACCTCGTTGTCCGTAAGGGTGTAGGCGCACAACAACGCCTCGGGCAGCAGGCTGTTGGCATAGGTCAAATAGCTTTCGAACCAACGCCAGTCTTCGGACGCCTCATGGCGGTACATCTGGACCAAACGGTTGGCCAAAACCGTCGACAGTTCCAGTGTTTCGTTGATGCTTGCCGCGCGGTTGTGGTAATACAGTCCTTTGATAATGAACGCCATCGCACGTGGCGAATGGATGTCGTAGGCACACCGTATCGCACGCCCGAAAAGCTGTTCGGCTTGGGCAATCATCGTATACGGCAGCAAATGCGAAAGCGAGACCAGATAGCCGAGTGCCCAAATCGCACGCCCGGTCGCGTCCTGGAGGTTGACGGTTTGGTTTTGCCCGGTGACATTCCGGTGAAAATCGACATAGTTGATGAACAAGCCGCCGGGCCTTTCACAAAAACAGATAAAATCGAGGTAGATTTGAAGATAAGGCAAATCGGTCGCGTCGCGGGTTAGCTTGTAATGCTGGCATAGAGCGATGAGCGCGCGTGCGTTGTCGTCGAGCGTATAGCCAGAGCCTGTATCGGGCCGGTTGAGCACCGAAAATTGCAGCATCCCGAAATCGGTGGTCAGCTTCTTGAAATGATCGAGGTTGATTTCGGGATTGCGGTAGTGCAGTTCGATCCGTTTGCGTGCTATGCGTTGCAGGAACTTGGCGTGCGCCACCGCCGAATTTTCCCAAGCCGTACACGTGATCTTGTGCAGCGCGTTGAGCACGATGCGGGTCCTTAAATCCTTGTCGCCCAGCAGTCGGTTGACGGCTTGGGCCAATTGACCGGCATCGCCAAAATCAAACAGCAATCCGCTGTCGCCGGCCAATACCTCACGGGCATGCGGGATGGGGGTCGAAACCACCGGGCAACCGCAACTGAGCGCATACGAAAAAGTACCGCTCACGGCTTGGTTCGGGTCCTTGGAGGTGAACAAATAGACATCGGTGAGCTGTAAATAGTCGAGCAGTTCATCCAACGGCAAATATTTGTTGATGAACAAAACGTGGTCTTCCAGGCCAAGTTCGGCAATGCGGCGCTGCAGTTGTTCGCGGTAAACTTCGCCCTCGCGCAGGGCCACGGTGGGATGCGTCTTGCCGATGATCAAAAAAGTTACTTCGGGCGTGCTTTTAACGATGGACGGCAACGCTTCCAGTGTCGTTTCGATGCCCTTGCCCGAACTGAGCAACCCGAACGTAGACAGCACTTTTCTGCGCGCAAGCCCGTATTTTTGTTTGAGTGTTTTTTTGTCGAGATGCGGTACCAGGTGCGTGCCGTGCGGGATTACGGTGATTTTTTGGTCGTCTGTCGTATAATCCCTGAGAAGGATCTCGCGCGCGCCGTGCGTCATCACGATGAGCCCGTCGGCGCGGTCGAGCAAATGTTGCACATTTTGTTTGAATACGGCATCGGGGCGCGGGAGCACGGTGTGGAACACAAAGACGATCGGTTTTTTGATACGTGCCACGAATGTGTTGAACGCCACCGTGGTTTCGGCAAACAGACCAAATTCGTGCTGGATCAAAACAATCTTGAGGTTGTCGTCGGCGTTGATGCGGTTGGTCAAGTTCTCGTAGGAGGCCGGTTGCGACGTATTGAGTTTGTATTTGACGATGGGGTTCGGATAATCGTGTTGCTCCTGGTCGGATTCTATCGCACAGACCTTGAGATCGAACGAATAGACGAACTGTTTTTTCAACGCCTGGATCAAATCTTCGGAGTAGGTCGCGATGCCACACTCACGCGGCGGATAAGTGGTCAGGAACAAAATTTCGGGCAAAGCATGGCCGTCTGTTCGGTACGAACGTTTTTGGATGGCCACGGGCAGCAGGCTGGCAGATTTTTGGGAAGTGTATTTTTTCATGTCCGTATTCGATCGCTAAATGGTTTTGTGTAACAGCAATTCCTGCAGGAGCTCGCTCATTTTGCACGAAGCAACCGCGATCCGTTCGTCGGCCGCGCCATAGTAGATGTACAAATCGTCTTCGAGGACCACGGCGCCAGACGGGAATACCACGTTGTTGACGTAACCCTTGAGTTCCCATTCGGCCTCGGGGATGAACAATGGGTAGGGCAGCCGTCCGATTTCCTTGGCCGGGTTGTCTTTGTCCAGCAGCGCCGCGCAGGCCGTATACATATAACCCGACACCACATCGTGCACGCCGTGGTAAATGAGCAGCCAGCCGTGTTCGGTTTCAATCGGCGGACAGCCGTTCCCGATGTAAGAGAGCTCGTGTTCATATTTGGGGTCGAGCACGATGTAGTCCTCAAGATTTTGCAGGTAGTCCTCCCAGTAAGCGGGTGTCAGGTCTTTGAGCGTATCCACCGAAGCCATCTGTATACCCGGCTTGATGCGGTGCAAGAAGAACAATTGGCCGTAAATGCGTCGCGGAAAAAAAATCAGGTTCTTGTCCCACACGTAATTGTTGCCCATGTTGAGCCTGAAATATTTGAGGTTGATGTTGCCCGAAAAGTGCAACCATTCGCGAAATTGGTCGCCTTCGACCTGCGGGACCAAGATGCCCTGTTTTTCGAATCGTTTGCGGTCTTTGGAAGTCGCCACCGCACCAAACGCGTTAATGCCGTCGTATGCGCAATACGACATGTAATAGGTGTCTTCTATTTTGACGATGCGCGGGTCCTCGACGCCGTGGTTTTCGTAAAAGTACTCGGGCGACATGATCGGGTAGTCAAGCCGCTCGGCTACGGTGAGCGGATCGCTGAGCCGGCAATAGCCGATGGTCGAGCGGTTTCCTTTGGCGACGGCCCGGTAAAACATATGGATTTCGCCGTCTTCCATGATCACGGCAGGGTTAAGTACCCCTTCTATTTCGAAATCCACCTCGCGTTTTTCGAGTACGATCCCGTGTTTTTGTACAGCTACCATGGCGTTGGAATTTAGGTTGGATAAAATTCCAAAATACCCATTTCAACCGCTTACACGATACCCCTAAAAGTTTATAGGATTGGTTGTTAAAACAATTTAACGCGGCTTAAATCCCGGTTGGCGTTTGCTTTTTTGATTGGTTCATCGATACCAGAATCCCTACGGTAAGTGACAAGGCGATAAACCCGAGCGACACCCATTCGGGAAATTGGACATAGTCGTGGATGAGCATCTTTACGCCTACAAAAGTCAGGATCGCGACCAGGCTGTATTCGAGATAACTGAATTTCTCGAGCATGTTCGCCAGGAAAAAATACATCGACCTGAGTCCGAGGATCGCAAAGATGTTCGAACTGAACACGATAAATGGATCCGAGGTGATGGCCAGGATGGCCGGAACGCTGTCGAGCGCAAAAAGCACATCCATCACTTCGATGACCACGAGTGCAACAAACAAAGGCGTGGCGTGCAGTTTGTCCTTGATTCTCACAAAAAAGTGCTCCTTGTCGTGGTGCGAGGTGATCGGGATGATTTTGTGCAGCAGGCGATAGCTGAACGAGTGCTTGGGGTCGAAATGCTCGTCGTTTTCTTTTTTGAACAGCATCTTGGCCGCCGTAAAGATCAGGAACGCGCCAAACAAATACGTCATCCAGCTGAACTTGTTGATCAGGATCACGCCAAAATAAATCATGAGCCCGCGGAACACGATAGCGCCCAAGATGCCCCAAAACAAAATGCGGTGCTGGTATTTTTGCGGGATACGGAACGACGAAAAGATGATCGCGATCACAAAAATATTGTCGATGCTCAAAGACAATTCAATCAAGTAGCCCGTAATGTATTTCACGGCGGCCACGTGCGGTTCCAGCGCAAGCGGGTTCGGGATGTGATCGGTAGTGTACAGCCAGTAGATGACGCCCGAGAAAATAAACGAGAGTGTAACCCAAACGCCTGTCCACATGCTGGCTTCTTTCATGCTGATGATGTGCGGGGTTCGGTTAAACACGCCCAAATCGAGCGCAAGGAAAAAGACGACGGCGGCCAAAAACAAGATCCAGACAATCATGGCATATCAATTAGGTACGCAAATATAGCCTTTTACCAAACTCCGAGCGGTGCCGAATCGCCAAAGTTGTCATAATTTTTTCATTTAATCGACAAAATGATAATTTACCCCGAAAAAATAGGGGTATAAATTTTATTTTGATAAAAAGTTATATATTTGCCCCATCAAATCAAAGGGTTTAATTTTAAAAATAACATTTATGTCAACATTCCGTTCCGAGGCGCTGAAGGAAGCTTCCAGCAGAAAGCCGGTAAAATTTGAAGAGGCCGATAAAAAATCCGCGATTTTCGGCAGCAACGTATTCAACGACGCGGCGATGAAAAAATTCCTCACCTCGGATGCCTACAAAGGCGTAAAGGATGCCGTCCAGCACGGTACCAAGATTGACAGAAAATTGGCCGATTACATCGCCATGGGCATGAAGGAGTGGGCGCTTGCCAAAGGCGTGACGCATTACACCCACTGGTTCCAGCCACTTACGGGTACTACGGCTGAAAAGCACGATGCGTTTTTCGAGACCGATTTCGAAGGCGGATCGGTAGAAAAATTCGGCGGCGGACAACTCGTGCAGCAAGAACCCGATGCATCGAGTTTCCCGAACGGCGGCATCCGCAATACGTTCGAGGCGCGTGGTTACACCGCTTGGGATCCGACTTCGCCGGCGTTTATTTTTGGAACGACGCTTTGTATTCCTACCGTTTTCATTTCGTACACGGGCGAAGCCCTTGATTACAAAACACCTTTGTTGCGTGCGCTTTCGGCGATTGACGAAGCGGCCACCGAAGTGTGCAAATACTTCGACAAAAATGTAAAAAAAGTAACCCCGACTTTGGGTTGGGAGCAAGAATATTTCTTGGTCGACAAGGCGCTTGCCAACTCACGTCCGGACATTTTGCTTACGGGCAGGACTTTGTTGGGACACACCTCGGCCAAAGGACAGCAGTTGGAAGACCACTATTTTGGCTCGATCCCGACGCGCGTTTTGAACTACATGCGCGAACTCGAAGAAGAGTGTATGTATTTGGGCATCCCGGTCAAGACGCGTCACAATGAGGTCGCGCCCAACCAGTACGAATTGGCACCGATCTTCGAAGAGACCAACCTGGCCGTAGACCACAACTCGCTTTTGATGGACGTCATGCAAAAAGTGGCCGAGCGTCACGATTTCAAAGTGTTGTTCCACGAAAAGCCGTTCATGGGTGTCAACGGATCGGGCAAACACAACAACTGGTCGATGGCGACCGATACGGGTATCAACCTTTTGAGCCCAGGCAAGACGCCAATGAGCAACCTGCAATTTCTCACGTTCTTCATCAACACGATCAAGGCCGTGAACGTATACGAATCGTTGTTGCGCGCATCGATCGCTACGGCATCGAACGACCACCGTTTGGGTGCCAACGAAGCGCCGCCTGCGATCATCTCGGTATTCATCGGACAGCAGTTGACCAAAGTTCTCGAAGAACTCGAAGGCGTATCGACCGGCAAATTGTCGCCGGCAGAGAAAACCGATTTGAAACTCAACGTCGTCGGAAAAATTCCAGATGTTTTGCTCGACAATACCGACCGTAACCGTACATCGCCGTTTGCGTTCACCGGAAACAAATTCGAATTCCGCGCCGTCGGTTCATCGGCCAACTGCGCCAACGCAATGACCACTTTGAACGCCATCGTGGCCAAGCAGTTGAAGGATTTCAAGAAAGAAGTCGACGCGCTCATCGACAAAAAAGGACTCAAGAAAGACGAGGCCGTGTTCAACGTTTTGCGCGAGTACATCAAGCAGTCGAAAAATATTTTGTTCGAAGGCGACGGCTACAGCGAAGCTTGGGAAAAAGAGGCCAAGAAACGCGGATTGAGCAACTTCAAGACCACGCCGGCCGCTTTGAAGGCCAAGGTGTCGAAGCAGGCGCTCGAATTGTTCGGCGAACTCAACATCATGAACCACGTCGAGGTCGAGGCACGTTACGAGATCGAACTCGAAGAATACACCAAAAAGATCCAGATTGAAGGACGTGTATTGGGCGACATTGCGAGAAACCACGTGATCCCGACGGCCATCCGTTACCAGAATACGCTTATCGAAAACGTCAAAGGTTTGAAGGAAATCTTTGGTAAGGATTTCGAGAAAGTGGCCAAGGAACAAATCGCGCTCATCAAGGAAATTTCGGCGCACATCGAAGGCATTAACTCGAAAGTAGATCAAATGACCGAGGCGCGCAAAAAAGCCAACAACTTGGGCGACGCACACAAAACAGCCGATGCGTACTGCGAAAAAGTGAAGCCTTATTTCGAAGTCATCCGCGAACATTGCGACAAACTCGAGTTGCTTGTAGACGACGAGATCTGGACACTGACCAAATACCGTGAATTATTGTTCACGAAATAATTGATTATTTTGAATGGAAAAGCCCGCTGTTTTGAGCGGGCTTTTTTTGTGCTTGGGATTTTTTGCGTATCTTTCGATAACCAACAAAATCCCGCATGAAAGCACTTGCGCTATTTTTGTCGCTGTTTTTTTCTGTCGGAATCGCCGCACAGGAACAATTTTCGGTTTTTTTCGACAGCAACAAATTCGAACTCAAGAAATCCGAAAACGACAAACTCCAGGCCTGGATTGATGCACACACCCAGGACAAGATCGTGGCCATCAACGGCTATACCGACGAAGACGGCACGACGGGATTCAACGATACGCTCGCGCAAAAACGCGTGAACACCATTTTTAAGGCGACCCACGGCAAGGTCAAGATACGCGACGATTTCAAGACACGCAGTTTTGGCGAGCAGCACAACCTGTCGAAGAACAAGGCCGAAAACCGCAAGGTCACGATTTATTTCATCGAAGCCAAAGACCTGCCACGCGAAAACGAAATCCTTGGGATCAAGCCCGAACCGCCCGTGGTCAAGGAAAAGCCGCCGGTGTTTTATCCCAAAAACATTGTGCTCGAAAATCCCGACGGTTCCAAAACCGAATTCCAACTCGATGTGGCCTTCATGAAACAGGTCGGAGAGGCCAAGGTGGGCGAGAAGCTCAAGATCGACAACCTCAATTTTATCATCAATACGTTTGCGGTGGTGCCCGAATCGCGGCGTAAATTGTATGAATTGTTGATTGTGATGGAGAAAAATCCGTCGTTGAAAATTGAAATCCAAGGGCATTTGTGCTGCATGCCTTCGGACAAACAGGATTTGTCGACCAAGCGCGCCAAGGCCATCCAGCAATTCCTGATCAAGAACGGTATCGCCAACGAACGTATTACCTACAAAGGTTTCGGCAGCAGCCAACCGATTTTCCCGATTCCCGAAAAGGACGAACCCCAACGTGCGGCCAACCGGCGCGTCGAAATAGCCATCGTAGCCAATTGAGATGAGGGCCGCGTTATCCATACTGACGTTTTTGATTTCGGTCGCAACGATGGGACAGCAGCGGTTGACGGTGTATTTCGACTTCAACAAACACGACATCAACCAAACGGCTTTGCAGCAACTCAATTCGTGGATCGCCGACAACGACCACATCACGGTCGAGAAACTCTACGGATTTTGCGACTGGAAAGGCGGCAACCGCTACAACGATACGCTTTCGTTGCGTCGCATAGAAACGGTGCTCGGTTTTTTGCGGGAGAACAACATCAAGGTTAAGGAAGGGTATGAGTTCAAGGGATTCGGCGAAGATTTCGTGCAATCCAAAAACCAGGGCGAGAACCGCAAGGTGGTGATCGTGTACCGTACCGATGCGCCCGAGCAAGAGGCCGTGACCCAGCGCAGCCAACCGACGTTGCAACAAAAAATCAAGGACGCCAAGACCGGCGATTACATCACGCTCGACAACATCCAATTCTTTAACATGTCGCCGCGCGTGTTGCCCGAGTCCAAACCCGTTTTGTACGAACTTTTGTGCGCGTTACAGGACAATCCAAAACTGCGTATCGAAATCCAGGGACATATTTGTTGCCAACTCGAAGGCGACATCAACAATTTGTCGGTGATGCGTGCCCGCGCGATCTACAACTACTTGATCTCGAAAAAAATTAACCGCAAACGGCTTTCGTACCGCGGTTTTGGCGTGACCAAGCCCATCCATCCGATTCCCGAGCAGAATACGCAACAGCAAAACGAGAACCGGCGCGTAGAGGTATTGATCGTGGAGCAGTAGCTATGGACGCAAGATTTTTTCCATCGGCCTGCCCTTGGCCAATTCTTCGATGAGTTTGTCGAGGTAGCGTATTTGCCGCATGAGCGGATCGTCGATTTCCTCGATGCGGTAGCCGCAAATCACGCCCGTGATCTTGGGTGCGTTTGGATGCAATTGGGCTTGGCCGAAAAATGTCCTGAAATCGGTTTTGTCGTCAAGTATTCTTTGCAGGGCTTGGGCGTCGTAACCGGTGAGCCATTCGATGATTTGGTCGACTTCGGCCTTGGTGCGATTTTTTTTCTCGGCTTTGGCGATGTAATGCGGGTACACGCCCGCAAAACTCATCTTGAAAACCCGTTCGTTGTTGCTGTTGTTCATCGGTTTAGTTTTTGAATTTAACGCGCAACCTGTTTCCAGCGTTTGCCCTGGGCGCTGTCGGCAATGACGCTTTCGAGCCGCGATAAACGCGTTTTTTCTTGTTTGGCCGTCATGATGAGGTGTGTCACTGTTTTGCGGTAGCCCGGCGGTTGTTTTTCCCAAAACGCCCACGCTTGTTTGTTGGCCTTGAATTGCTTTTCGAAAATGGGGTCGAGCATTTTGGGTGCCGATTCGTGCGAATAGATTTTGGATTTGCTTTCCTGGCGTTTGGCGAATGCGGCCATTCCTTCAGGACGCATGAGCCCTGCCTGCGTCAATTTTTCAACTTTGTCGATGTTCACCGCGCTCCAAATACTGCCGGGTTTGCGCGGTGTGATCCGGATGCACCAGCGCTCGGCGTCGATCGATTTGCTGCGGCCGTCGATCCAACCAAAACACAACACCTGATCGACAAGTTCCGACCAAGACATGTTTTCCTTTTTCGTGCCTTTTTTGTACAAGCCGACGATGAGTTCGGTTTGTTTGTCGTGGTTTTGTTCGAGCCAGTTTCGAAAGTCGTGTTGGTCTTTGAAGAAAAGTGGTTCCAAATTATGATAAATGTTGTAAAGTCATAAAGTCATAAAGTCATAAAGTCATAAAGTCATAAAGTCATAAAGTCATAAAGTCGAACGCCGAATAACCGATTCACTGATTAAACAATTAACCGACTCCACAAACTTTAACAAAAAGTACAGAAAATTACTTCGTACAGTTCGCCCTTCGGGCTCGGGTCTGCTTGCATGGTAATTTTAAATTCCGTTGGGAATACCTTACATTGCCCCCTTCCCATAGAACGAAGTTAGCATTTGTCGCGTTGTTTTCACTGTAGAAAAACTGTAAAGTTAAAAGTCATAAAGTCGAACGTCGAATAACCGAATAGCCGATTAAACGATTAAACAAACCCACGATTGCCGTCGTTCAAATTTAGTGAAAAAGTTCGATTGGTGCAGATCGCCCTAGCCCGCCCCGAAGCTTCGGGGGCAGCGGCATCCTTTTTTGTGAAGCAAAGCGGAACAAAAAAGATACAGCGAACAGCCGGAACCAGCTCCTAAAACCATTCAAAATTCAAAATTCATCATTCAAAATTCACCATTCTAAACTATCTTTGCCCCACAACAACACACTATGAATCCAGATACTTCCAAAAGATACGCCCAGCGCGGCGTTTCGGCGGCCAAAGAAGACGTACATGCCGCGATCAAAAACATCGACAAAGGTCTATTCCCGAAGGCTTTTTGCAAAATCGTACCCGATCATTTGACGGGCGACGAGAATTATTGCCTCGTGATGCATGCCGACGGCGCAGGAACCAAGTCTTCGCTTGCGTACATGTATTGGAAGGAAACCGGCGATCTGTCCGTCTGGAAAGGCATTGCGCAAGACGCGCTCATCATGAACATCGACGATTTGCTGTGTGTGGGCGCTACCAACAACATCATGCTGTCGAGCACCATCGGGCGCAACAAAAACCTGATTCCGGGCGAAGTATTGTCGGCGATTATCAACGGCAGCGAAGAATTGATCGCCGAACTCCAATCGTTTGGCGTGACCATTCATTCCACGGGTGGCGAAACGGCCGATGTGGGCGATTTGGTACGCACAATCATCGTCGATTCTACGGTGACGGCCAGGATGAAACGCAGCGACGTGATCGACAATGCGAACATTGCGCCGGGCGATGTCATCGTCGGGCTTGCGTCTTTCGGGCAGGCCAACTATGAAACGGCGTACAACGGCGGGATGGGCAGCAACGGATTGACATCGGCACGCCACGATGTGTTCGCGAAATACCTGGCCGAAAAATACCCCGAGAGTTTCGATGCGCAAGTGCCCAACGAACTCGTCTATTCGGGCAACGTCAAACTCACCGATGCGGTCGAAGGTTCGCCGATCGACGCCGGGAAATTGGTGCTTTCCCCAACGCGGACGTATGCGCCGATCATCAAAAAAATCCTCGAAAAATATACCCCAAAAGACATCCACGGCATGGTGCATTGTTCGGGCGGCGCGCAAACCAAGATCTTGCATTTTGTAGAAAACCTGCACATCGTCAAGGACAATTTGTTCCCGGTGCCGCCGTTGTTCAAGCTCATTCAAGAACAATCCAAAACCGACTGGAAGGAGATGTACCAGGTGTTCAATTGCGGCCACCGCATGGAATTGTACGTGCCTGAAGCTATTGCTGGCGAAATCATCGAAATCTCGAAATCATTTGGCGTCGACGCGCAAATCGTGGGCCGCGTAGAAGCCGCCGATGTGAAAAAGTTGACGATTGAGAGTGAATTTGGGACGTTTGTTTATTAGGAGCTGATTCCCGCTATCCGTTGCAATCTTTTACGACCTCCGCTGCGCTGTGGCCGCAAAAGGATTTCCACTTCTATCGGGGCTAGGGCATCCGCGTCCATTTAAAATTAGTCGTTTCAAACCGCGTTCAATCCTGCCTTCATGCCAACCATCGATCCCAACCTCATTCTTGAAGACGACCACGTGTTGTTGCGTCCGCTGCAGCAATCGGACGTCGAAAACCTGTTGTATATTTCCGAAACCCAACCCGATACGTGGCATTATTCGCTGGTTCGCGCGGCGGGTAGGGCCAATCTGGAACACTACATCGGTCTTGCGCTTGCCGCACGTGCGCAAGGCACCGAATTCCCGTTTGTGGTCATCGACAAAACATCGGGGAAATACGCGGGCAGCACGCGTTTTTACGACATCAACTTCGCATTCAAGACCTTGCAGCTGGGTTATACCTGGTATGCCGAGGAGTTCCGCGGTACAAAACTCAACAAACGCTGCAAATTCCTGTTGCTGCAATACGCGTTCGAAACGCTCGGCATGGAACGCGTCGAGTTTCGCGCCGATGCCCAAAATGCGCGAAGCATCGCCGCTATGAAAAGCATCGGTTGTACCGTAGACGGCATACTGCGCAGCAACATGCCCACGGCCGAGGGTGGCCGCCGCGACAGTATTGTTTTGAGCATCTTGAAGGAAGAGTGGTTTAACGGGGCGAAGGCAAATCTGCAGAAAAAACTTTAAATCCCATCAGTTGTGACGTCCAAATCAGCAACGCGATTGCGGTGATGACCACGCAACGAAGAAAGAGTTTGTTGTAGTAGTCATCGAGCTCGGGTTTGTTTTTCTGGCTTCTGAGGATGAAGACGACGATCGTCAACGGAACGGCACCCATCAAACCGATCATGAGCATCATCATTGCGCCGGGCCAATGCATCAATGCGAACAGGATCCCGACCACGGGCGTCGACAAGAACATGCCCGCAAAAATCGATGCGGCCGCGTTTTGGTCCTTGATAGTCTTTCCCGACAGGAAGTAAAACCCGAACGGAAAGTAAACCATCA
The DNA here is from genome assembly GCF_900101895.1 of Flavobacterium caeni. GTDB lineage: Bacteria > Bacteroidota > Bacteroidia > Flavobacteriales > Flavobacteriaceae > Flavobacterium > Flavobacterium caeni. Next base: position 69,794 of record NZ_FMVF01000014.1, read on the forward strand.
TCAGGATACCCAACGAAATGATAATGAAGAAGCTCCCGCCAGGCCAGTGTAGGAGCTTGAATAAAAGGCCGAGGATAAAAATGCTTCCGAGTATTTTTTCTGTTTTCATACTGGTTTGGTTGGATGGTCTACCAAATTAACAGTATTTATTTTGGAATCCAAATCACTAAATTTGCAAAAAACAACAACACAATGAAAGTGAATCCTAAAAACGGTATCGACCAATTGCTCTTTGGCATGAGATTGCCCGATGTCATAGCCATTTACGGCCAACCCGACAAGCAATACAAAGACGAGGATGAGAATGCGATTGCGCTTTTCAATCAAAGCAAAATGCGCCTGACTTTCTACATGGAAGAAGATTTTCGATTGGGATACATCATCGCTTCGGATGCCACTCTCGAATTGTTCGGCAACAAGATCATCGGCCGATCGCACGCAGCGGTAAAAAACGAATTGCACGAACAAGGCCTCCAAAAATGGACCAAGGAAGGTTATGATACCTACGAAAACTGGTTCAACGAAGACCATTGGCTTGTCCTGCAAACCGAGTTCGACGAAATCGTCAAGGTAGAACTCGGCGCCATCATCAACGACAAGGACGAATTCGACTGGAAATTCAAGACAAAATAAAAGGCCGCGATTGCGGCCTTTGTTTTACTATTTTGTTCCGAAAACCGGCGGTGTGGCCGGCATGGCTTCGAACATCTCGACAATGAAGATAATGTTCGAGTTGGGCGGAATCACGCCGCCGGCACCCTGCGCCCCGTAGCCCAGATTGGCGGGGATGAAAAATGCAGCGCGCTCGTTGAACGACATGTTGCCGAGTCCTTCGATAAAACCAGCGATCAAACCGCTCTTGTTCCCGATTTGGTACGGAAACGCGTTGTAACCGTTTTGCTTGGCGCGGCCTTCGTCCCATTTGCCGTATTCCTTGGCGATGTCCTCATAGCTGCTGTCGAACAACGTACCGTCTTCGAGGTATCCTGCATACGAGAAATAGATTGTTTGTCCATCGGCAGGCTTGGTGCCGTTGCCCGGTTTGAGCGACGCAAATTCGAATCCGGTATCCGATTTTTTAGCATTTTTTCGGATGTCGGCCAGTTCCTTAACCTTGGCGGCCTTGACCGGTGCATATTTTTCGTCGTAGATGCGTTTGTTTTCGGCATCGAGCGCGGCTTGTTTTTTACGTGCTTCTTCGCGGTCGGCCTGTTCCTTGGCTTTTTGTTCGGCCATTTTGCGGTCTTCTTCGGGCTTGCCCACCATGTAATCGGCGAAAATCTTGTTGGCGTCAAATTTTTTGGCTTCGGCACCCTTGCGTTCGATACGCACCTTGGTCATCACATCGTTTTGTTCGATTTTGTTCACCACATCCTGACCCGAAGTCACATACCCAAAAATGGTGTGTTTGTTCGTGAGCCAAGGGGTTTCCTTGTGCGTGATGAAGAACTGGCTGCCGTTGGTGGCCGGGCCCGAATTGGCCATCGCGAGGATGCCGCCTTTGTCGAACTTGAAATCGGGAACGAATTCGTCCTTGAACGCATAGCCGGGGCCACCTTGTCCCGTGCCTTGCGGATCACCACCCTGGATCATGAAATCCTTGATCACGCGGTGAAATTTGAGCCCGTCGTAGTAGGGTTTTCCTTTGAGTTTGGCATCGGCTACCGAGGCGTTCGTGCCTTCGACAAGCGATACAAAGTTGGCCACCGTGACCGGCGCTTTTTGGTATTCGAGTTTGACGGTGATGTTGCCTTTTGAAGTTTCAAAAATGGCGTACATCCCATCGGCCGATGCGGTAGCGGCCTTGGCCGGAGCGGCTTTTTTGGCTACAGGCTTTTTGGCGGCAGGTTTTTTGGTTTGCGCCTGAACGGCCAACAATCCCATAAAGAATAAAAGGACAATCTTAAATTTCATCGTTTATTGTTGTTTATTGTTATTGATTATTATTTAGTGGATACGAGTTCGATCTCGAAAATCATGTTGGCGTTGGGCGGTACTTCGCCACCGGCACCCTGCGGCCCGAAGGCGAGGTTCGATGGGATGAACACCAAAATCTTGCCACCGTATTGCAAGGCTTCGATTCCTTCGATGAATCCCGGAATCATGCCGTCCTTGCGCCCCGCGGGGAATTCGATAGAACGGTATTTGCCATACTGTGCATCGCGCTCGTTGTACTTACCGAATTTCTCGGCCACGGCCGCGACGTTGCTGTCTACCAGATGCCCGTTCTCGAGCCATCCCGAATAATTGAGTTGCAACACATCGCCTTTGTTGGGTTTGCCGTTGCCCTTGGCCAGCATCACATATTTGAGCCCTGAGCGCGTGGTTTTGGCCGTCTTCTTGATTTCGGCCCATTCGGCTACCTTGGCGTCCTTGACCGCTTTGTACTTGGCTTCGTGCGCGCGCTTGGCTTCGGCTTCGATGGCCGCTTGTTTTTTCTGGATTTCGGCCTCTTGCTTGAAGAAATCTGAAAACACCTTGGCGGCGTTGAACTTCTTGGCCGCTTCTCCTTTGCGGATGATTTTGACCGATACGATTTCGTCACCTGGTTCGATTTGGTTCACGACGTCCATCGACGCCTCGTCGGCCACATGGCCAAAAATCGTATGCCTGCCGTTGAGGAACGGGGTAGGAACGTGGGTGATGAAAAACTGCGTGCCATTGGTGCCCGGCCCCGAGTTGGCCATTGCAAGTAGCCCGCCTTTGTCGAACTGTAGCCCTTCGACAATCTCATCGCGAAAACGATAACCCGCATCGCCCGTACCATCGCCCAGCGGATCGCCGCCCTGGATGACGAAATTGGGTTCTACACGGTGAAATTTCAGGCCGTCGTACAACGGCTTTCCTTTGTATTGCGGCGAAACAAACGCATTTTTTCCTTCGGCCAAACTCACGAAGTTGGCCACTGTAATCGGCGTTTTTTCGAATTCGAGTTCAACCGTAATGTTGCCTTTGCTCGTTTCGATGTCGGCATACAGGCCATCGGCCAGGTTGTGGTGTTCGTTCTGGCAGGCGCTTAGCAAAACAAGCGTCAGCAATAGGCCAATTCGTCTGATCATTATTCGGTGGTGGTTTTGGATTCTGGTTTAAAATCGGTCAGGTTGACGGTCACCATGAGCGGTTCGTTGTGGCCGATGCGTCGGTCGTCGCCATGGTAGCCGTGCGCGAGATGCGACGGGAACAGGAAGGTCACCGTTTCGTTCTTGCGCATCAGTTTGATGCCATGCCGCAGCCCGATGATGATTTTTTGCTCCTTGTCTACATAATACGTTTGCGGACGCAGCTCGAGTTCGGTATAGATGATGTTGCCGTTGAGGTCTTTGACTTCGTAGTTAAAATTGGCCACATCGCCTTTGCGCGGACGCAATGTGTCGCGGGTGTTGCGCACGTCGTAACGGTACCAATAGCCTTTGTTCGAGGCAATGTACTGGACTTTCGGATTGCTTTTGATGATTGAATCGATCTTGGCTTCTTCGCCTGCGATGAGTTTTTTGTTGCGCGCGATCGATTCCTTCATAAAGCTGCCGCTGGCTCGGTTGACGGGTTGTCGGGCCTGCTGTTGCGAGCATCCGAGGATGAGCGCGGCGCACATCAAAATAATAAGGATGATGACGGCTATTTTTTTGATCATGATACTTGTTTTTGTAGGTTGGGATGGTACTCGCGCACGATGCGTTCGAACCGTGCGACGGTTTCGGCCAGCGTTTGCGTTGATTTTCCGCCCGCGGCGTTGATGTGTCCGCCGCCATTGAAATGGTCGCGTGCAAATTGGTTGACATCGAAAGCGCCTTGCGATCTAAACGATATCTTGATGATTTTTTCGTCGGTATGTTCGATGAAAATGGCCGTAAACGTGATGCCTTTGATCGAAAGCCCGTAGTTGACGATGCCTTCGGTATCGCCTTTGGCGTAATGGTGTGCGTCGAGTTCGGCTTGGCTCAAAGTCGTGTAGGAAATGCCAAATTCGGGAAAAACCTTCATGTTTTGCAACGCCCGACCCAACAATTGCAGGCTGTCAAACGAACCGTTGTCGTACAACAGCGCCGGGATTTCGGAATTGTCGACGCCCAAATCGATCAGTTCGGCCACGATGCGGTGCGTTGTGCCGGTGGTCTTTGGGAATTTGAACGACCCCGAATCGGTTAAAATACCGGTATAGATGCAGGTGGCGATGGTCTTGTCGATCCAGTCGCGTTTGCCGAGTCCTACGATGACATTGTAGACCATTTCGCAGGTCGATCCAAAAGCGGTGTCGGAATAGGTGAGCTGTGCATAACCGTCCGGGCGTTCGTGGTGGTCGATCATGACAAACGGGGCGGTCAATTTGGCCAGTACATGCTCCATTTCGCCGGTGCGGTGCAGGGCATTGAAATCGAGCGTGAAAATCAGTTCCTGTTCTTGCAGGATACGGGCGACATTTTCCTTGTCTTTTTCATAAACCAAAACAGTTTCCGAATCAGGGAGCCATGCCAGAAATTCGGGAAATTCGTTGGGCGCAATGACTACGGGAGTATGTCCGCCTTTTCGCAGAAAATGGTACAGCGCCAAGGTAGAACCCATCGCATCGCCATCGGGACTGCGGTGCGGGATGATGGCGATTTTCTTGGGTGCGTCGAGCAACTGCGCAAGCCCTTGAATATAGGCGTTTGTCATAGCGTGCGAAGTTACATTTTTTTTGCTAATACGAAACAATTTAACAACATCTTACCAACGTGAATTTACTTTTTTAGGGGTTTTTTGGATTGCGGTGAAACTTTAACAAAATGTACAGAAAATCTGCTTGCGCGGTATCTTTTAATTTCGTTGGGGATACCTTCATAGCCCCCTTCCCTACGGTAAAAATACGTTTTCTTTAAATGCATCTGCTACAGAAAAACTGTAGATTTTGACTTATACGTCAAAGCGCGTTGTGACGATTATCGGGCAATCAAAAGCCCAGCGTAAACTGCCGCCAAACCCACTACAACGCTCGAAGCAATGTACAACAACGCCGCGCCCGAATGGCCATTTTGCAACAGGTTCACATTCTCGAGCCCGAACGCCGAAAACGTCGTATAGCCGCCACAAAATCCGTTGACCAAAAGCCATTTCAGGTTCGAATCCGAAACGTGGTTTTTAGACAGCCACCCCACAAAAGCGCCAATCAGCAAACACCCAATCACGTTGGCGATCCAAGTGGCCCACGGAAAGACCATTGCGCAGTATTTTTGCACGACAACCGCAGTCAAGTACCGCAGTACGCTACCCACGGCACCGCCCAATGCAACCAAAAGTATTGTTTTTGCCATATCAATATCGGTTAAAAAGAAACGACTTCACGAAGATAATCATGAAGTCGTCTGTTTGCTTGTTTAAGATCGATTATTTCTGCGTCGCGATCACGAAATTGAGCTTGAGCTTGACGCCCATCTGCATCAAGTCGACCAAATCCTGCACCTTGTTGTCGGCAGGCACGCGAACCACGACCACTTTGTCGTTGCGCATCGTTGTTTCGTTAAAGACGGCCTGTTCCAGTTGATCGAACGGAAGTTCCTCTTTGTTCAAAAAGTACCGTCCGTCTTCGGTCACCGAAATAGAGATGTGGTCTTTGTTCGTGGTTTCGTTGCTCGTTGCCTTGGGCAGTGTCAGTTTGATGACATTCGGATTGGCCAGCGTCGAGATGATCAAGAAGAACAGGAACAAAAAGAACATGATGTCGCTCATGGACGACGTCGGGATCTCGGGGTGGAACCGTCTGTTTCTTTTAATTGCCATGGCCAGGGTCTTGGATTACGTTGATCAGTTCGAGTGTCTGGCGTTGCGCCTGCAGCGTAAAACGGTCGACCATCATGTTGAACAAATGGTAGCCGCAATAGGCGATGACACCCACTACAAGGCCTGCGCCCGATGAAATCATCTTTTCGTACAATCCGCCCGAAATGGTTTGGATGTTCAAATTACCCGTGGTCGAAATGGTGTGGAAAATCTTGATAACACCCGAAATGGTTCCGATGAAACCCAAAATCGGCGCCACGCCCGAAATCAAACCTAGGTAGCCAAGGCCTTTTTCCATTTGCGCGATCTCTACGTTGGCGGTTTGTTCCATCACCGATTCGATTTCGCCGATGGGGCGTCCGATGATCGAAATCCCGCTGCGCAACACATTGGCCGAAGCAGTGTTTTCGCGGCTACACAACATCAGCGCGTTGTCGATACGGCCCGTTTTGAGTTGCATCTTGATCTCAGACAGCATATTCGGGTCGGTTTTGGTCGTTTTCTTGATCGACAGGTAGCGTTCGATGATCACATACACGCAAAAGAACAACAACGCGATCAGCGGATAGATCATGATCCCGCCCTTGAGCAAGAAGTCAAGGTAAGACACATTTTCGGTAACGCTCACATCGGTTGTCGCGGCGGCAGCGGTATTGGCGGCGTTGGCGAGGCTATCGGTAACGGGTGCGGCTTGCAACAGGAAATTCAAAAACATACAATTTTCGGAATAAGGATTTTTACAAAATTGGCGCAATTTTTCAAAAGCCCCGACCGCTTCGGTTATTTTTTATGAACAGGATTTGGCGCTTTTTGTGGATAACGACAAATTGCGATAATAAGTATTCCCGTAGTAAATATTATTCTGAATAAATTAAATTTTCAAATTTTAATTTTAGAATAATAGCAGTACTTTTGCGCATGCAACACAACGTACTTATCTTAGATTTCGGATCGCAATACACACAGCTCATTGCGAGAAGGGTTCGCGAACTCAACATCTTTTGCGAAATTTTCCCCTACAATCACGTTCCGGGTGATTTATCGAGTTATAAAGCCGTCATTTTATCGGGTAGCCCTTTTTCGGTAAGGGGCGACGATGCACCGCATCCCGATTTGTCGCAAATCCGTGGCAAGATGCCGCTGCTGGCCGTGTGCTATGGAGCGCAATACCTTGCGCATTTTTCGGGTGGCGAGGTCGCGCCGTCGAACACCCGCGAGTACGGACGCGCCAATTTGTCGTTCATCAAAAGCGGCGAAGATTTTTTCTCGGGCGTTTCGCACAATTCGCAGGTTTGGATGTCACATTCCGACACCATCAAGGCGCTTCCAACCGGCGGTGTGCGGCTGGCGAGCACGCATGACGTAGAGAACGCGGCCTACCGTATCGAAGGCGAGCCCACCTATGCCATCCAATTTCACCCAGAAGTTTACCATTCAACCGACGGCAAGCGGATCCTCGAAAATTTCCTCGTAGGGATCGCGCACGTGCCGCAGAATTTTACACCCAACGCCTTTGTCGACGACCAGGTGGCCGAATTGAAAGAGAAGCTCCAAGACGATAAGGTCGTGCTCGGGCTCTCGGGTGGCGTCGATTCGACGGTGGCGGCGGTCTTGCTCAACAAGGCCATCGGCAAAAACCTGTATTGTATTTTTGTCAACAACGGACTTTTGCGCAAGAACGAATTCCAGAACGTACTCGACCAATACAAAGGGATGGGGCTCAATGTCAAGGGCGTCGATGCCACCGACCGGTTCATGACGGCGCTCGCCGGCCTCGAAGATCCCGAAGCCAAGCGCAAGGCCATCGGCAAAACTTTTATCGAGGTGTTCGACGACGAGGCGCATCTGCTCACTGATGTCAAATGGCTCGCCCAGGGCACCATTTACCCCGATGTCATCGAATCGGTTTCGGTCAAAGGGCCATCGGCTACCATCAAATCACACCACAACGTGGGCGGGTTGCCCGACTACATGAAACTCAAGATTGTCGAGCCTTTGCGCATGTTGTTCAAGGACGAAGTGCGACGGGTGGGTGCGACCTTGGGCATCGATCCAGAGCTGCTCGGCCGTCACCCGTTTCCGGGGCCAGGATTGTCAATCCGCATCTTGGGTGATATAACTAAAGAAAAAGTTCGTATCTTGCAAGAGGTTGACGCCGTGTTCATAGACGGATTGAAGTCTTGGGGACTGTACGACAAAGTGTGGCAGGCCGGTGCTATTTTGCTGCCTGTCAACAGTGTAGGGGTCATGGGTGACGAACGCACGTACGAAAAAGTAGTTGCTTTGCGCGCCGTAGAATCCACCGATGGGATGACCGCCGACTGGGTGCATTTGCCTTACGAGTTCCTGATGAAGGTCTCAAACGAGATCATCAACAAGGTCAAAGGCGTGAACCGTGTGGTGTATGACATCAGTTCGAAGCCGCCGGCCACGATCGAGTGGGAGTAACTAAAAACAACGGGTATGAGAAAGTTGGTTTTGATTTTCGCGATGCTGGGATGGCTGCAGATGGGTTATGCGCAAGACAAAAGCCAAGAGGTAGACATCATCAGCCACCAAGTGCAGCTGGGCGAAACCGTCCGCATGCTTTCCCAAAAATACCTCGTCAATCCCGCCGAGATCTACAAGCTCAATAAATTTGCGATAGATGGCATCCGGCAAGGGATGGTGCTGCAGATTCCGGTGCCGCGTAAAGAACCCGCAATCGTCGAGGAAACCCCGACCGAAGAAGTCCAGCAGGAAGTGCCACAGGAGACCGTGCAGGAAGCCGTGGCCGAAACCCCGAAACCGCAAAAAGCCAAGAAAGCGCCGCCAACGGTGATCAGTCGCGAAGGTGAAACCGAGCATGTGGTCGAATCGGGCGAAACATTGTACAGCCTTTCGCGCAAGTATGGGATATCTGTCGATGAAATCAAAAGCAACAACAACGGTCTCAAAAAAGGGTTGCAGGTAGGGCAGGTGGTCAAGATTCCGTCGACCCGAACGCTCAATGAGGAAGAATCGTCCTTGGGCGGAAGCCCGCCGCCAAAAAGGGCCGCCAACGATACTCCGGTACAGCCTTCAGAAGTGGTTTCTACCGGCGAAGGCGAAGTGGTTTCGCACCAGGTCGCACCCAAAGAAACCTTGTATAGCTTGTCTAAAAAATACGGGGTTACCGTAGACGACATCAAAAACCAAAATCCCGATGTGGCCCAAAAAGGGCTGCAAGTGGGCCAAACGATAACCATCCGAAAAAATTGAACCCGAATGGGCCGCTAATCCAAACCCGATGAACCGACTATTTATTGCCCTTTGTCTGCTCGTATCGATGTCTACCGCCGCTTTTGCGCAAAATTACACCAAACACACGGTGGTGCGCGGCGAAACCGTCACGCAGATTGCGGCCAAATACAAAGTGACCCCTTACGATATTTACCGACTCAATCCTGATTCGCAAGGCGGGATCAAGGAAAACGACGTGATTTTGGTGCCCGGTTCGACCTTGGCCAAACCCGTCGAATCCGGCGTCAAGAACACGTCGGCCAAAACCCATGTGGCCGAGCCCAAGGAAACCTGGTACAGCATTTCGCGCAAATACGGCGTGGGTGTTCCCGACTTGCAGGCTGCCAACCCAGAGGCTTTCAAAGACGGGATCAAGATCGGGCAAACCATCAAGATTCCGGGATCGGGGCATCCGCCTACGGTAGCCGTCGAATCCAAACCACAGGTTATCACGACCCCAAAAGCCAACGAGCAACCGCGCCCGGCTTCGTCGGCCGGCGTTTACCACGTGGTGCAGCCCAAGGAAACCAAATTTGGAATCGCGAAAAAGTACGGCATCACCGTGGCCGAACTCGAGCGCAAAAATCCAGATATTGTCGCGAATTTGCCGATTGGTTACAAACTGACCATTTCTGGCGCTACGGCCAAGCAGGAACCCGTCGAAAAACCAAAACCAACCGTACACGACGTTCCGGCCGCCGCGACTACTACCGCAACAACCGAAGTGGTCAAAACCACCAAGTTCTCGGGGTTTGCGAACTACGAAGTCAAGCCCAAGGAAACGCTGTTCAGTTTGTCGCAAATGTTCGACATCACACAGGAGGAGCTCCTGATGCTCAACCCGACGCTCAAGGATGGCGTCAAAGTAGGCATGATCCTCAAAGTGCCGGGCAAGGGTTCGATCACCAAGATAGAATCGGCGGTTTCGAACGGACGTTTTGCCGATTTGACGAAGTCGATTAAAGCAACCGAAAAGAAACAATTGGTGTTGTTGCTGCCGTTCAACGCGGCCAAGATCCAAGGGGATACGGTCAAGAACCTGTCGACGCGTTTGAAAAAAGATGCGTTCTTGAACATGACGCTCGATTTTTATTCGGGTGCGCTCATGGCGATCGATTCGGCCAAAGCCATAGGACTCAACATCGATGTGAAGATTTTTGATTCAGAAGAGAGCAAGCTGTCTTCGAATGTGGCGGCCGTAATCGAGAAAAACAACGTGGCCAAGGCAGATGCCGTGATTGGGCCATTCTACCAGCAGTATGTCGAAAAGGTAGCCGAGATGCTCCAAGGGGCCAACGTACCTGTGATTTCGCCGCTTTCTAAGGAGACCGGCAAGCCGTTTCCGAATTTGTACCAGGCCATGCCGCCAAGCGATTTCACCAAGGGCGCGATGATGGATTTCCTGCGTCAAAAGGCAGGGAATGTGTTGGTGGTGAGCGATCCTAAGCGCCAGTCGAACAAAGAGTTCATCACAAAGAATTATGCCGAGGCCAAATTTGTGACCGTATCCGAGACGGGTGCCGTCGACATGGAAAACCTCAAATCGTTGCTCGTCAAGGACAAAGTCAACTATGTTGTGCTCGATACCGAGAAAACCGGTATGATCCTGAGTTCGACCAATACGTTGCTGGCCGAGATGCCGAATTTCCAGATCCAGATCGCGATCATCGAACCGAACGAAACGCTCGATTTCGAGGAAGTGTCGATGAAACGACTGACGCTCCTCAAGTTGTTGTATCCGTCGCTGACCTACGAGAACAACACGCCCGAAGGCCAATTGTTTGAAAACAGCTACAAGAACAAGAACAAGATTTTTCCGAGCCAATTTGCGGTGCGCGGATTCGATGTGACTTTCGATACCATGCTCCGTTTGTCGCAAGGCAAGACCTTTGCCGAATCGGCCGACCAGGACAAGACGCAACAGGTGGAAAGCAAATTCGAATACGCCAAGAAACCGGGAGACGGTTATACCAATAAAGGCGTGTACATCCTCGAATACCAAGAAGATTTATCTGTCAAACAAGTCAATAACTGATGACCTCTAAAGTAACTTATCTGGGCGATTTGAGAACGTCGTCTGTGCATATCGAATCGGGTGCCGAGATTTTATCGGACGCGCCCAAGGACAACCATGGCAAGGGCGAGGCTTTTTCGCCTACCGATACCGTCGCCAACGCCTTGGGCAGTTGCATGCTGTCGATCATGGGCATCAAGGCGCGCGATTTACAGGTCGATTTGATCGGGTCTACGGTCGAGATCACCAAGATCATGCAGTCGGAGCCGCGTCGGATCGCAAAAATTGTGGCCGACGTCCAAATGATTGTCGAAGCCGACGAAAAAACCAGGACGATACTCGAACGCGCGGCCATGACCTGTCCGGTGTTTTTGAGCTTGCATCCCGATATCGAGAAAGTCGTGACTTTTACTTGGAAGTAGTTTAGTCAAAAGTCAAAAGTCAAAAGTCGAATGTCAAGATGATAGGCGACAAAAGATTGGCGATGAAAATGACCACAGGCTGCTACTTTCCGTATTGTTTTGGAAATTATGTCGGTATCAATTTTTTTCTTCCGACTTAATTAAAATACTAAAGAACACCGCTCAAAATGAAGTTCGTCGCCATCGACTAGTTCTTTCGACTTTCGACTAAAATGACCGACCAGCAATTCCTCATCCAACTCGCGCACGCCAAAATGCCGTTCGGCAAATACGAAGGCCGCTACCTCATTGATCTGCCCGAATATTACGTGGTTTGGTACCACAACAAGGGTTTCCCGAAAGGTACGTTGGGCCAGCAGTTGCAATTGGTGTATGAGCTCAAACTCAACGGGCTCGAGGAGTTGGTACGCAACATCAAAAGGCAATTTCCGAAGCCGGGATAATTTGAAAATTTGGAAATTTGGAAATTTGAAAATGACCGCTATGCCGATAATTTAAAGACGCGTTAATTTTCAAATTTTCAAATTGATTCATTTCCAAATTGGGATTATAATTGTACTTTTGCCACGTTTTTTTACAGACAACACAACAACAACCTACAATGAATCAAACGAAGTATATTTTTGTTACCGGCGGTGTGACGTCTTCCTTGGGAAAGGGGATTATAGCGGCGTCGCTGGCGAAATTATTGCAGGCGCGCGGCTACCGCACCACCATCCAGAAATTTGACCCGTACATCAATGTCGATCCCGGAACGCTCAACCCGTATGAACACGGCGAGTGTTTTGTGACCGACGACGGCGCCGAAACCGACCTCGATTTGGGCCATTACGAACGTTTCTTGAACGTACCGACGTCGCAGGCCAACAACGTCACCACGGGCCGTGTGTATTTGTCGGTCATCGAAAAGGAGAGACGCGGCGAATTCTTGGGCAAGACCGTCCAGGTGGTGCCGCACATCACCAACGAGATCAAGGAGCGCATGCAGCTTTTGGGCAATTCGGGCGATTACGACATTGTGATTACCGAGATTGGCGGAACTGTGGGCGACATCGAGTCGTTGCCGTACATCGAATCGGTACGCCAGTTGTTGTGGGACCTGGGCAAGGAAAATGCGATTGTCGTGCACCTCACGCTGGTGCCTTATCTGGCCGCGGCGGGCGAACTCAAGACCAAGCCTACGCAGCACTCGGTCAAAACGTTGATGGAATCGGGAATCCAAGCCGATATCCTGGTTTGCAGGACCGAACACGAACTTTCGGACGAATTGCGTTCGAAGCTCGCACAATTTTGCAACGTCACGCGCGAGTCGGTCATCCAATCGATCGACGCGTCTACGATATACGAAGTGCCGAACCTGATGCTCGAGGAAGGACTCGACAAGGTGGCGCTCAAAAAACTCAATTTACCCAAGAAGAACACGCCCGATCTCAAGAATTGGAACGTGTTCTTGCAGCATTTGAAGAATCCAAAGCACGTGGTCAACATCGGGCTCATCGGCAAATATGTCGAATTGCAGGATTCCTACAAGTCGATCCTTGAAGCCTTTATCCATGCCGGCGCGGCCAACGAGACCAAGGTCAACGTGGTGTCGGTACATTCGGAATACATCGATGCCGAGAACGTGGCCGACAAACTGTCTGGGCTCGACGGCATACTCGTGGCGCCGGGATTCGGTGAACGCGGGATCGAAGGAAAGATCGAGGCTGTGCGCTATGCGCGTGAAAAGGGCTTGCCATTCTTTGGGATTTGCTTGGGCATGCAGATGTCGGTCATCGAATATTCGCGCAACGTGCTCGGGTTGTCCGATGCCAATTCTACCGAAATGAACGAAGGCACCGCACATCCGGTCATCGATTTGATGGAAGAGCAAAAAACCATCACCGACAAAGGCGGCACGATGCGTCTTGGGGCATGGAAATGCGACCTCAAGGAAGGCACGCTCGCGATGAAGATTTACAACAAAAAACAAATCGAGGAGCGCCACCGCCACCGCTACGAATACAACGGTGATTTTTTCGAAAAGCTCGAAAAGGCAGGCCTCAAGGCTTCGGGCATCAACCCCGATACCGGCCTGGTCGAGATTGTAGAGATCGAAAACCATCCGTTCTTTTTGGGCGTACAATACCACCCCGAATACAAGAGTACGGTGGCCAATCCGCACCCGTTGTTCGTGCATTTCGTCGCGGCCACGGTCAAGGCCAAACACAAGTAATTAATACGGGCCAAACAAACAGCCCTTTATACAATGGAAGAAAAAAAGTTAGACTTTAATTCGATTATCGGTTTTATCCTCATTTTTGGGATCCTGATCTGGATCATGTACCAGAATGCGCCGAGCGAACAAGAAATCAAGGCAGAGAAAGCGCAAAAAGAGAAAATCGAGGCGGCCAAGAAAAACCACGCCGCTGCGGCCAAACAACTCGAAGTGGCCAAGATCGATGCCACGGCGGGCGATTCGGCAGCCATCGCGAAATTGCGCGGAACGTTGGGCGAATTTGCCTATTCGGCTACGTTGCCATCGGCCAAGCCAAGCTTCACGACCATCGAAAACGAACTCGTAAGCCTCAAGATTTCGAACAAAGGCGGGTACATCGCCGAGGCCAAACTCAAACAGTTCGAAAAGTTCAAGAAAGGTTCTGGCGAATTGGTGGCCTTGGTCGAGAAAAACAACGCCGATTTCAACATCCGCTTGCAAACGGCCGACAACCGTACGCTCGAGACCAAGAACCTTTATTTCGAACCGATGCTTTCGAAAGTGGGCGAGAACCAAGTCCTGACGATGCGACTCAAGGCGGGGCCTGAGCAATACCTCGAGTACAAGTATGTGCTCAAGCCAAACGATTACATGATGGACTTTGACATCTCGTCGCACGGACTCGGCAAGGTGCTCAACGTTTCCAAACCGGTCGATCTCGAATGGGATTTGAAAACCACGCGCAACGAGCCGAGCGTCGATTACGAAAACCGCTACACCGAAATTGTCTACGAATACGGAGAAGGCAAGGACGACTACGTAGGGCAGGGCAAGGACAAACATTCGACGGCCGACAAGGTGAGTTATGTGGCGTTCAAGCAACACTTCTTTGCATCGATTTTGTTGACCAAGACGCCGTTTGAAACCGCCGAATTCCGTTCGAACGATTTGGTCAACGACAGCCAGGTCGATACGACCTACACCAAGCAATTCAAGGCCAAGGTGCCGCTGGCGTTCAACAACACAGGCGAGATCAACTACCAGATGAACTGGTTCTACGGCCCGGCCGACTATCAATTGCTCAACAAATACGACCGCAACCTCGACGAAATCATTCCGCTTGGATGGGGTATTTTTGGGTGGATCAACAAATTCATCTTTGTGCCGTTGTTCGGGTTCCTGAGCTCGTTCATCGCCTACGGTATCGCAATCATCATCTTTACGATCCTGATCAAGATTGCCATGTCGCCCATCACGTACAAATCGTTCCTGTCGCAGGCCAAGATGAAGGTGTTGCGCCCAGAGATCATGGAGCTTAACGAGAAGTTTGCCAAAGATCCGATGAAAAAGCAACAGGAAACTATGAAGCTTTACAACAAGGCGGGCGTGAACCCGATGGCGGGTTGTATCCCGGCGCTGATCCAGTTGCCTTTCATGTATGCATCGTTCCAGTTTTTCCCGGCCGCGATCGAATTGCGCCAGAAGAGCTTCCTTTGGGCCGACGATTTGTCGTCATTCGATGCCGTGGCGCATTTGCCATTCTACATCCCGTTCTATGGCAACCACGTGTCGTTGTTCCCGATTTTGGCGGCCGTCGCGATTTTCTTCTACATGAAGATGACCACGGGCGACCAAGCCATGAGCCAGCCGCCGCAGGAAGGCATGCCCGACATGGGCAAGATCATGAAAATCATGATTTACATTTCTCCGTTGATGATGTTGTTCTTCTTCAACAACTACGGATCGGGCTTGAGTTTGTACAACTTTATCTCGAACCTGGTGACCATCGCCGTGATGATCGTCATCAAAAAATATGTGGTAGACGAGCAAAAGATCCATGCGCAGATTCAGGAAAACAAGCAAAAGCCGCAAAAGCAGAGCAAGTTCCAAAAGAAGATGCAGGAGTTGATGGAACAGGCCGAAACGCAAAAGGCCCAACAAAACCAAAAGAAAAAGTAAAGAAAATGCCTCCAACGCGGAGGCATTTTTTTATTGTCTTATCTCACAAAAACTTTCAAAGGCTTTCCGTGTTCGGGCTTTAGCAGATAGAGGCCCGAAGACAGCTCGGGTAGTTCATTTTTGCCGTTTTCAACCCGTAGCGATCCAACCTGTTGGCCTGCCGTGTTGAGCAGCGTACATTGGATTGGCGCATCCAGCCCTTTGGCAAAAACGATCCCGTTGGCCAGTTGGCGCATCGAGATAGTATCGATCGTATGTTGTGGTGCAGACAAAACCGTATCGGCAAACAACCATTGGTAGGCCGCACCAAACTTGGCCCGCCAAAAACTTTCCGAATGGGTACCCGCCGGATCGACAAGCGAAAAGGTTTCGGATGCGGTTACGCCTTCGGCAATCAAGCTGCTGCGGATCGCGTCCATGTTCGAAACCATCGTCGCCGATTCGTTTTGTCCGCATACAAAATAGGCGCGCATACCCGAAAAGCCAGTGGCCTCGTTTGCGATAAAATTGGCCAGCTCGGTTTGTGCGAACCAAAAGGCCGGACTGAACAAGCCCGCTTTTTCGAACAGCTCGGGGTATTCGCAGGCGCCGTACATCGAGATCAGCGCGCCCATCGAGCTACCGATCAGTGCGTTGAATTGCGGTTCGGGACGCGTCCTGAAGTTGGCATCGATGTAAGGTTTGAGCGTTTCGGCCAGAAATTGCATGTAGGCTTCGCCATCACCGCCTTCATTGTATTGTGCGTTGACCCAAGGCGAATATTCGTCGAGCCGTGCGCCGCCTCCGTTGTCGATCCCGACGACTATTGCGCCATAATCGCCTGCGTTGAACAAGGTGTTGAGTGTTTCATCGACTTCCCATTCGCCCGAAAACGACGTCACATTGTCGAACAGGTTTTGGCCGTCGTGCATGTACAAAACGGGGTAGTGCTTGGTGGTCGAATCATAATCGGGCGGAAGATAAAGCCAGATTTTGCGCGAGGTGTTGAGCTGCGGTATAAAGAACGAATTGCTCAGGATTTGCACATTCGGTGCCGCCGTACTGCCCGAAGTCGCGCCAAGGTCTTCCCACGAAAGGATGGTCAGGTCGATGGTTTGCGGCGCGCCGTTGAACGTAAAACTCCGGTCGGGCAAGAATCCGCCCGAGGCGTTGCCTTCGACCGTGGCCCACGAACCGCGCGTAAATTTGTACAACGCCGTTCCGGTACCTTCTGGAATCGTAAACTGATAGGCGCCCAGACCATCGGGCTGCAAAATGTAGGAGGCATTCCCGGGGTTCCAGGAGTTCATGGTTCCCGCGAGGTAAATCGAAGCGCCATCGGGTGTATTCGACGGGATCGACGTGACGCGTAACGTGACCTGCGCGGCGCACAACGCTGTAAACAGGACGGCAAACGATACATAGAGCTGTTTCATTTTCTGAAGGTTTTGCATAAAGTTACGATAATTTGTTTGCTAAAACGCCGTTAACAAGTGAATGTCGCCCGACAAAAAATGTAAATTTGTCAAAAATCCGAAGCAAACATCTAGTATGATCAAGCATAGCAAGGGACTGGCCGCCATCGTTTTGTTTTTATTTGCCGTTTCTGTATCGGCGCAACAGGTAAACCAAAACGATGCCCAAGGCAAAAAACACGGTCTTTGGAAAGGCACCTATGCCGAGTCGAAGCGTCCACGTTATGAAGGCACGTTCGAGCACGGCAAGGAAGTAGGCACGTTTAAGTTCTTTGACGATACCAAGGCGGGAACCGTCGTGGCCACACGCGAATTCAAACCAGACGGATCGGCCTACACGATTTTCTACAAAGATGGCAAATACAAGGTGTCCGAAGGTAAGGAGGTCAATAAATTGTACGAAGGCCAGTGGAAATACTACCACGAGAACCTGCCCGATATCATGACGCTCGAAAACTACAAGGCGGGAAAATTGCACGGCAAGCGCACAGTTTACTATCGCGGATCGGGGGTCCCAGGCGAAGAGAATCTGGCCGAAGAAGCGCACTACATCAACGGCCTCAAAGACGGGCCGTACAAATCCTATACGATGAAAGGTACATTGCTCGAGGACTCCAACTACAAAAAAGGGCAACTCGACGGGCCGGCTTCTTATTTTGATCCGTTGGGAAAGTTGGTCTCGAAAGGCGTTTTCAAGGATGGAAAAAAGATTGGGTATTGGGAATTTTACAAAGACGGCAAACTCGTCAAGAAAGACAACATGGATGTGATTAAGAAGCGCCGCAAACCGAGCCGGCCGAAAAAAGATCCGACACAGTGATTTTTTGGCTACGGTGTTTCTAGTGAGAATTATAGATTTTCTGTAAGGGACTTATTGGTGTATATGGTATCTTAGCTCTAGGGAAGGGGGCATTGGAAGTATACCCCAACGGAATTTAGGAATACCATGCAAGCAGATTTTCTGTACATTTTGTTAAAGTTTTGATGGCGTCCGTATGAGCCGATGAGCCTTTGCTATTGATCGCGCCATTTAAAATTACGATCGCCTTAACTTTTCGCTTTTAAATATTCGACTACCTTTGTGCCGATTTAAAGCCATCTTTCAATCTTTTTATCTTTAAATCGTTCAATTCCAAAATGAAAAGAGTAGTCGTCGGACTTTCGGGAGGTGTAGATTCAAGCGTTGCGGCCTATCTGTTGCAACAACAAGGGTATGAGGTCATCGGGCTGTTCATGAAGAACTGGCATGACGATTCGGTTACCATTTCCAACGAATGTCCGTGGCTCGAAGACAGCAACGACGCCCTGCTCGTGGCCGAGAAATTAGGCATCCCGTTCCAGACGGTCGATTTGAGCGAGCAGTACAAAGAGCGCATCGTCGATTACATGTTCGCCGAATACGAGAAAGGACGTACGCCCAACCCCGATGTGTTGTGCAACCGCGAGATCAAATTCGATGTGTTCATGAAAATTGCGTTGTCGCTGGGTGCAGACTATGTGGCCACGGGGCATTATTGCAGAAAAGGCGAGATTGAAGTCGATGGCAAGCCTGTCTATCAATTGCTATCGGGCATCGACAAGAACAAAGACCAATCGTACTTTCTATGTCAGCTTTCACAAGAACAGCTGTCCAAAGCGTTGTTCCCGATCGGCGGACTGACCAAACCCGAGGTGCGCGCGATTGCCGCCGAAATGGACTTGGTGACCGCCGAAAAGAAAGACTCGCAAGGGTTGTGCTTTATCGGTAAGGTGCGTCTGCCCGAATTCCTGCAACAAAAATTACGACCCAAGGATGGTTTGATCGTAGAAGTCGATGCGAACCAGCCTGTATATACAAACGACCAACCAGCCGAGGGGTCAATCCAGGAGCAATTGGCCGTCCAGGCCGCTCCGATTCGTTATTCCGAGAGTATGGGAAAAGTGGTGGGCAAGCACCAGGGCGCACACTATTTTACCAACGGCCAACGCAAAGGCCTCAACGTGGGCGGTACCCCCGAAGCACTTTTTGTCATCGCCACCGACGTCGAGACCAACACCATCTATACAGGGCAGGGCCACCATCATCCGGGGTTGTTCCGCAAGGCGCTTTACATCGACGGACCAGAAGTGCATTGGGTGCGCCAGGACCTGACACTCGCCAGCGGGCAAACGATGCGGGTCAAGGCGCGTATCCGCTACCGCCAGGAATTGCAGGATGCGACGCTGCACCAATTTGAAAATGGTTTGTACGTGGCCTTCGACGAGCCGCAATCGGCCATTACCGAGGGGCAATTCTGCGCCTGGTATGTAGGTGATGAGCTCGTAGGTTCGGGTGTCATTTCCGAATAAACAGCGGGAAAAACCAAGCCGAAAAAATTGCTTCCCGAGCATGGAATCGGTTACCAACTATTTTTGTAGCTTTACGACTAAAATATTGGAACCATGAAAAAAACAGTCCTTTTTTTGTTGGTATGGGCCTCGTTGCCGGCGTGGGCGCAGGAAGACGCCTGGGTGTTTTTTAACGCCAAACCCGAATCGGCCACCTATTTGAGCAACCCGCTTTCGATGCTTACGCAAAGGTCGCTCGACCGGCGTACGGCGCAAGGGATTGCGGTCGATTTTCTCGATGTTCCGGTACACCAACCCTACATCGATCAGGTCGAAAATGCGACAGGCATAGAGGTCATGGCCAAGTCCAAATGGTACAATGCGGTGCACGTACGCGGCGCGCAACCGCAAATCGCGGCGCTGTCCAATCTGGCGTTTGTCGACCACATCCGCTACGCCAATCCATCGCTTAATGTAGGCGATCGCGTGGCACCGGCTTATTCGAATGCACAAAGGGTCAACAAGACGTTCGATACCACGGTCGATTTCGATTACGGAGAATCGGGCAACCAAATCGAAATGCTCAACGGCCATTTGCTGCACCAAGAGGACTATACGGGTGCGGGCAAGATCATCGCGGTCATGGACGGCGGTTTTCCAGGTGTCGATACGGCCTTGCCTTTCGAACGGTTGCGTGAAAACGGCTTGATCCTGGGCGGCTACGACTACGTAAACCGCAACCCTGATTTTTACACCGGTATTTCGCACGGGACGCTCGTGCTGTCTACGATGGGGGGCTATCAGGAAGGCGAATTGGTGGGCACAGCACCCGACGCAGGTTACTATTTGTACATCACCGAAGACGGCAACAACGAAGGTCCGCTCGAGGAATCGTTGTGGGTCGAAGCTGCCGAAGAGGCCGATCGTTTGGGGGTCGACATCATCACGACTTCGTTGGGCTATTCCAATTTCGACAATGCCGATTACAACCATACGTACGAAGAAATGGACGGGGTCACCGCGTTTATTTCGCAAGGCGTCAATTTTGCGTTCAGCCGCGGGATCGTATGTGTTGTTTCGGCGGGGAATTCGGGGAACAACGACTGGTACTACATCACCGCGCCAGCCGATGCAACCCATGCGTTGGCGGTTGGTGCTGTCGATCCGGAAGGCGACTACGTGACATTTAGTTCGCACGGGCCTTCGTTCGATGGTCGTGTCAAACCCGATGTTTCGGCGCAGGGACGTTTTGCCGTGGTGTCAAACGTATTGGGCGATATTTCCACGGCCAACGGAACATCGTTCGCTTGTCCGATCATTGCAGGTATGGTGGCCAGTTTCTGGCAGGCCGTGCCGCAAATGACCAACGCCCAGTTGGTGCAGTATGTCAAACAGTCGGCGAGCATCTACAACAATCCGAATGACGACATCGGTTACGGCATCCCCAATTTTGCCGATGCGCTCGAAGAAGCGTTGGGTACGCAGGTGTTTCCGAAACAAAATGTAGTGGCGCTTTATCCGAATCCCGTGGGCAGCGACCTGCACGTCCGGTTGCCCGCCATGGCGCAACTTACGCTGTACAACAGCATCGGCCAACAGGTGTTGCAACAATACATTGCCGACAAAGACGTTATCGGATTGGGGCAACTCGAATCGGGCGTCTATTTTTACCAACTCGAATCGAACGGTTTCTCGCAACGCGGCAAACTGCTCAAAAAATAAATCCAAACCTATTGATGAATTCGATTAAGCAGCTCTTCGGTATCCGCTATCCGATTGTCCAAGGCGGGATGATCTGGAACAGTGGCTACAAATTGGCGAGCGCAGTAAGCAACGCTGGGGGCTTGGGGCTGATTGGCGCGGGCTCGATGTATCCAGATGTTTTGCGCGAGCACATCCAAAAATGCCAAAAAGCCACCGACAAACCGTTTGGCGTTAACGTGCCGATGTTGTATCCGAACATCCAGGAGATCATGGACATCATCGTGGCCGAGCGCGTCAAAATCGTGTTCACGTCGGCGGGCAATCCCAAGACCTGGACCGAATTCCTCAAGAGCAACGGCATCACCGTGGTGCATGTGGTGAGCAGTTCGAAATTTGCACTCAAGGCCGAGGAAGCTGGTGTAGATGCAGTAGTGGCCGAAGGTTTCGAAGCCGGCGGACACAACGGACGCGAAGAAAGCACAACACTTACGTTGATCCCGATGGTGCGCGAAAAAATACAGATTCCGCTGATCGCGGCGGGCGGTATTGCTACGGGAAGAGGCATGTTGGCGGCAATGGCCCTTGGTGCCGACGGTGTCCAGATGGGCAGTCGGTTTGCGGCTTCGGTCGAATCGTCGGCGCACGACGCGTTCAAACAAACCGTAGTTTCTTTGGGCGAAGGCGAAACCCATGTCACACTCAAGGAATTGGCGCCCGTGCGGCTCATCAAGAACAAATTTTACCACGATGTCCAGGCGCTGTATGCCCAGGGCGCTACGGTCGAATCGCTGCAACAGTTGCTCGGGCGGGCCCGGGCCAAACGCGGCATGTTTGAGGGCGATTTGGTCGAGGGTGAACTCGAGATCGGGCAAATTGCGGGCTTGATCCGCGACATCAAACCTGCGGCCCAAATCATCGAAGACGTCATCGCCGAGTTTGAAGCGGCGCGAAAGGAATTGCTGCAACTCGAAGTCTAATTTATCCAAGCGAAAACTATGTCTAAACTCAAATTTCTAGCGGTACTGTTGATTGCATTTGCGCTGCAAAGCCAAGCCCAAACCTATAAATTCATGACCACCGGTTTTAGTGTCATGGAAAAAGATGCCAACGGCAATTGGGGCAAGTGGTCGGATTTACAACCGGCTTCGATTGTCGTTACGCTCGATACCAATAAGAACCGGATTGTCGTGTATTCGCAAGAGATCCAACTGTATAACATCGTCAATTATGAAGATGAAGAGGAAAACGAAAACGACCTGATCTATACCTTTTCATGCGCCGACGAGAACGGGATGCCGTTTACGATTTCGATCATCACGCGGAAAAAACAAGACAACCGAAAGCAGTTGTACATCAACCAGAAGGATGTGATCGTGGTGTACAACATCGTGAACTTCATCGACAAGGACGAGAAGTAAAGGCATGTTATTTTTTTTGAAGAATCTGCGTCCGTTGGCGCGGATTTTTTGTTTTTAAGATGTAAATTCTTTCAAATTTCATGCGATTTACGTCAGACAAATACGAAACGCAGCCTAGTGTCGACGTTTTGCAATCGTCTAGAAAGCAAACGATTGTCATATTTTCAATATCGTATATTCGTATTAAAAAATTGTTAATGATTTTGTTCATAAGATTGCAAATCGTCAAAAATTGACTTTGATAAATTAAGTAATATAGTATCATCGTACAGACTGTTGAAACTGTGCCGGATACGTAGCCCGCGCGGCCATTGTTTGCGAGGGCTTTTGGGATGTCCAAAACCAGAACCTGTTAGGCGCAGTCCGTTATTTAATCGGTCAAATCGTTTGCCTATGAGAATCATTACGCTCATTCAAAAAAATACCGCTTGCCTTGTCTTGTTTTTGACCGTTGTTTGCGGGTTTGATGCAAACGCGCAGTGCCCGACCGTCGTCAATCCGAACCAATCATTTTGCGACATCAATTCGCCAACCGTGGCCAATTTGGCCGCGACCAACAACGGTGGTGGTGTGGTTTGGTATGCGGCGGCAACGGGTGGGACGCCGCTTTCGCCTGCTGCAGGTTTGGTCAACGGAGAGGATTATTTTGCAGACAGCGTGGCGGGTTGCGGAAACAGGCAGGTTGTCAACGTGACCATCTACGGCGCACCAACAGGACTCAATTTTCAAGGCGTTTGCGTCGACATCGCTTCGAGCGCAACCATTTCAGATTTGCAGGCCGTTGGCAACAATGTGCAATGGTATAGCGTGTCGACGGGAGGCGTTCCGTTGCCACCTTCGACGGTTTTGGTCGACAATACGATTTATTATGCGTCCCAGACCAACCCCGATACGGGCTGCGAAACGTCGCGGCTGTCGGTTTTTGTCAACGTGGGCGTGGTGCCGGTACCGACGGGAAGCCCGACACAACAATTCTGCGTGACGCCCGCCAACACGCCTACGGTCGCTAATTTGACTGCCAGCGGCAACAACAACTGGTACCTCACCGGAACATCGGCGGCACCGCTTGCGTTGGACACGCCGCTCATCAACGGACAAAGTTATTTTGCGACGACTGTCGATCCGCCGTGTGAAAGCATCGACCGGTTTGAAGTGCTGGTCACTTTGTTTCCGCCAAGCGATGCCGGGGCAAACGGTACGCGTTCGATTTGCATCAACAACATCCCGACCACGGCGCCGTTCAATTTGTTCGGACTGTTGGGCGGTACACCCCAAACTACTGGTGTTTGGACGGGCCCGATAGGCACCACCAACGGACATTTAGGCACGCTCAACGTCTCGACAATGACCGTTGCAGGCAGCCCTTATGTGTTCACGTATACCGTAGATACTGGGGTTTGCGCCGCGGCGTCATCTACCGTGACCATCAACGTGTTGCCGATGCCTACCGCGACGGTGGCGGCCAATACGACGGTGTGTTCGGGCAACAATGCGACGGTGACGTTTACCGGTACGCCCAACGCGACCATTACCTACACGACCAACCCCGGCGGAACGCAAACCATTGTACTCAATTCGTCGGGGACCGCTACGCTGACCACCGCTTATACCGTTACCACCACAATCACGTTGGTGAGCGCGGGTTCGGCCACAACCCCAAGCTGTGTGCAACCGCTGAACGGCTCGATCACGATTACGGTTTTGCCGTTGCCTACGGCCACGATTGCATCCAATGTGACGGTTTGTTCGGGTGGCAGCGCCACGGTGACTTTTACGGGAACGCCCAATGCCACGGTGACCTATACGGCCAGTCCAGGCGGTACGCAAACCATCACACTTAACGGCTCGGGAACCGCAACGATTACAGGAAATTATACGACGACAACCACCTACACGTTGGTGAGTATTGTTTCTTCGGGGACGCCTGCGTGTACGCGTCCGCTCACGGGTTCGGTGGTTGTGACGGTGTTGCCGGTGCCTACGGCTACCATTTCGGCCAACGCCACCATTTGTTCGGGGCAGTCGGCTACGGTGACTTTTACGGGTACGCCGAATGCGACGGTGACGTATACTGCCAATCCGGGCGGAACACAAACCATAACGCTAAACGGTGCGGGAACGGCTACGCTGACCAATACCTATACGACCACCACTACCTTCACGCTGGTAAGCATCACCACCGCAGGGACGCCAAGTTGTACGGTGCCTTTGACGGGGTCGATCACGATTACCGTATTGCCACCGCCCACCGCGACGATTGCCGCCAACACGACCGTATGTTCGGGTGCAAACGCCACTGTGACGTTTACGGGTACGCCCAATGCGACCATCACCTATACGGTTAATCCGGGCGGGACGCAAACCATCACGCTCAACGGATCGGGAACCGCAACGTTGACCAACGCTTATACGATTACGACCACCTATACGCTGGTGAGTGTGGCCTCAACGGGAACGCCAAGCTGTACGACGCCGCTCAATGCCACGATTACGATTACGGTCGTTCCGCCGCCAACGGTGTCCATTTCGAGCAATGCGACCGTTTGTCCGAACGGTTCGGCTACGGTGACTTTTACGGGTACACCGAACGCGACGGTCACGTATACGGCCAATCCGGGTGGTACGCAGACCATCACACTCAACGCATCGGGAACGGCAACCCTCACCAACAATTACACGGTAACGACCACGTATACGCTCGTAAGCGTGGCAACGACGGGAACGCCAAGTTGTTCGCAACCCGCCTCGGGAACCATCACCATTACCGTCCAGCCGTTGCCAACCGCCACGATTGCGTCGAACGCGACCGTATGTTCGGGAGGTAGCGCCACCGTCACCTTTATGGGTACGCCCAATGCGACGGTGACGTATACCGCCAATCCAGGAGGTACTCAAACCATTGTTTTGAACGCATCGGGTACGGCGACTTTGACCAACACCTATACGACAACGACCACGTATACGCTTGTGAGCGTTGCGACGACGGGAACGCCAAGTTGTTCGCAGCCTGTAACAGGCACGGTAACCATTACGGTCGCGCCACCGCCAACAGCATCGATTGCAGCCAATGCAACGGTGTGCGCAGGACAACCCGCGACAATTACCTTCACGGGTACACCGAACGCGACGGTCACATATACGGCCAATCCGGGTGGTACGCAAACCATCACGCTCAATGCATCGGGAACGGCAACGATTACCGCCAATTTTACGACGACAACCGTTTACACATTGGTCAGCGTTGCTTCGGCAGGCACGCCAAGTTGTACGGTGCCGGCCAGTGGTACCATTACCATTACCGTGATTCCTCCGCCAACGGTGTCCATTTCGAGCAATGCAACGGTTTGTCCGAATGGTTCGGCGACGGTTACTTTTACCGGCACACCCAACGCCACGGTAACGTATACGGCCAATCCGGGCGGTATGCAAACCATCACGCTCAATGCATCGGGAACGGCAACCCTCACCAACAATTATTCGACAACCACCACCTATACACTCGTGAGCATCTCGACGGGCGGCACGCAGGGTTGTACGCAGCCGGTGAGCGGAAGCATCACCATTACCGTGGCGCCATTGCCTGTGGTAGCCATTTCTTCGGATGCAACGGTTTGCCCGAATGGATCGGCGACAGTTACCTTTACGGGGACGCCCAACGCGACGGTGACGTATACGGTCAGCCCTGGCGGTACGCAAACCATCACGCTCAACGGATCGGGTACCGCAACCCTCACCAATAATTATGCGACGACCACGACGTATACACTGGTGAGTGTCGCGACAACGGGAACTCCAAGTTGTTCGCAACCCGTTACGGGATCGATCACCATTACCGTATCGCCATTGCCTACGGCCACGATGGCAGCCGATGCCACGATTTGCGCCGGGCAACAAGCCACGATCACCTTTACCGGTACGCCCAACGCGACCATTGCTTACAGTGTGAATCCGGGGGGCAACCAAACTATTGTGTTGAACGCTTCGGGTACTGCGACAATCACCAACAGCTATAGCGCCACCACGGTGTATACGCTGCTCAGCGCTACATCGACGGGAACGCCGGGTTGTTCGCAACCGCTGACGGGATCGGTCACGATAACCGTAGTGCCACCACCAACGGTTTCGATCGCATCGAACCAAAGCGTATGTCCAAACGGTTCGGCTACGGTGACTTTTACGGGTACGCCGAACGCGACGGTAACGTATATGGCCAATCCGGGTGGTACGCAAACCATCACGCTCGACGCATCGGGCACCGCGACGCTCACCAGCAATTACACCGTAACAACCACCTATACATTGGTCAGCGTGGCGACTTCGGCCACACCGAATTGCAGCCAGCCCGCAACGGGATCAATCACCATTACCGTAGTACCTTTGCCGATGGCGACGATTGCTTTGGGCACAACCACGTGTTCGGGTTCACCGGCTTCGGTAACGGTGACGGGAACGCCGAATGCCACGGTCAACTATACACTCACACCGGGCGGCAACGGCATTGTGGTGCTCAACGCCTCGGGCACCGGAACGATCACCGGAAATTTCACCACGACGACTGTTATTACACTGACCAACGTGACGCTTGCGGGCACGCCTGCCTGTAGCCAACCGTTGAACGCGATGGCCACCATTACCGTGGTGCAGCCGCCTGTCGCTGGGAATAATGCGGTTTTTTCACTGTGCGCCGACGGAAGCCCACAAGATTTGTTCCTGTTGCTCGGTAGCTCGGCGCAAACGGGCGGTACCTGGTCTCCGGCTTTGGCCAGTGGCACAGGTGTTTTTAACCCTGCATTGGACCCATCGGGAACCTATACCTATACTTTGGCGGGCACGCCGCCGTGTTTGAACGCGACCGCTTCGGTTACGGTTACCGTGGTGCAGCCATCCAATGCGGGCACTAGTGGCACGGCCAATCTTTGTTCCAACCAAGATCCAATCGATTTGTTCTCGTTCCTGGGCGGTTCACCGCAAACGGGAGGCACCTGGACCCCATCGCTTGCCAGCGGGACGGGACTTTTCAACCCTGCTGTAGACACGGCAGGCGTTTACACCTATACGTTGGCTGGTACGCCGCCTTGTTCGGGCGATTCGGCCACGGTGACGGTTTTGGTGACGCCGGGACCCGATGCGGGTATTTCAGGCAACGCGGTATTTTGCCAGGACAGCACCCCGCAGGATTTGTTCCTGAGTTTGGGCGGTACGCCACAAGTAGGCGGAACCTGGTCGCCGGCATTGGCCAGCGGTACGGGTGTTTTTGATCCGACGGTAGATGCGCCCGGCGTGTATACGTATACTTTCGAAGGCAACCAGCCTTGCGACGACGATACGGCTACCGTTACCGTGACCATCAACCCGATTCCCGATGCGGGATTGGACGGTACGGCCTTCTTTTGTACAAACTATCCGGCCGCCGATTTGTTTACCTTCCTTGGCGGCGCGCCGCAAACGGGTGGAACCTGGTCGCCAGCTTTGGCCAGCGGTACCGGTGTTTTTGATCCATTGGTCGATGCCGCGGGGGTTTATACCTATACCGTGGGCGGTGGATTCTGTTCGACCGATACGGCAACGATTACGGTAAGCGTGAGTCCGTCGCCCAACGCGGGCGGGGCAGGAGCGACGTTGCTCATCGACGGTTGTTCGACCGACACGGCCATCGATTTGTTTACGGGGCTCAACGGCTCACAAGGCGTGGGAACCTGGAACGACGACGACGCGACGGGAGCGCTCACGGGCAACATTTTCAACGCCTCTTTGGTGGCGCCGGGAACCTATCATTTTACCTATACGGTGGGTGGCGGCGTATCGCCTTGTTTGACCGATTCGGCAACGGTGACCGTCGTGGTAAGCCCGGTGCCCAACGCCGGTATGGCGGGCAGTTCGCAAAGTTTCTGTAACGCGACGGGTTCCATCGATTTGTTTACGCTCATTTCGGGTTATTCTCCGGGAGGCGATTGGGTAGACAGCAACAACCTGGTGGTCAACAACAACCTCGATATCTCGGCTTTTGTGGCCGGAACGTACAGTTACACGTACCAAATCACGACCCCTTGCGGCACCGATTCCGAGAAAGTACAGTTTACCATCGTCCCGACACCTACGCTAACTTCGGGCAATGTCACCATCGGTAGCCCGGTTTGCGTTGGCAGCCCAGCGACGGTAACCTTGACCGGATTGGCCGACGGCAATTACCTGCTTACCTACAACCTCTCCGGTGCCAATACGCTGCCCGACGAACCGATCGCGGTTACGATTGTAGGCGGTACGGGCAGTTTTGCGATAGGTGCAGGCGATATTCCGAACACCGGGACCACGACAATTACGTTTGTCAACATCGGCAACACGGCGACCAATTGCGTCACGACACTCACCGATGTGGCGGTCAATTTTAGCGTGAATCCGCTTGTGGGTATCGACAGCGCGCAATTGTCGGTGACCAACATTTGTTTGGGTAATGATGCGGTTGTCGTGATTTCGGGGGCTGCAGGATTGCCGAACGGCACGTATCAATTCAACTACAACATCCCGACGGGTACGCCTGCTTCGGGTACGGCCGCGAACGTGGTGCTCACCAACGGCGGCGGTACATTTACCGTTCCGGGCGCGGTTTTCGGCGCGGCGGGCAATTATACGCTGACCATTACGGGCATTGTGACCGCATCGGGTTGCAACAACTTGTCGGAGAATGCCTCGGCGTCTTTTGTCGTCCATCCGATTCCGAATGCTTCGGGCGCTACGGTAAACGCGGGCGATCAATGCTATGGTTTTGACAACACGGTACTCATTGGCGGCGCGACGAGCTTGACCGATGGCATCTACACGATCAACTACGATTTGTCGGGCGCGAACATTTCAAGCCAATCCACTTCGGTTACCTTTAACGGCGGCGCGGGCTCGTTCGGTATTCCGGCATCGGCGTTGCAAAATCCTGGTACTACTACAATCACGATTACGCAACTGGCGCTGTCCAATACCACATGCGGGATTACAGGCGTTACGTTCAACGCCGTGATGTTTAACATTCTGCAAATCGCCACGCCGGTGCTCGAGACCAATGGCGAACAATTTTGTGGCGACGACAACCCAACGATTGCCGATTTGACGAGCCACATATCAGGAACCGACCCCGTATTTTGGTACGATGCCGAAACAGGCGGCAATTTGTTGAATGAGACCGATGCGTTGGTCAATGGCGCGACCTATTATGCCTCGCATGGTTCACCATCGATTTGCGAGAGTTTCGTAAGACTCGAGGTCACTGTCGATTTGACACAATGTCCGCAGCAAGATGATCTTTTGATCCCCGACGGATTCTCGCCCAACAACGACGGCATCAACGATGCGTTTACGATCAGAAACCTGCGTACGCTGTATCCGAATTTCAAACTCGAGATTTACAACCGCTACGGCAATCTGCTGTACACGGGCAACAATTTTGTACCCGATTGGAACGGCACCACCACCGAAGGCGGACTCAAGATGGGCGGCAACCAGGTTCCGGTGGGGGTTTATTTTTACATACTCGAATTCAACGACGGCATCCGCAAGCCGGTGCAGGGTCGCGTCTATTTAAGCAGATAAAGGGAGACACATGAAAAAGACGATAGCATATTTGATTTTTACGGGTATTTTCCTCACCACGCTTGCGGCGCATGCCCAACAGGATCCGCAGTTCACACACTATATGTACAACATGAACGTCATCAATCCGGCCTATGCAACCGATGCCGAGGGCGTGATCAACGTGGGCGGTTTGTACCGTACGCAATGGGTAGGGGCGGTAGGTGCGCCCAAGACGGCGACCGTGTTCGTCCATTCGCCGATTGCCAAGCGCGTCGAGATGGGGCTTTCGTTCATCAACGACAACATCGGCGATGTGGTCAAGGAAAACAACATTTACCTCGATGTGGCTTACGTGGTTCCCGTATCGGACAAACACAAAATCTCGTTTGGCGTCAAGGGTGGCCTGACATTGTTCAACACCGATTTCGGCGGATTCAAATACACCGATGAAATGGCCGACCCTGCGTTTGCCGAAAACATCAGCCGCAATTTCCCGAACGTGGGCGCGGGCACCTATTTTTTCACCGACCACTATTACCTGGGCTTTTCGGTCCCGAATTTCCTGACCACCAAACACCTCGAGCGCAAAAACGGCATCCAAACCACGGGCGTCGAGGAACTGCACTACTTTTTTACGGGCGGCTATGTGTTCGATTTGAGCCCGAGCGTCAAATTCAAGCCTGCGTTCATGGCCAAGGCGGTCAAGGGCGCACCGATGGCGTTTGATTTCACGACCAACTTTTTGATCAACGAAAAATTCGAACTCGGGGCGGGTTACCGTCTCGACGATGCGGTGGCGGGGCTCGCGGCGTTCAACATCACGCCCAACCTGCGCGTCGGATACTCGTACGATTATACGCTGTCGAACCTTGGGAATTACAACTCGGGGACGCACGAGATCTTTTTGCTGTTCGACCTCGACCGGAACAATTTGAACGGTTCGAAAGGATATGATAAATCGCCAAGGTTCTTTTAAACGAAGAAAAGTGATATGAAAAACAATAGTAATAAAATTCCAAATTCCAAATTCCAAATTCCAAACGTTGTGATATTGGAATTTGGTGCTTGGTGCTTGGAATTTAAAGCATCCGCTACCTTGGTTCTTATCCTTTGCAGTTTTGTCATGGTCGCCCAGAAACCGACCGAGAAAAAAGCCGACGGCCTGTTCGAAAAGAAATCCTATGTCAAGGCGGCCGAAATGTATGAGCAGTTGCCCGAGAACCAAAAGAACCTGCAAAACCTCGGCGATTCTTACTACAACAATTTCCAGATGACCGATGCCGCGCGTGTTTACGGCAAATTGTTCCTCATGTTTAAGGACAGCGTCAAACCCGAATTCGAATTCCGGTACGCGCATGCGCTCATGGGTACGCTCGACTATGCCAAGGGCGACGAGTACATGGGCAAATACCTCAAGTATCCCGTTAACACCACCAAGTTCATCGAGAATCTCAAGACCAATGTGCCCTACAACTACCAAATCCAGCTGATGGCCAAGAACACCACCAATGGCGATTTCGGGATGTCGTTTTACGGCGACAAGGTCGCGTTCGCTTCGTTGCGCAACGCCGAATCCAAATCGTTCAATTGGAACGAAAAGCCATACCTGGATTTGTTCAGCGCCGAGGTAAGCGAGAACCAGTTGCTCACCAACATCCAGCCGTTTCCCGAAGAAATCAACACCAAAACCCACGAGTCGAACGCCACGTTCAGCGCCGACGGCAAGATCATGTATTTTAACCGCACCAACGACAAACAGGTCAAGGTGGGCGACGAGAAGTTTGCGTCGGTCAAGATTTTCCGCGCCGAATGGAAGGACGGCAAATGGGACAATATAGTGGCCGTGCCGTTTAGTTCTGACAATTATTCGACCGACCACCCCGTGCTCACGCGCGACGGCAAGAAGTTGTATTTTTCATCCGACATGCCGGGCAGCCTCGGGTCGTTTGATATTTATGTGGTAGATGTCAACGAAGACGGTACGTTCGGGACACCGCAAAACATGGGCAATACCATCAACACCATCCACCGCGAGCAATTCCCGTACATCAACGACGACGGCACCATTCTTTATTTCGCTTCCGACGGGCATCAAGGCATGGGCGGGCTCGACATCTTTCAGTCCAAATCCTACGAAGGTGTTTTTGCCAGGCCGCTCAATCTGGGCGAGACCATCAACAGCCATATGGACGACTTTGGCTACATCGTCGACGAAAAAAAGAACAAAGGCTATTTGTCGTCGAACCGCAAAGGATCGGACAACCTGTACAGTTTTACCCGTGTCGAGAACGAAGCGCGTTACATTGTCGAAGGCGAGGTCAAGGACAAGAACACCAACGAACTTTTGCCCGGCACGCAGGTCACCTTGTACGACGAGAACGACAAACTCATCGGCCAGATGGTCGTGGGCGCGGGCGGCGATTATGCGTTCAACACCGAGCCGAACAAAAAATACCGCATCGAGGCCGTCAAGGATTTCTACATCCCGCACAGTGAGTATTTCACGACCAACGAAGACGGCAAGTTGCGCTACACCATCGAACTGTTCATGGAATGTTACGACGATGCCGAAGAAATCATCACCAAGCGCCAGGACGGCAAGGTCCAGATCGTACTCGAGAACATCTATTTCGACCTGAACAAATGGGACATCAAGCCCGAGGCCGCGCGTGTCCTTGATGTGCTGGTCGATTTGTGTAAAAAGTACCCTGAAATGGAGGTCGAACTCGGCGCCCACACCGATTCGCGCGCGTCCTACACCTACAACCTCATGCTCTCGAACCGCCGCGCCGCCTCGGCACTCGAATACCTCGTGAAGAGCGGCATCAAACGCAAAAGGTTGCGCTCGAAAGGCTATGGCGAGGGCCAACCGCTGATCCAGTGCGGCGATGCGTGTACCGAGCAACAGCACTCGATCAACCGCCGTTGCGAGTTCATTATTTTGAAATAAGATCGTTTAAATAGTTTTGTAAAGGGAAGAGCCGCGTTGTTGCGGCTTTTTTTTTGGAGCTTTTTCCCGCTTTTCACTGCAATCTTTTTAAAACTTTTGTAAAGTTTTAAAAAGGATTTCCGTTGCAATCGGGGCTATGCTGCCGCAGGCTTTCTTTTGTCTTGAAACAAAAGAAACAAAAATTCAAGGCCCGCAAATCCCA
>NZ_FMVF01000065.1 GCF_900101895.1 Flavobacterium caeni
GCGGCCGGAACGTTTCAGTTTCACGAACTTTGTTTATCTTCGGCGGAGAGAACTCGTTTCGCTTTGACGCGACCACGCAAATGCGCGAAACGTTAGTAGCCATTTTATCACGATCACAGTAACAATCATGAATATAAGTTCAAAAACAAATTGGTTTTCAATCATTCTTCCTCTTTTTCTCTTATCAGGAATTGGGTTTTTCATTTACATAATGAAAATAGTTTTATCGAAACCTGGAAAATCGCCTATCGGGCTTTATCTTTTTATAGGCATTTTTATAGCCTTGTTATTGACTCTGGTTTTGCTATCGATTATTCTTAATAAAAAAATTAAAGTAACAAATAATGGAATAGCTGTGCATTTCTTATTAAATAATAAAATTTTAGAATATAAAAATGAACAGTTGAATGGCTTTGACGAAACAGAAAATTATGATAAAGGTGGAAAATATAGAAGTTTTAGTTTTAGAACGTCTGATTGCAATGTATACTTACTTAGCAGTAGAGAATTTAGAAACTTTGACGAATTAACAAACGCTATTAAATCTCGAACTCAACAAATGGAAATTGGATTTCGCAGCAATCTAAAAATATTTTTCAAAGTCTTTCTAGTTTCCATAATAATAACTTGTTTAATAATGCTTATTTTAAATTTAATTTTCGAAAACGGCTACTAACAGCCGGTAAGCTAATTACGCTAGTTTCCAGTAAGTTGAACGTTTGTTTTTCACGAAGAAAGTTCTATCTTGGCAGAGAAAACTCTGTCCGCTGGCATCGCGAATTCGCTTACCGGCGACACGTTAGCAGTAATTATGAAAAAAACGAAACGATGAGAACCTATTTGATATTTATCCTATTTGCAATTAGCAATACCATATATAGTCAAACATCTCCGCATGAAAACTTTCAAGGCAAGTGGATAAAGGGTAAAACAGGATATGAAATAAGGGAAAACTGTATTGTCGTGTTATCAAAGGAAAGAAACTGGAAAAGTTCTAATAAAGAACATCAAATATTCTATTTCATTGGTGAACCATATATTTCCAATGAAGACACATTTAAATGTTGGATTGCAAACACTTTTATACAAAGTACAGTACATACCGACAGGCCCGAATCAAAGGAACCCATGAAGGAGTATAAAGTCATAGAACTAAAGCTAAAGAAAGATGGGAAACTAGTATTAAATTATACCACATCTCAATTTGCCTTGTTATCCCAGCTAGTTGACAACAATGTTCCAGAAGTAATAAAAGAAGATTTCGACGACCATGGATTTATGGAGTATAGATTCAAACTCGAAAAACTTAGGGAACAATAATTACTGCTAACACTGTATTTACGCTAGAGCTGGTTTTCAGCAGGTTGAACGTTCGTTCAAACCAAGAAAGTTGTATCTTGGCAGAGAGAACTCTGCTCCCATTTCCGCTCCAGCGCAAATACAGGGAACGTTATATGCCATTCACCTATGAAGAAAATATTAACTATCATAGCAATCATTGCGAGTTTATATAGTAACGGTCAAACAAAATTTGACAAACA
>NZ_FMVF01000030.1:0-1453 GCF_900101895.1 Flavobacterium caeni
ATTTGTTCGGGCGACCATTTTTTTCTCAAATGGGCCACCACAAATCCATAGAGTCGCTTATTGTCCTTGATCTTGGATCGTCCGTAATTTTTCTCCATACACACCCTGGCCGCCGCCAATTGCGCGTGATAAGATGAATAAGATTTGTACCTGGTCTTTTTCAGCTCGCGGCTGACGGTAGACTTGTTCCTGCCGAGCAGAATCGCAATCGATGAGGCGGAAAGTCCGTTATCGAAATGCTTCTCGATCTGGATCCTTTCCTGCATGTTTAGACGGGAATATTTTGTTTTCATACAACACTAATTTAAGATTAAAAGTGTTGCGTTAGTTTTCTGAATCGGCCCAGGGCGCGAGCATAACGTTAGGCCGCTAAGCGCCGTTGCCGATCAAAGCGAGCTTAGTTCTCTCTGCCAAGATAAATGTTTCTTCGTGAAACCGCAACTTCCGGCCACGAAAATCTCGGCAATGGCGTCTTAGCGGCGGTTAGCCGACGTTGATTTACTTATCGAAAGTATTTAATGTTTCCGAAATTAAGTTAATCATATCATTGTTTTTTAACCTTGAAATTAAATGGATATAATGATTTCCTTGCTCAGGGTCATTGATGATAACCGTTCTGTTTACAAAATCGGGATTATTATTCTTTTCAAACAATTTACAAAATAGTATACTCCGATATTCTTGGTGAGTAAGGTCTGCTTTCTTCTCCGATCTTTTAATTGGATTACTGCTGCAATAACAATAATAAATTGCATCATGCTCCAATGCATAATTACTGATAATCTGCGTGATTTTTATTAATGAAAATGCGGTATTTTTTATGTCATTTACTTCTGCATTAGTTTCGATAACAATGTCAACAACAGGAATATGAATTCCTTCAGGCAATTTCTCTTCGGGGAAAACAGTAAATCTAATTAGGTAATCTATCCCTTCGTTTGTAGAATAAGGAATATCTACATTAACAGCCATAGAATTTTATTTCTTTTTAGGGAAATATTTATTCCAATTGGCTTTCATATCTTTTTGGCGAGCTTCTTTATCAGCTTGTATTTCACGAACTAATTGCAAAAGTCCTTTAGAAGGTTGTTCGATATGTAGTGTTGAAGTTTTCATATTACAAAAGTAAGTTGCAACAATACTTTATCATTATTTTTTCAATTGTATTTTCTTATGATTAAAAAAGATTTCAATAGCAAAAATTGATAGCATTTCGTTTCGTGCGTTTTTTCTCAATGTTGGCTAACGTTAGGCCGCTTCACGCCGTTGCGGATCAAAGCGGACTGAGTTCTCTCTGCCGAAGATAATATTTCTTCGTGAAACAACAACTTCCGGCTACCGAAATCCCCGCAATGGCTTGAAACGGCGGTTGGGCGTCGTGTATTGTTATGAAGATATTTTTTTTAAAGCTTCCGGTAGCGAACTTAAAAAATTGACTTGTTTTCCATTATTG
>NZ_FMVF01000030.1:1608-4054 GCF_900101895.1 Flavobacterium caeni
TGAAACGGCGGTTGGGCGTCGTGTATTGTTATGAAGATATTTTTTTTAAAGCTTCCGGTAGCGAACTTAAAAAATTGACTTGTTTTCCATTATTGCTCTCAAGTATAAATTGTTTTAGGCTCGCGCTTCCATATTTTTCAAAATTTCCAACCAACGCTAGACGAACCCGAAAATTTGAAAATTTTTGTAAAATCTCTCCTGCCAATCCAGTTTTTAAATCAAAAAAATCAGGGTTTATATTTTTTTCGTGAATGATAATTTTGTCGTAATCTGAATAATATAAATTACCTAATAAGTCTGATCCATCTTCTGCCGAATTGATAATTATTTCTTCAGAGATTATTTCAGCAATTTTTACACTAGCAATAATATGATTTTCTATTTTCATTTAACTTGAGTTTCTATGAGTTTGGGATTTCTCGACATGACGCCCAACGTTAGGCCGCTTCACGCCGTTGCGGATCAAAGCGGACTGAGTTCTCTCTGCCAAGATAAAATTTTATTCGTGAAACCACAACTTCCGGCTACCGAAAACTCCGCAATGGCTTGAAACGGCGGTTGTGCGCTGGCGTGATTCTATGGTAAGGCTTCAATGAATGAACGCATTAAAGTTATTGAATCTTCAAGCTGAACAAATGTAAACCTTGTATTACGAGTATTTTCCGGATGATGAATTTGATGTCTTATGTACTCGGTAAGGATAATATTTTCTTGACTTGTTGTACCGCCGCGTCGTTCCTTTATGTATGGCATTGTTGCTTTTCCAGTCCTGAATGTTGGTAAATGACCTTCTGCTTCAATGAAACCATATAATTCATTATGATATTCATCAGTTGTCTCGGCGAATGCTAGGAAATTAACTTCATTAAGAGAAGGATAGGGAAGTTGACCAGCCGTAATAGGCTCGATATTTTTTGAGCCACTAATTAATGAAACAAGTCGCAAATGATGAAATTCCAATTCTTTCACTAGCGAAGCACTATGTGTTGTGATTAAAATTTGAGTATTTGCAGCCTGAGAAAGAGTTAAAAATGCGGCAATTAATTTTCTTTGATGTTCAGTATGTTGTGATGTTTCAGGTTCTTCGATTGCGTAAATGATACTGGGGATATTTGAAGCATTTCTTCTTCGTTCTGCTTCTGCACGAAAGAAGTTCAACAAAATTAAACGTTTAACTCCGCTACCTCTTTTATTTATTGGAATATCATCATCTCCAGTTATAGAAACGCTTTTGAAGACATCTGCCCATTTTAAACTTTCAGCTGATGGAATCACGGGATTCAAGCTATTTGCGATAGATGGATTCATTTCACGAAGCTTGTCTAACGTCCTAGCAGCTACCTCTCTTAATTTTGTATCTACTTCAGTGGCAATTTCACTAAACTTTTGTTTTAAATTGTCCTCATTCAAAATTTGTTTTACAGCTTCTCTCAACGGATCTTGAACTTCATTATCGCCATCACTATTTTTTCGATCAGATTGAAAAAGTGTGTATAAAGGGAGATAGGTTTGTAGTTTATCCCAAATTGATTTTGTATCACCTTTTGATACATCTATTTCAACTTCTGCTAATTGTAAGTCTGACGAGAAATGATTCCAAATGGAAGAACGCATGATTGCGTTTCTACTTCTGTCTTCACATTCTATAGTATTACTCGTAAGGATTGCGCGAAGTTCTGAATCTTTTTTCTGTAGCAAATCGGCACAGGCTGCGTTTCTTGGATGATTTGCTTTTACAAATACTTTCTCTTTTCCCGCATTAGGATATTTTTTTACTATTTCAAGCTGGTCGCTTGAATTTAAAAGATATTCAGATTGGAGTGTTGTTTGATTTGTACTATCGATAATTATACTAGCAGGTAATTCTTCAAAGCAAACAGAAATAGTTATTTCATTATCGCCTGCAGCAAGTCCTTGTTTGTTGATATCATCCTTGTCTAATTTTACGACTCCTTTTCCTTCATTGAAGAAAATATCTAACGCTTCAAGTATTGTCGATTTACCAATATCATTTTTTCCAACAAATGCAGTCAAATCTCCAAATTCAACACTTACTTCATTTTGATAACTTCTAAAATTCTTTAGTTTAATGGACTTAAGTTTCATATCTATTTGTTTGGTAAGGTTAATTTAATGATCGAGTTTCTAGGCGGTTTCAAATTGCTAACGCAACTTTCAACTAAAATACAATAATTATTTACACTGCAATTTTTTGGATTATCAATTCATTGAAAACCTCTTTTGGCGTTCTTATGTCAAGGACTTTCCTGGGCCTTTCGTTGAGTTCTTTTTGTACTTTTTTGAGGTATGTTTTTGAGTGTACCGACAAGTCCGTCCCTTTTGGGAAATAATCCCTGAGAAGCCCGTTTGTGTTCTCGTTGGTAGGGCGCTCCCAAGGGCTGTACGGATGGGTAAAATAGACTTTCATTTTGGTTTTTCGGGATAG
>NZ_FMVF01000030.1:4064-9196 GCF_900101895.1 Flavobacterium caeni
CACTAGCAATAATATGATTTTCTATTTTCATTTAACTTGAGTTTCTATGAGTTTGGGATTTCTCGACATGACGCCCAACGTTAGGCCGCTTCACGTCGTTGCGGATTAAAGCGGACTGAGTTCTCTCTGCCGAAGATAATCTTTCTTCGTGAAATAAAGATTTCCGGTAACGAAAATGTCCGCAATGGCTTGAAACGGCGGTTATGCGCTTTCGCTATTCATACTTAAAAATTTGATAATTAGACTTGCAATTATAATTATGAAAGCAAATACAATAAAATTTAACGTCGGAAAAAATGCAAGTAAAATCATTGGATCAGATTCATTTCTTCCGTCCTTAAGCGACCAATTTATTTCTGGATTCAAAATTAATGTCGGAATATAAATTAGAGTCAAAAACAGGTTTGCAATAAAACATAAAAATATTGAATACCACGCTGGGTTAAAGTTCTTATTTTTATTATGATATTTTGAAATCCAAATTATCGCAACTATGGTACTTATAAGAAAAATAATCTCACTAACCGGCCAAATAAATTGGGTGACCAAATAGGCTAGGAGCAATATTAAATAAGTCTTGTTGCTTATTATTTCTTTTGAAAAAATTACTTTCATTTAACCTGGATTTTTTCGGCGATTGCGCATAACGTTAGGCCGCTTCACGCCGTTGCGGATCGAAGCGAACTGAGTTCTCTCTGCCGAAGATAATGTTTCTTCGTGAAACCGCAACTTCCGGCTACCGAAAACCCCGCAATGGCTTGAAACGGCGGTTGTACGCAGTTACGGCTTACTTTTATTTGTCTCGGTCAGTATTTTGGAAAGTAATTTTTTTCCATATTTGGTTTTTATTACTTCTACTTTCAGTTTCAATAATATTTCTAAATCCTCTTTTTCTCGTCTTTGTTCTCGCTTTTGGCCGCCAATTAAAAATGAAAGAAAAACAATAATATCGAAAAATAAAAGGAAGAAGAAAGCTTTATATTTTGTTTCCTCATCTTTAACATCTAGTTCATCAATTTGATCAGAATAATATTTATCAAGATTTTTTTTGACGTTTTTACCAGATGAAATTTCAAATAAGTTTTCAAATGTTTCTATTGATTTTACATGAGCAAATTTATTTCGTATAACCATTAAATCCGTAAGCTTTTGGATTCGATCTTTATCTATACCTTTTAGATCTTGAATAATTTGCACTTTCTGATTAAAACTTAACGAGGAAGAACCATGACCAAATGAAATAGATTTTTCCCATTCAATATTTAATATGCTTCCTAGAGCTTCAGAAATAGATTCTTCAATTATCAAAGTATGCTCTAAAATATACAATCTTAAATTCTCGGCTTTGGAAACTGCATTTAGGTTCATATCGTTAGTAATTGCGTACAACGTTCCCTGCATTTGCGCAGGAGCGGAAATAGGAGCAGAGTTCGCTCTGCTAAGATAGAACTTTCTTGGAAAGGACAAACGTTCAACTTGCTGAAATCCAGCTCTTGCGTAAATGCAGTGTTACCTGCCGTTATTCTCATGATAATCGTCCCGCTGTATGAATTTTGTAAAAATAAAGTCCTGTGCAACCTTCTTTTTTAATTTCCTTACGAATTATGTCATGAACACAAAGTGATACACCAAGTTTTGTCGAATTAAATAAAAGTCGGTCTCCTATTTTACCCAAATCAAATCGTTTTTTAATTGGGTGGTCTGTTCCTTGCACAAAAGTTGAATTCTGATAATCTAAGAAGTCAGGTTTGTCAAATAGATACAATATCGAATAGTTGGTTGTCACTTCATTTAAGTCTGTCACTTGTGCTGGAAACCAATTTGGTGAGTCAATCTCAGTTATGTATTTTTCTATGATTGCACGAAGTTTGTCTGAAAAAAGCAGAAAACCGCAACTATTAAATTGAAAGTCACCAGTCTGCCCAGCAAAACGACCGGGGTTGATTTTGAACTTTAACGGCTCAGTCAATTTAAAGTCCTTACTCTTATTCTCAAATAAGTCCCAATGGATGTTTGAGTCAACTGGGTCGGCATTACCAACTTTTGACTTTTCATCTCCTGTCAAATAGTAATATTTCTCTATTGTTCGTTCTATCTTCATTATAATGGCAGGTAACGTTAGGCCGCCAGCCGCAGTAGCGTCAGAGCGAACTGAGTTCTCTCTGCCAAGATAGAACTTTCTTCGTGAAATAACAATTTCCGGCTACCGAAAACCAGCTATTGCGGCTGGCGGCGGTTAGGTGACGTTTTATTTTACCAACTGATCCCTAGTTTTTTTGCTTCACTATTTATTTCATCTGGATAATTGTACAAAAAATCAATAATTACATTTTCATTCATGTCAATTAGCCCCCAGTTTTTACCATTCTTAAACACCGCATATCCTTTTAACATGCCAACGCCTCCATATGTCATTGCGTTGTCATATTTAAAAGCAATAATTGTTTTTCCTTTTTTATCGATCATTCCCCATTTGCCGTTTCGTTTACAGTAAGCTACTTCATCATTGCGGAACTTATCTATCTCATCGTATATAAAAGGAATTGAAATATTGTAGTTCGGGTCTATAGTTCCGTATTTACCATTTTTACATACAATCATATAATCTTCATAAAAATAGTCCATCGGCCCATATTGAATTTTACCGTCAATAATTCCATCATCAACACCATCATATTCTAAAGGAAGAATTACTTTTCCGTCTTTGTCAACAATTCCATATTTTTTTGAAAGTGTATCCTGTATACAAAAAGTGTTGGGTTTTCCACGATAAACAGATATTCTTTTTAGTATAGTATATCTTTCTATCGTGTCATTTGGATATGCGTAATTTGTGCTATCAATTTGATTTTTAATAGTGTCCTCAGAATTTCCTACTTCAACAAATTTGTTATCGATGTCGTTAATTTCACTCGATTCATTTGAAACTGCTACTTCTGTATGGAAATTGTTTTTAATCAGGTTAGATTTTGAAACGAAAAAACACAGAAGCATAGGCAAAATGTAAACAGCTAACTGAGGTGTCGTTATTCTATCATCTTTAAATTTCTTACCATACTGTGAAATAAGCACTGCATCAATTATATAACCTATGCCTAACCCTGTAGAAACTATATTTGCGATTTCCAAATAATGTAAATATTCAAGATTAAATAGCCCTTCTGAAAATTTTCCTTCACTATCGTTATATCCAAAAAATAAAAACGAAGAGACCCATTTCTTGCTGATATCCATATAAAAATATCCAAGAGCAAATAACGACGTGAACCCAGAATAATAGCGTTTTTCACGAACCATTTGAT
Source organism: Flavobacterium caeni (assembly GCF_900101895.1). Taxonomy (GTDB): domain Bacteria; phylum Bacteroidota; class Bacteroidia; order Flavobacteriales; family Flavobacteriaceae; genus Flavobacterium; species Flavobacterium caeni. The sequence continues at coordinate 7,367 of NZ_FMVF01000030.1, forward strand.
AACCTAGGATAACAACCCAAATCGGTGCTGATAGCAATATTACTGACAGTATAAAAAGAAATACGGCTATAATTAGCAAATAGCCGATTAAAGCTTCTCCTGCTTTATCTCCAAAAGACTTTTTAGGAACTAATGCAAAATGTCCTTTCTCGAACCATCCGCCTTTCTTCCAAATAATTTCATATTCTGTTTTTGCCATTTTATTTTAAAATTTTGGAAATGAGAACAAGAGGTTTTACAATGAAATGATAGCTAATTGTTTTTAAAATTACATTATGCTCAACTTGTTTGGCCATTTTTTCACCATAGTAATAGTAATTTTTTATAAACCAATCTCCCCAAGTTTTTTTTAATATCCAGTTATCCCGAAAGTGTCTTAATTCGAGGACAAAAGGATGATCATAGCTTCCCATTGTTGCCGTTGCTATGAAGCATTTTCCTTGCGGTTTTTCAGTTTGCTCTTCCGATGGTTGAGTCGGTTTTTCTGGTTCCTTTTTGGGAAATTTTAATTTGAAGTCATCTTCAATCTTCATCTCAAAATCCCAACAAACTTCCCTTCCATCGTCCTTGAATGTGTGACAACTTCTAACTACTTTAGGAATAGATTCTAATTCCAAAGGATTGTCCGCTAACAAAATCTCAGCGTTGTGAAAAATTGGAACACAAGGACCTATGGTCTTAATCTTATTTCCTCTCAAATCCAAAAATTTGATTACAGCAATATTGGAATCATACGCTGTAATTTCTTTGGGTAAGTATGTAGGAAAATCAACAATGTAATTATTCCTTAGTGAAAGGCGTTCAAGTCGTTTGAAGTTCTCTATTCCGTCCCAGTTTATGATGTTATTGTAATTTAAAGATAAATCTTTTAGTTCCTCGATCTCAGTCAAATCGTAATGTTGCAATAGTTCTTTGAAAGATTGGATTTGCGTCGAATCCAGATTTAATTCCGATTTGTATGAATCATAATCATATTCAAAAGGAACGAATTCAGTTTCTTTATGTTCTCTCGGAAAGCTACTAAGAACATCTTTTTGTTCGTATGTGATAACAACATTATATCCATTATTTGTGCGATAGTGTTCAATGTTTTTTATCATATTGTAGAAAGACGAAGATGCCAACCCTGTTCTAGCTTTGTGTTCTAGAGATTTATCCTTATACCATGCTGTTTCTTTAAATGGAATTTCCTTTTTTTGAGTTCTGGATATTTTAGGAAAGGATTTTTGATTTGTTTTTTCTTCCTTTCTCTCTATTGTATTTCCGCAATATGCACAAAACATTGAATTTCTCCCTGTAGGAAGTTGGTTTGAACTTCCGCAAGAAGAACATTGGATAACATCACTCATATCTTTAGTTTATGTAGGTTTCAAATTCGATGAATTCACTTAACGGTTTCCAATTTTCTAAACCATTTTTCCATGCAAGGGTTTGGCCGTTTATCACAGTCGTTTTCAAAAGTTGCACTAATTCCTCAAAGCGCAACGGGTTACTTTTTTCATTATCAATAACCCGTTGTGCGGTTTAATTTCCCAAGGCATGCTTCAGATGATTTAATGGTTTTCCATTGAGGAAGTTGATGTATTGTAAAACTGCCACGCTACTTATTTTGGTACACATCCTTGCAAATAAACCGTTCAACGTTTTCGCATAATTCCGTTTCAGATATAACTGATCACACATTTGAGAGAACAAGGTTTCGATTCTTTTTCGGACATATCTGTAATTTGGGTTCCATGTGGTTTCACGCCGCTTCATATTAGCCCTTAGTGGTGTGACAAGTCGTATCCTGTCGTTTTCAAAAAGAGAAGTCTGATAGCCTAAAGTAAG
>NZ_FMVF01000031.1 GCF_900101895.1 Flavobacterium caeni
TTTGTTCGAGCCTTGAGTAGACGAAATCCTTTAGCTTTTTGTATGTATTTATCTTGTCGAGATTGCGCTTATTCTTGTACTCATCATCGGCGCAGAACTGGGCGAGTTTCGCATCATATTTGTCTTTGGGATTTACGACCCATTTTTTGACCTCCCGATGGATCGACGATCTGTTCCTTTCGAGCCTATCGGCGATGTATGAAATCGATCTTTTTTCGGCAAGTAAAGTTTGTATGATGACTCTTTCTTCGAGTTTGAGGCGTGTTCTTTTTTTGTCCATAAGGCAGCAAATCTAAGGATTAGACTTGTTGCATTAAGTTATTGAATTGTCCATTTTCCTTGTAGCTTGCGGCTAACGTTAGGCCGCTTCACGACGTTGCCGATCAAAGCGAACTGAGTTCTCTCTGCCGATGATAAACAATGTTCGTGAAACAACAACCTCCGGCTACCGAAAACCCGGCAATGGCTTGAAACGGCGGTTGTGCGCGACCCTATATATTTTGTCTTCGACGATTAACAATTTTTAAAAACCATAAAATTATAATCAAGGATGCAGTCGCTAAAAATGACGCAAAATAAATCCAAATGGTTATCTCTTTAAATTCCTTTTCGAGACCTTTCTCAAATGGGTTTTGTCCAGCAACAATTAAAACTATTAAATATATGGACTGATATAGTAAAATATATTTTGTAGAATTGAGATTTATTTTTTGTTTGAGTAGAATTAAAAAAATTATTAGCGATGTGATAAATGTAATTAAAGAAAATAGCATCACTACTAATGGAATCATTCCAACTGCGCCGCCAGGTAAACCAGTAGATTTTAAGTAAGCATTAAAAATTAATGAATTTAGAATAGCAATTAAAAGATACTGCGGAAAAATAAATATAGGTTTTTCGTTCATTCTGTCTATTGGTTTCATAATTCCATGTTCGGGTTGCGCACAACGTGCCGCCGGTAAGCGAATTCGCGTTTCAAGCGGACTGAGTTTTCTCTGCCAAGATAAAACTTTCTTCGTGAAAACAAAACGTTCAACTTACCAAAAACCAGCGTAATTCGCTTACAGGCTGTTATGCGACCGCCCTTCTTTTCATTGAGTTTGGTTTACTTTCTTCGTGGTGCGTTGGATTGGTGGCTCTTTTGCAATTTTGGATTTGTGCGGTTGGCTTGTGCAAATTGCAAATGTGCCACCAAAAGCGTTGGCTATTTCACTACAAAATTTAGAACTATTCCAACTATTATAATTCCGATTGCTACAAAAAGTATAGTTTTCAAAGTTTTGATTTCTTTGTCTTGCTGGTCAAGTCTTTGGTTTAACGCTGTTTGATTTTCATTTTGTTTGCTTTCAATAGATTGTTTAGCTTCGTTTAAAGCCAAATTGACAGCTTGAATATTCTTATCAATTGTTGAAAGCCTTGTCGGGAAATCAACCGCTTCTAAAGTATTAACCAGATTGTCGGTTGCTTCAACAATCTTTTTGTATTGTTCTAAAAGTCGTTTTGTTTCAACAAGTTTTTCCTTGTTAGTTGTGTCTATTTTATTACCTGTGGTTTCAAATTTTAAAACTCCGTCATTGATTTGGATTTCTGTATTCTTTTTTAAATCGTCAACGTAGTTTTTGTATAGACTGAAAATTTTGTCCGTATAAACAGCATAATTTTGCTGAACTTTTTCGAGTTCTGCTATTATGCTAATTGAGTTTTCTTTTGCTCCGTCAATGTAATCCGTTACCGTTTTTAGTCGGGATAATTCTTTTTGTAGTAATCCTAACTGTTCGTTTATTTCTTGGTCAAGCATAATTTTCTGCAAATTTATTAGTAAAGTTTTTTGTCCAGTTTGTATTTATTTTTAGGAATAAATAACCTTTCAAATCTTGTATTTCTTCTGATATTTTTATATCAAAATCATCAAATCTTTTTACAAAATTATTAAAAACGACAGATGCCTCATCTGTGATTAGATTTTCGTCTTCAACCATTTTGAGAAATCCGAATGTGAAATTTTCTTTAGCTTCTTGGATGAAGACTTCCGTTTCATACTGAACTTCAAGAGCCAAAATAGAAAAGGCTTTCAAAATATGAAGTGCGTAATTTTCACTGTATTTGATACTTTGAGTTATCAATCTTGTTGTCGCACCTCTTAAATGCTTTAGGTTATTGATTTCTCCTCCTGCATCTGTCGTAATTCTGTCTATGTAATCATTTATAATTTCTAAACTTGAAATTTCTCCGTCTTTTGTATCTTCTGGAAGAAATTGAGGTCTTGCATATTTCGAGTTCATATAAAGGTCGATAAACTCTTTGAAACCTTTAGAACCTTGTTGGTCATCTAAACCAACAATACAAGCACTTTCCATTGCATCAATGGATTTTTTTCGCAAATCGGCTACGTGTTCATAAACGAACTTTATAAGGAAGCCTAAACACTGATAGATCTCTCTTGAAATTGGATTTTTAGCATTGGTAAAAAAGAATGGAACTCGCTCTATAAGTTCTTTTGTTTTTTTTTCGCTATTGTACATTCTTAAAAACTTTTCGAGTTGTTGCGTATAATGTCCAATAGGCTTTTTACTGATATATGCTGTTATTGTTTTTGCGTGATAATTTACAGTGTAATCATCAATAATTCCGATTACAGAAAGTCTGTAAATAGTTTTATAAGTATCTTCTTCATTTCTGATTTGTAAAAATCTCTTTTTCAATTCAGCGTGAAAGTCGTCAGGGATTGGACTTCCCAATTCTTTAGACAAGTTTTCAATAAATTTTTCTCCTGAACTACAAAAGTTTTGTGCTTTTTCTACACTTTTGGCTGTAAATGGTAATCCGCTTGATGACAAATATTCTGCAATACTTTCAATTTCGTTATTGACAAATGGAATGATAACCTGAAACTCATTTTTTGAATTTGGGTCAGAAAGTAATTTTTCTATTCCGATTTCTTTGTGAGAAGGAACATACGTGCTTAACCAATTAAATGCTGTTATATCGGTTGGCTTTTCTTGAAAAATAATTTGCCTTATGAAATTAGCTATTTCAGTAGCTTTAAACTTATTTTCTGAATTAGGGAAAAATGGCAAAGTTTCTCTATCAAGATAAATACTTCCATAATTTTGATTGATGTATAAAACTTGTCTATCATTCGCATTTGTTATTGCATTTAATGATATTTCTATCCCAAACTCTTCAAATACTCTATCTGCTATATCATTTGAAAGTCTGTGAGAAGGAAATTTTATTTCAGTTAGTAATTCTGCTAAAAGTCTTTTTTCTTTGCCTATTCCTTTGAAATTATTGGAATGAAAACTATGTAAGAGCTTTTTATCAATTGATAAATTGGTTTCCTCAAAATGAGTTTCAATATTTCCATCTTCATCAACCGTTTCTATTTTTTCAGAAGAGTTCAATCCTTGTCTGTTGAACAATAAAACGCCTAATGCTAACTTTCTATCACGTCCGCCTCTTCCTGCTTCTTGATAATAGCTTTCAATAGAACTCGGATAATTGAAGTGTACAACATAACGGATATTAGACTTGTCAATTCCCATTCCGAACGCTTTTGTTGCAACCAATAAGTCCAACTCATTATTTACAAATTTACTTTGCGTGATTTCGTTGTTTGCATCGTCTCCACCTACGAAAGTTCCGATTCTACTGAAATGTTCAGAAAGTTTGTCTGCATTGTCTTGTACTCCAAAATACGATTTTCGATGTGGACAGAAAACTAATCCTGCATTACTTTCTTTTCCTTTTTGCTCAAAAAAAGTATTAGTCTGAAAATTACTTAATCGAATGTCTTTTCCATTAAAGACTTTTTTGGCTTCTTCAATAATTGCTGTATCGTTACTGAATGTTTCGTAGTATTTTGGAATTGATTGTAATGTTGTTTTTAATGCTCTTTGTTTAGCCTGTCCTAAAATAGTTTGAGTTGCCCAATTCAAATCTTCTTTATCTTCAAAATCAGCAACAACTTCGACAATTTTAAACTGTATTTCTGGACGGTCTAATTTTTCAAGCCTTACAATTGCACTTTCATCAGGAATATCAAGTTCTCTTTGAATGTCTGATAGCACATCGTAAGAAGCTGTTGCTGTTAAGGCAAAAAACGGAATTGTTTTATCTGACTTCGTTTTACAATAATTTCTTGCATTATCTCCCAACCGTAAATAAGAAGTTCTAAAATCGTGCCCCCATTCTGAAACACAATGTGCTTCATCAATTATGCAATAACTGAAATAGTTTTTGTTTAGATTACTTGTTTCTAATAAATCATTTCTAAATCTATCATCTTGTAACCTTTCAGGCGAAACAAAAGCAAAAATGGTTTCTGCATTTTTAATTTTGTTCAAAGCTATTTCTCTTTGTTTGGCATTTAAAGATGAATTGATATAAATTGCTCCGTCAATGTAGTTTTTTAATAATCCCTCGTATTGGTCTTTCATCAAAGATTTAATCGGGTCAATAACGATAACCATTCCTGGTTGCAATAGCGAAGTGAGCTGATAAGTCAAGGATTTTCCCGAACCTGTTGGAAGCAATCCAATTACACTTTTACCTTGTATTGCTCGGTTGATAATTTCCACTTGTCCAGGTCGGAAACCTGTTTTTCTAAAAATATTTTGTACGATTATCTCCAGTTGTTCAACCTGTTCTTTGTTTTCTTCAAATTTATTTTCTTTTTTATTTCTCTTGCCGAGTTTTTTGTATGTGATTATTTCACTTGTTTTAAATACTCTTTTGGTTTTTGGCGAATGAGAGGAACGAACTAAAACTTTTGTTTCAGCATTGATACTTTCTTCAATTTTGGTAAGTCCATTTCGTTGAAGTACAGAAATATCTATAAACAAATCATATTTTTTACTTTTATCAATGACGGTCGAAGTATAAAAATTTGCTAAAGCAAATTTTCTATTACTTTCAACAAATACATTGATTTTGGGTAATTTATAAGAAATTCCTTGTAGTTGAAATAACGTTTTTAAGTGTTCCTCAAAATCCTGAATGGCAAGATTTCCACAAGGAATATCCCTTTCCAATATAGCAATGTTCCATTCATTTGAATGGATATCTAAAACTCCTTCAAAAATTAAATGAAGAATTGTTTTCTGAATTCTTGCAACAGCAAAAGGAATAAGGCATAACTCCAATGCGTTTAATCCGTTTTTATCGAAATAAAGAGGGCTTTCAAAGTTTTGCTTTAATATTGTAAACAATTGTTCTTTTTCAAGATTTTTTAATACACTGAGTTTGTTTTGGATATTATTCCACTCTGTTGTTTTTATACGGATTGCCTTTCCCCATTTCGCTTTTTCGGTGGCAGTATCCCTATTCCCGTCTATAAACCTCTGATTGGCTTCTTCGTGCTGGCTACCGTCAATTTCGACAATTAAACCTCTTTGGCTATTTGTTTCGTATGGAAATTCTAAAGAAAAATCTAAATGTTGTTCGTTGAAAATCTGTATACTTCCGTTTAGATACTTGTCGATTTCGTCTTCTGTATTCGTGGAAAACCTTAAAACATTTTCTAGTTCTCTTTGTGGTTCAAAAAGTTGTGTCCACATTTGAGAAACGTGTTTTGGTAATTGCTCGAATAAAAATCCTTCTTCAAAATCACTTCCTAAAATTTTCCAAGAAGGCATTTGATATTTGGATATTTTTTCTCCTTTTATTTCGGGGTCAATAATATGTAAAGCTTTAAATAATAGTTGGGTAAATATTTCATCAACTTTTAGTTCCTGCCTAATTGAACCAATTTCAAGAAGTTTTTTGTCTTGTTCAACAATGTTTTTGAAGTAGTCCAAAATTTGATTTTCCAACCACAATGTTGGTCGGGTTGGTAATCCTCTTGATATTATGTTGTTAGCAACAAAAAAAGTTTGTTCAAATTCAGAATTATCAAATTGTTGATTGGACTTATTGACTTCAATTTCAAAGTATGATAGTTGTTTCAGAAGCCCTTGGATTTCTGAAGTTTTATAAGTTGTTTCTAATGTTTCTTTTATGCAGTCGAGTACGAAACCGGCTTGTAATTGTTTCTTCATAGTGTTAGTTCAGAAGTGCGGTTGGCAAAAAACAAATGTGGTGCAATGCGTTGGCTTGGTGCGTTGGGTTGCACCTCTTTTGTTTTTTTGAAGCGTTGGCAGTTTTGTTCATCTTTCTTTCGTTTGCTGATTTTGGTACGACTGTTCAAATAGGGTGTCGCATAACGTTAGGCCGCTAGGCGCAGTTGCGGATCAAAGCGGGCTGAGTTCTCTCTGCCAAGATAAAACATTCTTCGTGAATTCAAGATTTCCGGCGACGAAAAACTCCGCAATTGCGCCTAACGGCGGTTGTGCGCTGGCTGTTGCGATTACTTCTTTGTATTTTTTAGAATAGCCAAAGTTTTTTCTAAATCTTCTGATAAAACTAACTCTTCAAAACAAGATTTACAAATCCAATCACTACCATCGAAATAACCTGAAGTCTCTGAATTTTCACCTCCATCATCATCATCAAGTGTTTTGAAACAAATTTCGCAATGATCATGCGTCCATCCATCTTTTACTATATCAAATTGATTTTTGTCGTAAGTTTGGCCAACATATATTCTTGAAGCAACTTCCTCATTTTTCTCTTTCAAGCCAGGACGAGGAAACCAATTTTTAAAAGCATAATTTTCTTTTTCGATTTGCTCAACAGCTTCACGAATTTGTTTGATTTCAGTATCTCCGATTTTCAATTTTGTAAATACGTTTTTCATATGTATGATTTCTTAAGCTAGCGCACAACGTTAGGCGCATTTGAGAAGTCGCGGAAATGGGAGCAGAGTTCTCTCCGCTAAGATAAAACTTTCTTGGTTTGAAAAAACTTCCAATCACCAACGAGCCAGCGATTTATTAAATGCGCGGTTGTGCGTGGTTGCCTATATTTTTGATATTTTTTTATCGAACCAAATATCTTCATAACCATTTTTGTCAATTAGAAATCGAAATCCGACATCTAACCCAAGATAATCAATTATTTCAGGACGAATTTGTAATAAATGTTCCGCGCAAATTGGTTCAAAGAAATCATCATTTTCAGAATATTCTCCTGACCAAATAAACCATCCAGTTGTTCCCTTTTCGGAATTGTGTCTTAAGCCATTTAACGGATCGAGATTTAGGTTTTTAGAAACTCCAATTTTGAGTTTTTTATTTATTGGTTTCCATAATGAATCAAATTTTTCACAAATCTTTTTTTGCGGCTCAATATGAGAATTCCAAAAATTATACTTCAGCAATTCATCTTCGTCACCATTTAGACGCTTTTTCCATAATTCCATGTTGACATTATTGATTGGAAAATTTATTTCTTCATTATCCCATTCAAATATTGTATCAGAAATAATTTCATCATCCCAATCATCGTCATCAGAGAAAATTGCATTTGAAGCGAAATTCTCGATTCCTTCTTTGCTAATTTCTCCATTCAGAAATTTGTCACATAATTCAATTAAATCCTTTCGTGTAATTTCCATGTTTTGTTGATGTTTCTGTCAATCACGCACAACGTTAGGCCGCTTCACGACGTTGCGGATCGAAGCGAACTGAGTTCTCTCTGCCGAAGATAATATTTCTTCGTGAAACCACAACTTCCGGCTACTGAAAACCCCGCAATGGCTTGAAACGGCGGTTGGCGGTCGTTTCAATCTTTTAGACCAAAATCCTCAGTCAAATAAAAAACCGTATCAATAAAATATAAGATACCATTACTCGTCAAGACGTTCTCGTCATGGAGATCTTCCAAAATAATTCCAAGTTCGCGATTTATATAGTCGTTGTTACGATTGTTCTCGAACCCGTTACTTATCATAAATTCTTTGACCTGGGAAAGATTTGTAGCTGAATCTATAGAGACGAAATTTTGCTTGACCACAGCATATATTATTTCATTTTCTTTAGTGAAGCCCAGAAGTTCGTAAGCTGTGTCAGGAAAGAAAAAATTGTGGATTAATAGATTGTTCAGATAATCTTTCCACGAATTATAATAGATTGCATCATTGAGTTTTAATACATGCTCACTATCTTTAAGGTAGACTTTTTGTTAAGCACCTTCACTCACATATTGCGAGAAATCCAAATCATTAATCCAAAGATTTGAATTAGTTATATATTTTTCTAACGCCGCTTTTTCTTGACGTCCGTGATGCTCATGTCCTTTAGAGCCTGAGCTTGCTTCCGCGCCATCGTCAAGGTAACTGGTGATTGCTTGGATAATTGCTCCAAACCTAACTTTGCTCGTTCCTGAAAGGATATTGTATAATTCATCTTTTAAACGATTTTGCATTTACAAATATAGGAAAAGATTTTCAAGGCTATTTCCTCGGCATCTAATGTGGAACTCCTGAAATGACCGCCAACGTTTGGCCGCTAGCCGCCGTTGCGGATCAGAGCGGACTGAGTTCTCTCTGCCGAAGATAATGTTTCTTCGTGAAATGGAAACTTCCGGCCACGAAAAACTCCGCAATGGAGGCTAGCGGCGGTTGGGCGGCGTTTCTATCTTTTTGTAAAAGTAAGTAACAGGGAATTCCTCATCATAATAGTAAACTAAAAGATATTTTTCATCTAAATATGTAATTTCTCCAGTAGTATCCAATTCTTTATCACTTCTTTTATATTCGGTAATTAAATTTTCTGGACCAATTTTATAAAAACCTGTGTAGCTGTAGCAACTTTGAAATCTAAA
>NZ_FMVF01000036.1 GCF_900101895.1 Flavobacterium caeni
AACGGCATGGAAATGGCCAACCACAAATGGCTCGAAAACAACACCGGTATGAACATCTATTTCGCCAATCCATACTCGTCGTGGGAACGCGGGACAAACGAAAACACCAATGGATTAATCAGACGGTTTTTTCCGAAGAAAACAGACTTCTCAAATGTGTCCAAAGAGCAGCTCCTGGAAGCACAAAACAAGCTCAACAACAGGCCCAGAAAAGTACTCGGTTTTCTAACCCCAAACGAGATGATGAAACGCGAAAGAAAAAAGATCGAGAATAAAAAAATTAAACTAATTTAGATTTTTATTAAATGACCTTTGTTGCATTAAGGTCTTGAATCCACGACATCTATAAATGTCCGAAATTTTAAATGACAGAAAAATTTTTAGCCTTTTGGAAGTTACCAAAAGTGTTCAAAAGACAATTTCTGAAAGGTACAGAAGTTCTTTTTGGGTAAAGGCTGAAATGAATAAACTCAATCATTATAGTCATTCAGGACATTGTTATCCAGAATTGGTTGAAAAGTTTGAAGGTAAAGTAATTGCCCAGATAAAGTCAAATCTATGGCGAGACGATTATAACAATATTAATAGAAATTTTATCCGCACATTAAAAGAACCGTTGAAAGACGGAATTAAGATATTATTTTTAGCTAAGATAAGTTTTGATCCAGTCTACGGTATTTCGCTACAAATAATTGATATTGATCCTAGTTTCACTTTAGGAGATTTAGAAAAAGAGAAACAAGAAACAATTGAAAAGCTGAATGCAGAAAAAATATTCTCATTGAATAAAACTCGTAAATTACCCTTACTTCCTAAACGTATTGCTATAATTTCAGTTGAAACTAGTAAAGGTTATGCAGACTTCTTGAAAGTTTTAGAGGAAAACTCATGGAATTATAAATTTTTCCACTATCTGTTTCCTTCATTACTCCAAGGTGAAAAAGCCATTCCTGGAATTATCACTCAATTAAAGAGAATTGAAAAAGTAATCCACCATTTTGATGTCGTTGCAATAATTCGCGGAGGCGGAGGCGACGTCGGTCTTTCGTGCTATAACGATTTTGAATTATCAAAAGCTATCGCCACTTTCCCAATTCCTATAATTACAGGAATTGGTCATGCAACAAATGAAACTGTTTCTGAAATGGTTTCCTATCAAAATGCTATCACACCAACAAAAATCGCCGAGTTTTTAATTCAAAAATTCCATAATTTTTCTGTGCCTGTTGAACGAGCTAAAGATTTGATTATAGACAAATCTAAACGAATTCTTAGCGAAGAAAAAACAAGAGTCCAATCTGAAGCAAAGTTATTTCGATCAGTTACCGAAACTATTATTCTTAAAAATAGAAACGAAGTAGAGAATGCTAAAAAATTAATAAGTCAACATTCGCAATTCATGTTAAAGACAAATATTGGTTACGTAAACTATTACAATGATCAAGTTTTTAAATCTTCTATTTTCAAATTAAAACAAAATGCGTTAATTCTTGAGCAATTAAAGGTTAATTTACAAATACAAACCACTAACACGTTCAAGCAAGATCGATTAAACATCAATAATCTAGAACGAAATTTGCTAATTTTAGATCCAATAAACATCTTAAAAAGAGGTTTCAGCATTACTCTACACAATGGTAAAGCTGTAAAAGATATTTCTGAAGTTTCTGAAGGAGATTTAATAGAAACTAAAGTTTTTAATGGTAAAATTTCAAGTATTGTAAAAAACAAAAATAATGGATAACGAAAATTACGCAACTGCATTTGAAGAATTAAAAACGATTGTTTCAGAGATCGAGCAAGGTGAAATTTCTGTTGATCAACTTTCAGAAAAAGTAAAAAGAGCAACTCAGTTGATAAAAATTTGCAAAGCCAAATTGAGCTCAACAGAAGAAGATGTAAATAAAATTTTAAAAGAGTTAGAAAGTTAAACGGCTACTAACCCTCGCTAACCAAAATCGCGGGTTTTCGGTAGCCGGAAGTTGTGGTTTCACGAAGAAACATTATCTTCGACAGAGAGAACTCGGCTCGCTTTGACCGCGACTTCGGTTAGCGAGATAACGTTAGTGGCAATGCCAAGCCAAAACAAGGAACAATGAAACCTGAATTGAAAAGGATAAGAAAAGTAGAATATGATATAGATCCAAATAGATACGAATTACGTAGTGGAAGCGAAACAAATGCTCCATTGTGTCCATATGGAAACATTTACAAATGGGTAGTATTTGACTTAAAAGCAAATGAATATGTTAGATTTGCGAAATCTGTGTTTAAATTACTTATAAATAAAAATGGTAAATGAATAATAAAAAATATGGTATAGAGGGATTTGATGCCCCAGAACTGGAAAAATTTAAATGGATTGATGCAAATGGAAAAGATACTGAACCTATACAATTATCTAATTTTAAAGGAAAGTTTATTGTTTTGTATTGTTTTCAAAGTTGGTGTCCTGGCTGTCATAAAATAGGCTTGCCTTCGTTACAACAAATGGTCACTGCATTAAAAAACAACCAAGCTATTAAATTCTTTGCTATTCAATCAGTGTTTGAAGGTAAAAATCAAAATACTTTTGAAAAGCTAAAAGAAACACAAAAGCAGTATAAGTTGGAAATTCCTTTTGGACAAGATGAAGGAGATGAAAGCACGCAAAATATTTCAACAGTAATGTATCATTATAGAACAGGAGGAACTCCTTGGTTTATTTTTATAAACCAAGAAGGAAAAGTAGTATTCAATGATTTTCATTTGAATACCGAAAAAGCAATTGAATTTTTACAAACAATTAAATAAATTTTATATGCAAAAATGGATAGATGTAATAAGATTAGCCAATAATGGCAATCTTAACCCAGACCAAAGAATAGAAAAATCGGAAGAGGAATGGAAATCACTTCTTACCGAAGAACAATTTTACGTAACTCGTAAAAAAGGAACAGAAAGAGCTCATAGCTCCGAAATGTGCAATTTGTTTGAACCCGGCAAATATGCCTGTGTTTGTTGTAACACTGTACTTTTTGACAGCGAAGAAAAATTTCAAAGTGGAACTGGGTGGCCTAGTTTTACACAGCCGATAAAAGAGAATACAATCAATTATATCAAAGATGTTACGTTTGGTATGTATCGAATAGAGACAACTTGTAGCACTTGTGATGCTCATTTAGGTCACGTGTTTCAAGATGGTCCTATGCCAAGTGGATTGAGATTTTGCATAAATGCTGTTGCTCTGAAAAAAGTAAAATCTGATGAGAAAAAAGTTACATTTGGTGGTGGTTGTTTTTGGTGCACAGAAGCTATGTTTCAGCAATTAAAAGGAGTTGTAAATGTAGAGAGTGGTTATAGTGGTGGTGAAATTATAAATCCTACATATAGAGAAGTCTGTTCTGGAACTACTGGTCACGCTGAAGTAATTGAAATTACTTATTTACCTTCTGAAATTAGCTTTGAAGATTTAGTGAAAATCCATTTAACTACTCACAATCCTACGACTATAAATAAACAAGGTGCTGATAGAGGAACACAATATCGTAGCATTATTTTTTACAGAACAGACGATGAAAAAATGCAAGCATTAAAGGTCATTGAAGATGTTCAATCTGCCTACGATGATATGATAGTAACAGAAGTGAAAATGTTTGAACATTTCCATAAGGCAGAAGCCAATCACCAAGACTATTACAATCGCAATAGCGAAACTGGTTATTGTATGGCAGTAATAAATCCAAAATTAGCAAAATTAAAATCGCTTTATCAGGATAAACTAAAGAAATAATGGACGAAGACATAAATTTTTAATGAAGCAATTTAAAAAATAAAGAATGAAAAATAGTCTTGATAAAAATGCAAAATGGCTCTTGCTTTTTGGTATTTTATTAACATTTTTATTTCCATTACTACTTCCATTGCTCAATAAAACAGGCATTGGTAATTTTGGCGTTGTTGGCGATGCGATTGGCGGTATAACAAATCCTATTTCTCAACTCATTGGCTCTATACTTCTATATTTAGCGTTAAAAGCTCAACTTTCAGCAAATGGCATAGTGCAAAATCAAATAGAAAAAGACAATATAAAGGAAGAACAACAACACAAAACAGAACAAATACGGACTTTTTATTCTTTCTTTCAAGAAACAATAAAAAATTTCAGTTATGAGTTTTCTGATGCAAATGGAAAACAACTGTTGTATGGAAAAAGAGCCATAAAATGTTTCTTAAATGATTTGGAACAAATGAAAGTAGATATTCATAATACAGATGATGTACTTATGTATGATGGAGTAAGAGAATTATTAAGTATTTTGAAAAGTGCAGAAGAATTATTCAATCGCATTGATACTATTTCTTCAAAATCACAACATATTTTATTTTATAGAAATCTTTTGCAACACGAATTATTATTCAATATTTTTCCTTATCAAGACCTTGATGACGATATTAATATTAAAACTGGAAAATGCACTATTTGTGCAGATGCACATTCATATTATCCTCCTATTATATTTGATAAAATTAAACTTTTAGAATCTAAATTTATATAAAAATGGCAACAGTAATTAAAATTAAAAACATTGAAGAAGGCTTCCAAAGTATTATCACTAATGGTAAGCACACCATTATTGGTGACGAACCTATCACAAGTAAAGGAACAGATTTAGGTTTAGCACCCTCAGAACTTGTTTTAAGCGGTTTGGCAATGTGCAAAGTCGGAACTGTCCGTTTTATTGCTCGCAAAAACAACTGGGAGATAGAGAATGTAACAGCCGAACTAGTGCAAGAAGTAGCAAGAGGGGAAGGAGGGCTAAAAACCACTATTCAAATTAAAATGATTATTGAAGGTAATCTTTCCGAAGAGCAGAAAGAAGAATTGATAAAACAAGCCGACCGTTGTTATATCCACCGTTTGTTAAATAGCGAATGGGATATAATGCCTATAACGCTTTAAATCAAATGCACTGCCACTAACAGCCGGTAAGCAAAATTGCCGGGATTTCGGTAGCCGGAAGTTGTTATTTCACGAAGAAACATTATCTTCGGCAGAGAGAACTCTGCTTCGCTTGGGTCGGCAACTTCGCTTACCGGCGAAACGTTAGCGGTAACTTAAAAAGCAAAAACATGGATTACATTTCATTAATTCTAACAATTATTTTCGGCGTTCCTGGGCTAATAATATATTTAAGAAGTCGAAAAACAAAATTGTTTTATGTTGAGGAAAGGCAAATTAATCTCCAAGAAGATCTTCTCAAAAATTTCAACAATTTAAAAATCACATATGATGATACGGAAATTAATAGCAAAATTTCCTATATAAAAGGTAGTATAATTTGCTATGGAGATAAAGATTTAACAGACGATAATAATGAAATTGAAATTGCCGTACATGATTATAACTGGCTTAACTTTAAAATTACTAGAGAGAGTAAAGGCTTAAATATAGACGCGAACGTAACCAAGGAAAAAATTTTACTGAACTTCGGGCTTCTTAAAAGTAAAGAATTTTTTGAGTTTGAAGGTTTAGTTGAAAAAAGTAGTTCCGACAACACTCAAAGTTTTAAATTGAATTTTTTTCATAGAATCGCTAACCTACCAGAAATAAAACAGATAAAAGGCGACGATATCAAAAACGCTTCTCGATCAATATTATATTCACTTGTAATGGCCGGCTTTTCATTGTTTTTCATTCATGACATTGTGAATGTAGATAAATACGACTTGGCTGGCTTCAATTCTCAAACTGGAAAAAACATTGAATACACTAAAACTTCTTTGTCGCAATCTTATCGAAAAGCAGAAGACTTCGTAAAAAACAACTATTATGGCATAGAATTGATGTTTGGGAGAAAAAGTAAAGAATTTAAAATTGTATTTGACGAAAGAATTCTTGACTCTAAATTAAATTTCCAAAGGATAAAGAAAACTGAACGAGTATATTTTGCAAAGGATGTAGGGATGGTAGACTACTTTTTTTTAATATTTATGGCGTTAATTTTTGTAGTTTCACTTCTCCTTCTGTTTGCTAATTTAATTGCTATAAATCAAAAAAAATTGACAAATTTTCTAGAAGCTACCGCTAACCCTCGCTAAGTCGCGATTGCGGGGATTTTGGTAGCCGGAAGTTGTTCGTTCACGAAGAAAATTCTATCTTGGCAGAGAGAACTCAGTTCGCTTTGACCCGCAACCGCGCTTAGCGAGCTAACGTTATGAGCAAGTTTTTAGGAAGCCGCGTAATAAACGACAATGAAAAAAATACTGCTAATTTTAATTTTTCTTACGGCATTTGACAGTTTTGCTCAAATCGCTAATTTTTCTCATGCGCTTAAAATTGAACATACTTATGGCGATGAAAGTTACGCCGTTGAAGAAATTGTCTTTAAGAATGTTAAGGGAAAGGTTTACGGAACGATTTCTAATCCGGATACAAACGCGTTATTATCTTCAACCACCTTATTAAGTAATTCTGATGTCGAAATCTTGAACGCATTTTTAGAATTAGCAAAAAATTACAAAAAAGATTGTTCCGAAGAATTTACAAGCTCATACGTTCAATACTATGTGATTGAAGTTGACGGTGAGAAAATTGTAGTCCGCAAGTTTTGTGATTGGGGAGGTTATACTTTTTTTGACATTAAAGAAAACATATTCAAAAAATATCTAAGTGAACTCGAGAATAAAAAAAATGAACTAAACGTTCAATTCTCAAAATTGCTTACTGGAAAATGGGATGAAAATTTACAAATTGACAAACTTCCAATCGACTCAATAGCGTTACTAAAAAAGGTTTTGAAAGTAAAAAATAAAGCTAAAGGATATTTGGAATTTAAATCTAATGGAAAAGCGATTATACATCGAGGCAAAAAGAAAGTTCATTATGAATATAAAATTGATAAACTTTCTTCCAAAGAATATTTGTGGTTATTTGGCGAAAATAAAAAAGGCGCGAAAGAATTTATCTATTCTCATCGGTATCAGATTATTTCTATAGGTGAAACAGAAATTAAATTAGTTAGATCATAACAAAACCAGCTCATAACCCTCGCTAAGTCGCGATTGCGGAGATTTCGGTAGCAGGAAATTGTTCGTTCACGAAGAAAATTCTATCTTGGCAGAGAGAACTCAGTTCGCGCTGACGCGACCACGCAAATGCGCGAAACGTTATTTGCAATAGCCGAGAACTAACGTAACACAAAAACGACTATCTTTGATAGCATCAAATGATAGCATCAAAATGAAACCCCCTTACGACCTGAATCAAAATATTTTAGAATTAATTACTGCAATATCTGAAATGATTGGAGAAGTCAATGCAAATTATCTCAATAAGCAATCTCCAACGCTACGCAAACAAAACAAAATCAAAACCATTCATTCTTCACTTCAAATCGAGGGAAATACATTAAGCGAGGAGCAAATCACAGCGCTTATCGAAAATAAAAAAGTAATCGGTCCTGAGAAAGATATTATTGAAGTCCTGAACGCGATTAAGGTTT
>NZ_FMVF01000046.1 GCF_900101895.1 Flavobacterium caeni
TGATACTGTTTTTTTCGACAGGATGGATTTTCTTGTTTGCTCATGGCTGACTAAAATGTTTAATTTTTGGTCAACCTATTTTAGGACGAGGCATGATTTTGCATCTCTGCTAACGTTAGGCCGCTTCCACGAATTTGCGATGTAAGCGAGCTGAGTTGTCTCGGCAAGATAAAAGGTTCTTCGTGAAGACACAACTCCCGGCGACTAAAACCCGCAAATTCTTGGAGCGGCGGTTATGGGCTTTTGCCAGGCAACGAAATTATAAAAAATAAAAAGCCTTTAGAATATTGAATTGGAAGCGACACAAATCATTATCAATTAAAATGAAAGGTTTGCTTGGCCGAAAATATAAATTAGAAATGTAGCTTAAAATATGCTTCGCGCTCCAGAAAGCGACATGAAACTTCGCGGACAACGAAATTCCGGCATGCAAATCATTTATATTAAAATTGCGGTACAACAATTAATAGATAAAAATTCAAGGCAAAGTTTTGGCCAAGCAAACCGGCAGAATAGGAGTAAAGGCTTTTTGTTTTGCTTACGGAAATAATAGATCAAAACACCAAATTGGTTTTCCTGGATGAGGATTCTCGGCAATTGCCCATAACGTTAGGCCGCTTCACGACGTTGCCGACCAAAGCGAGCCGAGTTCTCTCTGCCGAAGATAATGTTTCTTCGTGAAACCACAACGTCCGGCTACCGAAAACCCGGCAATGTCTTGAAACGGCGGTTGTACGACGTTTTACAAATCGATCAAAACCAAATCTAATTCTGAAATCTTCGAAAACCCTTTGTCCGCAGTCACTAAAGGAATACTATAAACCAATCCCGTAGCTGCAATTATTGCGTCGGGCAATTTTATGGAATATTTTCTTTTTAGTTGAATTGTTTGATCTTTAATTTTAGAATTCCAATCAATCAAAAAGCAGTCAGTTAAAAGTGATTTGAGTTTGGTTTCTTCCAATTTCGTCAATCCATGAAAACCCAATAATTCAATTTCTGAAATAAAGGAAACCCCAAAATCATATTCTAGAAACGGTTCGATAATTTTGTTTCCTTCATGAAGATAAATAAGAAAATTTGTATCGGCGATAAAATCAATCTTCATTTTCTCGTACTGAAATTTGATATTTTAACCCGTCGATATTTCTTTTAAGTTTGCCAAAATGTTTTGACAAATTTCCAGATTTGGTCGATTTCTTTAGTTTTTCGCTAAGAATCTTAGAAGTGTTTTTCAAATTTGATTTGTCGATAACAACTGTCATGGCTAGCTATTTTTTCAAAAATACGAAAATATTTCCACGAATGCGTTTCCTAAACGAAAATGTCGTACAACGTGTCGCCGGTAAGCGAATTCGCGATGCCAGCGGACTGAGTTTTCTCTGCCAAGATAAAACATTCTTCGTGAAAACCAAACGTTCAACTTTCCGAAAACCAGCGCAATTAGCTTACCGGCTGTTGTGTGCAGTGCTGAATTATTTCATAAATCTTCTAATCAGTTCTGATAATTCATTTTTATTTTTGATGTGACTAAAAATCCTATTGTATCCGATTATAACCTGACCATTTGTTCGAGCTGCAAATCCGCAATCATTTTTCCATTCGTAATTTGCAACATCATCGTAATCTTTAACCACATCAAACACGCTTTTTCCCTCACAAATAATAATCTTTGGATTGCAAAGTTCAATAAGTTGACCAATCCAATGATAACTTTGTTGCCAAAACATATCAAAAGAATAGTCTTCAATCGAATTCAAACATTTGCTAATATCGCTTTGACTTTTGGTTATCAAAAAATAGAAATTTGTTTTTATTGATTTTTCATTAAACAAATCTCTTATTTCTGGAATAGTAAAACCAGCCATTTGAAATGATGTAATAGTTTCTTTAGCTAAAGTATAACTGTCATTTTCTCCATCCAAAAACTCCATATATGAGTTTTGGCTTTCAGGTTCTATTTTGATTTGTCCTGAATTGTTTGGATTTCCATTCCCAGGATTTATGCCGATGAACATTAATTCTGGATTTAAGATGAACTTGCTATCCCATATATAAAATCCACCGTACAGAGACTTTGCAAATTCATTGTCATCGATCTTTGTTTTAACAAGCAAAAGAGTTTTAAGTACTTCTTTAGACCAATTTTGGTAACTTAAGCTTTCCATCAAAGTGCTGGCGAGTGATGCCCTTTATTTGTTCCGTTAGGGTGTTTCGAACATTTGTTTACTGTCATTGAAGAAATGCTATTGTAACTAGTTCCGCAATACTTACAATTGTATCGGGATTTTTCGCTTCCTTCATACAATTCATGGCTTCCTTTGTTTGGTCCATTTGGATGTCTAGCACATTTATTAATGCTCATTGTTGATATACTAGAATATTTTGTTCCGCAATTTTTACAATAATAGTTTGACATGGTTTATTTGTTAGATGTTGGTTACTCGTTCGGTAGCATTGCACACAACGTTTCGCGCAGTTACGCAGGAGCGTCAGAGCGAACTGAGTTCTCTCTGCCAAGATAGAACTTTCTTCGTGAAAAACGAACGTTCAACTTACCGAAATCCAGCTCTTGCTTAACTGCGCTGTTAGCTGCTGCCCTTAGTTCAGATAAAGTCATAAACATATGTTTCAATTTCTTTCTCTGTCAATGATTTTTCAATTAATGGTTCTATTTTGTCCCAAGTTCCACCAGCAAGTCCACAACCGATTCTTGGCATGTGCACGGAAGCATTTTTGTCTGAAGCAAATTTTCCAATGAATTCAAGTCCGGTTAAAACTGCATCATAACGAATTGGTGCGTTTCCCTTTTCATCTTTGTTGATTTTATGCTGTCCGATTAAATTTGCAATCCAAAGCTTATCTTCGACTTGTACAAACTGAACTTGACCAAGTTTGAAATTTTCTTTAGTCTTAAACCATTCTCTATATTTTAGTTCTGGTTCTGCCCAACGTTTAGAAATTGCCATTACAAATCCTTTTCCCCAACCGCCAATGTCATTGCAAATGTGAACAATGATTTTATTTCCGTCAGTTTTGGGATTTGTTGCATCACCAGTTAAATAGTTCACTTTTGCCATTGATATTCAAAATCGCTTTTATTTATCTCAAAATTTTTGAATTCAGAAACCTCAATTGGTTGGTCAGCAAGAAATCCGAATTCGTCTTCTAAGAATTGTTTGCTATACTTTAGTTTTTTTCCATTTTTATAAACTTCTATTTGTCTAAGTATTTCTCCGTTCTGATCAATTTCAAAGTAATAATCGCAAGTTCCCCATTTCTCGGAATTTTCAAATCGGATTTCGTCAAAATGCCTTTTGTAATAGTGTGTTTTCATAGGCGGTTTCAAATTGCTAACGCAACTTTCAACTAAAATACAATAATTATTTACACTGCAATTTTTTGGATTATCAATTCATTGAAAACCTCTT
>NZ_FMVF01000006.1:0-26248 GCF_900101895.1 Flavobacterium caeni
ACAGAGGTTTCGCAAAGCTCACAAAGCCTTAGGTACCTTTGCGTTTGACTTTTCGTCTTTGCGGTAAATACTAAAACCCAAGGTTCAACACAAACGAAATCTTGACGGCCAGGTTGTCCTCAAACCGCGGCAACTGGTTCGGGCCATAGCGGTAGAACCCGGCAAGCCCGAATGCGCTGTAGATTTGGTTGATTTCGAGTCCCGATTCGAAGTAGCCGTTTTCCAACGTCTTGTAGTCAAAACCCACGTGCTGCTCGCGGTTGTCCAAATCGCCATAGGCCGCGCGCGATAAGATGACAAACTCGGGGCGTACTTTTTTGACGATCTTGAACCGCTTGAGCGCATGCTTGAACTGGAGCATCGCGTACCTGCTCGAGAAAAACTCGTTGAAATACATGGTCTCGAACGCGTTCTTGCCCGCAATGGTGATGCGTTGCAGCAACCGGTCCTTGGTCAGGTTGTTGGGCGTGTTGTTGTACAGGTGCGTGAGCGGTACATCGCCATGCGCATAACCCGCTTCGAACAAAAGGCTCGTCTTTTGGCCGTTCATGTATTTGCGCTCGTATTCGGTGCGGAAGTCGATTTTCGAAAACACAAAATCATTGCCCAACACCTCGGGTAGCGCCTGCGTAAACTGGAACGTGAACTTCGGGAAACGCTTTTCGACTTCGATGCGTCCGTGTGGCGTTTGCATGTAATCGCTAAACGGATTCCATTGCACCGATGCCTGCGCCGTGGTCATCGTGTACCGGTAAAAAAGTTCGTTGTCGCGGTTGTAGACGTACGAAAACTTGGGTTCGACATTGCTGTAGGTGAGTTGCCAGATGCTTTCGGTTTTGGGTAGGATTTTGGTCTCGAGGTAAGCGCGCCAGGTCTTGTGCTGGTAAAATGTACTGACGTTGATGGGCCGCGGATCATAAAGCTTGAACACGCGTTTGTCGATCGCAAAAGACGTGCTGCCGATTTCGCGCACATCGTCGGTATACGAAGCGCCGACCCACGAATTCGAGAATTTCCCGATACGGCTGCTGAATCCCAGGCTGTATTTGAACGCGCCGTCCTTGATGCCATAAGCTGTGTACCCGTCTATGCGGTACTTGCGCGAAAACCGTTCGTTGGTGCGTCCGCCGAGCCCAAACCGGAAACCTTCGTAATTGTTGTAGCTCAGCAAATAGCGCAAATCAAGATCCACCGGGCCCAGCGGCGCATAGCCGTTGAGAATTTTTCGGCCCTGCAGCAAGCGCTTTTCGATGCGTTCTTTTTCGACCAGGCTGTCGAGCGCCACATAGGTTTTTTGGCTGCGCAAATCGAGGCTGTCCTTGCGGTAACGGTTCCAGAATGTTTCGGGTTGGTCTTCGGCATCGTCCTTGACCTCGATGTAAATCGACGGGTGCCGGATCACCACGGGCACATTGTACTTTTGGTCAAAATAATTGGTCTCGCTCAGCACATAGGTAAAGTCTGAGGCTACGCGCGGACGTCGGCCGTCTTCGGCGCCATCGTCGTCGGAATCGAATTTGAGCGTTTCGCCAAGCACGCGGATGTCGTCGTTGTTCTTGCCCTTGATGATCTTGAAACTTTTGTTGGTAGGAAACCACAACCGTTGGTCGGGCAGGTATTCGAACTCGTGCACGCCGCTGATGTCCAGCACCCCGCGGATGCGCATGATGGCCTTGGCGACGGCAAAGTTTTCGGTATCGATGTAGAGCACGCCCTCGAGCCCCGCGGCCTTGCTTTTCTTTTTGTTCTTGAAATAAACCATTTTTACCTGGCGGCCGTCGATGGTCGTGCTGTCGATGATCTTGAAATTGTAGTCGGTGTACGAATCGGCGGCGATGGGCGAATTGTAACGCGTTTCGAACAATTCATAACGGTCTTCATATACCGAAAACGACTGTAAATTGAACGCAAGGATTTCGTAAATGGGTTGCTTGAATCCCGACATTTTGGTCCCCAGTACGGTTTCTTTCAAATGGCCTTGCGCGAACTGGTATTGCGAGACTTTTTCGGTTTGAAACAAATGTTGCTCGCGGATGACTTTCTTGAATTTGTAATCGGATGAGTCGACCTTGGCGAGTTTCTTTTTACGGCCCTTGTTCGC
Source organism: Flavobacterium caeni (assembly GCF_900101895.1). Lineage (GTDB taxonomy): Bacteria > Bacteroidota > Bacteroidia > Flavobacteriales > Flavobacteriaceae > Flavobacterium > Flavobacterium caeni. Next base: position 2,102 of record NZ_FMVF01000006.1, read on the forward strand.
AAAAATCGAATCGATACGGCCGTCGATCGAATCGGGGTTGGCTGTGATGACCAGCTTGTTGTAGGCCTTGAACTCGAAACCTGCGAGTTTTTTTTGCGGATTGTTTTGGTTTTTGTCGCGCACCACACGTCTGATCAGGTTGACGGCGGCCTGGTCGGGTGCCACCGATACCTCGTCGAGTTGTGCCGACGCGGGTTGCAGCCAAACGCTGTAGAATTTACGTCCGGACGAAACCGCAACGTTGGCCTTGTCGAACCCCACATAAGACACGGTGAAATTCGAGACAGGCTGTAGGCTTTCGAGCGTGAATTTGCCGTCTACGTCGGCCATGGTGTACAATCCTGTTGGGGTGGTGATCGATGCGAACGGCAACGGTTTCTTGGTCGAAGCGTCCCTGATTACGCCGTTCAAGTGGATTTGCGCCTGCGCGGCAAGCGAAAAAAACACGCACAAAAGAAGCAAACGCTTGGCCAACGAATTTGGATTAGGGTCTAAAGATAAGCGAAATAACAAAAATCGGTTGGGGTTTTAACAGAATGTAGGGAGCGGCCGCCCACAAAAAAAGCGCCGTTTTTTTCGGCGCTTGGGTATGTTTTGCAAAAATTACACTTTCATGATCTCGGCTTCCTTGAGCGAAAGCAAATCGTCGATTTTTTTGATGTAGCTGTTGGTCAGGCTTTGCACATCTTCTTCGGCGTTTTTGCAGAGGTCTTCGGACGCGCCGTCTTTTTCGAGTTTCTTGATCTCTTTGTTGGCTTCCTGACGCGCGTTGCGGATGCCGATCTTGGCGTCCTCGGCCTCGCTTTTGGCTTGTTTGGCCAAATCGCGGCGACGTTCCTCGGTGAGCGGTGGCACGTTGATGATGATCTGATCGCCGTTGTTCATCGGGTTAAAGCCGATGTTGGCTACCATGATGGCCTTTTCGATGGGCTGCAGCATGTTCTTTTCCCAAGGGGCGATCGTGATCGTGCGCGCGTCTGGGACGTTGACGTTGGCCACCTGCGAGATGGGTGTAGCCGAGCCGTAGTAATCGACGAACACGCCGCCAATCATGGCCGGCGAAGCTTTGCCCGCGCGGATGTTGGTGAATTCTTTTTCGAGGTGCGCAAGCGAACCTGTCATCGATTCTTCGGTGCTTTCGAGTATGAAATCAATTTCTTCCATTGGTTTGGATTTTATATTTTGTGGGATGCCCTAGCCCCGATTGAAGTGGAAATCCTTTTTGGCGAAGCATGAGCCAAAAAGATTGCAACGGAAAGCGGGAAACAGCTCCTAAAAAATCATTAAACGTTGACGACCGTGCCGATATTTTCGCCGGCGCAGATTTTCGTCAAATTACCTTTTTTGTTCATGTCGAACACCACGATGGGCAACTCGTTTTCCTGGCTTAGCGTAAAGGCGGTCGAATCCATGACGTTGAGGCCTTTGCTGATGACATCGGCAAACGAAAGCGATTCGTACTTGGTGGCCGAGGCGTCTTTCTCTGGATCGGCGGTGTAAATACCGTCTACGCGCGTGCCTTTCAAAATGACATCGGCGTGGATTTCGACCCCGCGCAATACCGCTGCCGTATCGGTCGTGAAGTACGGATTGCCCGTGCCTGCGCCAAAAATGACGATGCGGCCTTTTTCGAGGTGGCGCACCGCGCGGCGTTTGATGTAGGGCTCGGCGATCGCTTCGATCTTCAATGCGGTTTGCAAACGCGTGAGCATGCCTTTGTCTTCGAGCGCGCCCTGCAAGGCCATGCCGTTGATGACCGTGGCGAGCATGCCCATGTAGTCGCCCTGTACGCGGTCCATGCCATTGGCGGCACCCGCTACGCCGCGAAAGATGTTGCCTCCGCCGATGACGATGGCGATTTGCACGCCCTGGTCGTGGATTTGCTTGATCTCGTCGGCATATTCGGCCAGACGCGCCGGATCGATGCCGTATTGGCGGTCGCCCATGAGCGCTTCGCCGCTCAGCTTGAGGAGAATTCTTTTGTACTTCATTGTGGTATGGCGTTGTGGTTCTTTTTCAATGCGAGTGCAAATATAATCATAATCTTTTTGGTCTAAATGCCGATGCCAAAAAATGTTAACGATGGCGGTGCAGCGCGATTTAATCCGTAAATTTGAGATGTAAAAAAACAACCATGAAACTAGCCGTCGCAGAGGGCCTGCTCAAAAGCCATTCGTATGTCAAGTACCGCAGCATTGTGACCGCGCTGCTCCAAAACGGAGCGGTGTCGGGCAACCAGCAATCGGAGGATTTGGTGCACTACACCAAGCTCAACGAAGCGCGCATGAACAGGCTTGACAAGAAAATAGCGGTGACCGAAGACCACATCCACAAACTGCTCGCACTCAAGAAAAACTACATCTGGCTCGTGCTTTCGGAGGGTTGGTGCGGCGATGCCGCGCAGATTTTGCCCGTGCTCAACAAAATGGCGACGCTCACCAAGCAAATCGAATTGAAGGTGGCTTTTCGCGACGAGAACGAACCGCTGATGCAACAATTCCTGACCAACGGCGCGCGGTCTATACCCAAGTTGATCGTGTTGGAACCCGAGAGCAACAAAATACTGGGCAGTTGGGGACCGCGTCCGAAAGGCGCCGCCGATTTGATCACGAGCTACAAACGGCAATACGGCACCATAGACGAGACCGCAAAGACCGAGCTACAATTGTGGTATTTGCACGACAAAGGTTTGTCTGTACAAAAAGAAGTGGTTGATTTGATGGTCGAGTTGGAACGGTTGATTTATTCGAAACGGTAGTGCGTTGCGACCCGGCGATCGTTGGTTAAAATACAGATTTTTACTTCGTACAGTTCGCCCTTCGGGCTCGGGTCTATTTTGACCGAAATTAATTAAATTTTATTTTGGCTCTAGGGTAGGGGGCAAAGTAGTAGGTTTATCCCTAAGCAATTCTGGTGAATTTTGGCGGTAGATTTTCTGTAGTTTTTGTTAAAGTTGCCGCTTCAGACCGGTCGGTGATTGGTGGTGAAAAAGTACAGATTTTCCGTTTTGAGCGTATTTGAAAACGGCTTATTTTAGCTCTAGGGTAGGGGGCAAAGTAGTAGGTTTATCCCTAAGCAATTCTGGTGAATTTTGGCGGTAGATTTTCTGTAGTTTTTGTTAAAGTTTGTAGATGAACAGCGAAGCCCGTACACATACCGCCCGATTTCCCAAAGATTGGAATTAGTTTCCCGTAAAACCCGCAACGCCAATAGGCTGTGTATTTAGTCTGTATTCGGGGCCAGTGTATCGACAAACGCCAAAACATCCTGCGCTTGCGCTACGTCGTAATCCCCGATTTTTGTCCGGCGCAAAGCCGTCAAATGCGAACCCGAATCCATCGCCTGCCCAAAGTCATGTGCGATCGACCGGATGTAAGTGCCTTTGCTGCATTGGATCCTGAAATCGACCTCGGGCAATGCAATGCGCGTGAGTTCGAATTCGTAGATGGTGGTTTTTCGCGACGCGATTTCGACCGTTTCGCCGGCGCGTGCATGCTCGTACAAACGTTTTCCGTCTTTTTTGATGGCCGAGAAAATGGGTGGTTTTTGGTCTATTTCACCCAGGAATTTTTCGACGGTTTGACGGACCAGTGTTTCGTCGATGTGGGTTGTGTCGAAGGTTTGGTCGATTTCGGTTTCCAAATCATACGACGGCGTGGTTGCACCGATGAAAATCGTTCCCGTGTATTCCTTGACCTGTCCTTGCAGTTCCGAGATTTGTTTGGTGGCTTTGCCCGTGCAAACGAGCAGCAATCCCGAGGCGAGCGGATCCAAGGTGCCCGCGTGTCCGATCTTGATTTTCTTGAGCCCCAATTTGCTTTTGAGCGCCCATTTGAGTTTGTTGACCGCCTGGAACGACGTCCAATGCAGGGGCTTGTCGATCAGCAAAACCTGGCCCGCGAGAAAGTCCTCTGGCGTTTTCACACAATGGTCAGTTTGTGGATGAAAAAGTGGATGATCAAGATCGCGAGTCCGGCTGCAATGCGGTAGTACCCGAAAACCTTGAATCCGTTCTTGCTCAAGAATCCGATGAACGATTTGATCGCGAGCATGGCCACGACAAACCCGACCACGTTGCCGATAATAAGCAGATTCACCTGGTCGTCGCTCAAAACCAATCCGGCTTTGTAGTAGTCGTAACATTTCTTGGCCGTGGCGCCAAACATGGTGGGTACGGCTAGAAAGAACGAAAATTCGGCGGCCGTTGTGCGCGAGAGTTTTTGCGCCATGCCACCCACGATGCTTGCCCCAGAGCGCGATACGCCTGGAATCATCGCCAAACATTGAAAAAGGCCAATCTTAAAAGCGGTAGCATAATTGATTTCTTGTGTCGATTGTTTTTCCTCGGCCGAGGAGAACCAATCATCGACCTTGAGCAATACCAATCCACCCAAAAGCAACGAAATGGCTACCGTGACGGGGTTCTCGAGCAATCCGTCGATAAAATCGCTGAGCAAAAGTCCGAGGATAACCGCAGGGATAAACCCGACGAACAATTTGAGGTAAAAGTCAAACGTCTGGAAGAATCTTTTGAAATAAAGCACGATCACCGACAAGATGGCGCCGAGTTGGATCACGATGGTAAACAACTTGGTGAAATCGTCGTGCGCGATGCCAAAAAACGAACTCGCAATGATCATGTGTCCGGTCGAGGAAACGGGCAGGAACTCGGTCAGGCCTTCGATGATGGCCAGGATGATGGCTTGTAGGGTGTTCAAGGGAATTTGAAAATTTAACTACGTTCAGTTCGCCCTAACGGGCTCGGGTGAAAATTTGAAAATTTGAAAATGAAATGCGGGCGCTCTATTCGATTTGAAAAAAAACGGCAATGCGATTTGAAACCAGAAACGCAAAACCGACGCGGGTTCCCATTTCCAAATTTTCAAATTGCCTCATTTTCAAATTACTTTTTCGGATTTTTTAGGATCGCGTAAATCGTGATGCCAAAACCAATCAACACGACGGTAGGCGCCAAGCGGATGCGTCTGAAATCAAAAATCGCATCGCTGAAAACCTTGGGGTCGTCGCTGCCGCCGCCCGACATCAGGATGAACCCGAGCGCAATCACGGCAATCCCAATCAGCAGGATTTTGTAGTTGACCTTCTCAAAAAGGAAGTCCGATTTATTTTCGTTGTTTTCCATAATCGTATGTTTTAACGGCCGAATAACCCTAGTAAAGGTCGTCGGTGCGCAAATTCAAGAAACGTGTCGTGGCAATAAAGGTACTGATCCACGAAATCAAGATGCCCACGAGCAACACGCCCACGAGTACCGCGGCCACCAGTTCGGGCTGGGCCAGGACTTCGAGCGCCGGGTAATTGACGTTGAGGTAATACAGCACACCCACCAGCGCCAGAATGGCCAGTATCGATCCCAGTATGCCCAATCGGATGCTGCGCCAAATGAACGGCTTGCGGATGAACGACTTGGTCGCGCCTACCATTTGCATCGTCTTGATGATGAATCGGTTGGAGTAAATCGAAAGCCGCATCGAACTGTTGATGAGCAGTACCGCAATCACGGCAAAAATTCCGCAAATGATCAAGATCCACATCGATACTTTCTGGATGTTGTCGTTCACCATCGAGATGAGCTGTTTGTCATAGACCACGTCGGCTACCATTTCGTTCATGCGGAACGTGCTTTCGATCTTGCGGACGCTTTCGGTGTTGATGTATTCTGAATTGAGGTAAATGTCGAACGAATTCTGCAAAGGGTTCATTCCCAAGAAATTCATGAAATCTTCGCCGATGATGTCCTGGTGGTTCTTGGCCGCCTCTTCCTTGGTCACATACACGCTGCTTTTGACGAATTTCTCGGCCTGGAGTTGTGTTTTGAACGCGCCGATTACGCTGTCGTTGGCTTCGTTCTTGAAAAAGACGGTCATCGCGATCTCTTCCTTGAAATTGTCGGAGAGTCTACGCGAATTGATCACGAACAACCCCAAAATGCCAAGCAAAAACAACACGAGGAAAATACTTAAGACAACCGAAAAATAGGACGAAATGAGTCTGCGTTTTTGAAACTTTTCGAATGAAGATCTCATAGAGGGAACAATTATGCCGTAAAAATAGTAAACATTTCGGTTTCTGAGGGCCAAAGTTTTAATTTTAGTCCAATAAGCGTAAATTTGCGCTCGCACTCAGAGAACGACAAGAAGAGGCGAAGTTTGTTACGGTTTTAACGCAAAGGCGAAAAGTTTTTTCGCAAAGATCGCCAAGAATCAGCCGACGAACGTCCTTTTCTGTGCGTAAATCTTAGCGAACTTTGCGGTAAAAAATAAAAGTACATTAAAGAATGAAATACCATCCGAACGAAATCGAAGCCCGTTGGCAAAAATACTGGGCACAAAACCAAACTTTTGCCGCCGAGAACCACAGTGACAAACCAAAGTACTATGTGCTCGACATGTTTCCTTATCCGTCGGGCGCGGGGTTGCACGTAGGGCATCCGCTGGGTTACATCGCCTCGGATATTTACGCCCGATTCAAGCGCCACCAAGGCTTTAACGTATTGCATCCGCAGGGCTACGACAGCTTCGGGTTGCCGGCCGAGCAGTATGCGATACAAACCGGGCAGCACCCCGAAAAGACCACGCGCGAGAACATCGCACGCTACCGCGAGCAGCTCGACAAAATTGGGTTTTCGTTCGATTGGGACCGCGAAGTGCGCACGTCGTCGCCCGATTATTACAAATGGACACAGTGGATTTTTATCCAATTGTTCAATTCGTGGTACAACAAAACAACCAACAAAGCCGAAAGCATCTGCACGTTGATCGAGCACTTCCAAAAAGACGGAAACGCCAATGTGAATGCGGTTTCAGACGACAACATTGACACTTTCTCTGCCGATGATTGGAACGGATTTTCGAAATCCCAACAAGAAAAAATTCTCCTGCAATACCGCTTGACTTATTTGGCCGAAACCGAAGTCAACTGGTGCCCCGGACTGGGAACCGTTTTGGCCAACGACGAAATCGTCAACGGTGTTTCGGAGCGCGGCGGATTTCCCGTCATCCGCAAAAAAATGACCCAATGGAGCATGCGTATTTCGGCCTATGCGCAACGTTTGCTCGATGGTTTGAAGGACATCGATTGGACGCAATCGCTCAAAGACGCGCAGGAAAACTGGATCGGCAAATCGACGGGTGCACTCGTCACGTTTAAGGTGCTCGATTCAGAAGGTGCGCAAAGCAACGTAGAACATTTCCTGGCGGGTAACGACCATTCGGGATACGAAATAAACGTGTTCACGACACGTCCCGACACTATTTTTGGCGTGACGTTCCTGACGCTTGCCCCCGAAAACGAACTCGTCGCGAAAATCACGACCGAGGAATGGAAACAGTCGGTTGAGCAGTATGTCGACGCGACGTCTAAACGTTCCGAACGCGAACGCATGGCCGATGTCAAGACCATTTCGGGGGTGTTTACGGGCGCCTACGCCGAGCATCCGTTTACCAAGGAACCGATTCCGGTTTGGGTGGGCGATTATGTGCTCGCGGGCTACGGAACCGGCGCCGTGATGGCCGTGCCGTGCGGCGACGAGCGCGATTATGCGTTTGCGAATTTCATGCAAGGCAAGAACGGCATGCAGCCGATCAAGAATATTTTTGCGGATGTCGATATTTCGAAAGAGGCGTTTTCGTCTAAGGACAACGTTACGATCGCGAATTCGGATTTCCTCGACGGATTGAACTACAAAGAAGCCACCCAAAAAGCCATCGCCGAACTCGAAAAGCTCGAACTCGGCCAAGGCAAAACCAATTATCGACTGCGCGACGCGGTGTTTTCGCGCCAACGTTACTGGGGCGAACCGTTCCCGGTGTATTATGTAGACGGGCTGCCGCAAATGATCGACGCGCAACATTTGCCGATTGTTTTGCCCGAAGTCGAAAAATACCTGCCTACCGAAGACGGCCAACCGCCGCTCGGGAATTCAAAAGAATGGGCGTGGAGTACGGCCGAGAGCAAAGTGGTTGCGAACGATTTGATCGACCACAAAACCGTGTTTCCGCTCGAATTGAACACCATGCCGGGTTGGGCGGGAAGCTCGTGGTATTGGTTGCGCTACATGGATCCGCACAACAAGGAGGCGTTTGTCTCTAAAGAAGACGAGCAGTACTGGCAAAATGTCGATTTGTACATTGGCGGCAGCGAGCACGCAACAGGGCACTTGTTGTACAGCCGTTTCTGGAACAAGTTTTTGTACGACCGCGGCTTTATCCACCAACAGGAGCCGTTCAAGAAATTGATCAACCAGGGGATGATTCTCGGGACGTCGGCATTCGCGCACCGCATCGAAGGCACGAACAAGTTTGTGTCCAAGGGCAAGATCGACGGACGTCGTACCCAGCCGATCCACGCCGATGTGTCGTTTGTCAACGCATCGGATGAACTCGATGTAGAAGCGTTCCGCAACTGGCGCGAGGATTTCAAGGAGGCCGAATTTGTCCTTGAGGACAACGGCAAATTCGTCGTCACGCGCGAAGTCGAAAAAATGTCCAAATCCAAATACAACGTGGTCAACCCCGACGACATTTGCGAAGAATACGGCGCCGATACGTTGCGACTTTACGAAATGTTCCTCGGGCCGCTCGAACAATACAAGCCGTGGAATACCGCAGGCATCACGGGCGTTTTTGGGTTTCTCAAAAAACTCTGGAAATTGTATTTCGACGACAAAGGCTTGGTCGTGACGGCCAATCCGGCGAGCAAGGACGCCTTGAAAACGCTGCACAAAACCATCAAGAAAGTCACCGAAGACATCGAAGGTTTTTCGTTCAACACCTCGGTGTCGCAATTCATGATCGCCGTCAACGAACTTACCGCGATGAACTGCCACGAACGTTCGGTATTGGAGCCGCTCGCCGTGTTGATTTCGCCTTACGCGCCGCACATTGCCGAGGAATTGTGGGAGAAACTCGGACACCAGGACAGCATCTCGAAAGCGCCGTTCCCTAAATTCAACCCAGAATATTTGGTAGAAAGCAGCAAGGAGTATCCCGTATCGTTCAACGGAAAGATGCGTTTCACGATGGAGCTGCCGCTCGATTTGACGGCCGCACAAATCGAAGAAATCGTCATGAAAGACGAGCGCACGATCAAACAGCTCGAAGGAAGAACGCCGAACAAAGTAATCATTGTTCCGGGAAAAATCATTAACTTGGTGGGGTAGATTTTTGTCGAACGTCGAACGTCGAAAGTCTGAACGAGACGCGTCAAAGACAATCCGTTCAGACTTTCGACATTGGACATTTGACTTCCTCGACTGACAAAATTGCATACAACCTGCCATAAACCGCCGTGGTGCAGATTTTGATGGAGGCGGTCGACCAAAACCTTAAAAAAATAAAAGATGTATTTAGGATGGATTATTATGGGTGCGATCATGCTGGCGAGCTGGCTGGTCTCACAACGTTTGCAAAGTAAGTTCGACAAATATTCGAAGCTGCATTTGCAGAACAACATGAGCGGCGCCGAAATCGCGCAAAAGATGCTCGACGACCACGGGATCCGCGACGTACGTGTGATCTCTACCCCCGGCCGACTCACCGATCATTACAACCCCGCCGACAAAACCGTCAACCTTTCAGAAGCGGTGTACAACCAACGCAACGCTGCCGCTGCTGCCGTAGCCGCGCACGAAGTGGGGCACGCCGTACAGCACAATGTGGCTTACAGCTGGCTTACGATGCGCTCGAAATTGGTGCCGGTGGTGTCGTTCGCGTCGAACATCATCCAGTGGGTGTTGCTCGCGGGCGTGTTGCTCATCAATACGTTTCCGCAGTTGCTGCTCATTGGGATTGTCTTGTTTGCGCTCACGACGCTGTTCGCGTTCATTACCTTGCCTGTAGAATACGATGCGAGTAACCGCGCGCTGGCTTGGCTCGAGAACAAACGCATGCTCACACGCGAGGAACACGACGGATCGAAAGATGCGCTCAAATGGGCCGCAAGGACTTATGTGGTGGCCGCAATCGGTTCGCTCGGCACGTTGCTGTACTATGTGATGATTTATATGGGCCGACGCGAGTAAGCGTTTGGGCTAAAAATAGAAATCCGCTCTTTTGGGCGGATTTTTTTTTTTGGAGCTATTTCCCGTTTTTCGCTGCAATCTTTTACGGCCTCCGCTGCGCTGCGGCCGCAAAAGGATTTCTCCCGACGCTTCGGGACAACCGGGGCTAGGGTCGCGTCGTTGTCAAAACATTCCGCTTACGATTGACTGTACCGCAATCCCCATTGCGCCAAAGTATCGAGCGCGGGCAGCAATTCCTTCGCGGCATCGGTCAAATGGTATTCGACGTGCGGCGGCATGATTTCTACTACGGTTCGCGTCACGAGCGCATCGGCTTCGAGTTGTTTCAAATGTTGAATGAGCATTTTTTCTGTAATTGGCGGGATGGCTTTGCGCAGGTCACTGTAGCGGCGTTTGCCTTCGCGCAGGTTCCATAAAATGAGCGGCTTCCAACGGCCACCTACTTTGTCTAAGGTAAAACTCACGGGACACGCCACGATGATTTGTTTGCGGTTGTCGTTGTTGGTCGAAGTTTCTTTGATGTCGCGCATATTACATACTTTTTGGTAGGTACTTGTACAAAAGTAAGTATAAAAATACCTTTGTACAACACATTAAAAATATTTTTACCATGAAGTACATTGTCACCGGGTCGACCGGAAATATCAGCAAACCCATTGTCCAAGCTTTGGTCGCAGCGAACCATGAAGTCATCGTCATCAGCAGCGATGCGAACAAAAAAGCAGCCATCGAAAACCTTGGTGCCCAAGCCGCCATTGGCGATGTCAACGATGTCGCGTTCCTCACCCAAACCTTTACCGGTGCCGATGCCATTTATTTGATGATCCCGCCCGTTTGGACGCCCGAGGATTGGCCCGCGTTCATGCGTCAAATCGCCGACAATTATGCCCAAGCCGTAAGGGAAAGCGGGGTCAAAAAAGTCGTGCAGCTCTCGAGCATCGGGGCGCATTTGGGTTATGGCGCGGGCCCAATCAATGGCCTTTCGTACCTTGAAAAGCAACTCGATCAGTTGAACATCGACGTTTTGCATTTGCGTCCGTCGTATTTCTACACCAACCTCTACACCATGGTCGACTTGATCAAAAATGCTGGCATCATGGGTTCGAACTTTGGCAAGCCAGAGGAAAAATTCGTGCTTGTGCATCCGTCAGATATTGCGGCCGTTGCAATCCAACATTTGCTCGCGCTCGATTTTACCGGAAAAACACATGAATACGTTTCGAGTGATGTCCGCACTTTTTCGGATATCGCCAAAGTCGTCGGAACCACAATCGGCAAACCCGAGTTGCCTTGGGTACAATTTTCAGATGAAGACGCTTTGAATGGGATGCTTGGCGCCGGTTTGAAAAAAACAATCGCCGAGGGCTATCTCGAAATGGGGCAGGGTATCGCTTCGGGTATTGTCCAGGAAGATTATTTTGCTTCGGGCGCAATGCCGCAGGGGAACGTGAAGTTGGAGGATTTTGCACGCGAATTGGCGGGCGCATTCTAACCAAAGCACCAAATTCCAAATTCCAAATTCCAAAACTTCTAAGAACGATTGGGATTTGGAATTTAGAGCTGGATTTGTCGCTCGATTTGCTGGTCGAGCGAAATAAACGTCTCCGTCCTCGAAACACCCTCGATCGCCTGGATCTTGGTGTTGAGTAAATGCATCAAATGTTCGTTGTCGCGGCAGATGATTTTGATCAGGATCGACCAATTCCCGGTCGTGTAATGACATTCCAAAACCTCGGGTATTTTTTTGAGTTCGCGTACGGCTTCCAGGTTGCGCGCGGCTTTGTCCAGGTAAATCCCGACAAACGCCATCGTGCTGTAACCCAAAACTTTGTTGCTCACCGTGAATTTCGATCCCGAAATCACGCCCGCTTGCTCGAGTTTGCGCAATCTTTGGTGGATGGCTGCGCCCGAAATGCCTATTTTATTGGCGATTTGCAGGATGGGTTTGCGCGCATCTTCCATGAGATCACGAAGGATTTCTTTGTCTATACCGTCAATTTCAATTTGAAGCGAATTGATTTTCATTATTTCGGATTTTAATCAAAAATACACATTTGATTTTAATCTGAAACAGAAACGAGATTTTAACGCAAAGAATTGGAAGTTTTCGCAAAGTCAGCCGAGTTTCAAGCATTTATCTTTGCGAATCCTTTGCGCGCTTTGCGGTTAAAGTATTACAGCAGCGGCGTATTATAACCCACGTACGGCATCTCAATCTCCGAAAACACCACGCCAAACTCCTCCAATTCTTTCAAGATCGGCAAATAGACCTCGCGGTTGATCGGCAGCTGCACGCCCGGCGTAGTAATGTTGCCGTTGAGTATCTGCAAGGTCGCCATGGCTACGGGAAGCCCGACGGTTTTGGCCATGGCGGTGTAGATTTGGTCGTCGCCGATACACACCATTTTTGAATCGATCTGGCGCTTTACGCCGTTTAGTTCGAACCCGAATTTGTGGTACATGACAATCATGTCTTTGTCGTCTGGGGCGAGCGTCCACGCATCGGCCAGGATTTTTTCGAGCATTTGTGCGGGTGTCGCGTTCTTGAGCCCGGTTTTTTTGTGGGGATTGAACAAATCGAGTTCGAGCAGTTTGTCCCAAATCACGTCGTCTTGCGCGAGGCCCAATTGCAAACGCAGCTTGATTTCGACCGAATCGGTGGGGTGATAAGGCAGAAAAAGATTCGTGAAGTCCCGATGGCTGAGGTTTTCGGAATCGTCGATCACATAGCTGTCGTCGGTCATGCCAAGTTGAACGAACACGTTCCAGGCGCGCGAATAACCCACGCGTCGGATCGTACCACGGTACAACGTCAACACATCGTCCAAACCGTATACACTTCGGTATTTGAGCGAATCGCGGTTGGCGTAGCCCTCGAATTTGCCGTAACCTTCGACTTCGAAGAACTCGGTACGGCGGAACAGTTTGTGGTACGGGATGTATTTGTAGGTGCCTTCCTGGATGAATTTGGCCGCACCGCCTTGTCCGGCGAGCACCACATTGCGCGGGGCCCATGTGAACTTGTAGTTCCAAAGATTGTTGTCCGATTCTGGGGCCACCAATCCGCCGCAAAACGATTCGAACAAAAGCATTTTCCCACCCTGGTCGCGGATCTCGTCGATGATTTTCATCGCGCTCATGTGGTCGATGCCCGGATCGAGCCCGATTTCGTTCATGAATACCAGCCCGTTTTCCTTGGCGGCCGCGTCGAGGCTTTGCATCGCATCGCTGACGTACGACGCCGTGACCATGTGCTTTTTGAACGCGACACAGTCCTTGGCCACCTCGATGTGCATGTGCGCGGGCAACATCGAAATGACGATGTCGGCCTTTTGGATTTCGCGCTGACGGTCTGCGGTGTTGTGGATGTCGAGCGCGATGGCCGTCGCGTTGTGGTGGTTATTGGTTTTGCGCTCGGCGAGTTCGAGCGATAAATCGGCGATGGTCACGTGCAGACGTTCCTCATCGGATTTGTTCAATAGGTATTGGATCAGCGACGAAGCCGAACGGCCCGCGCCTATAATCAAGATATTTCTCATGGTAAGTTTTACCGGTTTATTTTACCGCAAAGAAAACAAAGGTTTCGCAAAGAATCAAAGCTTTGTGCACTTTGCGTAAAACTTCGCGACCTTCGCGTTAATTAACCACAGAGAACACAAAGGTTTCGCAAAGTAAGCGAGGTCTTTATTTTAAGCGCGAAACTTCGTTTGCTTTGCGTAAAACTTCGCGGCCTTTGCGGCTATTTTTACCACAAAGCACACAAAGATATCGCAAAGGATGCAAAGGAATTGGTTCTACGTTTGGACCTCCCTTGCTTTGCGCAAAACTTCGCGACCTTTGCGGTTATTTTTACCACAAAGCGCACAAAGGTTGTGCAAAGTACGTGAAGGTTTATGTTATTAAGTGCGAAGCCTTACTTGCTTTGCGTAAAACTCGGCGGCCTTTGCGGTTAGATTTTATTCTAAACCTTCGAGTTCTTCGAGGTCTTTCAAATCTTCATTTTTCGATTCGATTTTCTTTTGTTCGAATTCGGTGTCGGTGGCTACTTCGTCGGGCATCATCGCCTTGGCCAAGACCACCACGAGCAAGATCACCGATAGGATCAGCAATATTTTAGGGAATTTCTTGGCATCGGCCTCCGAAATAAAAAAGGCCAATCCGCTAAAGATGAGCGCGAGTGCCACGGGCAAAACAGCCAATGTGCCCATCGGCAATACGGCAAAAACGATACTGACCAAAAGGAACAGGACGGCTAAAATGTTGTATACTTTTCTCATTAGATTCCGGATGCGTTGGTTAATGTAAGTTGTCCTGTGCCCACGGGGATGCTGAATTTGATCAGCGCGGGTACTTTGCGGGCGTCGGCGGTGAGCCAGATCAGGTTTTTGTCGGTGCCCTTGAGCTTGTCGGTTTTGGCTGCAATCGAAATCTTGTAACATTCTTTGCTGCCCAGGTTGCCCGCCTTGACGGTTTCCTTGCCCATGTATTTGGCCGACACATTCATTTGTTTTTCGTCGAACACCACGGTGAAGGTCTTGGTTTGCCCGGTTTTGAATTTGCTGAAATCGACATTGCGCAGCTGGTACAAAATGGTCACGACGTCGTTGGTATTGGCGCCGATCGAGAATTTTTTGGTGGTCTCGGGCGCGTTCTTTTTCTTGACCGTGCTGGTAATCACGTTGCCCTTGAACAGGTACTTTTCTTTTTTGGTGTACTTGCCTTCAAAGATGTCGCGCTTGTAAAGGCTTGGCTTGAATGTGGCCGGATTTACATACGATTCATACGTGTCGCGGATCTTGAAAAACGAGTCCCATTTGCTGAACGTTGTGGCCTCGCAGCTCAAATGCAGCAAGGTGTTCTTTGACGTCTTGACGGTTTCGGTTTCCATTTTGACTTGTGCGAGCGGCGTGAGCAATCCGCTCATGTTATAAGCGGCCGAATACACGAATTTTTCGCCCGATTTGACGGCTTGCGCAGCCACGTTCACCGTGAACGCCAGCACAAACAATAGGGTCCATTTTTTCATTGATTTGTTTTTTGATTGTTGCAAATGTAGCTATTTTTTGTCGTCTGTTCGATGCCGCCTTGAAATCTCGTCGATGTGTCTTATATTTGCGTCAAACCAATGATGTATGCAAACCAAAGTCCTTTCTATAGCCACAATCCTTGGATTGACCGCCATCATCCTGGGTGCGTTCGGTGCCCACGCACTCAAACAAGTACTGACACCAGAGCAACTCATCGCATTCGAGACGGGTGTCAAATACCAGATGTACCATGCGTTGTTTTTGTTATTTGTCGGAACTACGGCCGCTGTGTCGGATAAGGCCCGAAAATTTATTTTCAACCTTGTGGTTTTTGGGGTCGTCTTGTTTTCGGGCTCGATCTATGTTTTGACCACAAAAGGGTTGTCGGGAATAGACTTAAAACCCCTCGGAATTGTCACGCCTATTGGAGGATTATTGCTAATTGTCGCTTGGTTTTGGCTTTTTGTCGATTTAATCCGTAAAAAATCATAATTTTCCAACGAAAACGTTGTAGCTCGATTTTAATTTTTACATTTGTTGCCTAATTCAAACGCAACTTTATGAACCATTTCACCCCAACTGCGAAATCGATTTCGTTGGAAAAATATGGAATTAAAAATGTAGAAGAAATTGTGTACAATCCGTCGTATGACCAACTGTACAATGAAGAGCTTGACCCAAGCCTCGAAGGATTCGAAAGAGGCCAACTTTCTGAGCTTGGCGCCGTTAACGTAATGACCGGCGATTTTACCGGACGTTCCCCAAAAGACAAATACATCGTCAAGGATGCCGTCACCGAAAACACTTTGTGGTGGCCATCAGACAAAGCGCCCAACGACAACAGACCCATCCCGCAAACCACCTGGAATGCACTCAAGGAAAACACCGTCAACCAATTGTCGGGCAAGCGCTTGTTCGTGGTGGACACGTTTTGTGGCGCCAACCAAAATACACGCCTGAAAGTGCGTTTCATCGTAGAGGTGGCATGGCAGGCGCATTTTGTCAAAAACATGTTCATCCGTCCGACCGAAGAAGAGCTCGAAAATTATGGCGAGCCCGATTTTATCGTCATGAACGCCTCTAAAAGAGGGTTCAAGGATTTTGCGGCACACGGCATGAATTCGGAAACGTACATCGCCTTTAACCTGACCGAAAAGATGCAGCTCATTGGCGGTACCTGGTATGGCGGCGAAATGAAGAAAGGATTGTTTGCGATGATGAACTACTACCTGCCGTTGCAAGGCATCGCGTCTATGCACTGTTCGGCCAACAAAGGCAAGAATGACGATGTGGCGGTGTTCTTTGGACTGTCGGGGACAGGCAAGACTACGTTGTCGACCGACCCTAAACGCGAGCTTATCGGCGACGACGAGCACGGGTGGGACAACGATGGCGTGTTCAACTTTGAAGGCGGATGCTATGCCAAGACCATCGATTTGAGCAAGCAAAACGAGCCCGACATCTACAACGCGATCAAAAAGGACGCCCTGCTCGAGAACGTCACACTCGATGCCAACGGCAAGATCGATTTTACCGACGGATCGGTAACGCAAAACACACGCGTCTCTTATCCGATTTACCACAT
Source organism: Flavobacterium caeni (assembly GCF_900101895.1). GTDB lineage: Bacteria > Bacteroidota > Bacteroidia > Flavobacteriales > Flavobacteriaceae > Flavobacterium > Flavobacterium caeni. The sequence continues at coordinate 18,756 of NZ_FMVF01000006.1, forward strand.
CGAAAACATCGTCAAGCCAGTGTCTAAAGCGGGTCATGCGAACAAAGTGATTTTCCTTACGGCCGATGCTTTTGGCGTGATGCCGCCGGTTTCGAAACTGACGCCGGAACAAACCAAATATTATTTCCTTTCAGGATTTACGGCCAAGCTCGCGGGTACCGAACGCGGTGTGACCGAGCCGCAGCCGACCTTCTCTGCCTGTTTCGGCAAGGCGTTCCTGACGCTGCACCCAACGCAGTACGGGCAGGAGCTCGTCAAAAAGATGGAGCAGCACAACGCACAGGCCTATATGGTCAATACCGGTTGGAACGGCACAGGCAAACGCATTTCGATCAAGGACACGCGTGCCATCATCGACCGCATCCTCGACGGATCGATCGAGCAAGCCGGGATGACAACCGTTCCGGTGTTCAATTTCAATGTGCCAACGTCGCTCGAAGGGGTAGATACTGGAATCCTAGATCCTCGAAAAACCTATGCAAACGAAAGTGAATGGACCGAAAAAGCCAACGATTTGGCCGGACGTTTCATCAAGAACTTCGAACAATATACGGATAATGAAGAAGGGCAAAGCCTTGTCAAAGCCGGCCCACAATTGTAAATAAAAAGGCGCTTTAACAAAGCGCCTTTTTATTTACAATTAAATTCCAAAAAACAAATTCCAAATTCCAATCGGTCCTTTCGACGTTTTGGAATTTGGAATTTTTATATTGGACTCGAGCCGCAGGCGAACTGAACGAAGCGAAGCAAGTTAATTTCGCCGAAGGCGCTATTTTCCCTTGTTCGCTTCGGCAATATATTTCTCGAGCGCCATCGTCATCGAAGGCGTGTCGGGCGTTGGCGCAAGGATGTCGATGCGCAACCCATGTTCGAGCGCTTCTTTTTGCGTGGTGCTGCCAAATACCGCGATACGCGTGTTGTTTTGCTCGAAATCGGGGAAATTCTTGAACAGCGATTTGATTCCGGTAGGGCTAAAGAAAGCCAATACATCGTAATACACATCGGCCAAATCCGAAAGGTCGCTCATCACGGTTTTGTAAAACGTGCCCGGTGTCCAATTGACTTTGAGGTTGTCCAGAACCGGCGGAATGTCGGCGTTGAGCTGGTCTGAGGCCGGCAACAGGAATTTCTCGTCTTTGTATTTTTTGATCAGCGGCGCCATATCGGCAAAGTCCTTTTGACCGACATAAATCTTGCGCTTGCGGTATACCACATACTTTTGCAGGTAAAACGCAATGGCTTCGCTCTGGCAAAAATACTTGAGGTCTTCGGGAACTTTGTAGCGCATTTCCTCGGCAACCCTAAAAAAATGGTCGACCGAATTCTTGCTGGTCAGGATGATGGCGGTGTAGTTGTTGAGGTCTATCTTTTGTAATCTTACATCTTTAGCATTGACTCCCTCGACGTGGATAAACGGCCTAAAATCGATTTTTACTTTGTGTTTTTGCTGCAACTCAAAATAAGGGGAATTCTCGACCTTGGGTTCCGGCTGTGAGACTAAAATAGTTTTCACTTTCATATAGAGACAAATAAATATGCTAACTTTTCGTAAACCAATAGTACATGAAATAGTAGGGGGCTATTTCAAGTGCGCAAAGATACAAAATAAAATAGAATAGACGATTGAGCAGTAAGTTTTGATAATTCCTTAAAGACGCCAAGTATGTTAACAGATTTATTAACAATACCGCAACAATAAAGAAATAAATCAGAAAATTTGACGGATTGTCGTTGTAAAAAAGTACAATATCGATAGGAAGCACCAGCAGCCCAATGTAGGTGCGGTAACTTACCTTTTGCAGGTTGAATTGTTCGACAAATTCTTCCATGTTGAACGAGGTCGCGATGATTTTTTCGATCAAAAACTTCGACAACAAAAATACAATCAGCAAAGTAAGGATTTGGATGAACACAATCCAATCGGTTTTGGCGACATAACCAAAGTGGGCCAGCACAAGTTGCGCAAAGAACGCCAAAGACAACAACTGCACGATAAAAAGCAAAATCGTGAATCCGCTCATCAGGTGCGAGCCGTCGCGGTACACTTTGACGTATTTGTCCGAAACCACGAGCCGCAAATATTCGTTGAAACGCGTCTCGAAAAATGACTTGGCCAACACGATAAGCGCAAACGCGACCAAAAACACAATGGTCGCCCAGTCGCGGGGTTCAAGGATTCTCGGCTCGAGCACGGTGTCGGTCATCATGCGGCAAAATTACTAATTTTTATTATCATTTTATTAGGACACGACTGCCGTAAAAAGTTTATTTTTGCGCTAAATTCCACCCTATGCGCGACGGCCTGGTCATCATCCCGACCTATAACGAAATCGAGAACATTGAAAGTATCGTACGCGCGGTGCTTTCGTTGCACCGGTCGTTCGACATACTTGTGATCGACGACAGTTCGCCCGACCAAACCGCCGCAAAAGTGGTTGCGTTGCAGGCCGAATTTCCCGAACGGCTGTTTCTGGAACGACGCGCCAAGAAAGCAGGGCTCGGCACGGCCTATGTGCACGGCTTTAAATGGGCGCTCGACAAAGGTTATCCGCTTATTTTTGAGATGGACGCCGATTTCTCGCACAACCCCGCCGATCTCGAAAAACTGTACGATGCGTGTCATTTTGGTACCGCCGATGTGGCCGTCGGGTCGCGTTACGTCACGGGCGTCAATGTGGTCAACTGGCCGCTGAGCCGTGTGCTGATGTCGTATTTCGCATCGGTCTATGTCAAGCTGATCACGGGCATGAAGATTCACGATGCCACGGCGGGTTTCATTTGTTACAAGGCCGACGTGCTGCGCAGCATCAACCTCGATAAAATAAAATTCATCGGTTATGCGTTCCAGATTGAAATGAAATACCGCGCCTTTGCCAAGCAATTCAACATTGTCGAGGTGCCGATCATTTTCACCGACCGTACCAAGGGCCAATCCAAAATGAGCAACGCCATCATCACCGAAGCCGTTTTTGGCGTGATCCAGTTGCGCATCAGCAAATTATTCAACCGATTGTAATGAACAGCATACTCATCAAAAATGCCAAGATTGTCAACGAAGGCCAAATCTTTGAGGGCGACCTCCTTATCGAAGACCAATTCATCGCCGAGATTGCCGAAACGATCAGCGCCAAATCGTCGGCCACCAAGATCATCGATGCCGAAGGCAGTTATTTGATCCCAGGCGCCATAGACGACCAGGTGCATTTTCGCGAACCCGGGCTCACGCACAAAGGCGACATCGCGTCGGAATCACGCGCGGCCGTAGCGGGCGGGATCACGTCGTTCATCGAACAACCCAACACCGTCCCGAATGCGGTGACGCAAGAACTGCTCGAGCAAAAATACCAGATCGCTTCCGAGACGTCGTTTGCGAATTATTCGTTCATGATGGGTGCCACCAACGACAATCTCGAAGAAGTCCTGAAGACCAATCCGAAGAACGTGGCAGGCATCAAAATTTTCCTCGGGTCTTCTACGGGCAACATGCTGGTCGACAACGAGGCGACGCTCGAAAAGATATTCTCGTCTACGCCCATGCTGATTGCCGTGCATTGCGAAGACGAACAAACCATCAAGGACAACCTCGAAAAATTCAAGGCCGAATACGGCGACGACGTTCCCGTGACTGCGCACCATTTGATACGCAGCGCCGAGGCGTGTTACCTGTCGTCGTCCAAGGCGATTGCGCTGGCCAGGAAAACAGGTGCGCGCTTGCACATTTTTCATTTGTCGACGGCCAAGGAGATGGAGCTGTTTACCAACAAGATTCCGCTCGAAGAAAAGAAAATCACGGCCGAAGTCTGCGTGCACCATTTGTGGTTTACCAACGACGATTATGCGACCAAGGGCAATTTCATCAAATGGAACCCTGCCGTCAAGACCGCCGACGACCGCGCCGCGTTGTGGGAAGCGCTGCTCGACGACCGCATCGACGTGATTGCTACAGACCACGCACCACATACACTCGAAGAGAAAAAACAAAAATACTTGCAGGCGCCATCGGGCGGACCGCTCGTACAACATGCCGTCGTGGCGATGTTCGAGGCGCACCACCAAGGCAAGATCTCGGTCGAGAAGATTGTCGAGAAAATGGCGCACAACCCGGCCAAGCTGTTCAAGATCGAAAAACGCGGCTTCATCCGCGAGGGTTATTTTGCCGATCTGGCGATCGTGAACCCTGGGCTGCCGTGGAATGTCAAGAAAGAGAACATCCTGTACAAATGCGGGTGGTCGCCGTTTGAGGGCTACAACTTCAAGTCGCGCATCACCCATACCTTTGTCAACGGGCAACTCGTGTACAACAACTTCAAGGTCAAGGACGTGCGATTGGGCCAGCGACTTACCTTTGACCGTTAATCGTTAGAAGATGAAAAAAGCACTTTTTTTACTGGTGGTTTTGTCATGGGGCTGCGGACAATCGGCGGTCGAGAAACCCGATAATTTGATCGACGAAGCCACGATGGTAGACATCCTGTATGATTTGTCGGTGCTCGAGGCGATGAAAACGCGCGATGCCAAGCTCAGCGACAATTCGTCGGCGGGTTATGTCTATAAAAAATACAACATAGACAGCGTGCAGTTTGCGCACAGCAACCAATACTACGCGGCCGAGATCGAAAAATACAGGAAAATCTACGAAAAGGTCGATGCGCGGCTCCAGGCCGAGAAAACAACGGCCGATTCGCTGGCCAAGAAAGAAGGAAGAACAACGCCCACGCCACCCGGCGATCCTGGGCAAATCAAGTAGTTTTTTTGGGGTAGTAGGCCGCAATCTTGGCCACATAGGCTTCGAGGTTTGCAAACGTATGGTACAATGCAAACCCGACGCGTTCGCTTGAATACGTATCGCGTTGGTGTAGCGAATGTGCCATCGAACGGCTCAACGAGCGTTTTTTGCCGAACACGCCGGCCAGCCAATCGAGGCGCCACGCCATCGAGGTCATCCAGGGCTTGGCAGGGATCGAGGGCGGTTTGACACCCAACGCCTGGGCGATGGCTTTGAGCATGCTTTCGAACGATACGTTTTTAGAGACCACCACAAACCGCTCGCCGCTGACTTCGCTTTCCATAAGTTTGATCATGATGGTGACCACGTCGTCTACGGTCGTGAAACCGGTGACGCCTTTGGTGTAGAACGGCAGCCCGTTGGCGACGCGCGAAAAGATTTCGCCGCTGCCCGAATTCCAAAACAACGGTCCGAGGATTACGCCCGGATTGACCACCACTGCGGGCAGGCCTTCCTGCAGGCCGCGCCAGATTTCCATTTCGGCGCCGTATTTAGAGATGGCGTAATCGGAATGGGGCTTTTCGGGATTCCATTCGGTGTCTTCGGTGATGATGGGTTCGCCGGGTTTCAAGTCGCCGAGCGCCGCGATCGAGCTCACATGACACAATTTCCTGACGCCGTATTGCAGACAAAAGTTGACAATATTGGCCGTACCTTCGATATTCACTTTGCGTAGCAATGCTTCGTCGGCGGGGTCGAACGAAATGTTGGCGGCGCAATGGTACACGTAGTCGATGTTGCGGAACGCCAGTTCGAGCGACGGCACGTCTGTGATGTCGGCTTCGATCCAGTTGATGCGTTCGAAAAGGTTTTCCTGGCCATAAAGCGCAAAGACTTCGCGTGTTTTTTGGATGGAATGATTTGCGCGGTAAATGGCCGTAACGGGTTGGTGGTCTTGCACCAGTTTTAGTGCGAGGTGTGAGCCGACGAGTCCGGTGGCGCCTGTGAGGAGTATCATTTCGTAAAGATAGTGGCAAACATCTAAACTTCAAAGTTCGGCGTTCGTTAATCGATGTTTGAGATTCAAGTAAACGAAGAACGTCGATTAACGAATGTCGCATTTGGAACGACAATGCCCTAGCCCCGATTGCAGCAAGTATCCTTTTATGGCCGAGCGCCAGCGAGGCCGTAAAAGATACTGCGGAAAGCGGGAACCAGCTCCCAAAAAACCACTTTGAAACTTTACAACTTACAACTATCTTTGCCCCAAATTATTTCAAAATGAAAAACCTAGTCGAAGAATTAAAGTGGCGCGGGCTCTACCACGATGCCATGCCCGGAACAGAAGAACAACTGCTCAAAGAAGCCACCACGGCTTATATTGGGTTTGATCCGACGGCCGATTCTTTGCACATCGGGAGCATGGTGCAGATCATCTTGCTGGTTCATTTGAAGAATTTCGGACACCAGCCGATTGCGCTCGTGGGCGGTGCGACGGGCATGATTGGCGATCCGTCGGGCAAATCGGACGAACGGAATTTGCTCGACGAGGAGCAGCTTTCGAAGAACGTCGCGGGCATCAAACGCGTGCTGTCGCGGTTTTTGGATTTTGGTTCGACCGATGCCAACGCGCCCATCATGGTGAACAATTACGATTGGATGAAGACTTTTTCGTTCATCGATTTTGCGCGTGAAGTGGGCAAGCGGATTACCGTCAATTACATGATGGCCAAGGATTCGGTCAAGAAAAGATTGAGCGGCGAGGCGGGCGACGGCATGTCGTTTACCGAATTCACTTATCAACTTATCCAAGGCTACGATTTTTACCACCTGCACAAACACCACAACTGTCTTTTGCAGATGGGCGGCTCAGACCAATGGGGCAACATCACCACGGGCACCGAACTTGTGCGTAGGTTGAATCCGAACACCGAGGCCAAGGCGTTTGCGCTCACGACGCCGCTGATCACCAAGTCGGATGGTTCGAAATTCGGGAAATCGGAAGGCGGGAACATTTGGCTTGACGCCGACAAGACATCGGTGTACAAATTCTACCAGTTTTGGCTCAATACTTCGGACGAAGACGCCGAGAAATACATCAAGATTTTTACGTTCCTCGACCAGTCGGTCATCAACGTGTTGATTGCACAGCACAAAGAAGCACCGCATTTGCGCGCGTTGCAAAAGAAGTTGGCCGAAGAAGTCACGACGTTTGTACACGGCAAGGAGGAATTGGACCGCGCGATCAAGGCGTCGAATATTTTGTTCGGCAATTCGACTTCGGACGAACTCAAAACGCTCGACAGTTTGACGTTCCTCGAAATTTTCGACGGCGTACCGCAAGCCGAAGTCGCGCTCGAAGACGTGCAGAAAGGCATCGACATTGTAGACGTGCTCAACGAAAAATCGGGCTTTTTGAAATCGAACGGCGAGGCCAGACGTGCGTTGGCCGAGAATTCGATCTCGGTGAACAAAGAGAAAGTAGCCGAAGGTTTTATGCTCGGCGAAAAGGATTTGATCAACCACCAGTTTGTGTTGTTGCAACGCGGCAAAAAGAATTATTTTGTGCTGCGCGTGAGTTGATTTAACTGCAAAGACTTATTCTTTGTGTTTTTTGAAAATGTTTTAGACTAAGCTTTGGCTGAGTTAACCGCAAAGTTTGCAAAGGTTTACGCGAAGTTCTCAAAGCCACAAAAAGCCCCTTCTTTACTTTGCGGAAAACTCGGCGTCCTTTGCGGTAAAAAGAATACGGTAAAAATGACTCCTG
>NZ_FMVF01000006.1:26758-237219 GCF_900101895.1 Flavobacterium caeni
TTTACAAAGTTTACGCGAAGTCCTCAAAGCCACAGAAAAGCCCCTTCTTTACTTTGCGGAAAACTTGGCGTCCCTTGCGGTAAAAAGAATACGGTAAAAATGACTCCTGCGGTTAAAGAACCATCAAATTGCACCCGCGGATATCCGAATGGTCAAAACGTCCCAACACTTCAAACGAGCCGTTGGGATTTTTTTTGCCCAAGTCCTGCGTCGCGATGAATGCGCAAGAATTGAGGTTGGCCAAGTCGATCACGTTGATCCCGCCCGTTTTGCCGTCGGGTAAATAGGCGAGGGCGTCTTCGGTATCGCGCACCAGGATGTGCATCCAATTCGGACATTCGAACACGCCGTGGCCGAGCGAGTAGGCCTGCGACAACAGTTCGGTCATGCCGTATTCTGAATGGATGGCCGGTACGCCAAAGCCTTGGCACAACTGGGCGTGCAACTCCTCGCGGATCATTTCGCGGCGGCGTCCTTTCATGCCGCCGGTTTCCATGACGATGGTGTTTTGGAGTTGGAATTGGTGTTTTTCGATCAAATCGAGTAGGGCATAGGTGACGCCAATCAGGATCATGTTTTGTCCCGATTTGTCTAATGCGACGAGTTTTTCGATGAGTCCGTCGTGGTCGCCCAGGTAAAATCCGCTGTCGGGATTGTTGGTGCGTTTGATCAAATCGTCGACCATGTATATCAGCGACGAGCCGCCGCGTTCCAGATACGACGGGAGCAAGGCGAGAACGACGTAATTTTCGATGTTGCCGTAGAATTGCGTAAAAGCGCTGCGATAACTTTGCTCGTACAGCGAAACGTCGGTCACCAAATGGCGGCTGTTGATAGATCCTGTCGTGCCGCTGCTCGTGAAGGTTTCCTGGATCGGATTGGTGCTGGAAATAACGTCACGTGTTTTGAAGAATTGTATCGGCAAGAACGGAATGTGTCGCAACGATTTTACTTCGCCTGCATTGATGTTCAAATGATCGCAAAATTCGCGGTACACCGCATTGTGTTCGTGCTGAAAACGGAACACCTTGAGTGCCGTCTTTTCGAACTGTTTGTGCGATGCGATCGGGAAAATGTCGGCTGCGGAAATCAAGGTTTTTGTTTGCAAAAATAGGAAATAAAAAAGCCCCGACGAATCGAGGCTTCTTGAATTATATCAGGATTCGATTACTCGATCACCAATTTCTTAGTAGCGGTTTTACCGGCTTCAGTAACTTTTACGATGTAAACACCAGCGCTCAAGTTTGAAACGTTGATTGGCGCATTGTTTACCGTAGCGGTCAACACTTGCTTGCCCAATACGTTGTAGATGGCTACAGACTTGGTTTCATTACTGTCTGAAGTGATGAACAAGTTACCGCCTTTTGCCGGGTTAGGGTAAACTTTCAAACCAGCGATGTTGAATTGCTTGGTAGCCAAAGCAAAAGTGCCGAAAGGAACCAATTCAGAAAAAGCAGTTGAAGTTTGGCAAGTACCAAAAGTATCCAAAGCAGCTACACCGCCATAAGTCCACTGTGCAGAGTTGAAGTTTGAGCCACTTGCAGTAGTGCCATTGTTTCTTTTTGCCCATGAATCCAAATACTCCCAGTCAAGACCAGTTCCGTCTGTGTCAGAAGTACCGAATTGGTCTACTACCGTTGTGCTGGCGGTTTCGATCAATCTCAAACGGTCGTCTCCGTTAACGTTCATTGGTTGCGGAACACCTGTGCCAACACCTGAGTAAATCACATTGCCCGAAGGGATGCCTGCAAATTCAGCTGCGAATACCGGCCCAACAACAGCAGGATCGCCGTGCACGACATACACAAAAGCATTTGTTTTTGACCCCAGTGGCGCCAAAGACATGGTTTGTCCCCAAGTACCGGCAGTGGCATTGGTTTGATTCTCTACAGAATAAGCACCAAAGTCAACAGTTCCGTTCGCGTAGATTTCCAATACTTTTGGATTACCACCCGCACAGTCGCCGTCCATGATGCCCGTAATAATCGGCTGTGCGAATGAAGCGGCTGCACCAACCAACAATAAAGATAAAGTGTAAAGTTTTTTCATTTTTTCTGTTTTAGTTTATGCGACAAAGATAAGACTATTTCCCCATGATAGAAAAATAGCCGTGTAAAAATTATATTAAATTAAAAGGGATAAAACGCGAAAATTACTTGACAATCAGTTTTCTGGTTGCCGTGGCTTCGCCTTCGCGGATCTTGATGATGTAGACACCCGGCGACAGCGTCGAGATGTTGAGTTCCTTGGAGTTCATCACGGCCTGTAAAACTTTTTTGCCGAGTACGTCAAAAATAGCCACTTCTTTGTCGGCGAGCGACTTGGAAGTAATGTAAATCTTTCCACTGCTAACCGGGTTTGGGTAGAATTCCAAACCGTCGATGGTTTGTTTGCCTTCCTGCGCCGAGACCGAGACCGCAAAGCAACAAAACAGCAGCGCTGTGAGAAATAAGTATTTTTTTGTCATGGCATTATTTGATTGGGTAAAAGTATGAAATTAATTTCAATTATTGCGCCAAAAGTACGATGCACAGCAAATTAAGTCGATGTATTGATGAATGTCGGTGTCACGGGATTGGCGTTGGGGGAAAACGAGTGTCAAAATGGCGTGTTGGCCGTGCCGAATCGCATCGATTTTCAAAGTTCAAAAATTAACAAAATGTACAGAATATCTGTATCCGAGTTATCATTTAATTTTTTAGGGATATACCTACTTTGCCCCCTACCCTAGCGCCAAAATACGGTTTTTAATAGAAGGTTCATTACAGATAAACTGTAAATCGGGTAGATGCCGACGATTTCTGGACTAAGCTCTCGGTTTGGCTTGTGTAAAAAAAAAACACCCCGAAGGGTGTTTTTCCAACTAATTCAAAATAGGTTATTGCAACAAGTTCACACCGTCGACAACAGCCCAAGCTCCAGGTGTAATCGAAGCGCCTGTGGTAGTGCCCAGTGTGTAGTTTGTTCCCAAAAAGTCAACCGTAAAACCAGTAGCACCGCCAAATTGCGAGGTGCCGTCGGTGATTTGTACGTTCAACAATTTAATTTTACCCGTGTTTACCTGATCGGTATTGGTGGCGGCGTCTTGAATACGGACCGCAGTCGAACCCGATGTAGTGTAACCAGAAATCAAGATGTTGCTGAAAGCACCGTTACCTTGTTTCTTGAACTGGATGGCATCGTATTCAGCGGCAGAAGAACCCCCTTCAGTGATGGTGCCGGCCGCTCTCTTCAAGGTAATGTTGTTGATTACCGGCCAAAAGGCGTTGTTGTAGCTTTTGGCCTCGATTTCCATACCAAAGTTTCCGGTACCTACCTGGTAAGCATACCAGTTGCTGTTGCTTTGGCCTCTCCAACCATCTTGCCAGTCGAATGAATCGTCGTAGTTTCCGTAAGAGATCAGGTTGGTGGCACTGACCGTACCGCCGTAGAATTCGAATCCGTCATCGGCACCTTTGTAAGAAACAAGGTTTTCCAAAACGGTTCCTGTTCCTACAGAGTAGAACGAAAACCCGTTCATTTCACTGGTTCCATCGGTGATTTTTTTACCGGCATACTCTACCCTTACGTAACGCAATGAACCACCGTTGTGTGCGGCGTTCGATCCGCCGTAAGTATAGGCAGTATTGGCATCGTTGGTCAAGCCGTCTTCGGCAGTTGCGGTGCCCACGCCGGCAGCGCCCACGATTGGCGCGTCGCCGTACATGATGATGCCACCCCAAGAACCCGGCACTTTCGAAACCTCTGTACAAACGATTGGTTCGGCAGCCGATCCGTTCATGATCAACTTTCCGCCGTTTTCCACTACGATGGCATCGGTGCCGTTGGTCACGTCTGCAGTGATGGTAGAACCCGCGTCGAAGGTTACCGTTACGCCGGCCTTGATTTTATAAACGCCTCTCAAGGTGTAGTTTCCTTTGATAAAATTTTGGTTAGAAGTGGCGTTTCCACTGATTTCTCCACTTCCCACAGGCGGCGTGTAGATTCCATCCTCATCATCATCCGATGAACACGAGTTCAGGAAAAGCGTCGCGGCAAAGGCCAACAATAAAAATTTTGTTTTCATAATTTCTGTTTTAATTGTGTTTAAAATATTTAATAGTTATGGTAATTTAGAACGTGTAATTGATGTTGAGCGAAAAGCCGGTCCCCCGCTTGAACGTCCGTACGGTCAGGTCAGATTCGGTGATGTTGACTTTGCTGTCTTTGCCCAGTTCGCGCTTAAAAGTGGGGTTGAGGATGTTGTCTACCGCCAATTTCAGGTCGATGTTTTGGCTTAGCTTGCTCGACCATACAAAATCTAGTTTGTGGAACGGCTTTTCGTAAATGTTGTCCAATCCGGCGGTTCCTACGGCATAGATGCGGTCGCCCGAAACTCCGTAAACAAACGAAATTGTGTTTTTCATTTCTTCGTTGAATTGGAAATCGTATTTGATATCGGCATTGACCACCCAGTTCGCGGCGCCCTGCAAATCCCTTTTGGCGTTGTTCTCTAGCGGATTTGTGACCAGGTCGACTTCTACTTCGGTTTGCATCAAGGAGGTGTTGAAGCCAAAAGAGAAGGCGTCAAATGCCGGAGCAATGCGGCTCAGCTGCAGCAACAATTCAAATTCAGCGCCATACAAAGTTGCCTTTTGCGAATTTTGGTAGGTGGTAATCTGACCGCCACTGCTGGCCGTAGGGATGAATACGCGTTCGATAGGATTGTCGATTTGTTTGCCGAAAACGCCCACGGCGATCAATTCTTTGTTGGTCGGGAAAATCTCGTATTTCACATCGAGGTTCAGGTTGTCGCTGTTGTCAAGGTTCGGATTACCCAGTTCGACGGTCCCATCCGGATTGACGTATTGGATGGGCATGACTTCGATAGACACCGGCTTGGTAATGGTTTTTGATCCCGCCAGGCGAATATTGCTGATGTCATTCAACGCATATTTTACGTTGACCGACGGCAAGATGTCCAGTTTTTCCTTTTCGATCTTTCGGTACTTTGCCGAGAAGTCGTCGCTGATTTGGCGGTATTTGATTTCGCGCAGCGAGTTTTCGGCACGCAATCCGGCATTGATTTCCCATTTTTCGCCAAAGTTGAAAAACGCGTTCAGGTATCCGGCATTAACCGTTTGCAGCAACTTCGATTTGTAGTCGCCCGTAGATTCTTCGGTAAAGCGCAACAATCCAGAAGCCACGTCTTGATTGATCCTGTCGTCGATGTCGTTGAGGCTTGCCACATACGACGTAGACACAAGAGGTTTTCCGAAAACGAAACGATAGGACGACACTTCTTCGTTGTTGAAACCATTATAACCGATCGCAATTTTGTTGGACTTCCCGTTGGCCTTTTCGTTGAATTTCAGGCTGTATTCCAACATCGACGAAAAGTAGCGGTCGCCCGAAACGTCAAGGAATTGGCGGATCAAATTGTTGCCGCCATAAGTGGTATTGATTTCGGTGTCGTTGATTTTTTCGCCGGTGATGAACTTTCGGTCGGGTTGGCCAAATGAGGTTTTGACATAAGCGATGCCGCCTTTGACGCTGTGCTTGCCATTCTCGGTGATTGCATAATCGGCGAGCAATTGGTTGTTCCAATATTCAGACTCTTCGAACTGGTTGGCCCGTATAAGAATGTTGGGATTGTTCGACAAACTGTTGGTGTAACCCAACTGGTCCTGGATAATGCTCGACGTAGAACGCAGGAAGAACGAATTCACAGCCAGCCCCAACCTGTTCGATTTGTAACGGATCCCGGCAAGTCCGGAAAAGGAAGTGTTGTAGCTGTATTTTGAGGTAGACAAATTGTTGTCATAATTGCCTTGACCCTGGTTGAACGTACGGTCTACCCCTTTTCTGATCTGGTAGTTGTTGTCGCCATTTATCGAAACGATGTAATTGATCTTGCCCGTATCGCCAATGTTGAACTTCTCGGCATGGAGCATCGTGATGCTGCTGTTGATGGGGCTCGAAGTGCGGTCTACATTCCAGGAATTTTGTTTGGAAGACTCGGCATATTGATCGGGTGTGGCGACCTTTCCGGACGGCCTCCCGCCATAGTAGTATGGCAATTCGCGGTCCTTGCCCACCAAACCAAGAAATCCTTGCGTGTTGTTGGCGTCTTCGGAAATAAGGAAATCTTCGCCGTTGTTGGCCGTCGTAAAACCAAACCCGACACCCAGTTTGGTAATGCTGGTGCGTGGCTGAGCCGTTTCGACATTGATTGTCGCCCCCGCAAAATCACCCGGGATATTGGGATTGAATGTTTTGTACACACTCAATACACCCACAATATCGGTTGGGAACAAGTCAAGCGGGATGATCTTTTTGAACGGACTGTTCGAAGGCGCTTGCAAATCATTAATCAACAGATTGTTGTATCGGTCCTCGAGCCCGCGCACGAACAGGCCGCGCGATTCTACTTTGGCAATTCCGGTAATTTTCGTCAAGCCTTCTTCGACATCGCTGACGCCTTTCCTGGACATTTCCTGCGCGCCGATGCTTTGCTTGATTTCTACTGCTTTTTTTTGTTCCAACAGTAGGGCCGTCTCTTTCTCGCGTGTGACGGCGGCCTGGATTTGGACATCCTGCAAAGTATAAGCCCCAGAGCCCAACGCCTTGTTGATCGTACGCGTTTCGCCGCCGGCAATCGTAAAGGTTTCCTCTACGTTCTCATATCCCAGGAAGCTAAATACGATGGTGTGTGTTCCCGCAGGAACTGCAATGGTATAGTTGCCGTCGGCATCTGTTGTCACGCCCAGTGTCGTGCCTTTGATGACCGCATTGGCAAAGGGCAGTGTCGCATTGTTCGCTTCTTTGTCGGTCAGTGTTCCCGTTACGGTTCCTTTTTCTTGTGCGAAGGAGACCGAAATCAAAAACAAGGCGGCAAATAAAAATTGAATTTTCATCTTAAAAGTTTAGGTTTTGAATGGGGCAAAGTAAGGGTCGCGCTGTAAAGTTCGTGTTAGTGCGCCGTTACGATTTGGTTGGTAAAATATTACCAAATGGTTAACATATTAAATTACGGTTAACCGATAAATCCGTATATTGTTTTATATTTACATTTACGGCGCAATTGAAGATTTTTACACCCAAATGCCGCTATCATGAAGAAAAAAGACATCAAGATTTTATTGGTCGACGACGAGCCGGATATCCTCGAAATCGTAGGCTACAACCTCTCGCAAGAAGGGTACCAGATTGTCACCGCCGAGAACGGCAAAGAAGCGATCGCCAAGGCCAAGAAAGAACATCCGCAATTGATCATAATGGATGTCATGATGCCAGAAATGGATGGAATGGAAGCCACCGAAGCCATCCGCAAAACCCCCGAACTCAAAGACGTCATCATCACGTTCCTCACCGCGCGCAGCGAGGACTATTCGCAAGTGGCCGGTTTCGACGCCGGTGCAGACGATTACATTACCAAGCCCATCAAACCCAAGTTGCTCGTGAGCAAGGTCAAGGCGTTGTTGCGTCGCCTCAAAGACGACGACGGAAAGAACTCCGAGACGCTCAATGTAGGTGGTATCGAAATCAACCGCGAAGAGTACAAAATCATCAAGGACGAGGCCGAGATCGTGTTGCCGCGCAAGGAGTTTGAATTGTTCTACCTGCTCGCGTCAAAGCCGGGCAAAGTGTTCAAACGCGACGAGATCCTCGACAAGGTTTGGGGCAACGAAGTCATCGTAGGCGGACGCACCATAGACGTACACATCCGCAAGCTGCGTGAAAAGATCGGCGACGATTATTTCAAGACCATCAAAGGCGTGGGCTATAAGTTTGAAGTTTAATGCAAACAAAGTTCAAGAAAACATACCGCTTTGCGATCAAGTCGTCGCTGTACATCACGCTTTTCTCGACGGGCCTCGCAGCGATCTTGCTTTATTTTTTCTTGACTTTTTCATGGGAATTCCTGATTTATTTTGCGGTGTCGGTCGCCGCATTTTCCTTTTTTGTGATCCAGTACCGCGTCGAGCACTTCATTTACCGACGCGTCAAAAAAATCTACGACGACGTTTCGCTGCTCGAATCCTCTACGTTTAGGACGCAGCCCGTGACCACCGACATGGCCACGCTTATGCACGAAGTCAAGAAGTTCGCATCCGACAAAAAAGTCGAGATCGAGATGCTCAAGGTGCGCGAGGAATACCGCCGCGAATTTCTGGGCAATGTGTCGCACGAGCTCAAGACGCCGTTGTTTACCGTTCAGGGCTATCTTTCTACGTTGCTCGATGGGGCCATGTCCGACAAAACCGTACGCAAGAAATACCTCGAACGCGCCGAGAAAGGTGTAGAGCGGCTCATCCATATCGTGCAGGATCTCGACATGATTTCGAAATTGGAAGTAGGCGATTTGAACCTCGATTTGACCGATTTCGACATCGTCAAACTCATCCAGGAAGTATTCGATTTGCTCGAGATCGAGGCGTCCAAAAAAGACATCTTGCTGCTGTTCGACATGCGCTACAACAAGCCCATCATGGTCAGGGCCGATGCCGAGAAGATCGAACAAGTGGTAATCAATCTGGTCATGAACTCGATCAAATACGGCAAGGACAAGGGGTCTACCGAGGTCAGCGTCGAGAGTTTGACCGACAAAAAAATCATCGTACGTATCAACGACAATGGCGTGGGCATCGAAAAACAGCACGTGCCGCGGCTGTTCGAACGTTTTTACCGCGTAGACCAAAGCGGTTCGCGCGACGCGGGCGGATCGGGGCTCGGGCTCTCGATCGTCAAACACATCATCGAGGCGCACGGCGAGAAAATCTATGTAGAAAGCCAGTACGGCAAAGGTTCGGAGTTTTCGTTTACGTTGGAAAAGGCGTTCGCGTGAAGGCCGATTTTTTGATTTTTCCCAAGGCGGGTTTTGTTTGTCGCGGACGATGAAAACTTTAACAAAAAGTACAGATTTCCTGTATCCAAGTTTGCGCGTACTTTGTTAGGGGTAAACCTTACTCCCCCTGCCCTTACTAGTGAAAAACTACGAAAAATTTCAATACCCTTCCTACAGAAAATCTATACATTTTACCCGAAAGGCAAAAAATGTCATTTCACCAAAACATCTTTCTCGAAAATACCGAACAATTGCTTCCAGTGGATGTCGGTTTTGGTTTTGGGCAACCCTTTGAAAATGTCGATTTCGAGCAAATTCCCCAAATGAAAATCTTCCTGCTTGGCATAGGGGACAAGCCCGTCGCGTTTGAGTTTTTTGGCCAAATATTCTTGTTCGTATTGCCCTGGCGTGGGAATAAAGAACGATTTTTTACCGAGCTGCGCCAAATCCATCACGGTCGTGTAACCCGAGCGGCACAATACTTTCTCCGATTCATTGAACGCCAGTTCCAGCTGTTCGGTGGTCATGAAGTTGTAGTGCGTGATACGTCCGATTTGTTCCTTTTTTTGCTTGGATTCGACCTTTCCGCTGATAAAAATAACGTTCCCGTCAAATTGCTGTAGTTCTTCGCGGAGCTGGCTTTCGAGCATGCCGCGTTGCGGTTCTGGCCCCGAAATTATGGCCATGAGGTCGTACTTTTTGGGCACGTCCAGTTTCCTGAACCGACTCAGTGGCCCGATGTAACGGATCTTGTCGTCGGTTTTTTTGAGGTGGCCGAGTTTTCCCGTCAGGTTGGGTTTTTCCTCGAAATCGGGCACCCAACATTCGACATATTTCTTGATGATGTAGCGGTGCATCTTGCTCGAAAGCCAGGTCGTATTGCCCGTGAGCACATTGAGTTGGTGCGTGATGAACACCGATGGAACTTTTTTGCTGAACACGCCCAGCCGGTTGTCCGAAATGATCCCGCTCAGGTTGTGTTGCTTGACCCACTGCTTGACGATTTTTTTTTCGGCCATGATCGCGTCGACCATCTTGGGCACGTTGGACAACATCTTCCATTTGAAATTCGCGCCGTTCTTGGCATATTCGATTTCATACGACGGCAGCTCGAGTGTTTGCAAATGCGGAAATTCCTTGCGCAGCATGTCGAGCGCGACGCCGTCCGAGGCCAAAATCGGATTAAAACCCTGTTGCTGGAGCGCGTTGATGATGGGGATGCAACGCGTGGCGTGCCCGAGCCCCCAGTTGAGCGGGGCCACGAGGATGTTGAGGTCAGGCTGAGGTCTCATCTTCGGTCTAAATGATCGCAAGGTAAAAACATTAGTCGTCTTGGATATTTCGTTAATTTTGCGAAAACATTAAATTATCGTGGGCAGTAAAAATAAGCTAAAAAGATTTAGGGAAAACGAAACCTTTTCGAATGTCATCCAACCAACGCGCGACGAAGTGACTTCGGGGCAATTCGCGCTCAAAGGCAAGTGGCGCACCGATTTTTTCAAGAACGATCATCCGCTGGTGCTCGAACTCGGTTGCGGCAAAGGCGAATATACCGTGGCGCTCGCGCAACAATTTCCCGACAAGAACTTCATAGGTGTCGACATCAAGGGTGCGCGGTTCTGGCGCGGGGCAAAGACCGCCGAGCATGGCGCGATCAACAATGCCGCATTTTTGCGGTCGCAAATCGAACTCATCGACCATTTGTTTGCCGAAGGCGAAGTCGATGAGATCTGGATCACGTTTCCCGATCCGCAAATCAAATACAAACGCACCAAGCACCGCATGACCAATTCAGATTTCCTGCACCGGTACAAAAAAGTCCTCAAACCAGACGGGCTCATGCACCTCAAGACCGACAGCGAATTCATGCACGGCTACACGCTGGGGCTTTTGCACGGGCAGGGGCACGAGGTGTTGTACGCCAACCACAACATTTACCGCAACGAAGGCGCGCCGCCCGAAGTGACTGGAATCCAGACGCACTACGAGCAAATGTATTTGGAAATTAACAAAGCAATTACGTATATTCGGTTTAAAATAAAATGACATGAATATTGCGCTGCCGCTGTTCTTGGGATTCCTGGCGTCGTCCGTCGGGATTACGCCACCGGGACTCATCAACATGACGGCCGCCAAAGTGGGTTTGAAGGAGGGGCGCACACCCGCGCTCGTCTTTTCGGCCGGGGCGTCGCTGGTGGTGGTTTGCCAGGCACTCATCGCCGTTTTGTTCGCCAAGTTTCTCGACAAACACCCCGAAGTGATCGTGCTGCTGCGCGAAGTAGGACTGGCCATTTTCGGGGCGCTCACGATTTATTTTTTTGTCGCCGGACGCAAGGCCAAACCCGAGAAGAAAGAA
The DNA here is from genome assembly GCF_900101895.1 of Flavobacterium caeni. Lineage (GTDB taxonomy): Bacteria > Bacteroidota > Bacteroidia > Flavobacteriales > Flavobacteriaceae > Flavobacterium > Flavobacterium caeni. The sequence continues at coordinate 37,942 of NZ_FMVF01000006.1, forward strand.
ATCAAACTCCACAGCAAGCGCAGCAGGTTTTTTATGGGCATGTTGCTCTCGTCGCTCAACTTTTTCCCGATCCCGTTTTATGTGTTCATCAGCCTGATGCTGTCGTCGTACAAGCTGTTCGTTTTCGAGAAAATCCAGATTTATCTTTTTGTGTTGGGGGCGGGGCTCGGCGCTTATTTTGCGTTTTATTGCTACATCGCCTTTTTCAAGAAGATGGAATTGCGCACGCAGTTTTTGCTCAAGAACATGAATTACATCATCGGCTCGGTCACGGGGCTCGTCTCGGTGCTGACGCTTTTTGAAATACTCGACTATTATTTTGGTTAAGACAAAGAACCCAAACAACGACAACTTTTTCGAACGCGTGTACGACATTGCGCGGCAAATCCCCTACGGCCGTGTCACATCTTACGGTGCGATCGCCAAGGTGTTGGGCAGCGCGCGCTCGGCACGTATGGTGGGCTGGGCGATGAATGCCACCGGCGAAAGGGAAGATGTTCCGGCGCACCGCGTCGTGAACCGCATCGGCATGCTTACAGGCAAGCACCATTTCGACGGTACGAATTTGATGCAACAGTTGTTGGAGAGCGAAGGGGTGGCGGTAAAAAACAACCAGGTTGTCGCGTTTGACCAACTTTTTTGGGACCCTGCCCAAGCCGACTAAATCAACAGACACACGATAAATTCCGTCCGGCCCTCGTCCGAAGTATAACTCAGGTACCCGCCGTGCGCCTCGATGATGTTTTTCGACAACGTGAGTCCGATGCCCGCGCCGTCTTTTCTTGTCGTAAAGAATGGTAGGAAAATCTTGTCCTGGATTTGTTTTTCGATGCCTTTTCCGGTGTCCGATATCGTCAAAAACACACGGCCGTTTTGCATAGACGAGGTCAGGAAAATCTTGCGTTCGTCTTTTTCCTTGAGCGCGTGCAGGCTGTTGGTGAGCAGGTTGATGACCACCTGTTCGATTTGTTTTTTGTCGACCGGGACCGCGCGCGGTACATCGACTTCGTTAAGGACCGAAATGCCGTCTTGTTTGAGCATCGGTTGCATCACGAGCAAACATTCGGCGATGAGTTGGTTGAGGTCGGTTGGTTGTTTTTCGGGCGACGGCAGCATGGTAAGTTTGCGGTAATTCTCGACAAAAAACTGTAAATGGTTCGATCGGTTGACGATGGTCGAAAGCCCTTGCCGCACATCTTCGAGATCGTCTTTGTCAAGCGAATCTTGTCGTACAATGTCCTGTATGCTTTGCGACAGCGACCGAATCGGCGTGAGCGTGTTCATGAGTTCGTGCGAGATGATTTTCATCAGGTTGATCCACGCCATCTTCTCTTTTTTCTCGATGACTTTCTGGATCGAATCGAGCAAAATCACGTAATAATCCTGCCCATAGGATTGCGTTTTCGAGGTCTGTATCGAATAGGTCTGCAATTCCCTTTCGTCGATGCGGATGTCTACCGAGGTCTTCATTTCGGCAAAACCGCTGTTTTCGATTTCTTGGCAAAACGTAGGCAGCTTGGCGCGCAAGTGATCCCAATGGCTGAATTTGGGTACGCCAAAAAGTGTCGAAAAATAATCGTTCATCAAAAAAATGTCCCACGTGTTGCCGCTTTTTCGAAGGATTACCACGGCTGTGTCGACATTGTTCAAAATAGAAGTGTACACGTGCTCGCGCGATACCTGTTCGAACTGCCGCCGCTTGAGCGTTTCATACAATTCAAACAGTTTTTCGTAATTGCCCTTGCGCAGGTTTTCGGGAAAGTTCGACGAAAAATCGTTGTGCAGGATCGACAGTATCGTTTTGTCGTAAAACAGCATGCGGTTGCGGATGTAAAAGTACAGTTCTGCACCGAAGACGGCCACAATGACCAACGTAAACACCGCGCTGTACGGATACGCGCGCAGCACCAGTGCAATGCCCAAAGCGATGAGCGCCAGCAGCCAGAAAATCCGAAGGAACAACGCGTTGTGGAACTTCATGGCCTTAAATCGTATTTTTCCATGCGACGGTACAGCGCCGCACGTGACAGGCCGAGTTCTTCGGCGGTATTGGAGATGTTGCCCGCGTGTTTGGCCAAAGCCTTTTCGATCGCGTTTTTCTCGAGGTCGGACAACATACTTTCGTCGGTTGTGGCCGTTGGCGTAAAATCAAAAATATCGAGTTGCGACACCAAAATCACGTTGTCGTCCGACAGGATCACGGCGCGTTCGATTTTGTTCTCCATCTCGCGGATGTTGCCGGGCCACGGGTATTTCTCGAGCCATTCGAGGTTGTGCGCATCGAACGACAGCTTGGCGTTGTTGTATTTTTCGCCGGTTTGCGCGAGCAGGAATTCGGCCATCGCCCTGATGTCGCCCTGCCGTTCCCGCAGCGGCGGAATCGTAATTTCCATGGTGTTGATGCGGTAAAACAAATCTTCCCGAAAATGCTTTTTCTTGACCTGGGCCGCAATGTCGATGTTGGTGGCCGTAATGATGCGCACGTCGAGCGGCCGCGGCTTGCTCTCGCCCAAACGCGTCACGGTTTTGGTTTGCAGAACCGACAGTAATTTGGATTGCAGGTGTAATGGGATGTTGCCTATTTCGTCCAAGAAAATGGTCCCGCCCGAAGCCGCTTCGAAGCGCCCCGGGGTATCGACCTTGGCGTCGGTAAAGGCGCCGCGCGCATAGCCGAACAGTTCGCTCTCGAACAAATTTTCGCTCAGGCTGCCCAAATCGACATGAACAAATGGTTGGTCTTTTCTGTTGGAATGTTGGTGGATGTGCGACGCGAACACGAATTTGCCCGTGCCGTTTTCGCCCAGCAAAAGCACGTTGGCATCGGTCTTGGCCACCTTTTCGGCCATCAAATAGGCTTGCTTGATCTTGGGCGATTGCCCGATGAAATAGGTTTTTTGCGATGCAAAATCGATGGGCTTTTTTTGGCGTTTGCGGCTTTCGGCGAGCGCGTTTTCTACGGTTTGCAGCAGTTTGTCGTTCTCCCAGGGTTTGAGCACATAATCGAATGCGCCCACCTTGATGCCTTCGACGGCGGTTTCGATCTTGCCGAATGCCGTCATCAAAATCACGCATGTATGCGGCGAATGGGCTGTAATTTCCTTGAGCCAGTGGATGCCTTCGCGTCCGTCCTCGAAACCAATGCGGTAGTTCATGTCGAGCAGCACCACATCTACCGTTTGCTCGGCCAAAAATTGGTAAAGCTGCCGCGGTGCGCTCGTGGTCAGGACGGTTTCGAAATGTTTTTTGAGGACGAGTTTGGCCGCAAACAGGATTTCTTCCTGGTCGTCGACCACCGCAATACACGCTTGTTTTTTTCTCATGGATTATACTGTCCGTTTGCGGACAACAACTGTTCATTATCGGACACCGGTCTATTTTTTATTAACATTTAAAAAATTGAAAATCAACAATTTGAAACTTTTTTATTTTCTGGCACGCTATTGTTTATGACCATGCCGAAAACAGATAAGACCCATGGATACCGCAATCAAAAGTAAAAGTAAAAAATTTAAGTTCGCCACGCTAGCGGCGATCGGAATTTTGGCCTTTGCGACCATGGCGTACTTGTCGTTCTCGAAAAAAAAGAGCCTCAACGTCAAGACGAATGAAATATTGGTCAAGACCGCCAGCGAGGAGTATTTCGAGGATTTTATGGTGTTCCAGGCACGTGTCGAACCGCTCAACGCGATGCTCGTGAACATTGTCGAAGGCGGGTCGGTGCAGGAGATTTTTGCCGAGAACGGGTCGCGTGTAGAAAAAGGCCAGGCGCTCGCCAAACTCTACAACCCCAATTCTGAACTCAACTACATGACGCAGGAAACGGCCATCATCGAACAGATGAACAATTTGAACGTGGGCAAGCTCAACATCCGCAACCAGGAATTGCAGCTCACGCAGGATTTGCTCTCGATCGAACACGATTACAACGATGCCAAACGGCTGCACGATCTGAACAAAAAACTGTTCGAGAAAGACGTGATTTCGCGCAACGAATGGCACGCCATCGACGAAAACCTGCGGTTCCAGCGCGAACGCCGCAACAACATCCAGCTTGCGATTCAAAAGGAGAAACAGTCGAACCAAGTGCAAATCGCACAAATCAACCGTTCGATCGCGACCATGGAGAAAAGCCTCGAGATCCTGCGCAGCAACAAAAAGAATTTCCTGATTACCGCGCCGGCATCGGGCGTGTTGACTTCGTTCGAGCCGATCCTGGGCAAGTCATATCCATCGGGCGAAAGCATCGGCAAGATCGATGTGATGCAGGGTTACAAGCTCGTGGCCGATGTCGATGAATTTTACCTCGAGAAAGTTGCCGTGGGGCAAAAAGGGCAAATCGATTACAAAGGCGAAATGCTCGAAGTGACCGTCATCAAAGTCCTGCCCGAGGTCAAGGGCGGCCGTTTCCAGCTCGAGTTGTCTTTTTCCAAGACCGATCTGGTGCTGCAACGCGGGCTCAGTTTTGGCGTCAAGCTAACGCTGTCCGAAAAGCAAAAGGTGCTCGTGGTTCCCAAAGGCCAGTTCTACAGCGAAACCGCGGGGCAATGGATTTTTGCCGTCAACGGGAACCAAGCCGTCCGTAAGCCCATCAAAATCGGCCGCGAAAACCCCGATTATTACGAAGTTTTGGGCGGTCTAAAGCCGGGCGACCGCGTGGTGACCTCGTCCTACGCCGACTACAAAGACATCGAAGTGCTCAAGATAACCCAATAAACAATAGCAATAAATAATAGACAATAAATTATACCAGTTTCAATCATCAATCAAAATCATCAACAATCATGAGAGCAATCAAAATTTTAGCAATCGTATTTTTCGCACTGATCGCGACACAGGCGCTGGCCAACGGTGGGAACACCACTTTTAAGGGCAACATCACCGCCTCGGGGACGCATTTTGTCAAGGGCACTTCGAGCGCGCGCTGGAGCAACGCCAATTCGCAAACGACGACCAGGGCCCATTACGCCAACTTTGACGGCGAGACCTTTGTGTCGCTTGTGGCCTACGACAAACAAACCGATGTGCTGCTCGAATCGCGCATCAAGGTCGCCAAAGGCCAGTTGTGTATGATTGTCGAGAACAGCCAGGGCGAAGTCCTGCTGGAAAAGACGTTCCAAAAAGACGAGACGATTTACGCGCAGCTTACCTTTGACGTGTACGAACATTACAAAATCCGTTTCATCGGCGAGGCGACCAAGGGTTCGTACCAATGCCAGTGGACCGCGCTCAACTAATCCATCAAAAAACGAATTATGATCACCATTTCCAACCTCTCCAAGATTTTTCGTACCGAAGAAGTCGAAACCGCAGCACTGGCGGGTATCGACCTGCAAATCAACCAAGGCGACTTTTTGTCGATCATGGGGCCGTCGGGTTGCGGCAAATCGACACTGCTGAACATCGTCGGATTGCTCGACAGCGCTTCGGGCGGCAGCTACCAATTGCTCGGTCGCGAAATGATTGGGCTCAAGGAGCAAAACCGCGCCGCCGTGCGCAAGGAACACATTGGTTTCATCTTCCAGAATTTTAACCTGATCGACGAACTTTCGGTATTCGACAACATCGAATTGCCGCTCATTTACAACGGCGTCAAATCTGCCGAGCGCAAGCAAAAAGTCGAGACCATTGCCGAGAAGCTGGGTATCACGCACCGGTTGAAGCATTTCCCACAACAACTTTCGGGCGGCCAGCAGCAAAGGGTGGCCGTCGCGCGCGCACTGGTCAACGACCCGAAGATCATTTTGGCCGACGAACCCACGGGCAACCTCGATTCCAAAAACGGCAACGAAGTCATGGAACTGCTGACCGATCTGCACGCCAAGGGCGCGACCATCCTGATGGTGACCCATTCCGATTACGACGCGTCGTTTTCGCAGCGCACGATCCACATGAAGGACGGTGTGGTGTTTTCTGAAAAGAAAAACCAGCGCAATGTCGATGTGTTCATGGACGCTAAAAACTAGGGCCATGGTCAAAGTCATCGTATCGTTGGCCGCTGCCGCCAGCACGGTGTTCGGGCAAATCGTCGAAGCCGAGGTCAAGCCCAAACCCGAACCGATCAAAAAAGAACTGTTGAATCCCGTGCCGACCGATAAACCGGCCGCCAAAACCTGTCGTCATGATTCGAAATTGGCTTAAGATATTTATTTACCAGTTGCGCCAGAGCCTGTTGTTCTCGGGGCTCAATACGCTGGGGCTCGCCATTGGTATTGCGGGCATTGTGTTTGCGATTTTGTACTGGAACGAAGAACATTCGTACAACGCCTGGAACCCCGAGAAAGACAAGGTTTTTCAGGTGGTGGTAGACATGGGGAAAGACATGCGCTGGGCTTACAACGTAGCGCCACTGGGGCCGATCTTGAAAGAAAAAGCACCCGAAGTCGAGAGCATCCTGTACTACAACAACAATTACTTCAACGAAATCTTCAAATACAACGGCAAGAAAGAACTTGTCGAAAGGATTTTCGATGCGCAGGCACCTTTTTTCTCGATGTTTCCGTTTGAATTTGTCAAGGGAAGCGCCCAGAACCCCGTGCCCGACAACAACAGCGTCGCACTTTCCGAAAAAACCGCCGAACGTATTTTTGGAAGCGTCGACCCGATGGGAAAAATCATCCAATATGCCGGTCGCGACCTGGTGGTGAAAGATGTCTACCGCATCCCGGGCAAATCGTCTGTCATGCCCGATGCGGTGATCAATTTCATGAAGGCCAAACTCGACGGCAACATGACCGAATGGGGAAATTTTAATTTCGGGATGTCGGTCAAGCTCAAGGATCCGGCCGATCGCGCGGCGGTCGAGAAGAAAATCGACGACATCTTTTATGAACACCGCACCTTGTCGTGGGCCAAGGAAGCCGGCATGACGCCCGAGGCGTTCGCCGAGAAGTACGGCAACCTCAAATCGAGCCTCGAGCCGCTCAGCACGGTAAGGTTGCACGCCACAGCCGACGGGTATCCGGAGGGTTCGGGCAACTACCAGTTCCTGCTCATCATGGCGGGGCTTTCGGTGCTGATCCTGATCCTGTCGATCGTCAACTATGTGAACCTGGCCACGGCCAACGCAATCAAACGCGCCAAGGAAGTCGGCGTGCGCAAAATCATAGGCGCGAGCAAGGGCAACATCGTATGGCAATTTTTGTTCGAGACCACGCTGCTGTCGCTGTTTGCGGTGTTGCTGTCGCTGGCCATCGTCGAATTGTCGTTGCCGTATTACAACGAATTCCTGAACAAGGAGCTCGTCATGGTGGGCGCGCAATTCTATTGGCAAATCGCCTGTGTCTTTGTGGCCGTGGTGGTGGTCGCGGGGATTTTTCCGGCCATGTATGTCGCGAATTTCGAATCACTCAAAGTACTCAAGGGCAATTTCGGGCGCAGCAAAAGCGGCGTTTGGTTGCGCAACGGCATGCTGATCTTGCAGTTTTCGATCGCGTCGTTTTTTATCATCGGATCGTACATCGTATACAGCCAGGTCAACTACATCAGCAACAAGGATCTCGGGTTCAAGGGCAATCAGGTAATGTCGGTGTTGTTCAGGTTCAAGCAAGGCGAAACCAATTTCGACCGCTACAAGATGATCAAGCAGGAATTGCTCAAGATCAAAGGCGTGGTCGATGTGTCGGCGGGCGGATTCGATTTCGGCAGCGGCTCGGGATCGTCGTCGGGGTTCAGTTACAAAGGCGGCCAGAACATCCAGGCCAAGAACATGCCGATGGATTACAACATGCTCGATATGATGAACATCAAACTCGTCGACGGGCGTAGTTTTGATCCCAAAATTGCTTCGGACACGGTCAACGTGATGATGGTCAACCAAACCGCGGCGGCCATGATTGGCGCGAAAAATACCTTAGGCACCGAAATCGACTGGAACAACAACAAGCTCAAAATCATTGGCGTGGTGCAGGATTTTCACGTGACGGGGCCACACGAACAAATTCCGCCCATGGCCTTTTTTCACTACAAAACCATCAAGTGGATGCAGGAAAACATGAGCAAGATTTTCATCAAGATCGACCCGCAAAACACCGAGGGTACGCTTGCCGCCATCGAAAAATTCTGGACACAAAAGGTCGATACCGAGTATCCGTTCGGGTACCAGTTCGTAGACCAGAAATTCGCGCGTACGTACGAGCAGTTCGTCAAGCAAAAAAACCTGTTTTCGCTGTTGAACATCGTCGTAATCCTGATCGCGTTGTTCGGGTTGTTTGCGCTGGCTTCGTATTCGATCGAACGCCGTATGAAGGAAATTGCCATCCGCAAGACGCTGGGCGCCGAAACGTCGTCGTTGCTCAAGGAACTCTCGCGGCAGTACCTGGTGTTTTGTGTGATCGGGTTTGTGGTGGCCTTTGTGCCGACGCTTTACGTGCTGCAGCTGTGGCTCGAGAATTTTGCCTACCGCATTTCGATTTCGGTCGCGCCTTTTGTCATCGGGTTTGTCGTGTTGTGCGCGCTCACGATCGCCATCGTGCTCGCCAAGGCCTACCAGGCCACACGTATCGATGTGCTCAAATACCTTAAATACGAGTAGTTTGATCCATCATAAATTGGGAAAAGGCAGGTTCGCGAGGGCCTGCTTTTTTTATGCAAAACGACAATTCTGCTATCGATAATTTCGATTTTTTGGCATTTGTTTGTGAACTTTTCACCGTATCTTTGCTGCGGAATGTCCAGACTCCATTTGGTCGAAATAGGGCAACAACATTATGAAACCAGACAGAAAGCAAATCCTTGCGGCACTCGAGACCATCACGGTTGCCGGCGAAGGAAAAAACATGGTCGAAAGCGGCGCAGTCACCAACGTGCTTACCTTTGGCGACGAGGTGGTCGTCGATTTGACGATTGCCACGCCGGCCATGCACATCAAGAAACGCGCAGAAGACGACATCCGCAAACTCATCCACGAAACATTTTCGCCAGAAATAAAGGTCAAGGTCAACATCAAGGTCGAAGTGCCCGAGAAAGAAAACCCGAACCAAATCAAAGGTAAACCCATTCCTGGAATCAAGAACATCGTGGCCGTGGCCTCGGGCAAAGGCGGCGTCGGCAAATCGACCGTGACGGCCAACCTTGCCGTGACACTCGCCCGAATGGGCTTTTCGGTAGGGGTTTTGGACGCCGATATTTACGGGCCTTCGATGCCGATCATGTTCGATGTCGAAAGTGAAAAACCCGTTTCGATTACCGTCGACGGCCGTTCCAAAATGAAACCCATCGAAAGCTACGAAGTCAAGATCCTTTCCATCGGATTCTTTACCGCGCCCAGCCAGGCCGTCATTTGGCGTGGTCCTATGGCCGCCAAGGCGCTCAACCAGATGATTTTTGATGCCGATTGGGGCGAGCTCGACTTTTTGCTCATCGATTTGCCGCCGGGCACAGGCGACATCCACCTGTCGATCATGCAGGCGCTGCCCATTACAGGTGCCGTCGTGGTCAGTACACCGCAAGCCGTGGCGCTGGCCGATGCCAAGAAAGGCGTGGCGATGTTCCTGTCGGACGCGATCAACGTCCCGGTGTTGGGCATCATCGAAAACATGGCCTATTTTACGCCGCAGGAATTGCCGAACAACAAATACTATATCTTTGGGAAAGAAGGCGCCAAAAACCTCGCCGAGGATTTGAACGTGCCATTTTTGGGCGAAGTGCCCATTGTGCAGTCCATCCGCGAAGCCGGCGATTATGGGCGTCCAGCGGCCATGCAAACCGCGTCGGTCATCGAATCGGTGTTCGAAGAAGTGACCCGAAATGTCGTCCAGGAAGTCGTCGACCGCAACCAAAATCTGCCGCCCACCGAAGCCATCAAGATCACCACCATGGCGGGCTGTTCGGCCGTTAAAAAGAAATAATGAGCTTTTGAAAATTTGAAGATGAATTTACACAGCAAGTTCATTTCCAAATTTCCAAATTTCCAAATTTTCAAATTGAAATGATGAATACACAAGAATTAACGCTCAACATCGAAAAGGCGCTCGAAGAAATCCGCCCGTTCCTCAAGTCGGACGGCGGCGACATCACGCTCATTTCGATCCAGGACGACAAACACGTCACCGTGCGGCTCGAAGGCGCCTGTACGGCTTGCAGCATCAACAAAATGACGCTCAAGGCGGGCGTCGAAACGACCATCAAGAAATTTGCCCCGCAAATCGAGACCGTCGTCAATATTGCTTAATTTTTTTGGGCGTTGCCTGCGGCCCGGGCTTTCCGCTTTTATCTTTTGCGCTGCGCGACAAAAGGATAACCGCTTCAATCCCTAACGCAGCCCGTCATAAAGTCATAAAGTCGTAAAGTCATAAAGGCTTGCTCTACCGACGTTCGCTTTTAAGACTTTATGACTTTACGACTTTACGACTTTACGACTTACAATGATTACAACAGACATCCTCATCATAGGCGCCGGCCCCACCGGACTTTTTACGGTTTTCGAAGCCGGACTTTTAAAACTCAAATGCCACTTGCTCGACGCCTTGCCGCAACCCGGCGGGCAGTTGGCCGAGCTGTATCCCAAGAAACCCATTTTCGACATTCCCGGTTTTCCCGAGGTTTTGGCGGGCGACCTGGTCGATAACCTCATGGAGCAAATCAAGCAGTTCCAACCCGGATTCACGTTGGGCGAACGCGCCGAAACCATCGACAAGCAGGAAGACGGCACATTCATCGTCACTTCCGACAAGGGCACGCAAATCCATTGCAACTCGGTGGCCATCGCCGGAGGATTGGGCAGTTTTGAGCCGCGCAAACCCATTATCGACGATATCGAATTCTATGAAGACAAAGGTGTCGAATACTTCGTCAGAAATCCCGAGCAGTTCAGGGACAAGCGCATCGTCATCGCGGGCGGCGGCGACTCGGCTTTGGACTGGAGCATTTTCCTGGCAAATGTGGCCTCCGAAGTGACGCTTATCCACCGGAGAAACGAATTCCGCGGTGCGCTCGATTCGGTCGAGAAAGTACAGGAACTCAAGCGCGCGGGTAAAATCAAACTCATCACGCCGGCCGAAGTTGTCGGGTTGGGCGGTGTCGAAAAACTCGAATGGATCGACATCGACCAGGACGGCGCGCACCAAAAAATAGCAACCGATTACCTGATTCCGCTGTTCGGTCTTACGCCAAAACTCGGGCCCATCGCCAACTGGGGGCTCGAAATCGAAAAGAACGCGATCAAGGTCAACAACGCGCTCGATTACCAGACGAACATCCCCGGAATCTACGCCATTGGCGACATCAACACCTATCCGGGCAAACTCAAACTCATCCTGTGCGGTTTCCATGAGGCCACACTCATGTGTCAGAGCGTGTACCAGCGCATGAATCCGGGCAAGAAATATGTGCTCAAATACACCACCGTTTCGGGCGTGGACGGCTTTGACGGTTCGCGCAAAGAAGCCGAAAAGGCAGTGGTCAAATCGATAGAATAACATGAGCGACATCGTACTTCACATCACCGACCGCGACGGCGTCACACACACCGTAGATGCCCCGACCGACATGGGCCTGAACCTCATGGAAGTGGTGCGCATGTACGAACTCGCGCCCGAAGGCACCATTGGCGTATGCGGCGGCATGGCCATGTGTGCGTCGTGCCAGTGCTATGTTTTGAACGAGGTCGAACTGCCCGAAAAAGGCGACGACGAAGAAGCGATGCTGTCGGAAGCATTTAACGTCAAACCCAACAGCCGACTGGGCTGCCAGGTACAAATTACCGAATCGATCGACGGGCTTGCCGTTGAATTGGCGCCGGAGTATTAAATTGACGAAACCGTATCGCGGTGCTTTTTTTATCGCGCAATTATCCCTACATTGGTCGGCAATGTTCGAACCGTCAACCCCATGACTTCAATTGCCTATTCTCCGGGCTTGCACAAATTGGTCACGCTTCAGGTAGATGATACCTGTAAGTTGACCGATAGCAAGGCATTTGTAGACTTTACCCGAAATTTGCTCGACCAGTTTGGTTTGGAGCAGGTGGGAATCGTGGTGCACGATTTTGACAACAGGAGTTTTACGATTGCGGTTTGTTTGAAGGAATCGCATATTTGTGTGCATACTTGGCCTGAATTTGGCCAGTTGACGCTCGACGTTTATTTGTGCAACTATCTTCAGGACAACTCAAAGAAAGTAAAGGCCGTGATGGCCGCTTACATTGATTTTTTTGGCGCTACCGTCCTTAAGGATTTTGAAATCGACCGATGATGGAAGTGCCTTGCTCCAATTGCCAGACAGTAACCCGGGTTGAGGTTGCTTTTGAGGTCAGGAATTTTGTATGCCCGAATTGCCAATCGGTATTTGCGCCCAACAACAATGGCTTGCTGGCGTTTACGGGACAAAAACTCCAACACGAGCAAACGTTCGAGAATGGGCTCACGGTAGGTCAAAAAGGGGTGTTGAAAGGCGTGGCCTACACAGTAGTGGGTATTATCGTTAAGAAAGCTTACGGAACCTTTTATTGGACAGAGTATACGTTGCAGGATGCATCGGGTAAATTTCGATATTTGGCCGACAGCGAAGGCCATTGGATTTTTCTCGAGGAAGTGACCGAAAAATATAATTTGACCAACCGGCCCCGGTTCTTGAAACACGGCGACATTGATTTGCGGTTGTATCACCATACCAAGGTTGAAATTGTTGGCGCCAAGGGTTTTTTCGACTTGTCGTTGCCGTTAAAGGGCAATGTGTTCATGATTGAGTATGTGAACCCGCCGTACATTGTTTCGGTAGAGCGGATGGGTCCCGACGAAGTGACTTTTTTTGGCACGCACATCAACCGCAAAGAAGTAGTCAAGGCTTTTGCGATGGAGCGAACCAATGCCCGCGTAGGAACAGGAATCGTTCAACCGTTTTTTGTGAATGTGCGCGGTGTGGCCATTGTGTTTTGCGTGGCGGCCATTTTGATTTTCCTCACCCATATCGCCGTTTACAACGGACAAAAGTCACAAGACGTGCTCGAACAGACCTTCACGATCAGCGAACAGAACAACAAATCGTTTGTGAGTAAGCCGTTTACACTCGAAGGCGGTTCGGCCCCGCTCACCGTTTTTCTCGATTCGGATATCGACAATTCATGGCTTAACGTCTCGGTGGCCTTGGTCAACGAGCAAACCAACGAAGAGGTCTACGCCGACAAAGATGTCGAGTATTACCACGGTTATGAAGGTGGCGAAAGTTGGTCCGAAGGCGACCGTCGAGAAACGTTACAGCTTTGCGGTGTTGCCAAAGGCCGTTATCATTTGCTGGTCACGCCCATGTGGGCTCCGGAGAACCAATCAAATAATTACATGCGCGTGCGGGCCGTCTGGAACCAACCGTCTACATGGAACGCCTGGTTTCAGATCATTGCAATGGGCATTCTGTTGGCGGTACTTTACTTTCTCAATTTCAATTTTGAAAAAAAGCGCTGGGCAGACAGCGATTATTCACCTTATTCGGAGTAAAATGGAAAATGCAATACGGTTCATCAAGCAAAACGTTTGGGCGGTGCTCGCCGGGCTGGTCTTTTATGTGACGTTCCTCTTTTTTACTTTTTCGGGCAACCGCCTGTGCGACTGTGAATCGACAGAACGTTACAACCCTGGCCAGCACAGCCGCACTTCGGTCAATCGATTTTATCACAAATAACTAAAAACATTGATTATGGACATGCTTTCGTTAAAACCACTTGTCAATTCAGTATTGTTTGCTTTTTTGGGCATTATGTTGCTGCTCATCGGCTATCTGATTATTGAAAAAATTACGCCCGAAAATACCTGGAAGGAAATTGTCCAGAAGAATAATGTTGCGCTGGCGGTGGTGCTGGGGGCTTTCATCATTGGCCTTTCGATGATCATCAGTGCCGCCATTCATGGGTAAAAAAACAGCAAAATTCGAATTCCTGTTGTTGTTGGCCGTCTTTACGATAGCCACCTGCGGGCTCGTCTATGAGCTTGTCGCGGGCACCTTGGCGAGCTACCTTTTGGGCGATTCGGTCAAACAATTTTCGTTGATCATAGGTGTGTACCTTTTTTCAATGGGTGTGGGGTCGTATTTTGCCAAGTTCTTGTGCCGCAACATGCTCAATACCTTTGTCGAGATCGAAATCCTGGTGGGATTGGTGGGCGGACTAAGTTCGGTGGTGCTTTTCCTACTTTTCGAAAGCGTCAGTTATTTTCAATTCATCCTGTATTTTTTGGTGTTTGTCACGGGTTGTCTCGTAGGGCTCGAAATTCCGCTTTTGATGAATATCCTTAAGGACAGGGTGGTTTTTCGCGATTTGGTTTCGAACGTTTTTACATTTGATTATATCGGCGCATTGCTCGCGTCGATTTTATTTCCACTGGTTTTGGTACCGCATTTGGGGGTGATGCGCACGTCGCTTTTCTTTGGAATGATCAACATCGGCATCGCCATCTTGTTGTGTTTTCTTCTCAAAAAGGAACTTCGCCGGGTATGGTTGCTCAAGACCAAGGCCATAGTTTCTTTTTTCATTTTACTCGCGGTGTTTGTTTTCTCGCCCGCAATCCTGGAATATTCAGAAGGAAAGCTCTATGGAGAAAACATCATCTACACCCATACAACGCCCTACCAACGCATTGTACTCACACACAAAAACAGTGATTACAGGTTGTATTTGAACAACAACCTGCAGTTCAGTTCTACCGACGAATACCGGTACCACGAAGCGTTGGTGCATCCCGCCATGTCTATGGCCAAAACAGTTCAAAATGTGCTCGTGCTGGGCGGGGGCGACGGATTGGCCGTACGTGAAATCCTCAAATACCCGACAGTCAAGAACGTCACGCTCGTCGATCTCGACAAAGACATGACGCGATTGTTTCAAACCAATACCATTCTGCAAGGTTTTAACCAAAATGCGCTGACCAATCCCAAAGTAACCGTGCTTAATCGGGACGCCTACATCTGGGCGCGCGAAGAGACAAAGCAGTATGATGTGGTGATTGTCGATTTTCCAGATCCGTCCAACTACAGTCTCGGAAAGCTGTATTCGGTGAATTTCTACCGTACGCTCAAGGCGTTGCTCAAGCCCGACGCAATAGTGGCGGTGCAAACCACGTCGCCTTATTTTGCACCCAAGTCGTTTTGGTGTATCAACAAGACGATGCGCGAGGTTTTTTCGAACGTAGACGCCTACCATGCCTATGTGCCGTCATTTGGCGAATGGGGATTTTCGATTGCGTCGAACAATGCATCAACCAACTTCAACCAGGTACACAGAAAGGTCAAAGGCCTTCGGTTTTACAACTACGATTTTGCGCGACTGAACCATTTTTCGAAGGATATGGTTGCAAAAGAAACAGAGGTCAACAGGCTTGACAACCAAATTTTAGTGCGTTATTTTGATGAAGAATGGGGAAAGCTTTAATTCTCGCCGCACCTTCTTCAAAGGTGTAGCTGCGGCATTTTTGCTCGCTCCTTTCGTGCAGGCATGCAAGGAAAAGACCATTTCGTTGCTCATCAAATGGTCGGGCACCAACCACTTGCTGGGACACCGGCTGCGGTCGTCTAATTTTCCGACGCCGAATGCAAAACTAACCGTGCCCTATCTTATCGTAGGCGGAGGTATCACGGGGCTTAGTGCGGCACGCCAGTTGTCCAAACGAGGCATTTCAGATTTTTTGTTGCTCGAGCTCGAAGACAAATCCGGCGGCAATTCGTCGCATGGGGAAAACCTGTATTCGAAGTATCCGCTCGGGGCCCACTATCTGCCGTTGCCCAATCGCGATGATGCCGAATTGATTGCGTTTTTAACCGAAGCGCAAATCATCACCGGCTACCAAGACGGATTCCCGGTGTTCGACGAAACGCAATGCACTTTTTCGCCACACGAACGGTTGTTCTACAAAAACAGTTGGCAGGAAGGCCTTGTCCCTAAATTCGGGATTTCGAAAGACGAGGAAATAGAATTCCAGCGATTTTTCGCCACGATGACGGACTATAAAAAAGGCAGGGGCGAGGATGGCAAATACTGGTTCGACATTCCGCTTCGGAAGTCTTCGCAGGACGCCGCGATCCGCTCCTTTGACCAAATGACGATGCAACAATGGCTGACACAGAACGGATTTGCCGCCAAGCCGCTGCTCGAATACGTCGATTATTGTTGCCGCGACGATTTTGGGTTGGGTATCGCATTTGTTTCGGCTTGGGCAGGAATTCACTATTTTGCCGCGAGAAAGCACGATTCGGCGCCAGAGGGTAACGAAAATGTCCTGACTTGGCCCGAAGGCAATGCCCGTTTGGCGATGCACCTCAAAAAGTACGCGAAAGGAAAAACCCTGACCCACCATTTGGTTTATCGAATTGGTACCCGCGACGGGAAAGCGGTTGTCGACGTTTTTGACGACCTCAAAAAAGAATCGATCGAAATTTCGGCCGACAAAGTCATTGTGGCCACGCCGCAGTTTGTCAACCAGTATATGGTCGACGGCAGAAAGGAAATAGCCAGTCAGTTCCACTATGCGCCGTGGTTGCTCGCGACGTTAACGGTCTCGGATTTGCACGACAACTACAGCTATCCGTTGTGCTGGGACAACGTCATCCACGGCGCAAAAGGATTGGGCTACATTTACAACCAACACCAATCGGTAGCGCAACTACAACCCAAGAAAGTCATCACCTACTACACCAGTTTTTCGTCGCGCGACATTCCCGCCAGCAGGCGTGCGTTGTACCTTAAGCGACCGGATTACTGGAAGCGATTCGTGTTCGGTGAGCTAAAACGCGCACACCCCGAAATTGAGCAACAAACCGAGTCGATCGAATTGTACCGACTGGGCCATGGCATGATCAGCCCGGTTCCCGGATTCTTGTTTGGCGAGGCGCGAACAAAGGCAGCGCATCCCTTGGACGACTGCGTGTATTTTGCCCATTCCGATTTGTCGGGGATTTCTATTTTTGAAGAAGCTTTTCACCAAGGCATAGACGTCGTAAACCGAATACTGCATGACACAACCGTGGATTCATAAGGCCAGGACCGATGGGTTATTTATCCTATCACCTTCGTTTTTGGTCGTGGCGATCGTTTTTCTATTTCAGGATTGGCTTCGCGAAATAGAGGATGCCTATTCGTTTTACACATGGTTGTTTTTGATTGTGTTTGTAGACGTGGCCCATGTCTACGCAACCTTGTTCAAGACTTACTTGGTGCCGTCGGAATTTAGAAGACGGCGCAAGCTGCTCATTGCACTGCCGTTGGTTTGCTTTGTTGTCGGGATGGTGTTGTTTTGGTTCGGGAGCCAAGTGTTTTGGTCGGTTTTGGCCTATGTGGCGGTATTCCATTTCATTCGGCAACAGTACGGGTTCATGCGATTGTATGCGCGCAAAGAGCCCAAAACGCGCACCAACGTATGGACCGATAATCTTGTGATTTATTCGTCCACGGGATACCCCATGTTGTATTGGTTTTTGTCTAAACCACGTGCATTCAATTGGTTTGTCCCCGATGAATTTTGGCGTGTCGATAGCCCTTTGTTGCTTTCTGTGTTGGGTTGGATATACCTGGGGGTTGTTGTTTTTTACGGTGTCCGCACGGCCTACATCGGTTTTGTCGGGCGCTATTTTAACGTCCCAAAAAATGCAATCATTGTAGGAACCGCGCTTTCCTGGTATTTTGGGATTGTGTATTTTAACAACGATTTGGTTTTCACGTTGCTCAATGTCGTTTCGCACGGCATTCCGTATATGGCCTTGGTCTACCTCAAAGAAATTGACGCCAAACCCAAACAGGAACTGGGAATGTTGCGTCACCTGAGGGAGTTTCGGGGGGTGATTTTTTACGTGGCCGTTTTGTTGTGCATTGCATTTCTTGAAGAATATCTTTGGGAGATATTGGTCTGGAAGGAACAATTCCAAGGCGGTGATTTTGGGCAATACCAATGGCAGTTTCTCATCGTTCCTTTGCTTACGGTACCCCAATTCACCCACTACTTGCTCGACGGTTTTATCTGGAAGACACGCCCGCTAACGTAGTCAATTTGTCGTGCGACTCAGATTGTATGTTCTACCGCACAAATCGCCAAATGCGGCTGCATCGGAAACATCATCGTTTCCAGATTGGTCGTGGTATCGGGTTCGGCCGAAACCAAATAGCAATTGTTGATGATGTCCACCAGCAGCAACGGCGGCGAATAAAAGGTAATCCCGATCTTGTGTTTGGTCGCATCGACGATGTCGGTATTCACAATGTCGAGCCGATAGCTTGAAAACGGCAAGAATTGGTTCCCGAGCACATCGGGCACGCGGTGTAGTTTCCCCTTGAGTTGCTCGATGTAGCCGTTGGCGGCGATTCCCACCAGGTAGTGCAGCTGTTCGGCCTTTTCGTTTTCGGCCAGCAGTTCGCGAAACGTATTTTTGGGGTTGTCTTTGTCGTTGAACAGTTGGTGCTGCATCAGGTATTCCTTGTAAGTGTCCTCGAACACATACCGGTCCCAAACCCACGTCGATTGTTGGTCGATGACGGCGCGGTAAGCCAACCTTATTTTTTTGTACTGCATACGCGAAAATTTAAAAAAAGAGAGAAACGCGTTCCCTCTTTTTCACAACCAACTAAAATAATTAAAAACGCGCGGCTTTCTCACGGCCGCAATCTCAAAATCAATCTAAGCAACAATCATTTTTTTATTGTGTTCGAAGACGCCATCGGCATTTTCGATGCTTACTTTGTACAGGTAGTAGCCGCTGCTCAGTGCGAGGTCGGCTTTGCTAAGGACGATGTCGAAGCTGCCCGCGGGCAAATGGTTGGCAATCGGGTGCCCGACGGCACGTCCGTTGAGGTCGAATAGCCGAATGGTCACGGTCGATTCAAGCATAAGTTTGACGGGAATCGCGGTTTCGTGGGTAAACGGATTCGGATAATTTTGTCCGACCATGTACTGCGACGCGGTCCTATCTTCGACACCCAGTGTGGGCCCGTTGACGTTGATCGTATGCGTCAAATCGTATCCTGCTGCCACACTTCCGGGAATGACCGACATTTCGCTCGTCACCCCGTCCGAAAACACATTGTCATTGGCGTTGTAGGTATAGCCGTTCATGCCCTTGGTGTAGCCTGCCGCCGTCGTGTTGACCAGTTGCACGGCGCTGTTCGCACCCTCGGGATAAGCGATTTGGGTCACCAGTAACGAATTGCCCGACGGGTTGTAAACGTGCACGTGGATGTGTGTCGCGCGGCCCGTATACCATCCCGGAAAAATAGACACAAAGCTGACTTGTCCGTTGGCATCGGTGGTTTGGCGCCCGCGAAGGAAATGGTAATTGGTATAGTTGGCCTGTTGCATTCCTGTACCGCCGTATTCCGAATAATTGCCGTCTTTGTCGCAATGCCAGATGTCTACGATGGCGTCCGCCAGTGGTGCGCAGTTGGCATTGGTGTTGACAATTGTGATCGTCACGTTCATCGTCACGCCGGTACGGTCGCCACGGATGTCGGTCATCACCAGCGACGACGGCGTATGGGTGGGGAACGGCCCCGCGGTTTCTGAATTGGTGACGGTGCAAACCAAGGTGTCGTCTGTTTGTTTGGCCCGCAACAACGAAGGGGCCGCCACAGCCATCCCTAAAATACCGAGGCCGTTTCGTAGGAATACTTTTCTTTCCATGATCGTCCATTTATCAATCGGATCAAAACTAGCCGATTGGTGGTTTTTGAAAAAATAAATGAGGTGAACCCCAATCTTTGTGCGGTAAACCCGTCACGCGCAAAGCGGCACCTCGATCAACAGCAGCATGGCGTTGGCCGACAGCGCTTCGAATTCGACCGTTTGCGCGCCCACAATCGACAATCCGTCGCGTGTTTCGATGAGCCGGTTGTCGAACTCAAATGCCCCGTTGATGACAAACACAAACAGTCCGTTTTTGCGATTTTTTAGCGTGTAGGTGCCTTCTTGTCGGCCGTCGTACAATCCGATAAAACCCAGCGAATTGGGCTGGAGCATCGGTTTGTCACCAAAAATCGGGACCAAGTTATTGCGGACATCCAGTTCAAAGGAACGCTGGCTAAAGCCAGTCTTCGTCTTGTCGGTCTTAAACCAAATCTGTAGGTAATTGACCAGGTCGTTCTTGTACGGATTCGTGAGTTGGTAGGCGTTGCCTTGGCCACCCGAGAAAATGCCGATTTGCTCGGTGCCAATCGTGTCTTCGTGGCCAAAGCTGTCGCGGAAAATCAAACCGCCCACAAGCGGTAGAACCAGAACCGACGTGTGTGCATCGAGGTGTCTGAAAATCGTGTTGCCTGCACCCAACGTCTCGTCGTTGAGCGCAAGCAACCCGCCCAGCGGCCCGCGTGAGGGCTCCTGGTACTCGTCGAAATTGAAAGTCGCATAGCGGCGAAACACTTCCGATTCGACGCGTCCGCGAAAATCGGCCTTGTATATTTGAACCCGGTGTTCCATTACGCGTTGACGATGATCGTACTTTCTTGCGTATACCCACCCGCCACGCTGCCGCTGATGGTACAGGTTTCGCACGCATAAGAATTGCTGAAAATACCGTCGTTGGCATTGTAGGTATAGCCGTTCATGCCTTTGGTGTAGCCGTTTTCGGTCGATGCATTGACCAATACCACAGCACTGTCCGATCCTTCGGGATAGGCAATTTGCGTCACCAGAAGCGATTGGCCCGTGCTGGTGTAAATGTGTACGTGAAGATGCGTCGCACGGCCTTGGTACCAACCCGGGAATTTGGTCAGGAACGTCACGCGCCCGTCGTTGTTGGTGGCTTGCCGTCCGCGCAAAAAGTGTACAGAGGTAAAGCTCCCATATTCGGAATAATTGCCGTCTTTATCGCAATGCCACAAGTCGACGAGCGCGCCCGCAACAGCCGCGCCCGAGGTGCCCACGACATCTATGTTCACTTCGAGGTCGATGCCTTGCCGGTCGCTACGGATGTCCGAAACAACGAGGGAGTTGGGCGTGTGCGTTGGGTAAGGTCCTTCGGTTTCCGACGGCGTGGTGGCGCTGTCGCATGTTTCGCCACCCATATCGCCGGCTCCTCCAGTTGTGGTCGTTGAATCGTCGTCGCTACTGCACGATCCGATGATCGGTAACGCAGCGGTGCCGAGCCCGATCAAGCCTAAGCCTTTTAAAAAATCTTTCCGTTCCATGGCTTTTGTTTTAAGTTTGAGGTAAAAGTAGGGAGGGTTGTTTTTCGTAGAAAATTAAAGAGGTTAACACCGATTTTTATGCGGTGAAAGATGTGATTTTCTAAAGTAAATCTTAAAAAAAGAACAGGGCGAGGTACGTTGCGGGTTTAGATTCGATTGTACAGTTTTTCTATAGCGACGGTATCGAAAAATTTCGTATTTTTCAATCGATAGGGCAGGGGGAATAGGGTTTACCCCTAAAAAGAAATCTTCTCACTTGGATACAGAGAATCTGTACATTTTGTTAAAGTTTTCTCGGATTCGAAAATAGACTGATTGGCGTATCGCCTACTTCCCGATCATCGCCAAAAAAGCGGCCTCATAACTCGCACTGATCGGGATTTCCTCATCGGCGATGTACACGATCTTGCTGCGTACCTTTTCGATCTTAGAAATAGGAACGATGAACGAGCGGTGCACCCGCACAAACTCCGACGCGGGCAGCTTTTCAAGGATTGCTTTCATGGTCATGCGCGCCACAATCGTCTTTTGCCCTGTGATGTGGATCTTGAGATAGTCGTCGAGACCTTCGATAAAGGCGATGTCGGCAATCAGGATTTTGTTGAGACTATAGTCGGCGCGGATGAACAAGTACAAATCGTTGCCCTGCGTTTGGTTTTTGGTCTCGAGTGTTTTTTTCGCTTTTTCGGTCGCCTGTACAAAACGGTCGTACGAAAACGGCTTGAGCAGGTAATCGGTGGCGCTCACGTTAAAACCTTCGACCGCATATTCGCTGAAGGCCGTCGTAAAAATCACCGCGACATTTTGTTCGATGGCGGCGTAGAATTCCATCCCGTTTTGCTTGGGCATCTGGATGTCGAGGAAAATCAAATCGACGGGTTGTTTGCGCAAATACTTGTGCGCTTCATCGGTCTTGGTGAACGTTTTCTCCAGTTGGATGTAGCCCACGCGCGCGCAAAAGTTCTCAATGACTTTAAGCGCAAGCGGTTCGTCGTCTAAGGCAATGGCGCGAATCATGACCAATTGATTTTGAGGTGAACGTTAAAATGATGTGGCTCGTCCTTGATCACGAGCTCGTGCTTGCCCGGGTAAATGATCTCGAGTCTTTTTTTGGTATTGTCGATGCCTTGTTCGGATGCCTCGTCATCGGAAAATTGCACATTCACCTTGTTGTTGCTAACCCCTAAGATAAAATCATTTTCGGTAATTTCAATAGCAATGCTGATGTGCCAATCTTCTTCGGCATTGACGCCATACTTAAAAGCGTTTTCGATGAAAGGGATGACCACCAACGGGGCGATGCGCTTGCCTTGGGTGTTGCCGATGATGGTGAACTCGAGGTTCGATGCGTCGGCGATGCGCAACTTTTGCAAATCGATGTAATCCTTTATGTAATTGATTTCTTTTTCAAGCGGAACCAAATCGTTCGAACTTTCGGTCACCACATAGCGCATCATGTTCGAGAGTTTGATCACGGCATCGGGCGCGTCGTCAGATTTTGCGATGGTCAGCGCGTACAAACTGTTGAGCGTGTTGAACAAAAAGTGTGGGTTGATTTGCGCCTTCAGGTACGACACTTCGGCCTTGAGTTTTTCGCTGCTCAGCAGGCGCAATTGATGACGCGTACGCAGCATGATCGACAAGATCAACACAAGCAGGAATTGAAAAACAGATCCGCCGTACAATATGAAAAACATGCCATTTGGTCGCGGGCCCATTCGGAATTTTCCCTCAAATCCTGGCGGCGGCCCATTTGGACTGCCTATCGGCGGCGCGTTGAATTTCATCTCGAACACAAATTCTGGGATGGCCACGATCATCGCATAACTAAAAAATACGATGGCCCCGAATAAGAAGTACCGCTTCGCGAAATAGTACCGCGGAATGAACACATAGTAATTGAGATAGAAAAACACCACGAGCAACACGTAGCTCAAGAAATTGCGTTTGAATCCGCCCACGGCAAGCATGTCGTCGCCCAGGTCGGGCGAGGTCACGATGGGGATGCTCAGGAACACCAAGACCCAAAGAATGTGAAGCGTGTAATTGCGTAAAAAGTTCGACATGGTAATCTTTAGCCGCGTCAAAACTAATCATAAGACGCCAACCAGAGAAAAAATTGCGGCCAATACATAAAATTTTGCGGTGAAAGCGCCATGTGTCGGCGGTTCAATCGGCAAAAATTCACCTACAAAATAACGCGTTTCACCTATTTTATTTTCGCGTCGGCCACCCAATGGATAGCTTTACCGTCTCGATAAACCAAAAGGATTGAACGATAATATTTCAATAATTTCTTTATTGATTATTTTTGGGTGAAAAGGGTCTGCTTTTGCGGGCCCTTTTCTATTGATGGGTTATACCATTTCGGCCTTGAGCAGGATTTGCTCCGCGATGGCGTCCCACAACCCGATGCGTTTTTCGAGTGCTTCGACCGAAACGGCTTCGGCCTCGCGCCATTTTTTCTCGTCAGATCCGCACAAGGCGTCGATCATTTGCATCGCCATCGGGCCGTGCTCGTCGGCGTCGAGTTCAATGTGACGCTCGAAATAGTAAATCAGTTTCGACAAATCGGTTTCGGGAAAATTGTCTTGAAAATTGTGCAGGATTTCGGTAAACATCGCCGGAATCAAATCTTCGCGGCCAAACGTAAACGCGGCGGCAATGCGGTGCGGCCCGCCCTCGTCGATGACGCGAAATGTAAAATCGAGAAATTCCTTGACTTTCGGATGCAAATCGCTTTGCTTGATGGCCACCACAATGTTCTTGAGCGAAAACACCGATTCGAGAAACGTTTCGATCTCGGCGGTGTTCGCGCCCGCGTCCTTCATCGCCTCGAGGTACATCTCAAAATGGCTTTGGCGCGAGCCGTCGATGGCCAGATCGCTTTCTTCGGCCAACACGATTTCGTTGATCAGGTAGCGCGTGTCGCGATCGGGTGTGGCAAACCAAGGCGTGGTCGTACACGTGAGTTTTTGCTGCAACGCCTTTAAAAGCGACATAAAATCCCATACCGCAAACACGTGGTTTTCGAGAAAGATATGCAGGTCTTCGGGGGTTTTGATCTTGCCGTAAAGCGTATGTTCGAGGAGTTGTTTTTTATGGGGTAGGATGGTTTCCTGGATCGAGGCGGTGTTCATGTTTGGCATTTTTTACTTCGTACAGTTCGGCCTGAAGGCCTTGGTTGTAAAAATAAAAAAGCTTCCCCAAAAGGAAGCTTCTTTTTTAAACTTTAACGGTAACCCGTTCTATTGTGTACTATTTGAACGCGGCGTGGCCCGTGATGTCCATGCCCGTAATGAGCAAGTGGATGTCGTGCGTGCCTTCGTAAGTGATCACCGATTCGAGGTTCATCATGTGGCGCATGATCGAATACTCGCCCGTGATGCCCATGCCGCCCAAAATTTGACGTGCCTCGCGCGCGATTTCAATTGCCATGTTCACGTTGTTTCTTTTGGCCATCGAGATTTGTGCAGACGTTGCCTTGCCTTCGTTTCTGAGAACGCCGAGTCTCCAAGTCAAGAGTTGCGCCTTGGTGATTTCGGTAATCATTTCGGCCAATTTCTTTTGTTGCAATTGTGTGGCCGCGATCGGTTTGTCGAATTGTACGCGCTCTTTCGCATAACGCAACGCCGTGTCGTAGCAATCCATGGCCGCGCCGATCGCGCCCCAGGCGATGCCGTAACGCGCAGAATCGAGGCAGCCCAGCGGCGCACCCAATCCTGATTTGTTCGGCAACAAGTTCTCTTTTGGAACCTTTACATTGTCGAAAATCAATTCGCCCGTAGCCGAGGCACGCAACGACCATTTGTTGTGTGTTTCCGGCGTCGTGAAGCCTTCCATGCCGCGCTCGACGATGAGCCCGTGGATGCGGCCTTCTTCGTTTTTCGCCCATACGACGGCAATGTCGGCAAACGGCGCGTTCGAAATCCACATTTTTGCCCCGTTGAGCAAGTAGTGGTCGCCTTTGTCCTTAAAGTTGGTCGTCATGCCGCCCGGATTCGATCCGTGATCCGGTTCCGTGAGCCCAAAACAGCCGATCCATTCGCCCGTAGCGAGTTTCGGCAAATATTTCATGCGCTGTTCTTCGTTGCCGTATTTCCAGATCGGGTACATCACGAGCGACGATTGTACCGACGACGTCGAACGCACGCCCGAATCACCTCGTTCAATTTCCTGCATGATCAATCCATAAGAAATCTGGTCCAGGCCCGCACCGCCGTATTCCACCGGAATGTACGGCCCGAATCCGCCAATTTCGCCTAGTCCTTTGATGATCTGTTTCGGGAATTCGGCCTTTTGCGCATAGTCTTCGATGATGGGCGACACTTCGCGTTTGACCCATGCACGCGCCGCGTCGCGCACCAATTTATGTTCGTCTGTCAGCAACTCGTCGAGCAGGAAATAGTCGGGAGCCTGGAATAAATCTGGTTTCATATCTTGTTGTATTAACTTCTTAAAAACGTGTCGCAAAAGTAAGTAAACAGGTTAGATTACCCAACGAAAACGTTTGAATAATTTAATCGGACGGTCGTAAAGTCATAAAGTCGTAAAGTCTTAAAGGCGGGCGTTTCGCTGTGCTGCTTTTATGACTTTATGACTTTCCTTTTTTATGACTGATATCACATCTTCAAATAAAAGTCTTTCGTGAGTTGAACATACGCGTCCGTATATTGGTGGCGCGCGGTTTCGATGACCAATTCGTCAACGGGGAAATCGTCGGTTTGGTTTCTTGAAAAAGCGAGCAAACTTCTTTTGATTTCTGTCGTCGGCGTACCTTTGACGCGCGTGATTTTCATCGGAAACAAATCGTTTTCAGCGGCCAAAGCGATGAAATGCTCCTCGGCAGAAAAAGGAATAACGACACAAAAAATCCCGTCTTCCGAAAGTAACACTGCCGCCGCCTCACACAAATCCCCAAACGGCAATGACGCCGTAAACCGCGCCGTATCGCGTTTGTCATCGCCCGAAAAATAGTCCTCTACATGGTACGGCGGATTCGAGACAATCAAATCGTATTCTTCGTCCTCCAATTCGTCCATAAAATCGTCCAGCGACGAATGAAAGCAAAACAAGCGGTCGTTCCAAGGCGAATTTTCAAAGTTTTCGACACATTCGGCATGTGCATCGGCGTCTATTTCGAGCGCTTCAATCACTTCGGCATCGGTTCTTTGGGCCAACATCAATGCAATCAAACCCGTTCCCGCGCCAATATCCAGAACAGAAAAAGGATTGTGGTCGATGGGAGCCCACGCGCCAAGCAGTACGCCGTCGGTACCGACTTTCATGGCAGATAGTTCCTGGGTTATCGCAAATTGTTTGAATTGAAACATATTGTAGAAAATTCCAAATTCCAAATTCCAAATTCCAAAACGGACCGGGTGGAATTCTCGTTATTTATTAATTATGGAGGAAAGGATTTTTTGTAGTTGTTCGCATTCCAAAATTAGTTCATTTGAAGTTTGCGATTGGCCGTTTAGGTCGTGAAGCAATCTGAGCCAAAATCTGGTTTCCTTGGCTTCTTTTCGGGCAATCCTCAAATGCATCTTGAAATCTTTGATTCCTAGGTTTTCGTTGGCTTCGATGTAGTTGGCACCAATCGATCCCGATGATCGCGTCAATTGTTTAGCGTCCTCAATATTGGAAACTGTTTTGGGTAATGTTCGGATGTATTGGCGACAGTTCTTCGCAAAAAGAAAAGTCCGTTCTTCTAAATTGTAAGGCGTAGACATCATTATGGCTTATAGGTGATAGCCAAAATTACAATTTTTCCGATTGGAATTTGGAATTTGGAATTTGGAATTTGGAATTTTTCAAAGATACATCTCCACCAATCCCTCCGGCAAATCCATCCGAATGACCTTGTTCTTGCGGTCGACTGCGACGATAAAGTGATCGATCATCGGGATCAAAAGTTCCTTGTTTCCGTTGCGCACTTCAAACAAAGGTTGCGCCGTGGAGTCGTTGACCGATTCGATCTGCCCGATGACGCCGTGCTTTTTGTCCTCAATCGCAAACCCGACAACTTCGTGAAAGTAAAATTTATTGCCCTCGAGTTTGGGCAGCATCTTGAGCGGCAGGTAAAGCGCGCTGCCTATGAGTTCATCGGCGTCGTCTTCTGTATCGACATCCTCAAACTTGACGCGCAAAAAGTCGTTTTTGTGCGGATGGGCATACTCGAAAAAAAATGGAATCAGGTTGTTGTGCAATTCAACAAACACTGATTCCATGTTTTGGTATAACTCGGGCTCGTCGGTGTCGAGATACAACAGGACTTCGCCTTTAAAGCTGAATTTTTTTGCGACTTTGCCTAAGTAGAAACAATCTTCTTTGCGCATTATCGCGGGGCAATTAAGCTTCTTTTTCTTCGTTATTTTCTTCGGCAGCAGGCGCTTCTTCAGCAGCTGGTGCTTCGGCAACTACTTCTTCGGTAGTTTGCTCCGCCAGTTCGCTTTCGCTCGTGCCTTCGGCAGCAGTTTCTACTTCGGCAACAGCCTCGTCTGCAGCTTCTACTTCTGCGGCTACTTCTTCTGTAGCGGCTTCGGCAGCAATTGCATCGGCTTCGGCTTGTGCGGCAGCAGCAACACGCTTGGCGTTTACTTCTTGCTCGGCTTTCAACGCTTTGGCTTTGGCATCGGCTTTCGCTTTAGACAAACCATCGGTCTTGGCGGTTACTTTTCCTGCTTTTTCGTCGAGCCATTTGGCCAATTTCTCGTCGGCTTGCTCTTGCGTTAAGGCTCCTTTGCGAACGCCGCCATCGAGGTGGTGCTTCAACAACGCGCCTTTGTAAGACAAGATTGCTCTGGCCGTGTCGGTTGGCTGTGCACCGTTGTGCAACCATTGAACGGCTGAATCGAGGTTCAAGTCGATCGTAGCAGGGTTGGTGTTCGGATTGTAAGTACCAATTTTTTCAAGGTATTTACCATCTCTTTTTGAGCGCGCGTCGGCAGCTACTACCCAGTAAAAAGGCTTTCCTTTTTTACCGTGTCTTTGTAATCTAATTTTTACAGACATAATCTATTGATTAAATTTTGGGGTACACGACCCCTGTTAATTAAGGGCGCAAAGATACGATTTAATTTAATAAATGCTAATTTGTTACTGATTATTTGCAGATTAATGTTTGGGTGCCGCGATTCGTGTTCTTAAAAAAACCCTATCATTTTATGAATAATTATTTAGCATATCTCATCAAAAAAACTATTTTTGTTGCTCCAAATTTAATTTAACATGAAAAAGATCCTCTCTTTCGTTATGCTGGCCATTGCCCTGGGGTCGTGTAGCGAGGATGTAAAGTTCAATAATGAAGCTGTATTTCAAGGGGTTAAGGATAATCTTTTTTGGAGAGGCCAAGATGCCAATGCCGTCAAGAGCGGCAATGTATTGACCATTTCGGCCAGTACGATCATCGAGCACATGTCGCTCAAGGTTCCGGTCCCTGCTGTCGGAATCGATCCTAAAAACAGCGATACACACGTTAAATATCCACTGGGAACCAGCCTGACCCGTACGGCCAGCTATGACTTCATCAACGATTTGGGCGATGAGTTTTTCTACGAAACCGCAATCGGCGTCGGCGATGGCGAGGTGGTGATTTCTGAATACGACGGCGTGTATGTCTCAGGAACTTTTAGGTTCAACGCGCACAACACCGATCCGGAGTCTGAAGCGCCCGAAATTGTCAATGTACAACACGGCACTTTTTACAGGATACCGGTCATCAACGAGCCATAAAAAACCAAGCCATCCGCACCGGATGGTTTTTTTATTTCGGGACGTCCAAGAATTAACATTTTAAACATGTTCACCGTCGCGAATAACCTTATCTTTACGCAAACTATAAATTTGTACTTATGAATATTTTTGTCGGAAGCCTTCCATTCAGTTTGGGGGAAGCAGACCTCAGAGCAGCCTTTGAAGTGTATGGAACCGTGGATTCCGTAAAAATCATTATCGATAAACTCTCGGGAAGAAGCAAGGGATTCGGTTTTGTAGAGATGCCGGTAGATGAAGAAGCCGAGCAGGCCATCAAAGAACTCAACGGTTCGATGATTTCGAACCGTGCGATTGTCGTCAACAAATCGGAGCCAAAACCAGAGGGCGAGCGCCGTGGCTTTAACCGCGACAACAACCGTGGCGGTGGCGGCTTTAACCGTGGCGGATACGGCGGCGGACGCGGTAACTACTAAGAAACTTTCTGAAACATAACGTTTCGACCAGCCATTCGGGATCGGAGTTCTTTCGGTTCCCGAATGGTTTTTTGTTGATAACTTATA
The DNA here is from genome assembly GCF_900101895.1 of Flavobacterium caeni. Lineage (GTDB taxonomy): Bacteria > Bacteroidota > Bacteroidia > Flavobacteriales > Flavobacteriaceae > Flavobacterium > Flavobacterium caeni. The sequence goes on from NZ_FMVF01000006.1 coordinate 67,303, forward strand.
CGGTTTTCTTGCCCAAAAACGTTTATTTTTGAATGACGCCGATGGGGTTTTATCGCCCGCTTCAAAGGCTTCACAATCAGCTATGTATTTAATTTTCGATACCGAAACCACGGGCTTGCCCAAGCGGTGGGACGCCCCGATTACCGATACCTCGAACTGGCCGCGTGCGATACAAATCGCGTGGCAGCTGCACGACGACATGGGGCGTTTGGTCGAGCACCAGGATTACCTGATCCAGCCCGACGGGTTCAACATCCCGTACGACGCCGAGCGCATCCACGGGATTTCTACCGAGCTGGCCATGACCGAAGGGATTCCGCTCGAAGCGGTACTCGAGAAATTCAATGCTGCGCTAGACAAGGCCAAGTTTGTCGTGGGGCAAAACGTAGGGTTCGACGTCAACATCATGGGTTGCGAGTTTTTTAGGATGGGTGTCGAATCGAACATGGCGGCCATGCCCGTGTTGGACACTTGTACCGAAGTTACGGCCAACCTTTTACAAATCCCGGGCGGACGCGGCGGTAAATTCAAACTCCCGACGCTCACCGAGCTCCATCAATATTTGTTCGACGCTCCGTTTGCCGAAGCGCACAACGCCACAGCCGACGTCGAGGCCACCACGCGCTGTTTCCTCGAACTCATCCGCCGCGAAGTGTTCACCAAGGAAGAACTCGATGTTCCGGTCGGTTATCACGAAAATTTCAAACAGCACAATCCCGGCGAAATACAACTCATCGGGCTCAAGCACATCAACCTCAAAGCGGCTTCGGAAAAAATCCGCGAAAGCCTCACCCCAACCCAACCAACAACCGAAACGACATCGCCTGCGCTATCGGTCGATCTCGAATCGGCGGTGTTTGCGCACCTGCACAACCATACGCAGTTTTCGGTGTTGCAATCGACGATTTCGGTACCGGCGCTCGTGTCGGTGGCGGCCAAAGAGAGAATGCCGGCCGTGGCGATGACCGACGTGGGCAACATGATGGGTGCGTTCCAGTTTGTGAGCGCCGTGATGAACCACAACAAAGCGGTGGCCGCCAAAAACAAGGAGGCCGAAGAAAAAGGCGAAATTCCCGATGGTGTCGAGATGAAACCCATCGTAGGCGCGGAATTTTACATTTGCGAAGACCACAAAGACCGCACACGCAAAGACAACGGCTACCAGGTCGTGTTTTTGGCCAAGAACAAAAAAGGCTACCACAACCTCGCGAAGTTGTCGTCCATCGCCTACACCGACGGATTTTATTACGTGCCGCGCATCGACAAGGCCGTGGTCGAAAAATACAAGGAAGATCTGATTGTGCTCTCGGGCAACCTGTATGGCGAGATTCCGAGCAAGATCCTCAACATCGGTGAGAACCAGGCCGAAGACGCGTTGATTTGGTGGAAAAACCAGTTCGGTGCCGATTTCTACCTCGAGCTCATGCGCCACAACCAGGAAGACGAGAACCGCGTGAACCAAACGCTGATTGAGTTCGGCAAGAAGCATGGGGTCAAGGTTGTCGCTACCAACAACACCTATTATGTAGCCCAACCCGATGCCAACGCGCACGACATTTTGCTTTGCGTCAAGGATGGCGAAAAGCAGTCGACGCCCATCGGACGCGGACGCGGCTACCGTTACGGATTGCCCAACCAGGAATATTATTTCAAGTCGTCGGCCGACATGAAAAAATTGTTCGCCAACACGCCCGAAGCAATTTTGAGCATAGGCGAAATCATCGACAAGATCGAAATCTATTCGCTGTACCGCGACGTATTGCTTCCCAAATTTGACATTCCCGAGGAATTCCAATTTGCCGAAGACGCCCAAGACGGCGGCAAACGCGGCGAGAACAAATACCTCAAATACCTGACCTATGTAGGTGCCGAAAAACGCTACGGTCTTGACGGCTTGACCCCTGACGTACGCGAACGACTCGATTTTGAACTCGCGACGATCGAAAAAACGGGCTACCCGGGTTATTTTTTGATCGTGCAGGATTTCATCGCCGCGGCGCGCGACATGGGCGTTTCGGTAGGGCCGGGTCGTGGTTCGGCGGCAGGGTCTGCGGTGGCGTATTGTCTTGGGATCACCAACATCGACCCAATCAAATACGACCTGCTTTTCGAAAGATTCCTCAACCCCGACCGTGTATCGATGCCCGATATCGACATCGACTTTGACGACGAAGGACGCGGGTCGGTCATGGATTATGTGATCCAGAAATACGGTTCGAGCCAGGTGGCGCAAATCATCACCTATGGCAAGATGGCGACCAAATCGGCCATCCGCGATACGGCGCGTGTACTCGATTTGCCGTTGTTCGAAGCCGATCGCATCGCCAAATTGATCCCCGGGATGATGCCCGGCAAATGGAACCTCGCACGATTTTTATCTGAAAAAGAAGACGAGGTCAAGAAGGTATTGCGTTCGGAGGAATTCGACCGCGTCAAGGAACTCATCGAAATGGCGCGCGAAGAATCGCTGGCGGCCGAGACGATCCAGCAGGCCAAGGTGCTCGAGGGGTCGCTCAGGAACACGGGCATCCACGCGTGCGGCGTGATCATCACCCCCGACGACATCACCAATTTCGTTCCGGTCACCACGGCCAAGGATTCGGATTTGTATGTGACGCAGTTCGACAATGCCGTGGCCGAATCGGCGGGATTGTTGAAGATGGACTTCCTTGGGCTCAAGACGCTGACACTCATCAAAGATACCGTCAAGCTCGTCAAATACCGCACAGGCGTGACACTCGACCCCGACAATTTCCCTCTCGACGACGTGAAAACCTACGAACTTTTTCAACGCGGCGAAACGGTCGGCATCTTCCAGTATGAATCGCCCGGCATGCAAAAATACATGAAGGAATTGCGCCCGACGGTGTTTGCCGATTTGATCGCGATGAACGCGTTGTACCGTCCGGGGCCTATCGCCTACATCCCCGGTTTTATCAAACGCAAGAACGGCGAGGAGGAAATCACCTACGATTTACAGGCGTGCGAAGAATTGCTCAAGGAAACCTACGGCATTACCGTATACCAGGAGCAGGTCATGCTGTTGTCGCAAAAGCTCGCGAATTTTTCCAAGGGCGATGCCGACGTGCTGCGTAAGGCGATGGGTAAAAAGCAAAAAGATGTACTCGATAAGATGAAGCCCAAATTCATCGGGCAGGCATCGGAACAAAATGGGCACGACCCCGTAGTACTAGAGAAGATATGGAAAGACTGGGAAGCGTTTGCCGAATATGCGTTCAACAAATCGCACTCGACGTGTTACGCATGGGTGGCCTACCAGACCGCCTATTTGAAAGCCAACTACCCGGCCGAATACATGGCCGCCGTGCTCTCGAACAACATGAGCGATATCAAGCAGGTTTCGTTTTTTATGGAAGAATGTAAACGTATGGGGCTCGAGGTGTTGGGCCCGTGCGTGAACGAATCGTTCTACAAATTCACGGTCAACGAGAACTACGCGGTGCGGTTCGGGATGGGTGCGATCAAGGGCGTGGGCGGCGGTGCCGTGCAAACCATCGTCGAATCGAGAAAGGATGGCAAATACCGTTCGATTTTCGACTTGGCCAAACGCGTCGATTTGCGCGCCGCGAACAAAAAAGCGTTCGAGAACCTCGCGTTGGCGGGCGGCTTCGACACATTCGACAACACGCACCGCGCGCAGTATTTCCATGAAGAAGGCGACGGGATCACGTTTCTCGAAAAAGCCATGCGCTACGGTTCGAAATACCAGGAAAACGAAAATTCATCGCAGGTGTCGTTGTTCGGCGAAGCCAGCGAAGTCCAGATCGCCGAACCCGTCGTGCCGCCGTGTGAAGATTGGAGTACGATGGAGAAGCTGGGACGCGAGAAGGAAGTCGTCGGGATTTACATTTCGGGGCATCCGCTAGACGATTTCAGGTTCGAGATGAAATATTTTTGCAACGCCAAGCTCGAGGCGCTCAAAAGTTTGGAGCAACACGTGGGCAAGACGTTGACGTTGGGCGGCATCGTGACCAACATCCAACACCGTACGACCAAAACCAACAAAGGCTGGGCGTCTTTTGTGCTCGAAGGGTATGACGAAAGTTACGAGTTCCGGATTTTTGACGAAGAATACCTCAAGTTCCGTCATTTCCTGACACCGAACGGCTTTGTATTTATCAAGGTCAATGTCAAGGAGGGTTGGGTCAACCGCGAGACGGGCAAGAAATCGGAGCCGCGTTTGCAGTTTCTCGAAGTCAAACAGTTGCAGGATGTGCTTGCGGCCATGGCCAAAAAGCTCGTGATCCATTTCAACATCAAGGATTTGCACACCGATACAATCACGCGTTTGTCCGAATTGTTTCAACTCAACAAAGGCGATCACCAGGTATTGTTCGAGATACTTGAGCTCGAAAAGATAAAACGCATGGTCGAAGTCGCCGCATCGGTCGAACCCGAAGACGACCAAGGCGCTGTCGAAGGCGAATCGGATGCAGAACCGATTACCGTTGAAACCGAAGTAGAGGAAACCAAGGTCGTCACGCGACTGTCGATGCCGAGCCGGAAACTCAAGATCAGGATCTCGAACGAGTTGCTCGTCGAGCTCGAAAAACTACAGCTTAATTTTAAATTGAACTAGATTCAGTTACGGGAACTAATTTTTTACGGAACGAATCCCGTACTATGATTCGGTCGAAAATGTTGTTCGGGGCGAGGTCGATTTGCAGCAACATCAAGGCATAAAAAAATGCCGAAGCCAGCATCCGCGTGCTGATGTGGTTGACCGACAAAAACCAAAAGACAAAGAATACGCCCAGCAATACGTGTCGTCGCCGTTTCAGAAAAAGCCAAATGGGGACACCAATCAAAATGACGACGCAACCCAGACCCATCAATCCGTGTTCGCCGAGCAAGCGTGTGATTTCGTTGTGCGTGTGGTAGTTTCGGCCAGACTTGCTTTTGCGCGCGTCTTCGGCTTTGGTCACGCCAACGCCCGCAAAACTATTGTCGAAAAACAAGTTCATCTCCTTTGTTGCCAGGACCAACCGGTCGCCTTCTTTGATACGTTTGGTGCGTCCGAGATGGTCTTGGTTGGTGTAGCGTTTTATGATAAGCCCATCGGTTTGTATCGCGACCACGGTGACCACCGTCATAAAGCTGCCTGCAAAAGCCAACAGGCCCATTTTGGCCCGCCATTTTCCGTAGCTTCCTGACCGCAAGTAGACAAACAAAATCATCGCGAGTGTCGTACAAACACCCACGATCATTCCGCCACGCGAAAACGTAAGCAATCCAACATAGGCCATGAAAGAAGCCCCGACCAGATTGAAAGCAAGCAACCGATACGATTCCGAGAAAAGGATGGCGCGCGCAAAAAAGAGAAACATTCCCAAACCCAGCGTCGTGGCTACCTGATTCGGGCCAAACATGGCCGAAAAATATTTGTTTGAGTCGACTATCTGGATCGAATCGATGGCTGGACTATGCAAAAACACAAGCACAGCGATGCTCAAGGCAGGTAGCGAAACCAACAGCAGGATTCGCGACAGCATACCGAAGCTGATTTTTTTGTCAAATGCGTAAATGGCCAACAGGCCAAGACAAATAGGGCCGTTAAGGTTGATCCTTAACAAAACCAACGTCGATTTTGAGATACCCGTCAATCCTTCGGAAATCAAAATGCTTGGGACGAGCAACAACAGGTAAGCCACGTACAGCCATGACTTTTTAGAAAAACCCGAAAAAAACAACCCGAACAGCACGTATACAGCAACCGAGTATTTGGCAAGCTCATACGAAGATCCGCCCATGATGCGTATCAGTACTTCGGCGCCGGTAAGGTACGCGGCCGCAAAAAGGACTTCATGGTTTTGGTCTTTGTTTTTCACGATCAGTAGCAATCCGAAAGCCGCTGCCAAAGGACCATAGTACACACCGATTTCGGGAAGCCAAAACAAAAGAGCACCCAAGGCAACGTGGAGCAAAACCAAAAGTGGATAGCCGTATTTCGGCAAATATTTGAAGGTGCTTTTCAAAGAGAAATGGGATCGATGGTTCGGCAATATTAGAGAATTTCGGCACGACTTCCAACTTTTGAAACAGTACAATCTTCAGCTAATAAAAGAGCGGCCGTCTGGTCAAACGGATGAAGCAGTTTTACGGATTTCTAAAAATGGCAAGTTTGTGTAACCTTGTTATTCGGATAGGTTTTTGTTTATGATCGAATAGCCAAAACTGATTTTCAATTAACAAGAATTTTAAATTTAAATGCCTAATTTTGTCGTTCAAAACTTAAAGCAATAGCAATTATGGCACAAGCAATAACAGATGCTACTTTCGAAGAAGTGGTATTGAAATCAGATAAACCGGTTATGGTAGACTTTTGGGCAGCCTGGTGCGGACCGTGCCGTATGGTTGGCCCGATCATCGACCAACTTTCGGAAGAATACGCAGGCAAGGCCGTCATCGGTAAAGTAGACGTAGACGCTAACCAGGAATTCGCGGCCAAATACGGCGTGCGCAACATCCCGACGGTATTGGTGTTCAAGGACGGCGAAGTCGTCGGACGTCAGGTAGGCGTAGCGCCCAAACAAACCTATGCCGATTCGCTCAACGCGTTGTTGTAACCGAATTAAAAAGAAAAAAGAGGCCCGCTTGTCGGGCTTTTTTTATGCCCTTTTTGTTCGATGGTTGGTCGTCTTCGAATCAAATAGATTCGGGAAAGTCACCGTGACCACCGAACCCTTCGGGGCATGGTCGGCCATGATAAACGAGGCGCCGATCAGTTCGCCCATTTCCTTGATCAGCGTAAGCCCTAACCCCGACTGGCCGCTGTCTACCAGGTTTGTGTCGGATTCGAAAGTGGCCTTGATGTTTTTGGGAATCCCATCGCCTTGATCAACAATCCGGATCAGGGTTTTGCCGTCAGATTTTAGGGAACCAATGGTAATCGTACTGTTTTCGGGCGAATATTTCACGGCGTTCTGCAGCAAGTTCCGAATGATGATGATTACAATATTGCGGTCGGAGTAAAGGGTTTCCGATGCGTCGATATCGAGTACCACGGTTATTTTTTTACTGTCTATTTGCGACTGCATAAGCCCGATGATGGTTTGAACCAGCGGCAAAATTTCGAAATTTTCGGGCGTCACCGTGAATTGTTGCATTTGCGATTTCGACCAAATCAGCAAATCTTCCATCGTTTCGAGTACGGTGCTCGCGGCATCGGTGATGCGTTGGTTGTGACGCGTCTTGTCGGCTTCGCTAAAGAGTTCGGGTTCCGATTTTTGCAAATCGAGAAATTGGTAAATCTGGCTGATCGGGCTGCGCAAATCGTGCCCAATGATGCTGAATAGTTTGGTTTTGGTGGTGTTGGCTGTTTCGAGTTTTTCGTTGAGCCGGGTCATTTCACGGTTTTTTTGCGCCAGTTTTTCGGCACTTTTCTTTTTGTTGCGGTAAAACCCTATGAGCAATCCCACGACAATTGCCAGCAATCCCAAGCCGATGAGGAAAAAAATCCGTTGCTTGCGCGCGTTCTCTATTTCAAGCCGGTTGATTTTGTCTTTGGCCGAAAGCGCCTTGATTTCCTGTTCTTTCTTCTCGGTTTCGTACTTGCGCAACAGATCTTCGCTGTTCTTGGCTGTTTCGATTTTGAACACCGAATCGCTGTAAACCCCTGCGGCTACTTTGTAACGGTAAGCGTCCTTGAAATTTCCGGTAGCCTCGCCCAATCCGGCCAACGCTTCGTTGATGGTCAACAACACTTGCGGGTCTTGGATTTCCTTCGAAATGGCCAACGCCTTGAGGTATTCTTGTTTGGCGGCGTCGTATTTTTTTTGGATCGCATAAAGGTCACCCAAATTTTGATACACCGTTTTTAACGGAACGGTCACTTCGAGTTCCTTGAGGAGTCGTTCGGCCTGGCGATAGTATTGTTCAGATTTGGCGTATTGTTGTTGCTTTTTGCAAACACGCCCCAGGTTGGTCAAGAAGTCGGTTTGCAAGAGCTTGTAATCTTCTTTTTGGGCATAGGCTAATCCCTTGAGATAGTGCTTTGCGGCCATATCAAGCCTTCCCTGATCGTCATACAGGTTTCCGATGTTGTTCTCGTTGATGGCCATCCCCGTAAAATCGTTCTCGTCTTTTTCGATCGCCATCGACTTGTTGTAGTAACGCAACGCCTCATCGTATTTCTCGTAGAGCTTGAGGTTGTTGCCGAGGTGTTCGTAGGGCCACGATTTGAGCGGCTTGATCTGGTGTTTTTCCTGGTAATTGATGAGTTCCATCGCCTTTTTCGTGGCGTTTTCACGATCGCCCAAATCGGCGTAGATGATGCCGATGTTGTTCAACGAATTCTGGTAGATTTTTTTCGGAAGCCGGTATTTTGTAATCAAGTCATGGGCTTTGAGAAAATAGTCCATCGCCTTTTTCTGGTTTTGCTTCGAATACTCGATGATGCCCAGCATGTTTATCGTCTTGTAGTACCCCGAGCCATAGTGCAACTTTCGCGACAAGGCGTCGACTTTTTTGACATAGCGGTGCGCCTCTTCATAGTTGCCATCCTTGACCATCAAAAACGCCCATTCGTTGAGCGCTTGCACATACAGCGTGTCCTGCGGATGTGTTTTGAGATACACCAACAGCGAATCCTTGGTTTTTGGGACCTGCGCCGCGGCTGTCATCGAAAGTAAGCATAAAAACAGGAGGAATCGGCGGCCCATAAAACCAGATTTATTGTAGTGTTTTGAGGTTGTCTTTGTAGCTACGGCCTACCGGAATCACCACATCGTTGTTGAGCATGACTTCGTTGGTCAGTATTTTCTTGATGAATTGTTTTTGTACGGCATAACTGCGGTGCACGCGAATGAACGAGTTGAAATTGTCTTCCTTGAGCAACATGCCAATGCTCGACAGTACGCAGTGGCGTTTTTGTGGCGTCACGATTTTGGTGTAGTCCTTGAGCGCCTCGAGGTACAAAATATCGTGCAACTTGACCTTGGTTTGCTCGTGGCCCTCTTTGATGTAAATCGTATCGCCGCCTATGCTGGCCTCGAACAACTGCGCCTTGTGTTTGAGCTCGAGGTAATCCTGGATACGCGCCACGGTTTGCGCAAACCGATCGAGTTTGAGCGGCTTGACCACAAAATCGAGCGTATCGAGTTCGAAACTCTCGACAGCGTGTTCCGGATGCGCGGTAATGAATATACATACCGGAACATGGGCGGCATGTTTGCGAAAGTCGATCCCGCTGAGCCCCGGCATGTCGATGTCGAGGAACAAGATTTGGACGTCTTGGGTTTCAATAGCGGGCAAGGCCGATGCCGCGTTGTCGAAAACACCGACGATGTTGAGTTCGGGAAATTTTTTGACAAATGCCACGACCGTAATCCGGTCGATTTCGTCGTCGTCGATGATGATGCAGTTGTACGTGGCCATAATTGGGTTCAGGGCTTTATCAAATGTATAAAAAATGTGGTCACTTTGTCATCCGTCTATTTAAAATGTTGTTGGTCTATTGGTGTTTTTTTAAGATTTGGGGTTGCTGCAAATTTGCCTCAAGAAACTTTAAAAATTAAAACATGATGAGGATTTTTTTATTCGCGGCAATAGGATTGCTTACCGCCTGCGACAAAGACGATCAAAACGCAATGCCCTACTATGTTGCGCCCGCCGGAACAGCCGATGTCACACTTACCATGACGGGCGGAAGCACCTATGAACTGGACGGTCCGTGCGGCTGGGCCTATGCGGGCGGCGTGGGCTATGTGGGCGCCAACCAAACCGACAATTCACTCAAGACGTTTTCAATCGACACCAACTTGACCGAATTGCCATCGGTGACCACCACCTTTACGCTAACCGACGACGCGCTCGACGAAGACCCGACCAAGGCGCGCATCCACCTGACCGAATTTGTAGGCAGCTCCTTTGTTTCGTGGGATTCGACCACGGCATCGGGGCAAGTGACCTTCGCGGTTAACGGCAACGAAGTGACCGTAGACTTGAGCGGCATCACGTTGGAGGCCGAATCGTCCAACGACGTGCCGTACGACAACAACGGTACCTTAAGCGGCACGCTCAAATTCTACAAATGATGGGCAAATTTGCGTTAACCTTTGCGCTGTTCTTCATTGTGGCGGCGTGCAAATCAGAAACCACCGATACCGTTGCCGCGACATCCGAAACGGCGATGGCGCCTACCGAAATGGCCAAGGAAGGCCACGGAAAAGTAACCCTGCGGTGCGGTTCGCAAACGCTTGTGGTTGACGGTAAATCGGGCGGCGGGACCACTTCGGGCGACTTGATCGTGGCCGTGCAAGACAAATTGGTTCCGGCCAAAGTCTTTACGATTTCGTTCAACGGCAAAGACTATCCGCAGGACGGCAAAGTCTACAAAATCAAAAAAAGCGATTTTATGGGCGAAGGCAAAAAACCTGCCGATGAAGTGTATGTTGGATTCTCCGAAATCACGCAAAAAAGCCAAGTCGATTGGAGTTCAGATGACCAATCAGGCACCATCCAATTTGACGTCACGGGAGACAAAATCCAATGCCGCTTCAGCAATATTCGGTTACAGCCGAGCGCCATGTACAACAAGGGCGAATCCAATGCCGTAGGTACGGTATCGGGCGAAATGACTTTTTACAAAAACCAAAACAATTAAACCATGAAAAATATTCCAACACTTGCCGCATTACTTTTCGCGGCCATGACAATCGGTTGCAGCAGCGACGACGATAACACCACCTACGTTCCGCAAGTTTTCGAAGAAGAAAACACCCACGATTTGCTCTATTCTGGTGACATTTTCAATGCGCCCATTAGTTCCGCAGGCGAAAATGTGATCGAAACCGGTTTCGAATTCAAGCCCAAACACAATGGTACGATCAGCAAACTGACCGTCAAACTCGCGGCGCCCGATCCTACAACCACCGTGACGCTATGGGACCACGAAACGAGGGAAATATTGCGCACGCAAACCGTCAATGTTTCGGCCGCGAGCACGCTGATGGAAATCGATATCACGCCCTTGGCCGTCGAAAAAGACCATCTGTACACGGTTTCGGTCGAGACCAACGCATTGTTTTCCCGCACGTTAAAAACCGGCACCATACCGCCAATCGAAGTGGGCAGCATCACCGTAACGCGTATGGTCAATACCGATGATGAATTTTCCTATCCCGTTGATTCTTACGGCGTACTCTTTGGCGACGTGGGGTTCAAATTCAAACGAAGCGAGTAAACTAAAGATAGGTTTAGTTTCTTTGGGTCTGGCGCAAGCCAGGCCTTTTTTGCATTCGTCTATTTAAAACGACGCTCGTCTATTGGCGGTTTTTTTAGTCACGCAGCCAACGCAACTTTGTCGAAAGAAACTGCAGATGCTAAACCAACACCACATGAAAAATCTTACCTTGATTGTTTTGCTTTTTTTAGCGACGATCACCAACGCACAAGTCGGGATCGGTACGACGATGCCCAACTCAAGCCTCGACATCCCGGCCTCGAATCCGGCCGCGCCTTCATCTACCGATGGCATCCTTGTTCCGCGCATAAGTGCGTTCCCGGCAACCACACCATCGGCGGCACAAAACGGCATGATGGTTTTCCTGACCACTACGGTCGGCGCAAACCAACCCGGATTTTACTACTGGGACAATCCATCGACTTCCTGGAAAGGCGTTTCGGGCGAAAAAGGATGGGCGCTCGCCGGGAATTCAGGTACGAACCCGGCGGTGAATTTTATCGGAACCACTGATGACAACGATTTGGTCTTTAAACGCAATAGTGTTCCCGCCGGACGTATCGGAATCGGCAGCATCGCTTTTGGAACCAATGCACTGGCGTTGAACACCACCGCCGACAAAAATATCGCGATAGGAGCCGATGCTTTGGCAGCACAAAGTTTCTCTAACGGAGGAGCACCTTACACAACCGATAATGTCGCGATCGGGAACCGCGCTTTGCGCAACAACAATCCAACGACAACCTCTAACGGGGCACAAAATGTTGCGGTCGGGACTTCTTCGCTTTTTTCAAATACAACAGGGAGCCGAAACGTTGCTATAGGCGCCGAATCTATGTATGACAACACAACTGGGTCAGGCAATATGGGCATTGGACTTGCTGCTTTGCGAAACAATGAAACAGGCGATGCGAACGTAGCTTTGGGCGTTGGGGCCTTGATGAACAACACCACGGGTTCAGACAATATCGGCATCGGGAAAAGCGCGCTTATCAGCAATACCATTGGCGAAATGAACAGTGCTTTCAGTTCACAGGCCTTGAGCAACAATACTACGGGAAGTTATAACCTCGCGCAAGGCTTTAGCGCACTGATGTCGAACACATCCGGAAATTCCAATACAGCCATAGGCGCTCAGGCGCTACAAGATAATCCGGACGGATCAAATAATGTAGCTGTTGGCGTTGTTTCGATGGCGATTCTTACCAACGGATCGTCCAATACGGCAATCGGAGCCAACGCGATGAGGTTTCAAACCGCGGGCAGCAGCAACATTGCGATCGGGAACTTTGCAGGGGTGCCTTCGCTCACCGGAAGCAACCAGCTTTCTATCGGGAACATGATTTACGGAACCGGGATGAATTCGGGACTTACATCACACATCGGTATCAACGAACCCGCGCCAAACGCAAAGCTCCAAATCAATGCATCCAGCGCCTCGAACCCAAATAATTCCGACGGCATCATCATTCCACGCATCGGCGTATTTCCAGTGGTCAATCCGGCAGCGGCACAAAACGGGATGATGGTCTTTCTCACGACCGCTTCAGGAACCAACCAACCCGGATTTTATTATTGGGACAATCCGTCGACGTCATGGAAAGGCGTCGGATCGACTACTTCGAACGCCTGGAACTTAACGGGCAACAGCGGGTACAACGCAGCCACTTCGTTCATCGGATCCATCGACAGCAAAGAAGTTTTCTTTAGACATACCAATCAACCATCGGGCGTTATCGGGGCAGCGAGTACGGCTTTCGGATACCGTTCGGGCGGCACCTATAACATTGTTGCAAGAAATACTTCGATAGGTTCCTTGGCGGCCGAGAGCAACACCGTTGGGCTGGACAATACGACCATCGGGTCTGAAGCCTTAAACCGCAACACGGCTGGCGGTAAAAATGTAGCCATCGGCAATCGCGCACTGTATACGCAAGCTTTTTCAAACGGCGGAGTAGCATTTGACACTGACAACGTAGCGATCGGATATGAAGCGCTTTTTACCACTAACCAGACAATGCTTGACGAGGGCAATCGAAATGTAGCGATAGGAAATTATGCGTCGCGCAGCAACACTACCGGTAACGACAATACCAGCATTGGCTATCGCGCGCTTTATGCCAATACAAATGGTTTTCACAGCGTAGCCATCGGAACACAGGCGCTCGAAAATGCCACCGGCTTTGGCAATAATTTGGCCATTGGCTGGAGGACAATGCAAAACAATACAGGTGGAGATAATATGGCCTTCGGCGCTGCTGCGTTGCAAAGTACCGGCAGTGGTTTTGGTTTTCGAAATACCGCAATAGGAATGCAGGCGATGTCAATCAATGATACTGGTAGTAACAATATATCTATTGGTTATGCTTCTTTGTTAGGTAACCTTACTGGAAATGGTAATACTGTTATGGGTGATATGGCTATGTCCCAATCTCAGGCGGGAAGTTATGGCACGGCTATCGGTTATCAGGCAATGTTATATGCAAACAACACAACCACGCCCTTTGTAAACACAAATACGGCAATCGGAACCGAAGCGATCAAGGGCTCTGCGACACCCGCCAACAATACGGGTCTCGCCAATACGGCTACGGGTTATCAGGCACTAACGGGAAACACATCCGGAAGCTATAATACGGTCAACGGATACCAAGCGATGCTTCTAAATTCATCGGGTTACAACAATACCGCGATCGGATCGACGGCCATGAATAGCAACGGTTTAGGGTACGGGAATGTTGCCGTAGGAAACAGGGCTTTGGTGAACAACACCGCAGGAAACTACAACACCTGTATTGGCAACAACGTATACCCTACATCGTCGACGGCGCTTACCAATTATACCGGTTTGGGGTACAATGTTGGCGGCGCAACCTCGGCGAGCAATATGGTCGAATTGGGCAACGCCAGCGTTACGGCAATCAGGGCTCAGGTTACGGGAATTACCGCCTACAGCGACCGTCGCATCAAAAACAACATCCAGGAAAATGTCCCGGGATTGTCGTTCATCGGCAAACTTAGGCCGGTTACTTACAACCTTGACCTGCACAAGCAAAATGAGATGTTGTACCGCGGGGATAAGGATAAAGAAGATTTTGATTGGGAAGGCAAATACGACATCGAAAAAATCAAACAAACGGGTTTCATCGCACAGGAAGTTGCCCAGGCAGCGCAAGAGATCAACTACGATTTCAATGGTGTCGATGTGCCCAAAAATGCCGAAAATTTATACAGCGTAAACTACACCTCGTTTGTAGTGCCGCTGGTCAAAGCCGTCCAGGAGCAACAACAAATTATTGAAGGTCAAAATGAGAAAATATCAGATTTAGAAGCGCGACTCAAAGCACTTGAAGAAAAGATGGCGAAATAAAAAATAGTTTTTTTTGGGTCGAAAGGGCCTGGTGTTTACGCCGGGCTTTTTCAGTTAAAAGTCAAGGTAAAAGTTGTTCCTTCGCCAGAATTTGATTCGACCGAAACCGTTGTTCCAATGGCCTTGGCCAAATCCCGAATCAGGTGAAAGCCAAGTCCGGTCCCAATGCCCACCACTTCGTTCTCGTCGTACAACGCTTTGTATTGTTCGGCCTGGATTCCTTTTCCGTTGTCACAAACCGTAATGACGGGCCTTTTGTGGTTTGAAAAAGATTTTACCCAAATCGTCGCGTTGGGTTGCCCCTCCATGGCCTTGATCGCGTTGCCGATGAGGTTCCGCAAAATGGTTTTCAAATAGTCGCCATCGGTAGTAATCGTAATGTTTTCGGGGTTTTCGAAATGCAACGAAACGGCCGATTCCGATTCGAAATGGTGCTGCAGATCCAAAAAAACCGACCCTACCGCAACCGCTTTTGCAGACGGTTCAAAATGTTCCATCTGGCCCTTGCTCCAAAGTAACAAATCTTCCATCGACGCCAAAAGATTTTCGGCCGATTGCAAAGTCTGGCCTTCGATTCTTTCTTTCGAATCGGCGTCCAACAGTTCCGGACTTTCCTTTTGCAGTTGCAAATAGTGGATCAAATTGTACACCGGACGTCTCAAATCGTGGTTCAGGATGCTAAAAAACCGCGTCTTTACTTTGTTGGCCTGATCGAGTTCGTTGTTAAGCGACAGCAAGCGCTGGTTGTGGTTTTTCCGGTTTTGATTCTGCCGGAACAAAAGCACCCCGATACACGCCAAAAGCGCCAATCCACCAAACAAATACCAACGTTGCTTTTGGTGGTTTTCCAATCGAATTTGGTCCAACCTGATTTTCTCGTCGCGCAACAGGATTTTTTTCTCGCTTTCGAGCGCCGCGATCTTGTTTTTGTTCTGTTGCGAAAAGATGGAATCATTCAATCGCAACGTAATGTTGAGGTTGTCATACGCCGATTTGTAATCGGCGTTCATGTAGTGCAGCGCTGCCAAGTTATGGGTTTGGTAAATAACGGCATTCCAGTTTTTCTTTTTCCTTGCCAAGGCCAATGCCCGTTTGTAGTAACGTTCGGACGCACCAACAAGCGCGGCTTTTCCCTGCGGAAGATCGGGCTGCCCCTTTGTGACCATCGCACTATCGCGTGCCATCACCATAAAATTGTAACCGATGTTACCCAGATTTACGATCGACATGGTGTTTTCGGGCGCAACTTTGTCCCAAATTTCCTGCGCTTCAAGCGCCATTCGCGCATATTCTAAAAGATTATTTTCATGGCATATCGCCCAATTGGTCAAAACCCAGGCACGGCCATGTTCGTTGCCTGCTTTTTCAAACGTATCATGTGCTTCTTTCAAGTACTGGTTGGCGATTTTTAAATCGCCTTTCAAACGGTAGATTTCTCCTTTTGCCGCAAGCGAATAGGCCTGCTGCATCGGATCGGGTTTTTGCTTTTGGTAGCTGAGCGATTTGTTGATGAAATCCAGCGCCTTATTGTAGTCGCGCTGATCGCAATAAGACATCGCCAGCCCGCGGTTGCTTTTTTGCAAAAGTGTAAACTGCTTGCTTTTTTCGGCGTAGGTAATCGTCTTCAGGAAAAAATCGATGGAATGCACATAATCCGATCGACGTTCGGCAATGAGCGCCTTGCTGAAATAGTTGCGCGCCAGTTCTTGCGCTTCGCCCGATTTTGAATGAACCGAAAACGACCAATCGTTCTTTTTTTCGGCACCTTCCAAATCGGCCATATAAATCATGACCAACGCCATGGTCGATTCGATTTTTGCCTTGGTCTTTTCATCGGCATTTTTATGCTCGACCGCAATCGCCGAAATCTCTTTAAACGCCGCTTCAGGATCCGACGATGTCAAGCGTTCAATGCCCTGACGTCTTGCTTCAAGGTCAGTCTGTGCGAAAATTGCCGTCGAAAAAAGCAAAAGAAAAGTAAGGATTTTCATAACAGTGTTTTGGCGTTGTCTTTGTAACTTCGGCCAACCGGAACTTTGTAAGCGCCGTTTAGTTCTACTTCGGTCGCTGTTACGCGCGTTACAAACTGCGGCTTGATGGCAAAGCTTTTATGGATGCGGATGAAATTCTCAAAAAGCGGTTGTTTCAAAAGCGCACCAAGGTTCGACCATACACAGTATTTTTTTCGTGCGGTCACCAAAAGCGTATAATCTTTCAAGGCCTCAAGACAAATGATGTCCGACAGGTTCACGCGAACCTGGTCATGGCCTTCTTTGATTGTAATCGAATCCTGCCCGAAATTCAAGTCAAAAAGGGCGGCCTTTTCATGTACCGAAAGGTATTCGTTCACGCGTTCCATCGCTTTCTGAAATCGTTCGAACCGAAGCGGTTTTACGATAAAATCCAACGTGTCGAGTTCGTAGGTTTCGACTGCGTGTTCGGCATGGCCGGTGATAAAAACGCAGGCCGGGACCAATGCCGCCTTTCGACGGAGTTCCAGGCCGTTGTCGCCGGGCATATCGACATCGAGGAACAATACGTCTACCGTATTCCTTTCTAGCACAGACAACGCTTCGGCTGCGCTCCTGCACGCCGAGACGATCTCCAACTCGGGAAATCGTTTGGCGAAGGACACCACCATCAGGCGGTCTACATCTTCATCATCTACGATAAGACATTTCCAGGTTTTCATAACGGACTTTGCCTTCCAAAATTAACAAAATATATGTGCCGTTTGTCGTTCGTATAAAAAAAACGGCGATGGTATAAATTGGGTTTTTAAACCTGCGACGGCGTCCGAACTTAGCAGTCTAAACCCAAAAAAAGATGAAGACAATACTACAATTTTCGGCCTTGTTTATGTTGTTTTCGGCCTACGCACAGGTAGGGGTGAACACAACAACACCAAACGCCTTGCTCGAAGTAAAGGCGGCCAACGAAGCGACGCCTGCCGCAACCGACGGGCTTATCGTTCCCAGACTTGATGCCTTTCCGGCGACCAATCCGACGGCGAACCAGCAAGGGATGATCATTTATCTGCGGAATACCGTGGGGACCAATCCGCCCGGATTCTATTATTGGGATAACCCAACGGTTTCCTGGCTCGCGCTCACAGGCAAGGCCGATGCCGATTGGTTTGAAGAAGGCGGGACCGTCGCGCCCGACCTGATTGACGATCACGCCTACCGCATGGGTCGCGTAGCCATCGGAAAGAACGTCGCCGAGGCCAAGCTCGATGTTGTGGCCGAAGCCGTTTCGGATACGATTGGCATCAACGCAAGCATAACCGGCGCGGGCGATACGAGCCTCACGGGAAGCCTTTCAAAAATCGACAATTCGGGCACGGGCAACCATTTTGGCTACCAGTCGGTCATCGAAGGTTCGGGAACGGGCTGGCAACGCGGTTTTGACGCCGTCATCAACAGTACAGGAACGGGCGCGCAGTCGGGTTTTTACGCCAGGTTGTACGCCGATGCGCCCACCGAACAAAGAGGATTTGTGGCCTCGATCCAGAACGAAGGAACCGGAATCAAGCGCGGTGCGATATTTCACATTCAAAGCGACGATCCGGCACAACAGTTTGGGTTGGTCAACCGATTGAACGGAAACGGTACGGGGTGGCACTGGGGAACTTGGAACCTCTTAGAAGGAGCGGGTTCAGGTCAGCATACAGGAATGCTTACGCAATTTACGGCGGGCTCAGGACATAACGCAGGCGTTTGGAACGAATTCAGCGGAACGATAGGCGATGGCAACCAGCTCGGGGCCTACAACAGTTATTTTGCAGGCGGCGCGGGTATCATGGCGGGCGCCTACACCGAGATACGGGCCGCCGTAGCGGGCGCCGGACCCCAATACGGCAGCTACCTGAACAACGTGAGCCCGGGTTCGGGGAATCATTTCGGGGCTTACCAATTATTGGGCGGCGCCGGAAACGGGAATCAGTATGGGTCGCAATCGATGTTTTCGAATACGGGCACGGGCTCGCATTTTGGCGCCGAAAATTTTTTCTCGGGCGCTTCGGCAGGGCCCAAGAATGGTGTTCGCAACGATTTTTCGGCGGGCACGGGACACCTGACCGGCATGGCGAATCAATTTGCGGGAACCATCGGCAACGGCAACCAGATGGGCATGTTCAACAATTATTTTGCGGGCGGCAACGGCATCCTCGCGGGTGCTTATACCTGGATCAACGCAAGCGTCGCGGGCACGGGCACACACTACGGGCATTACCTGGCCAACGCAAGTCCGGGTGGCGGTGAACACTACGGAAGCTACCATGAACTTAGCGGCACCGGCGGCGGAATCCAATATGGTGTGCGCAACTACATCAATAACACCGGTGCCGGCAACCATATCGGCGTTGACAATGGGTTGTATGGCGCGGGCGCGGGAACACAATCGGGAACGGTCAATTACATTTCTACGACAGGAACAGGGGCCAACCGCGGAACGCACAATTATTTTGATGCGAGTGGCGGCGGCGAGCACATCGGGACACTAAACCAACTTTTTGGAACGGCTTCTGGCGCGCAGCACGGTGTTTTTAACGAAATCGGAAAAACAGGAAACGGCATGCATACAGGCGTTTTCAATAGGCTGAACGGCACCGGTAGCGGCGGGCATCACGGCATTTATCAAGAGATTTCCGGCTCGGGTACGGGTGTGCAGTATGGTGTAAACAACTTAATTTCAAACACAGGGAATGCCACACACTATGGGATTTCCAATGAACTGACCGGTTCGGGAACAGGAGCGAAGTATGGGCTGCGGAATATATTAAGCGCCTCGGGCGGGAGTCATTCGGGTATTTACAATGAGCTGAGCGGATCTGGCGACGGTATTCGATGGGGCATTAGAAACTATCTTACGAACTCAGGGTCGGGTCTTCATTGGGGTATCATCAACCAGCTTTCCGGGAATGGATCAGGCCAACACATTGGTTTTGACAATAACTTGTCTGGCTCTGGAGATGGACTCCAGTTCGCGATCAGCAACCGAATTTCCAATACCGGATCCGGCACTAGGATAGGCGTTTCCAATGAGTTTACGGGAACAAGTAACGCCACCAGCATAGGCATATCTGTAGAATTAGAAGGGACAGGTAACGGAATAATGAGGGGAAGCAGCCAATCGGTGATGGCGGTCGCGACCGGAACAGGGACCAAGTACGGGCACTACTCGGTCATGTCATCTGCAGCAGGCGGAACACACTACGGGGTTTATTCTACGACAACCAAGGCAGGAAGTTATGCAGGATACTTTTTAGGAGCGGTATATGTTTCGGGAACGTTCACCAATCCGTCCGATAGCAATCTGAAGGAAAACATTACACCTACCCAAAATGTGACCAGCAAACTCATGGCGCTCGAGGTCAAGGATTACAATTTCAAACGCGCGTATGCCGACGAATTCGGGTTCCCGAAAAACCGCCAAACGGGTTTTATCGCACAACAAATGGAAACCGTTTTTCCCGATTTGGTGACCGATGAGAAACTGCAAACCGCCGACGACCAACCCGCTACGGCGAGCAAAGGCGTCAACTACATCGGCATGGTGCCCATCCTGACCAAGGCTTTGCAGGAACAACAGCAAGCCATAGAGGCCTATCAGAAAAAAGTCGAATTGCTCGAAGCCCGGTTGCGGGCGCTCGAAGCCAAAATAAATCCCTAAGCTTCCGACAGCGTAAACGTCGTGCCGCCGGCGTCGGACCGTGCGTCGATTTTCCAACCGATGGCCTGCGTAAAGTCGCGCACCAAATGCAGCCCCAACCCCGATTGCACGCTGCCCACGCCCTGCGGGTCGAACAATTTGTCGAGTTGCTCCTTGGGCATGCCCGGGCCATTGTCGGTAATCGACAGCAACGCGCGGCCGTCCTTTTGCCAGCCGCGCCAAACGATTTGTGCATCGGCTTGGTCTTTTGTCGCCTGGATGGCGTTGGCCGTGAGGTTGCGCACCACGGTTTTGAGGTAATTTTCGTCGGTCACGATATCGAAATCAAGATCGGCTTCAAACAGGAGCGTCTTTTCGGTCACCGTCGAAAAATGTTTCCGCATGGCGTCGAACACCGCCTGGACCCTGAAAGTAGACGGCCGCGGCTCGAAATGCTCCATGTGGTCTTTGGTCCAAAGCAACATGTCTTCCATCGACAACAGCAGGTTTTTGGCCGAAGCCAGCGTGGCCTGCTCGATGCGCTTTTCGGCGGCGGGATCGAGCAACTCTGGGTTTTCTTTCTTGAATTGGATGTAGTGGATGAAACTGTTCACCGGGCTGCGCAAATCGTGGTTCAGGATGCTGAGCAGCCGCGTCTTGACATTGTTCGCGCGGTCGAGATCGGCATTCATCGCATGCAGTTGACGGTTCGTTTCCTTGCGCGCGGCACTTTGGTAATACAGCAATCCACCAATCACGCCCAAAAAAATGACACCCAAGGACAGCGCCCATTTTTGGCGGTGGTTGGCCTCGAGTTGCAGCTTGTTGATCTTGAGTTCCTTGTCGCGCAGTTCGATTGCGCGTTTGTCTTCTATGTTTTTGATGGTTTCGCGGTTGTCGGCATTGAACAACGAATCCTTGTACACGATCGATTGTTCGTAAGACGCCATGGCCGCCCTGTAATCGCCCGAGAGTTTTTGCGCCGCCGTCAAGCTGGTGTAATCGTCATACAGTCCGCGTACGCTCTGCAGGTCTTTGTGCAATTGGATCGACAGGTTCAAATAATGCACCGCGCTGTCGAGCAACACGCCGCCGCTAGAGGTTTGTTTGGCTTGCTCCGTATAAGAATCGCCGATGACGCCGTAGGTGAACGCGCGGTTGACCTTGTCGGACGCATCGGGTTCCAACGCCAACGCGGCCTTGCTGTACCTAATGGCCTTGCCGTAGTCTTCGGTGTCGTAGTACACCAGCGCGATGTCCGACAACAAGCTGGCCTGCGCCACGGGATCGCCAATGTCGCGCCACATCGCCAGGCTGCGTTCAAAATAGACCAGTGCTTTTTCCCAATGCCCCATGGTGTTGTGCGCCGCGCCCAAGTTGCGCAACAAGGCCGCGTTGAACCCGGGATCGGCTATTTTTTGGTCGAGCGCACGGTTGAAAAAGGCGATCGATTTCGGGTAATCCTCCAAGCTGTAATACACCGATGCGATATTGAGCGTCGTCTTGCCGATACCTTCGCGGTCCCTGCGCGCCTCGTCGATCTTGAGCGCGCGGTGGTAAAACGCCAACGCCTTCGAATAATCGCTTTCATAAAAATGACAGTTACCGATGCCTGAGTAGATTTTACTCTGCAGCTTTGGATCCTTTGTTGCGCCGAGCGCCTTGTCAAAATGCAGTATGGCCCTGTCGTATTGGTGTTGGCTGTAGTATTGTGATCCGATCCTGAAATACGACCGCGCGATTCCTTCGTTCCATTGGAGCGATTGCGCCATCCGAAGCGCCTCGAATGCATACCAAAGGCTGCGCGTCGAATCGGTTTGGGCGTGTTGTGTCGAGATTTTGTTGAGCCGCGTGACCTGCGCCGTGTCGGGTGGGGTGTTTTTGAACTGGGTCGTCCACTTTTCGACCGTGGGTTTTTGTGCAAGCAAAAGCGTGTGGACCAACAAAATCAAAAACGGCCAGCTTCTCATGACAACAACTGGCTGAGGTTGTCCTTGTAGTTGCGCCCGATGGGAATGGCGATGCGGTCGGCCAGTTCGATTTCCTGCGCGCTGATTTTTTTGATAAAGTGTTTTTGTACGGCAAAGCCGCGGTGTACGCGCACAAACGACCTGAAGTTGTCGTCCTTGAGCAACATCCCGATATTGAGCAGCACGCGGTGTTTTTTCTCGGGCGTGGCGATCAGCGTGTAATTCTTGAGCGCTTCGAGGTACAACACATCGGTCAGCTTGACCTTGGTTTCGCTGTGGCCTTCCTTGATGAAAATCGCGTCGCCGCCTATCGAGGCTTCAAACAATTCGGCCTTGTTGCGCAGGTCCATGAAATCTTCGATGCGTTTGACGGTTTTGGTGAAGCGGTCAAAGGTCAACGGCTTGACGATGTAATCGAGCGCATCGAGCTCGAAACCTTCGATTGCGTATTCGGTATGCGAGGTGATGAACACACAGGCCGGGATGTCGAGCGCGCGTTTGCGCACTTCGATGCCGTTGTAGTTGGGCATGTCGATGTCGAGGAAAATCACATCCACCTTGTTTTTTTCGATGGCCGAAAGCGCCTCGCGCGACGATTGGTAAGCGCCGATGAGGTTAAAAAACGGAAACCGTTTGACATACGAAACGACGGTCAGATTGTCTATTTCGGTGTCGTCTACGATGATGCAATCCCATTTCATAAATGTGTGTTGTGGAGCAAATTAACAAAAAATTTATCGAAAAAACAGCAGTCTATCCTTTAAAAAAGTCGTTCGTGTATCGGCTGTTTTTTAACCCAAAGTGTTGCCTTTATTTTGCGCCATCAAAAATCAACAACACAACCAACTATGAAGACATTTTTCCTTGCAGCCTTGATTTTATGCGGAACGGCTGCGTTTGCCCAAGTAGGCATCAACACCAGCACACC
Organism: Flavobacterium caeni; assembly: GCF_900101895.1. Lineage (GTDB taxonomy): Bacteria > Bacteroidota > Bacteroidia > Flavobacteriales > Flavobacteriaceae > Flavobacterium > Flavobacterium caeni. The sequence continues at coordinate 90,426 of NZ_FMVF01000006.1, forward strand.
CAACGCCGCGCTCGACGTGCGTTCGTCCAACCAGGCCGCGCCTTCGAACACCGATGGCTTGATCATTCCCAAAATCGACGCGTTTCCCGCAGTCAATCCTACCGCCGACCAACAAGGCATGATGGTGTACCTGACCACGTCGGCCGCGGGCAAGCGTCCCGGATTTTACTACTGGGACAACAGCGGCGCCATCTGGACACCCGTTTCGGGCGACAAGGGATGGGAAGTGACGGGCAATACGGGCACCACACCCACCGACGATTTTGTCGGCACTACCGACGACCAGCCGCTCGCGTTCCGTACCAACAACACCGAGCACATGCGTATCACCAACACGGGCAGCACCGGGATTGGGACGGCCACGCCGCAATCGAAATTACATGTTGCCAACGGCAGTTCGGGCATGACGCCCAACCCGTTTGCGACGGCTACGCTCGAAGGCGGTGTGAGCGCTTATCTCAACGTCCTTTCTACCGCCGAGACCGGGGTTTTGTTTGGCAGCAGCGGCAACGCGACCAGCGGCGGGATCATTTACAACTCACCGGGGCTACCCAATTCAATGTTGTTCAGGAACAACGGCAACCTCACGCGTATGGTTTTGGGGCCTACCGGAAATTTGGGGTTGGGGAATATTGTTCCGCAGCGTCCGTTGCAGTTCGACAATGTGCTGGGCAACAAAATCGGGTTGTGGGGTAATGGTACCAACCACTACGGCATTGGTGTGCAGGACTATTTGCTGCAATTCTACACCGGTGGTTCGGGCGATGACATCGCGTTTGGCTTTGGGCACAGCGCCGGTTTTTTTGAAAACATGCGCATCAAAGGCAACGGGAATATCGGGATGGGCACGTCGGCGCCGCAGTCAAAATTGCATTTGAGCAAAGGGTCTTCGGGTATGACGCCGAATCCGGGTTCGTCGGTGACTTTGGAAGACGATGCCGAAAATTATTTAAGCTTGTTGTCGGGTGCAGAGTCGGGCATTTTGTTCGGTTCGAATGCGAATTCGACCAACGGTGCCATCGTGTACAACAATCCGGCCGTGACCGACGGCATGATCTTTCGCACCGGCGGAAACATCTCACGTATGATCCTTACGGGTACCGGCGAGGTGAGTGTGGGTAATTTTGTGCCGAATGCCAGGATGCACATCGGCGCGTCGAACCCCGCAGCGCCGGCCAACAACGACGGTATATTGATTCCGCGGATCAGTGCTTTTCCCGCTGTCAACCCCACGGCCGCGCACAACGGCATGATGGTTTATCTGGCTTCAACGGCTGCCGGGAAGCTGCCAGGGTTTTACTACTGGGACAATGTGGCGACGGCCTGGAAAGGCGTGGGCGCGAACTCGGGTTGGAGCATGACCGGGAACGCAGGCACCACACCGGGCACGCATTTCATCGGTACCACCGACGACAAAGACCTGGTCATCAAACGCAACAATGTGCGCATCGGACAATTGGGCGCGAGCAACATCGCCTTGGGCAGCGACGCCTTGGTGAACAATACCGCCAACCACAACAACATCGCCATCGGCGCTAACACACTCGAGGCAGCGGCACCGGGCAACTACAGCGTGGCCATCGGCTTGAACAGTTTGAACAAAAACACGTTTTCGGGCAGTGTCGGCATCGGCAACAACGCGCTCGAAAACAATGTGGGCGGCGAATACAATATCGCCGTCGGGACCAATGCGCTGCGGCTCAATTCGACCGGCAGCTTGAATACGGCCGTGGGCTTCAATGCTTTGTACAACAATGCTACGGGCTGGGCCAATACGGCATTTGGTTCGGCTGCACTCGCGTCGAATCAAGGCGGGATACAGAACGCGGGTTTTGGATACAATGTATTGTACCATAACGAGATCGGCAACCACAATTCTTGCTTTGGCAACGGCGCGATGTACATGAATGTATCGGGCGAACAAAACACGGCCATAGGACACGATGCCTTGCGCGGCAACAACAGCGGCGATTACAACGTGGCCGTCGGGATGAATTCGTATTACACCAACACCACCGGTACGAGCAACACTGCTATCGGGAAAGGCGCCATGTTCTCGCACGAAAGCGGCGACAATAACGTGGCTGTGGGCATGGACGCCATGGTCAGCCAGACTTCGGGTAGCAACAACATCGCCATCGGGAAAGGGGCCAATGTGGCGTCGCTCACGGGCAGCAACCAACTGTCTGTAGGCAATGTGATTTTTGGCTCGGACATGCAAACGGCGGCTGCCGCCAAAATCGGTATCGGCACCAGCGCACCAACGGCGAAGCTCGAGGTCAATGGGTTTACCAAGTTGGGTTCCACCGCGCCGGCCATCAAAACCATGAAACTTACGGGGACCACCAATTCTTCCCAGGGCTCCCAAACCGCAGCCCTCCACGGCATCACCAGTTCGAAGATTTTGAGCGTGAGTGTTTTGGTCGAATACACCTCGGGTGCAAGTGTACCGCCCAACTACGGCGGATCGATAGGGTATGAGTACGACTACTACATATCGTCGACGGCCATTGTCGTATGGACCAAATCGGGTAATTCAGCACAGGTCGTGGGCAAGCCGTTTCGGGTGTTGGTGACGTATGAGGAATAGTCGAATGAAGAATGACGAATGACAAATGACGAAAGTCAAAAGTCGAATGTCGAACGAGGGATCGTTGGCGTTCGACTTTTGGCGTTTTTGGCGAAGTGAAATTTTCTAAAAAAGCGCATTTTTATAAAGCTGTTACAAAATTTCTGTTACAAATATTTTGTAACGAGAATTTTGTAACAAAAAAATGGTGATAAAAATGCGGTGATAAAAAAATCATCACAAAAATTTTATCACAAGAAATCAGGTGTGAAATCGGCCATGCGCGTGTCGGTTGTCGTTCGTATAAAAAAAAGGGCGATGGTATAAATTGGGTTTTTAAAGCTACGGCAGCGTCCGAACTTAGCATCCTAAACCCAAAAAAGATGAAAACCATTCTACAACTAGCGGCGTTGCTTTTGTTGTTTTCGGCCTACGGACAAGTGGGCGTCAACACCACGGCGCCCAATGCCTTGCTCGAGGTCAAGGCGGCCGACGAAGCGACACCGGCTTCGACCGACGGACTCATTATCCCACGTCTGGACACCTTTCCGGCGACCAATCCTACGGCGGCGCAACAGGGCATGATGATTTACCTGAAGAACACCGTCGGGACCAATTCGCCCGGATTTTACTATTGGGACAATCCCACGACCAGCTGGCTCACCGTAACCGGGAAAGCCGATGCCGATTGGTTTGAAGCGGGCGGGACCACCACTCCCGATTTGATCACCGACCATGCGTACCGTATGGGAAGGGTGGGAATCGGAACGGGTTCGCCCAATTATAAACTTGATGTAGTGGCCGACATGTCCGAAGGTATCGCATCGCAAGTGTCGATGATCGGCGCCAGTACTTCATCGGTCGCAGCACAAGCGATCGTGGTGCAAAATGACGGCGGCGGTTCGGCATCGGGATCCAGCTCGTACGTTTCGGGATCGGGTGGCGGTCATTTAAGAGGGTACAGCGCGACAATCACCAACTCGAGCGCGGGGCTGAAAACCGGTTATTCTGTTTCGACAAACGGATCGGGTGCCGGCGAAGAACGCGGTTTTTATGCGTCGCTTATCAGTGGCGGTAGCGGCGACAAATACGGGATGTTGCTGAATGCGACAGGCCAAAGTACGGGTGATCTTTTTGGCGCTTATTCGGTGTTGGACGGTACGGGATCGGGAAACCATTACGGTAGACTGAGTTTGTTTGAAGGAACGGGAGCGGGCGAACGCGCGGGCAACGGGAATACATTTTCAGAAGGGACAGGACAACATTACGGTGCGATCAACATGTTCAATTCGGCCGCATCGGCCAGTCGCGTCGGAACCTATAATGGTTTTCATGCGGGTTCGGCAGGGAATGTATTCGGAGCCTACAACCACATGGACGAAGCGCTAACCAACAATGGCTTGCAGTACGGAATGTACACCCTGAACAACAGCCCCGGCAGCGGAATCCACTACGGCAGCCGCACCATCCTGACCGGCACGGGCGACGGCGAAAAGACCGGCAATTCCACCACGATTTCCAGTACGGGCAATGGCAACCACATTGGCGTCGACCAGCGGTTTAGTGGCACCGGCAGTGGCCAGCACGTAGGGATGTGGTCGCGGTTTACCCACGGCACAGGCGATCACAAAGGACAGTACAACCATTTTACAAATACCGCCGCGAGTCTTTATTCGCTTGGCGTCCACAACGATTTCACGCTAGGCGGGAGCGGTGTCGCAGCAGGGCTTTATACGGAATTTGCATCGTCCAATGTAGGATCAGGCGTGCAATACGGTTCCTATTTGAGCAATTCTGGGGTGGGCACCTGTGTTCACTACGGAAGTTTTTCGCTTTTGAGCGGTAGCGGATCCGGGTTGCAGTACGGCGTTTCGACTACCATCGACAATTCTGGTGGAGGTATCCATTACGGGATGTCGACCACATTATCCGGTGCCGGCATTGGGCAGCAATACGGAAGCTCGACGGTGATTGACAATTCTGGAAACGCCCAGCATTATGGCGATGTCATCCAGTTGAGTGGCGCTGGATCGGGGGCGCATTATGGAAGTTCTGTGGTACTTTCCGGATCAGGAACCGGATTGCAATTTGGCGAAAGCATCAGGGTCAACAATAGCAACGATAATGAGCACTTCGGACAGTATGTGCCGATGACGGGGGAAGGATCGGGGTCGCATGTTGGTACCTACCATCAACTCACTGGCCCAGGAACTGGTTTTCAGTGTGGTACAGATAACCGTATTACAAATTCAGGATTGGGCGAGCACGTAGGTACCAACAACCTGCTTTCGGGGTCGGGTGCGGGCGATCACTACAGCGTCAAAAACCAATTGTCGGGCGCAGGGCCGGGATTCATTATGGCGTATATTCTAACCTGACAGGCACCGGAGGCGGGAACAAGTACGGCGCAATGAACAGGCTTACGGCCACAGCAGGAACATTGTATGGCGTGTACAATGACATCAACGCCACAAGCACGAATATCCGTTATGGCGTGTACAATGATTTTGATGGCGATGGCGGCACACGTACGGGCGTATACAATGGATTCACGGGGGGAGGAACCGGCTCCCAAAATGGTGTATTGAACACGCTGACTGGGTCTTCATCAGGGACACAAACTGGAATCCGAAACGTAGTGGCCAATACGGGTTTAGGAGACCGGTATGGCGTATACACTTCAATGATTGGCGCGAGTAACGGGGAAACCTGGGGTGCAAGAAATACATTGGGCGGCTCCGGATCGGGGATTCACTATGGTGTCCACAATGAACTTACCGGGTCGGGTTCGGGTCATCGCCATGGTGTGTACAACGAGATACGAGGTTCTGGTGATGGAATGCAATACGGAACTCGAAATTTAGTAGCAAATACCGGAAGCGGGTATCGGTATGGCACCGTTAATGAATTGGTTGGCGGCGGTGGCGGAAACGCGTATGGTGTGGCCTGTGATATGGACAGTTCAACCGACGGTTCTATGTACGGAACGTGGTCTGCCTATTCGTCGTCTGCATCAGGAGCCGGAAACAAGTACGGATGCTATGCGAACATATCTAATTTAGCTGGCGGAACACAATACGGGATGTATGCGAATGTGGCAAAGGCAGGAAGCTACGCGGGCTACTTTCTAGGCGCGGTTTATGTTTCAGGAACTTTTACCAATCCTTCAGATGTCAACCTCAAAGAAAACATCACATCAACATCAAGCGTCACCGATAAACTCATGGCGCTCGAAGTGAAAGATTATAATTTCAAGTCGGCGATGTCAGACGAATATGGGTTCCCGCGCGAAAGACAAACCGGTTTTATCGCGCAGCAGATGGAAACCGTGTTCCCGAACCTGGTCAAGGACGAAATCCTGCAACCTGCCGAAGAAGAAAAAGCGGCAACACCCAGCAAAGGTGTGAATTATATTGGGATGGTGCCCATTTTGACCAAGGCGTTGCAGGAACAAAACACCGAAATGCAAAAAGTAAAAGCCGAAAACGAAACTTTGAAGCAACAAGTCCAATCCTACGAACAGCGGTTGCAACGGCTTGAACAAGCCATGGGTTTGGTGGCCAAGGAATAATCGAATATTTTTTTTGGGTCGAAAGGGCTTGGCGGAAACGCCGGGCTTTTTCTTTTTCCGATTTAAGCATTTAGATTTCAAAATGCGTTGCCCATTTGGTATCTTTGGAAGATGAAGATCGAATCGCAAATCGAAAAAATATCGAGTTTCCAACACCTCGAATTGCTCGCCAACCAGGTCGTCGAGGGGTTTATCTCGGGCATGCACAAGAGTCCGTTCCACGGATTTTCGGCCGAGTTCGCCGAGCACAAAACGTACAATTCGGGCGAAAGCACCAAGCACATCGACTGGAAATTGTTTGCCAAGACCGACCGTTTGTACACCAAGCGGTTCGAGGAGGAAACCAATTTGCGTTGCCATTTGATCATCGACAATTCGACGTCGATGCATTACCCGAAGCTCGAAAAGGGCGAGCCGTTTTTTTACAACAAGATCGGTTTTTCGGTGCTCGCGAGCGCGGTGTTGATGAACCTTTTGAAAAAGCAACGCGACGCCGTGGGCATGAGCATCTATTCGGACAGCTACGAATATTATGCGCCCGAAAAGGGCAGCGACCGCCACCACCGTATGTTGCTGAGCAAGCTCGAAGGGCTGCTCGAACGCGACCAGAATCCCAAACAAACCGATACGATCACCTTCCTGCACCAGATTGCCGAGAAAATGCACCGGCGTTCGATGATCATCCTGTTCACCGACATGTTCCAGCGCGGCGACGAGCAGCGGTTGTTCAACGCATTGCAACATCTAAAACACGACAAACACAAAGTGGTGTTGTTCCATGTGGTCGATGCCAAGACCGAAATCGGGTTTGATTTCGACAACGCGCCGCGCAAATTCATCGACCTCGAGACCGGCGAGGAGGTCAATATTTTTGCCGACAACGTCAAACAAACCTACGAAAAAAGCGTCGAGGCCTATTTCAAGAAGCTCGCCCAGACCTGCGCGCAGAACAAGATCAAGTATGTTCCGGTGAATGTGGGCGCCGATTTCGAAAAAATACTGACGACCTACTTGGTTGAAAAGCAGTCTTTTGGTTGAAAGGCTAAAAAAAAGTAAAATATTTTTTATCGAAACGCTTGCGAATCTAAAAATCTGTCCTATATTTGCATCCGCATTACAGCGAGGTTTGGTAGTTCAGTTGGTTAGAATGCCGCCCTGTCACGGCGGAGGTCGCGGGTTCGAGTCCCGTCCAGACCGCAAAAATGTAAAAAAGAAGCACTTTGGAAACAAAGTGCTTTTTTGCCCTAAAAAAGGGGGGTGGTCTCAAATTAATTTTGTAACTTCCCAATAATAAAAAGATACTCAGATGCGTTTCTGACTTATAGAAGAAAAGCATTCACGATAGTTGTGTTGTTTCGAGGCGAAAGCCTCAGGTTTAGTAGTTAGACCAATGAAAAGCTTTCCACTTTTGTGGATAGCTTTTTTGATTTTAGGGCGGTTCCATTTTCATTTTTGGGCGTTTTGGGCTAACGTTTCGCGCTGCAAAGCAATCTCTGCAACAAAGTCATTTTCAGAGGGTTTATTTTGTACCTTGCATGGGAAACAAACAAAACTCCCATGAAGCGATTTTTACTCCTTTTATTTTTATCGGTTGGATTTATCGGACAGGCGCAAAACCAGACACCGCCGCCATTGTGTCCGCAACCGACCAATTTGGTGGTTGCCAATACAAGTTCGAGCGGAGCGACTTTTAGCTGGACTTCAACCCAAGATTCCACCGCATGGGAAATAATCATCTATCCGGCGGGAATGCCTGCGCCTACTGAGGACAGCCAAGGCCAAGGGATTTTCTTCAATTCCACCCTGTTCACGGTCTCGGGATTGATGTGCGGAGCTGCTTATGATTTTTATGTCCGATCGATTTGCACCCAGCCTTGGATGAGCTTTTGGGCGACCACGATCCAATTTTCGACATTGCCATGTTTTGAAGGCGGTGGTGTCGCAGAGGATTTGTTGGGTTGCCCGGAAAACGGACAATTTTGCTACAATTTGCACGAAAACGACGCGCCTATTCTCGGGTCGTTGGATCCGCAATTGTACAACGTCAGCTATTTTGCCAATGCCGAAGATGCGACAATCGAGCAAAATCCACTCGATTCGCCGCTATGTTTGAACGGCAGCAGCGGCTACATCGTCGGGCGGTTGGAGCAGACCCAAACAGGTCTTTTTGCGTTGAACACGTTTTACTTGGGAAGTACCGACGAATGTGCGGCTTTGCGTCTGCGTGCGTTCATCGATTTCAATGGCAACGGAATTTTGGATGCGACCGAAGCGACATCGGCCAATTACCAGATGCTGCAACAAATCGGAGCGTTCAACTATGAAGTCAATGACGATGGCGTGCAACACGTCGTCTCGGGCGCGCAAGGCGAATACCTCTTGTATGACGCCAACACTTCCAACAGCTATGACGTCGATTTTGTCCTGCACCCTGAATATGCGGGCTATTACAACGGGACTGGTTTTGCCGATTTGCAGACCAGCGCTACGGGTGTCGTTACGCATTATTTTCCGATTGCGCCGTCGAATCCGTACACCGACTTGGCCGTGACGCTCACACCAGTTGGCTCGCCACGGCCTGGATTCCAATATACGCAATACATCAACTACCGCAACAACGGCAACCAAACGATTGCATCGGGCAGTTTGGCTTATTTTAAGGATGCCGCTTTGTCTTTTGTTTCGGCTTCGGCGCCGGTTAATTTTACGGCAGACGGTTTTACGTATGATTTTGTCAATTTGGAACCGAACGAGACACGCACGATTGAAGTTGTATTGCTGGTGCCGGTCATTCCGACCGTAACCCTGGGGCAGTTGGCAAGCAGTTCGGTGTCGGGAATTGCGGCGGGTGATGCGATTGCAGACAATGATACGGCAAGGGTCATCCAACCCATCGTTGGCGCGTATGACCCCAACGACAAAATGGAAGCGCACGGCCGCGACATTGTCTTAGACGATTTTTCGTCAGACGATTATTTGTATTACACCATCCGTTTTGAAAACACCGGAACGGCCAGTGCGTATACCGTCAAAATTACCGATACGCTCGATGCCTTGCTCGACGAAACCACCGTGCGCATGGTCGAAACGAGTTTGCCGGGCAGTTTTACAAGAACGGGAAGCGATTTGGTTTGGCTGTTTGACGGCATCGATTTGCCACCGACGGTTGCCGATCCGATTGGTTCCCACGGCTATGTAAAGTTTAAGGTCAAGCCGAAGCCTGGGTTTGCAATCGGGACGGTGATTCCGAACACGGCGTCGATTTATTTCGATTTCAATCCCGCGATCGTGACCAATACGTTCGAGACGCATTTTGTCGCGCCGCTTTCGACGTTGTCGTTTGCCGGTACCGATTGGGTGGTGTATCCGAATCCGGCGCAATCGATGTTGCGTGTTTCAGGGCCCGATCCCATTGCGGTATCGCTGTTCGCCGTGACCGGACAACAACTTTTGTCGTTGCCGCCGGCGCGTGAACACAGCCTTGATGTGTCGCAATGCGCGCCCGGTATTTACCTGTTGCGGGCTTCGGATGGGTCGAAAACAGGCATTCGGAAGGTCGTCATCCGTTAAAAATCAGTTTGATGGGACAATTTAACATTTGGTGATTTCCCTTTAAAATCGGCCAATCCTACAAAGATTCGGTTGTTTTTTTGCCGAATGTATTTTTTTTGTTCAAAAATATTTCAGAAAAATAATTGTCTAATTAACAAATAATAATATATTTGGCTCGACAATAGATGCTTTTCGCAACACAACAAGAAAATTGGAGCACTTCGTCCGAAGCCATCCAATTTTTTTTGGAACCAATTCGAAATCGATTGCGCATCGCCTTAACCAACAAACTGTTAACACCATGAATCACCAACTTACTTTTGCCGATTATGCGGTTTTCCTGATTTACTTTGTCGTCGTGGCCTGGTATGGCTACAGCGTGTACCGCAAACGCAAAAAGAACGAGCACGACGCCAAGGCTTACTTTTTGGCCGAAGGGACGCTTACATGGTGGGCCATCGGGGCGTCTTTGATCGCGTCGAACATTTCGGCCGAGCAATTCATCGGCATGAGCGGCGAAGGCTTTTTCCTTGGAATCGCCGTCGCGGCCTATGAATGGATCGCGGCCATCGCGCTGATCATCGTCGCGGTGTGGTTCATTCCGGTGTATCTCAAGAACAACATTTATACGATGCCGCAGTTCCTGACGCAGCGTTACAACGATTCGACGGCGCTCATTATGGCGGTGTTCTGGTTGTTTTTGTATGTGTTCGTCAACCTGACTTCGATTTTGTATTTGGGTGCCGTGGCCATTAACGGGCTTGTGGGCGGTGAATATTTGCATGTCATCATGGTGGGATTGGCCCTGTTCGCCTTGTTCATTTCGCTGGGCGGGATGAAGGTTGTGGCCTATACCGATGTGATCCAGGTGGCCGTACTCATCATCGGCGGATTGGTCACTTCGTACATCGCCTTGACGACGGTTGCCGAATATTTCGGGCACGGTTCCGATGCCTGGGCTGGTTTTGCCACGCTCATGAAAGAAGCGCCCGAACATTTCCACATGATGATCCCAAAACCAACGGCCGCGTCGTCGCAAACCGACATCGACAAATACCTGACGTTCCCGGGCATGCTGTCTTATGTGGCGGGCATTTGGATCATCAACCTCAATTATTGGGGCTGTAACCAATACATCACCCAGCGCGCGTTGGGTGCCGATCTGCAAACCGCGCGTACCGGTATCCTCTTTGCGGGCTTCCTCAAATTGCTGATGCCGCTCATCGTGATGCTGCCGGGTATCGCCGCCTTCGTATTGTACCAGAACGGGCAGTTGCCGCAATTGGTAGGCGGTAAAGACGGCGCGTATTCTGCCGTACTCGCGTTCCTCCCAACGGGACTCAAAGGACTCTCGGTGGCTGCGCTTACGGCCGCCATCGTGGCATCGCTTGCGGGCAAGGTCAACAGTATCTCGACCATTTATACGCTCGACATCCACAAAAAATACATCCACAAAGACGCCGACGAACGCAAACAGGTAAACATTGGACGCATCGCCGTATTCGCTTCGATCTTGCTCGCGGTATTGTTCACCTGGAACGACGTGCTGGGCATTGGCGGCGTAGGCGGATTCACCTACATCCAAAAATATACTGGCTTTATCAGTCCTGGGGTTTTCGCGATGTTCCTGCTCGGGATGTTCTGGAAACGCACCACAGGAACGGCTGCAATCGTTGGTTTGTTGACGGGCTTTTTGCTGTCGGTGTTCTTCAACGAAATGGCGCCGGCCGTATTGGGTAGCGAAACCTTGTTGTACACGGCGTATCCGAACGGAAAAGGCGGATTCGAGATCCCGTTCCACATTTGTATGGGACTGGCGTTCTTCCTGACGATGGCCGTCATGATCCTCGTGAGTTTGGCCGGACCAAAAGTAAACCCTAAGGCTTTCGAACTCGACAAAGACATGTTCAAGGTCAAGCCGCAAACGATGGTACTCATTGTCGTGACGCTTTTGATCATCGCGGCGTTGTATGTTAAATTCTGGTAAGTATGAAGCGTTATTCGCATGAAAACAGGTTCTCGTTTGCCGTCGACTGTATCATTTTCGGGTACGACGGCGAAGACCTCAAGCTGCTCGTGATCGAACGCGGTATCGAACCGTTGCGCGGGCACTGGAGCCTTGTGGGCGGGTTCATCGGCGCGCACGAAAGCGCCGACGATGCGGCCACGCGTGTACTCAAGGACCTGACGGGGCTCGACGGTATTTATATGGAACAGCTGTATGCGTTTAGTGAAGTCGAGCGTGATTCGGTAGAACGGACGATATCGGTGGCTTATTTTGCGCTGATCGACATCCAGAAATACACGGCGCAACTCAGCGAGGATTATCACCCGGCCTGGTTCCCGATCAACGATTTGCCCGGATTGATTTTCGACCACGACGACATCGTAGAATTGGCCAAGGAAAAATTGCGCTACAAGGCCGCGTTGCATCCGTTGTTGTTCGAACTTTTGCCGCAAAAATTCACCATGCCGCAGCTACAGCGGTTGTACGAAGCGGTATACGACACCGAGTTCGACAAAGGGAATTTCAACCGAAAAATGTTGTCGACCCATTTGTTGCTCAAACTCAAGGACAAAGACAAAGGATCCTCTAAAAAGGGCGCGTTCTATTATGCGCTCGACCAGGAGCGGTACAGCCAGGGATTCAAGAGTTTTTTGAATTTTGTGTCGAGCCAGAACGCGAACAAATAACTACAAGTTCAGCGCGAAAGTCCCTTCCATTTTTTGTTCGTACTTTTCTTGGTCGAACTGGAACAGGTAGGAGCCTTTTCTTGACGACTCCATATCTTTTTCGTCCAATTTGACCAGGATGTCGAGCGAATTGATCTTGCTGATGAAGTTGCGTTTGTCGAGTTCCTTGTCAAACAGCGCCTCGTATAACTTGAGGAGTTGGCGCATCGTAAATTTTTCGGGCAACAGTTCAAAACCCACCGGCTTGGTCGAGGCACGGTAACGCAAACGGCGCATCGCGTGTTGTACCATGCGGTCGTGGTCGAAAATCAACGAAGGCGCCTCGGATACAGGAAACCATTGTGCGTTGTAGTTGGCGATGAGCTCGCGGTTGTGGTCTTCGATATTGATCAGCGCATAATAGGCCATCGAAATGGTACGCTCCACAGGATCGCGGTCGATCTCGCTAAAGGCATACAACTGCTCCATGTAAATGTCGTGCAATCCGGTGTAGTGGTTGAGCACGCGCGCCGCCGATTCGTCGAGGCTCTCGTCTTTTTTGAGGAATCCGCCAATGAGCGACCATCGGCCTTTTTCGGGTTCGAAATCGCGCTGGATGAGCAAGATTTTGAGTTTCTCGTCGTCGAATCCAAAGATGATACAATCCAAGGCGAGCAATACCTTATCGGCTTCCTGGTAACTGTTGAGCATGGGTACTTTATTGATGGTACAAAGCTAACAAATTCCGTTAGAAATGTAAAAGTTACATCAATAAAACCGATTGGCGTCGTTATGTGGAACGTAAATAGAAAAATTAGTAAGATAATACACTATAAAAAACGTTTTCGAAGCACAATTTTTAGGAAATCGCCCCTGTTATTTTGATTTTTTATTAACAATTTGATTGCGAATGTTCAAGTCGAACGTGAACGTTTGAAATGATTGTATATGGCTGAAAATAAAATAGTTAAAATTAGCGAAATCGTTTTTTTAGCCTAAAAACCTACTGGCGAATGTATAATTTATTGGGACATTTATTATTGGATTCATTTTTTTTACAAATAAAAATTGTCAATGTGACTTTTTTTTACATACATTTACAAATGTGAAATAAACACTTATAACTAGCTAATTCTTTAAACCAAACAATTTGTATGATGAAAAACAAACGATTACTGACCAATTTCCGCAACGGAACGTGCAGTAAGACAGCGCTCTCGCTGTTCATGCTGTGCTTTTGCTGGTTCTCGGGCATTGCCCAAACGGTCAAAGGAACCGTCACCTCAGACAAAGACAAGCTTTCGCTGCCGGGCGTTACTGTTACGGTCAAGGGCGCGAACCAGGGTGTCGTCACCGATTTCGACGGAAATTACGCCATCCAGGCGGCATCAGATGCCACATTGGTATTTTCGTACCTCGGGTTCGAAACCCAGGAAGTCAAAGTGGGTGGACGTACCCAAATTTCAGTGTCCCTGAAAGAGGCGACCAATTCCCTGGAAGAAGTGGTGGTCATTGGCTACGGCACGCAACGCAAAGCCGATTTGACCAGCGCCATCAGCGTGGTCGACGTATCCGAAGCCAAAAAAACGGTTACCTATGATGTAGCCAAAATGCTCCAGGGCGCCGCGCCGGGCGTAACCGTACAGTCATCGGGTGAGCCGGGCAGCTTTGTGAATATCAAGATCCGCGGGGTGACTTCGTTTGCGAACAACAATCCGTTGTTTGTCGTAGACGGTATGATCATCGATTCGCCGTTCGACTTTGCGCCGGGCGACATCGAAAGCATACAGGTCTTGAAAGACGCGTCATCTGCGGCCATTTATGGTGTACGCGGTGCGAACGGCGTTGTGATCATCACCACCAAAAAAGGCAAACAAGGCCGAATCAACATCGGATTCAAGAGCATGTACGGCATCCAGCAAGTCGCCAAAAAATGGGACGTCATGGACCGTTTGGGCTACCAACAAGTGGTGCGTCAGGCCGAATTGAACCGCAACATGCCGGGCGAGCCTGTGGCCACGGGCAACTATCCAGACGATCCTGCCTACATCAACAACGTAGATACCGACTGGCAGGACGAAGGTTTCCGTACGGGAACGATCGAGAACAACTCGGTCACGTTTTCGGGCGGTACCGATGCGCTTACCTATAGCTTTAACCTCGATCATTTTAACAACGAGAGTTACATCGAAGCCACGCCTGCTTACAAAAGGTTGGCCACTACGTTGAACGTAACCGGAACCAAAGGCCGTTTCAAATACGGAGGAAAACTCGGTTACACCCAAAGCGACAAGGCTGCGTTCAGCGAATACCTGGCCGGTGCTACGCCAATGAGCGAAATGATTCTGGCCATCCCGACCATGCCGGTACACGATCCGAACCGTTTGGGCGGTTACGGCGGACCTGACCAGATCACGCAACGCGCGATTTCGCTCAACGTCATCGGGTACAACAACCTGAACAAGAATGCACAACAACGCAACCGTTTTATAGGGAATGTTTGGGGTGAACTTGAAATCCTCAAAGGATTGAAATACAAAATCAACATCAGTGCCGACCGCACCGACTGGACCACCGAAACCTTTATCCCGCCAAGCGATTTGGGTTGGTACCACATTACGCTGAACGAAGAAGCTACGGCTTTCGTAGAACGCGGCGATGCGATGCGTACGTTGCTCGAGAATACGTTGTCGTACAACCTCGATGTCAAGCGCCACCATGTGGATGCGCTCGTGGGGATCATCCAACAGCGCGACGCATTGGGTAGATTGAGTGCACGTGGCACGGGCTATGAGCCTACCACCATCGGGCAAGTGCAGAATGGGTTCGTCGACAATTCTTCGAGCGAATACCACAACACGGCGACCAACTTGTCTTACATCAGCCGTTTGAACTACTCGTTCGACGACCGTTACCTGTTGCAGGTCAACTTCAGACAAGACCGTACATCGTTCTTTAGGGAAGAATTGAACACCGGTGATTTCTTCTCCTTCTCGGCAGGTTGGAAACTCAGCAGCGAGAAGTGGCTCAAATTGCCTGAATCGATCAACCACCTGAAGTTGCGAGGCGGCTACGGAGAACTCGGCAACAATACCGTAGGTGTTTACGCATATACGTCTACAACAAACCCTTATGCAGCCTATGTGTTCGGCGAAGTTTATGCGCCTGGAACCACCGTGGTTACCTTGCGGGATCCCGACCTGAAATGGGAGACCACCAAATCGACCAACGTGGGTCTCGACTTGGGTATGTTCAACAACAAATTGCAATTCTCGGGCGACTATTTCGTCAAGAAAACCGACGACTTGCTCTTGGCCTTGCCGTTGCCTTATTCGGCGGGAACTTTCCCGGCCACCATCCAGACCAATACGGCGGCCATCGAGAACACCGGGGTCGAACTTTCCCTGACCTACAGCAACCAGGACAAGCCTTTCAAATACAGCGTTTCGGCCAACTTTGGTACGTTGCGCAACGAGGTAACCAAGATTGGCGGTAACAACGATCCGATCGATGCCGGTGCCGCTTCGCGCACACAAGTAGGCCGCTCGGTAGGGGAACTCTATACCTACGAAGTAGTGGGTATTTTCCAAAATGCCGACGATGTGGCCAACTCGCCAACGCAAACCAATGCTGCACCGGGCGATTTGAAATTCCGCGACACCAACGGCGACGGTATCGTCAATGCCGACGACCGTACATTCCAAGGCGTTACGATTCCTAAGTACAGCTACGGACTCAACTTCAACAGTGAATACAAAGGATTCGATTTCTCGTTCATGTGGCAGGGCGCCGGCGGGCACAAAGTCTTGAACACGGTCTACCAAAAATTGATGGGTGGCCAATACCAAAACGGCCACGTCGACATGCTCAACTACTGGACGCCAGAAAACCCGAACACCAACGTGCCAAGACCGGTCATTGGTGACCCGAACGGCAACGCACGTGCCTCTTCCCGTTTCATCGAGCGCGGCGACTATGTACGCTTGCAGAACGTCAACCTGGGCTATACGTTGCCGCTTGGCGAAAACAAATACGTACAACGCGTAAGACTTTATGTAACAGGGCAAAACCTCGTGACGATTTCCAAGTACAAAGGGTACGATCCGGATTTCTTGAACGACGGATTGTTGGTACGTGGCGAAGATCCGGGT
Source organism: Flavobacterium caeni (assembly GCF_900101895.1). Taxonomy (GTDB): domain Bacteria; phylum Bacteroidota; class Bacteroidia; order Flavobacteriales; family Flavobacteriaceae; genus Flavobacterium; species Flavobacterium caeni. Next base: position 106,942 of record NZ_FMVF01000006.1, read on the forward strand.
TCATTCCCGAACCCGCGTATGTATGCCATGGGATTGGAAGTTGATTTTTAATTCGAAAAAGTTTTTAAAATGAAAAAGATACATTTAAAATTTTGGGCAGTTTGCGTGGCTTTGTCGACGATGACCGCCTGCGTTACCGACGACGATTTGATCCAGAACGATCCGAACGTCGACACCAACGCCAACTTCTGGCAAACCGGAGACGATGCCATCAAAGGACTCAATGCCGCTTATGCCGCATTGCTCCAGGACGGGACCTACATGCGTTGTTCTCCGTTGCTTTTGGATGTGAAGGGCGATGATTCTATGTCGAACAGCCCTTGGGGTGCCATGTACAACGTGGGTCGCTTCAACTCGAACCCGACCGATCCGGCGATTTACGGATGGGCGTTCGAGACCTACTACATCGGGATCAACCGTTGCAACCAGGTTTTGAACAACGTGCCAACCATTGTGATGGACGAGGGCCTCAAGGCGCGTGTACTCGGACAAGCTTATTTCTTGCGCGGATTGTATGAATTCCACGCGGTGAACCTGTTCAAGAATGTACCGTTGCCTACCAGCGCTACCGAATTTTACCATCCGCAGGCGAGCCAAGCCGAAGGATGGGATCGCGTCATTGCCGATTTTGCCGCCGCGGCCGATTTGTTGCCGGTATCGTACGACGGCGTCAGCGGACCCGATGCAGGCCAGCCAGGCCGTGCGACCAAGGGTGCAGCTTTGGGTTATTTGGGCAAAGCGTATTTGTTCAACCACCGTTTTGCCGAAGCGCGCGACACCTTTTTGAGCGTAATCAACCTGGGCGTTTATTCGCTCATGCCAAACTACCGCGACAACTTTACCGACACCAACGAGAACAACGCCGAGTCGTTGTTCGAAGTGCAGTTCAGCCGCGCCGTTGGTGGTGGTGATTTGGGTTGGGGCGGATTCCCGATCGCGTCTTGGAGTAAGACGTCGGCACGTGCCATTACTTACGCGCCACGTATTTTTGGATGGACAGACGTTCAACCAACCCAAGCGTTGTTCGATGAATTCCACCAGGAAACTACCGTAGGCGGGGAACTCGATCCACGTTTGCGTGCGACCATGTTCTACAACTATCCGGGCTGTACATTGTACAACCAAGATTTCGCGACGATTTATGCAGGCAGCAACGATCTTTTTGCGTTGTTCTGCCGCAAATACCAAAACTCCGACGGACAGTACGCCAACGAAATGGACTGGCGTTCGGGCATCAACGAGCGTTTGCTGCGCTATGCCGACATCCTGTTGATGTATGCCGAAACGTTGAACGAAACAGGCAACACCGCCGGCGCTTACCAATACATCCAAATGGTGCGCGACCGCGTCAACCTGCCTAATCTGAACAGCGTTCAGCCGGGCATGAGTCAGGCGCAAATGCGCGAGCAAATCGGGCATGAGCGTTTCCTCGAGTTCGCGCTCGAAGGCCACCGTTTTGACGACATCCGTCGTTGGGGTTGGTTGGAAGATCCGGCCAAGTTGGCATGGCTCAAGTCGCGCGACGGCGAGTTCAACAGCTATGCGGCGGGACGCGAGTATTTCCCGATCCCGCAGCTCGAGATGGACAACAACCCGGGCATGATCCAAAACCCAAGTTATTGATATTATTTGAGTTAGTTTGAATTAGTTGCATACCTTTAGGATGGCAGGCCCAAAGCCTGCCATCTTATTAAAACCAAAACACATGAACAAGATTTTTTGCGCGGTGGCGCTTTTAACGATGACGATGCTTCAGGCCCAATCTGTTACGCAAGTGACGGTAAAGACAGATGCCGCGGCGCCCGTCATCAGCCGTCATATTTACGGCCATTTTGCCGAACATTTGGGACGTTGCATCTACAACGGCATCTATGTGGGCGACACCTCGCGCATTGCCAATACCAACGGTGTCCGCAACGACATCATCAAGGCGTTAAAGGAACTCAAGATCCCCAATTTGCGCTGGCCCGGCGGTTGTTTTGCCGATACCTATCACTGGAAGGATGGGATTGGTCCTAAAAACGAGCGCCCGACCATCGTCAACAAATGGTGGGGTGGGGTAACCGAAGACAACAGTTTTGGTACGCATGATTTCCTCAACCTTTGCGAAGTGCTCGAGACCGAGCCGTATTTGGCTGGGAACATGGGTAGCGGAACCGTGCAGGAGCTCGCCGATTGGGTACAGTACACCAACTTTGGCGGCAAAAGCCCGATGAGCGATTTGCGCGCGAGGAACGGTCGCAAAGAACCCTGGAAGGTCAAGTACTGGGGCGTGGGCAACGAAGCCTGGGGTTGCGGCGGCAACATGACGGCCGAATACTACGCGGGCGAGTACCGCAAGTACGCGACGTTTATGGCCGATTGGGAGAATACAGGCGGGCTCGTACGCATAGCATCGGGCGCAAACTCAGCCGACTACCATTGGACCGAAACCATTATGAAAGGCGTGCCGATCAACATGCTGGGCGGCGTCGCGTTGCACCACTATTCGGTCATCGATTGGGCCAAGAAAGGCGACGGCGTTGATTTTACCGAAGACATTTATTTCAGGACAATGCAATCGGCGCTCAAGATGGAAGAGCTCGTGACCAAACACAGCGCCATCATGGACAAGTACGATCCCGACAACAAAGTCGCGCTCGTTGTCGACGAATGGGGCGGATGGTACGAAGTAGAAAAAGGAACCAATCCGGGCTTTTTGTACCAGCAAAATACGATGCGCGATGCCGTGCTGGCGGGCGCAACGCTCAACATTTTCAACAACCACGCAAAACGCGTACGCATGGCCAACCTGGCGCAAGTGGTCAACGTGTTGCAGGCGGTGATCCTGACCGACAAGGCCAAGATGATCCTAACGCCTACCTACCACATCCTCAAAATGTATGCGGTGCACCAGGACGCGCAATTGCTGCCGGTGGAATTCACGTCGCCCGAGTACGTTTACGACAACCAAAAATTACCTGCGGTTTCGGTGTCGGCATCGAAAGACCAGGCCGGAAGGGTGCATATTTCGCTGGTCAACATCGACAGCAAAAAGCCGCAAACAATCGAGATTCCGGTGCAAAACCTGGGCATCGGAAAAGCGACGGCCACCATCGTCACATCGGGGAAATTGCAGGACCACAACACGTTCGATACCCCCGATAAAATCAAACCCGTCGACTTCCAGAAAGTCGACCTCAAAAAAGGAACATTGCGCCTGACGCTACCGCCGTTTTCGGTGGTGATGGTCGAAGGCACCAAATAATTTTGCCATGAAACGCCTCTTATCGATTACTTTTTTCGCACTACTGATTGCCGGATGTTCGGGCGACGAGAACACGGCCACCGTGCCCGTGACGCCTACGCCACCAGAGGGCGAGACCTTTCCGGGCCCTACCTATGCCGACAATTACACGCCGCTGGCTTCCTGGAACCAAAACAGCCAGTGGAACCTGGCCAACGTTCACGACCCGACGGTGGTCAAGCAGAGCAATTATTTTTACATGTACCAGACCGATGCCTCCTACGGCAACGCACACGACGGGCACGGGCACTTTTTTGCACGCCGTTCGACCGACCTGGTCAATTGGGAGTACATGGGCTCGACCATGGCCGCCGCGCCGGCTTGGGTCAAGGACTCGATGAACGCCAAACGCGCCCGGATGGAACCCGCCTTGCCGCCCATCGACAACCCGAATTATGGGTACTGGGCGCCTTGCGTACGCAAAATCGGCAACGTCTACCGCATGTATTATTCGATTGTGATTTCGAATCCCATCGTGGGCACGAGCTTCGATACGTCGTGGAGCGAGCGCGCCTTCATAGGGCTGGCCGAATGTACCGATCTGGCCGCCAACGTATGGGTAGACAAGGGCATGGTCATTTGTTCTGAACCCGATGGTGTCGAGAGCTACATCCGCAGCGGACCCGACGACTGGAGCGGGTATTTTAAATTCAACGCAATCGATCCGAGTGTCATCGAAGTGGGCGCGCAACAATATTTGATTTATGGCTCATGGCATACGGGGATTGCTGCCGTCGAACTCGATCCCACCACGGGCAAACCGTTTCAACTCCAATCGATCGCCGATTACGGGACGCGCATTGCCGGCCGTGGTAACCTGGCCAACAACCGCTGGCAAGGGCTCGAGGCGCCCGAGATCATCTACAACCCCGATACGGGCTACTACTATTTGTTTCTCGCCTATGACGAATTGGGCGTCGCCTACAACACCCGTGTCGCGCGTTCGCAAAGCATTTATGGGCCGTACATCGGTATCGACGGCGGCAACGTGAGCGAGGGCGCCGAATGTTGGCCGATGGTCACGCATCCGTATAAATTCAACAACCACACCGGTTGGGTGGGCATTGCGCACTGCGCGATCTTTCAAGACGACGCGACGGGCAAATGGTACTATTCCTCGCAAGGCCGATTGCCCGAAAACGTACCCGGCATCAACGTGTCGAATGCCGTCATGATGGGGCAGGTGCGTGAGATCCAATGGACACCCGACGGATGGCCTGTCGCCAACCCAGAGCGTTACGCGGCCGTCCCGCAAACCGATTTGGTGGCCGCCGATTTCGTAGGGGCATGGGAGCAAATCACGATGCAATACCAATACCGCGTACAGCAAACCTCGGTCACGCTACAACTGCGCGCCGACGGCACGTATACCTTGGGCGGCATCCCGAGCGGCAATTGGTCGTACGATGCGGCAACCAAGGTGCTGTCTGTGGGCAGTGTGCAATCTAAGGTTTGGAATGCATGGAATTGGGAAGCCTCGCCGCGCAAACGCACCCTAACATTTTCAGGATATACCGCAGGCGGGCAACCCGTTTGGGGCAAAAAAGTAAACTGATGAAACGAATTATCATTGTTTTGATGGCGTCGGTATCGGCGTGGGCGCAAAAGCCCGACAACAACCCGATCATCAAGGACGTCTATACGGGCGATCCGGCCGCGCTCGTCTCGGGCAACACCGTATATCTGTACGCGGGCCACGACGAAGCGCCCAAGGATTTCAATTTTTACAAGATGAATGAATGGCTCGTGTATTCGAGCCAGGACATGGTGCACTGGCAGTCGCATCCGGTGCCGCTCAAGGTGTCGGAATTCAAGTGGTCTTCGGGCGATGCCTGGGCGTCGCAGGTGATTGAGCGCAACGGGAAGTTTTACTGGTATGTGAGTTTGACGCATGCCACGAGTCCCGGCAAAGCCATCGGTGTGGCCGTATCGGATTCGCCGACGGGACCGTTCAAGGATGCGCTCGGCAAGGCGTTGGTGACGAACGACATGACGACGCACACCAAAATCGATTGGGACGACATCGACCCGAGCGTTTTTATCGACGACAACGGGCAAGCCTATTTGTTTTGGGGCAACACCGTCTGCAAATACGCCAAGCTCAAACCAAACATGGTCGAACTCGACGGCGAGATCAAAACCATCGACTTGCTGCATTTCACCGAAGCGCCGTGGATCCACAAACGCAACGGCTGGTATTATTTGTCGTACGCGTACCAATTTCCCGAAAAAATCGCCTATGCCATGAGCAAAACCATCGACGGGCCGTGGCAATACAAAGGCATCTTGAACGAACTCGCGGGCAATTGCAACACCAATCACCAATCGATCATCACGTTCAAAGGCAAGGATTATTTTATTTACCACAACGGCGCGAGCCAGCCCGACGGCGGCAGTTTCAGGCGTTCGGTGTGCGTAGACCGATTGTTTTACAACAAAGACGGCACGATGAAACGCGTTGTCATGACCACCGAAGGCATACAGGAATAAGATGAAAAAATTATCTACATACGGATTGTTGCTCGTCGCGTCGTTTGGTTTCGCACAGGAGCCGATTGTGCACGACCCCGTCATGATCAAGGAAAAAGGCACGTACTACTTGTTCTGTACGGGCAAAGGGATTTCGTGTTTCAGTTCGAAGGACATGAAAAATTGGACGAAAGAGCCATCGGTGTTTGCCGAAAAACCGAAATGGGCCGACAGCGTCGTTCCCAATTTCGAGAACCACATTTGGGCACCCGATGTGTATTTCCACAACGGACAATATTACCTGTACTATTCGGTATCGGCGTTCGCCAAGAATACGTCGGCCATTGGTGTCGCGACCACGCCCACGCTCGATCCGAAAGCTTCGAATTACAAATGGACCGACCACGGTATCGTGATCCAATCGCAGCCCAACCGCGATTTGTGGAATGCGATCGACCCGAATTTGATCTTTGACGAAAACGGAACGCCGTGGCTCAACTTTGGCTCTTTTTGGGACGGACTCAAGATGGTGAAACTCAACCCCGATTTAAAGTCGATTGCCGAGCCGCAAGTCTGGCACACCATTGCCCGCCGCGCGCGCAGTTTCGACCTCGCCGATGCCAATCCGGGCGACGCCGCGCTCGAAGCACCGTTCATCTTCAAAAAAGACAACGCCTATTATTTGTTCCTGTCGTGGGATTATTGCTGCCGCGGCGAGAAGTCGACGTACAAAGTCGTCGTCGGCAAATCCGACAAGGCGACCGGGCCGTTCCTCGACGCCGATGGCAAGGATTTGTTCCAAGGCGGCGGCACATTGGTCATCGAAGGCAACAAGAATTGGGCGGGCGTCGGACACAACAGCACGTACACGTTCGACGGCAAGGATTACCTCGTGTTCCACGCCTACGATTCGAACGACAAAGGCAAACCCAGACTCAAAATCAAAGAAATCAATTGGAAAAACGGCTGGCCGACGGTGAGTCCGATGGAATAACAATGAAAAAAATCAAATACATATTACTGTTTTTGCCGCTGTTTTTGTGCAGCCAGGCGCCCAAACCCGACGACGGGAAATACCCGATTGCGGCCGTACCGATTGCGGATGTTAAGATCACCGATGCGTTTTGGTTGCCGATCATCCAAACCGTCCAACAAAAAACCATCAGCTATGCGATTAAGAAATGCGCCGAAGAAGGTCGTTTTGATAATTTTTTGATTGCAGGCGGAAAAATGAAAGGCGAAGTGCGCGGACAGATGCCGTTTGACGACACCGATGTGTACAAAATCATCGAAGGCGCGTCGAATTCCCTGTTGTCGGCACCGAATCCAAAACTTGAGAAGACGCTCGATTCAATCATCGACATCATCAAAGTAGGCCAGGAAGCCGACGGCTATTTGACCACCTGGCGTACGATTAATCCCGCCAAACCGCCCGCCCCGTGGGTCAAGGTCGAAAAAGGCGAGCGCTGGGAGTTCATGTTCATGAGCCACGAAGATTACAACGCCGGGCATTTGTACGAAGCCGCCGCCGTGCATTTCCGCGCGACGGGCAAACGCAACCTGCTCGACATCGCGCTCAAGAACGCCGATTTGTTCGTCAAAACTTTTGGCGACAAACCGGGCCAACGCCAAAACGTGCCGGGCCACCAAATCATCGAAACCGGGCTGATTCAATTGTACGACATCGCCAAAAAACGTGAATACCTCGAACTCGCCAAATATTTCCTCGACCAGCGCGGCAACGCGAAATCGCACGAATTGTACGGTGCCTATTCGCAGGACCACGTGCCGGTCGTGCACCAGGACGAAGCAGTCGGGCACGCGGTACGCGCGGTATACATGTATGCGGGCATGACCGATATCGCGGCGATTTACAAGGACGAGGCGTATCGTTCGGCCATCGACAAACTCTGGCACAATATGGTCGAAAAGAAAATGTATGTGACGGGCGGCATCGGGGCCAGACACGACGGTGAGGCGTTTGGCGAGAATTACGAACTGCCGAATTTGACGGCCTACAACGAAACCTGTGCGGCCATCGGCGATGTGTATTGGAACCATCGTTTGTTCAATTTGACGGGCGAGGTGAAATATTACGACGTGATCGAACGCAGTATGTACAACGGATTGATTTCGGGCATGTCGCTTTCGGGCACCGAATTTTTCTACCCGAACGCACTTGAAAGCGATGGCGTCTACAAGTCGAATCGGGGCTCGTGTACGCGCCAGGCGTGGTTCGATTGTTCGTGCTGTCCGACGAATTTGATCCGGTTTGTACCGGCGATTCCGGGGTTGATTTATGGAACGAAAGGCAACGAGTTGTACGTGAATTTGTACGCGTCGAATACGGCGAAAATCAAGCTCGGCGGGCAAACAGTATCCGTGGCGCAATCGACCGATTATCCGTGGAACGGCAAGGTGAAATTCGTTGTCAATCCAGAAAAATCGGCAGAATTTACGATCAAACTCCGCGTTCCGGGTTGGGCCCGAAACGAAGTCTTGCCCGGCGATTTGTACCGATATACGGCGATGAACAAGCAGACGCCAATCGTCAAAATCGATGGCAAATCCGTGAGCGCCAAAGCCAACGAAGGCTACATTTCAATCACCCGCAACTGGAAAAAAGGCGAAACGATCACCATCGACTTCCCGATGCAGGTGCAAAAGGTAGTCACCAGCGACAAAGTCACCGAAAACCACGGCAAGGTCGCGCTCGAATACGGGCCGCTCGTTTACGCCATCGAATCGGTCGACAATCCGAATTTCGATGCGATCGCGATCAAGCCGTCCGAAAAATTCACCGTCAAGCGCGAACCGAATTTGCTCGGCGGCGTCAACACGATCAACGCACCGCAGTTCAAGGCCATCCCGTATTACACGTGGTCGAACCGCGGCGTCAACAAAATGAAAGTCTGGATCCCGTATCCGCAAACCCAATAACCATGAATAAGAATTTTATTACCCTGGCCGCTGTGGCTTTGACCGCGGGGCTTCACGCACAAACGACACTCGACGTCGACGCCTCCAAATCGCTCGCGAAAATCCAGCCGACGATGTACGGCATTTTCTTCGAAGACATCAACATGGCTGCCGACGGCGGATTGTATGCCGAAATGATCAAGAACCGCTCGTTCGAATTCGCCGATCCGCTCATGGGTTGGAAACAGCCGAAAAGCGACCGACACAATTTCAACACCGAGAGCGGCATCGCCACGACCATCAAGGACAAGGATCGTAAGGCCAACGCGAATTATTTGCACGCCATCGTCAAAAAAGAAGGCGGATATGAATTGATCAACGAGGGATTCCGCGGCATGGGCATCGTCAAGGACGCCAAATACAACCTGTCGCTGGCGATCGCACACGCCGAAGGGATCAAAAAAATCACGTTCGAATTCATCGACAAATCGGGCAAGGTGCTCGGGCAAACCTCTGTCACGCCCGATGCCAAAGACTGGAAAAACTACACCGCGCAACTCACCGCCACGGCCACCGAAGCCAAAGCGAATTTGCGCTTGACCTTTACCGGCGTCGGTACGATCGATATGGACATGATTTCATTGTTCCCGCAAGAAACGTGGAAGGGCCGCAAAAATGGCCTGCGCAAAGACCTCGTACAACTTTTATATGATTTGAAACCGGGCTTTTTGCGCTTTCCGGGCGGCTGTATCGTCGAGGGGAGGACTTTGGCGCAACGTTACCAATGGAAGAAAACCGTCGGACCGGTCGACCAGCGCGAACTGCTCATCAACCGCTGGAATGAGGAATTCGCGCACCGTCTCACGCCCGATTATTTCCAGACATTCGGGCTTGGATTTTTTGAATATTTCCAGGTTTCCGAAGACATCGGTGCCGAGCCGTTGCCGATTTTGTCGTGCGGCATGGCGTGTCAATTCAACACAGGCGAACTTGTTCCGCTTGACGAACTCGAACCGTATGTACAGGACGCGCTCGATTTGATCGAATTCGCCAACGGTTCTACGCAAACCGCGTGGGGCAAGGTACGCGCCGATATGGGCCATCCCGAGCCATTTAATTTGAAGATGATTGGCGTCGGAAACGAACAATGGGGCCCCGATTACATCGCGCGCTACAAGATTTTCGAAAAGGCGATCAAGGCGAAATACCCGAAAATGATCATCGTATCGGGTTCAGGCCCGTTCCCCGACGGCGATTATTTCGCTTACGGACACGACGAACTCAAAAAGCTCAACGCCGAAATCGTCGATGAACACTACTACAAACCGCCGCAATGGTTTCGCGAAAATGCCACGCGCTACGACAAATACGACCGCAAAGGCCCTAAGATTTTCGCCGGGGAATATGCCGCGCAAAGTGTCGCGATCGCGAGCCCGGACAACAAGAACAATTGGGAATGTGCGTATTCTGAAGCGGCTTTTATGACGGGATTGGAGCGCAATGCCGAGGTCGTGCACCTCACGTCTTACGCACCGCTTTTGGCGCACGAAGAAGGCTGGCAATGGACGCCCGATTTGATCTGGTTCAACAACCTGACGTCGTTCGGGTCGGCGAATTATTATGTGCAGAAATTGTTTGCGAACAACAAAGGAACCGATTTGGTGTCGGTGAAATTGGCGGGCAAAGACGTGACGGGGCAAGGCAATTTGTTTGCGTCGGCGGTCAAGGATGCGAAGAAAAAGACGCTGATCGTCAAATTGGTCAACAGCGATTCGAAACCGCAAACCGTCAAGCTCAACGTCAAAGGCGCAAAATTGGCGAGTTCAGCGACAGTAACGGTTTTGACGAGCGCGAACAACGCCGATGAAAACTCGTTTGCCGAGCCGACGAAAATCAGCCCGAAAACGCAAAATACCTCCGTCAAAGGAAAGCCGGAATTGACGCTTGCGCCGCGTTCGGTCAACGTATTTGAAGTGCCGCTCCAATAGCGCCAATATTGAAGAATTAATAAAAAACCCACGGCAAAATTATTTTAAGTGTTTTTTATACACTTACAAAGTATTTAGATTATATTTGTCGACAACAAAACCCTAATCGCAATGAAAAAATATGTAATAGGACTGGACTACGGAACCGATTCGGTGCGCGCGATGCTCATCGATACCGCCGATGGACACGAGGTGGCCTCGAACGTTTCGCTGTACAGAAGATGGAAGAACAAACAATATTGCGACGCCGCGCAGAACCAATTCCGCCAGCATCCGCTCGACCACATCGAAGGGTTAGAGGCGACAATCACCAGCGTGATGCAACAAAGCCAGGTCGACCCAGCGTCGGTCGTGGCCATCTGCATCGATACGACGGGTTCTTCGCCGGTGCCGGTCAACAAACAGGGCACGCCGCTCGCGCTGACCGAAGGGTATGAGCACAATCCGAACGCGATGATGGTGTTGTGGAAAGACCACACGGCAATCAAGGAGGCGGCGGAAATCAACGCTTTGGCCGTCAATTGGGGCGGGGAAGACGTGACCAAGTACGTCGGCGGGATTTATTCGTCGGAGTGGTTTTGGGCCAAGATCCTACACATCGTCCGCGAAGACCAAGGCGTCAAGAACGCGGCCTACAGCTGGATGGAACACTGCGACGTGATGACGTTCATGCTGCTCGCCGACCAAAACATCGAAACCTTTAAACGCAGCCGTTGCGCCGCCGGACACAAGGCGATGTGGCACGAAGACTGGAACGGGTTGCCGCCGAAAGAATTTTTGGGCAAACTCGATCCGTACCTCGCGAACCTGCGCGACCATTTGTACGAAGAAACGTTTACGTCAGACCAGATTGCGGGCACGCTTTCGCAAGAATGGGCGACGCGTTTGGGACTCACGACCGATACCGTTATTGCCGTCGGGACATTCGATGCGCACTCGGGTGCGGTAGGGGCGAAGATTGAAGAATATACGCTTGTTCGCGTCATGGGAACGTCGACGTGCGACATCATGGTCGCCGCCAACGAATCCGTAACCAAAACCGTCCGCGGCATTTGCGGACAAGTCGATGGATCGGTCATTCCGGGATTGATTGGACTTGAGGCTGGACAATCGGCATTCGGCGACGTATTGGCGTGGTTCAAGGAAATGCTGATGTGGCCAACGGACCAAGTCTTGATGCAATCGGACTTGCTCGACGAGACGCAAAAGCAAAAACTCCACGACGAAATCAGCCACAAACTGATCGTCGAACTCACGACGGCCGCCGAGAAAATCCCGGTACACGAAAGCATCCCAATCGCGCTCGACTGGATCAACGGACGCCGTACGCCTGATGCGAATCAAGATGTCAAATCGGCCATCGCTAATTTGTCATTGGGAACGAAAGCACCGCATTTGTTTAAATCACTCGTGAACGCCATCTGTTTCGGCTCGAAGAAAATCGTCGACCGATTTGAAGAAGAAGGCGTACGCATCGATGCCGTCATCGGAATCGGTGGCGTCGCGCGCAAATCGCCGTACATCATGCAGACGTTGGCCAACGTGCTCAACAAGCCCGTCAAAATTGCCGCGTCCGACCAAACCCCGGCGCTCGGTGCCGCGATTTACGCCGCCGTAGCCGCAGGTGTTTACAGCAATGTCATCGAAGCCAGCCAGCAAATGGGCTCCGGTTTCGACGGCGAATATTTCCCGCAATTGGACAAAGTGGCCGCGTACAATCGCTTGCTGCAATCGTACGACCAACTCGCCGCTTTTGCCGATCCAACCATTAAAAAAACAGCCCATGCCGTCGAAGTATAAATCGCTCAAAGAAGAGTGTTATGAGGCGAACATGCAGCTCAATGCGCTGAACCTCGTCGTGTACACATTTGGCAATGTGAGCGCCGTGGACCGTGCCGACGGGATTTTTGCGATCAAGCCGAGCGGCGTGCCGTATGAAATCCTGAAGCCCGAAGACATCGTGATTGTCGATTTTGACAACAACATCGTCGAAGGCGACAAACGACCGTCCAGCGATACGAAAACGCACGCGTATTTGTACAAACACTGGGAAACCATCGGTGGCGTCGCGCACACGCATGCCACGTATTCGGTAGCTTGGGCGCAGGCACAGCGCGACATCCCGATTTTCGGCACGACACACGCCGACCACCTCACGACCGACATTCCGTGCGCACCGCCCATGGCCGACGAACTCATCCGCGGGAATTACGAGCACAATACCGGCATCCAAATTATCGACTGCTTCAAAGAAAAAGGCTTGTCGTACCAGGAAACCGAAATGGTCCTGATCGGCAACCACGGCCCGTTCGCCTGGGGCAAAGATGCCGCCAAGGCCGTTTACAACAGCAAGGTGCTCGAGGTTGTCGCAGAGATGGCCTATCTGACGCTGCAAATCAACCCGAACGCCCCGAGACTTAAAGAGTCGCTTATTCGCAAACATTACGACCGCAAACACGGCAAAGACGCCTATTACGGGCAATAAAAAATTAAAACACACACAATGATTGACATTTCACAAAAAGAAGTTTGGTTTGTCGTAGGCAGCCAGGAATTATACGGACCCGAAACGCTGCGCCAGGTAGCCGAACATTCGGCGCAAATCGCCACAGGGCTCGACGCATCGGCACACATCCCGGTCAAAATCGTTTACAAGGACGTCGTTAAATCGCCCGATCAAATCACACAGGTTTGTCTGGAAGCGAATTCGAGCGCGAACTGCATCGGCATCATCGCCTGGATGCACACGTTCTCGCCGGCCAAGATGTGGATCGCGGGGCTCAACATTTTGAGAAAACCGCTGTGCCATTTGCACACGCAATTCAACGCCGCCATTCCGTGGAGCACGATTGATATGGATTTCATGAACCTGAACCAGTCGGCGCACGGCGACCGCGAATTCGGATTCATGGTGTCGCGTTTGCGCAAAAAACGCAAAGTGGTCGTCGGACACTGGCAAGACGATGCGACACTCAAGAAACTCGGGGTTTGGAGCCGCGTGGCCTTGGGTTGGGATGAACTCCAGCATTTGAAAGTGGCGCGTTTTGGCGACAACATGCGCGAAGTGGCCGTGACCGAAGGCGATAAAGTGGCTGCGCAGGTGCGTTTTGGCGTATCGGTAAACGGATACGATTCATCCGACATCACCAAAAAAGTCGATGCTGTCACCGACGCACAAATCGCCGATTTGATCAAAACCTACGAATCGGAATACAACTTGGCCGACGGCTTGAAAGAAGGCGGCGCCAAACGCGACTCGCTCGTCGAAGCCGCGCGCATTGAAATCGGATTGCGTGCGTTCTTGACCGAGGGCGGATTCGGTGCGTTTACCGACACCTTTGAAAACCTCGGCAGCCTGCGCCAATTGCCGGGCATCGCCGTACAACGTCTCATGGCCGACGGCTACGGATTTGGTGGCGAAGGCGACTGGAAAACCGCGGCGTTCACGCGTATGATGAAAGTCATGGCGGTCGGTCTCGAAGGCGGCACATCGTTCATGGAAGATTACACCTACCATTTTACACCTGAGAAATCGTATGTTTTGGGCTCGCACATGTTAGAAATTTGTCCGTCGATTGCGGACGCCAAACCGTCTTGCGAGGTGCATCCGCTGGGCATCGGTGGCAAGGAAGATCCGGTGCGTTTGGTGTTCAATTCGCCTGCGGGCGATGCGATCAACGCGTCGCTCATCGATATGGGCAACAGGTTTAGGCTCGTGGTCAACAAAGTAACGGCGGTCAAGCCGATGGCCGAATTGCCAAAATTGCCGGTGGCGCGCGTACTGTGGAATTGCAAACCGAACCTCGATATTGCGGCTACGGCCTGGATTTTGGCCGGTGGCGCGCACCACACGGTGTACAGCCAGGCACTCACCACCGAATATATGGAAGATTTTGCCGATATTGCGGGCATCGAATTGTTAGTGATCGACGCCGATACGAACATTAGAAGTTTCAAGGATACCATCAACGCGAACGAAGTGTATTACCACTTGTTCCAACACGGACTCTAAAACCCACATTCGATGAAAAATCTTAAACCAATCGTTTATGGTATGGCATTTTTGGCCGCTGCGGGATTGACCCAATGCAAAGGCCACGAAGAGAAGCCTGCCACCGAAACCACAGCAAAAATGGATTCAGTTTCAATTACCAAGTCAAGCTTTGGCAAGACGGCCAAGGGCGAGGCCATCGACAGTTACAAACTCAAGAATGCCAAGGGTATGGAGGTCGATGTCATCACGTATGGCGGCATCATCACGCATTTGCTCGCCCCCGACAAGGATGGCAAATTGGCCGATGTCGTGACCGGATTCAACGACATCGCGCAGTATGAAAAACCCAATCCGTATTTTGGCGCACTGATCGGACGTTACGGCAACCGCATCGGCAAAGGCAAGTTTACCATCGACGGCCAGTCGTACCAATTGCCTACCAACGACGGCCCGAATGCGTTGCACGGCGGCCCCGAAGGTTTTCACCGCGTTGTTTGGACGGCCGAGGAAGCCAAGGGTGGCGACGTTGCATCGCTTAAACTGAAATATGTGGCCAAGGACGGCGAGCAGGGTTATCCAGGCAACTTGACAGTTTTTGTGACGTATACGCTCAACAACGCCAACGAACTCAGTGTGGTCTATGAGGCTACGACCGACAAGGCGACCATCGTCAACCTAACACAACATACCTATTTCAATTTGACGGGCGATTTTAACCAAACGATCCTTGATCATGAAGTCGTGATCGATGCCAACGAAATCGTACCGGTAGATGCCACGCTGATCCCGACAGGAAAACTCGAAAAAGTCGACGGGACGGCATTCGATTTCCGCCAAGCGAAAAAAGTAGGCAAGGACATCGAAGCCAAAGAGGATCAACTCATCAAAGGAAAAGGATACGACCATTGCTGGGTACTCAACAACCAGGGACGCGGAGTGCGTTTCGCGGCTTCGGCCTACGACGCCAAGAGCGGACGTTTGCTCGAGGTGTTTACCGACCAGCCGGGCATCCAGTTTTATACGGGTAATTTCCTCGACGGCACGTTGCCGCAACGCAATGGCGGGACTTATGGGCACCGTACCGGATTTTGTCTGGAAACCCAACACTATCCCGACGGTCCGAACCAAGCCAATTTCCCGAACACCGTGTTAAAACCGGGCGAGACCTACCAAACCCAAACCCAATTTAAGTTTTCGGTCAAATAAAAAAGGAACACGTTTTT
This sequence comes from Flavobacterium caeni, assembly GCF_900101895.1. Lineage (GTDB taxonomy): Bacteria > Bacteroidota > Bacteroidia > Flavobacteriales > Flavobacteriaceae > Flavobacterium > Flavobacterium caeni. The sequence continues at coordinate 122,821 of NZ_FMVF01000006.1, forward strand.
GGTGTTCCTGAGTTTTCGTTTCGTTAGTGTAGACCCCGGCCTTCGCCGGGGTTTTTACTTGTAAAATGTGTCTTAGAACTTCATCACAAACCCGCCATACGGCTTGAGTTTAACGGCTACTTTCTTGGTGGCTTGCACCGTGCTTTGCTCAAAACCATTGGCGCCGTCGCCTATCAAAATGCCGTTCGCTTTTTCCCAGAAAGATAAATCAAGTACGAGTTCACGTGGCGCGTTTTCGCCATTGATTCCGGTGATGAACCAAGTGTTGCCGCTACGGCGCGCCATGACGATGAATTTTCCGGGATGGCCGTCCAAGAAACGCGATTCGTCCCAATTGACGGGAACGTCTTTGAGATAATCGATTACAAATTTTGGCATTTTGGCCATGCCTTCGGGCGATTCGGCCAAGTGCTGGATGCCCGATAGGAACAGCGTCGGCAGCGCGAGTTCAAATCCTTGCGTGGTGCGTCGGTTGATGTTCGGGATGCGGTCGAGCACCATGGGCGTAAAGTCCATCGGGTCGAACAAATTACGCGCAAATGGCAGCATCGCGCAGTGCGCAGGCTGGGCATCGGCTACCTCCTGGAAAAAAGTGATGAATTCCTGGCCTTTGACCGCCTCGACCGTCATCAGGTTCGGATAGGTGCGTTGCCAACCCCGCGGCAGCGTCGCGCCGTGAAAATTGACGAGCAGTTTGTGCTTGGCCGCCGATTGGAGCATGTCTTCATAATATGCGATCATCGATTGTCCGTCGCCGCCAAAAAAGTCGATCTTGACGCCCGCGATGCCCATGTCTACCAGTCTTGAGAAAACTTTGTCGCGGCTTTCTTCGGTCAAGAGTTCGTGTTTGGGCGTGTACGGCGTCGTGTTCCAGGCGCCCGCCGAATTGTACCAAACGAGCAGTTTAACATTGCGCGCGCGGCCATACTCCACGAGTTCGTGCATTTTTTCGAAGCCGATGCGGCGGTCCCAATCGGCGTCGATCAGGCAGTACGGCCATTGCATTTTCGAGGCGTAGTCGATGTAACTTTTCGACGTGTCGTAATTGACCGATTCGTCTTTCCCGAGGATCCAACTCCACGAGGCCATACCGCCTTTGATGAAGTCGGTTTGGGCGATGACAGAAGGGCGCGCCAAGTCGGTCCCAAGCGTGCTTTCGGTCAGGGTTTTGAGCGATCCGACGGCAATCAGTCGCCACGGACTTTGCCACGGTAGTTTCGAAACCGGTTCGAGCCCGCCGCCGGTAAATACTTCTTCGGGCTGCGGATAGGCCAATCGCATCGCCCCCGATGTGGTGTCGTAAATCAAACGGCTTGCACAGTGCGTTTCGTCGATGGCCGCTTCGGTCAAAGCCAGCCACGTATTGCCGCTGCGAAACAACGCAGGGAAAATCCAACCTTGCCCGATGGGTGACGGGTGCGACAGATCGACGTCCATGCTGTAGGGTTCCTCATACGATGGATTGGTCGATTCCCAACCGGTTTTGGCCTTGGACATGGGTTGCAACCAGGCGCGTGTTCCCGTCGCGAACTTAAAGGACGTGGATTCGTGCGTGATTTTTTTAAGATCCGAAGTCGTGTTCGGAAATCGGTAACGAAAGCCGATGCCGTCTTCCGACAACCTGAATACGATGTCCATGGGTTGCCCTTGTGCATTCTGGACCGACAACACGTATTCGTTGGCCGCATAGTCAATTTGGCGGCGTTTGCCCTGCGGCATCGAATAACTTTCCGAGTGGTTTGCAGGACCCGAAAAGTGGGCCACCGAAAGACCTTGGCTAAAATCGCTGTCTTCGCGGGTCAACCCCAACGCGACGCGATCGATCACGACTTTCTTTTGGTGCGCAAGGCTAAAGTAAAGCGTCCCGTTCGACAATGTGGCTTGTAGTCGCAGGTGGCCGTTGGCGTTTTGCATGTTAAACGTTTTCTCGGCGCCCAGCGCGACAGTAAAGCACAATAATAAAATCAAGCAAAATTTCGTTTTCATAAATAAATGTATAAACAACACTTACAAAAGTAAACGTTTTCGTTGGATGTTCGACATAAAATAATATCTTTGTAAATGTATTTTTCACACTTATAAAATAGAGACGACAGTAACGTCTAAACTTCAGGACTTTGGAAACGAGATACCTTACCGATCACATTCGTCACACCTTAAAACTTATGGACAGAAACATCCACCACAAAGCGGCCGACCAACTGCGCGCGCTTGCTATCGCCATGGTCGAAAAGGCCCGTTCGGGACATCCCGGCGGCGCCATGGGCGGTGCAGAATTCATGCACATCCTGTACACCGAATACCTCCATTTCGATCCAACCGACATGGCCTGGCCATTTCGCGACCGGTTTTTTATGGATGCGGGCCATTTGTCGGTGTTGCTGTATGCGCAATACCATTTGCTCGGGCACTATACCCGTACCGATCTGGAAAACTTCAGGCAATGGGGTTCGGTGACGCCAGGCCACCCCGAGGTCGATGTGCTGCGCGGGATTGAAAACACTTCCGGGCCACTCGGGTTGGGCCATGTCATGGGTGCGGGTGCGGCCATCGCGGCGCAATTCCTCGACGCGCGTTTCAAAGGTTTATTCACGCACCGCATTTACGGCTACATCACCGACGGCGGCATCCAGGAAGAAATTTCGCAGGGCGCAGGGCGCATCGCCGGACATTTGGGGTTGCACAATTTTATCTTGTTCTATGATGCCAACGACGTACAGCTTTCCTCGATGACAGATGAAGTGACTTCGGAGGATACCGCGGCCAAATACCGCGCCTGGGGTTGGGATGTCATTGCGATAGACGGACACGATCATGCCGAGATCCGCGCTGCATTGGACCGCGCGCATGCATCGACCGACAAGCCCACGCTCATCATCGGACGGACCATCATGGGCAAGGGCTGCGTCACTTCGGGCGGACAAAATTACGAAGGCCATTGCGAATTGCACGGCAAGCCGATTGGTGAGACCAAGGCCAGTTTCGAAAAAACACTCGAGCATTTGGGCGCCAATCCAGACGACGCGTTTGCGGTATCGGTCGAAGTAGCCGATTATTATGCACGCGTACTCGACCGGAAAACCCAACAGGCCGCGCAACGAAAGGCACAAATACAAAAATGGCGCGACGCCCACCCAAATCAGTCGCAGCTATTGGACAGTTATTTGAACGGGACGTTGCCCGAATTGGATTGGGCCTCGATCCAGCACAAAACCGATGCGGCCACACGCGATGCCTCGTCGGCGGTATTGGGTTATCTGGCCGATAAGGTCGGGAACATGATCGTGTCGTCGGCCGATTTGTCGAACAGCGACAAGACCGATGGGTTTCTCAAAAAAACATCCGTGTTGCGCAAAGGCGATTTTAGCGGTGCGTTTCTGCAGGCGGGCGTGGCAGAACTTACGATGGCGGCTCTCGCCAACGGCATGGCCCTGCACGGCGGCGTGATTCCGGTGGTGGCTACGTTTTTTGTTTTTTCAGATTATATGAAGCCCGCGATCCGTTTGGCCGCGTTGCAGGAATTGCCCGTCAAGTATGTCTGGACGCACGACTCGTTTAGGGTAGGAGAGGACGGCCCGACGCACCAACCGATCGAGCAGGAAGCGCAGATCCGTTTGCTCGAGAAAGTCAAGAACCACAAAGGGAAACCAGGTTTGCTGGCCTTGCGCCCCGCCGATTCGGCCGAAACCACTGTGGCCTGGCAACTCGCGCTCGAGAACAACCATACGCCTACTGGTTTGATCTTTTCTAGACAAGGCATCAAGGACATCGCCACAGAAGGGTCGCGGTACCAACAGGCTTTACAGTCTGGCAACGGCGGCTATTTGGTCAAACAAATGCGCGATCCGCACCTGACGTTGCTCGCCAACGGGTCGGAAGTCGCTACGTTGCTCGCCGCCGCCGAGGTGCTCGAACGCGAAGAAGGACTTCGTTTGAACGTGGCTTCGATCATTTCTGAAGGATTGTTCCGTCAACAAACCGCCGCTTACCAACAACAGGTGCTTTTGCCAAACGTGCCCCGATTTGGGCTTACGGCGGGCCTGCCGATCAACCTCGAAGGTTTGGTGGGCCACAACGGGACGGTGTTTGGGCTGGATCATTTTGGGTATTCGGCACCGGCGGCCGTGCTCGACGCGCAGTTTGGTTTTACGACCGAGCGCGTTTGTCACGCGATCCGCACCTATCTGGAAACGCAAAGCGCAACAACGATATAAAAACAGGCCCATTACGGGCCTGACTTTTTTCGGTACGACGGTGGCTAACGCGTCAAAAAAGTATTGTTTTTGCGTGCGGTTTGTTTTGTATCGTTCGGTGCGTAGGCGCGCACGAGATAACTCGCAAGCAACACGAATCCGAGGCACCAGAGGAGCCGGATCAAAAAGTTGGTGGAAAAGGCTTTGTCGTTCATGGCGGTTGGTTTGGAATGTTTAAACAAAAAACCGCCGCCGTTTAGTATTGTCCTTTTGCTAAAGTTTTCTAAAAACCGCTGCGGTGACGCCAGGCCACGACCACAAACAATCCCAACAGCGCCATGCACAACACAAACTTGGCGAAGCTCGACACCAAAAACCCTATGAACGAACCCGTGGCGGCTTTTAGCGCACGTTTGTGGTCGGTGGAATTGTAGATCATTTCGCTCACGAAAGCACCCACGAACGGACCGATCAGAAAGCCCAGCGGGATGGGCGCAAAAATACCCACGATCAAACCGATGTTCGTACCCCAAATGCCGTAAGACGATCCGCCGAACCGCTTGGTGCCTTGCGCGGGAATCACATAGTCGAGCACGATCAAGGCGACGGTAACCGCCAGCGTGATCCCCAGCACCCAGTAATTGGCAGCGACGGGTTTTGTGCAATAGAGCAAAAGAACCCCTACCCAACTGAGCCCAGGGCCAGGCAACACGGGCAAGAAGCTGCCCAAAGCACCAATCACCACGCAACAAAATCCGAGGAGCAGCAAAGCAATATCCATATATTTCTTAGATTTGAAAATTAAACGTATTTTTAAGCCCACTAAAATTGCTTGCCGAGATTCGATGAGAAAAATCCTTCCGATATTGTTGCTGTTCCCGCTGCTCCTGGGTGGTTGCCAATGGATCGACCAACAAATCCCGTCCGAAGAGGACTTGCTCGAAAAGGAGTTGCAACAAATCAATTGGAGCGAAGTAGACGAGTACCCATCGGTGGTTTCGTGCGATTCGCTTACCGACAAGGAGCAAAAAAAACAGTGTTTCTTTCAATACCTGACCGAACTCATCCAAATCAAACTCAGCGCCGATACCTTGGCCGTACAATATCCGCAACTCGACACCATCGAGGTTAAAGTTACGGTTTTACCCAATGCGACGCTCGAATTCGAGCCACAATTGGCCGATAGCCTTGCGTTGCACCGTCCTGTGATCGACAGCATCATCAAGACGCGGCTCGTAGACTTCCCAGAAATCCAGCCCGCGCTCAAACGCGGCATGCCGGTGAAGACGCAGTTTGTGTTGCCGGTGATATTGGATGTTCAGAAATCTAAATTTAGGAGACGTTAAGGAGCTGTTTCCCGCTGTACGTTGCAATCTTTTTGCGCTTTGTAAGCGCAAAAAGGATTTCCACTGCCATCGGGGCTAGGGGTTGACTACGTTGCTCGGGCAATCTTCAAAATTTCAAGTTTTGCAATTCTTTGGGGTTTTCGCTACCGCGGGTCTACTTTTAGCTCACCAAAATAATATTTGGTTTTGGTGTTCGCTGAACCTCGCAAGCTCGGTTTGTATGGCAACAAAAGTAGCAAAAATGCCTGGCGCGCGGTCGTTCGGCGACCTGCTGGCTTTTGCCGTCTAAAACAAATGAACTCGCTTCGCTCAAACACCATTTGTTTCTTAACGCCAGCTTCAAGCCGGGCCAACGCGCCTCCTGGCTCCTTCGCTAAAACAGTCCTCTGGACTGTTTCTTTACGCTCGGCCCTCCGCCTGCCACGACCAAAGCGCGCAGCCTCACGAAGAGAATTTGTCGTAAATAGAAAGTTCTTTCTTCGCTTTGTGTGTTCGTCCAACGCGCCGGAATCCTTGTCGTAGCCAGAAGATTTTTCCTCGCGGCGGACGTTGCACGACGAACGTCCCTAGCGAACCGATTCGTTCAACTCTCAATGAAGATTCCCCGTGCGGATTTTTGGCGCCGCGGGCAAGCCAAAAATAAAATAGACACTCTCCTTGAGCGCCAGCGGCCATCAAATTATAAACATTTGAAATTAAAAGGAGGAAGCCCAGTGGGCTTCAGGTACGTAGAGCTGAGTGGTTTGCGACCAGCAAAACCACGAACGGTTAGCGGTTTGGAGCGAGAACCGACGTAGTTTTTGAGTTTAGGATTTGCGGGCCTTGTCCCGACGCTTCGGGATTGTTTCTTTTGTTTCAAGACAAAAGAAAGCCTGCGGCAGCTTAGCCCCGATTGAAACGGAAATCCTTTTGCGGCCGCAGTCCCGACACTTCGGGACGGAGGCCGTAAAAGATTGCAGTGAAAAGCGGGAAAAAGCTCCTAAAAAATCACACCTTAAACCGTCGCCCCTTCCAAGAATACCCAAAAACCAAAACGTAAACCGCGACGGCAACACTGAAAAACGGGTAAATCACGGCACTCGGCACGAGCCCCCACATCCATTTTCCGGTTAGGAATTGGTTGGTTTTGTAGAGCAGGATGGTGTCGACGAGGAATTTGATTGCGAACAACGCGACGAGTTCGCATCCGGCTAATTTTCCAAAAAGTGTGAGCGCCAAAGCCATCAAAATGGCGAGGTTCCCCAGGAACACGATCACGGCCAGGTCCTTCCCGAACACGCTTTGGTAGTCGCCCGCTTTTGATGCCCAGCGCGCGTGTTGCTGGAACAACGCTCCCCAACTGGTTAGCGGTTTGGTCGATACGATGTTGCCCTCGGCCTTGAGATAATGCACTTTTTCGGGGCAGTTGGCGACGGCCTTTTGTACGAGGAACACATCGTCGCCGGTGGCCTTGTTTTGGTTGCCCGCGAATCCGCCGAGTTCATGGAACAGTTTTTTGGTGTAGGCAAAATTGGCACCGTTGCACATGAATCCGAGCCCGAGCCCAAAACTTCCGATGGTGGCGCCCTGTAGGCTTGCGAGGTCGAGTTGCTGGAACTGGCGGATGAATGATTTGGACGGCGCGTAACTGACCGATCCGATAAGCATTTCGGCCTGGCTTTGCTGGATGAAGTTGTCGAGCGTGCGCAGCCAACCCTTTGGGAACGTGCAGTCGGCGTCGGTGGTCACAACCCATTGGCCTTTGACGATGTGGATGGCGCGTGCGATGGCGTCTTTTTTGGGCGACCCCGTCATGTTGATGTTCTCGAGCAGCGTAAATTCGTATTGGCCGTTGTTCATGCGCCAATCGTATACGACGCGCTGCGATTGGTCTTCGGAAAAATCGTCGACGAGGATGAGTTCGATCAGTTCGATCGGATAATCCAATTGTTTGATGCTCGCGAGCAAATCGGGTAGATTTTTGGCTTCGTTGCGAAACGGGACCACGATCGAAAAATAGGTTTGCGGCTGTTGGTGCGTCGGGGTAAAAGTTTTGATCTTACCGAATCCGTAAATGAGCTGCGCAATCGTGACCGCATACACCAAAACCACTGCAAGAAGAAAAACAATCATGGGCGCCGCGTTTTAAATTGCAAGACGTAGTAGCTGCCGATGACCACAGGAAGGACGACATTCAAGAACCACATCAAGGTGCTGATAAAGATAACAATCCATTCGTTGACGCCCAAAAGCGAAAAGAAATAAACCGCAACCGAGCCCTTGACGGCGAAGTCAAAAAATTGAAACGTAGGTAGTGACGAAGCCAGAAAGTACATGCTCGCGATGACCGACATCAGCATCCAATACGGCAAATCGACTTCGAAAGCGAGGAACAAAAAATAGTATTGGTGCGAAAAAACGAGGTAGCGGCACAGTCCCAAAAAAATGTTTTTGCGGTGGATTTTCTTCGGCAACGCGCTGATCTTGTGGACGATTTTTTCGAGCGAATAGCCTTTGATTGCAAACGATTTGAAGAAGAACGACGCGGCAATCAATCCGCAGAACATGGCAAAAATAACACCCACCGTTCGCGCGGTGATCACACCAAAATGCGCGTTGAAATACAACAGTCCAAAAATGCCGAACACCACGCTGAGCAACATCTGGATGCCGTTGTTGACCAGGTTCAGGAACAAAATCTTCTTGGTTTGCGAGGCCTCGTAATACAACGCCTTGCCCGCATATTCGCCGATGCCGTTTGGGGTAAAGATCGACGCCGTGAGTGCCGCCAAAACCTGTTTGGATGCTTCGCCGATGCTGATTTTCTTGAAACTCCCGACCAAATTCTGCCATTTCAAAATCTCCAAAAACCGGTTGATGAAACTCAAGCTGAGGATGAACAAAATTCCGCCGATAGTCCAATTTTTCTTAAACAAATCCACGAACTTCTGCCATTCCAATTTGTCGTTGTGCGCGAGTTGGTCGTAGATGAAATAAAACGCGCCGCCCACGATCAAAAGTTTGGCCGCCGCAACGAGGAATTGTTTAGCTTTGTCGGGAATCGCTATCACGCTTGGAATTTACCGCAAAGAAACGCAAAGATTAACAAAGTCTGGGCGTAACTTCATTTATCTTTGTGAAAATATTGGCGCACTTTGCGTTAAAAATATGGCAAACGAACGCATCATATTGGGAATCGATCCGGGCACAACCATCATGGGTTTCGGGCTCATCAAAGTGGTCAATAAAAAGATGGAGTTCTTGCAGCTCAACGAACTGCTCTTGTCCAAGTACGACGACCACTACACCAAACTCAAGGTGATTTTTGAGCGTACGATCGAACTCATCGAAACGCACCATCCCGACGAAATTGCGATCGAGGCGCCGTTCTTTGGCAAAAACGTCCAGTCGATGCTCAAGCTCGGACGCGCACAAGGCGTGGCGATGGCTGCCGGACTCTCGCGCCAAATCCCGATTACCGAATACGAACCCAAGAAAATCAAGATGGCCATTACCGGGAACGGCGCGGCAAGCAAGGAGCAGGTGGCCAAGATGTTGCAACAATTGTTGGGCTTGAAGGAACTCCCTAAAAACCTCGATTCGACCGATGGCTTGGCCGCGGCGGTGTGTCATTTTTTCAATTCGGGGAAAATTACGGCGGGCAAAAGCTATTCGGGTTGGGAGGCTTTTGTGAAGCAGAACGAAGAACGCGTAAAAAAATAGCCGTGGCGGGAATTTACCTCCATATCCCCTTTTGCAAACAAGCCTGCCATTATTGCGACTTCCATTTTTTGACGTCGATGAAAAACAAGGAAGCGATGGTTGCCGCATTGACCAAGGAAATTGATTTGCGCAAAGACGAATTGGGAGGAGAAATGATTGAAACGATTTATTTTGGCGGTGGTACTCCCAGTGTCTTATCGACCGACGAAATCGAGTTTTTGATCGAGTCGGTTTATCAAAATTTTGAAGTGGTCGATAGCCCCGAAATCACGCTCGAAGCCAACCCCGACGACCTGTCGACCGACCAAATCACCCAATTGAGAAATACACGGATTAACCGTCTGTCCATCGGCATCCAATCGTTTTTCGACGACGATTTGAAAATGATGAACCGCGCACACAACGCCTCCGAAGCGCAAAAATCGCTCGCCGAAGCCACGCATCGTTTCGACAACATTTCTATTGATCTCATCTACGGTGTTCCAGGCATGAGCGATGAAAAATGGAAACAGAACATAGAAACCGCCTTGTCGTTTGGTGTGCCGCACATCTCGAGTTACGCGCTCACGGTCGAACCCAAAACGGCCTTGAAAAAACTGATTGCCACCGGACAAATTGCCGCGCCAAAGGATGAGGTCGCCGCATCGCATTTCAGGATTCTGGTCGAAACGCTTGAAGCCAGCGGATTTGTCCATTATGAGCTGTCGAATTTTGGCAAGCCTGGTTATTTTTCACGCAACAATTCGGCGTATTGGCTCGGGAAAAAGTACTTGGGGATCGGGCCGTCGGCGCACAGTTACGATGGCGTGTCGCGCAGTTGGAACGTTTCGAACAATTCGCTGTATTTGAAATCGATGGCAAAAGACGAACTGCCCGGCGAGACAGAGGTACTTTCTGTCGCAGACCGCTACAACGAATACATCATGACGGGATTGCGCACCATTTGGGGTGTTTCACTTGAAAAAGTGGAGACCGATTTTGGGAAAAAATACGTCGACTATTTGATGGGCGAAAGCAAACGTTTTATTGACGACGGGTTGTTGTCGTTAGAAAACAATGTACTCAAAACCACGCTCGCGGGTAAATTCCTGTGCGACGGGATTGCGTCGGATTTATTTTTGGTGTAGTTTCTTTTTGACCGAATTGGTTTGTTTCTATACCGGCGTGGCTAGCTGCCGAGTTTTATTCATCGTCCAATAAACTTTAACAAAAACTACAGATTTTCTGTATCCAACTTGTTTTTTAATTTCGTAGGGAATACCTTCATTGCCCCCTTCCCTATGAAGCGAAAATAGCATTTTATTTCATACGTTTGCTGAAGAAAATCTGTAAATCCCGACAGAAAACAAAATAATCTACAACTTCAACACCGTCCTAAGCAATCCCATCCCAAGCGCCGTCTGTACATTTGTCGCGCCATTCGGATTGAAAGAATCGGTGACGATACCATTCAAAGAAACAGGCAACGACGTGACATTCGAACGCCAGTACCCTTGACTTGAAATGGTATACTGCTGCGTCGACAACGTCGTGGCGTTGTACAGCGTAAGCGTTTGGGGCAGTCGGTCGAATTTTTGGAAGCCAAGCGTGAGCTCGATGGGCGCATTGTCAAGCCATTGCCTGAACCGATTGGTTTGCGCCGAAGCCGTCACGGCGCAACACACTGCAAAAAAGAAAAATAGATTTTTCATGCCAAATCATTTGGTGTCACTAAGATAGCATTTTTTGCGTCGCAGGCGATCAAAGTCCAAAAAACCTTGACGGACTTTCCCGAAACTTTGCTATTTTCGGGCTAATGAAAGCAACCCTCCAACACCAAGGCCAAACCTTTGCGGTCGATTTGTCGAAGCCCATCGATTTATCGATTCCGCTGACCAATACCAACGAGAATCCGATTGCGTGGTACCTCGACAAACCCGTTATAGAACCCGTGCGTATGGGCGATTGGATCGGGAAGGTGTCCGAAGGGCAATCGTCTACAAACTTCAACAACATCGCGTTCAATCCGCACGCACATGGGACGCACACCGAGTGTTTGGGGCACATCACGCGTGATTTTTACAGCATCAACCAACAACTTAAATCGTTTTTCTTTACCGCCGAACTCATTACGCTCAGGCCTTATGTGCATGACGACGACCACGTGATCACGGTGCTCCAGGTGCGCGCTGCGCTCGAAGACAAATCGCCCGAAGCCGTCGTGATCCGCACGCTGCCGAACGATACCGGTAAATTGCACCGCAATTATTCGCACACCAATCCGCCATACCTCGACGCGGCGGCGGCCGAGTTTTTGCGCAAAAGCGGCGTCAAGCACCTGTTGATTGATTTGCCGAGTGTAGACAAGGAAAAAGACGACGGATTGTTGCTGGCGCACAAGGCGTTTTGGAACGTCACCGATGTAAACAAGGTCAACGCCGATGCGCGTTTCGACGCCACAATCACCGAGATGGTATTTGTGCCCGATACGGTGCCCGACGGCAGCTATCTGCTCAACCTGCAAATCGCGCCTTTCGAAAACGACGCCTCACCGAGCAAACCCGTGCTGTATGCCATCGATTGAAATTTCTACCGATAAGTCAAGGCTGGACGTAGCGTTCATCCAAGGCTTTCTCAAAGACATCTATTGGGCGGCCGGGCGCACGATGGACGAAGTGCAAACCACGATTGACGCGTCTTTTTGTTTTGGGATTTTTGTCGACGGCAGGCAAATTGGGTTTGCGCGTGTGGTAACCGATTATGTCGTGTTCGCCTACCTGATGGACGTGTTCATCACGCCAACCGAGCGCGGCAAGGGCTATTCTTCGCTCCTGATCAAGGCAATGATGGAGGAACCGCAATTGCGACAGGTCAAGATTTGGCGACTGGCCACGACCGATGCGCAGTTTTTGTACGAGAAGTTTGGGTTTAAGGCCTTGGCGCATCCCGAGAAGATGATGGAGAAAATAGTTAATTAATTATTATTTATTTCTATTATTTATTGGGCGTTTGGCGGCTCCCCAAAAGCTAATCGCATTTGGCTCGCCGCCACCGGGCTGTCCGCTCTATCTTTTGCTTTGTAAACGCCGCAAAAGGATGCCGCTTCCATCCCACACGAGCGGAGCGACTGCCGAAGGAAACGCAAATGACCTCGCTACCACTACGCCCGCGTTAGCGATGGAAGTGGAAATCCTTTAATGAAGCGCAGCGGAATTAAAGATTGCAACGGACAGCGCGACCCGAGGAACGAAGGGGAACGCCCAATAAACAATAACAATAAAAAATAAACAATGGATATACAGGATTATTTCGACTACTGCCGCGCCAAAAAAGGCGTCACCGAACATTTCCCGTTCGACGAGGATACGTTGGTTTTTAAGGTGGGCGGAAAGATGTTTGCGCTGTCGTCGCTTAAGGAGTGGGAAAACGGTACGCCGTCGGTGAACCTCAAATGTGATCCCGATAAGGCGCTTGAGTTGCGCGCGCGGTACAATGCCGTCGAGCCGGGCTACCACATGAGTAAAATCCATTGGAATACCGTGGCGTTCCATGCCGATGTAGATGATAAAACGATGTGCCGTTTCATAGACGATTCGTACGATCTTGTTGTGAAAAGTTTAACCAAAAAAGCGCGCGCCGAGCTCGACCAATTGGGAAATTAAGGCTACTTTTGTGTGAATTCCTAAAGCGAAAACCATGGAAATGCGCGACCAAATCAAGAAGTTTCTCAACGAGGAACAAGACCCGAAAGCCATCGAGAAAATCACCGACAAAGTAGGCGATTTGCTCATGAAAGGCGAGGAAATCGGGTACATAGGCGTACAGAAAAAGCCCGCCATAACGGTGTTTCCCGACAGCATCGTCCTTACCAACAAACGCATCATCCTTTGCAAGCCCAAGAACTTAGGACTGTCGATGGATTTTGTAGATTATGTCTGGGAAGATGTAGCCGGAACTTTTGTCAAGGAAAATATCCTTGGTTCGGAGTTTTCGTTTGCGACCAAGACCGACATGCAGGTGTCTATCGACTACATCCCAAAAATCCAGGCAAGAAAGATCTACACGTTTGCAAAGGAACAATTGGAACTGCTTAAGACGGGAATGGTAGAAAATTCACCGATTTTTGAAACGACGCAAGCCATGCATGCGTTTGAAATGTCCGAAGAAATCGAAGAAATCGAGACCGAAGAAGTGACCAATTTTGCCGAGATCATTCCTGTATCGGGCTACCGCGACGAGAAGCAACACCCCGACCCATCGCCCGAGATGGAATTTGTACACGAGAAACCCGTCGCCGAGCTCTCGCAAGAAGAGCTGTTCGAGAAACTTCAGAACTACAAAAAACTGCTCGACAATGGTTTGATTTTACAGGGCGAATACGATGCCTTGAAAAAGGAAATTTTGAGTAAGATGTAAATAGAATCCGACGGTCGTCGGATTTTTTTTGATTTAAAACACCCCCACAACCCCAATGGTCCGCGAAGTAAAATTCAAATTCCACGAAATCTTTTTCTTGGCCACCACCGGGTCATAGTTGCGCTCGTGGTTGAGGTATTTTTCGATGCACTCTACCGTGGCCACGCTAAGCACCACGCCCATCGTGACGTCGGAGAGCCAATGTGCACCGGCCCACAAACGCGATACAGGCGTGATCGCGCCCACGGCCCAGATTCCGCCTTTGACCCACGGGCTTTTGAATTGTTTCGAAATCGCATAGGCCGTTGTAAAAGACAAAATGGCGTGGCCCGAAGGGAAAGAGTGATAGGCTTCTTCACCATTAAAAGGCTTGAAGCTCGAGGCGCCTACGCCGGTGGTCGGACGCGCGCGCCCCACGGCACTTTTTAGCACGGTTTGCAGTACACCTGCTGCCGTCGCCGATGAAATCAGCAACACGCCCGTCTTTCTTATTTTTTCGTTTTTGGTGATCAATCCAACGGCGTAAACCCCGCCCGTAATCCCATAGTTGTACAACGGTTTGCCAAAATAGAAACCGGTGTCCTTAAGCCACTCGGGTGCGCCGTGCCCTTGGTTGATGAAATAGTCGCTGGTCGATTCGTCGGTAGCCCAAAGAATACCCGTACCAATCGCCACGCCGCCAAAGCCCAGCCAATCGTCCTTTTCCCAACGAAGCGGGGCCGTGTAGGCATTTACGACGCCGCCAACCACACTCAGGCCGTCATACTTGAGCATTTCCCAACGCGTGGGCACCGAATCGGTGGCTACGGCAGTCGAATCCTGCGCGGCTAGTTCGGCGCAACCATACAAGAAGACTGCAAAGGAAAAGAAAAGGCGAAGCATAGGAATTTGTTTAAGGCTAAAAATAAGAAAGTTTATCCGTTTGGCGTGAACATGGGTGGTCAAAGTGTTTTTTTCTGCTTTTCGACAAAGCCGTTCGCCTGCAACTCGAGCAATTCCTTGGCCTTGCTGCGCTGCAGGTTGTAGAGTTCGTTGTCCTGCGCAATGTCGGCATACACGCGGTCGTGCATCTCGGCGCTGGTCTTGGCAAGCAGGTTGCGTTGGTATTTGTCCTGCGAAATAGTGGCGTGCAAGGCGGTTTCAAGGTCTTCGAGCTTGAAGTCGTATTCACCTTTGGGCGACATGAGTTTGGCGATGATGGGCGCGGTTTCGATGGCCAAAAACAACAGCATGATAAAGAACGACGGCAGCCACGGCAGTTTGTTGAGCGCGTTGATGCGCGCCATGAGTCCGTCGAATCCGTCGATGATGGGCTGCGTATCGGTGACTTTTTTGTCGAGGTCGGCCTGCAGTGTTTTGGCTTTTTGGTCGTTCTCGGCAATCTTGGCCTCGTTGGTTTTGCGCAACGCATCGAGTTCTGATTTGGCCAAATCGTGCTTGGCGATTTTCTCTTTAAACACAGGGCCTTTGCCCAATTTCATTGTGCCTTTGGTGCCTTCGGCCTCGGCGATGTAGGTTTCATACAACGCGTTGACCTCTTTTTCCTTGCGCGAGATCTCCGATTTCAAGCTGTCGGTTTGCGCCTTGTTTTTGTCGAGGTCGGTCTGGAAATAGGTCGCGACCTGCTTTTTGTTGGCCAGTGCCATCGCATTTTTTTCCTTGAGCAGCACCGTGTCGATTTCCTTCTGAAAAATCTTGATCTCGAGCGGTTTTGAAATCACAATCGCAATGATGACGGCCAAAATGATACGCGGCGTTGCCTGCAGGAACTCGGCCGAAAAACTGTCGCGTTTGCGGATCGTCGAAACGATAAAACGGTCGAGGTTAAAAATCAGCAATCCCCAAACCACGCCAAACGCGATCGCGGGATAAATGCTGTCGAAAACCGTAAAAAGCGCATACGCACTTGCGATAAACGCCATGACGGCGGTAAAAAAAACGGTGGCGCCAATGCCCGCGAACTTGGTTTGTTCGCCTTCGGAGCAACCTTCGAGCAGGTTTTTGTCGGCCCCGGAACACAGGATGAAGAATTGTTTGAGCATGATTTTGATTTTTTGATGATGATTTTACAAAAGTAACGCCAAAAAGTTTGCGATGTTGCCATCTGGTGTTAAATGTTTTAGGAGCTATTTCCTGCTGTACGTTGCAATCTTTTTGCCTTTGCATTTCGAGGGTAGCGAGAAATCTCATCAATGGCAAAAAGGATTTCCACTTCCATCAGGGCTAGGGCATCTGCATCCAAAAGAACTTTTCGTAATTTGCGGCATGCAAAACGTCCTCATCATTGGCTTTGTCTGGCCCGAACCCAATTCCTCGGCGGCGGGAACCCGTATGATGCAACTCATCGAATTGTTTCTCGAGCAAGACTGGAAAGTCACGTTCGGCTCAACCGCGGCCGACAGCGAATTTGCATTCGACGTGACCTCGATAGGCGTCGAAAAGGTGTCGATTGAACTCAACAACGCCTCGTTCGATACCTTCGTCAAAAAACTCGATCCAACCATTGTGTTGTTCGATCGTTTCCTGACCGAGGAACAATTCGGCTGGCGCGTAGCCGAGCAATGCCCCAACGCATTGCGGGTTTTGGATACCGAAGATTTGCACTCGTTGCGCGCCGCGCGGCAATTGGCGGTCAAGGAACAACGGGAATTTTCGACCGCCGATTTGTTTTCGGATGTGGCCAAACGCGAAATGGCGAGTATTTTTCGCTCAGATTTGTCGCTAATCATCGCTGAATTCGAAATGGATTTGTTGCGCGATTTCTTCAAAGTCGACGAAAAGCTGCTGTACTATTTGCCGTTTATGGCCGACGAGTGTCACCCAAGCGATTGGCCTGCTTTCGAGGAAAGAGAGGATTTTATCTTCATCGGCAATTTCCTGCACGAACCCAATTGGCATACCGTACAATATTTAAAAACCGAAATCTGGCCGCGCATCCGCAAACTTTTGCCCGATGCTTCGTTGAAGATTTATGGCGCTTATCCATCGCAAAAAGTATTGCAATTGCACAATCCTTCCGAGCGGTTCCACATCATGGGCCGCGCGGCAAACGCTGCCGAAGTGGTTCGGCGCGCACGTGTGGTTTTGGCCCCCATCCAATTTGGCGCAGGGGCAAAAGGCAAACTTTTAGAAGCCATGCAATGCGGTACGCCCAGCGTCACAACCACCATCGGTGCCGAATCGATGGCCGGCGATTTGCCTTGGAACGGAACCATTGCAAACCATCCCGACGAATTCGCTAAGGCCGCGGTTGCCTTGTACAATGATCAAAATCTTTGGCAACAATCCCAACGGAATGGGCTTTCGATTATCGCAGAACGTTATGCGAAGGAAAAATTCGCAAAATCATTTTTGGGACGCATTGGCGAACTGGCAGACAATCTACCAAAACACCGCGCGCAAAACTTCATCGGCGCGATGTTGCAGCACCAAACGCTGGCGAGCACCAAGTACATGGCCAAATGGATCGAACTAAAAAACAAACCGCTATGAAAATCACGATTCTGGACGACTACCTGCATGCCGTAGAAAAACTCACCTGTTTTGAACTGCTCAAAGGACAAAATGTGCAAGTGTTTTACCATGCCGAACAAAACACGAACCGACTGGTCGAAATGTTGCTTGATACCGAAATACTGGTGCTTACCCGTGAACGCACCGAAATTTCGGAAGCGTTGTTACAACGGCTGCCACATTTGAAACTCATTAGTCAAACCGGAAAGATATCGAACCACCTGGATTTGTCGCTTTGCACCAAGTACGGTGTCGCGGTCGCAGAGGGAATCGGATCTCCGGTGGCGCCTGCCGAACTCGCTTGGGCGCTACTCATGAACACGGTGCGTCAAATTCCACAATCGATTGCGAGCATGAAGGCGGGTAAATGGCAAAGCACAATCGGTCAAACCGTGCACGGAAAAACGATTGGTATTTGGGGCTACGGCAAAATTGGCCAACGCATGGCGCAGTATGCAAAGGTTTTTGGCGCGACGGTATTGGTTTGGGGTAGCGCAACGTCGCGCGAGAAAGCCCTTGCGGACGGTTTTGAAGCGGCACCCGACAAGGATTATTTTTTTAGAAATGTAGATGTCGTCACCCTTCATCTTAGGTTGAACGACCAAACCCGCGGCATTGTACAAAAGACCGACTTGCTGAACCTCAAGGACGGTGCGGCGCTGATCAACACGGCGCGTGCCGAATTGATCGAAACCGGCGCGTTGCAGTCGGTGATCGAAAGCGGCAAGGACCTTTTTGTAGGGACCGATGTGTATGAAAACGAACCGATTCTCGACAAGGATTTTGCGTTGTTGCACAAGCACAATGTGGTGTGTACGCCCCATTTGGGTTACGTCGAGCAAAACGGTTTTGAACTGTATTTTGGCAAGGCGTTCGAAAATGCCCTAAATTATATCAACGGAAACCCAACCAATGTGGCGAATCCCGAAGTTTTGACAGGACCGCGTTAGGGACAGAGGCAAGCACCGCGTGCAGCCGATGGCCCGACCGCAACCGCAGCTGGTTTCAATCGACGACAAGCGTGCTGTTGCGGGAACGCCATAAAAAAAACCGCCTTAAAGACGGTTTCGATTTACTTGCTGAGTTCCACAAAATATTTGTAAAACAGCGGAATCGTTTCGATGCCTTTCAGATAGTTGAAAATCCCGAAATGCTCGTTGGGCGAATGGATCGCATCGCTGTCGAGCCCGAATCCCATCATGATGGTCTTGCTTTTGAGCTCCTTTTCGAAAAGCGCAACAATAGGGATCGAACCGCCCGAGCGCACCGGGATGGGTTTGACACCAAAGCTGTCCTCGTAGGCGCGTGCCGCGGCCTGGTAGCCGATGCTGTCGGTCGGGGTCACATAACCTTGCCCACCGTGGTGCGGCTTGACCTTGACCGTCACGCCGCTTGGCGCAATGGCTTCGAAATGTTTGGTGAACAGTTCGGTGATTTCTTCCCAGTCCTGGTTGGGTACGAGCCGCATCGAGATTTTGGCGTAGGCCTTAGAAGCGATGACGGTCTTGGCGCCTTCGCCCGTATACCCGCCCCAAATACCGTTGACGTCGAGCGTCGGACGGATCGAATTGCGTTCGTTGGTCACATAGCCTTTTTCGCCGTAGATGTCGTTGAGGTCGAGCGCTTTTTTGTATTTGTCGAGATCGAACGGGGCTTTGGCCATTTCGGCGCGTTCCTCCTGTGAAAGCTCCTGTACTTTGTCGTAGAATCCAGGGATCGTGATGTGGTTGTTCTCGTCGTGCATCGACGCAATCATTTTTGCGAGGATGTTGATGGGGTTGGCCACCGCACCGCCGTACAATCCGGAATGTAGGTCGCGGTTAGGCCCGGTGACTTCGACTTCTACATAGCTCAGGCCGCGCAAACCGGTAGTGATCGATGGTTGCTGGTTAGAGATCATGCCCGTATCTGAAATCAGGATGACGTCGTTGGCCAGTTTTTCATGGTTGCGTTCCACGAACCATCCGAGGCTCTTAGAGCCGACCTCTTCTTCGCCCTCGATCATGAATTTGACGTTGCAGGGCAGGGTGTTGGTGCGCACCATGTATTCAAGCGCCTTGACGTGCATGTACATCTGGCCTTTGTCGTCGCAGGCACCGCGCGCAAAAATGGCGCCTTCGGGGTGCAGTTCGGTGGTTTTGATTACGGGTTCGAACGGTGGCGAAGTCCACAAATCCATCGGGTCGGGTGGCTGTACATCGTAGTGTCCGTAAACCAGAACAGTTGGTAAGTTTTTATCGATGATTTTTTCGCCGTAAACAATAGGGTAGCCCGGCGTGTCGCATATCTCGACCAAGTCGCAGCCCGCTTTTTCGAGGCTGGCTTTGACGGCGTTGGCCGTGTCGATGACGTCTTGGGAATAGGCCGGATCGGCGCTGACCGACGGAATTTTGAGCAGTTCGATCAGTTCGTCCAGGAAGCGTTGTTTGTGCTGCTGGACATAGGATTTAATGTCGTCCATTGTGGTGTTTTCGATTATCAGAACCCCAAATGTAGCAAAAAACAGCGGTTAAAAAAATTGATATTTGATAATTGCCCAATGATAATTATGGCTATATTTGCAACCTACTTTTCGCGGATATGGTGAAATTGGTAGACACGCCAGACTTAGGATCTGGTGCCGCAAGGTGTGTAGGTTCGAGTCCTATTATCCGCACAAAAGCTCCTCACGACGAGGAGCTTTTTTTGTTTTTGGTGTGTAGGTTCCCCCGAAGCGTCGGGGCTATTATCCGCACAAAAGCTCCTCACGACGAGGAGCTTTTTTTGTTTTTGGTTTGTAGGTTCCCCAAAGTGTTGCGCCAATTCCACATACAAAGCAGGTTGTTGGGTGCGTTTTTCCAGTGACCGTCGATCAGATTTCAGGTTTTTTTCATGATCATTTTGACACCGCCTTCGATAACATAAGCGGTTTTGATTTGTTTGTCGTTGGTCAACTCAAATTCGACCTGGAATTCGACATCGGGTTCATCGATGTAAAACGATTGATTCGATTCGGGTACAAGTTCAATATCACGGTGTATACGCCAATACAACTTGTCGTTGTTTTGCACCAGGTTGATCGGGAACGGAATGTTGTCGGTTTGAAATGTTCCCGTGTAGTTTGCAAGAAGGGAAGAATCGACGGGTTGTCGTTTACGGACGTGGGTAGGCAGTACGTCGTATCCGAAAACAATGCCCGCCAAACCCTTGTGCACAAAGTCGAGGTTGGTGTCGCGGTTGGTCAGGATGATGATACGCAAACCGTCGTCGGGATAGTCGATCATAAAGGTGTTGACGCCCGACATCGCCCCGCCATGGTGTAGCGCGCGCTTGCCGAAAAAGCGATCGACAAAGATGCCGTAACCTGCGCCACGGTCTTCGTGGTTGGGGGTGTCCATCTCCTGGAGCGATACGGGTCCGATGATTTTTCCAGACATCAACGCATCGCGCCATCGGTCAAGATCGTGTGTCGTCGAATAAAGATTGCCCGCGCTGAATCCAATCTCCACCGACCGCGTTTCGCCCTTTGTCCATTTGCCGGTAAGGAGCGAGTAGCCGTCGGCCAATTGGGGTACGATGGCGTCGTGAACCAAGGAACCGCTTTGGGTCATACCTGCTTTTTCCAATAGATTTTTCCGAATGTAATCGGCATATTTTTCGCCCGACACCTGTTCGATAACGAAGCCCAGCAGCAAATAGCCCGAATTGCTGTATTTCCAGAAAGTACCGGGCTCAAAATCATAGGGTTTGAGCTTGAACGTTTTGAGGATGGTGTCCTTGAGTTGGGCGATGGGAAGGTTTGGGTCGGTGGCAAACCATCGCGCATCGAGGGAACATTCGCGAATGCCCGAAGTGTGGTTGAGCAACATGCGCAAAGTCACCTGGTCGCCTTTGGGATAGTCGGGAAAATACTTGGCCAAGACATCGCTGGTTTTGAGTTTGCCCTGTTCCTGCAATTGTAAAATGGCGGCGGCCGTGAATTGCTTGGCCAGCGAACAAACAGGGAACTTGGTGTCGGGCGTGTTGGGTACTTTCCACTCGCGATTGGCGAGTCCGAACGCGTTGTCGTATATCACTTTTCCTTTTTGGGTCACCAGTACGGTGCCCGAAAATTGATGGGTCGTTACCTGGGCGCGCATGTATTGGTCAATGCGATCGCGCAGGATTTTGGGGCTTTGCGCCGATACATTTGCGCAGGCCAACAATAAAAAGAACTGTTTTTTCATGAGATGATGATTTGAACAAATATAACTAAATTTATAGTTATACAACTATTTTTTTAGTTTCAAATCAAAATCACTTGATTTTAACCATGGTACACGCGCGATGCGATGATTTTAAAGTCTTTGATGTCGAGCACTTCGGCCACCAGCAAATCTTCTTCGCCGGATACCGTTCGCAGGTATTCCATGAACACGCGGTCGTCGTTGGCCGTAAGCGATGTGACTTTATAGTGCAGGGTCGGTAAGCGGTCGAACGCATCTTGCCACCAGCTGCGCATCGCTTCTTTACCAATCACCAAGCCGTTGGTCTCGGGCTCGCGGATTTTGAGCTTGGGGCTAAAATGGCGCGCGTCGTCGGCATAAAGCGACAGTAATTTTTCGAGGTTGTGGGCGTTAAAGGCATCAAACCATTGACGTGCGATTGTTTCGTTGGGATGGGTCATAGGGTGTAGGGTTGGGATGCTGAACTTGGTTCAGCATCTGTGGTGGAGAGCGCGCGCAATTTCGGGTTGGCGGCCATGATGAGGTTCCACTTCCATGCGCGGTGCCAATTTTTGAGTTGCCTGGCGCGGGCTTGGGCGGTTTCTATTTTTTCGAACGGTTCAAAATAAATCAAATGCACCAAAATGTATTTTTTTGTAAAAGGTGACTCGGTTCCGGCCCTGTGCGCTGCCAAACAGGTGTCGATGTCTTGCGTAAAATTGATGTACAAAGTAGTTCGTCGCGGATTGCTGAGGATGTAAACATAAGGCATAACGGTCGCTTTTTGTAAAGCTAACCAAACGACTTTTGTTTTCATTACAGAAAAACTGCCGTTCTTACAGATGCTGAACCAAGTTCAGCATCTACACATTCCTCAAATTAATCACTTCCTGATCGGTCAAGTAACGCCAATTGCCACGCGGCAAATTCTTTTTGGTCAATCCTGCAAACGCCACGCGGTCTACCTTGAGGACATTGTATTTGAACGCCTCAAAAATCGCGCGCACCACCTTGACGTTGGCCGTACGCAACTTGATGCCGATTTCGGTTTTGGCTTGCCCTTCGATATAGCTGATCTCGTCCACAAACAAACGGTGCTCGTCGAGTGTCACACCACCCGAAATTTTCTCGAGGTCTTCGAACTTGAGGTTTTTGTCGAGCGAAACCTGGTAAATCTTGAACGATTTTTGGTTCGGCTGGGCAAACTTCGTGATCAGGTCGTTGTCGTTGGTGAACAGCAAAAGGCCGGTTGTGTTCTTGTCCATACGGCCCACAGGTTTGAGCTTGGCCGTGGTGGCCGCGCGTACGAGTTCCAGTACGTTGCGCATGTCGGCATCGTCTTCGCCTGCCGTCGTAAAGTTCTTGGGTTTGTTGAGCAGTACGTATTCTTTTTTGCCCGGGGTCAACACCTGTCCGTCAAAATTCACGATGTCGCCCGGTTTGACCTTGTAACCCATCTCGGTCACGGGAACGCCGTTGACCTTGACTGCGCCCGATTGGATGTAAATGTCTGCATCACGTCGCGAACAAGCCCCAGAGTTGGCGATGTATTTGTTGAGCCTAATGTTGTCCGAATCCATTTTTGGCTTGGGTGTAGCGGCAGGTTTTGGCTTTTGCGAACGCTTGGGCATGGGCGGTTTGGACGAGCGCGGCGCGCTTTTATCCGATGCATTCTTGGCCGTTGGTTTTGCCCCGCGCGGGGTGCTCTTTTTGCTGCCGTCTTTTTTCATGGATGGAATTTTGAGCAAAGATAGTACTTTTTGAGCCCGGTTCGTTTCGTCTGCGCAAACGTCTGGAGAGATGCGATGCTAAAAATTGACGGCCAGGTATTTCTTGCCATTGACCAGCACCGAAGGGTCGATCAACACAATACAAAAAACGCCCATCACGATCAAAAATTTGAGCAGGTTATGCAGCTGTAGGAATTGCGTACGCGTACTGGCTTTCCAGATCAAGGCGACAAAAACCAGCAGTGCGGCCAAGCAGCCGTAAAAATACAAGTCCATGTAGCCCACATCGTATACGTCGGTCAGTAAATATACCGGAAACAGCGTGGCGGCGCACAATGCCGCGATGACTTTTTTGGAGGTCGATTCGCCGTAAACCACGGGAATCGTCTGGTAGTCGTTGGCCAAATCACCTTTGATGTTCTCGAGGTCCTTGGTGATTTCGCGTACGAGCAGTAGCAAGTACAAAAAGGCCGCGTGCGCAAAAACAATCCCGGTTTCAATCTCATACGGATTGTACTGTTCTTTTTTGTAGAAGTAGATCAGGATGCCAAAAAACGGGAACACCGCGAGGAACGACGCCGTCAAATTGCCCACAATTGGGTACTTTTTGAGTTTGTGCGAGTAAAACCAAATCAGGAAGATGTATATCGAGAAGAACAGTACCACGCGCCACGAGATGAACACCGAAATCAGCACGACCAGAAAGTTCAAGGCAAAATACACGTACAGTTTGGTGCGCTGGCTCACGAGTCGGTCGAGCATCGATTTTTGCGGCCGGTTGATCAGATCTTTTTCGGAATCGTAAAAATTGTTGATGATGTAGCCCGACGCGATCGACAAACTCGAAGCCAAGACCAGAATGAACACATTGGCATCGAGCAGGATTTGCATCGCGCCCATGTCTTTGGGCGAGAGGATAAAAATCGCCGACAAGTATTGCGCCATCACAATAACAGGAATGTTGTAGCCGCGCACGACCGAGAACAGGCTGACGATTTTCATCAACCGCAATTTGTTCTTTCTGCTCAACATCCGCTTGGAGTTTGGACCCGAGGCGCAGCCGAACTGAACGATGCGCAGCGAGTTAATTTGGCCCCGATGTTTCGGGATGGAATTTTCCTAAAATTGATAAACGACTTCCAGTTTGTAATCTTTCAACGCTGCCTTGGCCTTGTCCAGGTCCTCGGTAAAGCCCAAGATATAACCGCCACCGCCCGAACCGCACAACTTAAGGTAATAGTCGTCGGTGTCGATGCCTTTTTGCCATACGCCGTGAAAGGCCTCTGGGATCATCGGCTTGAAATGGTTGAGTACCACCTTCGACAACTTCTTGGTGTTCGAAAACAACGATTGTACATCGCCGCCCAAGAAATTCTCTACGCATGCGTCGGTATATTTGACGAATTGGTTCTTCAGCATCGCGCGAAACCCTTTGTCCTTGAGGTTTTCCATAAAGATGTTGACCATGGGGGCGGTTTCGCCCACAATGCCCGAATCGAGCAAAAACACCGCGCCCTTGCCTTGGCGCTGCGCCGGGATGCCTGTGGCCTCGATGTGGTCTTTGGAATTGATCAAAATCGGGATGCTCAAATAGCTGTTGAGCGGATCAAGCCCCGAACTTTTGCCGTGGAAAAACGATTCCATGTGCGCAAAAATGTTCTTGAGTTGCAGCAGTTTTTCGCGCGTGAGGTTTTCGAGAACGGTGATCTTGTTGGTCGCATACTTGTCGTAAATCGCCGCCACCAGCGCGCCGCTCGACCCAACGCCATAACCTTGCGGGATGCTCGAATCGAAATACATGCCGCCGTCTACATCTTGGCGCAAGTTTTCCAAATCGAACGTCACCAAATCGGGATGGTCTTTTTGCAGCTTCTCGAGATAGGCCACGAAACGGCCCAAACTGGCATTCGATTTGATTGCTTGTTCGTTCGGGTTTTCGGCCTTTTTGAGCGCGCCGTTGTAAAAGTTATAGGGAATGGACAATCCTTTGGAGTCCTTGATGATTCCGTATTCGCCAAACAGGAGAATTTTCGAGTAGAATAACGGTCCTTTCATCTGTTGTTTTGGGTTGTTGAAAATCTAACGCTTAAGACGTTGATTTATGGGGTAAAGTTACAATTTAATTTGATAGAAATGCGCTTCCGTTCCCAATTTCATCGCAAATATACTGACCATTCTGACAATATGCAACCAGTTCTTCCTTAATGAATTGTAAAACTTTTTCGGTATCGTTTTCGGGATAAAGCACATGCACATTCGCGCCGGCATCGAGCGTAAAGCATACCGGGATTTTGGTTTCGCTGCGGAACTTCCAAATTTTGTTGATGATTTCGAGCGTGTTGGGCTTCATCAAAATAAAATAAGGCCTAGACGTGAGCATCATCGCATGCAGCGTCAACGCCTCGCTTTCGACGATTTCCACAAACGATTCGAGGTCGCCGTTTTGCAAAACCGAGGCAATCTTGGCCAGATTTTCATGCGCCTGCGCAAACCGTCTTTCGGCAAACGGATGCCCGTGCATCAAATCGTGGCCCACGGTGCTCGATACTTGTTTTTCGCCCTTGTCGACGAGCAAAATGGTGTCCTGGTAGCGTTTAAAATTTTCGTGGATTGGGTGCGGAAATTCAACGCCATATTCATCCGAACTGCCTGCAACGGCTTGGTTTTCGCCCCAAACAACTACCTGGCCCTTGACGCTTCGGCAAGCACTTCCCGAACCCAAACGCGCGAGGAAGGATGCTTTTTGGTTAAAATAAGCGTCGGTCATTTCGGGAAAAATCAACCGTTCCAGGCCCATCAAATTGACCGCAAGCGCCGCCATGCCCGAGGCCGATGAAGCGATGCCCGACGAGTGCGGGAACGTATTGCGTGTATCGATCTTAAAATGGTAATCCTTCAAAAACGGCATATAACTTTCGATGCGTTCGAAGAATTTTTGGATTTTCGGCTTGAAATCTTCCTTGGGTTGGCCCTCGAAAAGCAAATCGAACGAGAAGCGACCGTCGGTTTGTTTTTTTGTAAAAGCCAGCGTGGTGACGGTTTTGCAATGGTTGAGTGTAAAACTCACCGACGGGTTGGCCGGAATCTGACCCGGTTTCTTGCCCCAATACTTGACCAACGCAATGTTACTGGGTGCGCTCCAGGTAAATTGCCCCGATTCGGGAAGTTGTTCGTAACCAGCGGGAATGAATTTTTGGGCCGTCATTGCAAAATTTTGACGCAAAGATAGTCTTTTTAGGATGATAGAATTGATGGTTTATTTGTAGGTTTGACGTTTAAAAATTTACTTACATTTGAAACAAAAAAATGAACAGGATACTCAAAATATTGATTTTTGTCGCTACCTGCCTGGGTGTAGGATTCATCGCCAGTTTTGCCACGCAACAGAGCATCGACACCTGGTATCCGACGTTGCAAAAACCGTCGTTCAACCCGCCCAACGAAGTCTTTCCGGCGGTTTGGACCTTTTTGTACATTTTGATGGGCGCCGCAGCGGGTAGGGTTTGGGACCGCATCGACTTCGAGCCAAAACCCGTGAAGAGCGCTTTGTTGTTTTTTTGGATCCAGCTCGCGCTGAACGGTCTTTGGTCCGTCCTGTTTTTCTATTTCCAGAATCCGTTTCTGGCGTTGGTCGAAATCGTGTTGCTGTGGCTCATCATCTACGAAACCTATGTAAAGTTCAAGACCATCGACAGGATTGCGGGTTGGCTTTTTGTTCCGTATCTTTTTTGGGTGGCATTCGCCGCGGTGCTTAACGCCAGCCTTTGGTGGCTCAACCGTTAGTTCTTGAGCATCACAAAATAGTCCCATTCGGCTGGGTTACCCACGCCTACACTTGGCGTATACAAAAACACATGCACCGTGCCGTTCGGGTTGCTTGCGCGGAATTGCGCCACGACCTGCAAATGATCTACCGCGTTCCAAATGGCCTGGTACGGCATGGGTTCGGGATAATACGCAAATTGGGTGTATTGAACCGTTTCGATCGAAGTGGGCATGGGTACAGGACTGGCGATCGTCGCGAACGATCCCGCCGGATTCAATCCCGCCGGAAAGGTCATTTGGCCTGTTCCCATCCAAATGATCGTACCCGCAAACAGCATTTCATTGGTTTCGGCATAGCGCAACGTCACGCCGCCAAAATCGCCCGGCGGATCGTAGTCGGATGCAATCGCAAAGGTTTCAGCACTCTGGTAAAACAGTTTTTTCCCGCCTTCGAATACATGCGTTTCAAAATCAACCTGGAGCATCAGCACCTGATTGGCCACGGTATTGTTTTTTGGATTGGCAGGCCGTGCCTCGGTTGTTTGCAAGGCTTCGGCAGATGTTGTGTCGTCGGCAGAACACCCTGCAAGCGCCATCAGCCCAAGCAAGAAGAGAAATGGTGTTTTCATAACTTTAAGTATTTGGTGTTCAGACAATAAAGTTACGAAATGGTTGCAAAAAATCAGTCGAGAATGAGTTTTTTAACGCTTCGGTGTCCTTGTTCGGTTTCTATGGTAACGGTGTAGAATCCGCGGGTCAGTTGCGTCACATCCATGGTGATTTGATTCATTGCTTCGATCATCATGCGATTGACCATTTTACCCGAGACGTCATGCAACGTCACAGACGTTATTTTTTCACCGGCAGACTTGATCTCCATAATGGTTTTCGCTGGATTCGGCGCCAAAGCAAAATCGTCTTTTTCGAATCTCTCCGTAGCCAATCCTCCTTCGATGCAATTGACCATGCCGCCGAACAATTCCGTGCCTTGTGCGCCCTGGCCCGCGGGTTTGTGGTAAATGATCTGGTGGAACGGATTCTCGACGGTCACGCCAATTTCTTCAGGATCCGTGCCAAAGGCACCCCAAATCAATTGAAAAGGCTGGTCATGGCACAGCGGTACCTGGAATTCAAAGGTCTGGTTGGTCGTGTTCAGCGGATCATCGAGTATTTCGACTGTCGTCGCACCTTGAATGACAAACATGGCGTTGCCGTTAAGCCCATCGCCACCGTTGTCGGTCAGCGTAAAGGTATAGATGCATTGGTCCTGCAGTTCACATTCGCCCGTGTTTGCGCCACCGGTATCAAATGTATTCGATTTGAAGAAAATCGCCGAGTCGAACGCATTGTCGGCCACATTGGCCACCGCCAGTTTGAGGTGGTAGGTTTGGCCCTGTTGCAAAGCGTGGCTGACGGCCAGTTCCGTCGTAAAGCCGTCATACTGTATGCTGGTGTTTACGGCAGGCGTCGTGCCTGTACCGTTGTTGACATAAAAAGCGCAATACTCGCAAGGGCCGCTGTTGGTGATGCCGTTGTTGAGGTTGTTGGTGTTGACAGGGATGCTTGTACCGGGCACCAACGCCAGGTTCTTGGCATTGTTTGTAAACGTGCCCTCGACGCCAGGGCCGCTCAGGAAAATGCCCACCGCATCATGGAATGCCGTGTTGGCCCATTCGGGGTATTCCTCCGAAGCAAATACATAGGAAAGACTTAGTT
Source organism: Flavobacterium caeni (assembly GCF_900101895.1). Classification (GTDB taxonomy): domain Bacteria; phylum Bacteroidota; class Bacteroidia; order Flavobacteriales; family Flavobacteriaceae; genus Flavobacterium; species Flavobacterium caeni. The sequence continues at coordinate 151,365 of NZ_FMVF01000006.1, forward strand.
GCGCGCCTTGCGCAATAAAGTCGAACTCCAAACAAGCGGTATTCTGGACGGTGTGTATCGTAAGCATATCCAAATCAGGGTCGCCGCTGTAGAAAGGCAATACCGGTAACGCAGCGTCATCCTGGTTGTTGGGGCCCAATGCCACCGCGGTATTTCCGGTGGCCAGCACAATGCCATCGACAAGACCAAGGTTGGTGGGGTTGAACCCCGTAGTGAAAAGCGAGGCCCGGGGGCTTACGACGTTCGCATTGGCGTTGCTTCCGTTGAATTTACATTGGAAATCTGTTCGTTCAAACCACAAAGTGTGGTGAGCATCTCGGCAGGTGTAACCTGCGAACTGACAACCAGTTGCGCATGCGCGGCGCAAAAAGTCGTTAAGAATACAGCGAGGAGTATTTTTCGGATCATCAGTCGGGAATTTGACGCCAAGTTATCAATTTATTACGAATAAATATGGTCGGCCAAAATAAACCCACCCGTCCACGCATTTTGAAAGTTAAACCCGCCCGTGATTGCGTCGATGTTGAGGATTTCGCCCGCAAAATAAAGGTCGTCGTGCAGCTTGCTTTGCATCGTCTTGAAATTGATTTCCTTGAGATCGATGCCGCCCGCGGTGACAAATTCTTCCTTAAACGTACTTTTTCCGTTCACCTGAAAAGTGGCTTGCGTGAGTTCGAGCGCTAGTTTCTGGATTTGCGTCTTCGACAAATCGGCCCACTTGGTTTCTGGCCCGATTCCCGCCGCCAGGACAATGCTTTCCCACAAACGTTGCACAAGTTCGAATGGCGACTTTTTGGCCACCGTTTTCTTGGCGTGTTCCAACTTGAGTTCGCGCAGCTGTTCTTCGACTTCGGTCGCGGTGTAATCCTTGAGCCAGTTGACCGCGATCTGGAATTGGTATTTTTTGTCGAACAATTCGCGAGCGCCCCATGCCGACAGTTTCAAAATCGCCGGTCCGCTCATGCCCCAGTGCGTAATCAGCAACGGTCCGACCGATTTGAGTTTGGAATCTTTTACGGTCACCGAAACATCGGCCGAAACGCCAGGCAAATCCTTGATGCGCACGTCCTTGATGTTGAACGTGAACAGCGACGGCACGGGCGAAACAACCGAATGCCCGAGGGTTTCCATAAGTTGCCACACCTTGGGATTGCTCCCTGTGGCCACAATCAGTTTTTGGCAGGCAAACGTTTCGCTTTGGGTGTCTATTTTCCAATGTTTTTCAGATTTAAAAATCGATTGTACGCTGCGGCCCTTGAGTACTTCGATTCCTAGTTTTTGCGTGGCCGATAAAAAACAGTCGATGATGGTGTACGACGAATCGGTCACGGGAAACATCCTTCCGTCGTTTTCGATTTTGAGTTCAACGCCGTGTTTTTCAAACCATTCGATCGTATCACCCGACGCAAACTGATGGAACGGCCCGCGCAATTCCTTTTCGCCGCGCGGGTAATTTTTCGCGAGTTCGTTCGGAATGAACTGCGCATGCGTCACATTGCAACGTCCGCCGCCCGAGATGCGCACCTTTTCGAGCACCTCCTTGCCGCGTTCGAGGATTGCGATTTTTACCTTCGGATTTTTCTCGACAATGTTGATCGCCGTAAAAAAACCCGCCGCGCCGCCGCCGATGATAAGGATGTCGTATGTTTTCATAACCTGTCGGGAAAATCAGTAATGATGCCGTCTACACCCAACGATGTGACCCGGTGCAAGTCTTCGAATTCGTTGACGGTCCAGGTGTAGACTTTGACGTTTTGCGTCTGCATGCGCGCCACATTTTCGTCGGTGAGCAAGTGAAAGTACGGATGGATCGTCTCGGCGTTGATGACTTTGGCGAATGCGATGGCCAAATCCAGATCGGTGCTCGTGAGCACGCCCAGCGGGATTTCGGCATGCAGCGCGCGTACCTTTTCGAGTGCGAGCCAATCGAACGACGAAATCAAAAAGTCGCTGTATTGCCAGCCTTTTTCGAGCACGTATTTTTCGATCAAAAGCACCACGGGTTCGGCCGTTTCAAATACTTTGAGTTCGATGTTGACCAACACTTTTCGGTCGACCAAATCGAATACTTCCGAAAGCGTCGGGATTTCGAATTGAAAATCGATCCGATGCGTCTTCAACACGGCCAGCGGTTGTTGTTTGACCGCACCTTTTCCGTCGGTTGTGCGGTCGATGGTCTCGTCGTGCATCACGATCACTTGCCCATCGGCACTCAAATGCACGTCGAGTTCGATGCCGTTGGCGCCCAAATCGATGGCCTTTTGGAAGCTCGCGAGCGTATTTTCGGGCAAATGTCCTTTGGCGCCGCGGTGTCCGATGTTCGCTGTTTTCATGCGACAAAAATAAAAAACGCCCCGAAAGGCGTTTGGTTTTATTTGACTTGTTCGAGCAATACGGTCGAAAATTCGGTGTCGATGATCACGAGTCCTTTTTCGGACGTGGCCAGTTTTCCCGAATAGGCGTCGCGCAGCTTGGTGCCGTCCCGGAACACCGATTTGACGGTGATGATCTTGCGGCCCACAGGCAAGTCGAGCCCCACGATTACCCGGTCCAGGTAGTCGTCCTTGACAAAGCCACGACTGAAAACATAAGGGCTGGCTTCGATTTGTTTGTGCACGCCAGCGCCCACGCTCGGGTGGTTTTTGCGGAATTGCCCCAGCTTTTGCCAGTGTTCCAGTATGCGTTGTTTGTCTTTGTTCGCGGCCAGTTCGTCCCAATTCATGAACGAACGCAGCGTGGCATCGCCTTCGGTGCCTTCGACCACGAGCGAGCGCCCGGTCTCGTCGCCATAATACACTTGCGAAACGCCCGGCGATAGGAGCAATTTGGTGCCGCTTTCGATGCTTTTTTCGCGTTTGGCGTCAAACGGCGTCCCGTCGTCGTGCGAAGAAAGGTAGTTCAGTACGCTAAAGTCTTCGAGCTCGGTATTGAGTTTGGTCGAATATTTCGAGAAAATGTATTCGTATTCGCGTTGTGCGTCCCATTTGAATTCGAAGTTGATCATGCTGTTGAAGCCGTGGGCAAAATAGTTGACCTTTTTGTCGCCAAAGTCAAAATTTTTGCCCGCCGACACACCGTAGTTGTACACTTCGGCAATCGTATAAAATTTGTTGTCGTCTAAAACTTTCGACGGATTGGCCTTTTTCCAGGCGGCAAACGACCATTCGCATTGGGTCTTGAATTCGCCCCAAACGCCTTCCTCGGTGTGTTTGACCGTATCGGCGCGGTAACCGTCGATCCCGAACTCGGTGATGTAATCGGTCAGCCATTTGATGATGTAATATTTGGGCGCGCGCGGATACCCCGTTCTTTTGAAAAATGCATCAAGCGACGCGATTTCGGCATCGTATCGGCCTTCTTTTTTCCATTTTTCGATCAAAAAGGCTGGGAGTTCGACATTTTGCGTGCTTTCGGTCAAAATGTCGGGCAGGTTCTTGACCAGCGTACAGGCCGTGGTCGTCTCGAACGTTTTGTGGTCGCACTGCGGCCCGGTGCGTACCCAATCCGACGGCCAAACCGTATCGACGTCGGTGACCGGTCCGGTGTGGTTGATCACGGCGTCGAGCAAAATCCGGATGCCGTGCGCGTGCGCTTTTTCGACGAGTTCCTTCAAATCGGCCTTGGTCCCGAAATTCGGGTCGAGCGCCGTCCAATCGCGGGTCCAATACCCGTGGAACCCGTACGAGAATCCCGTGCCTTCGTCTACGCCGCCGTGGATTTGCTCGACGATGGGCGTAAACCAAATCGCGTTGATACCGAGTTGGTCAAAATAACCGTCGTCGATTTTTTGGATGATGCCGCGCAGATCGCCGCCTTCAAAACCGCGCAATTTCCCAGGTTTCTTGGTACGGTCAAAGTTGACATCGTTCGATTTGTCGCCGTTGTTAAAACGATCGGTCATCAAAAAATACAGGTTGGCACCTTCCCAAACAAAGGGCGTTTTGGATTTTTTTGGGGCATTTTGTGCGTTCATCGGCAAAGTCAAGCAGGCTAGTGTAAGCAGGATCAGTGATTTGAATTGGTTCATCAGCGTTCTATTTTAATGTCTTTTGTAGTTCCTTTTTCGAGAAAAACTGGGATTTCTAGCGAATTGTCCGCGACTTTAAAAGTAACGTTTTTTCCGTTAACCGATACTTTTTTAGCCGACGAAAGGTTGTGCACGATCAGGTTGATATGTTTGTCCTGCACTTTGGCGTCCTTCTGCACGCGGTTGGCCACCGAGATGAGGATGACATTGGCTTTCGGCGTACACGAAAAATTCACGGTTTCCGATTGGTTTTTGCGCGACGCATCAGGTGTTTGCCCATCGTCGTGGTACAGCGTGAAAGTGCGCATCGGCTTGGTTGGATCCCAATAGAAGTGCATGTCGAAGCGACTGAGTGTATAGGCCGATGTGTTTTGTATCGTTGCAATCATCGGCACAAAGGCATTGCTCCGCACAAATGTCGGGATGTGGTCTGCCGTTACCTTGACCGACTCGGTTCGTCCGCCGCCAAAAAGATGCCCGGTGTAAAAATCGAACCAATTGCTGCCCTTCGGGAAATAGATGGTTTCTTGCGCGACACCAGGCTTGACGATCGGATGCACCAAAAACGCATCGCCCCACAAATAGGTGCTGCTGTCGTTGTACAAAGCAGTATTGTTGGGCTCTTCGAAAAACATCGGACGCATGAGCGGCGCTCCCGACACCGCGTTTTCATACGCAATCGAGTAGTTGTACGGCAACAATTGGTAGCGCAATTCAACCTGTTTCTTGGCGGCGGCTTTGGTTACGATGTCTTTGTAGACGGGCTCTGGCGCAACATCGTCGTGCGCGTGCGGACGGAAAATCGGTTGGAATACGCCGTATTGCAACCAGCGCAAATAGAGTTCGTTGTCGAAATAATCGCCGGCAAATCCGCCCAAATCCGAGTGCATGAAGCCAATGCCCTGCAAGCCCATGCCAAGTGAAATCTCAGGCTGCGATTGCAAACCATTCCAGCTACGCGACACATCGCCGCTCCACGGCACCATGCCGTAGCGTTGCGAGCCCGAATAACCGGCGCGCATCAGGATGAACGGACGCACGTTCGGGAAGTCTTTTTGGTAGCCTTCGAACACCATTTTGGCCCAGTTGTGCCCGTAGATGTTGTGCACTTCGCTCGCTTTTCCTTTGGCGGTAATCACTTTTGATGGGAACGCTTCGGGTTCGCCCAAATCGCCCCACCAGCCGCCAACACCTTGGTTCGCGAGGTTTTTGTAGATATTCCAGAACCAGGTTTTGCCTTCGGGTTTGAACACATCGACGATGCCGCCGTTGCCGAAATAGAAATCGAAGATGGCAGATTTGCCCGATTTTTCGGTCGCGAGTACCTTTTTCGCATCGGCTTCCTGCCATTTGGACGAAGTCGTGAGGATGAACGGCTCGGTAATCAGGATCGTTTTGATGTTTTTGGCGTTGAGGTCGGCCATCATTTTTTCTGGGTTCGAGAATGTTTCGCGGTCCCATTCGAGGTTGCCGAGCGTGCCTTGGATTTTCTTTCCGAACCAATACAGATCGAGGATGATCGCATCGACCGGAATCTGGTCTTGTTCAAATTTCTTGATCGTTTTTTCGACCTGGTCTTGGTCATGATATCCGAATCGGCTCGCAAAATTGCCGAATGCCCAACGCGGCAACAGCGGTTGCGTACCCGTGAGCTGCGTGTAGTTTTGGATCAAATCTTCCCAACGGTCGCCCGCGATGACTTGATAGGTCTTGCGTCCCGACGACGGTTGGTAGGCGAGGGTGTTGTTTTTTTGGCTGTCCAAATCGAGTTCGGCGAGCGACGCATTGTCGAAATGCACCGCATAAATCTTCGAAGACAGCACCATCGGAATCGAAAAATTGAGCAATTCAGATCGGTCGCCATAGCCATAATGCGCCTGGTTGCGCAGCTTGAGTTTGTTGCCGCGGCGGTTGAGCCCAAGGGCACGTGCGCCGCCGCCATACAAGGCTTCGGTGGCGTCGAGGTTGAAATCGAGCGTTTGGGTCGAATCTTTTTTGGTGTAGCCGTTTTTCTCGGAAAGCAACGTTTTGCCTTTGTAATTGTAGGCGATCTGGAACGGCGATTTCGTTATCTTGACGTTGATACCCGACGTATTCAAAACGATTTGGTTACCGTAATCCTTGACTTTTGCAAGTCCCGATTTGGGAACCAAAACAACGGCGTGTGATTCGGGATTGAGCACTTCGTCGTTGGGAACAAATGCCGTTTCGACAATCGATTCCGAATACGGTTTGATGACGTATTTGCCATCGGAAACAGTGATTTCGAGTTGGTTTTTGTTGGCTTTGAACGAGACGAATTTGCGTTCGGAATTCTGAGCCCACGTTGCAATGTGGACCGAACACAGTAATAAAATGAGAAGTTTCTTCATGCACGGATTTTTTTAGCCCCGATGGCAGCCGGCATCCTTTTGTTCCGCTTCTTTAGCGGACAAAAGATAAAGGCGAACAGCGGGATTAGCTCCTAAAATTAATTCAATTCCAAAATATAAGCCGACTTGGCTTCGATCGAAACATCGTTCTTCAAATCGACGGTTTTGCCCGAAATGACGTCCTTGCCCGATTTGAAATTCCCGATGCTCTCGGCAAAACGGCTCGTCTTGAACGTACGCGCCTCATTGCTGTTGTTTAAAACCACCATCACCGATTTTTGGTCGTCGTAACGGAAATACACATACACGTTGTCCTGCGGCAAATACTGCTTGGTTTTGCCCTTGTGGATCACACCCGCCGATTTTCTCCAGTTGAACAACTTGCTCGAAAAGTCGAAAAATTGCTTTTGCTGCGCGTCGCGTCCAACCGACGTAAAGGCGTTGTTGGCATCGCCGTTCCAGCCGCCCGGGAAGTCGTGGCGGATGTCCGGATCGCCTTTGGCCTTGTCGCCTGCCATCCCGATTTCTGAGCCGTAGTAGATTTGCGGAATCCCGCGGACGGTGGCAATCAAACTCATCGCGAGCTGGTATTTCTTGAAGTCGTTTTTGTAGACTTCGTTGAGGCGGTTGGTGTCGTGGTTTTCGGCAAACACCAAAATGTTGTCGATGTCCGGGTACAAAAAGTCGTTCGTGAAATTGTCGTAGAATTTGACCGCGCCTTTGTCCCATTCGCCTTTGTCTTCGTTCAGGGCCGACATCATCGCGCCCTGCAGCGTAAAATCCATGACGCTCGGCAGGTGCGAATTGTAGCTTTGCAACGCGCCGATTTTCGAATCTTTTTGCCAATAGGCCATTTGCGCCTGGTCGTTCATCCAGACCTCGCCGGTGATGTTAAAGTGCGGATATTCGTCCATGATGGCTTTGGTCCATTCGGATATGCCTTTTTTGTCGCAGTAAGAATACGTATCGACGCGGAAACCGTCCAAATCGGCATATTCAATCCACCAAATCGCGTTTTGGATCAGGTATTTGTTGACGAGCGGATTGGCCTGGTTCAAATCGGGCATCGATTGCACGAACCAACCGTCGACGCAGTATTTGTGATCGATATCAGCCGCGTTTGGATCGAATTGCGTGGCCATGCGGTAGTTCGATTGCGCGTAGCCCGGAAATTGGTGGATCCAATCGTACGTTGGCAAATCCTTGACCATCCAATGCTCGGATCCCCAATGATTCGTGACGTAATCGAGAATCAACTTCATGTCGCGCTTATGTAATTCCGATGAAAGTCTCAAATAATCCTCGTTCGTTCCATATCTTGGATCGATGCGGTACACATCCGATTGCGCATAACCGTGGTACGAACCGCGCGGGGCGTTGTCCTCGCAAAGCGGCGTGTTCCAAATGGCCGTCGCGCCCAATTCCTTGATATAATCGAGGTTTTTGATGATGCCTTCGATGTCGCCGCCGTGACGCGAACCGGGTTTGGAGCGGTCTGCTTTTTCCGCCGAATCTGCAGTCGAGTCGTTGCCGGGATTGCCGTTGGCGAAACGGTCGGGCATGATGAGGTAAATCAAATCTGACGAGTCGAAACCTTTGCGCAGCGCTGAATCTTTTTTGCGGCTTTTGAGCGAATAGTTCTTCGTGAACGCAACTTTGTTTTTGTTCTTGAAGGAAAACGTCAAATCTGACGCGGGAACGTTTTTGGTGTCGATCGTGACGAAAACGTAGTTGGGGTTTTGGGTTTTTTGGACGCCGGTGATGACGACGTTGTTGGTGACCGATACGTCGTATTGGGCGATGTTTTTGCCGTAGAACATGATTTGGAGTTCGGGGTTTTGCATGCCGGCGTACCAGAAAGGAGGTTCGGTTTTTTGCAGTTGCGCGACTGCGGACGCGGAGATTAATAGAAGGAAGATTAGTTTTTTCATATTATAGGATTGTGTTGTTAGGAGCTGTTTCCCGCTTTTCACTGCAATCTTTTTGCGGCTCCACTGCGTTGCGCCGCAAAAAGGATTTCCGTTGCAATCGGGGCTAGGGATTTGCAGTTTTGTTTGAACGTTTTTCAAAACTGGACGTTTTGGAATTCTAAGAACATTTCGCCGGCGGCGGGCCTACTTTTAGCTCACCAAAATAATATTTGTTTTTGGTGTTCGCTGAACCTCGTCCCTCGGTTTGTCTCGCAACAAAAGTAGCAAAAGTGCGTAGGCGCAGACCTTTCGGCGACCAGCCAAGTTTTCGATGGCGAAAACAAATTAACTCGGCTGCGCCTCAAACAGAATTTGTTTTTTGCGCCCTCTTCAAACGGCTGGTACCCGCCTGCAAGGTCGATGCGCCGGCCTCACGTTGAAGCATTGTCTAAAATAGAACGTTTATCGTCCGCTTTGTGCGTTCGTCTGACGCGCTTGGAACACCGTCGTGGCTAGAACGAATTTACCCGCCGACGACGTCTTACGACAAACGTCCCAAGCGAAACGACTCGTCCAACTTTGAACAAACGTTCCTCGTGCGGATTTTTGGCGCCGCGGGCAAGCCAAAAATGCAAATATGACTTTCCTGCCTGGCGCGGCATTCACTTTGGAGGCGTTAAGAAAATCCAGCGAAGCAAGCGTTAAAAAAGAAATTCTGTCTGAGCGTAGCGAGTTTATTTCTTTTAGCTTGCAAGCGGGATTTTTAGCCGAGAAAGTGTGCCGCTACGCCTTTTTGCTACTTTTGCGGCGAGGCAAAAGTAGGCCCGCGGCAGCGAAAACATCAATCAAATTTCCTTCGTCAATTCCGACGAAAAATTGCGCCAGGGATGGCAGCGGCATCCTTTTGCGGCCGCAGTCCCGACACTTCGGGACGGAGGCCGTAAAAGATACAGCGGACAGCCCGCCCGTGGCGCCCACTTACACTATCACTAAACTATCCGGCTCCACCGTCACCTGTCTTCCGTTCACGAAAACGACGAGCGGCGTATTCCCCTCAATATTAAATTTCGTCTCACCCTCGCTGACCGAAACCTTCAAAACCTGGTTGCGGAAATTGATCTTGAACGAATAGCCTTCCCATTGTTCCGGGATGCGCGGCTCAAAATGCAACTGGTTGTCCTTGACGCGCATGCCGCCAAAACCTTCTACGATGCTCATCCAGGTACCCGCCATCGACGTGATGTGGCAGCCTTCTTCGACTTCTTTGTTGTAATCGTCGAGGTCGAGGCGCGAAGTGCGCAAATAGAACGTGTAGGCCATGTCCATTTTTCCGAGCACTGCGGCCTGGATCGAGTGGACGCACGGTGAAAGCGAACTTTCGTGTACGGTGAATGGTTCGTAAAAATCGAAATGCTTCTCGAGTTGTTCCTTGCTGAAATGGTCTTCGAAGAAATAAAATCCCTGCAACACATCGGCTTGTTTGATGTACGGCGAGCGCAGGATTCGGTCCCATGACCATTTTTGGTTGATCGGGCGTTGCGATTTGTCGAGGTCGGAAACCTTGACCAAATCTTTGTCGAGAAAGCCGTCTTGTTGCAAATACACGTCGTGTTCTTCCGAGAACGGGAAGTACATTTTATCGGCGACTTGTTTCCAGTGCGCGATTTCGGCGTCGTCGAGTTTTACTTTGGACATGATTCTCGAAAAATCGGACGGGTAATCCGCGCGGATTTTGCCGATTTGTTCCATCGTATAATCGATGCACCACTTGGCGATGTAATTCGTGTACCAGTTGTTGTTGACGTTGTTTTCGTACTCGTTCGGGCCGGTCACGCCCAGGATCATGAATTGGTTTTTGTGCGTCGAATAGCTCGCGCGTTGGTGCCAAAACCTTGCGATGCCGATCAAAACTTCGAGTCCTTTTTCAGGAATGTAGCTGTAATCGCCGGTAAAACGGTAATAGTTGTAAATGGCGAACGCGATAGCGCCGTTGCGGTGGATTTCCTCGAACGTGATTTCCCATTCGTTGTGGCATTCTTCGCCGTTCATCGTCACCATCGGGTACAAAGCCGCGCCGTTGGTAAAGCCCAATTTGGCGGCGTTTTCGATGGCTTTGTCGAGTTGGTTGTAACGGTACGTGAGCAAGTTTCTCGCGACTTGTTGGTCTTTGGTCGCCATGTAGAACGGAATACAGTAGGCCTCGGTGTCCCAATAAGTCGAGCCGCCGTATTTCTCGCCGGTAAAGCCTTTCGGACCAATGTTGAGGCGCGAATCCTTGCCCGAATACGTTTGGTTCAATTGGAAAATATTAAAGCGGATGCCTTGCTGCGCCTTGGTGTCGCCGTCGATGGTGATGTCTGACATTTCCCAGATTTTGGCCCACGCATTCGATTGGTCGTCGAACAATTGTTCGTAGCCTTTTTCAAGCGCTTTTTCGATGGTTTTTTGCGCGGCGATATACGTGTCGTCGTGGTTCATCGAAACGGTGTACCCGCCGATTTTGTGGATGGATGCGACTTCGCCTTGCGCAGCGTTGACGGTGTACACAAACTGGATTTTCTCGTTGTTCGCCGATACATTTTCAGGTGAAAGCGCGAGTTCGTCGCCGTTTTTGAGCAGCGTATTCTGCATGAACGTCGTCACGGTAAAATGCGTCTTGAACGTACGTGCGGTCACAAAACCTTCGTTGCCGTCGTGTTTGACGTCGAGTGGCTCCCAGAATTTTTCTTCCCAGTTGGCGTCTTCGTTGTGTACGCCCGCGTCGATGTAGGGTTTGTAGACGATTTTCGCGTCTTTATTCAGCGGCGTGATTTCATAGTTGATGACGCCCACTTCGTCCAATTCCAACGACAGGAATCGATTGACGTTGACCGAAACTTCGGTGCCGTTTTGCAGCGTCGCTTCGAAAGATCGGTTGTACCAGCCTTGCTTCATGTTGAGCTCGCGGCGGAAATTCTTGACCGACGTACATTGGGCCAAGTCAAAATTCTCGCCGTTGATTTCGATGTCGATCCCGATCCAATTCGGGGCGTTCAATACCTTGGCGAAATATTCGGGGTAGCCGTTTTTCCACCAGCCTACCTTGGTTTTGTCTGGATAATAAATGCCCGCGATGTAGCTGCCCTGGAACGTGTGTCCGGAGTAACTTTCCTCAAAATTGGCACGTTGGCCCATGGCGCCGTTGCCGATGCTGAATAAACTTTCGGATGATTTTACCCTTTCTGCATCAAATCCTTCTTCGATAACCGACCAATTGTCGGGTTTGATATAATCCTGGTTCATTTTCTTTCGTTTTAGTCTAAAAGTCGAAAGTCGAAAGTCGAAAGAAATCTTGCCGCGGCTCCTCTTTTGACTTTTGTCTTTTGTCTTTCGTCTTCGATTGATTATTTTTTGATGATGTATTCGATAAAACTCGTGTCGATGTGTACAAAATCAGGGAAATTGTACTGCGCTTCCTTCAAAATCGATTCCTCGCCGATGCCGATGCTCGTCATGCCCGCGATGTTGGCCGCCTGCACGCCCGCCACCGAATCTTCGAACACGATGGCATGCGTGTTGTCGATGCCGAGCAATTTGGCCGCCTGCACGAACACTTCGGGATCGGGTTTGGCGTTGGTCACGTCGTTGCCGTCTACGATGGCGTCAAAATAGGGCAGGATGCCCGTCTTTTCGAGTATCGGACGCGCGTTCTTGCTCGCCGACCCCAACGCTATCGGTTGGCCGTGGTCTTTTAAAAATTGCAGGATGTGCAACACACCCGGCAACAATTCACTTTGGTCCATGTGCACCAGATACGACAGGTAATCTTCGTTTTTTTGTTTGAGCCATCGGTCTTTGTCTTCTTGCGACGCCGACATTTTACCGAGTTGCAAAATAATATCCAAAGAACGTACGCGGCTCACGCCTTTTAACTCTTCGTTGTGCTCGGGAGTGAATTCGATCCCGAGTTCGGCGGCGATTTTCTGCCAGGCTAAGAAATGATATTTGGCCGTGTCGACGATTACGCCGTCGAGGTCAAAAATGAATGCTTTTTTAGTCATGAATTGGGGTTTAAGCTTCTACGTCTTTTACCTTGGCCACGAGCGCGGCGGCGATCAAAAAGCTCACGCCGCTGGTGACCAACGCAAAAATCGCATTGTCGTTGTAAAGGTATTTGACCAGCGGACCGCCGATCAAAGCGTTGATAATTTGTGGGATGACGATAAAAAAATTGAAGATGCCCATGTACACGCCCATTTTCTTGGGAGAAATCGCCCCGGCCAAAATCGCGTACGGCATCGCCAGGATACTTGCCCAAGCCACGCCGATGCAAACCATCGACAGGATGAGCCAGTTTTCATCGGGCATGATGTACATCGACAACAGTCCGATACCACCGATGACGAGTGAAATGGCGTGGGTTTTCTTGCGTCCGATTTTTTTGGCGATCATCGGCAGCGCAAACGCAAAAATCGCCGATACGCCGTTGTAAATCCCGAACAAAATCCCCACCCAATCGCCTGCGGCCTGGTAGGTCGCGCTTTTGACGTCGTCTACGGGCAAACCGTAAATGTGGTGCGCAATGGCGGGCGTCGTAAACACCCACATGCCAAACAATCCGAACCAAGAGAAAAACTGTACCCAACTCAGTTGGCGCATGGTCGATGGCATTTTTCTAAAATCGTCAAAAATGTCCATCAAACGCGCTTCCTTGACCGGCTCTGGATCGGTAGCGTGTTCTGCGGCAAGCGCATCGGCACTGGCTTTTTCGTCGGAAAAACGCGCGAGCTCTTCGGGGGAATATTCCTTGGTGGTGAGTACCGTAACCAAGATCGACGCCACCAAACAAACGGCTCCTACAACAAAGGAGTAAATCAGGTGCTGCGGGACGCTGCCGTCGGTGCTTTCGTTGGGAACGCCAAACCAGTTGTGCAACGCATACGGCAACCATGATCCAATCACGGCGCCAAATCCGATGAGCGCTGTTTGTACGCTAAATCCAAGCGTGGCCTGGTCGTTGCGCAAATTGTCGCCCACAAGCGCGCGGAACGGCTCCATGGCGATGTTGAACGAAGCGTCCATGATCATGAGCATGCCCGCGCCCACCCAAAGGGCAGGGAGCAACGCGATAAAAATGTCGGCTTGCGGCATGAGGATCAGTCCCACCGAAGCCAGCAAGGCACCCGCCAAAAAGAATGGTTTTCGTCGGCCAAAACGGCCCCAGGTGTTGTCGCTATAATGCCCGATGATGGGTTGGACAATCAGTCCCATGAGCGGGGCGATGATCCAAAACCACGACAGTTCGTGTACATCGGCACCAAAGGTTTGAAGAATCCTGCTCGCGTTGGCATTCTGAAGGGCAAAACCCATTTGTATCCCAAAGAAACCGAAACTCATGTTCCAGATTTCCCAGAAACCTAATCTACGCTTTTCCATTATCGTAATTTAAATTATCTACGATAAGCGTGTCGCTTATCAAAACTCACTTTTGTTTTCGAAGTAAAAGTTTTAAGCCCTGATAATCGGATGTAAATATAGGAGTTTTTTGGTTCGAAAAAATTTTTGGGCGGAATTAACAATCGTCAAAACCGCCCAATAAAAAATATAAATAATTAATAAACAATAATTTAACCAAGACTACAACGTTGGCGTAGATTCCCGTACCACCAAATGCGTCTCGATGACTTCGGTGCGGTACAGTTCTTCGTCCTCTTCTTCTGATTCGAGCCGGTCGATGAGCATCTTGGCCGCTTTGCCGCCCATCTTGATGCCGTTTTGCGATACCGTCGTGATGCTAGGCGAGGAGTATTTGGAGATGATACCGTCGGTAAAACCAATGACCGAAACATCCTCGGGAACTTTTTGACCCAGTTTGTTGGCCGCCTTGATGGCCGTGACGGCAAACAGTTCGTTGACGGCAAACACCGCGTCGGGTTTGACTTCTTGCATCATTTTTTCGATGGCTTCTTCGCAGTTGTCGATGTCTTCGATGCGCAGGATCAGGCTTTCGTCGACTTTGCGGTCGTTGGTACGCAGCGCCTTGATGTAGCCATCGGTACGCAATTTTCCTACGCTCACATAGTCGACGGTCGTGATCAGTGCAATTTTATTGAAGTCGTTGTTGATGAGGCTTTGCACGGCATCGAATGCGGCCGCGTTGTCATCGATGATGACTTTGTCGCACAAAATGTCGCTTGTGACGCGGTCGAACATCACCACGGGCATGCCCTGGTTGATGACCTCGGCGATGTGGTGGAAGTCTTTTTTGTGCTGCGTTTCCTTCGAAAGCGACATGATGAATCCGTCGATGCTGCCGTTGGCGAGCATTTCCATGTTGATGACCTCTTTGTCGAACGATTCGTCCGAAAGCGTCACGATGACGTTGTACCCGTGCTCGTTGGCCACGTGTTCGATACCGCTGATGACGGTCGCGAAAAAGTGGTGCACAATTTCGGGAATGATGATGCCGATGGTCTTGGTTTTCTTGTTCTTAAGACTCAGCGCAATCAGGTTGGGTTTGTAGTTGTAGAGCTTGGCGAACGCCTGTACTTTTTGACGCGTATCCTCGGATATTTCGGGGCTGTCGCGCAACGATTTGGATACGGTAGAAATCGACACGTCCAATTCCTTGGCAATTTGTTTGAGGGTCACTTTTCTTTTCATCAACAAAAGGATAAATAATGTTTTCGAAATAAAGGTAAATTTAATTTTCGCAAATCGAAATTTTCACCTTAAAAATATGCGTATTCGGGAAAGTTTTCAACACGAAAACGTTTTCGGTGCTCATTTGGAACGCGTTAACACAAATCGACGTAAATTTTACTTAATTTTAACATTCGAAGTAAAAGTATAAGCGCTAAAAAACTAATTCTAACTTAAACAAAATGTATGAAAACAATTTACAAAAAGTTGTTGTTGTTATTGCTTCTACTTCCGTTTAGTGCGCTGGCCCAGAGCACTTTGAAAGGAACTGTTGTCGACGGCGCGTCGAAGCAGCCCATTCCGGGAGTAAATGTAGTGATTCAGGGTGCCTCGGGCGGTACCCAAACCGATTTTGACGGTAATTTTACCTTGGCCGGGGTCAAGAATGGCGATACCATCGTCTTCTCGTACCTGGGCTATACCAATTACTCGGTCGCTTATTCGGGGCAGGCCAACCTGACGGTCAATCTTCGGGAAGAAGCCGCGCAGCTCAGCGAGGTAGTCGTCCAAATCGGATACGGCTCGGTCAATAAAAAAGATGCGACCGGATCGGTATCTTTGGTTACGGCCAAAGACTTCAACAAAGGCGCTATCGTATCGGTAGACCAGTTGTTGACCGGTAAAGCTGCCGGTGTTCGTATCGTCAACGGTGGCGGTGCGCCCGATGCTACACCCGAGATTTTGATCAGGGGTGGTGCGTCGATCAGCGCGTCGAACAGACCACTCATTGTAATCGACGGCGTGCCTATCAGCAACGATTACCCTGCCGGTATCGCGAACCCGTTCAACCTGATCAACCCGAACGATGTAGAGAGCTTCTCGATCCTTAAGGATGCGTCGGCTACAGCGATTTACGGTGTGCGTGCTTCGAACGGTGTCATCATCATCACGACCAAGAAAGGTTCGTCGGGTGAGCCGCAGTTCAACTATTCGGGCAGTGTAACGACCGGTCAGGTGGATGAAAAAATCGACCTCATGAGCGGTACCGAGTACACGCAGTTCATCAGACAATATTTCCCTGAGCGCGTAGGCGATTTGGGTATTCCTGATGGCTCTGGAATTGCCGACGATCCTACGACTTCGGCCATCGAGGGCAGAACGTTGTATGATGTAGACTGGCAAGACCAGATTTTCCGTACCTCGATTTCAACCGACCATACGTTCAGCGCGCGCGCGAACTTGTATAAGAAAATCCCATTCCGTTTCTCATTGGGTTATAACAACACCCAAGGTTTGGTCAAGACGAGCGATTACGAGCGTTTTACCTACTCGCTCAAAATGACGCCGAAATTGCTCAACGATCATTTGAAAATCGATGTGAACGCCAAAGGCAGCTACAGCGATAAAAACGCGATCGATCAGGACGGGGCCATTTACGGCGCTTTGTCGATGGATCCGACCAAGCCGGTTTATGGCGTGCCGAACAGCCTTTTTGGCAACTATTACCAATCGACTACACTTAACGGTGGCAGAAATATCATCGATGGCGCCACCAACCCGTTGGCATTGCTCGAACAAAGATCACGTCCGGAGCGCGTAACGCGTTTTATCGGTAATGCCGAGTTCGACTACAAGATGCACTTCCTGCCAGATTTGCGCGCGGTATTGAACTTGGGTATCGATGCGTCGCAATCAAGGATCCACGAATTGTATGATATGGGCGCTATTGCAACGTACCGTTTCAACCAGGCCAATGAACCGGTGTTGAATCCAGGGGTGAACTACGTCGAGAACCAAGCGAACACCAATACGACAATGGATGCCTATCTCGTGTATGCTAAGGATTTGAACGGATTTGTCAACAAATTTGACCTTACTGGTGGTTACAGCTATCAGAACTTTGTGATCGACGGCAACAAGCAAAACTTCCGCTACAACGAAAGTCCGGGAACAGGAATTCGCGAAGAGATCATCAACCCGAACAACGTAAACAACCGTTACTACAACATCTTGAACTTGCAGGCATTTTTTGGTCGTGCCAACATCGATTTTGCAGGCAAGTACTTGTTGACCGCTTCCTTCCGTGCAGAGGCTTCCTCTGTGTTTACAGGAAAGGACCAGCAATGGGGCTATTTCCCATCGGGGGCATTCGCTTGGAAAATCAAGGAAGAATCGTTCATGAAAGACGTAAACTTTGTAGACGATTTGAAACTGCGTTTGAGCTACGGCGAAACGGGACAAGCCAGTATCACCGGTACGGTAGGATACTACCCGTCTAGACCGTTGTTCCTTCCAGGTAGTCCAACAAGCCAGTATCTTCCGGGATCATTGACCTATTCTGCACTCGCTTTTAACCCAGACATCACTTGGGAAACCAGTAAAACATACAATGCAGGTCTCGACTTTTCGTTCTTCAAGAATGGACGTTTGTCGGGTAGCGTAGATTTCTACTCGAGAGAAACCGAAGACCTCTTGGCACGAGTACCGGTTCCGGTGGGGCAATACCTGACCAACGAGGCGATCCGTAACTTTGGGTCAACCGAAAGCAAAGGTTTTGAAGTTGCGTTGAACGTCAAGGCGTTCGATGCCGAAAAAGTACAAATAAACGTGGGCGGAAACATCGCTTACAACTATTCTGAAGTAACCAAATTGGATGGCGGTGTTACCGCGGTACAAGCCACCGAGAGCCGTATTCCTACGCAAACCGGTTTGTTTCTGGCCAACCATGCCGTAGGATACCAACCGTATTCGGCATGGGTATTCCAGCAAATTTATGATGCGGCGGGCAACCCAATTCCAGGTGCATTTGCCGACTTGAACGCCGACGGACAAATTACCAACGACGACAAATACTACCGTTCGTTGCGTCCGAACTGGACTTACGGTTTCAACTTGAACATCAATGCGTACAACTTTGATTTTTCTGCGGGTTTCCACGGTCAAATCGACGGTATGGCCTACAATTCATCGGTCATCAAGTACGGTTTTACCGAACGTGCTACACAAGGGACAACCAACGCGCTCAACAACGTGATGGATTTCAACCAAGGCGCGGCCGATCCGACTTTTGCCAACTTCAACGGCAACAGTGCATTCTCTGATTACTTGCTCGAAGAGGCTTGGTTCTTGCGTTGCGACAACATCACGCTCGGTTACAAATTCCCGAAATTTGTCAAGAACACCAGCTTGAGAATCTACGGATCGATCAACAACGCTTTCATCATCACCGATTACAGCGGTCAGGATCCTGAGAACTACAATGCGATCGATAACAATTTCTATCCACGTCCGAGAATGTACACTTTTGGACTGAGCTTTGACTTTTAATTAAAAAACTATGAAAAAATTCAGTATTAATCTAATTGGAGCGGCTTTGCTTCTGTTTACGCTGAACGGTTGTACCGACGACCTCAATACAGAACCAAAGATCGAAAAAACGCTCGAGCAACTGTTGGCCGAAGATCCAGAAGCGATCAACGGCATGTTGTCTAAACTCTACGCTGCGTTTGCACTTTCTGGGCCAGACGGACCGGGCAGTTCCGACCTTGTGGGCGACGACGCGGGTGAATCGCCGTTTTTGCGCAACATCATCAACTTGCAGGACTTTACCGCCGACGGCTTGAAAAACCGTTGGGGCGATAACGGTCTCGACCAGTTGACCACGACTTCGCAATGGGACGAGAACAACAAATTCTTCCGCTACCTGTACAACCGCGTGTATTATGTGATCCCACAATGTAACAACATCATTGTGGCGCTTGATAACGCCGATGTACCGAACAGCGAGGCCTATAAGTCAGAAATCCGCTTTTTGCGCGCCATGGCTTATTTTTACATGATCGATTGTTTCGGAAAAGGCGTTTTGGTGACCGAGGCCGATGCAGATGCCGGTATCTCGCAGCCTAAGCCCGAAGCGTCAAGAATTGAACTTTTTAACTTTGTAGAGTCGGAATTGCTGGCCATCGAAGATGCTACGCCTATGACCACTTCGTACGGACGCACCAACAAATCGGCGGTGCGCATGTTGTTGGCCAGGTTGTATTTGAACGCACAAGTCTACACCGGAGAAGCGCATTACAGCGAGGCGTTGACCTATGCGGCCAAAGTGATCGACGAAGGCGGCTACTCGTTGGCACCTGATTTCGTGAGTTTGTTCTCGGGCGACAACAACCAAGGTCAAGCGCAAAACGAAATCATTTATGCCTTGCTTGCCGATCCGGTCGTAAGCCAAAGTTATGGCAACACCACCTATTTGGTTCAAGGCAGTTTGCTCGCAGAGACCATGACGGTGAATGAATACGGCGTAACCGGCAACGGCTGGGGCGGACACCGCGCCACCAAGGCTTGGTACGGCTTGTTCGGCAACAGTGCCGCTGCACTCGCCGCTTCGCCTGACGAGCGCGCCCAATTGTTCTGGACGACGGGTCACAGCTTCGAAATGAACGATTACAAAATTTGGGTAGATGGGTTTCCGTCGATCAAATACCGCAACACGAACTTCACAGGAAGCTCGGTGGCTACCGAATTCTCGGGAACCGATTTCCCGGTATTTCGCTTGGCCGATGCCTACCTGATGTATGCCGAGTGCGTAGTGCGGGGAGCGGGCGGTTCGCCGACTACGGCTTTGCAGTATGTCAACTTGGTCAGACAACGTTCGAACGCAGCTGCGATTTCGTCGGGTGATCTCGACCTCGATTTCATCTTGGACGAACGCGGACGCGAACTGAATTTCGAAGGCATCCGCAGAACCGATTTGATCCGTTTCGGCAAATTCACCGGCGGTGCTTACCTCTGGCCATGGAAAGGCGGCGTCAAAGACGGTACGGCCATTCCAGCTACTTACAATGTATTCCCGATTCCTTTGACAGCGTTGCAAGCGAATCCAAACTTGACTCAAAACCCTGGTTATTAATAATTAAAGATATTCACGATGAAAAAAATAGTAAAACTTTCTGCTTTGTTCCTGATGGTTGCAGCCACTTTCTCTTGCGAGGAAGACGAAATTCCGAATGGAGCCATGATTACACCACAAAACGGTCCGGTCATTATTGCGCCGGATGCCGGAACCAATGTTGTACTCTCACCTGAGAATATGGACAACCTGGGGTTGACGCTCGCTTGGACAGACGCTGCGTACAGCACTGCGACACCCATCACGTACAACGTAGAATTTGCTGCGGCAGGTACCGACTTCGCCGAGCCGTTTGAAGTGGCCAGCACCACCAACAGATCGGTAAGCTGGACTGTAGAGCAATTGAACTCGATCGCAATCAATCCTGACGGATTGGCGTTGCTCCCGTACACCGAACAAGATGTCGACGTTCGTATCATTTCGGTTGTAGGTAATGCGGGCGAACCCATCGCTTCAAACAGCATTACGTTGACCATTACACCGTACACTACCGACAACCCAACGCTTGCCGTTCCAGGAAATCACCAAGGATGGTCGCCTTCGACCGCTCCGCTGATCGCTTCTTCAGGATTTGGCGAAACCGATTACGAGGGTTATATGTGGCTCGACGGCGGATTCAAATTCCTTTCTCCGCAAGCCGACGGGACTTTTGATTGGGGTACGCAAGACTGGGGCGACGACGGTAGCTTCGCAGGTGTTTTGGCCGATGGTGGTAGCGAAACCGATGCCATCGCAACACCGGGTTACTACTATGTAAAAGCCGATACAGAGGCATTGAGCTACAGCACGCAAACCGTAAACTGGGGTGTCATCGGAAACGGTACGCCAACCGGCTGGGATTCAGATACCGACATGGTGTATGACCCTGCGACCAAGACTTTGTCGTTAGACATCATGCTGACCGCAGGCAATTTTTTCAAGTTCCGCGCAAACGACGGCTGGGATTTGAACCTAGGTGACTTCCAAGTCGACAAACCGGGAGCCGGTGAAGTGATGAGCTACGGTGGCGCCGATATCCCTACACCAGGGTCAGGCATGTACCACATCGTACTCGACTTGAGCAACCCAAGAGCTTATACCTATACGGTGACCGCTTTGTAATACAAAATAAATTCCCAAAAAAGGGCTGTTCTCTTACAGCCCTTTTTTATCATAAATACCACTTGCAATGAAAAAAATTATACTAGGCATGGTGTTTTTGCTGACAGGACTCTCAAGTTGGGCACAGGTTACAACCAACCCGACCATTCCAGAGGCCAACCAGGCAGTCACCATTACCTTCAACAAGTCAGGAACCGGTTTGGCCACGTACAACGGAACCATTTACGCACACATTGGCCTTACGGTCAATGGCAATACCTGGCAAAATGTCATCGGGCAATGGGGGCAAAACGGCACCCAACCTGCGCTTTCGGGCTCTGGTAATACCCAAACGCTTACCATTTCACCGAGCCTTTTTGCGTATTTTGGTGTCGATACGTCGGCGTCGGTTACGCAAATCTGTGTGGTGTTCCGTTCGGATACGGGCGCGCAACAATCGGATGATATTTTCATCAACGTGGGTGCGTTCCAGGCGAACCTGAACAGTCCTGCCATCAACAGCACCACGATTCTCAATTCGGGGCAAAGCCTCAACATCACGGCCAGCAACACCAACGGAGCGGCCAATTACAACTTGCTCGCCAATGGCGTGAGCATTTCTACATCGACGGGTTCGTCGTTCAATTACAACGATACGAACATCACCGTCAACAAGAATTATGACCTGCAAATTACGCAGGGTGCGACCACATTTTCGCGCAAGTTCGCCGTGATGATCAATCCGGGGACCATCAGCGCGGCTTTGCCGTCGGCCAATTTGGTGGGAGGTATCAACTACAACCCGACCGATGCGACCAAGGCGATCCTCGTGCTCGATGCACCCCACAAGGATTTTGTGTATGTGGCGGGGAGTTTCAACAACTAC
This sequence comes from Flavobacterium caeni, assembly GCF_900101895.1. Taxonomy (GTDB): domain Bacteria; phylum Bacteroidota; class Bacteroidia; order Flavobacteriales; family Flavobacteriaceae; genus Flavobacterium; species Flavobacterium caeni. The sequence goes on from NZ_FMVF01000006.1 coordinate 173,173, forward strand.
AACCCTACGGCGGCCTACGCGATGAAAAAAGACAATGCCGCGGGCTCAACCAAGTTTTGGCTCGAGCTTACAGGCCTGACCCCAGGCCAGATTTACCACTACCAGTATTGGGTAGCCGATGCCACGCCTATCGCCAATTCTCCGGCGCTCGTCAAGACCGCCGACCCTTATTCGTACTTGGTCTTGAACACTTATGACGATCCGTACATCCCTGCGACGAGCTATCCGAACATCCCGACGTATCCGCTCGGGCAGAGCCGCGAGGTATCGGTATTGCAAACCGCGCAAACGCCTTACAACTGGCAGGTGACCAATTTCGTCAAGCCCAAGAAAGAAGATTTGGTGGTGTATGAAGTGCTCATCCGCGACTTCGATGCGAACCGCAACTACCAGGATTTGATCAACAAGATCGATTACTTCAAAAACCTGAACATCAACGCCATCGAATTGATGCCGGTGATGGAATACGAAGGCAACGAAAGCTGGGGCTACAATACCTCTTTTCACTTGGCGCTCGACAAGTTTTACGGCACCGAGAACAAGTTCAAGGAATTCATCGACTTGTGCCACCAGAACGGCATCGCGGTCATACTCGATTTGGCGCTCAACCACGCGTTCGGTCGCAACCCGATGAACCGCATGTGGATGAACGATCCCGACGGCGATGGCTGGGGCGAACCCAGTTCAGAAAGCCCGTATTTCAACCAAGTGGCCACGCACAGCTATGGTGTAGGAAGCGATTTCAACCACCAGCAACCGCGCACGCAAGAATACGTGCGCAGAACGGTCAAACGTTGGATCGAAGATTTCAAGATCGACGGTTTCCGTTGGGACTTGACCAAAGGTTTTACGCAAAACTGTACGGGTGACGAAGGTTGTACGGGTTCTTACCAGCAAGACCGTGTAGACATCCTCAAGCAGTATGCCGACTATTCTTGGAGTTTGGATCCGACGCATTATGTAATTTTCGAACACCTCGGCCAGGATAACGAAGAGAAAGAATGGGCCAACTACCGTCTTAACGAAACCCCGAGCAAGGGCGTGATGATGTGGGCCGAAATGACCTATGCCTATTCACAGCTTATGGGTGGTTATGCCACGGGCGGAGACATTTCGCGTATCGGACATACGTCGCACGCCAACTTCCAGGGCAAACGCGTCATGGGTTATCCCGAGAGCCACGACAAGGAACGTTTGATGTACAACGCGATGACCTACGGCAATGCGGGCGGTACGGCACCTCCGTTCAACAACCTGAACAATTCACTCGGCAGGATGTCGGCAGTTGGCGCAGCGTCATTGCTTGTCCCTGGTCCGAAGATGATCTGGCATTTTGCCGATTTGGGGATGCAATTGTCTATTTACACCTGCAACAACGGCACGGTCAATACCGAAAGTGACCCGACTGCAGGCGATTGCAAGCTCGACACCAAGCCGCAGCCGCAATGGACCGAGAATTGGTTGGCCAACGCCAACCGCAACAAAATCTACAACGATTGGGCCAAGATGATCGCGCTCAAGATCCAGGAACCGGTATTCGAAGGCAACTATGCAATCAGTACCAACGGAAGCAACATCAGACAGCGTATTTACATCTACGACGATGCCATTCCGTCTACGCAGCTCAAGAATGTGGTGGTGCTGGCCAACTTTTCGGTGGCCGCGCAAAACATCACGCCCGATTTCCCTTACACCGGAACCTGGTACAATTTGATGGACAACACGCCAGTGGTGGTCACCAATACTACTACGCCGATTAACTTACCGGCGGGGCAATTTGCGGTGTACGGCAACAGACCGGTGACGCTCAACACCGACCAATTCGAAACTACGGCCAGCATTGGCTTGGTGCCGAACCCGTCGTCGGATTACTTTACGGTGAATACCAACGTAAACAGCCTTGAGGTGTATTCGCTTTCGGGGCAATTGGTCAAATCGTTCGGCAAAAACGACGAGCAATACCAATACCCGATCGGCGATTTACCGAGTGGTTTGTACCTGGTCAAGGCGACCGACACCTACAACAGGAACGTCACGTTACGCATGATAAAGCAATAAAATTTTGAGTTAGTTGAATTTTATTTCCAAAAGGCCTTTCCGTCAAACGAAAGGCTTTTTATTTTTTCGTAAAATGCCGTTAATTGCTTTGCTAAAAAGCTGCGGATGACTAGTTTTGCGGCATGAAACCAAGTGTCAGATCGCGCATCTTGAAAGTGCTCAAATGGACCGGAATTTCGATTGCCGGATTGTTGCTCGTGTTGTTTTTGTTACCCGTCCTTTTCCCAGGCCAGATCGAGCAAAAAATAAAGGATTTTGCCAACGAAAGGCTCGAAGGCGAGCTCCATTTCAAAGAGGCCGATTTGTCTTTCTTTGCGCATTTCCCTTCGCTTACGCTCACCCTCAAAGATTTCAAACTCAACGGATCCAAACCGTACGCCAAACAAACGCTGGTGTCGGCCGATGAGATTTCGTTCGGCATCAACCTCAAACGACTCGTTTTTAACGGGCAGGTGCACATCGACAAGATTTTCCTGTCCAAGGCATTGATGAATGTGCAGGTCAACGAAAAGGGCGAAGCCAATTACAACGTCTATGTGTCCGAAGAAACCACTGAAACCGACGATCCGTCAGGGACATCGCTCAAGCTCGAACGCATCGACATCCGCGACAGCCACCTGGTGTACAACGATCGTTCGGCCAAGATGCTGATCGACGCACGTGGGTTCGACTATTTGGGCAAAGGTGCGCTCGACCAGGCCGTGTTCGATATTTTTACCGAGGCCGAAATCGGTTCGCTCGACCTGTCGTTCGACGGCGAAACCTACCTCAAGAACAAACGTGTGCGTGCCGAACTGGTCACCCAAATCAACACCAACTCGCTGGCATTTGTGTTCGCGCAAAACAACCTCAAGATCAACAAGCTTCCGGTGGAGTTTACGGGTAAATTCGACTTTTTGCGCAACGGCTACGACATCGACTTCAAGATCCAATCGCAAAACAGCAAACTCAACGATTTTTTTACGGCCTTACCGCCGCAATACGTGACGTGGCTCGAAAAGACCAGTGTAGATGGGCGCACCGATCTGTCGCTCACGCTCAAAGGCCAATACATCGCCTCGCAGAACAAAAAGCCCGATGTGGCCTTTAACATGAAAATCCGCGACGGCGAGATCGAAAGCAACAAGGCGCCGCTGCCGGTGACCAACCTGTATTTGAATTTCGATACCAAGCTTCCGGCGCTTGACCCCGAGCGTTTGCAGGTGAACATCGATTCGATTTTTTTCAATGTCGGCAAAGATTATTTCAAGGCGATCGTCAAATCGGAGGGTATGAGCAAGCCGGTGATCGACGCGCGCGTCCAATCGGAGCTCGATTTGCAAAAAATGGATCAGGCGTTCGGGATCGACAACATCGATTTGAAAGGAAAACTCGACATGAACATCGTTTCCAAAGGAACCTACGACAAGACCAAGGATCTTTTTCCGGTGACCAACGGGAAGTTCTCGCTGCAAAACGCGTCGGTCCAAACGACTTATTATCCGCAGCCGATACAAAACATCAACCTGGTGGCGTCGCTCACCAACCGCAACGGCGCATTCCAGGACAGCAAGCTGGTCATCAGTCCAGCATCGTTCGTATTCGAGGGCAAGCCGTTTGCGTTGCGCGCCACGTTCGATGATTTTGCCGATGTGGCCTACGACATCCAGGCCAAGGGCGAAATCGATGTGGCCAAGGTGTACCGTGTATTTTCGCAAAAAGGCCTCGATTTGCAAGGATTCATCAAGGCCGATGTGGCGTTCAAGGGCAAACAAAGCGACGCGACCGAAGGACGTTACGACAAGCTCGACAACCGTGGAACCCTGGCGCTGCGCGACATCAGGATGCGTTCGGGGTATTTTCCGAAACCATTCGTGATCCGCGACGGGCTTTTTGCGTTCGACCGAAACCGTATGACGTTCGATAATTTTAATGCGACGTATGGCCAGTCGGATTTCAAGTTGAACGGCGCGCTCGAGAACGTGATCAACTATGCGTTGTCCGACCGCGAGACGCTCAAAGGCTCGTTTGCGTTGGCTTCGCAATACCTCAATATCGACGAATTTACTTCGGGCGTGGCCGAGACACCGACAGATTCTACCGCGACGACCCCGACCGAACCCGCCAAAGGCGTGATTGCCATCCCGCGTAACCTGGATTTGCAGTTTTCGGCCGATGCAGCAAAGGTCCATTTCGACGGGTTGGAACTTACGCAAACCAAGGGCAATCTTTCGGTGCACCAAGGCAAGCTCAGTTTGCGCAACACGGGCTTCGAACTGATCGGTACCAAGGTGGCTTTCGAAGCGGATTATACCAACGAAACCCCGTCGCGCGCGGCGTTCGATTTCAAGGTTTCGGCCAAGGACTTCGACATCAAACGCGCCTACGACGAAGTCAAGCTGTTTCGCGAAATGGCGTCGGCGGCCGAAAATGCGCAAGGGATCATCTCGCTTGCCTACAAAGTCAACGGCAAGCTCGACGACCAAATGCAGCCGATTTACCCGTCGCTCGAAGGAGGCGGTACGATTTCGGTGCGCAAGGTCAAGGTGATGGGTTTTAAAATGTTTGGCGCCGTGAGCCGCGAGACCCAGCACAGCGAGCTCGAAAATCCCGATGTTGCCGATGTGCAGATACACAGTTCAATCAAGAACAACATCATCACCGTAGAGCGTTTCAAGTTCAAGATGGCCGGGTTCCGTCCGCGTATCGAAGGCACGACGAGTTTCGACGGCGCGATCAATTTCAAGATGCGTTTGGGCCTGCCGCCGCTGGGCATCATCGGTATCCCGATGACCATCACCGGGACCAAGGACGACCCCAAGGTCAAACTGGGCCGTCAAACCGAGGAACTGGCCGAGACCAAGTATGTCGAAACCGCAACGCCCGTAGCCAAAGACTCCACGGCTGCGCCCGTTCAAACAAAAATCTGAAGTAATCCTTGTGCGATGTTGCGCCAAAAAAAGTTGTAGAATGATTTTTCGGGGATGCGTTCGACCTCGACCTGCGTGGCTTTGACCTGCCCCTTTGTATCGTTCTTGACAAACAGATTGCCCACGGCGGTTAGGAATTTGTTCTTTTTTGACCGGTCGTTTTGCTGGTAGACGGTGACCTTGAAATCGTCGTATTTGATCGCGAATTCGCCGTGCGAGCGTACATCGTTCCCTGTAAAATTAAAAAACACTTCGTTGAGCGTGCCCTCTGTCGTGGCGTTGAGATAGGGTTTGGTGAATGCGTTGACGCGCGCCGCATCGACATTTTTGATCCTGCCACGTATGTTGAACCCGTCGGATTTGTCCAAAACGTTGAGCTTCCATTCGACGTGCATGGGCGAAGTGGCCATGAATCGGCAGTCGATGTCGATCTTGAGGTCGGGTAGCTTTTTTTGCCTGAACCCACTGCAAATGTGCGTGGCCGTCAGGTCGAACCGGTCGAAGATCAATTTGCCCGAACCCTGTCCGAACGATTTTTCCTCTTCATAGGCAAGCAACGACTGCCGCAAACGCAACGTATCGACCTTTAAATCGAAGTCCAGATCGCGCAGCAGTTTGTTGTAAAGCGGTTTTTTGCTGAGGTCGTCGGGCGGCATTTTGGCGCGGTAGATATCGGCCAGCGCCTTGTCGATTTGTACCGAACCGACATGCGCAAACAGCACCGTGTCGCGAAAGCCCCAATCGAGCCGATCGAGTTTGATTTGCTTGGCCGATACCACAAACAAATCCTTCTCTTTTGCGATTTTCTGTACGAACGCACGTCTTGAATAGCGCGGCGTCAACTTGAAATCGCCGATGGAAAGTTCATCCCGGGTCGCGGCGATTTTTTGCGTCGTCAAATGATAAAACCCGTTGGCCTGGTAGTATGCGCTGTCGCAACTGAATTCGTAGGCGTCGAACGCGAACGGGATTTTTTGGTCGAGCGTTTGGTCGTCTATGCGGATGCCTTCGAGCTGCAGGTTGACGTTGGCCGCGTGCAGCAACGCTTTTTGGGTTTGGGTGTTGACGACTTTCGCGTCGGCGTTTCGCACGTAAATGTCCGATACCGAAACGATTTTGTCGAAAGGCGCGACCACCGTTTTCTTGAGGTTCTTGGGGTGCGACGCCTTGTCGTTTTTCTTGTACACGACAATTTGCGGACGCGTCACGGTGATGCTGCGCGCGCGGATACGGTCTGAAAACAGCACGCTCCAGATTTTGAAATTCTTGATCTCGACCGATTGCACCGTGGCGTACAACCCCGATTTGATGGCTTGGTTTGCAGCGGCCGACTTGGGAACCACCTCGATGCTGTCGGCTTTGATGTACCCGTCCATCAGCGAATAGCTCAGGTTTTTGTAGTCGATGGCGTAATCGGAGCGGTTTTTTTCGCGCAACATTTTGGGCAACGCGCGGTCGATCCAAACATTGACGCCAATGCCCATCAGCAAAACCACGCCGAACAAAACCAAAATGCCGATGGCTGTTTTTTGTTTCCAATCCATTATCCTAAAATTAGCGATTAAAAACAAAGCCTTTGGTGCGTTAAGAATAATTTATAGTTTGACCACCTTGCGCGTCACCTGGCCAAACGCGCCTTCGAACAGGACGAACAACGTGCCTTTCCAATCGCTTTGCAGTTCGAGCGTAAACAGTCCGTTGCCGTCGATCGATTGCCGTGAGAGCGTTTGCCCGAGCGTATTGGTGATGGTCACGTCTACCGCGCCGATTTGCCCGAAGTTGAAATTGACTTTGTCGCGCGCAGGATTCGGATACGGGCCGGCAATGTGCGTCGCGGCCCATGCCTCGGTCGAAAGCATCTGTACATCGATGGTCCAATAACCGGCGGGCGCGGGCAGGGGTCTTGTGAGCGTTTTGCCCGACATAGACGACGAACCGATATAATATTCTACATCTACGCCCGGGTTTGGGATCGGGATGTCGGCAGTCCATATGTCGTTGTCGAGCAAAATCATCGGTACCTCATTGAAGGCCGTGCTGCCCGTTTCGCGCCAAAACACCTTGCTCCAGGCAATGCCCGATTGGTGCTTGATCGTGGCGTTGATGGTCACGGTTTGGCCCGCATTGGCCTCGGCAATAGGCTGGTGTACGATCCAAAGCGGGTCGGCCACGCCAATGGTGTGCGTGATGCAGTGGATTGCGCCCAACAGGTTGATCAGGTTCTCGCCCGGGTTGTCTACGTCTATGCCCACCACATTGTAGCCCGGCATCAGTTGTTGGTACTTGGCCAGCGCGGCCGCGTCGACTTCGGGGCGGTACACGGGCACCAGAATCGATTTGTTGACGATGACCGAGTTGCTGTAGGTGCGGTAAGCGCCACCCGTATCGGGAAAGGCGCCGCCCGTACTCGGCGGGGCGTCGATCCATTCGATTTTGTAAGGCGTACCAAACGGCGACAGGAAGTTCGCGGTGACATAGTCGATGTTGGCCTCGATTTGCGGGCCATCGGCTACACCCGGCGGGTATTTGCTCACGAGTAGCGTTTGTTCGTCGAGCAGTTTCATGTGCATGTCGATGTGGTGGATTTCGTCGTATGGCAACGTCGGCATCTTGACATAGCGGGCAATGCCCATGTAGTCGAGCATGATCTGGTTTATTTGCGCTTCGGTTTTGGCCGATACGCCATAGGGGTTGCCCACGGCGTTTTCGTCGAGGATCAAATTCGATGCGAACGCGTTGCCCATCCCGTCGGACATGTAATTGCCGCCCGTGTTGACCAGGTCGTTCGTGCCCGAGTCGGTGATGTAGATCGGGATGCCCACCTGCGTGGCATGCGCCGAGGGCATGGCGTTGTCGTTGGGGCGCGGCCGGTTGTAGATCCAATCGGTGAGCGCGAGTTCGCCCACGTCGTTGGCATAGACCGTATTGCCCGCGTAGTCGCGGATCCAGATGCTGTCGGCGGGCGCATCCATAAAGATGACATTGGTGAGCGGTACGCTGTTGGCAGTCAGGTAATTGGCAACCGAAGCTTGGTTCTGCGTGGTGATGATGACCTTACATTCGGTGACGCCCACGGCCACAATCTGACGCAGGATGTTTTGGAATCCGGGCTGCCATGAAACGACCAGGTATTCGACTTCTTCCCATTCGGCGGCGGCACGTACGGCGGTTGTTGGCGGCGGGGTGAGCGCGGCATGCCGAAATGTGAATTGCGAAAGTTGCGCTTTTTCTACCGCGGTTAACCCGTGCGGCAAGAGCGATTGGGCCGATGCGCACGGAAAACCCAGTGTGCCGACCACCACGAGCGTAGCGAAAAAATGTTTCATAAAATTGCGATTGGTCTACGAATGTAAGCGTTTTATTTTGAAAGGAATACGGTTAATCTGAAAAACACAGCCGTTACTTTTTGTGTCAAAACCGTACTAATGTTGTAAGATTCTGCGTTTGTAATGTAAGGCAGCCGCTTTTGGGTTGCCGTATTTTTGTACAAATTAACGATTATGAAAGACCCCAAACTTTTATTCTACCTTGACGACGACCGCGACGACCTCACCTTTTTTAAGGACGCGGCCGCGCAATTGGGCCACTTGGTCACGACCTACACCAATGCCCCGGATTTGATGCTCGATTTGAACCTGGCCGCCGAAAAACCGCATGCCATATTTCTCGATGTGCACATGCCGCTTGTCAATGGCGAGGAGATTTTGGCCGTGCTCAAACAATCCAACGATTGGAAAAACATTCCGGTGGTGATGATTTCGGGGGCTTACCCGAAAAAATTGGTCAAGCAATACACCGATTCAGGGGCCGACTACCTGATGAAAAAGCGCTCCACCATGCCCGATTTGAAGACGGCCATCGACGAGGCGTTGCAATCGTTGCCGATGACGTCGGTATAACGCGATGCCCGCGTGAAGGATTGTAGTGTAAAGCCCGCAGCCCCGCAGGGGCGAGGACTTGAAACGGAAAGCCTGACGGCGCGCCGCCAGCGTCATTTCACGACCGATGTGGATTGCGCCGGCACGCCCAAAAACGAAATTTGTTCATCAGATTCCTTTGGATCTTAACGCATAAAAACAAAAAACCCGAAACGTAATCTGTGGTACCTCCAGCCCCGAAGTATCGGGGGAACCAGGGGCATGATAAAGTTAAGAAACAAAAAACCCGAAACAATTGCGTTTCGGGTTTTTGTGGTACCTCCAGGGATCGAACCAGGGACACATGGATTTTCAGTCCATTGCTCTACCATCTGAGCTAAGGTACCGTTGCTTTGATGCGGGTGCAAATATAGGATGATTTTTAATTTATCCAAAACAAAAATCAAAAAAAATCGTTTCGTAACTTCGCGCCGTAAAACCGTTGCTTATGCTATTGGCCATCGATGTGGGGAACACCAGAATCAAGTATGCTGTATTTGAACGCAATACTGTTTTGGAAGCTGCTTTTTTTGACAAAGATGCTTTGGTGCCTGCCGTCGAAAAAATTCTGAAAGCGCATGATGGAATTACCGATATTGTTGTGGCGTCGGTGGGCAGTTTGGGACGCGATGCCTTTGGGTTTGGCAAGAAACTGCATTTTGTGACGCACGAGGATCGTTTTCCTTTTGTCAATAAGTATGCGACGCCCGCCACGTTGGGTATCGACCGTATGGTGTTGGCGGCGGGCGCGGTGCTGCGTTTTCCCGGCCAAAACCGGCTGGTGATCGATGCCGGTACGGCCATCACCTATGATTTTGTCAACGACCGTAACGAATATCTGGGCGGGGCCATTGCGCCAGGCATCAGGTTGCGGTATACAGCGCTGAACAATTACACGGCCAAGCTGCCTTTGCTCGAGCGTACGGCGCCGCAGGATTTGATTGGCAATTCGACGGCCGAGTCGATCCATTCGGGCGTGGTGAACGGCGTGGTTTGCGAGATGGATGGCTTTATCGATCGGTACCGCGAGCGGCATCCAAACTTTATCATAATTTTAACTGGCGGTGACGCCGATTTTTTGGCCAGTAGATTAAAAAATACCATATTTGCCCATTCAAATTTTTTGCTCGAGAGCCTGAACCAAACCTTTCAATATCAAATCACAAATGGTTAAAAGATTTTTGTTGCCCCTATTCATCCTGTTTTCATTGGCCGCGCAGGCGCAACAGGGAACCGCTTCCCCGTATTCGTTTTTTGGTATCGGCGAGGTGAAATTCAAAGGGGCTGTCGAGAACAGGCTTATGGGAAGTGTTGCGGTATTTGGCGACAGTATCCACCTCAATCTGCAAAATCCGGCGTCTTATTCGACGCTTAAGCTGACTACATTTACCGTGGCCGGGAGCTTCAATTCGGGGCGTTATCATTCGTACCAAGGCAACGAGAAGGCGCAGCGTACCACGTTCGATTACCTGGCGGTGGGCCTGCCCGTGACCAAGAATATTGGCGTTTCGTTCGGGTTGGTGCCGTTCACTGCGGTGGGGTACAAGGTGCGCAACGAAGATACCGAAGGGCTCATCAGAAAATACAACGGTTCGGGCGGTGTCAACAAAGCCTATGTGGGATTCGCTTATAAGATCAATTCAAAATTTAATGTAGGGGCCGATTTGGGCTATCATTTTGGCGAGATCGAAACCAATGGCATCATCGCCAATCCGACATTTTTGCAATTCGGTACCAAAGAGACCAACAATACCGATCTTACCGGGCTCAGCGTGACGTTGGGTGCCATGTACAAAACCCGTATCAACAAAAAATACGACCTCTACGCCAGCGCGACCTATATGCCCGAGACGAGTTTGACGCTGCGCAACCAACGCATTTATGGACTTATCGAATATGTCGAGGATTACGATCCGGGGATTGTAGAGCAGCTCGATGCGGCCAACCAAAAACGTACACTCAAGTTGCCGTCGAAATTTTCGGTGGGCGCGGGCTTTGGACAGGAGCGCAAATGGCTTATCGGTACCGAGCTCACGTTGCAGCAAAGCAGCAATTTCGGCAACCGTTTTGCCGACATTTCCAACGCTACTTTCGAGAACGGGTTCCGTTACAGCGTGGGCGGCTACTACATCCCGAACTATGCGTCGTTTTCGAGCTATTTCAGCAAGATCGTGTACCGCGCCGGATTCCGTTATGAGAACACCGGGTTGGTCGTGAACAATCAGAAGATCAAGGATTATGCGGTGACAGGCGGTTTTGGATTTCCGCTCGGCGGCACGTTTTCGAACCTCAATGCGGGTGTCGAACTCGGGCGCAAGGGCACGGGTCTGGCCAATCTGGTCGAAGAAAACTACCTGAACGTGATCATCAGCTTGTCGCTCAACGACCAGTGGTTCGTCAAACGCCGATACGACTAACATGAACGCTTTGTTGCCATACCGGACGTGGCTGCTGGTGGTTTTTGCCGCCGCGCTCGTTTCGTGCGAGAGCAATTTCAAGGAAGTCCAGAAGATCAACTTTTCGGAATTCATGCCCAGCGGCGAGGCCACCGATTTCAACCTCAAATACACCGATTCGGGCCGTATCAAATCGATACTGGTAAGCCCGCTGATGCTCGATTATGCATCGGTCGAATTCCCGTTCACCGAATTTCCGAAAGGCGTAGACGTGACCATGTTCGACACCAAGGGCAAACGCACGTTCATCAAATCGAACTATGCCGTGACGTTCAAGGGCACCGACATCATCGACTTGCGCGACAAGGTGCGCATCAGTTCCGAGGCGGGGCAGTTGCTCGAAACCGAGCAGCTCTATTTTGACCAAAAGAACGAATGGTTTTTTACCGAAAAAAAGTTTAAATTTACAGACCCTAAAGGGGTTTCCTTTGGCGAGGGCATCGATTTCAGCAAAGATTTCAAGATCGTCAACTCGCAACGCATCAAAGGAACCATCGACGAAGCCGAATGATATGAGCTACTTAAAATTTACCCCCTACGTTTATTTGATCGCCGGATTGTATTTTATTTACCACGGCTTCACCGAATACCAGCAAGGTACCGCGCCATGGCTTAGTTTTGGCATCGCGGCGCTGGCCATTTTCATGTTTTTCTTCAGACTGCGTTTTGCGCGCAAATTCGAGCAACGCAAACGCGACCAGGAACAATCCTAGCCCATGCACCTCGGTATTATCATCACGTGTTTAATACTGGCGGCCTTTTTTTCGGGGATGGAGATCGCGTTCATTTCGGCCAATAAGATTTACCTCGAGATCGAGAAAAAACAGGACGGTTTTTTGTCGCGTATTTTGACGCGGCTCACGGCCGATCCGTCGCGGTTCATCGTGTCGATGCTCATCGGAAACACGATTGCGCTGGTGGTGTACGGTTTTTTTATGGGCGAACTCGTCGTGCGATGGCTGGCCGATTCGGGCTATCATTTTAGCGGTATCGTTCGTTTGTTGTTGCAGATTTTGGCGGCCACGGTTGTGGTTTTGCTCACCTCGGAATTCATCCCCAAAGTACTGTTCCAGATTTACGCCAACAGCCTGATCAAGTTTTTTGCGCTGCCGGCCTATTTGTTCCACTGGCTTTTTTCGTATGTGTCGCGGCTTTCGCTTTGGGTGTCCAACCGCATCCTGCGCGTGTTTTTTAAGACCGAAGGCGACAAGATCCCGTTGTTTTTCAGCAAGGCCGAACTCGGCAATTACATCACCGAACAAATGAGTACCGTAGAGGACCACGAAGAAGTCGATTCGGAAATCCAGATTTTCCAGAACGCGCTCGAGTTTTCGGGCGTCAAGGCACGCGACATCATGACGCCGCGCACCGAGATTTCGGCCGTGGAAATTTACGATTCGGTAGCCGAACTGCGCGAAATGTTTATCGAGACGGGGTATTCCAAAATCCTGGTCTACCAAAACTCGCTCGACGATATTTTGGGCTACGTCCATTCGTTCGATTTGTTCAAGAAACCGCGCACGATCAAATCGGTCATGATTCCGGTCGAATTTGTGCCCGAGACGATTTTTATCAAAGACACGCTCGAACTGCTGACCAAAAAACGCAAAAGCGTGGCCATCGTGCTCGACGAATACGGCGGCACGGCGGGCATGGTGACGGTCGAAGACATTGTCGAGGAGCTTTTTGGCGAAATCGAGGACGAACACGACGCCGTCGAGGAGGAGCTGACCGAACAGGAGCTAGGGCCCAATGTGTGGCTGTTTTCGACAAGGCTCGATGTGGAGTATTTGAACGAGACCTACAAGCTCGAAATCCCAGAAGACGATTCCTACAGTACGCTGGGCGGATTCATCGTATTCCACACCAAGGAAATTCCGCAAAAAGGCGAAGAAATTGCGGTCGAAAACTTCCATTTTTCGATAGCCGAAGCGACCAATAAAAAGATCGAATTGGTCAAAATGACGCGCCGCGATTGATTTTTTTATTTTTCTCGCAAAATAAAACGTTAGCGTTGTTATTATTAAATAGATAATTGTATTTTCGCAAACTGAAATAAAAAATAACAAGAATAAAAATGGCAGTTTTATCAAAAATCAGACAGCGTTCGGTACTCCTTATTTTGATCATCGGATTCTGTTTATTTGCGTTCATCATCGGCGATTTGTTCCAGAGCGGCAACTTCAACACTTTGTCTAAAGACATCGGAAGCGTGAACGGCAAGGACATCACGTTCGAGGAATTCCGCATGAAAGTGAGCAATGTAGAGAAAAGCGGACAACAAGGCATGACCCCTACCATGGCGGTAAACCGCGTGTGGGACCAGGAAGTCGCGATCGCGTTGCTTACGGCCGAGTTCGAAAAATTGGGCATCCGCGTGGGCGAGGCGCAAATCCTCGAAGCGATGAAAACCAACCCGAACATCGGACAAAACCCAATGTTCCAAAACGAAGCCGGCCAGTTCGATCTTGCCAAATTCAAGGAATACTTCAAGTCGAACCCAGAGCAGGCGTCGTTCATCAAGGACGCCGAGAAAGATGCGGCACTCAACGCACAATATTCGATCTACAACACACTCGTCAAAGCGGGTATGTACACCACCGACACCGAGGGTAAACTAAAATACCAGATGGAAGCCGACAAAGTGAGCTTCGATTACGTGGCCGTGTTGTATTCGACCATCAAGGACAGCGACGTCAAGGTAACCGATGAGGAAATCGTTGCCTACATGAAAAAGAACGAGAAAAAATACAAGGCCGATGCCAACCGCGACGTCGAGTATGTTTTGGTAGAGGAAAAAGCGTCGACCGAAGACGAAAACGAAGTCAAGAACACCGTCAACGGCTTGCTCAATTCGCGCGTGGTGTACAACAAAGAAACCGGCAAGAACGATACGTTGCCAGGGTTCAAGGGTACGGCCAACACGATTGCGTTTGTCAACGACAATTCAGACATCCCTTATGATTCGACCTATGTAGACAAGAAGTCGCTTCCTGCCGAGCACGCCGAAGCGTTGTTCAACTTGCCTGCAGGCGAAATCTACGGGCCCTATATGCGCGGGCCATACTACTGCATCTCTAAATCGATGGGTAGAAAAGCGGGTGCCAACGCCAAGGCGAGCCACATCCTGATCAGCTACGAAGGTACGCAGGTGCCGAACAAAAAAGAAAAGAGAACCAAGGAAGAGGCCAAGGCCAAAGCCGAAAGCTTGCTCGCGCAGGTCAAGGCCAATCCGGGCATGTTCCTGATGCTTGCCATCACCAACTCCGACGATTCATCGGCGCAACAAGGCGGCGACTTGGGTTACTTTAGCCAAGGCCAGATGGTCAAGCCGTTCAACGATTTCGTGTTCAACAACCCGATCGGGTCGATCGGTTTGGTCGAGACCGATTTTGGTTTCCACGTCATCAACGTGACCGACAAGCAAGACGCCGTACGTTTGGCGACCATCGCGCAAAAAATCGAGCCGTCTGAAGCAACCACCGACAAGGTCTACACCAAGGCCGTTAAATTCGAAATGGATGCGCAAGGCAAGGATTTCGCGGCAACCGCCAAGGCGCAAGGACTTACGGTGAACCCGTCGGTACGTGTCAAGCAAATGGACGAGATGTTCGGAGCGGTAGGCCAACAGCGCCAAATCGTACGTTGGGCATTCGACAAAGAAACCAACGTAGGCGATGTAAAGCGTTTTGAAATCGCCAACATGGGCCACGTGATTGCACGTTTGAAAAAAGTCAACGAAGAAGGCTTGACACCGGTAGAAGACGCGCGTCCGATGCTCGAAATGAAACTCAAGAACCAGAAGAAAGCCGAGTTGATCAAGGCCAAAATGAAAGGCGCTTCGCTCGAGGCGATCGCTACGGCTGCCGGATCGACCGTCCAGCAAGCTGCCGATTTGACCATCGACAACGCCAACATTCCGAACGCAGGTCCTGAGAAAAAGGTCGTAGGTACGGCGTTTGCGGTAGGCGCGAACAAAGTGTCGGCCCCAATCGAAGGCAATTCAGGTGTATTTGTGGTCAAGCCGACTGCTGTTACCAAAGCCCCGGCGATTACAGACTACAAAGACTATACGGCCAAAGTAAAGGCCCAGGTCAATGGCTATTCAGGCCGTGTGATTCCTGCGCTCAAGGCAGAAGCCGACATCGTCGACAGAAGAGCAGAATTCCAATACTAATTGGTGCATCATAAAAAGAAAATCCCGATTCGTTCGGGATTTTTTTTTTGCGGTAGTATGGCGTCGAAAGTAAAATGTACAGTTTTTCTGTAGCAGATTGTTCTGTAGAAATGATATCTTGCTTCTAGGGAAGGGGGGCATGAAGGTTTATCCCAACGAAAATAAAACTTACCGGCGTTACAGACCCGAGCCCGGAGGGCGAACTGTACGAAGTAAAAATCTGTACATTTTGTTAAAATTCTCAAGGGCGGCGTGACGTCCAAGTCATATTCCCAAATGTGCGAAGGATTTGTTTTATTGTTTTTGCACCACCATCTCATCAAACCCGATGACGGTGTCGTAGCCCTTGGATTGGAAGTAAGCCGTCGGGTCTTTTGTCGAAACGGCCAGCACAAAATCGCCACCCCATGCGCCAAGGCTTTTGACCGTGCCGTTAAAATCGGGAAAAAATTGTTGTTTGGCGGTTGGCGTTTCGAGGATTGGCGCCAACAAGGATTCATAGGCGTCGAGTTGTGCCGCAAACCCTTTGGCATCGGTCGTTTTTAGGATGGCGTCGGCGATTGCGTTGGCCCGAAGCACCGCATCGCCCAAATTCGTCTTTTTATTCCGGTAGTTCGCAATGGCCGTCTTGCTGTTTTGCTTTTTGTTGAGGTACACAAAATACAAGCTGTTTGAAAACGATGGATGAAAGTCGATGGTTTTTACCACAGGTTTTGCGTCGGTTCGTTGGAAAATCACGGCGCTGTCGTGCTGTGCACACGCGATGTCGTAGCCGCTGCCGCCAAAACTTTTCCAAAGCAATTCATAGGCATCTACCTGAGCCCATTGCGCAATGTTGTTGACCAGCGTAGACGACGTGCCCAAGCCCCAACTGCGCGGAAACGTCAAATGGGTCGTCACCAAAAAACCTTCGGATGCCAAAAAGTTAGGATTCATTTGTACGGCGGCATGTAAAATGTCGACGAGCGTGTCGGCCACGGCCGTTCCTGTGTGACGGTTCTCGCGAATGTCTTCGAGCAAAACCTCGGTTTCGAACCAAACGGTGCCGTCGGCGTCGAAACTCGTCCAGCGGATTGTTTTCGTGTCGTTTGGTTCGGCCACGAGGTCTTGTCCAAATTTAGTCGGCAATGCAAACGCCTTGGCACCGTCGAGCACCAGGTATTCGCCGGTGATGAACAGTTTGCCGTTGCTGTAAAACCTTTGCTTCATGGGTTAGCGTTTGCGCAAAGATTCGATGAAATTGACCGCCGCCGAGTGCGACACCGCGTGGTTTTTGAAGTGTTTCTTGACCTGTGCGCGCTCTTCGTCGTTGGCTTCGAACTGGTTCAGGATGTTGTTGAGGTGCATTTTCATGTGTCCTTCCTGGATGCCAGTGGTGGTCAGCGAACGCAACGCGGCAAAGTTCTGCGCGAGTCCTACCGATGCAACCACCTGCATCAATTCATGCGCCGAAGGTTTTTCGAGCATCTGGAGCGCCATTTTCACCAGCGGATGCAACGACGTGAGTCCGCCCACGGTACCCAAGGCCAATGGAACTTCGAGCCAAAACCTAAAGATCCCGTCCTCGACCGACGCATGCGAAAGGCTGGCATACTGCCCGTCTTTGGAAGCATACGCATGGGCCGCCGCTTCTATCGCGCGAAAATCGTTGCCGGTGGCCAACACGACGGCATCGATACCGTTCATGATGCCTTTGTTGTGCGTGACGGCGCGGAACGGCTCGACTTCGGCGATGCGTACTGCCTGCACGAATTTCTCGGCGAATGCCTTGGGATTGTCGATGTTTTTGTCGGCCAGTTCGTCGACGGCGCACGACACTTCGGCCCTGACCACGCAATTCGGGACATAATTCGACAATATGCTCATGACCACACGCAGGTTTTTTTCTTCTTTCGAAAAAACGTCGTGCGATTCGGCTTCACGTACGAGGGTTTGCGCGAATTGTTCCAGGCACGAATTGATGAAGTTGGCGCCCATCGAATCCTTGGTCTCGAACGTGGCGTGCAGTTGAAAATAGCCCGGCATGAGCGCGGTTTTGTTGCGCAGTTCGATGTTGGTGATTCCGCCACCGCGCGCGCGCATGTTTTTGGTCAGTTGTTCGGTATCGGTAAAAAACTGCGGTTTGATTTGCTCGAAGAAACGCTCGAGTTTGTGCACTTCGCCGTTGAACGTAAAATGTACTTGTCCGATTTTTTGCGTGCCGAGGATGGTGGTCTTGAAACCGCCGCGCGTAGCCCAGAATTTGGCCGATTTGCTCGCCGCGGCCACCACCGAACTTTCCTCGATGGCCATCGGGACGGTGTAGTTTTTCCCGTTGATCAGGAAGTTGGGCGCGATGCCAAACGGAAGGTAAAAATTCGTGATCGTGTTTTCGATGAATTCGTCGTGGAGCTTTTGCAACGCCTCGTCCGAATTCCAGTAGCTTTTGATGCGCGCGACGGCTTCTTGCGGGTTCGAAAAATAAGTGTTCGCGATCCAATCGATTTTCTCGTCCTTGGACCATTTCGAAAATCCGGCAACGGCAGTATCCATCTTCAATACGGGTTAAATGAACCGCAAAGATAACTTTTTGCATCGGTAAAACTTATCAACAATGGGGCGATTTTTAACAACGGGATTTTCTTTTTGACGACGGTATAAAATAATTTTCGGCCACCATGAACCAAGAGCATCCATTCCGCAAAGGACGCGGCGCGCAAATCAACGTGCCCAATCGGTTTTTTGCCCATTCGCAGGAAACGCTCGACGATTTTTTGAACTATTGTGCGCTCGAAGGCGACGATCCAGACGACAACAAAACGCAATTCCTCGAAGTGTTTCCCAAAACCATCGTCAACAAGGTAGACAGTCCCGATGTGGGCATGGGTTACTCGATGAATGTATACCAGGGTTGCGAACACGGGTGTATTTATTGCTACGCGCGAAATTCGCACGAGTACTGGGGCTACAGCGCGGGGCTCGATTTTGAACGCAGGATCCTGGTCAAGAAAAACGCGCCGCAATTGCTCGAAGAAAAACTCAAAAGCAAAAACTGGACGGCGCATCCCATCGTCATGTCGGGCAACACCGATTGCTATCAGCCTGCCGAACGCCAATTCCAAATCACGCGGCAATGCCTTGAAATCTTTCTCAAGTACAAACACCCCGTGGGCATCATCACCAAGAACGCCTTGGTCTTGCGCGATTTGGATTTGCTCAAGACACTCGCCAAAGAGAATCTGGTGGGCGTAAACGTTTCGATCACATCGACCAACGAAAGGACACGGCTGCTGCTCGAACCGCGCACCGCCACGATACACAAAAGGTTAGAGGCCGTGCGGATTTTGTCTGAAAACGGTATTCCGGTCAATGTCATGCTCGCGCCCATCATCCCCGGAATCAACAGCCACGAGATCCTGCCTTTGGCCAAGGCTGCCGCCGATGCGGGTGCGTTGTCGATTGCGCATACCGTCGTGCGGCTCAACGGCGCCATTGGCGAGATTTTTACCGATTGGATCCAAAAGGCGATGCCCGATCGGGCCGACAAAGTGCTCAACCAAATCAAGGCGTGCCACGGCGGGTCGCTCAACGACAGCCAGTGGGGGCAACGCATGCGCGGCGAGGGCGAGTTCGCGCAAATGATCAAATCGCAAATGAATTTGGCCAAAAAGAAGTTTTTTGCGGGACGGTCTTTTCCGGTGCTCAACACCAATTTGCATGCGCCTTGTAAGGACGGACAACTTCGTTTGTTTTAAATGGTGTCGGTTCGCGACCGAATGGGCCGCGCCGCGGTTGTAACAATTTGCGCGATGCGCGTCCAATGGCTGCGCCCGATTGCATTTAACAGCAAAAAACGGTGCTATTCCAAAAATTTTCACTAAAATTGACACCTATTATTTTATGAAAGCATTTATGACTCCGAACAAGCTTGCCGCGCTCTTGTGTTTTGTGTGTTTATCGTTGGCCGCCCAACCCA
The DNA here is from genome assembly GCF_900101895.1 of Flavobacterium caeni. Lineage (GTDB taxonomy): Bacteria > Bacteroidota > Bacteroidia > Flavobacteriales > Flavobacteriaceae > Flavobacterium > Flavobacterium caeni. Next base: position 192,645 of record NZ_FMVF01000006.1, read on the forward strand.
AAATCACGGTCGAAGACATCTACACCGGCGCGTTCAAGACCAAGGGAATGGACGAGCTCCAGTCGATGAAAAACACCAACCAGTACACGGTGCTCAACTACGACAGGGCTTCGCGCAGCATGCAGATCGATTTGTTCGATTTTGCGACACTCAAGAAAGTGGCGACGCTCGTAGATTCCAAAGCATTCAAACCGCTGGCCGATGGGATCGACAGCTATACCTTTTCGCCCGACGAGAAGATGATCCTGATCGCCAACAATTCGAGTCCTATTTTCCGCCATTCGTTTACGGCCAATTATGTGCTGTTCGACTTGAACACCAAAGAAGCCACGACATTGTTCGATTTTGCGGTGCAGGAACCCACGTTTTCGCCCGACGGCAAAAAGATCGCCTACGCCAAGGACAACAATTTGTACGTGTACGATATCGCTTCGAAGAAAACGCAGCAAATCACGAGCGATGGTAAAAAGAACAGCATCATCAACGGCATCACCGACTGGGTGTATGAAGAGGAATTCGCGTTCGTGCGCGCCTACGACTGGAGCGCCGACGGGAGCAAGATCGCCTTTATCCGCTTTGACGAAACCCAAGTACCCGAGTTCACGATGAACGTGTTCCACAAGGATTTGTATCCGAAAAACGAAACGTTCAAGTATCCGAAAGCGGGCGAGAAGAATTCAGATGTTTCGCTCAAGATTTACGACGTCAAATCGAATACCACCAAGAACATCGCGTTGGGCAATTACAAGGATTTTTACATCCCGCGTCTCAAATGGACCAGCGATGCCAATGTGCTCAGCGTACAGGTGTTGAACCGCCACCAGGACAACCTCGATTTGGTTTTTGTTGACGGGAATTCGGGCGCGGCCAAAGTGATCCTCAACGAAAAGGACAACGCCTACGTAGACATCACCGACAACCTCACGTTTTTGAAAGACAACAGTTTTATCTGGACCAGCGAAAAGGACGGTTTCAACCACATTTATGTGTACGACAAGAACGGCAAGCTCAAGAACCAGGTCACCAAAGGGCCTTGGGAAGTGACGGCCTACTACGGTTTTGACGAAAAAAACAAGACGATTTTTTACCAATCGGTCGAGAACGGATCGATTAACCGCGACATTTACCGCATCGGCCTGGACGGCAAGAACAAAGTGCGCCTGTCTTCGCAAACCGGCACCAACGACGCGACGTTCAGCCCGAATTTCGATTTGTATGTCTGCAAATTTTCGAGCGCGACCACGCCTACGGTGTTCACGTTGAACAGCGCCAAGGACGGCAAGCAAGTCCAGTCGATTGTCGACAACCAAGCGCTGGCCGACAAACTCAAGAACTACAACCTGGGCAGCAAGGAATTTTTTGTCCTCAAGACCGAAAAAGGGCACGAACTCAACGCCTGGATCTTAAAGCCAAAAGATTTCGACCCGAAGAAAAAATACCCGGTGTTCATGTACCAGTATTCTGGACCGGGCTCGCAACAGGTGAACAACGACTGGAACAACGCCGACGATTATTGGTTCCAAAGCCTTGCGCAACAAGGGTATCTCGTGGCCTGCGTCGATGGTCGCGGAACGGGGTTCAAGGGTGCGGCGTTCAAGAAATGCACGCAAAAGCAGTTGGGCAAGTACGAAGTCGAAGACCAGATCGACGCGGCCAAAGTCATCGGCAACTATCCGTATGTCGACAAATCGCGTATCGGTATCTTTGGTTGGAGCTACGGCGGGTTCATGTCGTCGAATTGTTTGTTCAAAGGCAACGACGTGTTCAAGATGGCCATTGCGGTGGCGCCTGTGACCAACTGGCGTTTCTACGATTCGGTGTACACCGAGCGCTACATGCAGACGCCGCAGGAAAACGCGTCGGGGTATGACGACAATTCGCCCATCAACCACGTCGACAAACTCAAAGGAAAATTTTTGCTGATCCACGGATCGGGCGACGACAACGTGCACATGCAAAACACCATGCAAATGATGGAAGCGCTCATCCAGGCCAACAAACAGTTCGATTCGCAAATCTACCCCGACAAAAACCACGGCATCTATGGCGGCAAGACACGTATCCAGCTCTACAACAAGATGACGAACTTTATCAAAGACAACCTATAACCAAAACTAAATCCTAAACAAAATGACAGAAACTCAGGCAAAAACAGCACACCCTAAAGGGCTTTGGGTACTATTCGGTACCGAAATGTGGGAACGATTCAACTTTTACGGCATGCGTGCCCTCTTGACGTTGTTTATGGTCAACGCCCTGCTCATGAAAGAAGCCGACGCTTCGCTCATTTACGGGGGATTCCTCGGGCTGTGTTACCTGACGCCGCTACTCGGCGGATTCATTTCGGATCGTTTCTTTGGCAACCGCAACTGTATCTTGCTCGGCGGGGCCATGATGGCCATCGGCCAATTGTTGCTTTTTTTCAGCGGCAGCGTGTTCCCGACCAACCTGAGCTTGGCCAATACACTGATGTGGACGGCCTTGTTCATCATCATCTTCGGCAACGGCTTCTTCAAGCCAAACATCTCGTCGATGGTGGGCAGCTTGTACCCAAAACAGGAAAAAACCAAACTCGATACTGCCTTTACGATTTTCTACATGGGCATCAACATCGGCGCGTTCCTCGGTCAGTTCATCTGTCCGATCTTGGGCGATGTCAAGGACGCGGGCGGTGTACGCGACGTACACGCGTTCAAATGGGGCTTTTTGGCCGCGGCCATCGCGATGATGGTGGGAACCCTGACGTTCTATGTCCTCAAAAATAAATATGTCGTGACGCCAGAGGGCAAGCCGATTGGCGGACTGCCGTCTAAGAACGAAGCCGAAGACTACGAAGAAGGCGAGGCGCAAAAAGCACATTTTACGACCGCTTCTTTGGTGGGTGCGGTGATCGCATTCATCGGATTGTTCTTTGCGATCCGCTTTTTTACCGATGGCGACAATGTGGTCAAGACCGTCATTTATCCGATGATTTACGCGAGTGGTATCACGTTGGCAGGTTTGATTTTGTCCGACAAAACGTTGACAAAAATCGAGACGCAGCGCATCTGGGTGATCTACATCATGTCGTTTTTCATCATCTTTTTCTGGGCGGCTTTCGAACAGGCGGGTTCCTCGCTGACGTTCATCGCCGACAACCAAACCGACCGTAATTTCTTTGGCTGGAACATGCCGGCTTCGATGGTGCAAATCTTCAATGGATTGTTTGTAGTGATGTTTGCCGTGCCGTTCTCGATCCTGTGGGATAAACTGCGCGCAGCGGGCAAGGAACCGATCTCGACTATGAAACAGTCGTTCGGACTCGCGCTCATCGCATTGAGTTACTTTATTATCGCGCACAACGTAAAAGATTTGGGCAACACCGGATTGCTCGCGATTTACTGGTTGGTTTTGCTGTATTTGATCCAAACGTTTGGCGAATTGTGTTTGTCGCCTATCGGACTTTCGCTCGTCGGGAAGTTGTCGCCCAAGCGTTTTGCGTCGCTGGCCTATGGCGTGTTCTTTATTTCGAACGCGGCGGGTTATGCGCTTTCGGGAACGCTCGGATCGATCTTACCTGCAACGGGCGATAAGTTTGCGAAAGCCAAGGAACTCGGTATCGATCTGCAACCCATCCTCGACAAAACTGTGACGCCAACCGCCGAACAACTCCAGTTGCTCGAGGCCAACCAGATCAGCGCGGCCAACCCGATGTTCGCCGGTTTCGAGATCCACAACCTGTACGAATTCTTTATGGTGTTTGTGGTGCTTTGTGGTATCGCATCGGTCATCTTGTTCCTGCTCACGCCGGTACTCAAAAAAATGATGCACGGCGTGCGCTAATCCAAAGCCTATGTGGAGCAAACACCCTAAAGCATTGCCGTACCTGTTCCTGTCTGAAATGTGGGAACGCTTCGGCTACTATTTGATGATTGGCATCTTTACGTTGTACCTGAAAGATGTCGAGGCCGGTTTTGCGATGACCGAAAAAGAGGCGTCCGATTTGTACGGTACGTTCATCGCGCTGGTATTCCTGACGCCGTTCATTGGAGGATTGGTCGCCGACCGTTACTTTGGCTACCGCAAATCGATCATCATCGGTGGATTGCTGATGGGGGCCGGGTATTTCCTGATGGGCGTCCATTCGGTGACCATGTTGTATGTGGCGATGACACTCGTGATCGTCGGCAACGGATTTTTTAAGCCCAACATTTCGACATTGCTCGGCAATTTCTATTCGAACGACCAATACCGCGACAAAAAGGACGAAGGCTACAACATTTTTTACATGGGCATCAACGTGGGTGCGTTCATCTGCAACTTCTTTGGCGCCGCGCTGCAAATCATGCTTGGTTGGCAGTATGCGTTCATGGCCGCGGGTGTGGGCATGTTCATCGGTGTGATTGTGTTCATGCTCGGTACGAAACACTACGCGGGTTACGACCAAAAGAAAGGCACGCAACCGGGCGACATGCCGTTTTACAAAATCGTGTTGTTCATTTTGGTGCCGTCGGTTGTGTTTGGCGTCATCGGCTGGCTCCTCAAGGGCGTGGCTTCGGCCAGCAATCCCGACAGCTACATTTTTGGATCCGACAGTACCGATGCGTTCATCTTTGCGTGTATTCCGGTCATCTTTTTTTACACCAGTTTGTATGTCAAGGCCAAGGCCGATGAAAAACGTCCGATTGGGGCGTTGCTCGCGATATTCGGGGTGGTCATCCTGTTTTGGGCGGTGTTCAAGCTCAACGGATCGGCGCTCACCACGTGGGCCGACCGCTATACCGACCGCGAGGTGACGGGCACCACCGAAAGCGCGTTCTCGTCGCTTAAACTGGCCAAGGAAGTCGAGTTCAAGAAAGATTCGGTCGAATTGTACGACGACCAGTTCCGTTTGCAAAAACAAGACGGCGTGGTGCAAAAAGAAGTCAATTATCCGCTGTATTTTAGAAATGTCAAGCCCGAAGAAAAACCATCCGAAGGCGCCAAGGTTTCGTTGTGGGCCACCAATTTGAGCCAATCGATCAACCCCGGCTGGGTCATCATCCTGACACCGCTGGTCGTGGCGTTTTTTACCTATTTGCGCAGCCGCGGCAAAGAACCGTCGACGCCCACCAAAATTGCGTTCGGCCTGCTCATCTCGGCCTTGTCTGTGCTCGTGATGGTGGCCGCGGTCAAGATCGGCGCCAACGGTACCGAAAAAGTCAGCGTGTGGTGGCTCGTGGCCAATTACGGCATCATCACCATCGGCGAATTGTTCCTGAGTCCGATGGGGCTTTCGATCGTATCGAAGCTCAGCCCTACCAACATCACGTCGCTCATGATGGGCGGCTGGTTCTTGTCGACCTCGATCGGCAACAAGCTCAGCGGCGTATTGGCCAGCATGTGGGACAGTTACGAAGACAAAAGCCACTTTTTTTGGGTCAATTTCGGACTACTCATGTTTGCGACGCTTTTGATGTTCGCATTGCTCAAACAACTCAACAAAGTCATGGCCGAAAAAGGCATCAAATAATATGGACAGAATACCTATAGACCTCGCGCACATCCAGGATTTCAAAGGAAAATACCCCAAGCAGTTGTGGTATTTGTTCTTCAGCGAAATGTGGGAGCGCTTTTGTTTTTACGGCATGCGCGGGATGCTGGTCGTGTTCATGGTGAGCCAGCTCGGCATGAACGAAAAAGTGGCCAACCTGCAATACGGCGCCACCCAGGCCTGGGTGTATGCCTTTACGTTTATCGGCGGGTTGTTTGCAGACAAAATCCTCGGGCTTCGCAAATCGCTGTTTTGGGGCGGGATGCTCATGATTGTGGGCAGCATCATCTTGTCGATCGATCCCAAGAATTTCTTTTTTATCGGTATCGGTTTTACGATCATCGGGACGGGATTTTTCAAACCCAATATTTCTTCGATGGTGGGCCAGTTGTACAAAGACGGCGATCCGCGTCGCGATGCGGGCTTTTCGTTCTTTTACATGGGCGTCAATCTGGGCGCGCTCATCGGCGGTTACATTTGCATCGCCGTGGCTGAGGGGTCGTTGTGGCAGTCACTCGTTCCCGAACACCTGCGCTGGAACGTAGGCTTCGGTTTTGCGGCCGTCGTGATGGTCATCAGCTTGCTCACGTTTACGCAGACACAAAAATCATTGGGCCCCATCGGGCTCACGCCGTTGCCGCATTTGGAATTGAACCAAAGACGCACGCGCGAAATCGCGACCTATGTCGGGTCGTTGGTGCTTGTCCCGATTATCATCGCCATGGTCGCCAACACCGAATACACCAGCTATTTTATGATGGTCATTGGCCCCGCGTCGATTTTGTACCTGTTTTATGAGATGAAGAGTTTTACCGCAGTCGAGAACAAGAAGTTGCTCGCGGCGCTGGTGTTCATCGTCTTTTCGATCTTTTTTTGGGCGTTTTTCGAACAAAGTGGCGGGTCGCTCAGTTTGTTCGCGGCCAACAACCTGAACAATGAAGTGCTCGGGATTGCGCTAAGCCCGAACGGGGTAAACAATTCGGCCAATTCGTTTTTCGTGATCGGATTCGCCGCGCTCGTCGGACTGGTGTGGCTCTGGATGGCCAAGCGCAACATCGAACCGAACACGGTGGTCAAATTCGGACTCGGGTTTTTGTTTCTCGCGGGCGGTTTCTGGATTTTCTATTACACCAAGTTTTTCGCCAACGAACAAGGCATCACGTCGCTTGGTATCTTTACGCTCGGGTGGTTTGTGATTACGTTTGGTGAATTGTGTCTGTCGCCCATCGGGATGTCGGCCATGACCAAACTTTCGCCGCAAAAAACGCAGGCCGTGATCATGGGGATGTGGTTTTTGGCATCGGCCTACGGACAGTATTTTGCGGGCTTACTCGGCGCCAACATTGCCGAAGCTTCCGAAAATGCCACCAATGCCGAAAAGTTAAACGTATATGCCGACGGTTATTATCAGCTCGCTTTGTATGCGTTAATTGCGGGAATTGTTTTAATTTTGATTTCGCCGCTCGTCAAAAAGTTGATGCAGGACGTTAAATAATGCCATCTGGCCAAAAAGTAGGATTATGAAAAAGATTTTTATCGCGTTGTTGCTCCTGGCGGGTTCTTTCGCGACACAAGCACAAGATATTTATTGGGAAACCAATTTGAATAAGGCCGCCGATGTGGCCATGAAGGAAAACAAACCGTTGTTGCTGTTCTTTACGGGAAGCGATTGGTGCGGTTGGTGCATCCGACTGCAAAAGGAGGTTTTGAAAACCCCCGAGTTTGCCGATTGGGCGCAAAAAAATGTCGTTTTGGTCGAGCTCGATTTCCCAAGACGCACGCCGCTGCCCGCCGATTTGCAACAACAAAACATGCAATTGCAGCAAGTACTCGAAGTACGCGGTTACCCGACGGTATGGCTCGTGACCCCTACCAAGAAAGACGGCAAGATGAACCTGAGCAAACTGGGCAGTACGGGTTATGTGGCCGGTGGTCCATCCAAATGGCTCGAGGGCGCAAACCAGATTTTGGCCAACGGCAAATCGATGGACGCGCAGGCAGGCAAGAAAAGCTAGATCACGCGGTTTACAATTTGAAGAATCCCTTTTCGGCGGTGGCATGGAAAGGGATTTTGTATTTCTTGCACGTCGCTTTCCAACGGTCTACATAGCTTTTGTAATTGCTGGCGTCGGCCACGACGATTTTGGGTTGGACGGTTTGCAGCAGCCGGTCGAGGTTTTGTTTGGGCGATTGGCGCAGCAACAATACGTCGGGTTGAATTGTCGGCGGAATAACATTGGCGCTGTCGATGATCGCGATTTCGTTGCCTTCAAAGTAGACCGTGTTCTTGATCGGTAGGGTGGCGACAATGGTGGCAAAGTGCGCCGTCGCATAAGTTTGTACGGCCCGGCCTTCGGCAAAATCGGAACTTCCGTAAATGGTAAGCCGCGAGCCATCGTGTGCGACGATGCCCGTATTTTTATAGACGTCGAAAACCAACCACTGTCGTTGTGTTTGGGTGTGCATCCGCGTCAGCAACACAACCGATTGAAAAATGAGTACCAACGTCAGGGCCAGCGTAGCCTTGGCAAAATTGGGACGCTCGAGCCAAAGTACCGCTGCGACAATGAGTGCATACAACGCGATCATCATCGCCCGGTTCAACGGAATATCGGTCAGGACAAATTGCTCGAAAGACGCAATCCAACCGATAATTTCGTTGAGTATGCGCACACTGGCGGTAAGCGCCTGCGCCAATAAATCGGGCACGACACCAAAAATGGCGGGTACCATGGCAAGAATTCCAAGCGCCATGATGATACTGAGCAACGGGATCACGATCAGATTCGTGACAAAAAACAGCCCCGGAAATTGGTGGAAGTAGTAGATGCTGAGCGGCATCGTCCCGATTTGTGCCGCGAACGAAACCGTCAGGATTTGCCAGAAATAGCGGGCGACGCGGTTTTTGGGTTGCCACCAATCGTCGAGCATCGGTTGAAGCCACAAGATGAAGAACAACGCCGCGTAACTCAATTGGAACCCGATGTCGAACAGGAACGAAGGCCGACAAACCAAGATCAGCAACGCCGATACCAGCAACGTATGAAAAATGTTCGTCTTGCGTTTGAGATGCATTCCCACCGCCATAAAACTAAACATGGTTACAGACCGTACCACCGATGGCGACAGCCCCGCAACAACGGCGAATCCCCACAAGCAAACCAAGACCAAGACCAGTTTGAAGCGGCGCATGGATTTGGTGTTGGGCAATAGCCGCAGCAGGGCATTGAGGAACACCATGAGCAAGCCCACGTGCAGCCCCGAGACCGATAGGATGTGTACGGCACCGGCCAGCTGGTAGTCGCGTACGGTTTCTGAATCGATTTCCTGTTGTTGGCCGAGCAATAGCGCAGCAATCACCGACAGTTCTAAAGCGGCGCACCCGCTCTTTTCAAGGTTTTGCACGATCGTACTGCGCACGCGGTCGGCATAGCAGAAGATGTCTTTTACGGGTTGTTTGCGTATCTTGAGGGTATGGGCATCGGCATAGACCTGCGCAAGGATTGACCGTTGGGCGAGGTAGGCGCCATAGTCAAATTGATCGGGGTTTTTGGGTTTTTTGTGTGCCAGCAGCGCGGCCTTGGTTTGGAGCACCGTTCCCACGGGCAGCGCCCGCCTAAAGTGGACGAGCGGCAACTGCAACAAGACTTTTCCCGTGACCGGTTTCCCGTCGATATGGGTCAGGTGGGCCACATACCGCTGTTGCGCGGGCGTGTTCTTGAGTCGTTCGCGCAACACCAATGCAAGCGTGTGCGGCGCATCGTCTGTATGGTGGATAAAATGCTTGGGGTTTAGTGTTTCGTCGTGGGCGACAAAAACCGCGGCGCCCAATGCAAATGAGAAAACCAAGGTAGCGATGCCAAAATAAGGGCGCTGTGCAAGGGTTCGTCGCGCGAGAACCCAGGTGGCCAGCAAGACCAACGAGGCAGCCAAAAGACACCAAAAAACAAAAATCGCGTTTGCCTTTCCATAAAAAGCAAACGCGATCCCGGCGGTAAACCACGGTGTAATCTTGGCGAGCGGAAATTGGCGTACTTTCATACCCAAAAGTACCGCATCGGCCGTTAAGGCTATTACAGATTTACTATAATTCTGTTGGCTTGCGCATACGTGCGTCCGTAGTAGGGCTCCTTGGTCGACGAGATGATGACGCCTTTTTGCGTAGACGAATGGATGAACTTGATCTCGTCGTCGGTTACTTCGGTCACCATGCCCACGTGGTTGATGACGCTGCGGCCGTTGGTCTTGAAGAAAATCAGGTCGCCTTTCTGGATTTCGTCGTCGTCGAGCTTGCGGCCTACCTTAGACATGTCGTTTGAGGAACGCGGCAACGTGATGTCGAATTTTTGGAACGTCGAGAACATCAAACCCGAACAATCGAAACCTGTGTTGGGATTGGTGCCGCCCGTTCGGTAACCCACACCCAGGTTGGCCTCGGCCGCATTGATGAGTTGCTTGACCACATAGCTCGCGTTGTCGCCCGAGGTTTCGTAATCGTCGGCATTGCGGTCGTTGATCTTGCTGTTGGTCGAACCCGTGGTATTTTTCTTGGCGGTAACGTTTCGGGAAGTTGGTTTGGTGCTCGCGTTGCGCGTGGGGGTCGTTTTGGCCACCGACTTGTTTTGCGGTGAACGGTAGATGCCTCTTTTTTCGGCTTCGGCTTTCGAAGTGATGATGTTGCTAGTGGGGCCGCAACTCACCAAAAAAGGGCACAGGAACAATAAGTAGGTTAGGTGTTTCAAGATGTGATAGATTTTTACAAAAATATAGAAAATATTTTTAAACGGAAAAATCACACATTTGTTATGATTAATTTAGCAGTTTTCTCGCTCGCGCCGGTACCGCCCAGTCGCGATTCAAGCGCTTCATAATCAGCCAGTATTTTGTTTCTTGAACCGGGCTCGAGCAGCTTTTGGAGTTCGGTCTTGATGTTTTTGGTGTTGCAGGCGTCCTGGATCAATTCGGTGACCACTTGTTTGTCCATGATCAAATTCACGAGCGAAATGTACTTGAGCGTGATGATGCGTTTGGCAATCTGGTACGACGCCCAACTGCCCTTGTAACACACCACTTCGGGCACCTTGAACAAGGCCGTTTCGAGCGTGGCCGTACCCGAGGTGACCAATGCCGCCGTGGCATGACTCAACAAATCATAGGTCTTGTTCGAAATAAAATGCACGCTTTTGTCCTTGAGGAATTGGCGGTAAAACGCATACTCCTGGCTCGGCGCGCCCGCAATCACAAACTGGTAGTCGGGAAAATCGGGCACGACGCTGAGCATCACCTCGAGCATCTTGGTGATTTCCTGCTTGCGGCTGCCCGGCAGGATCGCGATGATGAGCTTGTCGTCGAGTTGGTTTTCGGTGACGAATTGCTGCTGCGAAACTTCCTGACGCGCATGGATCGCATCGATGAGCGGATGCCCGACAAATTCTACGGGATAGCCGTGTTTCTTTTCGTAAAAATCCTTCTCGAACGGCAAAATCACGTACATATGGTCTACATCACGACGGATGTCCTTGATGCGGTTTTCCTTCCAAGCCCAGATTTGCGGCGAAATGTAGTAATGCGTCGCGATGCCTTTTTGCTTGGCCCATTTGGCGATGCGCATGTTAAAGCCCGGATAGTCGATAAACACAATAACATCGGGATTGAATTGGGCGATATCGGTCTTGCAGAAATCGATGTTGCGCAAAATCGTACGCAAATTGAACAAAACCTCTACAAACCCCATGAACGCCAGATCGCGGTAATGCTTCACGAGCGTACCGCCGGCGGCCTGCATCAAGTCGCCACCCCAAAAGCGAATGTCGGCCTGCGGGTCTTGCCGGTACAAGGCTTTCATCAAATTCGAACCGTGCAAATCGCCCGACGCCTCGCCGGCTATGATGTAATATTTCATAATTCCTTATTCGTTAATCGACATTCAATATTCGGTCAAATCAGCAAAGTCAAAACCTTCGACAGATGTCGTTTGCGGGAACACCACCACAAAAAGACGCTGCCCAAAAAACAGCGCGATGCCTGTAAGCATGCCGTAGGACAGATCTTGTTTTTTCATAAATTCCAGGTGTTGAGTTGTGGGATCGCATGGTGCGCCGTCATGTCAAACTGTACCGGCACCACCGATACGTAGCCATTTTGGAGCGCCCATTCGTCGGTGTCTTCGCCGTGTTCGAGATTGACAAATTCGCCCGTGAGCCAGTAATAGTCCTTGCCCTGCGGTGTCGACCGCTTGTCGAATTTCTCCTGCCAGATCGCCTTGGCCTGTCGGCAAATCCGAATGCCTTTGATGTCTTTTTGCTTCAGTTTCGGGAAATTGACGTTGAGCACCGTTCCATCGGGAACTCCTTTCTGCAAAACCTCCAGCGCTATTTTTTTGACAAATGGTTTCACCTGTTCAAAATCGGCATTCCAATCGTAGTCGAGCAACGAAAACCCAACCGACGGAATCCCTTCGATCCCACCTTCTACGGCCGCGCTCATCGTGCCCGAATAAATCACGTTGATCGATGAATTCGACCCGTGGTTGATGCCCGAAACCAGCAAATCGGGTTTGCGTTTCAGGATCTCTACCACCGCAAACTTGACCGAATCCACCGGGGTGCCCGAGCAACTGTATTCGGTAACGGCCGCATTGGGCTTCGAAACCTTGTTCAAATACAACGTATTGTTGATGGTAATGGCGTGCCCGGTCGCGCTTTGCGGGCTGTCGGGCGCCACCACCAGCACGTCGCCGAGGTCTTTCATGACATCAATCAGCGCGCGGATGCCGGGGGCCGTGATGCCGTCGTCGTTGGTGACCAGAATGAGTGGTTTTTTTGTCATTTTTAGAAGCTATTTCCGGCTTTCCGTTGCAATCTTTTACGGCCTCCGCTGCGCTGCGGCCGCAAAAGGATTTCCACTACAATCCGGGCTAGGGGTCGTTGCTATAAACACGTGTAACGTTTCGTTCGAATTTCAGACTAAAAACAAGAATCCAACGTTATCAAATGCTACACAAAAATAAACAATTTTACCCGCGTGCCGCCAATTTGCTACCTTTAACAAAAAATTAGTCGCACGAAAAGCGCATCCGATGTAAATTTGTGTACTTTAGACAAAAATTAATGAATGCTATAATCACATATATGAAAAGGAATTATAAGTTATTGCTGGTGATTGCCGCGTTATCAGTGGCTTTGTGGAGCTTCATCCCGAAAGACAAAAACGATCCCGAAAAAGACAAATTACTGCTCGAATTGCTCACGTTTGTCATCGAACGCGGGCACTACGATCCGCAGGAAATGAACGATGCTTTTTCGAAAGGCGTCTACAAAGATTACATCGAGGCGCTCGACCCGTCGAAGCGTTTCTTTTTGCAGTCGGACATCGACCAATTTGCGCAGTTTGAGACCCAAATCGACGACCAGATCAAGAACAAAGACCTGACCTTCTTTAACCTGACCTATGAGCGTTTGATGAAACGCATCGACGAGAGCAAAGGTTTTTACAAGGAAATTCTCGACAAGCCGTTCGACTACAAGGCGCAGGAATCGTTCAACACCGATTACGAGAAACTGCCGTTCGCCAAGACCACGGCCGAACTGCGCGACAAATGGCGCAAACAAATCAAGCTGTCGACGTTGTCTTCGCTGACCGACAAGCTCAAGATGCAGGAAGACCTTAAGAAAGGCGTCAAGCCCGAGCAATCTACAAGCAACAAATCGGCAGAGGAACTCAAGAAATCACAGGAAGCGTTTAAAAAGGAAGCCGAGAAAGTAGCGTCCAAGTCCTTCGAAGAACTCGAAAAAGAAACCCGCGAATCGTCGCTCAAATCGCTCAACGAGTACTTTGACTTCATTGGCGACCTCGACCAGAACGACTGGTTTTCGGTATACGTGAACGCCATTGCATCGCGTTTTGACCCGCATACCAACTATTTCGCACCCGACGAAAAGGAACGTTTTGACGTCAGCATCAGCGGTAAATTGGAAGGTATCGGGGCGCGTCTGCAAAAGAAAAACGATTACACCGAAATTTCAGAACTCATTTCGGGTGGCCCGGCGTGGCGCGGTAAGGAGCTCGAAACCGGCGACATCATCATGAAGGTCGCCCAGGGCAATGACGAAGCCGTAGACGTGGTGGGCATGCACCTCGACGATGTGGTCAAGAAAATCAAAGGCCCGAAAGGTTCAGAAGTGCGCCTGACGGTCAAAAAAGTCGACGGTACCATCAAGATCATCTCGATCATCCGCGACATTGTCGAGATCGAAGAAACCTACGCCAAGTCGAGTATCGTCAACAAGAACGGGGTCAAATACGGCATCATTTACCTGCCCAAGTTTTACATCGATTTTGAGAACAACGACGGCCGCGATGCGGGCAAAGACATCGCCATCGAGGTCGAACGCCTCAAAAAAGAAGGTGTGCAGGGTATTGTGATGGACGTACGCGACAACGGCGGCGGCTCGCTCAAGACCGTGGTGGATATCGCGGGATTGTTCATCGAAGAAGGCCCGATCGTACAGGTCAAATCGGCCGGACGCAAAAAAGAAGTGCTGTACGACCGCGACAAAAAAGTACAATGGGATGGCCCGCTCGTGGTCATGACCAACGAATTTTCGGCCTCGGCCTCAGAAATTTTGGCGGCCGCGATCCAGGATTACCGCCGTGGTATTGTCATCGGCAGTAAGCAAACCTATGGCAAAGGAACGGTACAAAACGTGATCGATTTGAACCAGTTCGTACGCGGCAGCACCATGGGCGATTTGGGTGCGCTCAAGACCACGACGCAAAAATTCTACCGTATCAACGGCGGATCTACGCAGCTCGAAGGCGTACATTCCGATGTGGCGATGCCCGACAAATACGCCTATCTGAAAATGGGCGAGCGCGACATCGACAACGCCATGCCGTTCGACAAAATCGACCCGGCCAACTTTAATTTTTGGGACAAACAGGCCAATTTTGACCAGGCCATCGACAATTCAAACCGTCGCATCGCCGCCAACGAGCAGTTCAAGCTCATCGACGAGAACGCGCGTTGGATCGATCAGCGCGACAAGGAAAGCGTGTACAGCCTCAACATCGACCAGTTCAAAAAAGAGCAGGCCGCGATAGAGGAGAAGGCCAAGAAATACAAATCGATCGCCGATTACAAGAACACGCTCGAATTCACGTCGTTGCCGTATGAGCTCGATGCGATGAAAAACGATGCGATCCTCAAGGAAAAACGCGACCGTTGGCACGAAAGCCTTGCCAAGGACATTTATGTCGAAGAGGCCCTGAATGTACTCGACGATTTGCAACCCAAAGGTTTGGCCAAGAAAGGCGTGGCGCTTAAGAACGACAAGCCTGCGGTAAAACCGTAACGTAAATTTAAATTGTTGCGCCCCGGAATGCACTGCGTTTCGGGGCGTTTTTTTGTAAAGATGAAACGAATTGTTTTTTTTGCCACGACGGTTTTGTGTTTCGGATGTCAGCATAGGGAAGCGGTCGATGCGCAACCGCAGCAACTTGCGTCCGAAGCCAAATCATCACCAAACGACTGGCTGCCGTCGAGTACCACCCGTCAAATAGTGGTGCGCGAGGGCTATGTATTCTCGTACCACGAAAAGTACGAACAGGCCGAATGGGTAGCCTATGAACTCAAGGCATCCGATTTGAAAGGCGCGAACTTCGACCGTCCGTTTTTTATCCAGGATCCCAAGGTAAAGACCGGTTCGGCCGATTGGCGCAACTACAAAAAATCGGGATACGACAAAGGACATTTGTGTCCGGCGGGCGATAGGAAGCGCTCCAAGAAAACATTCGACGAAACGTTCTATACCTCGAACATCGCGCCGCAACGCCATGATTTTAACGAAGGCGTATGGAACCGGCTCGAGCAAAAAACGCGCTACTGGGCGCAAAAGAACGGCAAACTGCAAATTGTGACGGGCGGGGTGCTGCGCGAGGGTTTGCGAACGATCGGGAAGGAACATGTGGCCGTACCCGAGTATTTTTACAAAATCATCCGGAACGATACGGGAGGGAAGACCAAGATGATCGGGTTTTTGGTCCCGCACCAAAAAAGCAACCGTCCGTTGTATGAATTTGTCGTGCCCATAGATGTCATCGAGCAAAAAACGGGCATCGACTTTTTTCCGGTCTTGCCCGATGCGGTCGAAAATAGATTGGAACGCAACGCCGATTACAAAGATTGGAGTTTTTGATCTTTACCACTCGTTGACCTTGTTGGCGTCCATCTTCAAAAAGATAAACAACAAGATCGTAAAGCCCCACAATCCCGATCCGCCGTAGGAGAAAAACGGCAGCGGCACGCCGATGGTAGGGAAAATGCCCACGACCATCGCAATGTTGACAAAAAAGTGCATGAACAAGATCGAGGCGACGCAATAACCGTATACGCGGCTGAATTTGGTCTTTTGTCGTTCGGCCAAATAAATGATACGGAAGATCAGTCCCAAGAACAACGCAATCACCACTAAACTTCCCAGAAAGCCCCATTCTTCGCCCACGGTGGTAAAAATGTAGTCGGTGTGTTGCTCGGGAACGAATCCGCCCTTGGTTTGCGTACCCTCGAGGAATCCCTTGCCGAACCAGCCACCCGAACCGATCGCAATCTCAGACTGGTTGGTGTTGTACCCAATGCCGCGCATGTCGACTTCCTTGCCCAACAAGATGTTGAAACGGTCGCGGTGGTGTTGCTTGAAGACGTTGTCAAACACATAATCGACCGAAAAAACAAAGCCCGAAATCAGCACGAGCACAATGCCGCTCGCGATCAAATTGCGGTCTACCAAGCGCGTTTTCATGTACATAAAGGCGATGCCCGCCAGTCCGATCAAAATCACGACCCACGGCTCGAAAATGAGCGCGAGCATGAACAAGGCGGCCGCGATGAAACCCGTCCATAAGTACCAAGGCGGCAATCCTTCGCGGTACAAGACGACCATGAAAATCGTATAGATGAGCGCGCTTCCCGGGTCGTGCGGGGCAATGAGCAACATCGGTAAAAAGATGATGCCGAGCGCCTGCATTTGGCGGTGCGTGTCCTTGAGGTTCACCTGCACATCGCTCAGGTATTTGGCCAATGCGAGCGCGGTGGCGGCTTTGGCAAATTCCGCGGGTTGGATCCCGAATCCGCCGAACGAGTACCAGTTGGCCTGGCCCTTGACGGTTTTCCCGAAGACAAACAATCCGGCCAACGCCAGCAACGCCACGCCGTACAGGATAACCGAAAACTTCTCATAGAACTTGCCGTCTACGGCCAGCGTCATGAAAATGAGCGGAATCGTAAACAGGATGAACATCAACTGTCGGCCATAGAACGTGCCCAGGTCGAACACCACGCTGTTCTCGACCGTCGAGAGCGACGACGAGTAAATGTTGAGCCATCCCATCACGACCACAAGGCCGTAGATGATGACGCTCATCCAATCGAGGTTGTTCGTGACGCTCTGGTTTTTCATCAGTTCTCAATTTCGCTGCTGTCGATGACCTTTGGGGCCGTCGGTTTGAGCAGTAACGTATCGGTTTCTTTCTTGCCGGTGTATTTGTCGTATTCCGATTGCAGGCTGCCTTCGAGCATACGTTTTTCGAGATCGACGCGTGAAATTTTGCCGCGCAGGTATTTTTCGATCATCAAACTCGCGATCGGGCCGGCCCAACGCGCGCCCCAGTACCCGTTCTCGACAAAAACCGCGAGCGCAATCTTGGGGTTGTCTTTGGGTGCAAACGCCACAAAAATAGAGTGGTCCTGCAGCTTGACGCGTTTGCCGTTGATCTTGGCGTAGTTCTCGGCCGTTCCCGTCTTGCCGCAAATGTCGATGCCCTCGACGCGCAACGCATGCGCCGTCCCGAGGTTGTACACGTCGAACAATCCGGCCACGACGGGCTCGAAATACTTGCGGTCTACGGTGGTCATGTGCTTGGTCGTAAACTTCTTGTCGATTTTCTGGCCCTCGATCTTTTTGATGATGTGGGGCGTATAATAGTAACCGCGGTTGGCCACGGCCGCCATCATGTTGGCCAATTGGATCGGCGTCATCAAGACTTCGCCCTGCCCGATCGCATTCGACACAATGGCCGTCGAACGCCATCCGCCGTTGGGATAAATGCGTTTGTAGGTTTTGGAGGTGGGCGCTTTGCCACGTCGGCCCGTAGGCAGGTCGTACCCCATGAATTCGCCCAGCCCGAAGCTGCGCAGGTGGCGGCTCCAGACGTCTACGCCATCGGCCGGTCGCACATACTTGTTGATCGTTTTCATGTAGGTGCTCGCAAAATACGTGTTGCACGATTCATAGATGCCGCGGTGCAATTGCTGCGCGCCGCCATGGCAGTGGCACCGCATGAAGCGGCCACGTGCGTAGCTGAACCCATGGTGGCACACAAAAGAGCTTTGTTCGTCGATGACGCCTTCCTGCAAGCCGATGAGCGCGGTCAAGATCTTGAACGGCGATCCCGGCGGATATTCGGCGAGCAAGCCGCGGTCGTACAAAGGCTTGGCGATCGAATCGTTGTAGAGCGCCGTGTAGTTACGCGAACGCTGTCTGCCCACCAAAATGGCAGGGTCGTACGACGGTGCGGTCACCAGCGCGAGGATTTCGCCCGTCTTGGGTTCCAAGGCCACGATACCGCCGCGTTTGTTGATCATGAGTTGTTCGCCGTATTCCTGCAACGTCGCGTCGATGGTCAGGTTGATGTCTTCGCCTTGCACGGCAATGGTATCGTACATGCCATTTTTGTACGAACCGATCTCGCGGTTGAACTTGTCTTTTTGGATGTACTTGACGCCCTTGACGCCGCGCAAAATGTTCTCGTAACTCTCTTCGACACCTTGCTTGCCCAGCAAGTCGCCGCTTTTGTAGTACGGGTTTTTGAGGATCGTTTTTTCGCTGGCCTGTGTGATGAACCCAAAAATGTTCGCGCCAAACTTTACCTGGTAATCGCGCAGCGAACGCTTTTGGATGTAAAACCCAGGAAATTTGCGGATCTTTTCCTGGAACGCGGCGTATTCGGCTTTGTTCAATTGCGGCAAAAATACCGACGGCAAACGCGGGCTGAACGTAATTGCTTTTTCCAGGATACGGTCGTAATCTTTGCGCGTGATGTGCAGCAGATGACAAAACTCGTCGATGTCGATGTCCTTTTTGATCTCGCGCGGAATGACCATGATGTCGTACGATGGCTGGTTGGCCACGAGCAATTTGCCATGACGGTCGTAAATGTAACCGCGCTCGGGATAGTCGTACTGGATCTTGATCGCGTTGTTCTCTGATTTGAGCTTGAACGTATCGTCTATGATCTGCAGGTAAAACAACCGCAGCACCAAAAGGATGGTTCCGATGATGATGATGGTGGGCAGCAGGACTTTTCTCATCGTTTGTTCGGCTTAATCAGGTAAATGATCAGGATGCAGATGACAATCGTAAAAATGGTACTGAGCACCGTCTTGAGCAGGATTTCGAGGAAGAACCGCAAATGGAACACCTCGAGCAAGAACAACGTAAAGTGATGGATCACCACGGCGATCAGGATGAACGAAAACCGCTCGGGCGTGAGTACGTCGTTGAGTTTTACGGTTTGGTATTCGTACGAAAGACCGAACGAGAACTTAAAAATGTACGGTCGATAGTAGGCCAGCGCCACGCAAGCCGTCGCGTGTACGCCGCCCGAATTGCAGAACATGTCCATGATGATGCCCAGCACGAAACTCGCCAAGAGCAGCCCGTACTTGTTGCCGTTCACCGGATACAGGATGATAAAAAGCATGTATGGATACGGGTTGATGTACCCCAAAAAGTTCAAATTGTTGAACACGAGGATCTGCGCCGCGAGCAGCAGGATAAAACGGGCAATATTGACCAGTATCGTACTATTCATCGGGTTTGGATTGCTTTTGCAGGTTGATCACTTCCTCGCGGTCTTTGCTCTTGATGATGTATACATGGCCCAAGTTGGTCATGTCGTTGAACAGCTTTACGCGTAACGTGTAGTAATTTGTCTCTTCGTCGGTATACACCTTGTCGATGGTACCGATACCGATGTTCTCTGGGAAAATCACCGATTGCCCGCCCGTGACAATCGTATCGCCCTTGCGTACCGAAGCCAGTCGCGGCACGTCGATGAGCTGTACAAAGCCGGCGTTCTTGCCGTCCCAAATGAGCGACCCGAAGTGGTTCGACTTCTTGATCTTGGCGTTGATCTGCGATTTGATGTTCAGGATCGAAATGACGGTCGCGTAATTCTTAGAGGTCTTGTCTACGATGCCCACGATGCCCGCGCTGTTGATCACACCCATGTCCGATTGGATGCCCGCGGCCGCACCGCCGTTGATCGTGATGTAGTTCTCGTGCGTGTTGTAGGAGTTGTGGATGACTTTGGCCGTGATCAGATCGATTTTGCGCACACCCTTGATACTGTCGATCTTGGGCACGATGGTCGAATCCTTGATGTTGAACAACAACGCCTTGAGTCTTGCATTTTCGGCCGCCAGTTCGTCGTTTTGTTTGCGCAACCCAAAGTACTCGTTGACCGAGTTGATTTGTTCATATACGCCGCCCGTCAGGAAATTGGCCGACGAAATCACCTTGCTCCGGTGGTAGGAATGGGCCTGGATCGTGAGCACCAACGACGTGCCCAAAAGCAGCAAAAACAGCAATCGGTAGCTGTTTTTAAATATAAAATTAAATATTTGCTGCATATCAGGAGGAAATTCCAAAATTCAAATTCCAAATTCCAAACGGGTTCTACAGAGGTTTGGAATTTGGGATTCGGGATTTGTTATTTTATTAAGATGCTTCTGAATTTCGGGATGTTCTTGAGCGCCATGCCCGTGCCGCGTACTACTGCGCGCAACGGATCTTCGGCAATGTACACCGGGAGGTCGGTCTTTTGCGAGATACGTTTGTCCAATCCGCGCAACATCGAACCGCCACCTGCCAGATAAATACCAGTGTTGTAGATGTCGGCCGCGAGTTCGGGCGGGGTTTGCGACAACGTTTCCATGACCGCATCTTCTATACGCTGGATCGATTTGTCCAAAGCCTTGGCGATTTCGCGGTACGAAACGTCAACTTGTTTTGGTTTGCCCGTAAGCAAATCGCGCCCTTGTACCGACATATCGTCTGGTGGCGTCTCCAATTCTTCCAAAGCCGCACCTATCGTGATCTTGATTTTCTCGGCAGTACTCTCGCCTACGAACAAGTTGTGCTGTGTTCTCATGTAGTACACGATGTCGTTGGTGAATACGTCGCCCGCGATCTTGACCGATTTGTCGCATACGATACCGCCCAAAGCGATCACCGCGATTTCGGTCGTTCCGCCGCCGATGTCGACAATCATGTTTCCTTTCGGCTGCATGATGTCGATGCCGATACCGATTGCCGCAGCCATCGGTTCGTGGATCAAATACACTTCCTTGCCGTTCACGCGCTCGCAACTTTCCTTGACCGCGCGCATTTCTACTTCGGTGATGCCCGATGGAATACATACCACCATACGAAGCGCCGGCGTAAACATTCTTTTCTTGAGCGCCGGGATCGACTTGATGAACATCGAGATCATTTTCTCGGATGCGTCGAAATCGGCGATAACCCCATCTTTCAAAGGCCTGATGGTTTTGATGTTCTCATGGGTTTTTCCTTGCATCATGTTCGCCTCTTTCCCGACGGCAATGATCTTGCCCGAGATGCGGTCGCGTGCCACGATCGACGGACTGTCGATCACCACCTTGTCGTTGTGGATAATCAGCGTGTTGGCGGTACCAAGGTCAATCGCGATGTCCTCGGTCATGAAATCAAAAAATCCCATAAGTCTTTTAAGGGTTTAAATATTTATAAAAAAATCTCCGACAAAGTTAAACAATTTGTTGCTCCTAATTTAATCTTTTTTCTAGGCTGGCCAAACAATTTGCCGATTTAAATTCGCTCGAAAACCGTATCTTTTTTAATGTTTAAAATGACGTGTTCCGGTAAACACCATCGCCATTTTATTTTGGTTGCAATAGTCGATCGAAAGTTCGTCCTTGATCGAACCGCCGGGTTGGATCACCGCGGTGATTCCCGCATGGTGCGCAATTTCTACGCAATCGGGGAACGGAAAGAACGCATCGCTCGCCATCACGGCGCCTTCCAACGAAAAATCGAATGATTTGGCTTTTTCGATCGCTTGTCGCAACGCGTCTACACGCGAGGTTTGTCCGGTGCCGGACGCGATCAGTTGCCCGTTCTTTGCCAATACGATGGTGTTCGATTTCGTATTCTTGCAAATCTTCGAGGCAAACAGCAGGTCTTCGATTTCCTGGTCGGTGGGGGCCGTATGGGTAACGGTTTTGAGTTGCGCTTTATTGTCTGTGGCGTTGTTGCGATCCTGGATCAGCAGTCCGTTGAGCGCCGTACGCACCTGACGTTGCGGCAATTCCACTTCGTTTTGCACCAAAATAATGCGGTTTTTCTTTTCCTGCAGGATTTGAACCGCTTGGTCGTCATACGACGGCGCAATCACGACCTCGCAAAACAATTGGTTGATTTCCTGCGCCGTGGCCGCATCGATGTTGCCGTTGGCGATGAGTACGCCGCCAAAAGCCGATGTCGGGTCGCCCGCGAGTGCATCGAGGTACGCGTCCTTCATCGTTTGACGCTGCGCAAGCCCGCAGGCGTTGTTGTGTTTGAGGATCGCAAACGTAGGTGCTTCGCCCTTGAATTCGAGGATCAGGTTGACCGCCGCGTCTACATCCAAAAGGTTGTTGTACGAGAGCTCCTTGCCGTGCAGCTTGGTGAACATCGCATCGAAATCGCCAAAGAAAAAACCTTTCTGGTGCGGGTTTTCGCCATAGCGCAACGTTTGTCCGCCCGACACGCTGGCTTTGTAAAACGTATCGTCGGTGTTGAAATAGTTGAAGATGGCCGTGTCGTAATGCGACGAAACGTGGAACGCCTCGGTCGCCAAAAGTTTGCGGTTTTCTAACGTGGTTGCGCCGTTTTGCGCCGTAATCAAATCCAAAAATTCGGCATATTGGTCGACCGATGCCACGATCGCGGTGTCCTTGAAATTCTTGGCCGCCGCGCGGATCAGCGAAATCCCGCCAATGTCGATCTTCTCGATGATGTCGGCTTCGGACGCGCCCGAGGCCACGGTTTTTTCGAACGGATACAAGTCGACGATCACCAGGTCGATTTGTGGGATGTCGTATTCGGTCATCTGCGCCACATCGCCTTCATGGTCCTGACGGTTCAGGATGCCGCCAAAAATCTTGGGGTGCAACGTCTTGACGCGCCCGCCCAAAATCGAGGGGTACGACGTCACGTCTTCTACCGCCACCACGGGAATACCCAGGTTCTTGAGAAATTCCTCGGTGCCGCCCGTAGAATAGAAAGTGACGTTTTGTTCGTGAAGTTTGCGTACGATGGGCTCGAGTCCGTCTTTCGAAAAGACCGAAATCAATGCCGATTGGATGGTTTTTGTCGTGTTCATGCTGTTGTGTTGTTTAAGAGCGCAAAAGTAGTTTTTTTAACACGCAATTCCAACGCTTTACGGCAACAATATTTTGAAAAAAAGCGTCTGATTTTTCTTGCCGGTTCCATTAGGATTTTGGCGCGGAAATGTGCAATTTTACGTCAAACAAAAATGCGATGGTGCTCTATTGGCGGTTGCTCAAGGAAAGTTTCGGTTTTGCGATCAGTGCGCTGCGCAACAACAAATTGCGTACGGCCTTGTCGCTGCTGGGCGTGACCATCGGTATTTTTTCGATCATTGCGGTATTGGCCGCCGTCGATTCGCTCGACAAAAAAATCAAGGACGATTTGAGCAGCCTCGACAAGAACACGATTTATTTGACGAGCATCCCGTTTGGGCCGAGTTCGGTAGAGCAATGGAAGTACGAGCAATTCCCCAAGGTCAATTACGAGGAATACCAATACCTCAAGGCGCAGGTGGC
The DNA here is from genome assembly GCF_900101895.1 of Flavobacterium caeni. Taxonomy (GTDB): domain Bacteria; phylum Bacteroidota; class Bacteroidia; order Flavobacteriales; family Flavobacteriaceae; genus Flavobacterium; species Flavobacterium caeni. The sequence goes on from NZ_FMVF01000006.1 coordinate 216,080, forward strand.
GCATGCCGATCATTTTTCGTTCCAGATGATTGCCTTCAACCGCGAGCCCGTCAAGCACGAAGGCCGCACGGCCAGCGATGTGAACGTGGTGCCCGTGACCGACGAGTTTGTCGACATCCAGCGGCTCGAGTTGCGCGAAGGCCGTTTCTTTAACGAGTCGGAATCGAATTCGGGGCTTCCGGTGGCGGTGCTGGGCTATGAGGTGGCCCACGCGCTGTTCGACGATTACGACCCCATCGGCAAAACCATACGGCTTTATGGGCAACGCTTTAACGTGATCGGGACGCTCAAGAAAAAAGGCGGCGGCGGTTTCGACGATGGCGGCGACGACCAATCGGCGTTTATCCCCGTCAATTTTGTGCGCAGGCTCTACGGCGACAACACCCAGGCCATGCTACCCGTAATCATCATCAAGCCCGAAAAGGGCACCGACATGGACGCGCTCAAGGCCAACATCGCGCAAAAACTGCGTACCAAACGCGGCGTCAAGACCGACGAGATCGACAACTTTTTCATCAACGTGCTCTCGGGGCTCACCGACTTTATCGACAACATCGTGGGCCAAATGAACGTCATAGGCTGGATCATCAGCGGATTTTCACTGCTCGTGGGCGGCTTTGGCATCGCCAACATCATGTTTGTGTCGGTCAAGGAGCGCACCAACCTGATCGGCATCCAAAAGTCGCTCGGAGCCAAAAACAAATTCATCCTGTTCCAGTTTTTGTTCGAGGCCATCATCCTGTCGGTCATCGGCGGGGCCATCGGGCTGCTGTTGGTTTGGACCACCTCGCTCATTTTGACCCACGCGCTCGACTTTAATTTTGTGCTCAGTTTCGGCAACATTTTGCTCGGGACGTCGCTGGCCGTTATTATCGGTTTGATTTCGGGTATATTGCCCGCGATCTCGGCCTCGCAACTCGATCCGGTCGAGGCGATCCGGACGGGGATGTAAGACGCCCTTCACCCCTTACCCTACATTTGTTTGGAATTCTTGGCTGCGCTTTGGTGCTTTTCTGTTACAAAAATTCCGTTACAATTTTTTTGTAACATAAAATTTGTAACAACACCGTTGCGATTTTTTAATTTTTTTGTAACAAGTCCTAGCGATAGGTTTTGCCGCAACCGCAAAAAAAAATCCCGCCGAAGGGCGGGATCTACTTATCTGATTTCTTGGTTCAAGATCAAGTCGAGGAACAAATTGATCTTGTCTTTGAGTTCCTTTCGCGGCGTGATGAAGTCGAGAAAGCCGTGCTCCAAGACAAATTCCGCAGTCTGGAATCCTTCGGGCAAGTCCTTACCCGTGGTGTCCTTTACGACACGCGGTCCGGCGAATCCAATCAAAGCGCCCGGCTCCGAAATGTTTACGTCGCCCAGCATCGCATAAGAAGCCGTTGTCCCGCCCGTCGTAGGGTCGGTACACAATGAAATGTAGGGGATACGGGCTTCGGACAATTGCGCTAATTTGGCCGATGTTTTCGCGAGTTGCATCAATGAATACGCCGCTTCCATCATCCTGGCACCGCCCGATTTAGAGATCATCACAAACGGGACGCGGTTCTTGATGGCATAGTCGATGCCGCGCGCGATTTTTTCGCCCACCACGGCACCCATCGATCCGCCGATGAACGCAAAATCCATACAGCACACCACAAGGTCCTTGCCTTTGGATTTGCCCACGGCCGTGCGTACGGCGTCCTTGAGTTTGGTTTTTTCCTGCGCCTCCTTCAAGCGGTCGGAGTATTTCTTTGTATCCACAAAATGCAACGGGTCTTTGGCCGTCATGTTTTTGTCGAGTTCCTTGAATTCGTTATCGTCGAACAGGATCTCGAAGTATTCCTTCGAGCCGATACGTACGTGGAATCCGTCTTCTGGGCTTACATACAGGTTGCGCGCGAGCTCGTCGGCATCGACGATCTTGCCCGTAGGCGATTTGTACCAAAGCCCTTTCGGGACATCCTTTTTATCTTCGGTGGCGGTGGTGATGCCTTTTTGTGTTCTTTTAAACCAAGCCATAGTTTGATTATTATAAATTATAAATTTTGAATTTTAAATGATTCCACAGGAATTCAAAATTTAAAATTCAAAATTTAAAATAGTTTTAAAGCGTGTTTACGTTATTGAGGTCGGCAAAAGCCTGCTCGAGTCGTTTGTTGAACGTAACCTCGCCTTCGCGAACCCATTTGCGCGGGTCGTAATGCTTTTTGTTCGGGGCGTCGGCGCCGGTAGGGTTGCCGATTTGTGTCCTGAGGTAGTCGATGTTGTTCACCATGTAATCGCGGATGCCTTCGGTAAACGCGAATTGCAGGTCGGTATCGATGTTCATCTTGATCACGCCATAACCGATGGCCTCGCGGATTTCCTCAAGCGTCGATCCCGATCCGCCGTGGAAAACAAAGTCCACCGGGTTGTGGCCCGTGTTGAATTTTTGCTGGACGAAATCCTGTGAATTTTTCAAGATTTTCGGTGTCAGTTTCACGTTGCCCGGCTTGTATACGCCATGTACGTTGCCAAAAGCTGCGGCGATCGTAAATTTCGGGCTTACTTTCATGAGTTCTTCGTAGGCATAGGCCACTTCTTCGGGTTGTGTGTACAGTTTAGAGCTGTCTACGTCCGAGTTGTCTACGCCGTCTTCCTCGCCGCCGGTGATGCCGAGCTCGATCTCGAGCGTCATGCCCATCTTGCTCATGCGCTCGAGGTATTTTTTGCAGATTTCGATGTTTTCCTCGATTGGTTCCTCCGACAAATCGATCATGTGCGAACTGTACAAAGGTTTGCCCGTTTCGGCAAAGTGTTTTTCGCTGGCGTCGAGCAATCCGTCGAGCCAAGGCAAAAGTTTCTTGGCGCAATGGTCGGTGTGCAAAATCACGGTTGCACCATAGGCCTCGGCCAAGGTGTGGATGTGTTTGGCGCCTGCAATGCCGCCCAGGATGGCCGCTTGTTCGTTGGTGTTCGGCAGGCCTTTTCCGGCGTTGTAGGCCGCGCCCCCGTTCGAGAACTGGATAATGACCGGCGCCTTCAATTTCGCAGCCGTTTCCAACACCCCGTTGATGGTGCTCGATCCTACCACATTTACCGCCGGCAGCGCGAACGCTTTCTCCTTGGCATACCTGAAAATTTCCTGAACCTGATCGCCCGTGGCCACGCCCGGCTTGATATTGTGCGCCATGTGTTTTGTTTTAGAATTAAGGATTACAAAATTAAAAAATTTATCGATTTAGAACGGATAATTGATTCCAATATTTACCACCGAATGGCCAAAGTTGTAATTGCGGAACCATTTTTTGCCTTCTTCTTCGGCCGGATTGTAGGTCTTGAATCCAAAATCCAGACGCACCACAAAAAAGTTAAAGTCATAGCGGAGCCCGAAACCCGTGCCCAGCGCCGTGTCCTCAAGCGATTTGAGCCCGGTAAACACCGCGCGTTCGTCCTCGATGTTGTCGAGCACGTTCCAGATGTTGCCCGCATCGGCAAACAACGCGCCGTTGAGTTTTCCGAACACGTTAAAGCGGAATTCGGCGCTGGCCGCGATTTTCAAGTTCGCCTCGTTGAAGTCGTTGAAAGCAGGCAGTCGGCCCGGCCCGAGCGAGTACGATTGCCAGGCGCGGTTGTCGTTCGATCCGCCCGCAAAATAGCTTCGCGAAAACGGGATGTTGTCGGCGTTGCCATATGGGATCGCGATGCCCACAAAACTGCGCAAGGCCAGTACTTTTTTACGGCGCAAATCCCAGTGTTTGATGTATTCGAGTTCGCCCTTGATGTATTGCGAATATTCGAGTTCGAAAATCGTATTGCGGTTGTTCTGGTTTTTGGGCTCGTTCGAAACAGACGACAACAGCGACAGGAAATTCCCCGCCGATTCGACCTTGGTCTTGAACGCATAAAACCCTTCGTCGTTGATGTCGGCCTTGGTCGTACGCGAAAAAGTAAAGCTCGACGCAAAGATCAGGTTGTTTTCCGAGAGCCTGCGCCGTCTTTCGTTGATGCTGTTCACCGTTCTGCGGTCGCCGGCGTCCATCGGGAGCGTCGGGTTCGCGCCTACCGCATCGTTGATGAAGGCGTTGGTGCCGCTGTCGATGATCAGCTGCCGCGGATTGCTCGTACCCGGGATAAAGTAAGAATCGTCGGCATTGTACACATCGGCCAGCGCGCTCAAGGTGCGGTAGGACGACTCGTATACGTTAAAATAATTGGCCGTGTTGAGGTTCTTGACATACTGGATGTTGAACAGGTCGAAACGCGCGCTGTGGTTGCGTTTGGGCGTCCAGGTATAGGTCATTGCGCCCGTAAAATTCTCTTTGTCCAGACCAATGTTCTGCTGCTTGGCAAAACCCATGCTGATGGTCGTAGACGGAATCATGCTCTTGGGGATGATTTTCTCGGTATTGAAGAACATAAAGATACGCGGGAAGTTGATCTTCATGTCGATACCATACTCGATCACATTAAAGAACGTATCGTCGGGGTTGGCCAAATCGCGCGACGAGCCGATGTTGCCGCGCGCCGCGATGTCGAACGTTTCGGCACCGTTAAAGATGTTACGTATCGTAAACGACGTGGTGCCCGAGATGCCAAAATCCTGGATGTTCGAGTGCGTAAAATCGAGCGAGTATCCAAAGCTGTATTTGTCGCGCGGGGTCAGGTAAACGTTGGCGATCAACGATTTGCTCAGCGGGTCGCGCTTGTCGATCTCGTACTGGATCGTCGGGTAGTTAAAGATGCGCAGGTTGCTCAAATACCGCGTGGTGAGCGTCGTACGGAAATCGGCGAACAGGTTATCTTTGTTGATAAACACCGCATCGGTGATGGCCCGCGGGCGGTACTTGAGTTTGTTGCGGCTGATGAGGTTAAAGTTGCGGTACACCGTCTTGGTGGTGTCCTGCGTGGCTTCGGCCTTACCCAGCTTGGGGTCGTAATCGGTAAAAATATTGACCTCGCTGATCTTGAAGATGCGGAAATGCTCGGTGTGCGTCGAATCGCCTTCGCGGTAGGTGTAGTCGTTGATCTTGAGGTTGACGTTGGCGCGTTGCCCGCCGTTTAAGGTATCTACGTCAAAGTTGATGTAATTCTGCTGGAAATGGTATGCGCCGTTGTTCCGAAAGTGCGTTGTGATGCGTCCGCGCTCGGCATCAAAGTCGGCGGTCCTGTATTGCTTGCCGGGCTTGAGGAACGAGGCGCTGGCGCGTGCCTTGTACATCGAATCGAGCGCCGGTGTTTGGATCGTAGTCCTGACGGTGTCCAGGAAAAATGCCTTACCGGTTTCTACAAGATAGCGGATCTTGGCTTTTTTGGCCTTCACCGAATCGACTTCGAACCGCGTCTTGGCGTTGAAATAGCCGTTGTTGACGTGCCATGCCGTGAGCCTGTTGGCCGATTTTTGCGTGCTGGTCGTGTCGATGATCACGGGTGGCTCGCCCGTATCGCGTAAAAAGTTGTGGATGCCCGCATACCAGAACGATTGCCCGAGCCGGTTGACCTGTTTGGCCGACAGGATTTTGGACATCCGCCTGTATTTGTTCGGATTGCCCGTGAATTTGGCCTGGTAAGTCGAATCGTGCTTGAGGTTGGCCAGGTTGTACATGTTGAGCCGCAGCGGATACCCGAGCAATTTGCCGTTGGGCTTTTGGTAGAGCAGGTTGGTCAGCGCTTCGGATTTGTCGCGCTTTTCGTTGACGTAGATCTCGTTCTTGGTAAGCAGCTTTTTCGAATCGGGCACCCGTTTGACCGAATTACATGCCGAAATAACTATCCCGGATAGGATAAATAAACCTATTTTTGTAACCGTGTTTCTCAAGGATGCACCAAATTTAAGTCAAAAATACACTATTTCTATGGTTGGCAAAAACCAAATCAAGCTAATCGCGTCGCTGCAACAAAAAAAGTTTCGGCAGACCCACGGATTGTTTTTGGCCGAGGGCGTCAAGGGCATCGCCGAACTGCTCGCCTCCGATTTCGAGTTGCACCATTTGTATGAAACGGCCGATGTGTTCCCCGAAGTATCGTCGTCGGTCAAGACCCGCATAAGCGAAGCCGATCTCAAGAAAATGAGCGCACTTTCGGCGCCCAACAACTGCTTGGCGGTGTTCCGTATCAAGAAGCCCCAGCCGATCGAGGAAAAAGGTTTGGTACTTGCGCTCGACGACATCCGCGATCCGGGCAACCTCGGTACGATCATCCGGTTGTGCGACTGGTTTGGGATCAAGGAATTGGTGTGTTCGCAAGAAACCGTCGATGTTTTCAACCCCAAGGTGGTGCAGGCCACGATGGGTTCGCTGGCACGGGTAAATGTGCATTACGTCGAATTGCCTGCTTTTTTGACCGAAACAAGTTTGCCCGTACTGGGAACGTTTATGGACGGCGAGAACATTTACGCCAGACAGTTGCCCAAAGCAGGCGTCATTGTCATGGGCAACGAGGCCAATGGGATTTCTGCCGCGGTCGAACGCGCTGTGGGCCGCAGGTTGACGATCCCGCGTTACGGGTCGATGCAAACCGAGAGCTTGAACGTAGCGACGGCAACGGCCATTGTGCTGAGCGAGTTCAGGAGGAATTGATGTTGGGCCGCGGTTTTTTCGAAAATATTATTGTGTATAGTTTTTCTGCTATGACGGTATCGGAAAAAATCGTATTTTTTCACTGATAGGGAAGGGGCATAGGGTTTATCCCTAAGTAAAAAAATGGATACTTTGCGGTAGAAAATCTGTAATTTTTGTTAAACTTTGGCTACAAATTCATAGCGTTACGATGGACTTTGAAATTCTCCAGACAGGACGGCTTTACCTGCGCAAATTGACAGGCGACCAATGGCAAGAAATACTCGAGCGATCTTCCGATCTGGAAGTCATCGATTTTTTGGGCGTGGCGCGCGAAGACCTTGCGAAAGAGCGTAAAAAGACCGAAAAAGGTTTCGAAACGCACAACAAATCGCTGCTTATTTTTCAGTTGGTCGACAAGCAATCGGGACAGATCATCGGTTGGTGCGGCTACCATACGTGGTATCTGGACCACGCGCGCGCCGAGATCGGGTACGGCCTGTTTGACGACGCGTTCAAACGAAAAGGATTGATGACCGAGGCCATGCGCGCCGTAATCGACTACGGATTCGACGCCATGCAACTCAACCGCATTGAAGCTTTTGTGGGTACACAGAACACCGCATCGCTCCAAACGCTCGCCAAATTCGGGTTCGTTCGCGAAGGATTACTCAAAAGCCATTACTTTAAAAACGGGGTCTACGAAGATTCGCTCGTGTTCGGATTGCTACGCAATTGATTGTTTTTTATCGCCATTGGAAGGAATAAAAAATAACAATAAAAAATAAACAATAAAATTAGTGGAACGCAAAGTTGATCAACACCGCACGCGTTTGCATCGAACTCACGTTGCCCGTCCAGGGACTGTTAGGGTCGGCGTCGGGGATGAGTTCGTTGCCCATGCCAAAAACGCCGCGTATCGACGGTGAAAATTTAAAGTATTCCAGGTAAAGGTCGATCCCAAATCCCACCTCGTAATTGTTGGTCATGCGCTTGACGCGAAAACGTCCCTGCTTGTTGTCGTCGAGCGATTTGGCGTTGCTCGAAAGGTTGAGCGTACTCGAAAATCCACCCACAAGATACGGCCGGATGTTGCCCGTGCGCAAGGCCGAAAACTTGAGCAGCAGCGGAAAGTGGATGTATGTGGCGGGCACCTCGCGCTTGCGGTCGGATTCGCGCGTAAGCAACGGATAGGTGAGGTTGCGCTGGGTGTAATACAGTCCGGGTTCGAAACGCAGGTGGAACGACTGCGTCAAACGCAAATCGCCGATGAGCCCTACGTTGAATCCGGTGGTACGGTCTACGACAATATCGGGTGCGACAGTCTTGTAGTCGAATTTATAGTCGAAAAAATTGAATCCGAGGAAATAACCCCAGTGCACGCGCTGTTTGTCGAAATTCTCAAGGTGGATGATCGGGTCTTTGCCAAAAAGCCGCAGTGGATTGTTTTGCGCACCCGCGTGCATGCTGCAACAGAACAGTATAAAAACAACTAACTTCTTCATATTATTTTTTCGAGGCCGAATAAATCGTCGCCACGCCAAAAGTTTGCGGACGGGCCGTAACGTCTATAAACCCAATTTTTCGTAAAATATTGTTCAATGCCTCGCCAAACGGGAAAACCGATGCCGATTCCGAAAGGTAGCCATAGGCGGCGCGGTCTTTCGAAAACAATTTGCCGATGACGGGCAGGATGTATTTGGTGTAAAAAAAGTACCCTTGCTTGAATGGGAACTTGGTAGGATTGGACGTTTCGAGGATCACGAAAATCCCGCCGGGTTTGAGCACGCGCAGGATTTCTGCCAGCCCTTTTTCGAGGTGTTCGAAATTGCGGACGCCAAAAGCCACGGTGATGGCATCGAAGCTGTGGTCTTCAAAAGGCATGCTTTCGGAATCGCCAAGTACGAGTTCGATGCGGTTTGACAGGTTTTTGTCGGCCACTTTCTTGCGCCCGACTTCGAGCATGCCTGCCGAAATATCGAGCCCGATGATTTTGGTCGCTTGGGTTTGCGCCATCAAAATCGCCAAATCGCCTGTACCTGTCGCAATGTCGAGGATCGCCTGCGGATTTTTGTCGGAAACCAACTTGAGCACTTTCTTGCGCCACGCGGTATCGATCCCAAAAGAAATCACGCGATTGAGCCCATCATAATTGCCCGAAATGTTGTCGAACATTTGCGCCACCTGCTCTTTTTTGCTCAGGGACGACGTTTTATAAGGCGTGACATTTTTTGACATGTGCGATTTTCGACAAAGATAGTACAATAAAAACGATTGCGAAACCGATGCGCATTTTTGTTAAAAGCCACTGTTCTTAAGCCGATTGAAACCGTGTTCGCGTTTTGCCACTAACCAAATTTGGTGAGCCGCCCACCAAATTTGGTGAAGCTGGAAATATACCCTAAAATGGGTATTGTGCGGTGCGAAATGGCTGTTTAATTTTACATCACATCAAACAATTAATCGACAGCAACATGTTATCAAGAATCATAGCAGCCGAAATCAAGTGGATCATACTGGCATTTGTGATTGCACTTATTCTTGTGAGCAGCGTCAACAGTGTCCTTGTCGCAGAGGACGCTAGTGGTGTGGTCAAGCCAACCTTCTTCGGGTTAAATTTGTTTATGGAAATTTTAGTTTTTTTCGTCTTTAGTACCTTTGTGGTATTTGGTATTAAGGGCTTTTTTGAGATGTATTCTCAGAAGGTGGCCAACATCATCATCTTCGTCACAGGCGTGATCATGACTGTTGCCATTTTCATTTTGACCTACCAGATTCTGTTTTGAGAGCCGGCTGCTTTTGATAACATAAAAAATCCGCCCATGGCGGATTTTTTATTGTATAGCTATAATTTATAGACCAGACGTTGTCGTTTCGAGACGCCAATAAACAATAACAATAAAAAATAAACAATTTTATTTGACGTACGTCTCAAACGTAAACGCCCACGCATGTTTGTCGTCTATGCCGTGCGGTTCTTCTGCAACCAGTTTCCACTCGGGGCCTATTTCGGGGAAAAAAGCATCGGCTTCGAAACTGGCGTACACGCGGGTGATCTCGAGTTTGTTGGCATAGGGTAAGGCCTGACGGTAAATTTCGCCGCCACCGATAATATAGATGTCTTGGTCTTTTGGTGGAATCTGTAGCGCTTTTTCGAGCGAGTGCGCCACGATGGCACCTTCGGGACGGTAGTCTTTTTGTCTTGAAATGACCACGTGCGTACGGTTGGGCAGTAATCCGGGAAGACTTTCAAAGGTTTTGCGCCCCATGACAATGTGGTGTCCGGTGGTTAATTTCTTGAACCGTTTGAAATCGTCGGGCAGGTGCCAGATCATACGATTGTCTTTTCCGAGTCCGTTGTTTTGGGCGACCGCCGCAATCAGTATCACCATTACGCCGGGGGATTGTCGTTGCCGTACTTGGTTTCGAGTTCGCGCAGCCTGTTTTGTTGCTTGGCGATCAGCCGGTCGATTTGTTGGCGCTCCCAATTCTTGTTCATGAACCGGTCGGAGATGTGCACCTTAAAGAAGTGCAGGATAAAAACAAACAACCAAATGCAAATGAGCCATTTGTACCATTGGTACGGCGCGCCCATCTGGAAAAAGTGATTGGCCACATAAGCGAACAAGCAACCCAACACACACACCACGAAGTGATAGTTGAGGTGTTTTTTTTGTACGAGCCGCTTTCGCGCGTACTCGTATTGTTCGTGTTGCTCTTTTTCCATCGGGTGTTTTTTGCGTCCTTAAAGATAAAATTTATTTTGAAACGCACGACTTTTGGTTTGCGGATAATTTAGTACGCCAACGTTTTCATTTTGAAATATCGGAATACAAATGATTTAAAATTAGTGATTTACGTTTTTTTTTGCAGACTTTCCATCATTTTCCTAAATCGAATGGGTATCGATAGAAACTCCGCAATAAATTTGTTTCTTTGCCGCATAAATCTAACAATGAAATAGTTATGGCAATCAAGAAACAATTCGTAAAGACCAAGCCAGTTTGCAAAGTGACTTTCAGTGTCGATGCAAAAGAAGCAAACGGCGTAGCTGTAGTTGGTGATTTCAACAACTGGGATCCTAAGGCAGGTGAACTGGGCAAATTGAAAAACGGTACTTTCAAAGGTACTTTCGATATCGACAAAGACGCATCGTATGAATTCAAGTACGTCATCGACGGGGCTTTCGTCAACGAGCCAGAAGCCGATTCGTTCCAATTCAACGCTTTCGCGGGATCAGAGAACAGCGTTTTGGCTTTGTAAAACAAAACTTATTTGAAAAGGAAATCCGCTCTTGGGCGGATTTTTTTTTAATATCGGTTGATCAAAATTGGAACCGACAGATAGGTTTCGGTGTTGATTCCTCTCGATTGCGCCGGATTCCAAGGCCCATAACTGGTCAGGATTTCACGAATCGTTTCGTCGGCCTGAGTGTCCTTGTAATCGAGTATCTCGATGTCGGCGATGTTGCCGTCGGCGCGTACGGTGAAGCTGACGCCAACCGTGACATAAGCTTTTTCTTTTTTCAAACTGGCGTTGTCGCGCATTGCGGTCTTAAAAAATCGATTGAAGTGCGCGATTCCTTTTTTAGGCTGCGCCGATACGAAGATTTTGTCGTATTTGTGCGTCTGCTTTAAGGAATCGGTAGAAATGCCGGACACCAATTCCCCTTTTTTATAGATTTCGACAAAAGTAAATCCGTCTTTGTAATCCGTTCCCCACCATTCTCCGCTTTTGACACCTTGGTCAAGGTCGCCCTCGGAAAACGAAGTAACGTCTTCGTCTGTAAATCGGCCCTTTCCATCAACCACCCGTTGGATGCCAATACGAGACCAAAATTGATTGATTTTGATTATCGGTTCGTCGTTCGATACGATGAATTCACATTCGGCCTTTTTACTGCCGCTCTCGTACCAAAAATAGGCCTTCCCATGGGGTAAATCTTCGCGGTATTGGAGTTGCGACTGCATTTTGCCGTTTTCGTAGTAACTGGTAAAGGGTCCGGTTTTGTTGCGCAAGTATTTATTGGTGTAAGTCCCTACCGTTTTGCGTTTGCCCGAGAGATAGTAATCGTAAACATTGCAGTGCAGCGTTTTTCCATAAAAGTTGACGATGACCCTAATGTAAGCCGCGTTTTCCTCCTTGGTAGGACGTTCAAGCGAATCGAGAAAGATCGTCAGGTTTTGTTCGGGTTGCGACCAGCCACTTAGATGAACCAGTAAAAGCAGTAATACGAGGCGCATCTTCTGTGTTAAACGGCCACCACGCCCTTAATATGCGGATGCGGATCGTAATCGACGAGCGTAAAGTCGTCAAATTTAAAGTCGAAAATGTTCTTGACTTCGGGATTCAAAATCATCTTTGGCATCGGACGCGGCTCACGCGACAACTGCAATTCGAGCTGTTCGAAGTGGTTGTTGTAGATGTGTGCATCGCCAAAGGTGTGGATGAACTCGCCCGGTTGCAAACCGCAAACCTGCGCGATCATCATCGTCAGTAGGGCATAGGAAGCGATGTTGAATGGCACGCCCAAAAAGATGTCGGCGCTGCGTTGGTAGAGTTGACAAGACAATTTGCCGTCGGCTACGTAAAACTGGAAAAACGCATGGCACGGCGGCAACGCCACTTTTCCTTCGGCCACATTCTCGGCAAAAGATTTCGAAGTATCGGGCAACACCGACGGATTCCACGCCGAAACGAGCATGCGTCGGCTGTTGGGGTTGGTCTTGAGCGTTTCGATGATTTCGGTAATCTGGTCGATTTCCTCGGAGTTCCAATTGCGCCATTGGTGGCCGTACACGGGGCCCAGATCGCCGGCCTCGTTGGCCCATTCGTCCCAGATCTTGACACCGTTTTCGTTGAGGTAGCCGATGTTGGTGTCGCCGTTCAAAAACCAAAGCAACTCATAAATGATCGATTTGAGGTGCAGTTTTTTGGTGGTCACCATCGGGAAACCTTCCGAAAGGTCAAAACGCATCTGGTAGCCGAAAACACTTTTGGTGCCGGTGCCGGTGCGGTCGCCTTTTTGGGTGCCGGTTTCGAGGACGTGTTTTACTAGGTCGAGGTATTGTTTCATGTTTTTAATATTTTAAATTTTAAATTTTGAATTTTAAATTGGGCGACCTCAAGATCATTTAAAATTTAAAATTCATCATTTAAAATAATTTAAAGTTCCCGCTTCGAGATTTCGTCGCGAATCTTCGCCGCCTTCTCATAATCCTCATCGTTGACCGCACCTTCGAGCAATTCGTGCAACTCGGCCAGCGAATGTTTGGCGTATTGGTTGCCCGATTGGTTGGTTTCTTCGAGCCCAAAGGTTTCGGGATTGGTGAGCACCTCGTCCTCGATGCTTTTGTCGCCGTCGGACGGGTTGGCCTTGAGGTAAATACCGGCTTTGTCGAGTATGTTCTTGTAAGTAAAGATAGGCGCGGCAAAACGCAGGGCAAGCGCGATGGCGTCGGAGGTGCGCGCGTCTATGATTTCTTCGATTTTGTCGCGTTCGCAAATGATGCTCGAATAGAACACGCCGTCGACGAGTTTGTGGATGATGACCTGCTTGACGACGATGTCGAAACGGTCGGCGAAATTCTTGAACAAATCGTGCGTCAGCGGACGCGGCGGCTTGATTTCCTTTTCGAGCGCGATCGCAATCGATTGGGCTTCGAAAGCCCCGATGACGATGGGTAGTTTGCGCTCGCCGTCGACTTCGTTCAAGATCAAGGCATACGCCCCGTTTTGGGTCTGGCTGTACGAAATGCCTTTGATGGTCAATTTTACTAAACTCATACTGCAAAAATACAATCTCTTATTGAAAGTAAAATGTTTTTCTAAAAATTAAACGATGGCCTTTGCTCGCGCGACAAAAGTTCGGTGGGTTGGTGTTTCAAGGGCGGACTTTTTGGTCGATCGAAAACTTTAACAAAATGTACAGATTATCTGTAGCCAAGTCTCGATTTTATTCCGTTGGGGTATACTTCCAATGCCCCCTTCCCTACAGCGAAGCTAGCCTAAATTTCAATACATCCATTACAGAAAAAACGTAAATCGACCAATCAAGCAAAAAAAATAAAAATCAATCGCCACAAACCTCGTTCGACGTTCGACCTTTGACATTCGACCACAAACAAAAAAGGCCATTTGAACTTCCATCCAAATGGCCCTTCAAGGCAAATAAACCAAAAAATTACGAATTGGCAGCCTTAAATTCTTTTAATTTCTGCGTGAGTTTAGGAACGATGTCGAACGCGTCGCCCACGATGCCGTAATCCGCTACCTTAAAGAACGGCGCATCGGCGTCGGCGTTGATCACGAGTTTCACTTTAGACGAGTTGATTCCGGCAATGTGCTGGATCGCACCCGAAATACCCACGGCGATGTACAAATTCGTCGCCACCGGTTTCCCGGTCTGGCCCACGTGCTCGCTGTGCGGTCGCCAACCCAAATCAGACACCGGTTTCGAACAAGCCGTAGCCGCGCCCAATACAGTCGCCAATTCTTCGAGCATGCCCCAGTTTTCAGGGCCTTTCATGCCGCGTCCGCCCGAAACGACGATTTCGGCGTCGGCAATCGTGACTTTTCCAGTTGTTCTGTCTACCGATTCGGTTTTGACGCCAAAATCCGCATCGTTCAAACTTGGCGAAAATTCCTCTGCTGCAGCGGCACCGCTCGCTTCAAAAACACCATAGGAGTTTTTGGCGAGTGCGATTACTTTCACATCGGTATTGATTTCGGTAATGTTGAAGGCTTTGTTCGAAAACGCATTTCTTTTCACCTGGAACGGCGATGTGCTCACCGGCAACCCAACCACGTTCGACGCAAACCCTGCGTTCAAACCAACGGCAACCAATGGCGCGAGGTACAAACTATCGGTTGTAGACGACAACAAAACGAGTTTCGTTCCCTCTTTCTCCGCCGCTTGTTTAATAACGTCTGCGTAGGCTTTCGCCGTAAAACCAGACAATTTATCATTGGATACTTTCAACACCTTATCCACGCCGTATTTCCCGAGTTCCGAGACATCACCTGCGTTGATCGTTACCACCGTGACGGTCGTTCCCATCGATTCGGCTACTTTTTTGCCGTAGGCCGCGAGTTCGAACGCGACTTTTTTGAATTTTCCTTCGGCAGATTCTGCGTATATTAATATAGACATTGTTTTATTTTTTATTGTTATTTTTTATTGTGCGTTCCCCTGCGGGTCGGGCTTTCCGCTGCAATCTTTTACGGCCTCCGCTGCGCTGCGGCCGCAAAAGGATTTCCGCTTCAATCCCTAACGCGGGCCTCTCCAAAATTTCTTTTCTATTCTTTGATTTGAATTTTTTTGTACCTAAAGCCCACTGGGCTTCCTCCTTTTAATTTCAAATCTCACGCAAATAGTCATAAAGTCTGTAAAGTCATAAGGTCATAAAGGCGGTCTTCGGGTTCGAAGTTCTCGAAATTAGTCCGGTCTTTGCCTTTACGACTTTAAGACCCTGGCTTCTTTATGACTTTTCGACTTTGGCTTCTTTACGACTTAAATGACTTTCGCCTCGTTGTGCAACGCGTTCACCAACCCATCAATATCGTCCGCGCTGAACAATTTCACCGCCGATTTTGGAGCCGGTTTTTCAAACTTTACTGCTTTGGTTTCCGCATTCGCAGCCGCCGGCTCAACGATATTCAAAGCTTTCGTACGCGCCGTCATGATGCCACGCATGTTCGGGATGCGCAAATCTTTTTCCTCGACCAAGCCTTTTTGCCCGCCGATGATCAGTGGCAATGAAGTCGCAACGGTTTCTTTTCCGCCGTCAATTTCACGGATAACTTTAGCGTTATTGCCTTCAACGGTCAACCCGATCGCGCCGTTCACGAAGTTGTAACCCAGGATTCCCGCAATCATGCCCGGAACCATGCCGCCGTTGTAATCGAGCGATTCCTTACCGGCGATGATCAAATCGAAGCCGCCGTTTTTGATGACGTCCGCCAATTGCTTGGCTACGGCAAAACCGTCGGTCGGTTGGGCGTTGACGCGGATGGCTTCATTAGCGCCAATCGCTAGTGCTTTGCGCAAGGTTGGTTCGGTATCGGCGCCGCCCACGTTCACTACGGTGACGTTCGCGCCTTGTTGTTCCTGGAACCAGATGGCACGCGTCAAACCGAATTCGTCGTTCGGGTTGATGACAAATTGAACACCGTTCGTGTCAAATTCGGCGTCGCCATTGGTAAAATTGATTTTGGAAGTAGTATCAGGCACGTGGCTGATGCAAACTAATATTTTCATTTAGAAAGGAATTAAAAAGTGATATCAGGCGCGAATTTAGGGAATATTTTCGAATAAAAGTCTTATGCGTGCATAATATTTTGACGATTTCAATCGATTTCGTTACGCGTCCATAGCCCCGATTGAAATGGAAATCCTTTTCGTGCAATGGCAATGGAGCGAAAAGATTGTAATGGAAAGCGGGATTAAGCTCCTTAAAAAAGATAAAAACCACGCAACAATTTCTGTTTTAATTCCTATTTTTGCGTTTCAAAATTCAGATACCAATATGAGAACGATACAATTCAGGGAAGCGGTTTGCGAGGCGATGAGCGAAGAAATGCGCCGCGATGAGTCTATTTATTTGATGGGCGAGGAAGTCGCGGAATACAACGGGGCGTACAAAGCTTCGAAGGGCATGCTCGACGAATTTGGCCCGAAACGCGTCATCGATACGCCGATTGCAGAACTTGGATTTGCGGGAATCGCAGTCGGTTCGGCCATGAACGGCAACCGTCCGATCGTCGAATTCATGACGTTCAACTTCTCGCTCGTGGGTATCGACCAAATCATCAACAACGCGGCCAAGATGCGCCAAATGTCGGCGGGACAATTCCCGATGCCGATGGTGTTCCGCGGCCCGACGGCCTCTGCCGGACAACTCGGTGCGACGCACTCGCAGGCGTTTGAAAACTGGTTCGCGAACACGCCGGGCTTGAAAGTGGTCGTTCCATCTACGCCATACGACGCCAAAGGCCTTTTGAAATCGGCCATCCGCGACAACGATCCGGTCATCTTCATGGAATCGGAGCAAATGTACGGCGACAAGGGTGAAGTGCCTGATGGCGAGTACACGTTGCCTTTGGGCGTAGCCGATACCAAGCGCGAAGGGACAGACGTCACTGTTGTTTCGTTCGGAAAAATCATCAAAGAAGCTTTGATTGCCGCCGAAGAATTGGCCAAAGAAAACATCTCGGTAGAAGTGATCGATTTGCGCACCGTGCGCCCGATGGATTACGACGCCATCATCAACTCGGTCAAAAAAACCAACCGTTTGGTGGTGTTGGAAGAAGCGTGGCCGTTTGCGAGTGTCGCTTCAGAAATCACGTACATGGTGCAGGAGCGCGCATTTGATTACCTTGACGCGCCAATCCAGCGCATCACCACAGCCGATACGCCGGCGCCGTATTCGCCTACACTTTTGAAAGAGTGGTTGCCGAATTCGAACGACGTTGTTAAGGCGGTGAAGAAAGTACTCTACAAGAAGTAATTTTCGTTTTAAGATAGTGAAGCCGGAGCGTAAGTTTCGGCTTTTTTTTTGGAGCTTTTTCCCGCTTTCCGTTGCAATCTTTTACGGCCTCCGCTACGCTGCGGCCGCAAAAGGATTTCCACTTCAATCGGGGCTAGGGGTGAACTGCGCTGCTAGAATCAATTCCAAAACCGGACGTTTTGAAATTCTAAGAAGTTCCCGCTGCCGCGGGTCTACTTTTAGCTCACCAAAATAATATTTGGTTTTGGTGTTCGCTGAACCTCGCAAGCTCGGTTTGTCTCGCAACAAAAGTAACAAAAATGCGTAGCGGCACACTTTCTCGGCTAAAAATCAACTCCGTTCGCTAAGCCAGCTGAACTCGCTGCGCTCAAACAGCACCTGGCTTTTAACGCTCACTGCGTTGATTTTCTTAACGCCTCGCCAGTGAAGGCCTCGCCAGACAGGAAAGTAATATTTGCATTTTTGGCTTTCTGGCGAAACGCCAAAAATCCGCACGAGGAATGTTTGTTGAGAGTTGAACGAATCGTTTCGCTTGGGACGTTCGTCATGCGACGTCCTCCGCGGGGAAATATCTTCCGGCTACGATAATCTTCCCGGCGCGTTGGACGAACGCCCAAAGCGAAAGATGAACTTTCTTTTTACGACAGACTTTCTTCGTGAGGTTGCGCGCTTTGGTCGTGGCAGGCGGGCACCTGCGGCTTGAAGCAGGCGTTAAAAAACAAATTGTGTTTGAGGCGCAGCCGAGTTAATTTGTTTTAGCCAGCGAAAGCCAGTAGGTCGCCGAACGACCGCGCGCCAGGCATTTTTGCTACTTTTGTTGCCAGACAAAAGTAGACCCGCGGTAGCGAAGTGCGCTGATGAAATCAGCGCCACAATTTTATCATTTTACTACTAACACAAAACAAAAAAACCCACTATATTTACACTCCGTCGCCAAGACGCACATCACCCTATGAATAAACTCCTCTCGTGTTGCCTTTTCCTCCTTCTTTCGTTTGCGGTTGCGGCCCAAACCAAAGTCAGTGGTGTTGTGCTCGACGACACCGACCAGCCGGTGCCGTACGCCAATGTGGTGTTCAAAGGTTCGAACCAAGGCATTGTGACCAACGAAGACGGGCGTTTCTATATCGAGTCCGATCAAACGTACAAGACCATTGTCGTGTCGTTCGTGGGCTTCGAAACCAAGGAAGTGCCGCTTCCCAAGGCCGTCAACTACGATTTTGTCGTCAAGCTTGGCGGCGAGAAATTAAAGGAGGTCGTGATTTACAGTGGCAAGACGTCCAAAAAAGACAATCCGGCGCTCGACATTTTGCGCAAAATCTGGGCGCGCAAAAAAAAGAACGGATTGCACATGTTCGACCAATACCAGATGGAGAAGTACGAAAAGGTCGAATTCGACATGAACTCGATCGATTCGGCGTTTATGAAACAAAAGATCTTCAAGGGTATGGAATTCATTTTCGACCAGGTTGACACGTCCGACGTGACCGGGAAAACCTACCTGCCGATCTTTATCAACGAAGCGCTGTCTAACGTTTACGGCGACAATAAACTCAAGAAAATCAAAGAGATTTTAAAGGCCAACAAAAATTCTGGGTTTAGCCAAAACCAGCAAATCATCGCATTCATCAAAGATTTGTATTCAGATTACGACATCTACAACAATTACCTGACGTTTTTCGATAAAGGCTTTACGAGCCCGCTTTCGCGCACCGGCATCGACGTCTACAATTATGTGCTGACCGACACGGCCTACATCGACAACAAATGGTGCTACAACATCGTCTTTTATCCGCGGCGCAAAAACGAACTCACGTTCAAGGGCGATTTTTGGGTCAACGACACCACGTTTGCGATCAAGAAAATCAACATGGCCGTCACCAAAAGCGCCAACATCAACTGGGTCAAGGACATTTACATCGAGCAGGAGTTCGAGGTGTTGAACGATTCGGTGTTTTTGCTGACCAAAGACTACATGATGAGCGATTTTGCGCTCAACAAAAAGGAAAAATCCAAAGGCGTCTACGGCAAGCGGACGACGTTTTTCCGCAACCACGAATTCAACAAACAAAAGCCCGCCGATTTTTACAAACAGGAGGTCAATTATGTCGATCCGTCGGTGTACGTCAAGCCCGATGAATTCTGGGAGCAGAACCGTTTCGAAAAACTATCGAAGGACGAACAGGGCGTTTACAAAATGCTCGACACGCTCAAGACGGTCAAGAAATTCAAGCAGATTTACAACCTCGTGTCGATTCTCGGCAGCGGCTACATCGAATTCGACCGGCTCAATTTTGATTACGGCCCGATCTTTTCGACATTCGGCTACAACGAAGTAGAAGGGTTCCGATTGCGCGCGGGCGGCCGGACTTATTTTGGCCCGAACGATACGTGGCGTTTGC
This sequence comes from Flavobacterium caeni, assembly GCF_900101895.1. Taxonomy (GTDB): domain Bacteria; phylum Bacteroidota; class Bacteroidia; order Flavobacteriales; family Flavobacteriaceae; genus Flavobacterium; species Flavobacterium caeni. The sequence goes on from NZ_FMVF01000006.1 coordinate 235,520, forward strand.
AAGGCTACACCGCCTACGGTTTCGACGACAACAAATTCAAATACGGGCTTTCGGGCAAATGGATGATTGACAAGAAAACGCGACTCATCATCTCGGGCGGCAACCGGCGCGACATCGAACAAATCGGCGCGAGTTTGACCACGACCAACGACGTCTTGGGCCGCAGTTTCGCCTCGTCGTCGCTGTTCTCATCGGGTAATAACGGCAAGCTCACCAACATCAACCTGACGACTTTTGGGATTGAGATTGAGCCCTGGAAAAACTTTGTGTTCGGCACGCAATTGTCCTACCGCACGCTCGAATCGGCGTCGCCCACGTTTAGCCTCGATTATTACACCGATGCGACGCGAACCACCACGCGCGGCGACGTCAAGCAGTTCGAAGCCGCGGTACAAATCGATTACACGCCTGGCCGAAAAACCGTTGGGTTTGGCGTAGAGCGCAGCATCGTAGACAATCCGTTCCCGCGCATTTTTGTCAACTATGCCGCGGGTTACAAGGGCATCGCCGACAGCGATTTCGACTACCAGCGCCTGCAATTGTATTACAAACAGCCGGTGCTGATTGGCCCCATCGGGCGCAGCAATTTCATCATGGAACTCGGCAAAACGTTCGGTACCGTACCGCTTGGGCTCATGAGTATCGTGCCCGGCAACCAGACGTATTTCACGATCGAAAATACTTTTTCGAACCTCAATTTCTACGAATTCGTTGCCGACCAGTACGCGACGTTCCAGTGGGAACACAACTTTCACGGCAAATTATTTGCACGCGTGCCGGGCTTGCGCAAACTCAATTGGCGCGAAATCGTCGGGATCAAGGGCGTGGTCGGGTCGGTTTCCGATGCGAACCGGGCGATCAATGCGTCGGGCCTGATTTACAATGCGCCAACCGATGGGTATTGGGAATATTCTGCCGGTATCGGCAACATTTTCAAAGTCTTCCGTTTGGATTTTTCTTGGCGCGGGAATTACCTGAATATGCCGGATGCGCAGAAGTTTGCGATCAAAGGGGCGTTTGGTTTTTATTTTTAGGAGCTGTTTCCCGCTTTTTGTTTCAATCTTTTCAAACGCTTTTGCAAAGCGCTTGAAAAGGATTTCCACTGCAATCGGGGCTATGCTGCCGCAGGCTTTCTTTTGTCTTGAAACAAAAGAAACAAAAATTCAAGGCCCGCAAATCCCAGCCTCAAAAACTACGTCGGTTCTCACTCCAAACCGCTAACCGTTCGTTGTTTTGCTGGTCGCAAACAACTCAGCTCTACGCAGTTTTGCCGTTCGAACCTTCCTTGTTTTTTACGGCCAGAATTTGATGGCCGCTGGCGCTCACGGAAAGTATAGTTTGATTTTTTGGCTTTCTGACGAAGCGCCAAAAAATTCTCACGTAGAACTTTCGTTTTTTTTTGGTCGAATCGTTTCGCTTGGAACGTTCGTCGTGCAACGTCCTCCGCGGGGAAATTCGTTCTAGAACGACAATCTTCCCGGCGCGTTAGACGAACACCCAAAGCGAAAAATGAATTTTCTATTTTCGATAAACTTTCTTCGTGAGGCTGCGCGCTTTGGTCGTGGCAGGCGGAGGGCCGAGCGTAAAGAAACAGTCCAGAGGACTGTTTTAGCGAAGGAGCCAGGAGGCGCGTTGGCCCGGCTTGAAGCTGGCGTTAAGAAACAAATGGTGTTTGAGCGAAGCGAGTTCATTTGTTTTAG
>NZ_FMVF01000073.1 GCF_900101895.1 Flavobacterium caeni
TACTTTGTTAAAAGCGCTAGTCGCAAGGTTTGTTGGATGTCACTCGGACAATTCGTATAACGTTAGGCCGCTTCACGCCGTTGCGGATCAAAGCGGACTGAGTTCTCTCTGCCGAAGATAATATTTCTTCGTGAAATAGAGATTTCCGGTGACGAAAATCTCCGCAATGGCTTGAAACGGCGGTTAGGTGAAGTTGCTAGTTTCTAACCGATTGAAATTGATATTTTTTTGCCCAATCCGATTTCCAATAATCTATATAAAGTTGAAAGCTGGATATCAGTATGACCATTTTCAATTCGAGAAATAAAACTTTTTTTAGTGCCAGTTTTATCTGCTAATTCTTGTTGAGTTAAGTGAGCCAATCGTCGCTCTTCTTTGATAAGTTCACCGATAGCAAATGCTTTAGCTTTGATTTCAAAATTGGTTCTTTCTGGATTTCCAGGCTTGCCATATTTTGCATCTAAGAGTTGATCAAAAGTCGTAATATTTTTATTTTCTTTTTCCATGGTCATTTTTTGTTTTAAAATATTCTTCTTTTAGTTTTTCTGCTTTCTCAATTTCACTTTTTGGAGTTTTCTGGGTTTTCTTTTGGAAGCCATTGAATAACACAACAATTTTTCCTTCATCAAAACAGCAGAATACTCTAAAAATATTTCCGCCTAATTCAATTCTGATTTCATACAATCCGTTGGTTCCGGTCATATGTTCAAAAAATTTCTTCGGAATTCTTTCTAAAACAGTAATAGCAAAAAGTATTTCATCAATTTTATCTTGGACTTTTCCATTTTGAGCGTTATAAAACTCAAAAAAATAGTTCTCATAAAATATAATCTCTCTAACTTTTTCCATCAAGCAAAGTTAACTAATAATGTAACATGAAAAAATGTTTTGTGGATTTTTTTCGCAGTTTTCTTCTCGGCAATTTCACCTAACGTTTCGCGCAGTTACGCAGGAGCGGAAAAGCGGACTGAGTTCTCTCTGCCAAGATAAAACATTCTTCGTGAAAAACGAACGTCCAACCCACGAAAAACCAGCTCTTGCTTAACTGCGCTGTTACATGACGGCGCCAGACAAAGTGAATTGATCCAGCTGGATTTAAAATTTATCTTTTAAAAATCTTCTCTTTC
>NZ_FMVF01000042.1 GCF_900101895.1 Flavobacterium caeni
GCGGTTGTGCGAGGTTTTACTTCGATCTAAAAATCTTGATTAACTTTTTTGGACTTTGTCTATTATCCCAAAATGCAGTGATGAAAATTTTGCCATTTGCAAATTTGTAATAAATACTAAAATTTCCCATCGCGGCTTCTCTAGTATCTGGATGAGATGTTTCTTTTCCAGCTAGCGGGTTTTCTGAAATAAGAGTAACGCGTTCCTTTATCAAGCCAATTAATTTTTCAGCGTATGCCGTGGACTTATTTCTAATTGTCCAATATTTAAGAATTTCTCGGCGCTGCTTGATGGCAGTTTGAGTCCAAACTATAGACTTTTTAGCCATTCCAAATCAGTGTTATCTAATTCTTCTTGAGAAATGTAGCGATTATTTTTAATGTCATCATCGCTCATGTTAAGCATAAGAATTTGTTCCTCGCTTAGTTTGACAATATTATTATCAACAGAACTTTTTTCAATTAATTGGTTTAGAGCCGACAGATAATCCTTATTAGAGATGGTCAGCAATTTGTCAATTATATTATTTCTAAGATTATCTACAGCTCTCATAAGTTCTTTCTTTTCTACAAATATTGTAATTTTCCCGGAGTTCTCAAAATCTCGCACAACGTTAGGCCGCTAAACGAAGTTATGGAAAAAGCGGGCAGAGTTCTCTCTGCCGCGACAAATTTTCTTCGTGATGGCTAAACTTCCGGCAAAAAACTGAACAATAACTGCGTTTAGCGGCGGTTAGCTGCGACTTTTTTACCTTTTCGGTCTATTCACTAGCACCTGTAAAATGAAATAGGCAGCGCCCAAAAAAACAGTCGATAGAGCAAAATACTCTTTGATTTCTATCCTAGAAGTTGATATATGATAAACAGTTATCAATAGTATTAAGATTGCCAACGACAATATTATCAGCCCAGATCTTCCTTCATAAATATTAGGGATCCTAGATATTTTACTTGTGACTATTTCGCTCTGGTTCAAAGTCGTGACACGAGTTTCAAATTCTTGTACGAATTCGTCGAAATCGTCTTCAAAATGGTTTCTATGTAGAATTTGGAATTCGCCGTTTGTAGCGATAAATTTAAATCTAATCCATCCACGACTTGGTTCAACCTTATATTGAAGAATTTTGTTCCATTCAATTACTGTATTTGGACGATTTTGAAAGGGAAGCTGCTTGATCCATGTTTTGGTTATTCCAAATTCGTCAATAGTAATTTGAATAATAGAAGTAGAAAATCTTACAACAGCGAGGAAGCCAATAATTGAGATGATTGCGTTGAAAGTAAGAGCAATAAATACTTTTCCAGGAAAAAATAAGTCAGCTAAGAATACGATCCAAGTATATACAAAGATCCCTAAAGCCACTAACATAGAATTGAAAGCGACTTCCGACGTTTGTTTTATGGTGTAATCTCTCATAAAGTTGCAGCTAACGTTTCGCCGGTAAGCGAAGTTGCCGACCCAAGCGAACTGAGTTCTCTCTGCCGAAGATAATGTTTCTTCGTGAAACCACAACTTCCGGCTACCGAAAACCCGGCAATTTTGCTTACCGGCTGTTACAAGGGGCGCCAGTCAAAGTGAATCAATCCAACTCGGATTTTTAATTTTTTTAATCGTGTATTCTTGTTTTTGAGAATTTTCCTGGAATGCCGACGAAGAAATTCCACAAAGTAACCACAAAGAAACTCCACGAAGATTTTCGGCAAAGAAATTCGCCAAAGATTGGCTGGAAAATTAACTCGTTTGCAGCAAACTTTCTGAGTTGGATTTCAGCGCAAAGAGAATCATATGAAACCCCGACAAAGCTCGGCGACAAAGTTTTCGGCGCTAAAAGTATATTTTCAAATTCAGCGCAAAGAGAATCATATGAAAATTAACGACAAAGATTGGCTGGCGAAGTCTATTCAACACAACTATTTTCCGGGTTTCCTCGGCGCTCTCTTGTAACGTTTCGCCGGTAAGCGAAGTTGCCGACCAAGCGAACTGAGTTCTCTCTGCCGAAGATAATGTTTCTTCGTGAAATCACAACTTCCGGCTACCAAAAACTCGGCAATTTTGCTTACCGGCTGTTACAAGGGGCGCCAGTCGAAGTAAATCGATCCAGCTCGGATTTTTCATTTTTTAAAATGTATATTCTTGTTTTGAAGAATTTCTCCGGAAGGCGACAAAGAAATTCCACAAAGTTACCAAAACGAAACTCCGCGAAGATTTTCGGCAAAGGACTTCGCCAAAGATTGGCTGGGAAATTTACTCGTTTGCAGCGAACTCTCTGATTTGGATTTCAGCGCAAAGAGAGTCATATGAAAACCTGACAAAGCTCGGCGACAAAGTTTTCGGCGCTAAAAGTATAATTTCAAATTCAGCGCAAAGCAAATCATATTAAAATTAATGACAAAGAATGGCCGGCGAAGTTGATTCAACACGACGATTTTCCGGGTTTCCTCGGCGCTCTCTTGTAACGTTTCGCGCAGTTACGCAGGAGCGGCCAAGCGAACTGAGTTCTCTCTGCCAAGATAAAACATTCTTCGTGAAAACGAACGTTCCGGCCACGAAAAACCAGCTCTTGCTTAACTGCGCTGTTGTGCGTTCGGCTTTTTATTCAGTTTTGTTGAGTGTCCAAATAATTGCTTTTTCTTTTGTTGCTCTAAAAATTGTCGTGTGCTTTTCTTTTGGTTCGTCAGAAAAATTCCATTTAATATTTGTTAGATTTTTTGCTTTCAAAATTTCAGCTAATTCTTTTGTAAATGGCGAAACATCTTCAGCCTTTGAACCTGCAAACCAAATTCGTTTTTCAGTAGATGGAAATTTCGCTAAATGTTCTTTTGCTGTTCTTACTAAATAATGATTGTTCCACCAAAGCGAAGGGTCAAAAGCGATATAATTGTCAAACATTTCAGGTGTTAAGAAAAACGTTTCCATTACAAAAAGTCCTGATGCAGACTCTCCAATGATACTTTTTTCAGTCGTTGTTCTGTATCGTTTGTTTATTTCTGGAAAAAGTTCTTCTTTGATAAAGGCTCTAAATTTTTCTGAACCACCAACAACTGGTGCGATTTCTTTGTCTTTCGCTACTTCTGTAAAGCCTGTCAAATCTCTTCTTCGTTGTGTGTTTTCAATTCCTACAAGTATTAGAGGTTTTATTTTGTTTTCTTTTATAAGTTTAGCCAAAGTATTTGCTATGTGTGGAAAGTCTTCTTTAATTCCACCATCTGCCATATACATTACGGGCAAAGAGTCTTTACCTGTTTTATAATTTTCAGGTGTCCAAACGTTGATTACTCTTTCTTCTCCAACTTGTTTAGATTGAATTTTAAAAGTTTCGTGTTCTGGAATAGGGTCGTTTGGTTGTGATGCGTTTGAGCAACTTGTCAATGTAACAAGTATAATAAGTAAGTTGTAAAAAATAAATTTCATTTTTTCAGTTTTTTGTCTGTTTATGTTTTGTACGCTGTCGTTTTAAGCTGACGCACAACGTTTCGCCGGTAAGCGAAGTTGCCGATCCAAGCGAACTGAGTTCGCTCTGCCGAAGATAATGTTTCTTCGTGAAACCGCAACTTCCGGCTACCGAAAACCCGGCAATTTTGCTTACCGGCTGTTGGCAGACGTTTATTTAATCTTTTCGATAATTTCCCTAATGTTAAAAGTTTCAGGTTGATTTTTTTTGCATTCTTGGATTCCATTTTCGTAATAGTTTTTAATAAATTCGTTGAAATCCTTGCAGTTACGGAAAATATTGAATTCGCTATTTGCAAAATCCCATACGATGCCTTTACCATAAGTCCATTTATTCGCTAATGCTACACCAACTCCACCACCGACACCACCGTAAGCAGCTCCTTTTGCCCAAACATTCGCGAGGTCCGCTTCAGTGTAAAGAAAGTTGTCCCCACCAATAAGTACTCTAACGAAGCTGTTTGGAAAACTGTTCGTCTGCGAATCGTCATCTTTATGTCGATTTTTTAGTATTGCATTAATTTGAAAGTACAAATACCCGTCATATGATACTGCGAAAGCGTCTTTTATCCTTTTATCGGGCGACAAATAATAAAAATAACAATTATGCACACTTTCAGCTAAAACGGGCTTTTTAAAACCAATTAAACCTTTTGGAACAATCTGCACTTGGGATGGGGTTTTCTTTAAAAAATCACTCTTAGTGATATACACTCCCTCGGGATATGCAGATTTATAAATTACTTCTCTAGTCACTAAACTATCTTGTCCAAAAACGAAATAGTTATTTGAAAATAACAGAACTATAAATGCAAAAAATGGTCTCATCTTTATGGTCTTTCTTTAAATGTTTGCCAACGTTCCCTGCATTTGCGCAGGAGCGGAAATGGGAGCAGAGTTCCCTCTGCCAAGATACAACTTTCTTGGTTTGAAAAATGTTTCAAGTCACTAAAAACCAGCTCTTGCGTAAATGCAGTGTTGCACGATGACGCCTGGCAAAGTAAATTGATCCAGTTCGGTTTTATATTTCCTTTGTTTATCATTCTCGTTTGGAAGATTTTTCCTGGAAGCCGACAAGAAATTCCTGAAGATAACGACAACGAAACTCCACGAAGATTTTCGGCTAAGAAATTCGCTAAAGATTGGCTGGAAATTTACTCGTTTGCAGCGAACTCTCTGATTTGGATTTCAGCGCAAAGAGAGTCA
>NZ_FMVF01000033.1 GCF_900101895.1 Flavobacterium caeni
TAGCCGTAGGCAAGCCCTTGGCACCGGCCCCTGGAGCCGTGATCTCGCAGGCGTCGCCGAACGGAGACCAAGTACCCGAGGTCATCACCGCAACCCTCACATAATACAATCCACCCGCCGTGTAAGACGCCGCAGGGATCATGTTGAAGTTGAAGAAGTTCGTGCTCCTGTCTATCGTCGCGCTGGCGTTGTCCGAAGCGCGTACCACCTGGAAGCGGTACTGCGTAGCGCCAGAGACGCTGCTCGAGGCGATTGGCGTATGCTTGGCCGCGATGGTCGCGTTGCAGTTCACCAAAGTAGGCACCGCAGGAGACGACAATTCGCATGGCGCGCCATAGCCGCCAAAGGTACCGGTGGTCTTAACGGCCACCTCGATGCGGTACTGCGTACCGTAGTTGTAGCGCGTGAGCATCTGCAGGCTGAACCAGTTCTGCGTACGGTCGATCGTCTGAACCGCGTTAGGGCCCAACGGGTCGGTCAGGTTGGTCACCCGGAAACGGTATCCGGTGACGCCCTGGAGGCTCGTCGTGGCGATCAGCGTATTGATGCTGGCCAGGGTGATGCCGCACTGAGACGGGTTCACAGAACCCGCACCGCCGTCGGCAAGGATCGCAGGGGTCGACACCAAGCATGGCGTGCCCCAGCTCGCCTGCCAGATTCCGGCACGCTGCAACTGGATGTCGATCGAATACGTCGTCGCGTAAGCATGCGACGGGAATTGAGGGATGATGAAGTGAGGAACGTCGCGTTCGATCACCTGCACCTCGCTGCCGTTGGTCATACGGATGCGGTAGCCCGTGATCGGGTGACCGCCCACGGTCTGGATACCAACCAAAGAGTTGATCGACGCAAGCGTAACACCGCATGAGCTGCCCAGCAAAGTAGTCGTCACCGTACCGGTCTCGTCGATATCGCCGTCGCAATCGTCGTCGACACCGTTGAACGGAACCTCAACCGCGTTAGGGTGGATCGCAGCGACTTCGTCGTTACAATCTCCCGAAAGGGCAGCGTAGCCCACCGGTTGCTCACATGCCAATTGTGTTGGCAAGGCATCGTTCCCGTAGCCATCGCCGTCGGCATCCACATACCAGGTTGTGGCTTGGATCACTGTAACGGTAACTTGCGCGTTTACAGAACATCCTGCTCCGCTGGTGGTGGTAACAGAATAGATTTGTGTTTCCGTTGGCTTCGCATACACCGTGCGCGTTGGCGCTCCGTTGTAGGCGATCGTTCCTGCCGCATCGGTAAACAAACCTGTTGTAGGCGAATAAACCGCAGCAGGTGCTACAGGTTCGCAAACAAAAGAGCGTGTTCTTGAAAGAGATTCTTCTCCACAGGCAGAATCGGTGTGGGTATAGAACCTTACTTCTGCCGCAGAAGACGAAATCCAAGTGATCGGTGAAGGTCCAGCGGCCAATACGGTAGTTCCGTCGGCGTCGCTGATTGTTACGTAATCACCCGCACCTGTAGAGGTAAACGTATACTTGGTATCTGCCGAAACAGCCACCAAAGAATACTCACCTGCCCAAGCCGCAGTTGTTACTGAATTGACCATCGTGCCGTTACAAACACCTGCCGAATAAGCAGGCCCTGTAGGATACTGTCCTTGACTCGCTTCTAAACAGCCACCTGTGTTGCCCGCCAAAGTTCCTGTGAAATTGTTGATCAACACAGGGGTTCCTTCGCTACATACGCTTGGCGCGTTAGGGCTGAAAACAATAGCTGCCGGCGTAGGGTTAACCGTAACGGTAAAGGTAGCCGTATTGGCACAACCCGTAGATGTATTGGTAGCCGTCAACGTATATTCAACCGTACCAGAAGGGTTAAAGGTATAACCCGATGCAGGCGTTCCGCTCACATTGGTGTTCGGTGTCCAGACATAGCTGTCATAGTCGGCAACGTTTGACGTAATGGTCACCGGCGTGACGGTAGATGTGCCTTGGCAAATTGAATCGGCATCATCACTCAAGGTCAATGCCGGCGGTGTTTCTACCGTTGCCGTTACCGCTGTTCTCGCAGAGAAGCATCCGGTAGTGATCGACATGTTGTAGAAGAAGTAGTACGTGGTACTTGCGCCACCTGTCCAGCCTCCTGTTACAGCACCGCTGGCGTTTCCGTAAGGATAGGTTACACCCGAGAAATCCCTGATGATACCGGTCAAACCTGTATAGGCTTTAACCAATAGCCTGTATCCTGTTCCTGGTGGAACCGCAAAACCTAGTGGAATAGTTACCGGAGTGGCCACGCCCGTACCTGATACCGGAATAGCGGCGGTTGATGCCAACTCGGTACCAGAAGAATTGTACAAAGCGATGGTAACCGTTCCCGTACCAACCGGATAAATCACGGTCGAGTTGAGGGTATAAGGCAACGCGGCGCTCAACACCACACCATAACTGGTAAACACAAAGCTTCCGTCGACACCAGTCGAAGATGGTTTACCGATGGTTGAAGCGGTTCCGCCAATAGAAGCTGCCACATAATAGGTGGTATCATCTGAAATGGTAGGCGTGTTAAAGGTCTCGCCGGTCGCAATTGGAGCACCTCCTGTCTCGGAAGCGAACCAGTTCAATGTAGTGCCTGCCGAACCAGTCGCTTCAAGCACCACCGATCCGGTACCACAACGAGATCCCGGCGTAACGTCGGTCACTGATGGGTTGTTTACATTGATTGTAATTTCGTTCGAATCGGCAAACCCGCCGCCGTTGGCACAATTTACCCTGAAATAATAGGTCTCAGGCGCGCTGAGCACTGGCGTTGTATACGTGGTTCCTGTAGCCAAGTTGATCGGGCCTTGCGAATTGTACCATTGGAATGAAATTCCGGTATAGCCCACAGGATAACCCGAAGCAGTAAGCACCACAGATCCGGAAATACATACGCTTTCTGAAGAGGCAGCAATGGTTGCCGCAGCTGGTGTTCCCTCGCAAGCTGGCGGAACGGCCACAGTCAAGATGTAATCTTCGGCTTCTCCGTAACCTGAGTTCGTTGCCCCGCAAGATTGTCCAGCAGTTGGTCCAGGCGATGTATCCGAAGATCTCAAGCGAATTCGTACACTTCCGGTCACCGCCGTGTTTGGAATCAACCAACTGGTTGTGAGGTTCACTACAGCTTGTGCCCCGCAGTTTGGAGAGACACCGATGAATTCCCCTGCATCGGCAAAGTCGCCATCGCCATTGTAGTCGGCCCATGCCGAAACATAGCACGTGCTATAGGTTCCACCGGCCACGCTCAACGTATAGGTTTCTCCTTTGTATACCGTAGCAGTTGTGCTTCCCGCTTGTGGGTAAAGTGTAAAATAAGGCGTTGCCGCTCCGGTCGTGACATTGTTCAATGTTGTCGTTGGAATGGTAACGCGTGAAATGTAATCGCCAAATCCCGTACCGCTGCCATAAGAAGGCGTACAGTAGTTGATGATCGTCAACTGCGCACCGTTTGAGTTTACAGAACACCCCGCCGGCGAAGATACTACCGCGCGGTAGTAGCGCGCAGTACTCGCCAAAGCAGCACTGGTTGTAGCCACACCCAAGGTTGCCGTGTCGGCTCCCGTATAGGTTACGCCAGCAGGCGTATTGTTGACCACGTTGTTGTATGGCCCACCTACCGCCGTTGCGTACTGCCACTGGTAGATTGGTGCCGAAGCAGATGTGGTAACCGTAAACGACGTACTGCCGCCCGCCAATACCGAAGCAGCAACCGGCTGTCCTGTGATGGCCGGAGCATTGATCACCAGCTGTGCACCCGCCGAAGGAACATCGACACACGGTGCAGATGCCAGAACAAGTGCACGGTAAGCGTGGTTGCCTGCCGGTGTGGCGTTGGTGGTATTGACGGTCAAATTCGGACTTGTGGCGCCAGTGTAGGTAGCTCCCAAAGGAGTTCCCGCCACGACGTTGTTCCAGCTGGTTCCGTTGTCTGACGAATACTGCCATTGGTAACCTGCGATACCACCCGTGGCTGCTACGCTAAACGCAGACGCGCCACCGGTATAACAAACCGACTGAGCAGCCGGAGGGGTGTTGATTGAAATCGATTGGAACACCGTTAGCGTCGCCGGGTTAGATTCAGCAAATCCGATTCCGGTAATTTGAACTTTATACCTCCAGCCCGAGTTGGCCAAAGTAACGCCCGACAATGTCAGCGTAGCGGTGTCGACACCGTCGTACATCCCTGCGTTCGAAAGCGGCAACCAGTTGTCGCCACCTTGGTCTTCATACCAAAGATATGAGGTAACGTCGGGTGAAGCCACAACGCTGAATTGCGCAATGCCAGCGCCCGCGTCACAAACATTCGCATCGTCGGGTTGGTCGTCGAATCCTGTTTCACCAACCAGCAATACAGCCAGATCAGAGATTGGGGTATTACAAGTTCCGTTCACTGTACATTGGAAGAAATAACCGTTGAACTCAATCGGCGCGTCGAGGACCTGCAAGGTAGCCGTAGCCGACCCACTGTAGTTGGCACCGTCGACCACCGCGTCAAAATTGACGCCGCTTCCGTCGGTACATACATACCACTGGTAGTTCAAGGACGGAGAGCCTGTACCTGTTGCGACAACTGTAAAAGATGTATCGCCGCCCGTCACCACAGATTGGGTTGGCGTACTCGACACTATATTGACAGGATCGGCTACAACAAGACCAAAACTCTCTACCGAAGAACAACCGGTAAGTTCATTGGTTGTGGTATAGGTAATGACGACAAAACCAGCTGCAACAGGGGTCAACAAACCTGAATTGACGTCGATGGTCGCAACATCAAGATCAAGGGAAGCCCAAGCTCCTGTAGGCGTTGCGTTCGAAAACTGTAATGTCTCAGGTATACAAACGTTCGTAACACCTCCTGGTGTCGTAATCGGTGAAATCGGCGGTGCCGGATTTGCAACCAATTCGGTGGCGCTGGTGCCCAATCCTGTCGGTGAATCGACGGTAATGTAACCCGTTGTGAAGTCCAGCGGAGTTGCCAATTCGAGCGTATTGTTATCGATTACTGAAAACCAAGGCACTTCTACACCGTTAACCTGTACCGATGTGGCACCCGTAAAGCCCGCACCGGTAAGGGTCACGAACTGGCTGACATTGGCGCAGGCAGAAGCCGGCGTAAACGAACTGATAATGGTTGGTGCAATGCTTACCGAGAAATCATCGAAAGCGCAATAGTTCTCTAAGCTGCTTGTCGTGTTGTCGGCCTGCATCGCAATATAGAATGTCCCGGTCGCAGGTGCAACAAAGTCGCCAGTGATCTCGGTGTATTCGGTTGCAGCAGCTCCGGCAACAGCAGCGATGGTATTGGTCATAGCAGCGGCAGTAGCCTCGGTGCCCCAATACAATCCTACGTTAGACCATGCTTCGCCGTCAGTTTTATAGTACACAGACACTCTATAGCCTACACCCGCAGTCAATTGTAAACCAGGGGAATAGATAGTGCCTTTGCCCGAAGGAGACCAATAAACCGCAGCAAACTTGGTACCGGTACGTGCCGTCAGCGCAGGGTTGGTTGCGCTCGCATCGGCTACGAAAGTCTGCACTTTACCACCCGCACTTGGCGGAGGTGTCGAAGTGACGCAATCGGCCAATACGTTCGCAAAACCAATCGATTCGAAACCTTGTGAATAAGGCACCGATTGTGCCGTACAAGCCGCAGTCGTAAAACTGAACTCGGTACATCCCAGGGATTCGCCGTGTTCTCCATTGGCCACGATCATCCAGAAATTGGTCGACCCTGGCACCACTCCCGTGATATTGACGGTAGTTCCTGCAATGGTCCCAAGGTTAACTGTGGCGCCCGAAGTTTGTCCGAAGTAAACGTCATAAGACGTCGCACCCGGTGTTGCACTCCAAATAATCGGCACCCCGCCGCCCGGCATCGCTACGTTGGTCGCGCCATTGGCAGGCGAAATCAAGGCAGGACAAGTAGGCGGTGTAAAAATATAAGGACCAGTCCATAGGCTGTAACCGTCTCCTTGACAATCCGCCCTCACATAAAACTCATACCCTCCTGAAGGAAGACCACTCACAATATGCGTCGGCGTACCCGACACCGGTGTTCCGGCGCCAGTTGGTATACCAGACCCGATTGGCTGCACAGCCACTTCCCAGGCCGTTTCTGCACAGCCGACACTCCAAGAAAGTGTACCGCCAGTATTGGAAGTTCCCGTGGCAGCAAGACCAAAAGGTTGCGGGCAAGCTTCTGGAGCAGAGATTGTAATCAAGTAATCCTCGACTTCTCCATAGAGATTGTTTCCACAAGGCGTCACTTGTGACCCAGATGTCGCTTCGACTCCGCCTGCATCGTATTGTGCACGCACCCTAAGTCGGTGCTGTCCGATTGGCGGGTTACACGCAATTGCGATTGGGAACGACGCTGAAGAGCCCACTTGGCCTACGACACCGCTACCGGCAATAAGTCCCGGAGAAAAACCAACTCGCTCACTCGGCGTTTCAAAAACACCGTTGTCATTGTAGTCAATCCACGCTGCGTATGCCTCTGGATACTGTCCGGCGTAAATTGTAATGCTATAGCTGGCCCCTGCTTGCAAGGTTGTTGTCAATGCAGGGTTCGTTGTATAATTCGAATATCCAGAAAGACCTCCCGGGCATCCTGCCCCAGAGTTGTTGTCTAATGTATTCAAAACAACACGTGCAATTACGTCTCCGTCTACACATCCGTTGGATATTGTCGGTAAGCAATAGTTTAGATCGGCCGTCGTCGTGAACGAATTGGTTATGCAACCCGTTGCCGGACCGTTAATGTTCTTAGGCACAATTTGCCAATAATAGGTCGTGGTCGGCAGCAACGGCGCTACCGGTGTATAGGAAGTTCCCGTTACAGTCGCCACCAAAGGAGGTGTTGACGAGGTCCCAAAATAAACGTCGTAGCTTGTCGGGACGCCCGTGGCCGCCGTCCAGGTCAACACTGGGTTTCTCGCGGTCGTCGCCAGATCGGCCGGAGCGAGTCCTGTCGCGCAGTTTGGTGGCGTAGTGCTGTTCTGCGTGATTATTACATCATCTAAATAGACGTAATAATCGCCGCTGGCAAACGTGAGCCGGAAACGAACGCGAATCGTATTTCCGGCAGGCACCTGCGCGCCTAGAACTGTATAGTTCATGGTGGCACACGATGCAGACGGAACGTGGTTCGTTGCGTCGATCGTACCCGCTACAATGGTATAGGAACTACCCCCATTGGTTGAAACTTCAGTGATAATCGAACCCCAAGCAGGAGAATTTGGTGTCGCCGCTCCTCCAGTAAAATTAATGAGTTTATAATTGAACTGGATGGAAACGTCGTTTCCGTTAGACGTCCAAGTGGGCGTCGCGGCGTTTCCAGTCGTGGCACTTGCCCATTGGTTTTTCCGAATGGATGCCGTTCCTGCACAAGGGGTGGTCGTATTACGCGCAAAACTCGTATACGTCCATCCCGTTGGTGTGGAGGCCCCTTCAAAAGTCTCGTTAATCGAAACCTGTGCCTGAATATCGATACCCGCCAAAAGGCAAAGCACCAGCATCAAACTTGACCACCACGCCGTTCGAACGGCTTTTTGGGGAATCGAAGGTGGCGAACCGCCAACGTCTCCCACATCTTTCTTGAGCCAGGCATCCCTACCCACGCTCCAAGGATTGTAGTTTAACATCATAATTTAAAAAATTGGGTTAATATTCACCCTTAAGTTGCGAAAAAAAATTAGCAATTTCTTAACAGTAAAGCGACAAATCGATTAACTGTCATATTTATCCGATAAACTACACGCAGTCCGTAACATGCGCATTTTCAGTTATTAGCAACAAAAAAAAAGGAGACCGAAGCCTCCTTTTAGAAATCTATACAGATTATTGATTATCGCTTGATCACACGAAGTGTCTTGACAATGCCGTCCTGGCTTACAATCACGTTGTAAACACCGGCCGGGTATTGCGCACCCACTTTCTCCATGACCAGGTCGTTCACGTCAACCTCGCGCTCCTCGATGAGCTTGCCCAGCATGTCGTAGACCTTGAACTGGACGCGCTCCTGGCTCGAGCTGGTGAGCTCGATGTTGAACGCAGCGGTGAACGGGTTCGGGTAGGCAGCGGCCTTGAACGAAGACGAAGCCGTCGCATCGCTAGCCGTAGGCAAGCCCTTGGCACCGGCCCCTGGAGCCGTGATCTCGCAGGCGTCGCCGAACGGAGACCAAGTACCCGAGGTCATCAC
>NZ_FMVF01000043.1 GCF_900101895.1 Flavobacterium caeni
CGGAACTGAGTTCGCTCGGTGAAGATAAAACATTCTTCGTGAAAACCAAACGTTCAACTTACTGAAAACGCGGCAATTGCTTGAAACGGCGGTTATAAGCAGGCCTTGCGTTTGAATGTCACTGGTTTTACTCTAGAATATTTTAAATTTTTCGAATTTAAACCATAAAGCCAGAGTGAATTTCTCTTTATTTTAAATCTATATCTACGCTCAAGCTTGTTATAGCTGTTATAAATATATAGATCGTAAAATGATTTTTCTTTTTTTACGATGCCTTGAGTTTTTTTAACTGGCCAAGTTTCATATTTTTCCAATAAACCCGTTTTATCTCCCACAAAATTTCTCTCCACAAAAGTTGAGTCATTTAAAAAAGAAATTTCTGAAACGATTGTGTCATTTTCAATTCCTGCTGTTTTCCAAACATACGTTCCCGAAATATTTTGAGAATTCAATGTTGATGAAAACATCCAAATGAGAAAAAGTAATTTAAATGAATTCATAAGGCGACGGTGTTCATATTATGTATTTACGATTTCTCGTGGCTTGCTTATAACGTTTCGCCGGTAAGCGAAGTTGCCGACCAAAGCGAACTGAGTTCTCTCTGCCGAAGATAATGTTTCTTCGTGAAACCACAACTTCCGGCTACCGAAAACTCGGCAATTTTGCTTACCGGCTGTTGGCTGCAGTTACTTTATAACTCCTAACCAATTGTTATTTAAATCAAATTCATTGTATCCATTCTGAGAATCGCTTTCCCAGTGTCTAATGAATTGGTTGTTGGTATCGAAAATGCAAAATCCATTTTGCAAATGTGAAACACCAAACCCAATATTGTTTAAGCTAAAATCAAAAATTTGAATAACATCTCGATTAACTACAACTGCGAAATAATATGGCTGTAAATATTTGTCAAATATAAAATAACCGCTAAAATTGTAATTTAGATTTGGATTAACATTTCTATTTAAACTTGGATTTATCGTTCGATTTAATCTTGGATTTATTGTACGATTAAGATTGGGATTAATAACGCGATTCAAATTTGGGTTAATAACGCGATTCAATCTTGGATTTATTGTTCGATTAAGATTTGGGTTAATTACGCGATTCAAATTGGGATTTATAACCCTATTTAAATTTGGATTAATCACCCGGTTCAAGTTGGGATTGATTAATCTGTTCAATTGCGGATTTTTCTCTCTAGAAATGTACATTTTAATTATTTACTTAGCAAAGTTAATATTTCATCGATAGGAACGCAAACTGCATATCCTGAATTAGAAAATTCTTGACGAGAAAATGCACTTTCTCTATTGTTACGCCATTCTGTGACAAATGGTATGTACTTAGAAACTATTCCTATCAACTTAATTTCACCGTTTTCCTTATACTCGACAACAGGGCCGCCGCTGTTTCCATAAAAAACTGGGCAATCGATGATAAATGTATTGTCTTTAGAATTTATACCGGCAACAATACCTTTTCTCAACAAAGGTCTATTTACATCAAAAAATCTTGCGCCTTCTATAATCAATGAAGTTGGAAAACCTATGAGCAAAATGTTATTTGCAATTCTTATGTCTTCTAGTTTGTCAATGTTGTCTTCTTGAATAGAGATAATATTTTTTCCTTCTTGTTCAACACGAAAATGATTTTCATCCTCAAGAAAGATGGCTGCAATATCTGAGTCGTGAGATTTAACAATTTTTATTTCTGACATTTCGTCAATTACAACAGTTTTTGCATCGTCTATTTCTCCTAAATGGTTTTGCGAAGTAATTAAAAGAGAATCGCATCTTAGTCTTTCACCATCGAAAAGTACATGCTTTGCAGTAATAATATATTCTTTGCCCTTAAATGATAAAATAAAACCGGAACCAGTTGAGCTTCCTTGATCTAAACTCAAAAATGCTGCATAACTTACATTGTCATTCGATAGCGCCATATTTATGTGATTTTTCTTGTAATTGCAGCCAACGTTAGGCGCATTTGAGAAGTCGCGGAAATAGGAGCAGAGTTCTCTCTGCCAAGATACAACTTTCTTGGTTTGAAAAATGTTCCAACCACCGACGAACCAGCGATTTATTAAATGCGCGGTTATAGGCTGGTGCTAGTTCCCGAAAATCACTTCTTTACCTTTTTCGGTATAAAAAACGTCATTCGCAGGTCTATTTGTTTTATCATCTAAAATTGAATCAATTTTTATCTTCAACAAAGCACCGCCTTTCTTATCATAGAAAAAAGTAAATATACCAAGGAAGTTTTTTTTCGAATCTACTTGATCAAATTTTTTTAAGTCTGACATATATGCGACTAGATAAAAATTTCCGTCTCTCGAATATGAACTATTGTAAAATTCAACAGCATGATTTTTAATGATGTTTAAATCCATATCAGTAACAGTTAGCTTACCGTTGCTATAAGAAAATGAGAAATTTTCAGCGGCTAACTCTCCATTTGGTTTCTGCTTGAATGAAGTTTTCTCAGTGAAATCATTTTGACAAAAACTATTTATGGTAAATAAAGAAATGAAAATAACTATTAATTGTTTCATATCGATGATTGTTTGATTTCTAAAGCACTTGCCTATAACGTTAGGCCGCTTCACGCCGTTGCCGGTCAAAGCGGACTGAGTTCTCTCTGCCGAAGATAATGTTTCTTCGTGAAACAACAACTTCCGGCTACCGAAAAACCCGGCAATGGCTTGAAACGGCGGTTAGGCGGCGTTGCGTGTTTATACCAATTCTTTTATATGTTTTTCTTAGATTTACAATACGATGGAAGAAATATATAAAAAAATAGAAACAATTCGTGACGTTTGGAATTATAACATTTGGGATTATCCATATTGCCAAAGTGAAATTAAATTCGATGATGAAGCAAAAACAAATTACTTTGGCGATTTGATGGGTTATTTTCAAGATACTCTTGACACGCTAAAATCACCAATTACAGGTGAAAGGCTTTTCGGGACATTTTCATACCATATAAGCCTACTTCAAATATTATACGTACAGCAAGATTTCATCGAAGAACTTTTACGGTTATTCTCAACTGGATATAATAAGGGAGATTTAAAGAAGGACAGTAACTATTCAATCAATAGGGAAATCCGGAATGAATTAGTTGGTCATCCGATACGAAGAGATAAAACTGGAAAGTTAATCTCATCAACATTATTCTCGTATGAAGCTCATCAAGGCAAAATTGAATATTTGCGATATCACCAACAAAATAGTTTTCAATTTGAATCCGTTAAGCATAATGTTGCAGACGTTATAAGTAGGCACGAGATTTTCCTGAATACTTGGCTCGACAAAATTATTGAAAAGCTAAAGCTTGTTGTAAATAAGCATAAAATGGAACTTCTAAAAATCAAAGAAAAGGTTGATAGTATAAAATTTGAAAGTTTAGTTTCATTGCTAGAACAGAAATATAAACCTTTTCTAGAAAATACATACTTATATAATAAGGAGTCTATTTTAAAAGTTTATGAAAAGAAAGATGTTCACAAGCGATATCGAATAGTTTATGACCAATTCTTAAAAGATTTAGTTTCGTCATTAGATGAACAAATAGATAGTTGCGATGAAGTATTTACTAAGCATTTCAAAATTTACGACGGTCCTGAAATTAGATTAAAACCAATATTTTACACTGGTGATGATGGCAAAATTCATATAGATTTACCTAAGCGCAAAAAGAAGCTTGGTCGCCCCAAGAAAGATTATAATTATCCTTTACAAAAGTTAAGTGATCCACACCGTAGAAATTATAAGGATTTCAATTTTTTCAGTAATTCTATTCTTTCCCAGTGTAAAAATAAAGTTGTCGTAAGTGAATTAAATAGAATGGGCGAATATCTACATGACGATGTTGAATATATATCTTCGTACAGACTTGTGGCAAGTATATTAAAAGATTAATGTTCGTTATTTTACGATGCGCCAAAGCAATGCCGCCTAACGTTTCGCGCATTTGCGTGGTCGCGCCAGAGCGAACTGAGTTCTCTCTGCCGAAGATAAACAAAGTTCGTGAAACTGAAACGTTCCGGCCACCGAAAACCAGCGATCACGTAAATGCGCTGTTACAAGAACCTTGCGGCAAGGCCTTTGACAAAGATCGTTTTGAGCTGTTTTTTTGAAAGACGTCAAAAAATGATTTCCCATAAAAGGAAATCATTTGCGAGATGTCCCGGGTTAAAAAATTATGAAAGCCAGGCAAAGCAAATGGTCAAAGTTTATTGCCAACGAAACTCATATGAAAACTTCGGCATGAGAATCATATTTCAAAAAAAAAAAGAGGAAAA
>NZ_FMVF01000029.1 GCF_900101895.1 Flavobacterium caeni
GGAAGAATTATCAGTTTTGAGAATACTATCGAAGACGGCAAATTGCTAAATGGAGGCAACGCCAGCGGTTACAAAACGTTGCGTTTCAATATTAAAAACAAAAAAGGAAAGACCGTCGGCAAAACTCTTTTTGTATACAAACTTGTTGCTGAACTCTTTTTGCCAAAGCCTTCTGAAGAATGCGTGCATGTAATTCACTTGGATTATTCCCGCGATAATGACATCGTCACAAATCTAAAATGGGCAACAGCGCAAGAAGCGAAAGAACATCGCATGAAAAATCCGAATGTAATGAACATTGGAGCCAAGGTTCGTGAATACAGAATTAAAGCTGACGGCAGAAAACTTACCTCTACAAAAGTTATACACTTGAAAAAATTGCTTAATGATCCGGAAAGAAAAACGCGAATCAAAATGTTGGCGAAACAATTTGGGATAAGCGAAATGCAAGTCTGTAGAATAAAAAGCGGAGAAAATTGGGGACATATCAAAGTGTAGGAACCGAACGGCTAACCACCGTTTCAAGCAATTGCCGCGTTTTCAGTAAGTTGACGCTTGGTTTTCACGAAGAATGTTTTATCTTCACCGAGCGAACTCGGTCCGCTTTGATCGGCAACTGCGTGAAGCGGCCTAACGTTATAAGCAAGCCTAAAAGACGACCGTGCAACCGTAAGACGGACAACAAAACGTCCAGACTTTTGACTTTCAAACTAACTTTCGGGCGACAAAAAATCGGTTGACCATTTCGCTGTAACTCGACACCGACCAGACAAGTTTGCGGACACCCAAGCCAACGCATTTGTTTTAAAAATTTTTCCCACCGCACATTTAAAAAAATAATTTTAGTCAGCCCGCATTGGCACATTTGGGGTTTGCCCCCTCACACAACCCAACACACAGGCAAACCCCAAAAGAGCCAATTAACCACCGCACCAAGAAGATTTTCGTCACATTTTAAAGTTTGCTCAAAAAAACTTGCAAGTGTGAATATAAATCAATTACCTTTACAGAGTGAATACTCACTAACATACATTTGAAATGATAGCAACAATATCTGACAGACAACTTGAAATTATTGAAGCGGCAGGAAAAATACTCACCACTTCAGGGGTTAGTGGCTTAACTATAAAGAACCTTGCCAAAGAAATGAAGTTTTCTGAAAGTGCTATTTACAGGCACTTTACAAGCAAGGAAGAAATCATTATTGCCTTACTTGAATATCTTGCTAAGAGTATGGATGAACGCTATACCAATACGATTTCAAGTGAACAATCAGCCGAAGAAAAATTTACAACGCTATTTCAAAATCAATTTTCATTTTTTAAAAAGCATCCGCATTTTGTAGTGGCAGTTTTTTCTGACGGATTAATGGAAGAAAGCCAACGCATCAATGAAACAATATTGAAAATAATGGGTGTAAAAATGAAACACCTGATGCCTATTATTCTGGAAGGTCAACAAAAGAAGGTTTTTACTAATGCAATTACATCCGATGAGTTAATGCATATCGTGATGGGAACTTTTAGACTGCAAATGTTTAAATGGAGAGTTGCAAATTTTCAATTTGACATTACTCGAAACGGTGACAATATGATACAATCTGTATTAACATTAATCAAATCTAAATGAAGAAAATACTTCCATATTTATTTGCAACTCTCCTCGCTGGGTTTGGCTTGCTTACTTTATTCCTAAGCACATCTGTAATTTTTGATTTGTTTGGTATTAGAGCCAAAGAGGGCAATTATGTTCTGTTTGTGGTTTGGTCAAATTTTATCAGTAGCATTCTATATATTTTTGCAGCTTATGGGTTTATTAAAAACAAAAGATGGACAGCTACACTCTTAGTAATTTCAACACTCATACTGATAGCCGCTTTTATCGGTCTTAAAATTCACATCAATTCAGGTGGCATTTATGAAACAAAAACTGTTGGTGCAATGATTTTCAGAATAGCGGTAACGTTTGTATTTGCAATCATTGCATTTTTCACTATCAATAAACAATTAAATAATAATCATAATGAATAAATTAATCTTAACATTTGCCGTAGGTAGCTTATTGCTATACAGTTGTGGCAATTCCACAAACGAGAAATCAAATAATCAAACAGAAGTTGCCGAACAAAATAATCATCATCACGATGATGAAAGCGAAGCAATTGAACTCAACAATGGCGAAAAATGGAAAGTTGATGCCAATATGATAACACATATTCGCAATATGGAAAATGATATTAATCACTTCGCTAATGTTGAGCAAAAAGACTTCAAATCATTAGCTGAAAAACTACAAACCAATATTGATTTACTTACATCTAATTGCACAATGAAAGGCAAAGCACACGATGAACTTCATAAGTGGCTTTTGCCATACATTGATATGGTAAAGGAACTTTCAGAAGCTAAAAACGAAACCGAAGCATCAGAGCAGTTTAAAAACATACAAACTTCATTTTCAACATTTAACCAATATTTCCAATGAACATAAAAGAATTACATACACAAGAAAAACCAGTTTCAGCAACTTCTCTTTTCAAAAGTGACCTGGGTAATGCAACAGCTATCCAAATTTTGAAAGGCGAGAAATTAAAAGAGCATATCACCAAAACACCAGCACTTTTGATTTGCGTGGAAGGAGAAGTGATTTTTGAAAATGAAAAAGGGATAATGGAAACACTATTGTCAGGTGACTTTATAAATATTGAACCAATGGTAAAACATTGGGTTGTAGGAACAATTGAAAGTCAATTAATACTCATTAAGTAAAAAAAATTTGACCAATGAAGTTAGCGAATATTCACAAACATTATTTTGTTCTATTATTGATAATAGGAGGCTTTCAATCCGCACAAGCACAAACTTGGACTTTGCAACAATGTATTGATACAGCACAGGTTCACAATAAAAACCTGCAAATGAGCAGAAACAATATGGCCATTGGTGAACAAAGAGAGAAAGAAGCCAAAGCCAATTTAATTCCTAAAGTTACAGCAAATGCAGACTACAGATATTACTATAATTTACCCTATCAACTGCTTCCAATAAATGCTTTTAATCCAGCAGTTCCAGAAGGTCAATATAGAGCAATTCAGTTTGGAGTTCCGCATAACATCAACGCCAATTTGCAACTATCAATGCCTTTGTATAATCCACAAGTTTATGGAGCCATACAAACTACTAAAATTGCTTCGGAATTGACAGACTTGCAGTATCAAAAAACGGAGGAGCAAATCTATTTTGAAATCTCCAATTTGTATTACAATGCCCAAATCTTGCACCACCAATTGGCATTTATTGACAGTAATTTGATTAACGCAGAAAGGCTTCTGAAAAATATGCAATTGCTCAATGAACAATTGCTTGTCAAAGGAACAGATGTAAGCAAGGTAAAATTACAAGTATCACAATTAACCACCCAAAAGGAAACCATCAAAAGCAAATACGAGCAGGTTCTAAATGCCTTGAAATTTGCTATGGGTATTTCTATTGAACAAAATCTGCAAATTGAAGCAAACATTCAATATCAAAACACAAATGAATACACATCTTCATCAACTTTAGATATTCGTATTATAAAAACTCAAAAACGTTTATTGTCAATTGAAATAAGCACACTAAACAAATCAAGATTTTTGCCTTCGCTTAATCTTATTGGAATGTATGGCACAACAGGCTTTGGTTATAACGGACAACCTGCTTCTTTCCTTGATTTTTATCCGATTGGTTTTGCAGGTGTTCAATTAACCTATCCGCTATTTAACGGAACAGTTACTCAACGAAAAATCAATCAAAAAACATTGGAACTTCAAAACAATGAACTTCAGTTTGGATTGCTTACTGAACAAAATAATATGCAGATTGAAAATGCTCGAATGCAAAGAGAAATTGCTAAAAAATCTGTAGAAACCACAACTGAACAAATTCAATTAGCTCAAACAATCTATGAGCAAACCGTTCTTCAACAGAAACAAGGAACGGCAAGCTTAACGGATGTTTTGCTTGCTGACAATGCTTTACGAGAAGCACAACAAACTTATCTATCTGCTGTAATTGATTACCTAAAAGCAGATTTAGAACTAAAAAAACTCACTGGAAATATTTCAATAATCAAATAATTATCACAATGAATACAAAATCATCAATCCTAAAAAAAGTGCTATACGTCATCATACCGTTGGTGATAATTGCCATTGTGGTAATTAAGTTGAAAACAAACAAGGAAATTACGCAGAGTAAAGTGTATCAATACGATAAAGAACAAGCTATTAATGTTCAAGTAGATACATTGCAACTTGAAAATGTGAATGCAGAATTTTCTTATTCAGGCACATTTGAGCCCAACAAGGAAACAAAAATAAGTGCCGAATTACAAGGGAAAATTAACACCATTTTAGTTGATGTCGGAAGTGTTGTAAGTAAAGGTCAAACTTTAATTCAATTGGATAATTCATTGCTGAAATTGCAACTGCAAACTATTGAAGTGCAAATAGAAGGATTAGAAGCAGATGTAAACCGCTATACCATTTTGGCTAAAGCAGATGCCATTCAAGGTGTTCAATTAGAAAAGGCGGAATTAGGTTTGAAATCTGCAAAAGTTCAGAAAGCTACTTTGTTGGAGCAGATAAACAAAACTACTATTAAAGCACCTTTTAGCGGTGTAGTTACGGCAAAGCATAGTGAAGAAGGGGCCTTTGCTGCACCTGGAGTTCCATTGCTTCAAATTACAGATATTTCAATGCTAAAATTCACTGTAAATGTTCCGGAAAATGAATTGAGTAAATTCAAAATCAATCAAAACTATTCTCTTAGTTCAGATGCCTATCCCGAAATTTCATTAAATGGCAAAGCTATCATGATTGGTAGTAAAGCCAATATGGGCAGTAGTTTTCCAGTTCAGTTTATGGTAAATAACACATCGGACTTGAAAATAAAATCTGGGATGTTTGGTAAAGTTTTCCTCAAAAGTGAAACGTCTGGAAAGGGAATTATCATACCGTCATCTGCCATACAAGGCACAGATAACCAACCACAGGTTTATGTTGTGAAAAATGGCAAAGCCCTTTTGCAAAACATCACTATTTCAAAAAGGACACAAAACAAAGCTGTTGTTTCAAATGGATTAAATGAAGGTGATGTAATTGTAACGAATGGCTTCATCAATCTTTTTGATGGGGCGAATGTAACTGTTAAATAAAATCAGCGAAAAATGAATATTACAGAAATATCAATCAAACGTCCTTCGCTGATAATAGTGCTTTTCAGCGTATTTACTTTATTAGGATTTATCGGGTATAAAAATTTGAGTTACGAGTTAATGCCCGACTTTAATCAGCCCGTAGTTGTAATTAAAACTGTTTACCCTGGTGCCGAACCAAACGAAGTAGAAACATCCGTTTCACGAAAAATAGAAGATGCTTTATCCAACTTGGAGGGTGTAGATTACTTGGTTACAAAATCATTGCCCAATGCTTCTATCATCATAGCCAATCTAAAATATGGGACAGGTTTGGATAAGGCAATGCAAGACGCACAACGCTACATTGACAACATTCGCAAAGATTTACCACAGGATATTTTAAGTCCTGTAATGAGTAAAGTTTCGCCAAATGATTTGCCGATAATGTCCATCAGTGCAACAAGTGATTTGTCTGCCACAGAGTTTTATCAAAAAATGAAAGATGATTATCTGCCCCAAATTCAACAAATAAAGGGTGTAGCAGAGATTACTGTTTTAGGTGGAGAGGAAAGAGAAATACAAGTAAAAATAAATCAGGACAAACTGAAATTGTATAAAATATCAGTAGTTCAGGTTGTTGAAGCAATTAATCGTTCGGGCTTAGACTTACCCGCTGGAAAAGTGCAAACCGAAGAAGAAAGTAATTCAGTTCGATTAACGGGAAAATTCGCATCTATTGAGGATATTAAAAATGTTCAGGTGGCAATGCCAGTTATAGGAAGTCCTGTTTATGTAAAAGACATAGCAGATGTTATAGATGGCATAAAGGAAACAACTTCCATCAGTCGCTATAATGGTAAAAACGGCATTGGATTAATGCTGAAAAAGCAAGGTGATGCAAACGCAGTAGATGTTTCAAAATTGGTTCGGGAGAAATTTCAATCCATTGAACAACAAAATGCAAGTTCGGGTGTGAAATTTATTATTGCAGACGATAGCACCGACAACACGATTGCAGCCGTTAATTCCGTTGTTTTTGATTTGATTTTAGCTGTGATATTGGTGTCTTTGGTAATGCTTTTATTTTTAAGAAGTTTTAGAAATTCACTAATTGTTTTGGTAGCTATTCCAACTTCATTAGTTACTGCCTTTGCTGTAATGTGGCTTTTGGGTTACACCTTAAACTTAATGACATTGCTGGCAATGTCTTTAATCATTGGTATTTTGGTAGATGATGCTACCGTAGTTTTAGAAAACATTCAAAAGCACTTAGACAAAGGAAAAGACAAGCGATCTGCTGCAATGGACGGCAGAATGGAAATTGGCTTTGCAGCATTGTCAATCACCTTGGTTGACGTTGTGGTTTTCTTGCCTATTCTTTTTCTACAAGTGTTTGTTGCTGATATGCTCAAGCAGTTTTCGGTTGTGGTAATAACTTCCACACTCACCAGTTTGTTGGTTGGTTTTACTTTAACGCCTTGGATGGCTTCTCGTATTGGCAAAAAAGAAGATTTGCAACCCACTAATTATTTCAATCGTTTTTTACTTTGGTTTGAAGTTCAATTAGAAAACTTTAATGAATGGTATGGTCGAAGATTAGAATGGGTATTGAGCCATAAATTAGCTTTTACAGGTATCGTTCTTATGCTTTTTGCAATGACTTTAGGTATTATGAAACAAGGAATTATTGGTAAAGAATTAATATCAACAGGCGATCAAGGTAAATTTAGAATGGCATTAGAATTTGATAAGTCCACCTCTATACATCAAAACAATTTAATTGCTCAAAAGATTGAAACATACATTATTCAACAACCCGAAGTAGCAACAGTATTCAGCAACATTGGCGGACCAAGCACAGGCATTGGAAGTTTGGGTGTAGGTTCAGCAAATAAAACTGAATTTACAATTCAACTAAAATCCAAAAAGGAATTGAATAATTTGCCTACCGAAACATTTATGAAAAATCTTCGGGAAGAACTAAAGTCAAAATTTCCGAGTATCAATTATTCAATGGCGGCTTTGGGTTTAATTCCACGTTCAGCACCAATCGAAATTACGTTAAGCGGTAGCAATTTGGATTTGGTGATGAAAACAGGCGATGAATTGAAAACGGTAATCGAAAAAATTCCAGGTGCGGATAATGTTCGCTTATCCGTTGAAGCAGGTAATCCCGAATACAAAATAATTCCCGACAAAGATAAAATGCAACGATTGGGTTTAACAACCGCTTATGTTGGATTAAACCTAAGAACTGCATTTACAGGAAATGATGATGCGACTTTAACCGAAAACGGAACGGAATATCCTGTGCGAATTTGGTTAGATGAATTTAGCAGACGAAATTTTGAAGATGTTCAACAACTTTCTATTATTAATCCTATGGGAATGCCAATGGAGGTTTCACAATTTGCAACTGTTGTGCAAGGTAATTCTCCATCCTTATTGGAACGTAAAGACCGACAACCATCCGTTACACTTACAGCAGATGCCTTAGGCAGACCATCAGGAACAGTAGCAGACGATGTAGTAGCATATCTCAAAGAAAATCCATTGCCAAACGAAATACAGATGACTTGGGGTAGCGACATCAAAAGACAAGATGATAGTTTTGGAGCATTAGGTTCTGTTTTACTCATTTCATTTTTGCTGATTTACCTGATTATGGTAGCACTATATGACAGTTTTGTTTATCCATTTGTAGTGTTGTTTTCTATACCAGTAGCAGCAATTGGGGCGTTTTTCGCATTGAATTTGTCGTTAAGCAATCTGAGTTTATTCGCCTTATTGGGGTTAATTATGCTAATGGGCTTAGTGGTAAAAAACGCTATTCTAATTGTCGATTTTACTAATCAATTAAAAGCAGAAGGTAAACATTTCAAAGAAGCCTTAGTCATTGCTGGGAAAGGTCGTATGCGACCTATTTTAATGACAACGCTTTCAATGGTTGTTGGAATGCTTCCTATCGCAATGGCAACAGGAACAGCAGCCGAATGGAAAAACGGTCTTGCTTGGGTAATCATTGGTGGACTTCTATCATCCCTAATTTTGACTGTGTTTTTAATTCCTATGGTTTATTATTTAGTGGACACAGCGAAAGAAAAGCTTAACAGAAGAAAATAGCCATCACACAGGTGTAAGCACATTTGCAATTACTCACTATTGCTTATTTATAGTGTTCGTGAACTTCGTTTCGCACAAGCCAACGCACAGACCAAAAATTGCAAAAAAGCTTACACCTTTACCACCCAAAGAAAAATTATTTTTTTAAATTTCCTTCCCTTCTAAAATTTTTAAAGCCGCTACCTACAGCCGACACAAACAGACTCATTCGCAACTCGACAATGACAGCGAAACTCACAGCAGACAAGGACTTAACAACCTCGACAGACAGAAGGCCTGCTTATAACAGCGCAGTTAAGCAAGAGCTGGATTTCGGTAAGTTGAACGTTCGTTTTTCACGAAGAATGTTTTATCTTGGCAGAGAGAACTCAGTTCGCTCTGACGCTCCTGCGTAACTGCGCGAAACGTTGAGCGCCATTCGTAAAAACGTCGTAAATATGAAAAATTGCATGAAAATAATAATTACAGTAATTCTATTTGTTTTCTCTTTTAAGGCTGCTTCACAAAATAATGACTCCATAAGAAACGAGAAACCAATTTTAAATTTAGATAAAATAGATACTCATCCGAGTTTTCCTGGCGGGCCTGGAAAAATGTACAAATTCATCAATGAAAATCTAAAAATACCAAGCGATGCACCTAAAACGGAACGTAAAATATTTGTGCGCTTTGTCGTAGAAATCGATGGAACATTATCCAATATTGAACTTTATAAAAAAGACATTGATCCAATAATCTCAAACGAAATTATTCGAGTTCTCAAATTGTCTCCAAATTGGAATGCAGGAAAGTTAAACGGAGAAAAAATAAGAGTTCTTTATGGAATGCCTATCAATATTTACTAAGCGAGTGAACGGCGCTCAACCGCCGTTTCAAGCCATTGCCGGGTTTTCGGTAGCCGGAGGTTGCGGTTTCACGAAGAAACATTATCTTCGGCAGAGAGAACTCAGTCCGCTCTGATCGGCAACGGCGTGAAGCGGCCTAACGTTAGCAGGCATTTTGTCAGCATCGGGACAATTCAATAACTTAATGCAACAAGTCTAATCCTTAGATTTGCTGCCTTATGGACAAAAAAAGAACACGCCTCAAACTCGAAGAAAGAGTCATCATACAAACTTTACTTGCCGAAAAAAGATCGATTTCATACATCGCCGATAGGCTCGAAAGGAACAGATCGTCGATCCATCGGGAGGTCAAAAAATGGG
>NZ_FMVF01000063.1 GCF_900101895.1 Flavobacterium caeni
AGCAAGTTAGACGTTCGTCCAAACCAAGAAAGTTTTATCTTAGCAGAGAGAACTCTGCTCCTATTTCCGCTCCAGCGCAAATACAGGGAACGTTGGGCGACATAATCGGGAAATCATCATAAATTCACGAACATGACAATTAATGTAAAGTTTCTTTTGAAATTTGGAAGCGAAGAAAATATTAAAAACCTCTTTGAAAAAGGAGAGATTTACATGAATACCATTCAGACTTTCAAAGAATTTGACAAACCAGGAATTGGCGACAAATATGAAGGAACGGTTGAAATTTTAAACATAAAAGATGCTAAACTAACATTTAAATTCCCTGACAATCCTATTACTGTAAACTCTCCAAGCATGCAACTCTGGAAGAATATAGGTGGTCATGTAGGAAATATTTATTCAACTTATGCAATCTCAAATCTGTTACTGAAAAGAAAATCCGTGCATACAGTTGATAAAAGAATGCTTCAATTTGGAACTCATTGTATAATTATAAAAGATGTAGAAAAATTTATTTTTTCTATACTTGCTAAACTTGACGAAAAAGGAATTACTCATTCACACAACTTGGTTCGCTATTGCAATTACAGTAAGAATAATCATGAAGTAACGTTATTTAAGAAATCTCATTTATTGAGCTATCAAAAAGAACATAGGATTATCGCCTATACGCAAAATAATGAACCTTTAAAATTTGAGATTGGATCGATGCATGATTATGCAGAGATATTTTCCGCTAATGATATTATTAATTCTCTGAAAGTAGATTACGCCGCCCAACAGCGCAGTTAAGCAAGAGCTGGTTTTTCGTGAGTTGAACGTTCGGTTTTCACGAAGAAAGTTTTATCTTGGCAGAGAATACTCAGTCCGCTTTTCCGCTCCTGCGTAACTGCGCGAAACGTTGAGCAACATTTCATATGAACCGCGATAAAAAACGACATAAGATATTAGAAATTTTATCAAAGCAGTTTCTAGCTTGTGAAGCTGGATCAGAAAGAATTCTTGGAGTCAAATTCGAAGAAATTACAAAGTATGTTGGATGTGACGAGAAAACCCTTCGAGAACTATCTTCAATTTTATACGAAAACAAAGAAATCGGTTATCATGATGCTCACGGAGTAACCGGAATGTATTCTAAAGAAGCAGGAGTCGCCGCATATTCAGATAGAAAATATTTGAGGCTAGCTTACAAAAATAAAATAGATAAAGTCAAAGATATTATTCAAATAGTTATTCCTATAATTTCTTTATTAATTGCGCTAGCAGCAATTTTCTTTAAAGTAGAAACATTCAATCGAGAAAATGAACAAAAATTCAAAATCCTTGAAGAGAAAATTAAAAGATTAGAGAATAAAAAATCAAATAAAACTAGAAACGTCGCTCAACCGCCGTTTCAAGACATTGCCGGGTTTTCGGTAGCCGGACGTTGCGGTTTCACGAAGAAATATTATATTGGCAGAGCGAACTCTGCTCCGCTTTCATCGGCAACGTCGTGAAGCGGCCTAACGTTATGCTCGCGCCCTGGCTTCCACATACCACAGCATCCGTCAACTATCATGATTCGAAAAGGATCTTAAGAATTTACT
>NZ_FMVF01000009.1 GCF_900101895.1 Flavobacterium caeni
CTCTACACAGCGAAGTTTGAAATCATAACTGTGCTTGACTTTTCTTTCCATAAATACCCTCAAATAGTGTCCAACTTTTGGGGGGCAGTTCAAAGTGTGGTGAATTTTTTGTGATAAAAAAAACACCACAGAAATTTTACCACAAAACAGCATGTAGCTGTTGTCGAACACCGCGAGAGATTTGCATTTATAGTTTAATGTCGCAATGAAACTGGCTACGGATAACGCAAAACAAAGACCTTGAGCAAGCCGAAAAAACCTCGGCCGGCCTATTTTAAACCAACGAAGGCAACACTATATGATCTACATTCGAAGTTGTGACTTTTAATGAATTGTGGCGTGGAGCGCCTAGTGCGGGGTATTTTGACAGATTTTCTACACTTATTGTATTTTCTAATTCCGTAACTTTCAATCAGGGCGGGATATGGTGGGTTCCCTTATACAACAAATCAAATTAACTTCCCGGCAGATTTTCTACACTTATTGTATTTTCTAATTCCGTAACTTTCAATCAGGGCGGGATATGGTGGGTTCCCTTATACAACAAATCAAATTAACTTCCCGGCAGATTTTCTACACTTGTTGTATTTTCTAATTCCGTAACTTTCAATCAGGGCGGGATATGGTGGGTTCCCTTATACAACAAATCAAGTTAACTTCCCGGCAGATTTTCTACACTTATTGTATTTTCTAATTCCGTAACTTTCAATCAGGGCGGGATATGGTGGGTTCCCCTATACAACAAATCAAATTAACTTCCCGGCAGATTTTCTACACTTGTTGTATTTTTTAATTCCATAACTTTAAACCAGGGCGGGATGTAGTGGGTTCCCACCGCATCACGCTCCCAAACCAAAATTTTCCTTAAATTTGACCGTGACGCAATCCCAATCGAATTACCGTAACGACCATTTCTTTTATTTTGTACGACCAAATCAACAAAGCCATCTCGCGCTACGTCGCCTTCAAGCCCGACGAACTCGACGTTTTTGACGGGCTACTCGAACACCGCACCGTTCCCAAAAAAACCATCATGCTGCACGAAGGCGAAGTATGTAATTTTGAAGCGTTTGTCGTCAAGGGCTGTCTGCGCAAATATTACATCGACGAGAACGGACACGAAGTCATCATCCAGTTTGCCGTCGAGGATTCGTGGATCAGCGACATCTCGTTCAGCATCTACGAAAACCAACCCAGCCAGGTATTTATCGAAACCATCGAAGATTGCGAACTGCTTACGTTTACCCCCGAAGCCAAGGAAGCGCTGTTTTTGCGTGCGCCGCGTTTCGAGCGCGCCTTTCGGATCTTGATGCAACGCAACCTGGCCGTCACGCAAAACCGATTGTTTTGTACCATCACGCGCCGCGGGGTCGAAAAATACCAGGACTTTTTGGCCAAATACCCAACCATTCCGCAACGCGTGCCGCAACACTATATCGCTTCCTATTTGGGGATCACGCCCGAATTTTTGTCGAAAGTACGTGCCAAGCTTGCCAAATCCTAAAACTACAATACGCCCGAAGAAGTAAGCGCAAAATCGGCATGCGCCCACGCCTTGTCGAACCGTTCCTTTACTTTTTTGGCCTCGGCTTCACGCCCTTGTTTTAGAAGCGCCTGATAAAGCCCGATCAACGCCCATCCGTTTTCGCGAAAATGCAACAAATCTTCGCGGTAGATTTGCTCGGCCTGTTTGTATTTCCCGTCCTTCACCAGTAAAGCGCCCAGTTCGTGACGAACCGAGAAAAACCAGTCGGGCGGCTCGTCATAATTGAGTTGGTCCTCGAGCGCGATGGCCTCGAGAAAGAGTGTTCGCGCTTGGTCGTACTGTTTTTCGTCTTGCGCGATTTCGGCCCGCAGGACTTTGACGGCAATCTGGATCAAATCATGGGTGGTGTTGATGTTCCAGATGGTCAGGCTTTTGAGTTCAGCTTCTTGCGCGAGCTTTTGCAGGGCGGCCAACTCGGTCTTGGCCTTGATGCGATTGCCTTTGCCCAAATAGGCCATCCCGCGCGCATAATGCAAGACCGCCCTTGGATAAATCAGTTTCTTTTCGGGCATGGGCTGGGCCAGAATCGTGTCCCACATCTTGAGCTTGACGCCCACATAGTACGGGATGGTGTAGTAGTGTTGCAGCGTGGCCCATTCGGGTTGTTCCATGACGTCCTTTGCGGTGTTCGACTGCACTTGTTTGGCCGCCATCCATGCGGTTTTCGAGGCGCCCTCTAAAGTGGCCGTCGCCGACAAAAAATGATAATTGTGCGGATAGTACGCCAACGGATATGCCCCTTGCGCATGGCAGGCCGTAAAATAACTGCTGTCGATTTTTACGGCCGCGAGGTTGGCCAGCGTCGCCAAATGGTAATCGCCCGTATTGATGTAGATGTGCGACGACATGTGCACCAAATGTCCCGAACCCGGCACGAGGTCTTTGAACAGCTTTGCGCTGGGCACGCCTTTTTCGGGATACGCCGATGCTTCGACGGCATGGATGTAAAAATGATGTGCGCCCGGATGCTTGGGATGCAAATCCATCAAATGTTCCAAAACCGAAAGCAACTCGGGCGTCCAGGGTTTGGGCTTCTTGGTGCTTTTTTCGTACAGGTCCCACGGATGCAAATCCATGAGCGATTCGGCATACAATGCGCCTACATCGGGATCGTCGGGATACAGTTGGTAGACTTTTTTCATGGCCTTGTTGTAGGCGATGTCCAGCGCGCTGCGGTCTTCGGGCGGCTGTTTGGCATACCGCGTGGCCAACGCTTCGATCAATGCTTTTTCCTTGGCTGTGGCGTTTTTGGACAACCGAAAAGCCGATTGCGCCGCATCGTAGGCGCGCTCGAAATTGTCGGGTTCCATGCCAGCGTTGTAGTTCGGGCCCAGCACGTAGGCATAGCCCCAAAACGCCATCGCACAATTCGGGTCTAGCCGCGTGGCCTCGAAAAACGACCGCGCGGCCTCGGCGTGGTTAAAGCCATAGGCGAGCATGAGCCCTTGGTTGAAATACGTTTGCGCTTCGGGATGGTTGGTGGATATTTTAAAGGTGATGCCTTCGAGCCCTTTGAATTTGGGCGCCTTTTTACCCGATGTGTACCAATCCTTATCGTTGGTTTGCGCTTTGCAATGGTAACGCGCGCCCACTTTGGGTGGGGTTTCGGCGGGCTCTTTTTGACGGCACCCCGTGAGCAGACAGCCCATGAGGCCCAAGTAGAAAATCAATTGCATGATGTTAATTTTTAGACACTTACATCAAATATAGCAAATATTTCGTGCCGGATCGATTTTGCGTGAGGGATGGTAGCGGCATCCTTTTTTGCCGAGGCACGAAGGCAAAAAAGATAAAGCGGACAGCCCGACGGCGGCCCACTCGACATTCTGACAACCTCAAAATCCCCAGCCGCCGGCACGCCCAAATCACTTCCTTCAACTTTCGACTTTTGACTTTTGCCTTTCGACTTTCGACACACTTCTTGTCCTAGTTCAATGCACACGCCAACCCGCTACCCGAACTTTGCCCTATCTAAAACCACCACCATGGACAGAAAATCATTCCTAAAGAAAGGGCTTATGGGCACGGGCATGTTCGTGACCTCGGCCGCCGTCGGTGACATTTTGAAGAACGACATCGACGAGATCAAGCAACCCGAAGCGATCGGTTTTAATCATTTACCCAACACCAATTCAAAAATTATGGACAACACTGTTTTGCACAAAGCCGCGACACGTGGCCACGCCAACCATGGATGGCTCGATTCGCACCACACGTTTAGTTTTGCCAATTACCACAACCCAGACCGCATGCACTTTGGTGTGTTGCGCGTGCTGAACGACGACCGCGTCGATGCGGGCATGGGCTTTGGCAAGCACCCGCACGACAACATGGAAATCATCTCGATCCCGCTCGAGGGCGATTTGGAACACCAGGATTCGATGGGCAACAAGGCCGTCATCAAAAAAGGCGACATCCAGGTCATGAGCGCGGGCACCGGCATCATGCACAGCGAATACAACCGCAACGCCGACCAGCTGACCAAGTTTTTGCAGATTTGGCTGTATCCGAACAAACGCAACGTGACACCGCGTTACGACCAGATTACGCTCGACCAAAACGACCGCCACAACAAACTGCAGCAGATTTTGTCGCCAAGCGCAGACGATGAAGGCGTTTGGATCCACCAGGACGCGTGGTTCCATTTGGGTACTTTCGACAAGGATTTCTCGACCGAATACGGCTTGAAGAAAAAAGGCAACGGCGTGTATACGTTTGTGATCAAAGGCGATTTTACGATAGGCGATATTGCACTCAACCAGCGCGACGGGCTCGGCATTTGGGACACCAACGCGATTCAGATTACCGCGAATTCTGCCGATGCCGAGATTTTGCTGATGGAAGTGCCGATGGTTTTGTAAACAGACTAGAGTCAAGAGTCAAGAACCAGGAACCAAGAATCTAGAGTCAAGATTCAAGAGTCAAGAATCAAGATTGACTCGTTTGACCCAACCGTATTGGTTCTTGCAGCGAAGCGGTCTTGATTCTTAAAGCGCAACGGTCTTTCTTGTCCTAGTTCAATGCCCAACGAAAAAAACCGACCGAACTTTGCCCCAGAAATAAAAAATAAATAATAACAATAAACAATAAAAAAATGTCAACAACCAAATGGGTCATCGACCCCACCCACTCTGAAATCGGATTCAAAGTCAAACACATGATGTTTACCAACGTGTCCGGGAAATTTACCAAATTCGACGCATCGATAGAAACCGAGGGCGACGATTTCGAAAACGCCAAAATTCACTTTACAGGTGACGTAGAATCGATTGATACCGGCAACAACGACCGCGACGGCCACTTGCGCAGCGCCGACTTTTTTGACGCCGCACAATATCCGGAGATCAAATTCGAAGCCACGTCGTTCACCAAAAAAGACGAAGGCGAATATACCCTCAAAGGTGACTTGACGCTACACGGCACCACCAAACCCGTAACGCTCGACGCCGAATTCAGCGGACAAATGAAAGATCCGTGGGGCAACACCAAAGCCGGTTTTGGGCTCAACGGTAAAATCAACCGCAAGGATTGGGGACTCAACTGGAACTCGGCCCTGGAAACAGGCGGCGTTCTGGTGGCAGAAGAAGTTAGATTGGTGATTGAGCTGCAGTTTATCAAACAATAAACCAGCAAACAAAAGCCCCGCTACAAGAGCGGGGCTTTCCACCAATTATTATTTTATGAAAAAAAATTACTATTAGTCTTCTGCGGCCAATGCCGAATTTTTGTCCTCGGCCTTGACTTGCAAGGTTGTTGCAACACCCTGCTCGTTGACCATCGTCATGTTGAGCGTATCGAGTTGCGCGAGGTTTCTCGAAACCAATCCCGAGAATTGGTTGTAAGAGATGTTCATTTCCTTAAGCCCGTTGATTTTCTCTAAATCGAAAGGCACCTGTCCGTCGAGGTTGTTTTCGAACAAGCTCAGGTTCTCCAGGTTAGACAGGTTGGCCACATCGGGGCTCAATTTTCCGGTCAGTTTATTGCTGCTGAGCAACAAAACCCTTAACGACGTCATGCCGTATACGGTGGTTGGGATGCTTCCGTTCAATTCGTTGTTGTACAAAGACAAGGTCTTGAGATTCTTGAGTTTTCCGATCTCGCTCGGGATATTGCCCGAAAGACGGTTCATGTACAATTCCAAAGACTCCAAAGCGGTCAGGTTGCCCATGCTCGTCGGGATGTTGCCCGACAATTTGTTGAACGCCATGTTGAGCGATTTGAGCGATTTGAGTTGACCAATCTCGGCTGGGATGTTGCCCGTCAAACTGTTGCGGAACAAACGCAAATCCTGCAAGTTTACAAGTTGCTTGACTTCTTTCGGCAATTCGCCGCTCAGGTTGTTGTTCGACAAATCAATCGCGACCACTTTGTCGTTTTGTACCTTTACGCCATACCAGGTAGTAACTGGTGCTTTGAGGTCCCATGTTTTTTTCCATTGCGCGCCGTTGGTCGCATGGTATAATTTGAGCAACGCTTCTTTTTCCGAAGGTGATACGTTGGCCATCACCGCAGAGGCGATCATCAACATCAGGAGTGTAGCAATATTTTTCATAGTAGGGGTATTTGAAATTTCTACGGTGTAAAAGTATGACAGTTTATCGATAATAAGCAAATAAAATCGATGAAATGCATATTTTTGAATTATTTATGGTATTTTTTCTTACAAATATGCATTTCGTCGACAATTTCTTTGGTCACCCGCACCCCGCTAATAACTAAATCGTTAGCGTATTTTCAAAAATTCCTATATTTGAATCACTAACCAACAAAAACAAAAAACCATGAGCATTAATTTTCTGGCGATTCTTGTCGCGGCTCTTTCTACACTACCCGTGGGATTCATCTGGTACAACCCAAAAGTTTTTGGCAATTTGTGGATGCGCGAAAGCGGCATGACCGAAGACAAAGCCAAATCGGGCAACATGCTGAAAATATCGGCACCACCATTGTGTTTGCCTTTTTCATTGCCTTTACGCTACAATTTATGGTGATCCACCAATGGGGCGCCACCGGCATGATTGGCGGCGACCCTAGCGTAGCCAAGCCATCGTTCAACGCCTTTATGGCCGACTACGGCACGGCGTTCCGCACCTTCAAGCACGGCATGCTGCACGGCTTTTTCGCAGGGCTGTTCTTTGCGCTGCCCGTTGTGGGCACCAATTCGCTGTTTGAACAGCGCAGTTGGAAATACATCTTGGTCACCGGCGGCTATTGGGTGGTGTGCTGCATGATCATGGGCGGCATCGTCTGCGCATGGCAATAACAACCAAACAACAATGAACAAGACCGCTCTATGGGCGGTCTTTTTGTATAGGCCTTTTGCGTATCTTTGACAAAATCTCTAGACCGATTTGAGTACCCCCTATACTTTTGCGATTTTCACCAGCGCGGCGTCGTTGCCCAAGGATTGGGACCAACTGGCGCAACACAATTTGTTTTTGGGCCGTGAATATCTTTCGATCCTTGAAACATCGGCGCCAGAGAACATGCGTTGCCGTTTTGTAGGTGTTTTTGATGGCGATGGACTCGTGGGTATCGCAGTGAGCCAGTTTGTCGATTTGAGCAATGTCGAATCGTTTGGCGACCGCGATTCATGCCTCAAGACCAAGGTGCGCAACATCGTCTTCAAGAATTTCTCGTCGAAAGTGTTGTTCATGGGCAACAACATGCTTACGGGGCAAAATGCGTTTGCTTTTTCCGATGGCATTGCCCCGCGCGACTTGTTGCAAATACTGCAAAAAGCCGCCGGGCAACTCTTGGCCGAATTTAAACCGCATCTGGTCGTATGGAAGGATTTCACGACCCAACAGGCCGAATGGTTTACCCAAGGTTTTGCTAACTATTTCCAGTTCCAGACCCAACCCAACATGGTTTTCGACATTCCGTCGTGGCGGTCTTTTGACGACTATCTTGCGGCCTTGCTCAAAAAATACCGCGACCAATACAAACGCGCGCGCAAAAAGGCCGAAGGACTCGACAAACGCAAGATGACGCTCGACGAAATCCGACACCATCAACCCGACATCTACCGGTTGTACCGCACCGTGGCCGACAAGGCGCCGTTCAATACGTTCTATTTACCCGAAGACCATTTTGCCGTGTTCAAACAAGCGCTGGGCGATCGGTTCTTGTTTTACGGTTATTTCGACGAGGGACGGATCGTCGGTTTCAGCACGTTAATCAAGAACGGTTGCGACATCGACACTTATTTTCTAGGCTACGATGCCGATTGCCAGCGCGACAAAATGTTGTATCTGAACATGCTTTACGACATGACGGCCTACTCGATCAACAAAGGATACAAACGCATCATTTTTGCGCGAACCGCTTTGGAAATCAAGAGTTCGGTGGGTGCCGTCCCGAAAGACGCCTGGGGATTCATCCAACACCGCAATGCCTTGGCCAACCGATTCATGCCCAAACTGTTCAAATACTTCGAGCCCGAATCTGTCTGGCAACAGCGCCACCCGTTTAAGGATTAAGGCACCGCCACGCGCATTTGTCGGTGCAGCACGTGGATGTGGAGGTTGGTTTCTTCGCCCACATATTCCCCATCGATTTGAAAATGGACAGGCACCGAGGTGTTGATCGTGGCTTTCTCGGCCGTGATGATTTCGACGTCGTCGGTATCGAGCGGCATGTTGCCCGCGACTATTTTGCCGATGGTGATCAAGTCGGTGTTCTTGAGGATGATGATTTCGAACTTGCCATCGTTCATGCGACCGTTCGGGTTGATGGTCACGCCCGTACCATACTTTTGCGAATTGGCGATCACAATCATACGCGCTTCACATTCGATGATACAACCGTCGGTGTCGATCTTGGCGTGGAATGGCGGATCTTGTTCGTTGAGCGTTGTAATCGCTTGCAACGCATAACCCAGCATACCGCGCGTGTCGCTGGCTTCGTAGTTTTTGACGAGTTGCGCATTGAGTCCCAAATCGCTCAAATGCAAACTTTTTTTGCCGTTGATGCAAACCATGTCCATGTCCATGAACCGGTCGCGGAATGCAATCGCAAGGTTTTCGTCCAAGCTTTTGGGCAAATCCAAGTCTACCGACAAACCGTTGGCCGACCCCGCGGGCAAGATGCCCAACGGCACGTCGTGGTGCTCGACCGCTTCGGCGACGATTTTGATGGTTCCGTCGCCCCCTGCCACGAGGATGCGCTCGGGTTTGTGCTCGTGGTATAACTTTGAAATTTGTGCGCAGTCCTTTGACCCCGTCGTTTCAAACACGACGAGTCGGACCTTCTTTTGGTCGGCAAACTGCTCGACCGTAGCCACAAGGTCGGCTTTGTCGAGACCACCGGCAATGGGATTCACCACCAAGAGCACATTCTTTTTCACGGATTCGCTTCGTTTTATCCTTAAAATTAGCTAAATTAGAAAGTCCCTACAAAACCATTTAACATTTCATGAAGCCGATTTTAAAATTGTACCGAGGATACGCCAACGAAGAAGAATTGATTGTCATGGGACACGTGTTTCGGCCAACCACCAAACAAGAATACGACTTCCAGAAAAAGAATTTCCGCAATGCACGCTCAGTCATCAGGATGTTCCGCATCAAGACCAAGCCCAACGCAAGCGTATATCTGCATTTGGGGACGCAAAAAATCCACACCAAAACGCTCGACGACGGCTACTTCAAGTTTTCGATCCCGCTTCAAAAAGAATTCGGGCACGGCTGGATGGACTACCGCGTCAGCATCGAACACGAAGACGAAGAGATCGTCACACGGGGCAGCTTCCTGAGGCCTTTCGAAGGAAAGTTGGGCTTTATTTCGGATATCGACGATACGTTTTTGGTGTCGTACACCAGAAATCCGTTCCGCAAACTTTATATTTTGTTGTTCCGGAACCTGCGCGGACGCAAAATCTTTGAAGGCGTCGTACCGCATTACCAGGCGCTCAGTACGGCCGGGCGCAACAACAAGCAGGAAGAGAATGCTTTTTTTTATGTGTCGAGCAGCGAGTGGAATTTGTACCGGTTCATCATCGATTTTACCGAACTGCACGATTTGCCGCGCGCCGTGCTGCTTTTAAAGGACATCAAGACAAGCCTGACCGACTTTTTCATCACGGGCCGCGGCGACCACAACCACAAGTTCGAAAAAATCAAACACATCCTCGAGTTCTATCCGCATTTGACCTATACGTTGCTCGGCGACGATTCGCAGCAGGATCCGTATTTGTACGAAGACATCTGCAAGATTTTCCCGATCAACGTCAAGGCGGTGTACATCCGGCAAACGGGCAAGCGAAAAAAGCAAAAAGCGGTCGAAGCCTTAAGAAATATGGAAACGCTGGATGTAGCCACCTGCTATTTCGAGGAGTCGAGCGAAGCCATCGAACATTCCAAACGGATCGGGCTGATCCACTAAATGTCGCCTCAAGAATTTTCGATTTCCAGCTGTACGGCCTCCCATTCGGCCAACAGGCGTTCCAATTCGGCTTTTTTCTTGTTGTAGGCGGTAAAGAAATTGGCGTCCTCGAGGTGTTTGTCGTAATTTGATTCGAGCGCCTTGTCGTCGTTCTGGATGTCTTTCTCGAGCTGCGCGATCTGGCTTTCCACCTTGCTCAATTTGTTTTGCAGCGCCTTGCCTTTCTTTTGGTCTTCGTACGACAATTTGGGTTGTTCCTTGGGCGCCTCTTTTTTGACGGCATCCTTCTTCTCTACTTCGCGCATGTTCTGCAAGCTGCGTTGTTCGAGAAAGAAGTTGATATCGCCCAAATATTCCCTGACCTTTTGGTCCTTGAATTCGTAGACGATGTTCGACATGCCCTGTAGGAAATCACGGTCGTGCGACACGATCAAAAGCGTGCCTTCGTATTTTTGGAGCGCGGCTTTGAGCACATTCTTCGATTTGATGTCGAGGTGGTTCGTGGGTTCGTCCATCACCAATACGTTGATGGGCTGCAACAACAACTTACAAAGCGCCAACCGGTTGCGTTCGCCGCCCGAAAGCACCTTGACTTTCTTTTCGACATCGTCGCCGCGGAACAAAAATGCCCCGAGCATGTCGCGTACTTTGGCGCGGTTGGTGTCGGTCGCGGCGTTTTGCATTGTTTCCAGGAGCGTGATCTCGCCATCGAGGTATTCGGCCTGGTTTTGCGCGAAGTAGCCCACCTGTACATTGTGCCCCAACTTGATGGTCCCGTCGAACGGAAATTCGTTGACGATGGCCTTGATAAAAGTCGATTTGCCCTGGCCGTTTTGCCCGACAAACGCAATCTTGGAACCGCGTTCGACGAGCAGGTTGATGTCTTTCAAAACCGTCTTCTCGCCAAAACGCTTGGTGACGTGCTCGGCTTCGATCACGACCTTTCCGGGCACTTTCGAGACCGGAAACGAGATCGTCATGACCGACGTATCTTCTTCATCTACCTCGATGCGTTCGACCTTGTCGAGTTTCTTGATCAGCGATTGCGCCATCGACGACTTGGTCGCGCTGTAACGAAAACGGTCGATGAGTTTTTGGGTCTCCTCGATTTTCTTTTGCTGGTTTTTTTGCGTCGCCAATTGCTTTTCGCGGATTTCCTGTCGCAACACCAGGTATTCGGTATACGGCTTGTTGAAATCGTAGGCCTTGCCCAATGAAATCTCGATGGTGCGGTTGGTCACGTTGTCGAGGAACATCTTGTCGTGCGAAACGATGACCACCACGC
Organism: Flavobacterium caeni; assembly: GCF_900101895.1. Taxonomy (GTDB): domain Bacteria; phylum Bacteroidota; class Bacteroidia; order Flavobacteriales; family Flavobacteriaceae; genus Flavobacterium; species Flavobacterium caeni. The sequence goes on from NZ_FMVF01000009.1 coordinate 11,217, forward strand.
CCGGGAAATTCCGGAGAAATCCTTCGAGCCAGATGATCGACTCGATGTCGAGGTGGTTGGTAGGCTCATCGAGCAACAGCACATCGTTCGATTGGAGCAGCAATTTGGCGAGTTCGATACGCATGCGCCATCCGCCCGAAAAAGTATCGGTAGCGTTGTTGAATTCTTCGCGTTTGAACCCAAGACCTAGCAACACCTTTTCGGTATCGCCCACGTAATTGTATCCGCCAAGCAACTCAAAACGATGCGTATAATCGGATAAATCCTCAATGATTTGCGAATAGGCTTCGCTTTCGTAATCGGTGCGGGTGACAAGTTGATGGTTGATCTGTTCGAGTTTCTGTTCGACCTGTTTGATGTCGATGAACGCCTGATAGGCTTCCTCGAGCACGGTGCGGCCTTGCTCAAAGTCGATGTCCTGACGCAAAAAACCAATCTTGACTTCTTTTTCGGTGGCGATGCTGCCCGAATCTGGGGCGATGTCCCGCGACAAAATCTTGAGCATCGTAGACTTGCCCGCGCCGTTTTTACCGACCAGTCCTACGCGATCGCCTGCGCCAAGCCGAAATGTGACTTCTTCGAACAAATAGGTCCCGCCAAAAGAAACCGAAAGATTGTGGATGTTAAGCATTTATTGTGATTTAAACGATGGTGAAAGCCGTATCTTTGCGTCAACCAAAACGAACAGCGAAAATTTTTGCAAATGTTAAAAAAAGGATCCAAACTCAATAGCATTTTAACAGGAAGTTGCCCCAGATGCCAGCAGGAAAGCATGTATGTTGCCAAGAACCCCTACACGCTGGGCAAAACACTCAAAATGAACGAACATTGCAGCCACTGCGGACTCAAGTACCACATGGAACCGTCGTTCTTTTTTGGTGCGATGTACGTAAGTTATGCCGTTAATGTCGCGTTGGCGATTGCGGTGTTCGTGATTTGCTGGGGACTGTTCGGAATGGGCTTGCTGGCCACTTTTGGATGCATTTTCGGGGTGATGCTGTTGCTGATGCCACCCATCTTGCGTTGGTCGCGCACGTTGTACATCAACATGTTTGTATCCTACGACCCCAATGCCGCGCGCTGATCACGCAAACCGTTTGATGTCGAGCGATGCCGGAATGGCCGTTCCCTGTTCGATATGCTCAAAAAGGATTTGTGCGCAATAAGGCCCGAGCATCACGCCACGCGTACCCAACCCGTTGAGCAGATGAAGCCGATTGTATTGCGCATGTGTTCCAAGCAAGGGCTTGCGGTCTTTCACCGTTGGGCGGATGCCCGCTTGTTGATCGACGATTTCATAGTCACATGAGATCAATTCCGTTAACTTTTCGATGAGTTCTTGCCTGGCTGCCGGGGTCGCTTCGGTGGTTTTGTCTTCCCAGTTGTAGGTGGCGCCCACTTTGTACAGGTCCGAACCCATGGGCAATACAAAGACATTGCCTTTGATGATGGCATCGAGGCTTAGTTTTGGGGCGCGAATCAGCAACACTTCTCCCTTGGTCCCGTTGAGCGGCAAATGATTGAAATACGGATTGCTTTTTAGTCCAAAACCTTCGGCAAACACAACATGGTGCGCGCGGAGGTCTTGATAGGCAACCCCATCGTCACTGACAACCAATTCCTGTGGGTTGAACGACGTGCGAAAAAAGCACCCTTTGTCTTGCAGATACGAATGGTAAGCGCGCAACAGCGCTTGGGTGTCTACGTAACCCGTATGCGTGACCAATCCAAAATCAAAAGGCGATTCGACGTAGGCGTAATGGTCTTTCACAAGCTGCGTAGACAAAAAATCCGACAACCCCGGACGATCCGACGCGGCAAACCAATTGTTCTGTTCCTCGACCGAAAAAAACCTGCGCAAGATGGGCATCGGAAAATTCACTTTGACACCCAGCCTAGCTTCAAGTCTTTCGTAAAAAACCCGTAGCCCTTCGAGTTGCTCCTGCGCGTGTTGCAAACCGCTAAAACGTTTCAGAATCACCGGGTTGTAGACGCCGGCAGCTACACCCGATGCATTGGCCAAGCCGCTGTCAAACACCGCCACCGATTTTCCTTTGGCCAACACCGTTTCGGCCATTGCGATTCCGGCCAACCCACCTCCTACAACTATGTAATCTATCATGGTACAAAAATAAAAACTCCCGCCGATTGGCAGGAGTTTCTATACTGAAATATGGTTTTAATAATTCCACATGTCTTGCTCAAAGTCGCGGATCTTGCTTTTGACGCGTTCCGACTCGAGGAGCTGCATTTGCGAGTTGTCCTTGAGGTACTCGGCAATCTCACGGTCGCCGTATACGTTTTCCTCTTTGTAGATCACCGCATTGAAACGTCTCGAATTAAGCAAGTGGTCGAACGTGATTGGCATGGCCGAGTTTCGGTCGTTGAAAGCCTTGGCTTCGTGCAACACGTCTCTGGCTGCCGGGAAATAAATCCAAAACAGTTCGATATAATCTTGTTCTTCCTTACCTACTGTAAATACATCGGGGGTTACCGGGCACAATCCCAAAAGACGGTACTTGAGTTCGCTTTGACGCTTGTCAAAATACCAATATCCCTTGATCTTGTAATCGGATACGTCGATGGCACCCAAATCGGTTCTCACGATGTACTGCGGATCGATCGTAATCCCGGCATTGAATTGCTCTCTACCTGGGTCGGTCGTGTCGATACGCGTCAATGAAGACTCGATGTCCTTGAGTGTTTTTTTGGTGTTGAAATAGCTGTCGGTATACACTTCTGTGATTTTACCTTGCTTCATCGCCTTGGTCAGTACGTCGTACAACGAACGTCTGTCGGTACCGATGTTGGCGCTATCGATCGGGTAATACATCGGGAAGTTGATCCTTTCGTCAAGGTCGATGATTTCCCATGTGGTCTTCCCCATCAATACATCCCTGTCGTGCACGTAGCCATAAGGCAACGGCTTGTCGTTGTCAGAAATGAGCTGGGCAGCCGTCTTCTTCCCGATTTCGTCAGGCGTCTTTGCGTTGAGCAAATTCGACTGCGCAGCGGCAGAAAGGGTTCCGGCGGCAAAAGCAATAACCATTAAAAAATTTCTACACTTCATTTTTTTAACTTTAAGTTATTTAAGTAGGTTAACGGCTAACTTAAATTATTATTGTACTTCAAAAATAACCGGAGCGGTTCTTGGCAACATATAGTTTCCTGCGCCGTCCAATTTTACCTTGATCTCAGAAATCGTAACCTGATCGCCGCGTGACACGGTAGACAATACCGCTTGCGCTTGAGAATTCAGTTTGTTTCCTGAAACCACTACGGTTGGTTTACCAGCTACTTTCAAGTTGAATCCGGTAACGGTCAAGCCCACCTCGAAATCGAAGTCGTTGAGCTTGGCACCAACAGTCGAAACGAGTAAGCTTGACTTAGGACCTTTAACCACACCTTGCTCACCACGAATGGTACCGGCCGGTGCTGGAATACCTTTGATACGGAATGTCTTCTTGTCGCTGACCGATTTACCGTCTGGCAATTTGGCGTTGACGTTAATGGTCAACTCAGTCCCTTGACCAGGACGGATTTCGTACTTACCTGGCTTACCACCTTTGGTCATACCTGGCGCCGAAGCTGATACGTTGTTGTCAGAAACACCTGCAAACGAGATGGTCATCGGGTTAACAACGCCGCGGTAAACCACGTTCATCTTATCGGCTGAAATCGTTGCAGAGTTTGGTTTAGGAACCACTACGTAAGAACCTTCGATTGGAATCGGCACTTCTTTGCCGTCTTCGATAAAGGTAAACTTACCGTTGATGTCGTGCTCACCTACAGATCCTGCTCCGAAAGAGAATACGGCTTGACCGTTCTCGATCTTAACAGCACTACCATTTACGGTTACTGCAGTTGGTACGGTAGACTCGTCATAACGACCGAGTACGACACGACCAGTTACAGACTCTCCAGAGAAGAATGCGTTTTTGTCGGTGATGACGATTGCCTTGTAATTTTTCATCGACGCAGCCTTGGCCTGCGTGTTTCCGATCAAACCATTGTAAATGTCCTGCTCGGTCTTACGGATGTCGTTCTGCACGGCAGACAACTTGGTCAATGACGCAATAGACGGGAAGCCTTTGTAATGGTAATCCAAGTACATTTTCTTGGCACCGTCTTGTGCTTTTACATCAGCGGTGCTGAACTTAGAGTTGATGTCGTCTACAATGAACTTGTATTTTACATCGTTGCCCATAGCCGCGATAAGGTCTTTTTTGTACTTGTCGATCGTCGACATGATTTCCTTACCTTTTTTAGACAAGCCGTCACCTTCGAACCAATCTTCGTCGATTTTGTCTCCCTTGTCCATCGCTTCGTACGGAAGCTTACCGTCTTTGTCTTTCTCAATTCCGGTGGTGATGTCTTTCTTAAGGGATTCGACATACTTGTAGAAGTTATCCGAGATAACCTTTACTTCCTTGGCCTTGCGGAACGGCTCAGCAAACTGGGCTGCGTTCTCACCGGCTTTGGATTCCAATTGGCCAAACAAACTGCCGTTGTACTCAGCGGCATCTTTGTTTACACCTTCGAATTTTTCATTCATGAGTCCAAAAGCCGACAAGACTTCTTTGGACATGTTCAATGCTAACATGGCGATGAAAACCAGATACATCAGGTTGATCATCTTTTGCCTAGGGGTTAATTTACCTGAAGCCATTTCTAATAATCAGTTAGTTAAGTTAATAAAAATAGTCAGGAATTATCCTCTGTTGCTCATTGCAGACAACATACCGCCGTAAACATTGTTCAATGAAGACAAGTTTGACGTAAGCGATTGCATTTGGTCTTTCAATTTTAAGTTGTTTTCTGCTACTTCGTTGTTGATTTGTGCGTTTCTTGAAGCACTTTCCAACTGAATTTTGTACAGGCTGTTCAAAGACTCCATCTGGGCTGCAGCCATGTTCATCTCTTCGCTGTATTTTTTAGTAGAAGCAATCGCGTCTACTGTAGGAGAAATACCTTTGGCAGCACCTTCGAAGTTTCTGATGCTGTTGCCCAAGCTCGCCATCAAATCGGCATCGATTTTGGCTTCTTTAAGCATGTTGTCCAATTTTTGTGACAACAAACCTTGTGCGTCTTTTGGATCTTCTTTGGCTTCTCTTTTCTTGGCTTCGCCACCGGCCAATTCAGGGTAAACAAGTGACCAATCTACTTCTTGATCTACTGGATCAAACGCAGAAAGACCGAAAATCAAAGCCTCTGTTCCAAGACCAACAATAAGCATGACGCTCGCTCCTGGCCAGTGCATCAACTTGAAGAGTGCCCCGACGATTACTACTGCCGCTCCCATACCGTAAGCGAAATTCATTGCTTTTTTGCTTAAAAATGCCATAATAATAATTTTTAGTTAGTTAAGTTAATATATAAAATTGGTCAAATTTTATCTTCCTGGTGTGCCGGTAATGTCTGTCCCCATGTAATCCTGAACAGTCCTAAACCCGATGTAGCTTCTTGCCGTGTCTGCGTATTCGAAGTCACGCGTACTTACTTGGAGGAAATAAGCCACATCTTTCCACGAACCACCTCTAACGACTTTTCTCATGTTCTTAGAATCGCCAACAGTTGGGTTCATGGTCGAAACGTATTCGTAGGCCGCCGCGTCGTACGATGAATCGGTCCACTCGGCTACGTTACCAGCCATATTGTAAAGGTTGTATCCGTTTGGTTCGAATGATTTGGCCTCGACCGTGTACAAAGCCTGGTCGGCAGCATAATCACCACGGTTTGGCTTGAAGTTGGCCAAGAAACAACCACGGTCGTTTTTGGTATAAGGACCACCCCAAGGGTAAGCGCCCGATTCAAGACCACCACGCGCAGAATATTCCCACTCTGCTTCGGTTGGCAAACGGAAAGAGTTTACCAAGTCACGTCCTTTTTTCTTAGACTTGATCCAAGTATTTTTCTTCAAGGTTCTCCAGGCGCAAAACGCTTTGGCCTGCTTCCAGTTCACACCCACAACCGGGTACTCGCCGTAGGCTTGGTGCCACAGGTAATCGTTGTGCATTGGCTCGTTGTAAGAGTATGCGAAGTCTTTGATCCAAACCGTAGTATCGGGATAAACCTTAACCTGCTCGGTCTTGATGAAGTCTTTTCTTTTGCCCACCTTGGCTTTGGCCGCCGCCTGGATGTCCATCCAAGAATAACGGAATTTTAGTTTGCTCACGTCTACGGTGCGCAATCCGTTGTAAGCCTCGGCAACAGGGATGTACATACTATCCATTACTTCGGTGTAGTATTCGTCTGGATACTTAGAGGTATCGGTGATCAGCTTCACTTTTCTGTTCAGCTTTCTTCCCGCATACGGATCGTCGTCGGTACCTACACTATAATAGTTCTCGTACATGTACTTGTCATACGGCGTCATTTTCGCAGGGTCGGCATCGTTGAATGCAAAGTCGCCAATACTGCCGCCTTTACCGCTCTTCTTGCCATCGCCTCCGGTTGCGCCACCGCCACCGACTTCGTCGGCCAAAATCGCCAGACGAACGCGCATGGTAGAATCTTTAACCCACTCTACAAACTCGCGGTACTCACTGTTGGTGATCTCGGTTTCGTCCATGTAGAAAGACCTAACCGTAACAGTTTTCGTAGGCGCGTCCTGCACATTGGCCAAATCGTCATCGGATTTACCCATGATAAAAGAACCGCCAGGGACCAGTGTCATACCGTAAGGTTTCTCAGGATGCCATTTTCTACCTTTGACACCCACCAATTCACCTTTGTCACTAGACCCTCCACAGCCAACCAAAAAGGCCGAAATTACTGTAAATGCAATGAATTTCTTCATATAAATTTGGGTTATGTATGTATTCATAATTTTAAGGGCGTAAACCTATTTATTATTTTTCAAAAAAGCAATTTATTTATCGTAAAATTTCTTTCACGAACCAAAATTAGAATTTAATACGAATAAAAAAAACTTTTTAATCGATAAAATGCAAAAAACATCGTCAAAATACACTTTTTACATGTATTTGTAATCTTATTCGCTCAATAAATTGTTAAACTGTTCTAAAATAAAACCAAAATTAACTTTAAAAAGTTGCGAATACGTTTTCGAATTCCGTTAAAATGTTACAAGATATTCTTGCGTTGGGCTTTCCACCATCTTTCGGGCACTTCCTGGTTGCAAGCAGCCAGATATTCTTCGTAAGAACATGGTAATAACGTACTTTTTTTGAGTTTATTATTACCGGTTACCACAAACGGGATTTCTATCCACCAACGGTCTGTTTTGTTGCTCTTGTAAAAAACCAATTCCTCGCTTTCCGAAGGAATGATGTATTTCAAGTACTGTTCTTTGCTTCCGTAAGGGTATTCGTTCGACCGGTAGTGGAACCCCTCAATGAAATACCACATGATTTGTGCGACCAATGTCGCCTCCTGCTTGGCGTTGTCCTGGTTGAATATCCCCAGCACACTGACTTTATCGCTGATTCCCGCATACCTTGACAAAGCACATATCTCTTTGCCGTTGAATCCGTTAGGCATAAAAGTAGTGAAATTTCCTGAACTCGATGACTGAACCGATGTTAAATCGATGCTCACCAAGTCGGCGTCGCGAAAAACGGGTTCGGCGATGGCAATGTTGTTCGACACGTCGCCCAAGCGGTACGCATCAAAAAATAACTTGTCGATCAGGTCTATTTCTTCCTGCGAATTATAGTAGGTTTGGAAACCAATGTTGCAATAGTTGAACAAATTGTTGGGCTCGTCCACTACGACTTTGGTCAAATACGAATTGGCCGAAATCGGTTCGCTCTCTTTCCCGAAATCGAAACGGCTGTCTACCGCAACCAGGTTCACCATTTGCTCGAGACCGTCATACGCGCGGTACAGTGCATAGGTCAAATCCTGCGAACCGCCAATCACCACCGGAATGATGTTGCGTTTGAGCAGCTCGGCCACGGCCCGTTGCAGCGCAAAATAAGAATCATCTAGTGAGTCGCCCGGAAGTATGTTTCCCAGGTCGGCAATCGACACATGCCAATTCCCCGGAAACAGCGAATAAAAAGCGCGGCGGATGTGCGCGAGTTCCACCTCTTGGGCGTGACGCCCGCGGTGTTCCATCGCACCTATGATGGCGATCTTGACCTGGTTCAAATCGGGAAAATCGCTTTCGGTATGAAAAACGACTTTGCTGCCCAAATGCTGCGAAGTGAGATTTTCTATGAACTTCATCATTTCGGCATCGAGCGGCGCTAGGAAATCAAGTCCCATGGTCTATTTCTTTTTGGTGGTTGCTTTTTTTGCGGTGGTTTTGGTGGCGGTCTTTTTGGCTGCCGTTTTCTTGGCCGGCGCCTTCTTCTCGATCAGGTCCTTGACTTGGTCGAGCGTCAGTTTCGAAGCATCGACGTCTTTGCTGAGCTCGATCTTGATTTTGCCCTTGGTGATAACCGATCGGCCCCAGCGTGCCTTCTCGACCACGATGCCTTCCGATTCCCAATTGTGGATCACTTTGTCGATATCCTTTTGCAACTTGTCTTCGATGAGCTCGACGATGTCGGATTGCGAAAGGTTATCGAAATTGTATTTACGGCTCACGTTGATGAACAACCCATTCCATTTGATGAACGGCCCAAAACGGCCCACGCCCTTCTGTACGCCCTCGCCTTTGTAGGTGGCAATCGGCGCATCGGCCTTGAGTTTTTCGTCGATGAGTTCCTGCGCGCGCACCATCGTCACGTCGAGTGGGTCTTCGCCCTTGGGCAGCGAAATGAATGTCTTGCCAAAACGCACATACGGTCCAAAACGGCCATTGCTGACTTCGACGTCTTCGCCTTTGTAGGTCCCCAGGTTTTTTGGAAGCAAGAACAAATTCAACGCTTCTTCGAGAGTGATGTTTCCGATGTTCTGGTCTTGGCGCAGGCTCGCGAACTGTTTGTCGTCGTCGTCGGGTTCGCCGATTTGCGCCATCGGACCAAATTTGCCCAAACGCACGCTCACGGGTTTGCCGGTTTTCGGGTCTTTCCCCAGGATGCGCTCGCCGCTTTCGCGATCGGCATTGGCCTCGACTTCCTTCACGTTCGGATGGAAATGCGCATAAAAATCCTTCATCATGTTGGCCCAGTTGCGGTTGCCCTCGGCGATCTCGTCGAAGTCCTGCTCTACCCTGGCCGTAAAATTATAATCGAGGATGTTTTCGAAATTCTTGACCAGGAAGTCGGTCACAATCGATCCGATATCGGTTGGCACCAATTTTCCTTTGTCGGAACCTGTGTTTTCGGTAAGCGTCTTTTGGTTGATTTTGCCCGACTCGAGCGTCAGCTGCGCATACTGGCGCTCCTGCCCGTCCAGATTTCCTTTCTCTACATAATTGCGGTTGATGATGGTCGAAATCGTCGGCGCGTACGTCGACGGACGGCCTATCCCCAATTCCTCCAACTTCTTGACCAACGACGCTTCGGTATAACGCGCCGCGGGTCTCGAATAGCGCTCGGTGGCCGTGATGGATTGGTTTTGGAGCTTCTCGCCCACCTTCATGGCCGGCAACATGCCCTCTTGTTCTTCGTCGTCGTCGTCGTTGCCTTCGAGGTATACTTTGAGGAATCCCTCGAAAAGCAACACTTCGCCAGTGGCCGCAAACAATTCCGAATGGTTGTTGGCTTCAATCTTGACGTTGGTGCGCTCGAGTTCGGCATCGCTCATTTGCGAAGCCAGTGTCCTTTTCCAGATCAAATCGTACAAACGGGCCTGGTCGCGCTCTACGTTGACCGAATGACGCGACATGTCGGTCGGTCGGATGGCCTCGTGCGCTTCCTGCGCGCCCTTGCTCTTGGTCACAAAACTGCGCGGCTTTGAAAATTCCTTGCCGTACGAACGCGTGATTTCGTCTTCGGCGGCTTTCATCGCTTCGGCCGAAAGGTTCACGCTGTCGGTTCTCATGTAAGTGATGAGTCCGGCCTCGTACAAACGTTGCGCGAGCTGCATCGTGATGCCCACCGGCAAATACAGTTTACGCGCGGCCTCCTGTTGTAAGGTCGAGGTCGTAAACGGTGCGGCGGGTGATTTTTTGGTCGGCTTGGTTTCAAGATCCGACACCTTATATATAGAACCGATATTTTTCTGTAAGAAATCTTCGGCTTCTTTCTTCGTATTGAAATTTTTGGGCAGTCTTGCCTTGAACGACTTGCCCGATTCGTTCGTGAACTCGGCCACTACCGAAAAAGTCGCGACCGGCTTGAAATCCTGGATCTCGCGTTCGCGCTCGACGATCAAACGCACCGCCACCGACTGGACACGTCCGGCCGAAAGCCCGCTTTTGATTTTGCGCCAAAGCACCGGCGAAAGTTCGTAACCCACCAAACGGTCGAGCACGCGACGCGCCTGTTGCGCATTGACCAAATCGTAGTTGATCTCGCGCGGGTTGTCGATGGCCTTGAGGATGGCCGACTTGGTGATCTCGTGAAAAACGATGCGCTTGGTCTTGGCCTTGTCGAGTTTCAATTCTTCGGCCAAATGCCATGAGATGGCCTCCCCTTCGCGGTCCTCATCGGAAGCGAGCCAAACCGTTTCGGCATTTTTGGAAAGCGTCTTGAGCTTGCTCACCAGGGCTTTTTTGTCGGGCGACACTTCGTATTTGGGCGTAAAACCGTTCTCTACGTCGATGGCCATTTCCTTGGACGGCAAATCGACGATGTGCCCGTAACTCGACTCGACCTGAAAATCGCTGCCTAGGAATTTCTCTATCGTCTTTGCCTTTGCAGGCGACTCCACAATCACTAAATTCTTTGCCATATGCGCTTTTAATTTGTCGCAAAAGTATGGATTTTTTTTAAAGTCGGATTTTTTTTGACGACCACCATCAACGAAGCACGCGACGGCCTTTCTAAATCAATGTTAATCTTCGACTGCCATCTTGTCAGATTTTGATTTTTAGTCTTATCTTTGCAAGCCGACGAAAACCCGTTTTGAACCGTATGGAAAAGATCATTGAGGAAAGCAAGCAAGGCGAAAGTCTCGTACTCGAACACAACCCGCAAAACAAAAAGAAACTTTTTATCGAGAGCTATGGCTGCGCGATGAATTTTTCCGACAGCGAAGTCGTCGCGTCTATTTTGGCGACCAACGGCTACAACACCACGTCTGTTTTGGAGGAAGCCGATTTGGTATTGGTGAACACCTGTTCGATCCGCGACAAAGCCGAACAAACCGTGCGCAAACGCCTCGAAAAATACAATGCCGTCAAACGCAAGCAAAACCCGACCATGAAAGTGGGCGTACTGGGTTGTATGGCCGAACGTTTGAAAGAAAAGTTTCTCGACGAAGAAAAAATCGTCGACCTGGTCGTAGGTCCTGATGCCTACAAGGACTTGCCGAATTTGCTCAAGGAAGTCGAAGATGGCCGCGATGCCATCAACGTCATCCTTTCGAAAGAGGAAACCTACGGCGACATCGCCCCGGTGCGTTTGGGCAGCAACGGCGTATCGGCCTTTGTATCGATTACACGCGGATGCGACAACATGTGTACGTTTTGCGTCGTGCCGTTTACACGCGGACGCGAACGCAGCCGTGAACCGAAAAGCATCATGGACGAAATCCGCAATCTTTATGAAAACGGCTATAAGGAAGTGACTTTGCTTGGCCAGAACGTAGACAGTTATTTGTGGTACGGCGGCGGACTCAAGAAAGATTTTGTCAAGGCCACCGACATGCAAAAAGCCACGGCCGTCGATTTTGCGCAGCTGCTCGAAATGGCCGCCGTCGCGTTCCCAAAAATGCGTTTGCGTTTCTCGACGTCGAATCCGCAGGACATGCACGAAGAAGTGCTGCACGTGATCGCGAAATACCCGAACGTGTGCAAACACATCCATTTGCCGGTACAATCGGGCAGCGACCGCATTTTGAAGGAAATGAACCGCCAGCACACACGCGAGGAATACATGCGTTTGATAGACAAGGTGTATTCGATCATTCCGGGTTGTGCGCTCACGCAGGACATGATTGCAGGCTTCCCGACCGAAACAGAACAAGACCACCAGGACACGCTCAGTTTGATGGAATACGTCAAATATGACTTTGGCTACATGTATGCCTATTCCGAAAGACCGGGCACGCTCGCCGGGCGAAAAATGGAGGACGATGTGCCCGAGGAAACCAAAATCCGCCGATTGATGGAAATCGTCGATCTGCAACGCGAGCACAGTTTGTTCCGCAGCAAAGAATACATCGGGCAGGTGGTCGAAGTTTTGATCGACAAGACGTCTAAAAAATCGGAAGCTGATTTCTCGGGAAGGAACACGCAAAACGTCACCGTGGTATTTCCGCGCGAAGACTACAAAATTGGCGATTTCGTCAACGTAAAAATCACCGATTGCACCAGCGGCACGCTCATTGGACACGCCGTCGGGTATTCAAATATGATGAATTAAACTCCAAGCACCAAATTCCAAATCCCAAGCACGCCTATTGGGATTTGGAATTTGGAATTTGGGATTTCAACCTTGAAATTATGGAATCTGTACAAGCCATCAAACAACGTTTCGAAATCATCGGCAACGACCCGAAACTCAACCGTGCCGTCGAGAAAGCCATCCAGGTCGCCCCGACCGATATTTCGGTATTGGTGGTGGGCGAAAGCGGCGTGGGCAAGGAAAGTATTCCCAAAATTATCCATTCGCTCTCGCACCGCAAACACGGCAAATACATCGCGGTCAACTGCGGCGCGATTCCCGAAGGCACGATCGACAGCGAACTTTTTGGGCACGAAAAAGGGGCGTTTACGGGCGCGACCGGTACACGCGAAGGCTATTTTGAAGTGGCCAACGGCGGAACAATTTTCCTGGACGAAGTGGGCGAATTGCCGCTGACCACCCAAGTTCGTTTGCTGCGCGTACTCGAAAACGGCGAATTCATCAAGGTGGGTTCGTCGCAGGTGCAAAAAACCAATGTGCGTATCGTGGCGGCCACCAACGTCAACATGTTCGATGCGATCCAAAAAGGCAAATTCCGCGAAGACCTTTATTACAGGTTGAGCACGGTAGAGATCCATTTGCCGCCGTTGCGCGAACGCAAAGACGACATCCATCTGCTGTTCCGTAAGTTTTCGTCGGATTTTGCGCACAAATACAAGATGCCGCCGCTCAAATTGGATGACGCCGCGGTGAACCTACTGCAAAAATTCCGCTGGGGCGGCAACATCCGTCAATTGCGCAACGTGGCCGAACAGTTGTCGGTTTTGGAAACCAACCGCGATATTTCGGGCGCGACGTTGCAAAGCTATTTGCCCGAAGAAGGTTCGAATTTACCGTCGGTCATCTCGGATAAAAAATCGGAAAGCGATTTTGCAACCGAGCGCGACATCCTGTACCGCGTGTTGTTTGACATGAAAAGCGATTTGAACGATCTGAAGAAACTCACGCTCGAACTCATGAAAAACGGCGCGTCGAAAGTACAGGAGACCAATCCACATTTGATCCAAAAGATATACGGCGCACACGACGACAGCGAAATCGACTATGTTCCTACGCGCGAGTTGTCGGTGATTCCTTCGCAAAAACCCGTCATTGAAACCGTCGACCCAGACGACAACTATTCGTTTGCCGAAACCATCGAGGAAGAGGAAACGTTGCGTTTGGAGCAAAAAGAAATCGAGATGATCAAAAAATCGCTCGAGAAAAACAAGGGCAAACGCAAGGCCGCGGCCGATGAACTGGGCATTTCGGAACGCACGTTGTACCGAAAGATCAAACAATTTGATTTGTAAAAACTTGAATCTACCCCATGAAAAAACTTCAACTCCTCGCGTTGTTTTTTGTCGGCCTTACCTTTAGCGGTTGCTCGGTCTACAATTTTACCGGCACCGGCAAGATTGACGCCGAGACCGTCCAGGTCAACTATTTCCTGAACAACGCGCCACTAGTCGAGCCCGGGCTTGACCGTACGTTTACGCTCAAATTGCGCGATTTGATCCAGAACCAAACCAACCTGAACCTTGTCAATACAGGCGGCGATTTGGTGTATGAAGGCGAGATCGTCGATTACCGCATCAGCCCGATGACGGCCACTGCCGACCAACGTGCGGCGCAAAACCGACTCACGATTTCGGTGAATGTGCGCTTTACCAACAAAAAGAAAGAGGCCGACGATTTCGAGAAGCGCTTTTCGTTCTTTCACGATTACCCCGCGGCAACGCAATTGGTAGGCGCTCCGTTCAACACGGCCGTCGAGGAGATTTTCGAGCGCATCACGCAGGACATTTTCAACGAATCGCTCGCCAAATGGTAAATTTTGAATTGGCGAAGTTTATTCGTTAATTTGCTTGACAAACCCTTTACTTTGAACCTGACCGAATACATTTACCTGATCAACAAACCCGAAGCCATCCACGAGAAGCAGACGGCGGTATTGGAAAAAATCGTTCAGGAGTTCCCGTATTTTCAAAGCGCGCGCGCCCTTTACCTCAAAGGGTTGTACAACCAGAACAGCTTCAAATACAATTACGTTTTGAAGGTGACCGCGGCCCATACCTGCGACCGGAGCGTGTTGTTCGATTTTATTACGTCGGATACGTTCACGTCGGTCAACCGCGGGCTGCTCGACCAAAAACTGCGGGCCATCGAGGCGATTCCCGTAGCCGACAGCGAAGTTGTAGAACATAAACTCGAGGTGCGCGAGAACACCATCGAACAATCGATCCTTTCGTCTATCGAAAAAGCCGGACAAGAGCCAGAACCATCGGATATTCCTGCCGAAATAGCGTCGGAAATAGAGCCGATGGTGCTGTCGAAAGCCGCCGATGAAGAAGACGATTGGAAAGACCCGACCGCAATCGAAGTTGTGGAAACGCTCGAAATAGAAGCCCCAAAGGAATTTGTCTTTGAACCGGTAGCCGATGTGCCCGTCGTGTCTTCTCCCGAAGAAGAAATCGTGATTCATGCGCCTGAAATTGACCAGCCAGCACAAAACCTTGAGCTCGGCAAACCGCTGGCGTTCGCTAGGGACGAACGACACTCTTTTCAGGAATGGTTGCAGCTTTCGCAGTTCAAACCCATCGACCGAAACCAACCCGAGCCCACGCCCGATAGCGAACCATCAGCCGACGAAAGCACATTCTCAGACTCCGATCTCGAGAAGCAAAAAAAAAACGAACTGATTGATCGTTTTATCGAAACGAGCCCGCGCATCCCGCCCGTCAAGCACGACGCCCCGCTTACGGCAAGCATGATCGTCGAACCCAGCATGGACGACAAGACCTTCCTGATGACCGAAACGCTCGCGCGCGTGTACCTCGAACAAAAGAAGTACAACAAGGCGATCCAGGCCTATGAAATTTTAATTTTGAAATATCCGGAAAAAAGTAGTTTCTTTGCAGACCGAATTTTAGATATCAAGAATTTACAACAAAATAACAAGTAATAAAAAATGAGCACTTTTTCAATTTTCTTAGTTTTAATCACGATCGTTTGTTTCCTGTTGATCATCGTGATCATGGTACAAAATCCAAAGGGTGGCGGTTTGTCATCGTCATTGGGCGGTTCGCAAATGTTGGGCGGTGTACAAAAAACCACCGACTTCCTCGACAAAAGCACCTGGACCTTGGGAACTATTTTGATCGTGTTGATTATGTTGTCGAGCTTGAGCTTTAGCGGTTCACTCAACGACAACAGTTCTAAGATCATCGACGAAATTCCGGCTGCAGAAGCACCTGCGGCTGCATCGGCTACTCCGGCTACCGAAACACCGGCTTCCGACGCTGCAAAAACCGAAGCGGCTCCGGCCGAAGCTACGCCTGCAACCGAAGCGCCTGCTACAAAATAATCTGCGCGTCAGACACCCCAAAATGCCAGCTTGTCACCATGCTGGCATTTTTTTTACCAATTTGTCAGTTTGGGCGACATGGCACAATTTCTGACAAACGCACACCCGAAAAACAACAAATCAAAATACAACCATTATGGCATTAAACATCAAACCGCTTTCAGACCGTGTCTTGATCGAACCTGTGGCAGCCGAAACGCAAACTGCTTCAGGTATTTTTATTCCCGATACCGCCAAGGAAAAACCGCAAAAAGGAACCGTGGTGGCCGTAGGAAACGGCACCAAGGACCACACGATGACCGTCAAGGTGGGCGACACCGTGCTGTACGGCAAATACGCCGGAACCGAGCTCAAACTCGAGGGCAAGGATTATTTGATCATGCGCGAAGACGACATCTTGGCCATCATCTGATCCAAATAAACGATTCAACAATTAAACGATTCAACAAAAAATGGCAAAAGACATTAAATTCGATATTGAAGCACGCGACGGACTCAAGCGCGGCGTAGACGCATTGGCCAATGCAGTAAAAGTAACCCTGGGACCTAAAGGACGCAACGTCATCATCGGCAAGTCATTCGGCGGGCCGAACGTGACCAAGGACGGCGTAACCGTAGCCAAGGAAATCGAACTCAAGGACGCACTCGAGAACATGGGCGCGCAAATGGTAAAGGAAGTGGCCTCTAAAACCAACGATTTGGCAGGCGACGGAACGACAACCGCAACGGTTTTGGCGCAGGCCATCGTCAAGGAAGGCTTGAAGAACGTAGCCGCAGGCGCCAATCCGATGGATTTGAAGCGCGGGATCGACAAGGCCGTAGAGGCCATCGTCACCGATTTGGGCAAACAGGCCAAAGAAGTCGGGTCATCTTCCGAAAAAATCAAGCAAGTTGCTTCTATTTCGGCCAACAACGATGAAACCATCGGCGAACTGATCGCCAAGGCGTTCGGCAAAGTCGGCAAAGAAGGCGTAATTACCGTCGAGGAAGCCAAAGGAACCGAAACCTATGTAGATGTAGTAGAAGGCATGCAGTTCGACCGCGGCTACCTGTCGGCTTACTTTGTGACCAACACCGACAAAATGGAAGTCGAACTCGAAAGACCGTACATTTTGCTGTATGACAAAAAAGTATCGTCGCTCAAGGAACTACTTCCTGTGCTCGAACCGGTTGCGCAATCGGGCAAACCGCTTTTGATCATTGCCGAAGACGTAGACGGCGAAGCTTTGTCGACGCTTGTCGTGAACAAATTGCGTGGCGCGCTCAAGATTGCGGCCGTAAAAGCACCTGGTTTTGGTGACCGCAGAAAAGCGATGCTCGAAGACATTGCGATTTTGACCGGCGGTACCGTCATTTCGGAAGAAAGCGGTTACACTTTAGAGAACGCTACATTGGAAATGCTCGGAACAGCCGAAAAAGTCACCATCGACAAAGACAACACCACCATTGTGAACGGGGCGGGCGATGCCGCGACCATCAAGTTGCGCATCAACCAGATCAAGTCGCAAATGGAAACGACCACTTCTGACTACGACCGCGAAAAATTGCAGGAGCGTCTGGCCAAACTGGCCGGAGGTGTGGCTGTATTGTATGTAGGTGCTGCTTCAGAAGTCGAAATGAAAGAGAAAAAAGACCGCGTAGACGATGCGCTTCACGCCACCCGTGCAGCCGTCGAAGAAGGCATCGTAGCCGGCGGCGGCGTAGCGTTGTTGCGCGCCAAATCGGTTTTGGGCAGCATCAAGGCCGACAATGCCGATGAAGCGACCGGCGTGCAGATTGTGGCGCGTGCCATCGAAGCACCGTTGCGTACGATTGTCGAAAACGCAGGCCTCGAAGGATCGGTTGTGGTAGCCAAAGTAGCCGAAGGCAAAAAAGATTTTGGTTACAACGCCAAGACCGACGAATACGTAGACATGCTCAAGGCGGGCATCATCGACCCGAAAAAAGTAACCCGTGTGGCGCTTGAAAATGCCGCCTCGGTTTCGGGAATGATCCTGACCACCGAATGTGCGCTTGTCGACATCAAAGAAGAAACCCCTGCAGGCGGTATGCCGATGGGCGGTGGAATGCCGGGGATGATGTAATTCCCGATCCGTTAAAAATAAAAATCCCGCCTCGAAAGAAGCGGGATTTTTTTGGTCTAAACCAAATATTTTTTACACGGCTGGCTTCGGCTTCTTCAACAACTTCAAAAACACCGGCACCGTCGACAGCAAGATGATGATGATGATGATGTATTCGATGTAATGCTTGAGGTCGATGCCAAATTTATCGAGGAACAACCCGTACAGGTAGTGCCCCGCGAACACCAACGTAAACGACCAAAGGAACGAACTCAGCACGTTGTAGAACATGAATTTCTTTTTGTCCATGGTCACGATGCCTGCAATGATGGGCGCAAAAGTCCTGAAAATAGGCAGGAAACGCGCAAAGATAATCGCCTTGCCGCCGTATTTCTCAAAAAAATCTTTCGATTGCAGCAGGTATTTTTTCTTGAACCAGAAACTGTCTTCTTTCTTGAACAGGTAGTATCCGCTTTTGGCGCCAAACCAATAGCCCACCATGTTGCCCAAAATCCCCGCCGCGGCGATGATGGTGGCCAACAGCGTCACATTGGCCAAATCACTCGAAATGATCAGGACGTTCTCGATCAAATCGCGGCTGTAAATCCCCGAAAGGAACAGCAAACTGTCACCTGGCAAAAAGAATCCGGCAAACAAACCCGTCTCGGCAAAAACGATGAACGCAACGATATACAAACCCCATTCGATCCCGCCTATTTTGAGCGTGATGTAAAATTCGGGGTTGAGCAATTGGGTCCATTCAAAGTTGTCCATGGGGTGTTTTGTTTTTTGAGCCGTGAAAGTAATCAATATTTGCGCAACCCGCAATACATCGCAGAACTTTTAGCTTTTCTTAACGGTTTACATGTGGTTCCAAATCATCAAAAGTGCCATGACGATCATGATGCTGTTTTCGATAAACGTCGCCTTGGTCATCGGCAATTTGAGCGCCGTGCCCAAACATGCACATTGGATCGCCTTTTTGTCGAGCAAAACCCTGGTCACGCCATAGGTTGTGATGCCCAAAATGACGAGCGTCGCGTAAAGCGCCACGTCGGTCTGGAACCGCAGCAGGAACATCAGCCCCAACGCCGTCTCAAGGAACGGGTAGATTGTCGCATAAAAGGGTACTTTCTTGGCCAGCGGATCGTACATGCGGAACGAATCGGGAAACCCTTTCAAATCGAGCATCTTGAAAAAACTGAACACGATGTAAAACAACCCCATGAAATCGAGCATAAAACCTTCGCCATCCCACGGACTGCGGTTGATCAGTACCGCCGCAACGGTGATGTATCCGAAAATCAGGAACAACGGGGTCAGTTTCTTCCAATCCGATACTTCTTCCTCAGACGTCATCATGAGCATGTCGTTCTTTTCGTAGATTTTGTATTTGTCGCCAATCGCGTTCTGCAACGCACCTGTCGAAATGTGCGTTTTCATCTCGATCACGGCCTCCGATTGCTCGAGGCTTACCGTCGCACGGACCACCCCCGGGATCCTCCCGAGTTTGTCCTCGATACCCACCCTGCATCCGTTGCAGGTCATTCCGGTTACTGTATAGGTATGGGTCATGGCTTTCTTTCGTAAAGGCAACAGTGGTGCAGTTTTTCGTAATCTTCATCGGTCGATTTGACCTCGTCTGTATCGTGTCCTACCTTGGCGATGGCTTTCTTGACTTGTGAAACCGACGACTTTTCTTCATTGAGGATGATGTTGAGTTGGTGTGTATCGACATCCCAAACCGCCATCTTCACGCCCGAGACCGAGTAAGCGGCTTTTTCGATGCGTTTTTTGCATTGGTCGCAATTGCCGTTGACCTCGAAAGTGTGTTTGGCGCTTTTGCTTTTTTGCTGCGCTTGTGCCGTGAATCCGATCAGGGCAACAAGCAATATCAGTATGTTTTTCATCTTTGTTTTTTATTTATTTGATTTTGAACCGTAGGCCCGCATAATACATTTGGCCAAAAACAGGTCCGTAAATGATTGAACTGTCGAACGTTGGGCCAAAAGGGTTATCGGCACCCAAAATGGCTTGGCTTTGCTGGTAATTGCCGATGTTCTCACCGCCCACATACATCTCGAACGTAGACGAAAAGGTACGGGTTATTTGCGCATTCATCAAAGAAAATGGCTTCGAAAAATCGGGCAAACGGTCTGTTTCAGGGTTGGTGCCCGTGTAAGGCAACTGCTGCGCGCCCATCCAGTTGTAGGTGAAATCGAATTTCCAACGGTGTCCTTTGTCATCAATGTGCGTCGCGTACTCCAAATTGGTAAAAAAGCGGTGCTTGGCCTGCAACGGACGTTGTTCGGAACCTCCCAGGTAATCGGTTTGGATGTCGTAAAACTTATACGCCGTACGCACGTTCAAATGTTTGACGGGCTCGATATTGAAATCGACCTGCAGGCTGTTGGCGAACGACTTGCCGTCGAGGTTGTAAAACAAAGCCTGTTGCGGCGATGCATACCAATCCACCACGGCCTGGTTCACAAAATCGGTGCGGTACAAATCGAATCCTGCATCGGCACCCATGCCAAAAACTTTAAACTGCTGGTTAAAACTGATGCCATAATTCCAGGCGATTTCGGGGTCGAGTCCGTACACTTTGCCACGCGTGTCCAAAATCGACAGCACGCGGTTGGTGGCAAAAAGCTGCTGGTTCTCGGCAAAAATATTGGCCGCGCGTTTACCTCTTCCGGCCGAAGCGCGAAACGTAGCTTTCTCCCACGGGTTGTAGCGCAAATGCAAACGCGGCGTGGCAAAAACCCCCAAGCGGTTGTGGTTGTCGATGCGTCCGCCCGCAATGAGGCTAAAATTGTCGTTGTTGTCGTAGGTGTATTCGAAAAACGCGCCGATGTTGTTGTCGATGCGGTCGAAATTGCCGTCGATGCCCGACGCAAGCACGCGTTCGTCGTAACGGTCGTAGCTAAAGTTCAAACCCGTCGCGAACTTGTGCATGGTATTGCTGATGATCGAATTGAAAATCAAATTCGAATAATAGCTGAGCTGGCCAATGTCGTAGACGTTCAAACCAAAATACGATTCCTGGTTGTGGTTGCTCAGCGCGTTCTGGAAACCGATGCTTTGGTACGGCGCGTCGGGAAACACATAACCCACCTTGGTCGAAACATCGAAGCGCTGGGTGTTGATCTCTGAACCCCAGTGGTTGGTCGTGAATTTGTCGCGGTCTGGGTTAAAATCGACCATACCGGTTTGCTTCTCGTCGTTCATGTAGCGAAAGTTGATGAAGCTCACCCAGCCTTTCTCGGCATCGGCATACTGCCATCGGTTCATCACGTTGACTTGCTTGCCGAGCGGGTTGTCGAGGAAATGGTCGTCGTTCATGTCGTTCTTCGACAAACGCGTGTTGGTGTGCAAAAACAACGACGTCGCCCATTTGTCGGACAATTTTTGGTTGAAATGCACATTGCCCTCGAAACGCGAATCGGTCGAACCGTAAACGTTCAGAAAAAACGGAATGTCGTTCATGGGCTTGAGTAGTTCGGTGTTGATTTGGCCCGAAATGCTCTCGAACCCATTGACCACCGACCCTGCACCCTTGGTGATCTGGATGCTCTCGACCCAGGTACCCGGCGTAAAGGTCATGCCATAGGCTTGCGATGCACCGCGCACCGACGGAATGTTTTCCTCGGCGATGACCAGGTACGGACTCGTCAGGCCAAGCATCTTGATTTGCTTGGTGCCCGTGAGTGCGTCCGAGAAATTGACGTCGATGGACGGATTGGTTTCGAAACTCTCGGCCAAATTACAACACGCCGCCTTGAGCAATTCGCGGCTCGTCATGATCGAGGTATTGGCGGTAATCGTCGAAGATTTCTTGATGCTTTTGCGCGAACCTTCGATCGTGACACCTTGCAAGGTATCTTTTTGGGTGTCTTCCTGTGCGCCCGCATAAAACGTGACCAACAACAGGAAAACCGTTATTTTCTTATACATAAAAAGATCTTTAATGTTTGTAATCGATTAAAGCCCTAAGGCCGTCGGGAAAACATCAAAAATCTCAGGCGTAAAAAATGTATTGGGAATACAGCTGGTAGAGCGGCGGCGCATGGGCCTCGCAGTAGTAAGCCGCGGGTTGCGACGGCGTGGTTTGCGGCACCGAACCAAAAACGATGGGTTTCCAGCTTTCGGCCAAAAAAGGCGCCTCCAATTGCAACGAAAATGTCTTGACAACGGTTTGCGAATCGGTCTTTTTATCGACCTTGACGAGCTTGTTGTCGCAACAGCCCTTCTCGCCCGCTTCGGTCATGCAGCATGATTTTTCTACCGATTGAAAATCGTCGGTAGAAATATCCGAAAGGTTGTAGGCTGTAGAAATCCCGGCGATTTGTCCGCCGCAATAGTGCACGTTGACCGCCAGCCCGATGTGCGAAACCATCACGAGCAAAGCGAGTAACAAACTGGTGCCTTTTTTGAATTTCATGCGCCAAAGGTATTTAAAATTCCAATTGGTGGTTCTTTACGAAATGTTATTTTTTGCCGAACGTTTCTGATAGTAGAAAGCGGGAATGAACAAAAGCACGAATATTGGCTGGATCAAGAAACGCCTGACATAGAAGATGATAAAATTGTTCTCGTTGCCCGAAAACGTGATCAGCGCGAAAAACGACACAATCAAAACAACATAAAAAAGACCGTACAATACCGCCGAGAATTTCGTCAGCGGCACATCGCGGAACAGTACAAAAATGATCGCGAGCGAAATCATGGCGTTCAAGGCATAGCGTCCGGTAAGGCTACCCAGCAACGCCCAACCTTTGTATTCGGGAAACGTCAAATTCAAATAATCGCCTTCGAAATAGTACGCGAACGGATCGTAAAACAACGCATGTTCGAAAATCCTGACCAGCGCCAGCAAAAACACGAGCAGCAACGCCACGGCGATCTTGAGTCTATTTTTCCACAGGTTTTGCAGCATACAACGAAAATTTATTGACCCAAATTACCCATAAGATAAAAACGACCCCGTAAATGATCAGCGGAAAAATCACGCCGTGCAACAGGTCTTCGTATTCGGGAAAATGGTACAACGCCACGACCAAAAAAGCAATCCGCGCTATGTTAAGCACGTGCACAAGCAAACTTCCTGCAACGATGTACCCAATGGTGGTTTTGGTTTTTCCCGTAAAGGCCACCACAAACGAAACAAACAAGATAATGACACTCAGCGCGTTGCACCCCTCTACAATGCGCGCCACAAACCGGTGGTGGTAAAACATTTTGATGCTGGCTTGCTCCAGATGGGGCGCCGTAGCCACTTGGTTGTCGAACACCGCAATAAGCCACTTTGTTTGGTGCGCGACCGATTCGGTAAATGAATCTACTTCGAAATCGGCTTTCGAGAATTGGCCCAGATACGCTTGGTACACCAATGTGAGCAGCGCATAGGTCAACAGGAATTTCCCGAGAAAAACCAAAAAGGGCTTGTATTTGACGAAGTACTCGGTCACGGCGATTTTTAACAAATTTATAAAATTTATGTTCCCGCGAAGCCGTACTTTTACGGAATACAAATTCCACACCCATGACGCTCGAAGAATTAATGCCCAAAGTAGACGATATCCTGCACCACACCAGCCAGTTGCGCGACGACAAATTACTTCAAATTTGCCACCTGTTGCGCGACAACATCGACTACTACGACTGGGTTGGGTTCTACTTTCGCAACGGCGACAAAGAGGAGCTGATCCTCGGACCGTACGCGGGCGAGCCCACCGACCACACCGTGATTCCTTTCGGAAAAGGCATTTGCGGACAGGTAGCCGTTTCGAATCAAAACTTCGTGGTTCCCGACGTGACCGCACAGGACAATTACATCGCCTGTTCGATCACGGTAAAATCTGAGATTGTCGTGCCTTTGTTTGTCGATGGTGCAAACATCGGTCAAATCGACATCGATTCCAATTTGATCGACGCGTTCGACGAAGCCGATGAGCGTTTCTTGGAGTTTGTCAACAACGGCATCGCAAAGTTGTTCTAAAAAGAAAACCCACCCTCAAAACGAGCGTGGATTTCCGACCTATTCAACTACCTAACTATTTTTTGCTTTCCAATTCCGACAGCCTGTGCAACACCTTTTGCAGCAAGGCCTCCTGCGCTTGGAGTTGTTTTTCGAGCGCCCTTTTTTTGTCGTTGAGTTCCTTGAACGCATTGACCGACGCGACCAGAACCGAATAGATGTTCAAATTCAAGTAACCGTCGTCATCGACGCCCACGGCTTCGGGAAAAATATTTTTCACCTCTTGCGCGCTAAAACCTGCATATTCGGTGTCTAGTACTTGTTTTTCGAACGTTTTTTCGCCCACGTTTTTGTAATGGTAAACGATGGGTTGCAGCTTGACAATTTCAGACAATCCTTTGCCGTAATTGCCGTGAATGTTTTTGAGCCTTTCGTCGGATGGAACTGTCCAAGTGTTCGTGCCGGGCTTGCGGCCTTCGTCGAGCGACAATTGGAATTGTCCGCCGGGCGTAATGTTGCCGAGTGCCGTTCGTCCATTCTTGAGCATCAAAAAACCATTGCGCCGTTCGGTTTGCTCAACGATGCCGTCGTTGTTGCTGTCTATCGCATTGCCGATGACAAACAACCGGTCGGCACCATTGGCAGGACCAAACTCGGTAACGCCCGTAGCCGACGGCGTGAAATTGGCCGCTCCGATCCCGAAAACCGTTTCCCCAAAAGTATAAGCCGTATTCAAAATCCCGAAACCCATGGAATAATTTCCCGTCGCACGCGATTGTCGTCCCCATGAAAGCGAACCCATGCCTTCGGCGACATTAGAAAAGCCCATGCTGGTACTAATCATGCCACTGGCACGCCCATTGTTCCCCAAAGCGACTGAATGATCGCCGCTGGCTTGGTTGCCATTTCCGAAACTGACCGAAAATTTGCCGACATTGTTCTCGTCCCATTCGCCCGCGCTGCACCTTCCTGCGCGGAACGCCGCTTTTCTGGGATTCCAAAAAAACTTAGAGCCGTCGCCGGCTGGAATGGTGGCGCCTGCATCCAAAGTACCTGTCGAGACGATGCCGTCGGTGCCATTGATCAGCAGTGCACCTGCATCTGCCGTGATGGTACGACCCAGGCCCGCGCCGCCAAAATCATACGCCTGATCGAGCGTTCCGCTGGCGAGCGTACCCACGGCGGTCCAAGAGGCCGTACCGTTGGCGTTGCTGGTCATGATACGACCATTGGCTTGTGTGCCGTCGACCATCCTGATTTTGCCGACCACATGCAACCGCTCTTGCGGCGTAGTGGTGCCGATACCTACATTCGTATCGGCGGTCGCGCTGTTGACGCCGTTGATACTGCCCAAAACCAATGAATTGCTCGCCCCTGCTTCGGCTCGTGCTCCTATAGCCGTAGCGTTGGTCAACGCACCCGCCGCCACGTCTGCCGCGGCGCCCAAAACAGTATTTGACGATCCTGTGGTGTTGGTGACCATCGCGGCATAGCCCACCGCCACGTTTCGGTCTCCATCGGAATTGGCTTGCAGGGTGTTGGCCCCCAAGCCCACGTTGAAACCGCCTGTAGTATTGACAGACATCGAATCTGAGCCCAGCGCGGTGTTTTTATAGCCGACTGAATTGGCCGTCAAGGCACTTTCGCCAATGGCGACATTTTCATTCCCGCCACTGTTGGCCGCCAACGCGCTTTCGCCAAAAGCACTGTTGAAAGAACCGGATACATTTGCCAGCAGCGCACGGTCGCCCACGGCCACGTTCCGCGTACCTCCGGCGTTTTCGTGCAAGGCATCGGTGCCGATTGCTATATTTCTGGCGCCGATTGTGGTTTGCAGTGCATTGGTGCCAAGCGCGATATTGTTATTTCCGCCGTTGGTTGCAAGCGCATTGGTGCCGAATGAAACATTGCTACCGATACGCCCTGAGAGAACGCTGTTCCTTCTGAATACCAAATCGGCGTCGGTGGTGGTACCGATAAAATTGATCGACGGATTGGTCCCAGCATTTCCCGCCAGCCCCCAAGCATTCGTCGCCGAATTGACTTGCCAGCTTGCGGTACCGTTGGCGTCGCTGACCAAAATGCGGCCGGCGGCTTGACTGCCGTCCTGAAGTCTGAGGTTTCCGACAACATGCAAACGCGTCTGCGGTGTGGTGGTGCCGACACCCACATTGACGTTGCTTGTCGCCGAATTGACACCCGCCACACTGCCCAAAACAAGCGTATTGCTCGCGCCTGCAACGGCATAATTCCCGACGGCGGTGGCATTGGTCAACCCATCTGCGGCGACATCGGAAAAATAGCCGATGGCGGTATTGTGATTGCCGGTAAGGTTGCCGTCGAGCGCGCGGCGGCCAACGGCGGTGTTGTAGCTGCCGCTGCTGTTGTCGAGCAATGCTTGGCGTCCGATGGCGGTGTTTTGGTTGCCCGCGAGGTTGTTGCGCAGCGATTGGTATCCGTAGGCGGCATTCGATTCGCCCGAGAGATTTTCGAACATCGATGCGCGCCCGAAAGCTGAGTCGTAATAGCCATCTGCATTGTTCTGCAGCGCGGCATAACCTACCGCTGTATTTTCATAGCCCGTGGTACTATTCGAAAGGGCCATTGCTCCTATAGCAGTATTGAAATTTCCGGTAGCTCCCGAATTGGACAATGCCGCAAACCCGAATGTGGTGTTCGTTTCTCCGAGGCGCCCTGAAAGTATGCCGCCACGCCTAAAACGCACGTCGGTGAGATCGGTGGTGCCGATAAAATTGGCGCTCGTGATTCCGGAATTGCCCGACAATCCCCAACTCGGAAACGGTGTGACGGGTTTCCAAAGCGCGGGATTGTTGTCCCAATAATAAAAACCAGGCAGTTGCGTCCCGAAACCGTTGTTCATGAATACCAGCATGCCGTGTTGGGCAATCGTAGGATTGGTGGTGGGGAACGCATTGATCCGGGGAATCAAAATCCCGTCGGTGTTGGAGGGGGCGGCGGGATTGCTCGCGCGGATGTCGAGTTGGGCCTGTGGCGAAACGGTGTTGACGCCGACCTGCGCAAAAACAGGAATGGCGAAAAGCAGGACGAGTAAGTGTAGTCTCATGGGATTTTACTTTGCGGTAAAATTCTGACTTTATGATTGTGGGCGCAATACGATTATGGGCGTAGGGCTTTATTGTTATTGTTTATTGTTTATTGTTTATTTTCAGTGAATTACAAAAAATTTCGCTTGTAGACATTGTTACTTTGGGATTGAAAAATACGCCAAAGCGCGTAGGGACGTTTTGCGAAGATTGACATGCCCGTGTGGATGCGTTAGCGATAGAGGCAGGCACCGCGTGCGGCCGATAGCGCGGCCGCGGCCAACAAACGCAAAACGAGGCAGAAAACTTGTTCCGCGGAAACGCCCCAAAAAAAATTGATTTCGACAAACGACATTTAAAACATTTGCAATTCCAAAAAATAAAATTACCTTTGCGCACGAATTCGGAAAGTCCGGGTTCCTACATAATAATCATTTTAACAATATTAGCATGTACTTAACATCAGAAGTAAAAGCTGAGATCTTCGCTAAACACGGAGGAAAAGCAGAGAACACAGGCTCTGCAGAAGGACAAATCGCTTTGTTCACATTCAGGATCAACCACTTGACCGAGCACTTGAAAAAGAACCGTCACGATTACAACACCGAGCGCTCACTCGTGAAGTTGGTAGGTAAAAGAAGAAGCCTTCTCGACTACCTGAAAAAGACTGAAATCAACAGATATCGCGAGATCATCAAAGAATTGAATATCAGAAAATAATCAAGAAGAGGTGCCAGCGCGCCTCTTTTTGTTTTTACGTTCTTACAAAATACGCCGAATCCGAGAGGACGGGCGAACCGAAAAAAAGTAATGGTTTTTCATTGGGTTTTAGATAACTACGCAACAACTACAACAACTACAACACAACTAAAACCCATTGTTTAATCATCAAAAATAACTTATGATTCCACAAGTTACGAAGGAAGTAATCGATTTGGGAGATGGCAGAAGCATCTCGATCGAGACCGGAAAATTGGCCAAACAAGCCGACGGTTCAGTAGTAGTACGCATGGGAGACGCTATGTTGCTCGGCACCGTAGTCTCTGCCCGTAAAGCAAGTCCAGGCGTGGACTTTTTACCACTCACGGTAGATTACCGTGAAAAATTTGCCGCAGCGGGCCGTTTCCCGGGCGGATTCTTTAAGCGCGAGGCGCGTCCATCAGACAAAGAGGTTTTGACCATGCGTTTGGTAGACCGCGTATTGCGTCCGTTGTTCCCCGATGATTACCATGCCGAAACGCAGGTGATGATCCAACTCATGTCGCACGACGAAACCGTAATCCCTGATGCATTGGCCGGTTTGGCTGCATCGACGGCTTTGGCTTTGTCTGACATTCCGTTCGAAACGTTGATTTCTGAAGTGCGTGTGGCGCGCGTTGACGGACAATTCGTCATCAACCCAAGCCCGGAGCAATTGGCGCTTTCAGACATCGACATGATGATCGGTGCGTCCGAAGATTCGATTGCGATGGTCGAAGGCGAGATGAAAGAAATCTCGGAGAAAGAAATGGTCGAGGCGATCAAATTCGCACACGAAGCCATCAAGGTCCAGATCGCAGCGCAAAAAAGATTGCAGGCGGCTTTCGGCAAGAAAGACATCCGCGAGTATGAAGAAGAGCGCACCGACGACGACATCAAGAAAAAAGTATACGATTTGTCATACGGCCAATACTACGCCATCGCGCAGGAAGCTTCGGCCAAGCACGAACGTTCAGAGAAATTCAGCGCCGTAAAGGACGAAGTACTCGCTGCGTTTACCGAAGAAGAATTGCTCGAAAACGGGGATTTGGTTTCGAAATATTTGTACAAGTCACAAAAAGAAGCCGTCCGCAACGTCATCCTCGATTTGGGATTGCGTCTTGACGGTCGTAAGACTACCGAGATTCGTCCGATTTGGTGCGAAATCGACTACTTGCCACGCGCACACGGTTCGGCCGTATTTACCCGTGGCGAAACCCAGGCTTTGGCTACGGTCACTTTGGGAACGTCACGCGAGGCGAACATCATCGATGCGCCGAGCGAGCAAGGCGAAGAAAGATTCTACTTGCACTACAACTTCCCGCCGTTCTCTACCGGTGAAGCAAGACCTTTGAGAGGTACTTCACGCCGTGAGGTGGGTCACGGGAACCTGGCGCAACGTGCCTTGAAAAACATGATTTCTGAAGAAAATCCGTATACGGTTCGTGTGGTTTCTGAAGTTTTGGAATCGAACGGTTCGTCTTCGATGGCTACGGTTTGTGCCGGAACTTTGGCGCTCATGGACGCGGGTGTGAAAATGTCGAAACCGGTTTCTGGTATTGCGATGGGATTGATCACAGACGGCGAAAGATTTGCCGTTTTGTCGGACATCTTGGGCGACGAGGATCACTTGGGCGACATGGACTTCAAGGTAACCGGTACCGCCGACGGTATCACCGCTTGCCAGATGGACATCAAAATCGACGGTTTGCGTTACGACATCATGGAACAAGCGCTCGACCAGGCACGCGATGGCCGTTTGCACATTTTGGGCAAATTGACCGAAGTGATCGAAACGCCGCGCGAAGATGTGAAACGTCACGCTCCGAAGATCATCATGGCTTCTATCCCATCAGACTTGATCGGCGCGTTCATCGGACCAGGTGGAAAAGTCATCCAGGAATTGCAGAAGAACTCTGGCACTACAATCGTAGTTACAGAAGCCGACAACTTGGGTATGATCGAAATCTTGGGTACTTCTCCAGAAGGCATCGATATGGTTCTCAAGAAAATCGACTCTTTGGTGTTCAAACCGCAAATCGGAGAGATTTACAAAGTGAAAGTCATCAAGATCATGGATTTTGGCGCGGTCGTAGAATACATGGACGCTCCAGGAAACGAAATCTTGCTCCACGTATCTGAACTTGCTTGGGAACGTACCGAAAATGTTACCGATTTGGTAAACATGGGCGACGAATTCGAAGTGAAATACATGGGCATCGATCCGAAGACGAGAAAAGAGCGCGTGTCTAAGAAAGCGCTGACGCCACGTCCACCACGCGACGAGAATGCACCGCGTCCGGAAAGACGTGACGGCGACCGCGGACCAAGACGCGACGACCGTGGCCCAAGACGTGACGACAGACGTCGTGACGACCGTGGCCCACGTCCGGAAAGAAGGGAAAACAATGAAAACAAAGAATCCGGCGAGTCAGCTCCGCAGGAATAATCATTTTCTTTCCAAATAGTAAAAACCCGATCAATCACTTGATCGGGTTTTATATTTTTAATAAATTGTTTGTCAGCAAGTTAAATGAAGTTCGATTGTTTTTTATCGTGCTTCTGCAAATTTTTTGTAACTTTTTGAAACCCCTTTACGTACAAGACCCGTACGCTCTTAAAAAAGGACACGAAAAACATGAGACAACTCAAAATTACCAAGCAGGTAACCAACCGGGAAACTGCATCTCTAGACAAGTACCTGCAAGAAATTGGAAAAGTCGATCTGATTACCGCCGACGAGGAGGTAGAATTAGCACAAAGAATCAAGGCCGGAGACCAAAGAGCACTCGAAAAGCTCACCAAAGCGAACTTGCGTTTCGTGGTTTCGGTGGCCAAACAATACCAGAATCAAGGACTCACCCTCCCCGATTTGATCAACGAAGGAAATTTGGGTCTCATCAAAGCGGCACAACGTTTTGACGAAACCCGAGGATTTAAGTTCATTTCTTACGCCGTTTGGTGGATCCGTCAGTCGATTTTGCAGGCATTGGCCGAACAATCGCGTATCGTGCGTTTGCCGCTCAACAAAATCGGCTCGATCAACAAGATCAACAAGATGTATGCTTTGCTCGAGCAATCGAATGAGCGTCCGCCAAGTGCCGAGGAAATTGCAAAAGAGCTCGACATGACGGTCAACGATGTCAAGGAATCGATGAAGAATTCCGGTCGTCACCTGTCGATGGATGCGCCGCTCGTAGAAGGCGAAGATTCGAACCTGTACGACGTTTTGCGTTCGGGCGAGTCACCAAACCCAGACCGCGAACTGATCCACGAATCGTTGCGTACAGAAATTGAGCGTTCTTTGGAGACTTTGACGCCGCGTGAAGCCGATGTCGTTCGCCTTTATTTCGGGCTCGGCGACCAGCATCCGATGACGCTCGAAGAGATCGGCGAAACCTTCGATTTGACCCGCGAACGTGTGCGTCAAATCAAGGAAAAAGCCATCCGCAGGCTCAAGCATACCTCAAGAAGTAAGATTTTAAAGACTTATTTAGGTTAAATTTTTTAAATTTGTAGGTACAAATAATAATTTTGATTATGTTTGAAACCTGAACGAAATCTATTTATCGAAATTCTGGCACAGAATTTTCTATATAACCGCAACAACAGTCTGATTAACTGTTCGTTTTTTGATTGATGATTGAAACTCCGGCTGATTACCGGAGTTTTGTTTTTTTAAGCATTTGGGCGTTGCCTTTCACACCGGCCTACGCACCTCCTGGCTCCTCGCTAAAACAGTCCACTGGACTGTTTCTTAACGCTCGGCCCTGGCCCGCGCTTTCCGTTCCAATCTTTATTGTTTCGCTACGCCGCACAATAAAGGATTTTCACTTCAAACGAAGTTCACTGAACACCTATTAAAAATATTAACTCAGTGAAGTAATCGCTAACGCGACCATCTGCAATATCGACGCTTAATTTATCCCACAACTTCGCGTTCTTTGCGAAAATCTTTGCTGCCTTTGCGGTAAAAAACTACTTTTGCACAACAACACCACTACAATGAAAAATACACTCATCGCTCCATCGGTATTGGCCGCCGATTTCGCCAACCTCCAACGCGACATCGAAATGGTCAACAACTCCAACGCCGACTGGTTCCACATCGACATCATGGACGGCGTTTTTGTCCCAAACATTTCATTCGGCATGCCCGTTTTGGAAGCCATCACCAAGCACGCCCAAAAAACCATCGACGTCCACCTGATGATTGTCGATCCAGACCGCTACATCAAAACCTTTGCTGATTTGGGCGCCAACAACCTGGCCGTCCATTTCGAAGCGTGTACGCATTTGCACCGCACGTTGCAAGCCATCAAGGCCGAAGGGATGAAAGCGGGCGTTGCGCTCAATCCGCACACCAACGTGGCGCTTTTGGAAGATGTGATCAACGATGTCGATTTGGTTTGTTTGATGAGCGTCAACCCAGGATTCGGCGGACAATCATTCATCGAAAACACGTACCGCAAAATCCGCCAGCTCAAGGAAATCATCGCGCGCAACGGTGCGTCGACCTTAATTGAAATCGACGGTGGTGTCAACGCGCAAAATGCAGTCGCCTTGGTCGAAGCGGGCGCCGATGTTTTGGTGGCCGGAAACTTTGTCTTTCGCGCGCAAAACCCAACGCAAACCATCGCGGAACTTAAGGCGATGACTTCGCTCGCGGTTTAGGGTTTGAACATCGACCTTTGCGTAACTTATCTGGCAGGTATCGTCAGTGACAGCCCGAACTTTTCGTTCATCTTCTTGATGAAATGCCCGGCCAAAAGCGGCGACTCGAGCTCGATGTTTTGGTGTACAAAGAAATAGAGCTTTTGCAGGCCCTCGGCGCGCCACTTCTCGATCCGCTCGATCCAATCGTCAAGCCTGTCGACATCGGTAGGATGGTTCGCCCCTACGTAACGCACAAAAGCCTCGGGACCCGTGAGCCGCATGTGCAGCATGTCACGGCGGCCGGCCGTATCGACCACGATGTTGGCCATTTGAAGTTCCTCGAGCAGGTTGCAAAAACGATCCAAATTATCGGGCGCAAACCATTCGGCATTGCGCACCTCTACCGCGAGCGGAAACCCTTGCGGAAACATCCTGAGTGCCGCGTCGAGCTTCGCAAAATCCTTGGGTTTGAAATTGTCGTGCAGCTGTAAAAACGCCATCCCTAGTTTTTCCTGAAAGTTGCTCACCGCGTTCGAAAACGTCGCGATTGGTTCGTCTACATTGTTGAGCCGGCGGTAGTGCGTGATCAAATCGCTCACCTTGGGGAAAAACTTGAACCCATCGGGGGTTTTCTCACGCCAGGTCTCGACCTGCTCCCATTTGGGCATGCCATAGAACGTGGCGTTGAGCTCGATGGAGTTGAACTGCGTCGCGTAATACGTCAGCTCGTCCTTGGTGCCGCGCGGATAAAAACCTTTCAAATCCGATCGGTTCCATTTGGCGCAGCCGATGTATACCTCGAAAGGCGCATTGGTTTTGTTTTTTTCGAGTATCGCCTTGGTTTGTGGCGCATCGGGCGGAAGCGTAAAATCGACGGCTTCGGGGTGTTCTACTTGACCGAATTTCATGGTATCGTTATTTATTGCAAGATAACGATTATTGCGTTACGCGTGTCGGTGGTTGAGCATCAGTTCTACATTGCGGTACAATTTCGGATGCTCCTGTTTGAATTGGTCGGGCGTTTCGAAATAATGTTCGACCAGCACGGCAAGGAATTCAAAATCGTTTGTATAGGCATAGATCCTGAAATAGTTCGAATCGATGAGCTGTTGCCGCGTCGCGCCGCGAACCTCGCTGGTGATTCGTTTGTACATCCTGGCAAAAAGAATCGCGCTGCTGTCTTCATTTTGCGTGCCGTGGTAATGCACCACATGCGCAAACTCGTGCAACCCCAGGTTCAGGTTGTCGTTAGCGTCGAATCCGCTTTTAAAATCTTCCCAGGAGAACACTACCGCGCGGTGCCTTGGGTTGAATTCGCCTTTGTGGTATTCGTTGGTGATGGTCGACAGATAAACCGACGGATACACAATGATTTTATCGACGATCTCGAACAGGTAGCGACGCATGCCAAAGGTTAGCATGACGGCCGTGGCCGCAACCATGACACGCACCTCGTCGGTGATCACAAAACCTTCCTTGCCTACGAATTCGTGTTTTTTGATGAAACGCGCCACACGGTGCCTGAAATAACCCTGGTGCTTTTCGGACAGGTTGTTATAGAACGGAAATGCACGTCTCAGGATACTGGCCTCGGCATCGGTCAAGTCCTGTCGGTTGGGATAAAAGTGTACGTATATTGGCTTTTTAAAGACGTGCATGTACATTTCCTCGGTGACCGAAACAACAGTCAGTCCAACCAACCAAATTGTCATCGCGATAACGACCAAAAAGATAAGCACAGCAAGTAGCATAGTGTGAATTTTGAACCGCAATATAGGCAAGATTGGGCATTGGACGTTATGTAGGTTGGATTTTGTATTGGGGATTGAAAATGGTAGGCGCTTTAAAAAGTTGGAAGCTATACGTTCGGGCTTTTGATGAATTTAAAATACCTGACAGCCACTGGCTGTCCTCCTTTTAATTTCAAATGCGCTGAAAAACAAAACCCCAGAAAAAGAAAATTGAAAGCGAGCTTAGACAACGAGAGGACTGAACTCCGCTGCGCTGCGTTCTTCCTCACAGCGCTCCGCGCTGAAAAAAGAACCGCCCAAAAAATGCTCAAGCGAGCTTGGCATTTTTTGGGCTTGTTCTTTTTATTTGTGATCCCGAGAGGACTCGAACCTCCATCATCAGAACCGGAATCTGACATTCTATCCGTTGAACTACGGGACCTGTATTTTTAGGAAAGCAATTTCTTGACGATGGTCGAGATGGTCTTGCCGTCGGCTTTTCCGGCGAGTTCGGCAGAAACCAAGCCCATGACCTTGCCCATCGACGCCATGCCCGACGCACCGCTTTGCGCGATGGTACGCGCTACGACCGCTTCTATTTCGGCTTCGCTGAGCTGCGCGGGAAGGAACCGCTCGATGATGGCGGCTTGCGCGAGCTCGGGTTCGGCCAAGTCGGGACGATTTTGTTCAGTAAAGATGCGCGCGCTTTCCTTACGGGTCTTGACCAGTCGCTGGAGCAACTTGATTTCTTCTTCGGGAGATACTTCTTCCTTAGAACCCGTTGCGGTTTGCAACAACAGCAACTCCGACTTGACGGCGCGCAACGACTCGAGCGCGACGGTATCTTTGGCTTTCATGGCGTTTTTGATTTCGTCCATGATTTGGGTTTGTAAACTCATCTTGATTGTGGATTTACTCCGCTGCGCTCCATACAGTTCGGCTGCGCCTCGGGTTGTTAATTCGTGGATTGGTTATTCGTTACACAGGACCGGCCCCCGGATGGCAGCGGAAAGCCTTTTGGAGAAAAACCTATTTTTTTCACGACGATGACGGCGACCAGCGGAAGCCGAAAGCGGCGCAGTAAAAAAAGGTTTTTGACAAAAGCTTGCAGCGTACAGCCGGAATTGTGGCCCCAAACCAAAACCTGCGCGAAGATAAAAAAAATAACCCGAACTTAATACTAAATTCGGGTCAAGGCTAGAGTTTGAGTTAGCTTAATCGACGTTGTCGTGCAGGAACGAATTGTTGGAACGCAACTGGATGTCGTCGTTGCTGTCGGTCCCGAGCGATGTACGCGATTGGTTATTGTTTTCGGGCTTGCCCGATATGTCTATTCCGAGTCTTTTGTAGGCGGGTTCTTTTTCGAATTCCTCCATGCGCGATGGGTTGTTGTGGAATTTGTAGTTGAACTCCTTTAACTTTCTGCGGCGCTCGTCGGCGCGGAATTTAAGCGTCTCCTCGATCGACATTTCCATAGGCGACACCTCTTCGAACGCTGGCGAGAAAGCCGATGGCACTTCTTCTTTTTGCGTCATTTTGATGTCGAGTTCGGGCGCGATCGGTTCGGCCACTTCTTTGTTCTCGACCGGTTTCGAGCCAAGCAGGTCGTTCTCGAGTTCCATGTATTCTTCGAGCGAATACTTGACGATGCCGTTCTCGTTGAGTTCGGTCATGGGCACCACCTGTACCGGCTGGTTGACCTTGATTTCCTTGGTTTCGTCGGTGAGTTCGAAAAGGATTTTGTTCTCGTCGATAAAGGCTTCGGTCACTTCGGGCTTGGCCACGGGCAACTCGAAAGAGAACGACAATTCTGGCGTCTCGACCTGGTGGTCGACCACCTTGATCTCGGTCACGTCGAAAGCTGGCGTAGCGGTAAAGTCGAGCGGTTTTTCGGGCGATACGATTTCGAACGTCACGTCTAAGTTCTTGATGAATTCAGAGATGACGATGAGTTCGTTTGGGTCAAGCACGGGTTCGTCGATCGTATTGATGATGGGCGCTTCGACCTCGGCCACAGGCGTTTCGGCTTGGGCGGCGGGCTCTTCTTCGGTCAGTTCAAAAACCACTTTCTCTCCGGCCTTCGCGATCGGCTGGTCGAAACCCACGTTAAAAGACGCGAGGTTTTTCTTGGTCAAATCGTGCGTCAGCTTTTGCTCGCCGTCGAGCGAATGGATGATCTTTTTGGGTTCGGTATTGACGATTTCATTTTGTTGTTCGACGTTGAATCCCGTGGCAATGATGGTCACGGCAATCGAATCGCCCAAGGTTTCGTCTTCGCCCACACCCATAATGATGTTGGCGTTGTAACCGGCCTCGGCCTGGATGTGGTCGTTGATTTCGCCGATCTCGTCGATCGTGATTTCGTTGGTGCCCGAAACGATAAGCAACAATACGTTTTTGGCGCCGGTGATTTTGTTGTCGTTCAAAAGTGGCGAATCAAGCGCAGCAACGATCGCTTCCTTCGCACGGTTTTCGCCAATGGCCACAGCCGATCCCATGATGGCCGTTCCACTGTTCGACAATACCGTCTTGGCATCTTTCAAGTCGATGTTTTGGGTGTAATGGTGCGTGATGACCTCGGCAATCCCGCGGGAGGCGGTCGCCAAGACTTCGTCGGCTTTCGAGAACCCTGCTTTAAAGCCCAGGTTGCCGTATACCTCGCGCAATTTGTTGTTGTTGATCACAATCAGTGAATCGACCTGCTTACGCAATTTCTCGACCCCGATAAGCGCTTGGTCTGAACGAACCTTGCCCTCGAACTGGAAAGGGATGGTCACGATGCCCACAGTCAGGATGTCGCGCTCTTTGGCCAATTGTGCGATCACTGGGGCCGCACCGGTTCCCGTACCACCGCCCATACCGGCCGTGATGAAAACCATTTTGGTATTCGAGTCGAGCATCTTTTCGATGTCGGCGATGCTTTCGATGGCCGATTGCTGGCCTACTTCAGGGTTGGCGCCCGCACCGAGTCCTTCGGTAAGGTTCACCCCGAGTTGGATTTTGTTCGGCACGGCGCTGTTTTGCAGGGCTTGCGAGTCGGTGTTACAGACGATGAAATCTACACCCTTGATGCCCTGCTTGAACATGTGGTTGATGGCGTTACTCCCGCCGCCGCCAACACCGATTACTTTGATGACGTTCGACTGGTTCTTTGGTAGGTCGAACGAAATGCTGCCAAAATCTGAGTTGCTTGTCATAATATTTTGGTTTACTGTTTTATGCTTTTGTTTCTTGTTTGCTTTACTGTCGGGTTTCTAATCACTCTGCATTGTCTAGAAACTCCTTGATCTTGTCTACGTACTTGTCAAAAAACGACTTGCGGATCTTGACCTCGGTAGACTCCTGCTTGGGCTGCGCCGTTTCGTGATAAACGGCCACAGGCTCTGGCTTAGGCTCGGCAGGTTGTTCCTGATAAGCCGCAGGTTCTGGTGCCTTGACGGTGTCGAACTGGTACTCCTTTTGGAACGTCACCTTTTCTGGAACCACTTGGGTTTCGATCTTGACCGCGCTTTGCGTCTTGTTCTCGATGCTGTTCATCACAAGCCCAACCGCCGTGGCATACAATGGGCTCGAAATCTCCTCGTCTGAATTCCCCGCGAGGTGCTCGTTCGGATAACCGATACGCGTATCCATGCCGGTGATGTATTCGACGAGTTGCTTGATGTGTTTCAAGTTCGCGCCGCCGCCCGTTAGAACGATGCCTGCGATCAATTTCTTGCGCGGGTCTTCGTGCCCGTAGGC
The DNA here is from genome assembly GCF_900101895.1 of Flavobacterium caeni. GTDB lineage: Bacteria > Bacteroidota > Bacteroidia > Flavobacteriales > Flavobacteriaceae > Flavobacterium > Flavobacterium caeni. The sequence goes on from NZ_FMVF01000009.1 coordinate 48,961, forward strand.
TTTGATTTCGGCAAACACCTGCTCGATGATCTCGACCACACGTGCGTGAATGATTTTCGACAGGTTTTTGAGCGATATTTCTTTTGGTTCGCGTCCGCGCAAGCCCGGAATCGAAACGATTTCGTTGTCTTTGTTTTCGCCCGGCCATGCCGATCCGAATTTCACCTTGAGCAATTCGGCTTGCTTTTCGATGATCGAGCAGCCTTCCTTGATGTCGTCGGTGATGACGTTGCCGCCAAACGGGATCACGGCCGTGTGACGGATGATGCCGTCCTTGAAAATGGCGAGGTCGGTGGTGCCGCCGCCGATATCGATCAAGGCCACACCCGCTTCTTTTTCTTCCTGAGAAAGCACCGCATCGGCCGAAGCCAACGGTTCGAGCGTGAGTCCAGACAATTCGATGCCCGAACTTTGGATGCATCGGCCCACATTGCGGATCGAAGACGCCTGCCCTACGACCACGTGGAAACTGCTTTCCAAACGTCCGCCGTACATACCAATCGGCTCTTTAATGTCGGACTGCCCGTCGATCTTGAACTCCTGCGGCAACACGTGGATGATTTCTTCGCCCGGCAACATTGCGAGTTTGTGCACCTGGTTGATGAGCAAATCGATGTCTTTGCCGCCGATGACTTCTTCGGCATTGCTGCGGCTGATGTAATCGGAGTGCTGGATGCTGCGGATGTGTTGTCCGGCGATGCCCACCACCACGTCCTTGATCTTGTAGCCCGATTTGTTCTCGGCTTCGGTGATCGCGAGTTGGATGGATTGGATCGTTTGCGTGATGTTGTTCACCACACCGCGCGCCACACCAAGGCTCTTTGACTTTCCGACACCCAAAATCTCCAGCTTGCCGTACTCGTTTTTCTTGCCGATCATCGCAACAATCTTGGTTGTCCCGATGTCTAAACCTACTGCAATGTTTTCTTTTTCCATATTCCTTTATTTGGTGCACACGACTTGCTGTGTGAATTTCAGGTTGATGTTTTTATACTTGTACAAAGAACTGTCGGTAACCGCTTTTTGAAAAAAGGCTTTGTAATTGCCGAATTTTCGTTCGATGTTGATGGTTTTCCCGAAATCGATCGCAAAATCGAAATCCCTGTTCAACATTTTTAGGCTGCCATTGGACAAAACTTGGATGCCAATGATATTCTTTCTCAAAAATTCATCGTCGTAAACAAATTGCAACAATTTGCTCAGTTCCTGTCTGTTTGCTTTGTTAATTTCCCCCGAAATGATTGGAACCCTTGCGGTAAATTCTTCCGAAAGCGGCATCTCATTTCCTTGATAGTCAATGTAAAAAGACCCGCTTTGGTCGAACACCCTCGCGATGGGCGTCTTTTGTTTGACGACCGCTTTGAGGACGCCATCGATGCTCACAAAAACCTCTGATTTTTCGATCATCGGGTTGCTGTCGATGGACTTTTCCAACTTGTTCAAATCTACTTTATCTTTTCGGATGCTTCTCGCGTCGTTTCTATTTTCTATTAACAATTTATTAACCGCTTCCTGTTTGATAAACGGGTCTGAATCGGTGCTGAAAACCACAACCGATTTGGCCAATTTCCTTTGTGCATTGCGGCTTGACGTAAACGAATACAATCCTATTACTAACGCCAACATTAGTAACAATCTGATGCTGTCCCAGTTGATTTTATTTTTCATAACAACGCTTTTTTGATGTCGTTTACCATTTCTCCGATGTCGCCCGCGCCTATGGTCACGATGACTTTTTTGCCGCTGTTCTTGATCGACGCAATCAAATCGGTTTTGGCGACCAATTTGGTGTTCGGATTCGTCATTTTTTGCATCAGCCAACCCGACGTAATTCCTTCGATCGGCTCCTCGCGCGCCGGATAAATATCCAGCAGGATCACCTGGTCGAATGCCGACAGGCTTTTGGCGAAATCATCGGCAAAATCCTTGGTACGGCTAAACAAATGCGGCTGGAATACGGCCAACACTTCGCGCTCCGGATACAGCTCGGAAACGGCCTGGTGTACCGCGTTGATTTCGGTCGGATGGTGTGCATAGTCGTCGATGTACACCAAATCGTCGGTTTGGATCTGATACGAAAACCTGCGTTTGATTCCTTTAAATGACACCAAGGCTTTGGCGATACGGTCGGTCGGGGTGCCGAACGTTCTGGCCATGGCCAAAGCCATCAGCGCATTTGTTAAATTGTGCGTACCCGGCAGGGCAAACCGCAAATCTTTGATGATGCCGGTAGGCGTCTGCACGTCAAAAACGTATTGGGAATTGTCGATGCGGATGTTGAACGCCTTGTACTCGGCATCCTGGTTGACCGCCACCGTAACGCCTTCGAGCGGCAGTCCTTTGGCGATGAACAACTTGCTTTTGTCTTCGACTTTGTCGGCGAATTCGGTAAACGATGCCTCAATGGCCGACGCATCTCCGTAAATATCCAAATGATCGGCATCCATCGACGTCACGCACGCAATGTCTGGATGCAGGTGCAAAAACGACCGGTCGAACTCATCGGCCTCGACTACCGTCACCGATTTTCCGGTACCAATAAGGTTCGAATCGTAGTTCTCGACGATACCGCCCAAAAAGGCCGTCACATCGGCACCGCTCTCGTACAAGATGTGCCCAAGGATGCTCGACGTGGTGGTCTTGCCATGCGTGCCGGCCACCGCAAAACAAAACGTGTCCTTGGTGATCAAACCCAACACGGCCGCGCGTTTCATGACCAGGTATTGGCGCTCGACAAAATAATTCCACTCCGAATGGGTGATCGGCACCGCGGGCGTGATGACCACGAGCGTATTCTCGACATAAAAATCTTTGGGAATCAAATCGATCTCGTCGGTAAAATGGATGTCGATACCGTCGGCCGCAAGCTGGTCGGTGAGCATGGTTCGCGTTTTGTCGTAGCCGCGCACATTTTTGCCGATGTGCTTGAAATACCGCGCGAGTGCACTCATGCCGATTCCGCCGATGCCGATGAAGTAGACGTTATGGATTTGACTTAAATTCATGTCTTAAGGTCTTTAAAGTCTTAAGGTCTTAAAGGCAGTGCCTTTGTTTGTTTATTTATTTATTGAATCATCTTCGGTCGCAAGCCTTTATGACTTTAGGACCTTACGACTTTACGACTTGATTAATTTCACGATTTCGTCGGCGATGTCTTTGGTCGCATTGACTTTCGCCAGTTTCTTCATGTTGTCAGACAATTGCCGTTGCAGGTTTTCGTCTGAAACCAGTTTGTTGAAAATCCCAGAAAATTGGGTATCGAGTTCGCTTTCGCGGATCAGGATCGCGCCGCCTTTGTCTACTATTGATTGCGCATTCTTTGTTTGATGGTCTTCGGCCACATTCGGCGACGGGATAAAAACCGTCGGTTTGCCCACGATGCACAGCTCCGAAACCGACGAAGCGCCGGCGCGCGAAATCACGAAATCGGACGCGGCATACACCAGATCCATGCGGTCGATGAACGCCAACACCTGAACATTCGTTTTTTCGTCAAAATGCTGGTATTGCTCGTGGTACAATTTGCCGCATTGCCAGATGACCTGCAACCCCAGCGCTTCGAACACAACCAATTCCTTGGCGATAAGTTGGTTGATGCGTCGCGCACCCAAACTCCCGCCCAGTACGAGCAATGTTTTTTTGTTCGGATCGAGATTGAAATAGGCCACGGCCTCTGCCCTTTTGCCCGCCACATCGATCAAATCCTGCCGCACCGGATTGCCCGTGAACACGATTTTTGATTTCGGGAAAAACCGTTCGAGCCCGTCGTAAGCCACGCAAATCTTGCTGGCCTTTTTGGCGAGCAGCTTGTTGGTGATGCCGGGGTAAGAGTTCTGTTCCTGAATCACGCTCGGCACGCCCGCAAACGAAGCGACCTGCAACAGCGGGCCACTCGCAAATCCGCCCGTACCGATCACGACATCGGGTTTAAATTCGGCCAAGATTCTTCTTGCCTTGAGCAAACTGGTGATCAGTTTTACGGGAAACAACGTATTGTCGAACGTGAGTTTGCGCTGCAGTCCAGCAATCCAAAGGCCTCGGATTTTATAACCCGCCTGCGGCACTTTTTGCATCTCCATTTTGTCCTTGGCGCCAACAAACAAAAACTCGGCGTCGGGAAAACGCGACTTCAATTCATTGGCAATCGCAATGGCCGGGTAGATGTGCCCGCCGGTGCCGCCGCCGCTTAGTATGAATCGAAATTTATTCATTATTGTTTATTGTTATTATTTATTGGCCTCTCGACCTTATGGCTTTATGGCTTTACGACTTTATGACTTTATGACTTTATGACTTTACGACTTTACGACTTTATAACCGCGTTCATCGGGTTGGTGGTGTTGTCTTCTATCGAATAGCCGTCTGATTTTTCGAGTTCTTCCTGTTCGCGCAACGCCGCTTCGGCCTCTTCCTCGCGTTTGATTTGCGCGTCGATCATGCGCGCGAGTGTTTCTTCGCGTTTTTGTTTTTCTTCTTTTTCGGCGGCGATTTCTTCTTCTTTCTTGGTCACGCCTATGATGATACCCAGCGCGATACACGTCATCCAAATCGAACTACCACCCGAAGAAATCAGCGGCAACGTTTGCCCTGTTACCGGAAGCAATTCGACCGCCACGGCCATGTTGATGAGCGCCTGGAACACAATCGGGAAGCCTACGCCCACGACCACCAGCTTGCCGAACATCGTATTGGCTTTGTGCGCGGCCACGATGAACCTAAAAAACAGCAGCATGTACAGCCCCAGCACAGTGAATCCGCCAATGAGACCATATTCCTCTACGATGATCGCATAGATAAAATCGGAGGACGACTGCGGCAGAAAATTCTTTTGCACCGACTTGCCTGGCCCGAGCCCTTGGATCCCGCCCGAAGCGATCGCGATTTTTGCTTTTTCGATCTGGTAGTGCTCGTCGTCGGTGTCTTTGTTTTCATCGTTGGATGCAAAGCTCTCGAGCCGGCTTTCCCAGGTGTGCACACGGCTAAAGAAACGCGAATCGGGAAACGCCTTGCTCAAGAGCACGAACAACATCAGCGCCGCAATACCCGCACCGATGATGATGCCGATGTATTTGAGCGGATACTTGCCGATAAAAGTCAGCATGAGCACCATCGAAAACATGAGCGCCGCCGTCGAAAAGTTGGCAGGGAGGATAAACCCGAGCGTCACGAACACCGGCGTCCACAGTTCCCAAAACGAATTTTTGAACGTAAGCGGCGTTTCGCGTTTTTTTGACAGGTAACGCGCCACGAAAATCATCAGCACGATGAACGCCAAAGTCGAGGTCTGGAACGTGATCCCGATGAAAGGTACCTGGATCCAACGGCTCGCATTGGCCCCCGCAATCACGGTTCCCTTGACGAGCGTATAGGCGAGCAACAGCCAAACGACGGGCAGCGCCACGATCGAAATCGCCCTAAAATAATGGTACGGCACCTTGTGCACCCAGTAAATGATGCCAAGCCCGATGCAAATGTGCACAAAATGCTTGGCCAAATAACCGAGCGTATTGCCCGTACCGTGGCCCATGTAGGCCAGGTTCGAGCTCGCGCTAAAGACCGGCATGAACGAAAACAACGCGAGCAGTGCGACGAACGTCCAGATGACTTTGTCTCCTTTTAAACTTTGCAGCAGCTGCTTCACTTTGTTATTGTTTATTATTTATTGTTATTTTTTATTCTGGGCGTTGCCGCGCATCACATCTTATCTTCTAATCTAGTTTAGTTCGCGCGGCCGGGCTTTACGCGGTGCGCGGCACCCAGCTTCAATCCCTAACGCGGGCCCTGTCGTTTATTTCGAGCCCTAGCCCTGATAGAGCCGATATCCTCGCAGCGCAGCGGAGAGATAAAGGCGAAAGCAGGTTCCCGGCTCCAAGTCCTTCGACTTTTGACTTTCGACATTCGACTTTATAAATTCTGCACCGCCTGCTTAAACTGTCTTCCCCGATCCTCGTAATTCTCAAACAAATCAAAACTCGCGCACGCCGGCGACAACAACACCGCGTCGCCTTTTTCGGTCATGCGTTGGCCCATGCGCACGGCATCGACCATGTTGTCTACTTCGATCATCACGTCGACGACGGCGCCAAACGCGTCGATGATCTTTTTGTTGTCGAGCCCGAGGCAAATGATGCCTTTGACTTTCTCGCGCACGAGCGGCATCAGTTCTGAATAATCGTTTCCTTTATCGACACCCCCAACAATCCAAACCGTTGGCGTGGTCATGCTGTCGAGCGCAAAAAACGTCGCGTTGACGTTGGTGGCCTTCGAATCGTTGATGTATTGTACGTTCCCAATCTTGAGCACCTTCTCTAACCGGTGTTCGACACCCTGGAAGTTCGAAAGGCTCTCGCGGATCGTGGCTTTGCGAATCTGCATCAACTTGGCTACCGAGGTGGCCGCCATTGCATTTTTCATATTGTGCTTGCCTTCGAGCGCAATATGTTCGGTTTCCATGATGAATTCTTCTTCGTTGATGTTTACTTCCATGTTGTTGTCTTTTAAGTAGGCTCCGTTCTTGAACTGTTTGGTGATCGAGAAAGGAATTAGTTGGGCTTTTATTTTGTTATTTTGGAGCCAATTCGTGATGGCTTCGTCGTCTGCGTCGTAAATCAAAAAATCGTCTTTCTTTTGATTCATGGTGATCCGAAACTTCGAATCGATGTATTTCTCGTATTTGTAATCGTACCGGTCGAGATGGTCCGGGCTGATGTTGGTGATGATCGCAATCTCGGGCTTGTAATCGACGATACCGTCCAATTGAAAACTCGAGAGTTCCAACACATACCAGTCGAATTTGTCCTCGGCCACCTGCCAGGCGAAACTCTTGCCGATGTTCCCGCCAAGACCCACATTCAACCCGCCCGATTTGAGCAAGTGGTAGGTGAGCATCGTGGTCGTGGTCTTGCCGTTGCTTCCCGTGATGCCGACCGTTTTGGCCTTGGTGTGCTTACAGGCGAACTCGATTTCCGAAATCACCGGAATCCCTTTTTCCCGAAGCGCCTTGACGATGGGCGATTTATCGGGAATACCGGGGCTTTTCATGACCACATCGGCATTTAGGATTTTTTTCTCGGTATGGGTTTCGTCTTCCCATTTGATGCCATTAATCGTAAGAACTTCGCGGTAGTTGTTTTTTATTTTTCCCTTATCGGACACAAACACATCGTATCCTTTTTTCTTCCCCAAAATGGCCGTGCCGACACCGCTTTCGCCACCGCCCAGGATTACAAGCCGCTGCATCTACCTTAACTTTAGCGTTACGATCGACAAAATGGCCAGTATTATGCCCGTAATCCAAAACCGCGTCACGATCTTGCTCTCGTGGTATCCTTTCTTTTGGTAGTGGTGGTGCAACGGCGACATCAGAAAAATCCGCCGGCCCTCGCCGTACCGCTTCTTGGTCCATTTGAAATAGGATACCTGCAATACCACCGAGAAATTCTCGACCAGGAAAATCCCGCACAACAGCGGAATCATCAGCTCTTTTCTCACCGCGATGGCGAGCACCGCAATGATGCCGCCTATGGTCAACGAACCCGTATCGCCCATGAACACGGCCGCCGGGTACGAATTGTACCACAGAAAGCCGATGAGCGCCCCGGCAAACGCCGCGATGAACACCGTCATTTCGCCCGAATTCGGGATGTACATGATGTTCAGGTAACTCGAAAAAATAATGTTACCCGACACAAACGTGAAAATGCCCAGCGCCACCACTGAGATGGCCGAAGTTCCCGCCGCGAGCCCGTCGATGCCATCGGTCAGGTTCGCACCATTGGACACCGCCGTGATGATGAAAATCACGATCGGGATGAACACCAGCCAGGCCCAGTTTTCGTAACCGTCGCCCATCCATTGCAGCAAATCGGCATAGTCGAGTTCGTTGTTCTTGAAAAACGGGATCGTGGTTGCGGTCGATTTTTCTTCGATTGGCGCCTGCGTGATCACGTTCTCGGTTTGGCGCAGCGAAATCGTAGACGGGGTTTCTTTTCTAAGCGTCACGCCCGGATGCAGGTACAAAACCGTACCCACGATGACGCCCAAACCTACCTGCCCCACGACTTTGAAAATGCCTTTGAGTCCTTGTTTGTCTTTTTTGAAAATCTTGATGTAGTCGTCGATAAAGCCGATGGTGCCCATCCAAAGCGTGGTCACGATCAGCAAAATGATGTAAATGTTGTTGAGTTTGGTGAACAAAAGCACCGGGATCAGCGTCGCGATGATGATGATGAGCCCGCCCATGGTGGGTGTGCCCGCCTTCTCGTTTTGGCCCGCCAACCCCAGCTCGCGCACCGTCTCGCCTACCTGCTGGCGCTTGAGGAACCCGATGATTTTTTTACCGTAAATCGTCGAAATGAGCAGCGACAAAATCACCGCCATCCCCGAACGGAACGTGATGTACTGGAAAACCCCGGTACCCGGCACGTTGTGTTCTTTGTACAGATATTCAAACAGATAGTACAACATAGTCTTCTATTTATGGAGTTCTTCGAGCAATTCGGTTACTATTTTCATATCGTCGAAATCGTGGCGCACGCCGTTGATTTCCTGGTACGTTTCATGTCCCTTTCCCGCAATCAGGATGATGTCGCCCGGGCTGGCCAACTGGCACGCGGTTTTGATGGCCTGCTTGCGGTCAGTAATCGAGAGCATCTTTTTATAATTCTGCGCTTCGACACCAGCTTCCATCTCGGCGATGATCTGGTTCGGGTCTTCGGTACGCGGATTGTCGGACGTGATGATCAGTTTGTCGCTGAGTTCCGACCCGATACGCGCCATCACCGGACGTTTGGTCTTGTCGCGGTCGCCGCCGCAACCCACCACGGTAATGAGCTGTTCGTTCTTGGTACGGATGTCGTTCACGGTAGCCAGCACGTTTTCGAGTGCATCGGGCGTGTGCGCATAGTCGACAATGGCCGTTATTTTTTGGTTGGAGATGATGTATTGGAACCTACCCGAAACGCTTTCGAGTTCGCTCAACAAACGCAACACCTCGAGCGAATCCATACCCAATTCGACCGCCGTGCCGTAAATCGCAAGCAGGTTGTAGGCGTTAAAGGTGCCGATGAGCCGCACCCAAACCTCGTTGTCGTTCACCTTCAAAAGCAAACCCGACAACTGGCTCTCCAAAATTTGCGCACGGTAATCGGCATACGATTTCAACGCATAGGTCAACTTTTTGGCTTGTGTGTTCTGCAACATTACCGGCCCGTTCTTGTCGTCGGCATTCGAGAGCGCAAAAGCCGATTTTGGAAGCGCATCAAAAAACGACTTCTTCACGTCGCGGTATTCGGCAAAAGTCGCATGGTAGTCGAGGTGATCGTGCGACAGGTTCGTGAACACGCCGCCCGCAAACTGCAAACCTTCGGAACGTTTTTGGTGCACGCCGTGCGACGACACTTCCATAAAACAATAGTCTACACCCGCATCGACCATATCGCGCAAGAAGTTGTTGATCGTGATCGAATCGGGCGTCGTATGGGTTGCCTTGAACTCGAGCTCATCGACCATGATTTTGACCGTCGACAAAAGCCCCACTTTGTACCCCGCTTTTTTGAACAACTGGTACAGCAACGACGCAATTGTGGTTTTGCCGTTGGTTCCCGTAACGCCCACCAATTTCAAGTCCTGCGAAGGGTTCCCGAAATAGTTGGCCGCCAGATACGCGAGCGCCTTATTGGTATCCTTGACCTGGATGTAGGTCACGTGGTCGTGCGCCGTCTCGGGCATCGTATCGCAAACAACGGCCGTCGCGCCGAGCGAAATGGCTTTTTCGATAAAATCGTGCCCGTTCGAGACGGTTCCGCGGATGGCCACAAAAACGTCATCGACGGTAATCTGGCGCGAATCAAACGCCAGCTTGCCGATGTTGATCTCGGTCGAACCCTTGACGGCTTCGATCGATACTTTGTACAATATGTCCTTGAGTACGGTCACGATAATTCGAGTATGAGGGTTGCATTCTTATCGAGGCGCTGCCCGGGAAGAATCGATTGCTTTTTTACCTTGCCGATGCCCACGACCTTGACTTTCATGCCCAGGTTGCCCATCAGCGCGACGGCATCCATCCCAGACATACCTTTGAGGTTCGGGACAACGGTGTGTTTTTGTTGCGCCTTGTCGTAATACTGCGCGTAGAGTTTTTCGGTCTTGGCGTCTTTTTTGTCGATGTTCTTGATTTCGTTCATCGATGGCGCATCGGTAAAAATCTTTTGCGCGATGCGTTTGAACACAGGCCCGGCTACACCCGCTCCATAGTAGTCATTGCCCGCGGTGCTGGGTTCATGCACCACGACAATGCAGGAATATTTGGGTTTGTCGGCCGGGAAATAACCCACGAACGACGAAATGTAGTGCTTGGCCGTCCCGTCTTTTTTGTTGTAGTTCGCCTGCGCGGTACCTGTTTTTCCGGCCATCGAGAAATCTTTGGAATACAATTTCGCGGCGGTTCCGCGTTTGACCACATTCTCCAAAACGGCGTGCAGTTTCTTCAGGGTCTCGTCTGAACAAATTTTCGGGTTGATGACTTCTTTCTCGAACTTTTTGATCGTGCGGTTCCACTCCTTGATCTCCGACACGAACTGCGGCTTGACCATCTCTCCGTTGTTGGCCACGGCATTGTAATACGTAAGCGTTTGCAGCGGGGTGATCGAAACACCGTATCCGAAAGCCATCCACGGTAGCGAAATGGCGCTCCAGTGTTTGTCGCCCGGTTGCGGGATGTACGGTTTGCCCTCGCCTTCGAACGGCAGACCGAGCGGCTTGTTGAGTCCAAAATCGTTCAGATGGTCCACGAATTGTTTGGGATCGTCTTTGTAGGCGTTGTAAACCGATTGCACCAAAACCGTGTTCGACGAAACTTCGAAGCCGCGGCCGAGCGAAATCTTGCCGTAACCGCCTTCGTGCGAATCGCGCACTTTTTTGCCGCGGTAAACGATGGTGCCGCCTTGGCTGTCGTACACGTCGCTGGTATCGGCTTTTTTGTCTTCCAGCAGCGCCATCAAATCGGCAAGCTTGTAGGTCGATCCGGGTTCGTGCGATTCGCGGATCGCATAATTTTCGGTCTCAAAATACGTGCTGTCTGTTTTGGATGCGCGCCCCAAATTCGCAATGGCCTTGACCTGACCGGTCTTGGTTTCCATCACCACCACACAGCCGTGATCGGCTTTGTATTTTTGCAACTGCTTCAAAAGCGCGTGGTGCGCGATGTCTTGGATGTAGACGTCGATGGTCGATGTGACGTCGAAACCGTCCTGCGGCTCGACTTCGTTGACGTCGCGGATGGGCTTCCATTGGCCCTTGGCGATTTTCTGCTTGAGGATCTTGCCGTCCTTGCCGTTCAAGTATTTGCGGTAGGCCCATTCGATGCCTTTACCCACGTGCTTTCCGCTTTCGTTGATGCGCTCATAGCCGATGGTACGCCAGGCGATTTTACCTATCGGATATTCGCGGACGGTTTCCTGCTCGGTGATCATCCCACCCTTGAACGCGCCAAGATTGAACAGCGGAAACGTCTTCATTTTCATGTACTGCGTATAGCTCAGCCCGCGCGCAATCAGGTAATAGCGGTTCTTGTTGGCGCGTGCTTTGCGCAATTCCGATTGGTAAAAACCGGCGGGTTTGCCGAGCAACATCGACAGCGAATCGGCCAGGGAATTGACGTTCTTTTCGAAATTTTCGGCTTTGGGTGCCACTGCGTCGAAACGGATGTCGTAGTTCGGAATCGACGTTGCGAGCAAACTGCCATCGGACGAATAAATGTTGCCTTTGTTGGCCGGAATCACAAAATTACGCACCGTACGTTCCTTGGCCAGTTTGCGGTAGTAATCGCCTTCGACCCATTGGATGTTACACAGCTTGACCCCGATGGCCGCCGCTATGACAAACATCGCGAAAGCCACGAGATACATCCGGTAGGAAATATGTTTGTCTTCGTTTACCATAGGTTGCTGAAAAATCCTTTTTGTTCTTCTTTTTTGACTTTGATTTTCACCGGCGGCACCGATGAAGGGAAGATTTGTTTGCCTTCCATTTGCGCCGATACGGTCGATTCCATCTTGAGCTGCATGAGCTCTGAACGCCGATCGACAAACTCCGACCGCAATTCCTTGACTTCGCTCGTCAGGGCGACAATCTTAAATACTTTTTGCTCGTAGCGCTGCGTGTTGGCGATCATCAGGATGGCCAGCAAAATCAGGAAAACGATAAACCGCCAGTTCTTGGCCGCGTTGGCGTCTTCGTTGATCAGGTACCGCGCCTTGAGGATGCTGTACACGCCGTGCTTCATTTTCTTTTCTTCGGCCATCGTTACACTTTTTCTGCGATACGCAACTTGGCGCTGCGTGCGCGGTTATTGGCGGCTATTTCGTCGTCGGTTGGGATGATCAGTTTTTCGATCGATTTGAATGGCACCGAAAAATTGCCAAAGAAATCGCGTTCGGGCTCGCCCTCGAACATCCCGTTGCGGACAAACCGCTTGACCAGACGGTCTTCGAGCGAGTGGTACGAAATCACGCTGAGCCTTCCGCCGGGCTTGAGCACTTCGAGCGCCTGCTCGAGAAACTCCTTGAGCACTTCCATTTCCTGGTTGACTTCGATTCGGATAGCCTGGTAGATCTGGGCGAGGATCTTGTTGCTTTTGTGTTGGGGCAAAAAGCGGTTCAAAACGACTTTGAGCTGTTGGGTGTTCCGTATCGGAGCGTGCTCACGGGATTCTATGATGACGCGCGCCATGGCCGGGCCATTCTTGAGTTCGCCGTATTCGACGAATATTTTAGACAGATGGGCGTGGTCGTATTGGTTGACGACCGTAAACGCACTGAGATCGCTCTTTTGGTTCATGCGCATGTCGAGTTCGCCCTCGAAACGTGTCGAGAAGCCGCGCTCGGGCACATCGAATTGGTGCGACGAAACGCCCAGATCGGCCAGGATGCCATCGACCTGTTTGACGCCGTGAAACCGCAAAAACCTTTTGAGGAAGCGGAAATTTTCGTTGATGAGCGTAAACCGATCGTCGGGCAAGGCGTTGGCGAGCGCATCGAGGTCTTGGTCAAAGGCGAACAGTTTGCCGCCCGGACCCAATCTGCGCAAAATTTCTTTGGAATGGCCGCCGCCGCCGAAAGTCACATCGACGTAAATCCCGTCGGGCTTGATGCCGAGACCGTCCACGGAGTCATGGAGCAATACGGGATTATGATAGTCCATTGTCGTCATCATTTACATTTCCCATTACGTCTTCGGCCAGGTCGGCGAAGTCGATTACAGAATCGTCGATTGCTTTTTCATACGCATCCTTATCCCATATCTCGACAATATTCACAGCGGAAGACAACACCACATCTTTGGAGATGTTTGCAAAAACAGCCAGATCCTTGGCAATCAAGACACGACCGAGATCGTCGACCTCGATGATTTTCACGCCCGCGGTAAAGCGACGGATGAAGTCGTTGTTCTTTTTGACAAAGCGGTTGAGCTTGTTGATTTTTTGCATCATCAGGTTCCATTCGGCCATCGGATACAACTCGAGGCACGGCTGAAACACCGAACGCTTCAAGACAAAACCGTCCTGAATACCGGAAGCCAATTGCTTCTTGAGCGGCGCCGGCAACAGCAGCCTCCCTTTGGCATCGACTTTACATTCGTATGTTCCTACAATGGAATTCACAAAAGTGGATTAAATGATTACAGGCAAAAATAAAAAGATTTTACCACAATTTACCACAATCTACCACTTTGTTGATAAGTTTTACCACTTTCTCCCAAAAAGCAAAAGCAGCGGCTTTACTGGTCGTTTTCAGACGTTTAACAAATTGTTAAGAATTTAAGAAGTTTGGATTTTATGTTTCGGATTCTTGTTCAAAAACCGCCACGGAATTGTCGATTTTTTATTAAAACGAATATTTCGTTTCGGAATATGGGCCGCAAGCGCACTTCTTTCAAAATTTCCAAAATCTGTATGCAGACGTTAACATTTCGGCATAAAATCTTATATTTGTCCGCACAAACCAAGGGGCGACCCCTACTTTATGGAAAATTTGATCCAGGACGGGAAATACAAATACTTCGAAGCCGGCGAAGGAACACCCATCATCATCCTGCACGGACTCATGGGCGGACTGAGCAATTTTGACGGCGTCGCCAACTATTTCCCGCAACACGGCTACAAGGTGGTCATCCCCGAGTTGCCGATTTACACGCAAAACATACTCAAGACCAACGTCAAGGCTTTTGCAAAGTTTGTCAAGGATTTTATCACCTATAAGAAGTTCGACCGCGTGATCTTGCTCGGCAATTCGTTGGGCGGTCACATCGCTTTGTACCACGCCAAGATGTATCCCGAAAAGATGATCGGGCTCATCATTACCGGAAGTTCGGGATTGTACGAAAATGCGATGGGCGACAGTTATCCGCGTCGTGGCGACCGCGACTACATCCAGAAAAAAGCCGAAGACGTTTTTTATGACCCGAAAATCGCTACACCCGAAATTGTCGAGGAAGTGTATGCCGTGGCCAACGACCGCATCAAACTGATCAAGACGCTGACCATCGCCAAGAGCGCGATACGCCACAACATGGCCAAGGATTTGCCCAAAATGCACGTCCCAACCTGCATCATTTGGGGCCGCAACGACAAGGTTACCCCGCCCGAAGTGGCCGAAGAATTCCATGAATTGCTCCCCCATTCCTGGCTGTATTGGATCGACCAATGCGGGCACGCGGCCATGATGGAGCATCCCGATGAGTTCAACCGCATCATGCACGAATGGCTCACAGAAAAGGCGTCGTTGCTGTTCAAGGAATAACGAAATCTTTGTTTCGTTGAAAATTACAGTTTTTCTATAAGGTTGCTGCGTTTTAAAATTGTATTTTCGTCTCGTAGGGAAGGGGGCAGTGAAGGTATTCCCTACAAATTCCCGATGAGACACCATTACAGAAATTCTGTACATTTTGTTAAATTTTCTGTTGGCCGCCAACTCGTCGCCGCGATTCTCGATCAGATGTCTAGCAGTTTCTTGCTACCTTTGCACAAAATCCTACCATGAAAATCAACACCGCCGAATTTATCGTCAGCAATTCAGACGCTGCCAAATGTCCCGCCGAGCGCATCCCTGAATACGCCTTCATCGGCCGATCGAATGTAGGCAAGTCTTCGTTGATCAACATGTTGACAGGCAGGAACCATTTGGCCAAGACCTCGGCCAAACCGGGCAAAACGCAGCTCATCAACCACTTCAAGATCAATGCAAACTGGTTTCTGGTCGACTTGCCCGGGTATGGGTATGCCAAAGTTTCAAAATCGACCAAGGCGACGTTCCAAAAATTCATCACCGACTATTTCGAAAAACGCGAGCAGCTGGTTTGCGGCTTTGTGTTGATCGACATCAGGCACGAGGCGCAAAAAATCGACCTCGAATTCATGGCCTACATGGGCGAAAGCGAGATCCCGTTTTGCATCATCTTTACCAAGGCCGACAAAATCAGTAAAACCAAGATCGATTCGCACATCGCCGCCTACCGAAAAGCAATGAGGGCGAACAACTGGGAAGATATGCCACCGTATTTCGTTACGTCTTCACTCGAAGCCACGGGGCGCGATGCCGTCTTGTCGTATATCGACGACCTGAACGAGGACATTTTCAAAAACGCCAACGAATTTTAGCAGTCGGCAGTCGGTGCAACTCGGCTTTTTTTTGTAATATCGGCCGCACAAATCAACCGATATGAAACCAACCCTATTGCTGCCCGCACTACTGGCCTGCGGACTGTTCGTCCAAGCGCAAACCGCCAAGAATGTAGTAGTTCCGAACGAAAACCTCATCACCGAAAACATCCCCGACATTCCCAAAACGCTCGCCACCGAGGTAAAAAAATATACCGAATCGCGCGGCGCGAGCCTTGTCGACGTACATCCTGCCACGGGCGAAATCATCATCGGGACGCGTTTTGGCACGACTTCGCAATTGCACCAAGTCAAGCAACCGCTGGGGACCCGAACGCAAATCACTTTTGCCGATGAGCCTGTGGGCGGCGCGCAATTCGAACCCACCAAGGGCGAATACCTGGTTTATTCGAAGGACATCGGCGGCAACGAATTCGGGCAGTTGTTCAAGCTTGACCTTAAAACGTTGCAATCGACGCTGCTTACCGATGGCGGCCGATCGCAGAACGGCGGCGTGACCTGGCGCAACGACGGAAAGGGGTTCTATTTTATGTCGACCAAACGCAACGGTGGCGACCGCGAAGTGTATTTCATGGACCCGAACAACCCCAACGCCAAGCTGGTGCTCGAGCGCAAAGGCGGTGGCTGGGGCATCAACGACATTTCTGAAGACAATCAAACACTGATCATCAGCGAATACGTTTCGGCCAACGAGTCGCATTTGTGGTTGCTCGACATCGCTTCGGGCCAAATCTCGGAACTCACCGACCGTAAGAAATCGAAAGGCGTGGTGCAATCGAGCGCTTCGTTTTCGCACGACCCGAACCAGATTTGGTATGTGACCGACCGCGATTTCGAGTTCAAACGACTGGCTTCGTACAATCTGAAAACCAAAAAAACAACGTATCATTCCACCGACATCCCATGGAACGTAGAAGGTTACCGACTTAGCGAAGACAAAAAAACGCTCGCCTTTTCGACCAACGAAGCCGGTCTGGACAAACTTTATTTGATGGACGCTTCGACCAAAACCTACAAAGCGGCCGCCAATTTGCCCGTGGGTCTGATTGGCGGGCTGCGCTTTACCAAAGACGGGAAACATTTGTTCTTTACGCAATCGACGGCCAAAACCTCGTCGGATGTCTACCGCTTGACGGTGGCAACGGGAAGCATCGAACGATGGACGCAAAGCGAGCTCGGCGAAATGCAGGAATCCGATATTTCACTTCCGAAAGCGATCGAATGGAAAAGCTTCGACGGACTCAAAATCAGCGGATTTTACTATCCGGCCGCGGCCAAGTTTTCGGGCAAACGACCGGTGGTGATCAACATACACGGCGGTCCTGAAGGCCAATCGCAGGCCTCGTTCCTGGGCGCGTCCAACTACTACACCAACGAAATGGGCGTGGCGATCATTGCGCCCAATGTACGTGGTTCATCGGGTTTCGGCAAATCCTATTTGGCCAAAGACAACGGTTATTTGCGCGAAGATTCGGTCAAGGACATCGGCGCATTGCTCGACTGGATCGCGCAGCAACCCGAACTTGACAAGGACCGCATCATGATCATGGGCGGCAGTTACGGCGGCTACATGACGTTGGCCACGGCATTCCATTATGCCGACCGCATCCGTTGCTCGGTGGATATCGTAGGGATTTCGCACTTTGGCACGTTCCTCAAGAACACCGAGGAGTACCGACGCGACTTGCGCCGTGTAGAATATGGCGACGAACGCGACCCGAAGATGGCGGCATTTTTCGAGAAAATCGCACCGCTGAACAACATCGACAAGATCAAAAAACCGCTGTTCATCGTGCAGGGCACCAACGACCCGCGCGTTCCGGTGACCGAGGCCACGCAAATGCGCGACAAACTCAAGGCCAACGGCAATGTGGTGTGGTACCTCGAGGCCAAGGACGAGGGCCACGGGTTCAGGAAAAAACCGAACGCCGACTACCAAAGACTAGCCACCATCCGGTTCATGCAGGAATATTTGCTTAAATAATTATTTGAGCAGCTCCATTTTTTCGGCAAAATAGTCGCAAAAGTCTTTCATGGTTGCGGCCATTTTTTCGTCGTTGGTCGCGCGCTCGAAGGTATCGGACATGGCCACCAGCGTTTGGTGGAAAAACTTTTTCATTTCGTCTACGGGCATGTCCTTGGTCCAAAGATCGATGCGCAACGTTTCCTGCGCCTTGCTGTCCCAGATAGACAACAGCAATGCCTTGGCCGCCGCATTGTCGACACCGCCATCCTTGGCCGTCCAGCTCAATTTTTCGGGTACGCGGTTTTCGTCGAGTTCGATGTGGAATTTTATTTCAGAAGTGAGGTTGCTCATGGTTTCTTGGGTTTGTATTTGGATTGTTCGAACAACGTCTTGCTGTCGGTTTGCAGCATTTGTTCGAGTGAAACTTCGTTGTTTCGCATGTATGCCCGAACGATTTGCCATCCGAGCCACGCACCTACCTGGCCAGGCGATTCATTGTCGATTTCAAGATAGAACTTGGAAAACGGCGCAGGATTGATGAAACGCGGCAGCAATTTCTGGTCGGTATCGTAAAGCAAGGTGTTGTCGATAAAAAAGCGCCACATGTCGGCCTGGTTTTCTTCGCACCATTTGATTTGTTCGGGTTTGTAGCCGATTTTTTGCGCATCGGTGTAATCGGGCAACAACATATCCTTGAGATACAGTTCTTTCCCTGCATATACCATGTACGACAGCAAGGTGTTTTCCTGTGGCGGCGCTATTTTTCCTACCGAGAATGCGCTGGCGATATCGGGCAGGATTTGCTCTGGTTCAAAATTTTGCTTCAAATAATCGGGGAACTGGTAAAACCTGTGGTCTTTGCCCAAATACAATTCGAGCGAAACGATCATCACGCTGTCGGCATAGATGACCTTGTTCTGGTAATCCATTTCGGCGATGACGGTCACCACCTTGGGCACTTTCGTTGCCGGAAAATAATACTTGATGTGTTTGAACAGTGCGTCGATGCCTTCGGTTTCCTTTTCGAAGTTGCCGAATTTCTTTTGCACTTCCTGATAGAGCTCGCGCCATTGGGGATTCTGCATTTTGTCGGTCCACACCTTGTCGTCGTTGCCCTTTGGAAAAAACAACGGGTACTCGGCCTTTAACTTGGGCAGATCCTGCGGCTTGGCTTCAAAAAAGGCCTTGTCGAACCGCTCGACTTGAACCGAAACCGGAATTTCCTCGACCGCCTGTTCCACTTTCGACTTTTTGTCGCAGCCGAATGCAAAAAAAACAAATGCCAATAATGTAAAAATTTTCTTCATCAGATGGGGTAAATTAGCCAGCGGTTTCAAAGCGATAAGCGCTGAATAATCGCTAAGTTTGCAAATATACATTGCGCAATATTAAAATTTCTAAATAGTATGCAAAAATTAGAACCCATCGACGCGTCGAGCGTCAACGACCAAATCGTGCGTTGGCTCAAGGAATATGCGCAAAACGCGGGCGTCAACGGATTTGTGGTAGGCGTCTCTGGCGGCATCGACTCGGCGGTGACCTCTACGCTTTGCGCGCAAACCGGTTTTAAGGTGGTGTGTGTCGAGATGCCGATCCATCAGGCGGCCAGCCAGGTCAGCCGTGCACAGGAACACATCGCCCAGCTTAAGAACAGGTTCTCGAACGTAGACGAGGCCAGGATCGACCTCACCCCTGTCTTTGAAACATTCAAACAGCAAGTGCCTTCGCATGCCGACACGGCCAAGCTCAATTTGTCGTTGGCCAACACGCGCGCGCGTTTGCGGATGACGTCGCTTTATTATTTGGCGGGCATCCACGGGCTGCTTGTGGCGGGAACGGGAAATAAAGTCGAGGATTTTGGCGTCGGGTTCTTTACCAAGTATGGCGATGGCGGCGTCGATTTGAGCCCGATTGCCGATTTGATGAAATCAGACGTTTACGCGCTGGCCCGCTACCTGCAGGTGCCCGAATCGATCCAGCAGGCGCAGCCTACCGACGGTCTTTTTGGCGACGACCGTACCGACGAAGACCAACTGGGCGCGAGCTACGACGAACTCGAATGGGCCATGCTGCAAAACGAAGCCGGCAAGGTTGCGGGCGACTTTTCGGGGCGCGAATTGGTCGTTTTTAAAATCTACCAACGGCTCAACAAAGCTAACCAACACAAAATGAACGCGATACCCGTTTGCTACGTTAATCGTCGATAAACGTATTTTATCTAAAAAATTTGAAACTTTATATTTTTTTTAACTAAATTTACTCTTGATTTCTAACAAACACATTTAAAACAACGGTTATGATTAGAGTTTGTTTAGCGGATAATTATCCTGTAGTCCATTTTGGGGTCAAATCCTATTTTAAGGACCACATCGATATCAGTATTGTAGCCAATGTCGGTAATTTTTCGATGGTAAAAGACGTGCTCTATACCAAGGAAATCGACGTGTTGGTGTTGGATTTGGATTTGGACGGCCTCTCGAGTATATACGAATTGAAAGCAATCATCAAGAATTACCCGAAAACGAAAATCATCGTGTTCAGCAGTTTTTCGGAACAGATTTATGCGCCCAACGCCATCAAGGCAGGCGTGGCGGGCTATGTCCACAAGACTTCAAAGCTCGAAAGTTTGGGGATTGCGATCATGAAGGTACACCAGGGCAACGTCATCCTTAACGAGACGATCAAGAAAAACCTCGCGCTGATTGCCAAGCAAAACAAAAGCGAGCGGCTGTACCGCAAATTGTCGAACCGCGAAATCGAGGTGCTTCGCTACTTGAGCAGCGGCAAAAAGAACAACGAAATTTCAGCCATTTTGGGCTTGAACGAAAAAACGATCAGCACCTATAAATTGCGTCTGCTGACCAAACTCAACGTGACCAACCTGGTCGATTTGGTCAACAAAGCCAAAACGCTCGAAATCGTTTAACTGTAGCGCGACATTACCCTTCCCAGTTTTTTCGAAAAAGCATTGATGAGCTTGTAGTAATCCATGGCCATCGATAGAGGTTCGCTATTGTCGGCATCGGGCTCGGTCGAGATGTCGGCCTTGAGCGTTTCGATGATGCGGTCTACCAAATACCAGCGCAGCGTAAGGATGGTTTCCGATACGTATTGCGCAATCGACTGGTCTTTGCGTTTGACGATGATTTGCTGGCCCTCCCAATTGTGCAGTGTTTGTTGCTCCTCGAGCATCAGGATGTCGGTCACTTCGGCCGAAAATTCCGTGGGCAATTGCGTCAGGTATTGCTCGATCTGGAATGTTTCGTGTTGATGGAAATAGTCGATCAAGTGGTTGTAGATACCTCGAAACATAGGGTTCGCGAGCTCGACCTCATCTTCCTGCAAACTCAGGAAAATCCGCTGGTAGACTTTGTATTCCTTGTATTGCGACTTGGTTTCGACCTCGCCTTCGTCGTTGGTGGTAAGCACCACGTCTTCAAAATCCTCCGATTTATGGCCGTAAAGCAATAGTATTTCGATGATTTTACGCTCGAGTTCATACAATACGTCGATTTTCTCGGCCGCGATCGGCTCGTCGTTTTTGACCACTTCGAACGCCTTTTGCTGCTCTTCCCTGAAATTCTTATTGGCTTCCTTGAGGTCTTTTTGCGCCATTTGCGCCAGCGTATTGAGCAACACCTGCTCTGAAATATCCATGATGCGCGACGTTTCCTGGATGTACACCTCACGCTGGATGCGGTCTTTGATTTTCGAGATGCTCACGACCATGTCGCGAATCAGATCGGCCTTTTTGACGGGGTCGTTCTTGGCCTCGTCCATGAGCAGCGACGCCTTGAACTGGATGAAATCCTTGGCGTTGTGCTCCAGATAGGCGAGCAAATCTTCATAAGACGATTTTTTGGCAAAACTATCGGGATCCTCTCCGTCCGGGAACGTACAAACTTTGACGTTCATGCCTTCCTCGAGGATCAAATCGATACCGCGGACCGACGCGCGTAAACCCGCCGCATCGCCATCAAAAAGCACCGTGATGTTTTTGGTGAGTCGGTTGATGAGCCTGATCTGGTCGGGCGTCAGTGCGGTGCCCGATGAGGCCACGACGTTCTCGATGCCTGCCTGATTGAATTGGATGACATCGGTATAACCCTCGACCAGGTAACAATTGTTGAGCTTGGCGATCGACTGCTTGGCATGGAAAATCCCGTACAACACCTTGCTTTTGTGGTAAATGTCGCTCTCGGGCGAATTGAGGTACTTGGCCGCCTTTTTGTCGTTGGTCAAAATACGTCCGCCAAAACCGAGCACACGCCCCGACATGCTTTGGATCGGGAACATCACTCGCCCGCGAAACCGGTCGATCAACCGCTCTTCTTTGTTGATCGTAAGCCCTGTACTCTCGAGGAATTCCAGCTGATAGCCTTTGCCGAGCGCCTCCTTCGAAAACGCGTCCCAGGTTTCGGGCGAATAGCCGAGTCCGAATTTCTTGATGGTTTCAGCCGTAAAACCGCGCTCTTTGAAATACGACAGGCCGATGGCTTTGCCTTCTTCGGTATGCAACAATGTGTCGTGAAAATACTTTTGCGCGAACTCCGACACCAGGTACATGCTTTCGCGTAAATCGGTATTGGCTTTTTCTTCCAGCGTTTGTTCGGTTTCCTCGACCTCGATGTTGTATTTCTTGGCCAGATAACGGATGGCTTCGGGATAGGTGAAATGCTCATGCTCCATCAAGAACGCGACGGCATTGCCGCCCTTGCCCGACGAAAAGTCTTTCCAGATTTGCTTGACGGGCGACACCATGAACGAAGGCGAACGCTCGTCGGTGAACGGGCTGAGTCCCTTAAAGTTACTGCCCGCGCGCTTGAGTTGCACGAAATCGCCAATCACTTCCTCTACGCGGGTGACTTCGAAAACGGTATCTATCGTTGCTTTTGAGATCAAGGCTTGGCTTTTTGGCAGGTTTCAAATGTACAAAGATTCGGGCCTTGAAAAAAAAGAAATCGCGTTCGTCCAAAAATTGAATCGCGTGGCAGAAAACGCTAAAAACACACTTGCTTCCCCTGAGAAAACTTTAACAAAATCTACAGATTTTCTATAATGGAATGTCGGTTTTATTTTGTTGGGGTATACTTCCAATGCCCCCTTCCCTATCGTGAAGATACCATTATTTCAAATACACCCCTTACATAAAATCTGTAAATCCACCACAAAAAAAGCGCCCCCAAGGAGCGCCTCTTCATTGCAAACTAACTCAAGTTTCTTTAATTGAAGTCAAAACGGATGCCCGCCGACGCGTTGTGCTGGTCGATCGTGTTGTTCTTGAACATCGGACTAAGGTCGTATTTGACATACAAGCTCACTTCTTTGTAACCCACATACGCGCTCAAACCATAGTTAAAATCTTCTACATTCCAGCTGCCTTTCTGACGTGTGTTGTAGCGGTAGCCATCAATTTTGTACGACAAAAACTGTTTCGAATTTGTGTTGTAGCCCACATAGCCACCCAACCCCACGCGGAATCCGTTGTGCGAACGGAATACTTTTTTACCGTCCTCGACCTTGGTCTTGCTGAAATCAAACTCGAGGTGTACAGGCAAAGTCAAATACACATTCTTAAAGTGCGTATCCTTGGCGCGCAACCCCAGCGGATGCACTTCGAGATCGGTGGTTTGGCCGTTGTCTACAAAGTAGCGGTTCTCGGTAGCCGTGAGGTGGTTGTACATGAACGACAGCCCGTATTTGGCATGCAATAAATTACTATCGTGCAACAGGCGGGTATTGAACGTAAAACCCCATTCAAAAAACGTCGAGCGCAGGTAATAAAAATCAGAGTTGGCCACCGCGCCGTTGGTCACGAGGTTGTTGAAACCGAATGCAATAACTCCCTGCGAAGTGGTACGCCGCTCGCCGTTCTTTTCGATCTCCTCACAGTTCTGGTATCCGCCCGGAATTGAAATAGAGTGTTTCCCTCTTTTGCTTTTTTCTTCTATCTTCCCGTCTACTTTTTGCTGGATCAAATCTTCGAGTTCGCGTTTGGCCGGCGCCACACGTACTTCGATGTTGTTGGCGCGCGCCTCGGCGAGTTGCTGCTTCTTCTCGTCGGCTTGCGCGGCGCTGAGCGAGCCGTTCTCGAGTTGCAGGTTCACCGCTTCGATTTCGGTTTTGAGCGCGTCTTTTTCTTCTTTGGTGATGGTTTCGATTTTCTCGGCGATGACTTTGGCCTTGTCTTCAAAGGTTTCTTGTGCCGATGCGGTGCCAAAAATCAGGCATAGCAATGCCGTTAAGCAAAAGGTTGCATTTTTCATGTGTTCAGGATATTTGATTGTTGATTATTCGATGTTGCGGTTCAAAACGGCCGTGGCGACTTCTCCGGCCCGGCGGCGTACCTTTTCGCGGAACGACAGGTTGACATCGCGGTCTACTTCGCTAAGCAAGCTTTTGGCGTTGACCTTGACCGAGGTTTTTGGATGGGCCAGTGCCGATTGCGCTTCGGCAAGCAAGGCATCTGCATCTACCTGTACCGATGGGCGCTCGGTTGCGTTTTGATTGGCTGAAGCGATCAACTGCGGTTTTTGGATTTCGTTAACCGCTTCAACAGGATTTTGATTGATGATGGGTTGATTGATTGGATTTTGGTTGATGATTGATTTCTTTTGACTTGTCTTTGCTTTGCTGTTTGGCTTTTCGGCAGATGCGATTGCGCCTGGCTCGTCTGGTGCAACAACCGCTTCAGGCTCGGGCTGGGGTGCCACGATCGATTCTTCAAAAACCACTTCACGGCCTTGGTCGACCACTTCTTCGGATTGGCTCAAAAACACGCCGCCAATCGTGAGGAAACCTAAGATGCTTGCGGCTACGTAAAGCCAGCCATAACCGCGCCGCGACTTTTTTTCCTCGGCCACCGACAGCATCGCGTCGAGCCGGTCCCATGCCGCCGGCGAAGGCGTCATTTCACGTGCGTTGAGCTTGTCCCTGAAATCCTCTTCCATTGTCTTACGCTGTTCCATGGCTGTAGTTCTTTTGTTGGTTTATTTGTTGCTGCAACATTTTTCGCGCATGATGCAATTGCGACTTCGAGGTGCTTTCGCTGATGCCCAGCAACGCGCCAATTTCTTGGTGTTTGTATCCTTCGATGGCATACAGGTTGAACACCATCTTGTAACCGTCGGGTAGCGCGTCGATGAGTGTTTGGATGTCGTCTACACTCAGGTTGCTTTCGATGTTGTTGAACGCATCTTCCTGGTAATATTCGTCTTCGAGATAACCGATTTTCTTTTGCGCCCTGATAAACGAAATGCATTCGTTGACCATGATGCGCCTAATCCATCCCTCGAAACTGCCTTTATTTTCAAAATGTTTCAAATGGGCAAACACCTTCATAAAAGCCGTGATCATCAAATCTTCGGCGTGGTGCACGTCCTTGATGTATTGGCGGCACACACCCAGCATCCGCGAAGCATACTTGTCGTAAATCTGGTGCTGTGCGTGTCGGTTGTTCCCGACGGCCAGCGCGATGATTTCGGATTCTTCCTGATGCAGGTTGATGACTTTCAAAACGATTGAATTGGTTTGCTATGGGGATAGACGGAAACGGGTTAAAAATAGTTGCATGGAAGTTTTGAGAAAATTCCAAATTCCAAATTCCAAATTCCAAAAACCCAACAACCATGGGGATTTGCGACTGAAAAAATATTTTAGAAAATTTTATTTTTTTCGTTCTATGACATAATTGACCATGAGCGTAAGGGCTTCCTTGAACTCCGATTCGGGGTACTGTCGGAGCAATTCGAGCGCGGCCATCTGGAATTCGGTCATCTTTTGTTCGGCATAGGCCAAGCCGTTGCGGTCCTTGACAAACGCAATGACTTCTTTGACGCGCTTTTTGTCTTTGTTGTGGTTTTTGATCGAGTTGATGAGCCATGCTTTTTCCTTGGCATCACAATGGTTGAGGACGTGGATCAGCGGCAGCGTCATCTTTTGTTCCTTGATGTCGATGCCTGTGGGTTTGCCGATCGCCTCTTCGGAATAATCGAACAAATCGTCCTTGATCTGGAACGCCATCCCGATGAGTTCCCCAAAATGACGCATGTTTTCTACCTGTTGCGCATCTTCTACCACCGAGCGCGCACCGAGCGCACAACACGACGCAATCAACGTAGCGGTCTTTTTGCGGATGATGTCGTAGTACACTTCTTCGGTAATGTCGAGCCTGCGCGCCTTTTCAATCTGCAGCAATTCGCCCTCGCTCATCTCGCGTACCGCCACCGAAATGATCCGGAGCAAATCGAAATCGCCATGGTCGATGGACAGCAACAATCCTTTCGAAAGCAAATAGTCGCCCACGAGTACCGCAATTTTATTCTTCCACAATGCGTTAATAGAAAAGAATCCGCGACGGCGGTTGCTGTCGTCCACCACATCGTCATGTACGAGCGTGGCCGTGTGGATCAGTTCGATGACCGAGGCGCCGCGGTAGGTACGCTCGTTGACCGTGCCTCCCGAGACCATCTTGGCCGTCAGGAACACGAACATCGGACGCATTTGTTTGCCTTTTCGGTTGACGATGTAGTATGTGATCCGGTTCAAGAGCGCCACCTGCGACGACATCGACTGGTAGAACTTCTTTTCGAAAAGTTCCATTTCCTGTCGGATGGGATGTTTTATTTGTGAGGTGATGTTCATCGGCTCTCAAAGATACGCCGAATCGTACAAAAGTGATAAATTCGATCCAGATTTTTTAACCCGCGTTAAACCCTTCTGAATGAAGCCAGTCAATAGCGCAACTTTAAACCAAAAAACGATGAAAACGAAAATCCTCTGGCTCACCGCAGCCTTTTCGCTGGTGCTCATCGGCTGTAACAACGACGACGACAACCCAACAACACCCACCGTACCGATTGCAACCAATGACGTGCGCGCCAATTCAGAAATGGACGATATTTCAGACGATGTGCTCTACATCGCCGAATCCGAATCGAACGAAGCCATCTCGGGTCGTGGCGGCGGCAACACGTTCCTGGCCGGATGCGCCACGATCAATACCGAACAAGACGGCGACACCTGGATCAGGACGATTGATTTTGGCGACACCAATTGTACCTTATTCACGGGCAACCAGGTACGCGGAAAAATCATCCTGACGTTTACCACCGATTTCGAAGCGCAAACACGCACCGTATCGTATGCCTTTGATGGTTTTTACCACAACGACCGCAAAGTCGAGGGCAACCGCACCGTCGTCAGACAAATTCTTGGGAACGGCCATCCGCAGGCCACCATCAGCCTCAACCTGACCGTCACCGCGACAGACGGAACCGTTTACAACCGCGTTGGCGAACGTGTTCGTGAATTTACGGCGGGCTACGACACACCATGGAATTTGTTCGACAACGAATTTTCTATCACCGGAAGCTGGGTGACCTCGGTTTCGACCACGGGGCAAACCTATGCGACCACCATCAACACGCCGTTGCACATCAAATGGACGTGCCCGCATATCGTAAGCGGCAGTGTGACCGTGGTGCGCGGCAGCGATGGTGCGACAGCCATTTTGGATTACGGTGATGGAGCATGTGATGACGATGCAGTGCTCACGATCAACGGCATTGCCTACGACATCAATTTGTAATTTACTGTCCTACAAATACAGAACCGTCTTTATAAGGCGGTTTTTTTATGCCGCATTCGAAATATTTTGCGTGCGAATCCGTTTGTTAATTAAAACCAATTAACGAAAAACCTATGCAAAAGAAACTTTTAGGGTGCGCGGTCGCGTGCCTGCTGCTCTCGGGCTGCGGCAAGGACGATGACTTCCCGCTCAACGATTATCCAATCAACATTGATGTATCGGATGGCTACAACATCGATAAAATAGCCGACGACGTGGCCCAAATCGCGATTCTTGAATCTGACGACACAGCCATCAACATCGACTGCGCAACCATTACCGACGAAATTTCGGGAAGCAACCGGATCCGGACCATCGACTTCGGGGCGAGCAACTGCACACTATTTACCGGCAACCAAGTCCGCGGCAAAATCATCCTGACCTTTGAAACAGATTTTGGCGCGTCGACCCGCAACATATCGTTTGCGTTTGAAAACTTTTTCCACAACAACCGGTATGTTTTGGGCAACCGCGACGTTACAAAAACTACATTGGAAAATGGCCATCCGCAGGTTAAGATCAACCTAAACATGATTGTCACGGGGCCGACCGGCACCACCTTTACGCGAATCGGTGAACGCACACGGGAATTTACAGCCGGATTTGACACGCCTGGCAATGTGCTCGATGATTCCTACTTGACTACCGGAAGCTGGTCTACGACGATATCGGTGACCAAAATGACGAGCATTGCACAGATCGAAAGCCCGATAACCGTCACTGCAGATTGCGATTATATTTCGAGTGGCCTGATTTCGTATACGCGCGAAGATGGGGAATATTTGTCGTTCGATTATGGCGACGGCACGTGCGACAACAAGGTGTTGTTCACGCTAAACGGAATCACTTCCGAAGCGATTATCCCTTAAAAACAAAACCGCCTTCAACGAGTCGGTTTTTTTAGGCCTCTTTGTTGGCCAATTGCCCGCAGGCCGCATCGATGTCCTTGCCACGGCTGCGACGGACTTTTACCACAATATCGTTGGCTTCGAGCGCACGGATGTAGGCGTTGATCGATTCCTCGGAGGCTTGCTGAAATTCGCCATCGTCAATCGGATTGTATTCGATCAGGTTGACTTTGCACGGGGCATACTTACAAAATTTAACGAGCGCGTCTATGGCCGCCTTGTTGTCGTTGATGTCCTTCCAAACGACATATTCATAGGTGATTTTGCTCTTGGTCTTGGTGTACCAATACTGCAACGCCTCGCGTAAATCCTTGAGCGGAAAGTTCTCGCTGAACGGCATGATTTGCGCGCGTACCTCATCGATGGCCGAATGTAGCGACACCGCCAGTTTGAATTTGACCTCATCGTCGGCCATTTTCTTGATCATCTTTGGAATTCCCGAGGTCGAAACAGTGATTCTCTTCGGCGACATCCCCAAACCTTCGGGCGAAGTAATTTTATCGATGGCCTTGATCACGTTGTTGTAGTTCATCAGCGGCTCGCCCATACCCATAAAGACGATGTTCGACAGCGGGTGGCCATGGTACAATCGGCTTTCTTTGTCGATCGCGACCACCTGGTCGTAGATTTCGTCCGGGCCCAGGTTGCGCATGCGCTTGAGCCGCGCCGTCGCACAAAAATTGCAATCGAGGCTACAGCCCACCTGACTCGACACGCAGGCCGTGGTTCGCGTTTCGGTTGGAATCAACACCGATTCGACCACCAGACCGTCGTGCAAGCGCACCGCGTTCTTGACCGTACCGTCGGACGAGCGCTGCATTTGGTCGACCTTGATGTGGTTGATGACAAAATGTTTGTCGAGCATCTCGCGCGTAGGCTTGGCCACATTGGTCATGTCGTCGAAACTGTGCACCGCCTTACCCCAAAGCCATTCGTAGACCTGGTTGCCGCGAAATGCCTTGTCGCCGTTGGCCACAAAAAAATCGCGCAATTGGTCCTTGCTCAAGGCGCGGATGTCTCTCTTTTCCAATTCCATGGCGCAAAAGTAGCACTTATTAACGAACCGTCCGATTTTGATTTTATAACTTTGGGAAAAAATTACGATGCATTTCATCTCTGAAGCCCTCGAAAACTACGTCGCCAACCACTCGCAGGACGAACCCGAATTGCTGGCACGGCTCAACCGCGAAACGCACCAAAAGGTGTTGCAACCGCGTATGCTTTCGGGGCATTTACAAGGACGTGTGTTGTCGATGCTCGCCAAGATCATCCGCCCTGAAAACATACTCGAAATCGGGACCTATACCGGTTACGCAACCTTGTGCATGGCCGAAGGACTGGCGCCCGGCGGCACCATCGATACGCTCGACAACAACGAAGAATTGTTCGATTTTCAGCGCAAGTATTTCGACCAGTCGAATTGGGGTGCGCAAATCGTGCAGCATTTGGGCCAGGCGTTGGAAATCCTTCCGGGATTGGACAAAAAATACGATCTGGTTTTTATCGACGCCGACAAGGAAAACTACATCAACTACTTTCACGCCATCGTCCCGATGATGAACCCGGGCGGTATCATTTTGTCGGACAATGTGCTGTGGAGCGGCAAGGTGCTCGATGAGGTCAAGCCCAACGACAAAAGCACCAAGGTGTTGCTCGAATACAATGAACTCTTGAAAAACGATCCGCGTGTCGAGACGGTCCTACTCCCTATCCGCGACGGTCTCACCCTGAGCCGCGTCGTCTAAAAACTCGGGCTCATCGGGAAAAAGTTGGTTTTTTGACCTTTGGTAAATCTGCCACATCAAAAGCGCCATCAAAATCCCCCAAAGGTAACCGCACAAAATGTCGAGCGGGTAATGCAACCCAAGGTAAATACGGCTGTAGGCAAAAATCAGCGGCCACAAAAAGATAAAGCCCATGTGCCGCACATGCGGCCGGAGCACCATGAAAAGAAAAAATGCCGAGGCCATCGAATTGGACGCATGTCCCGAGATGAAGCTATACGACGTGCGCGTAATCACCGCACGGATGTGCCCCACCAAGTCGGGATCGCTGCCCGGCCTGAGCCTTTCGAAATAATTCTTGAACAGATTGGTCGTTTGGTCGGTGAGTGCGATGAGCAGCCCGATCATGAACAAAATCAGCAGTGCGTGTTTCCAGCCGAGGTGTTTGAACACCAGGTAGCCAAAAACCAAAAAAACGGGAATCCAGTTGATTTGTTTGGTGATGAACAGCCACAGCCCGTCAAACGGCGCGCTGCCCAACGAATTGAGGAACACCAAAAGGTCGCGGTCGAGCTCGAGTAATGTGTCGATCATCGGCCCTGGCGTTTGATAGGTCCGGTCATTTCCTCGATGTCCTGGTTGGTTTTGGAAACTTGCTGTGGCAAATCGCCTACAATGTCATCTTGGATTTTATGGAGTTGTTCGGGCGCATTGCCGATCAGGTTTTGCTTGGCTTTGTCGATTTCGGCGTTGATGTTACCCGTGATGTCGGTCATCGATTGCGTAATGCCGTTCTCGTCCATCCCTTTGTGGATTTCGCTCTTGATCTCGTTGGTCGCGTTCTTGAGTTGCGCCATCCCCTTGCCCAAAGCGCGCGCCAGTTCGGGAATCTTATCCGATCCGAACAACATCAACACGATGAACAAGATAAACACCAATTCGCCGCCGCCAATTCCAAACATAACCGTGGTTTTAAGTTATCGCAAAGGTACAAAGATACGAAAGCCCCAAATTCATATTAACAATAATTTGATTACTCGAACTTGGACTTCGTTTCTACTTTAGGCCATTGGTTGTTCGACAAATCGATGTCGGCCGTTTCCTGTTTCGGGTCGAGCGTTATTTTCGAGAGGACCTTTTGTGTGGCAAAAATGCGCGACACCTCGACATCGTTGAACTTCCAGATTTGCGCGGGAAACACGTGGTTTTCCTTGCTGCCGTCTTCGAACGTCAATTCGACCAGGATCGGCATGACCAGACCGCCGGGTTTGTTGAACGTCACTTCGTAAAAATATTTGGGCGATTGCAGCTTGGCCCGCTCTTGCGCCGTAAACTTGGCGTCGAGAAAAGCATCGAGCGTCTTGACGTTCTTGACTTCGAACGGCGCGTCCATGCCTGGCTTGAAATGAGCGCTGTCTTCTTTGACCAAATACACGTTGGGTGCCGGTTTGCTGTTGCGGCGTCGCGGATTCTCGGGCTGCTGGAATCCCTGCGGCGCCTGGTCGCTTACAAAAAACCGCTTGACCTGCTTGATGCCGATGTCGTTGAAATCGGTCGTGTAAAACCAACCACGCCAAAACCAGTCGAGGTCTACGGCCGAGGCATCTTCCATGGTCCTGAAAAAATCCTCGGGTGTCGGATGCTTGAACTTCCAGCGGTTGGCGTAGGTCTTGAACGCATAGTCGAACAGGTCGCGTCCCATGACGGTTTCGCGCAAAATGTTGAGCGCCGTGGCAGGCTTGCCGTAGGCGTTGTTTCCAAACTGGCGGATGCTTTCAGAATTGGTCATGATGGGCTCGAGCGTGCTCGGATCGCCACTCATGTAAGGAACGATGTGTTTGGCCGGACCGCGGCGCGTCGGGAAATTCGGGTCCCAGGCGATTTCGGTCAAATACTCCAAAAACGTGTTGAGACCTTCGTCCATCCAGGTCCACTGACGTTCATCTGAGTTGACAATCATCGGGAAAAAATTGTGTCCTACTTCGTGGATGATCACGCCCATCATGCCGTGTTTGACGCGGTCGGTGTACGAGCCATCGGGTTCGGGACGACCCCAGTTCCAGCAAATCATCGGATACTCCATGCCTTGGTCCTGCGCATGTACCGATACAGCCTTGGGATAAGGATAGTCAAAAGTATGCTTCGAATACACCTTCAAGGTGTGCGCCACGATACGCGTCGAATACTCGCCCCACAACGGATTGCCTTCCTTGGGATACACCGAAACGGCCATCGCGGTTTTGCCGTCGAGCTGCACCGCCATCGCATCGAGTATGAATTTGCGCGACGTCGCGATGCCAAAATCGCGTACGTTCTCGGCCTTGAATTTCCAAGTTTTCTTTTGCGTCGAAAAGTGTTTCTCGGCGGCCTCGGCCTCCTGTTGCGTCACGACCACAACGGGTTTGTCGAACGATTTTTCGGCCTGCGCGTAGCGTTTGAGTTGCGCGCCGGTAAAAACCTCGGCGCGGTTCTGCAACGTCCCGGTCGCTTCCATGACATGATCGGCGGGCACGGTAATGTTGACCTCGAAATTCCCGAACGGCAACGCAAATTCGCCGGAGCCCCAAAACTGCATGTTCTGCCAGCCCTCGACGTCGTTGTACACCGCCATGCGCGGATAAAACTGCGCCAAAATGTACACGTTGTTCCCGTCTTTTTCGAAATGTTCGTAGCCCGAGCGGCCGCTTTCGACCAGGTAATTGTTGATGTTGTACCACCATTTGATCGAGAACGAAATTTTCTCGCCGTGTTGGAGCGGCTTGGCGAGCTCGACGCGCATCATGGTTTGGTTGATGGTATACGGCATCGGCTTTCCATTGGCGTCTTTGATGTAGTCGATGTTGAACCCACCGTCGAATTTTTCCTGCAGATAGGTTCGCGAAAATTCGTTCACGCCCACCGATTCATTGGCTTTTTGGTCCTGGATCAGCGGCGACTGAGAATTTCGCGCCCTGCGGTTCTGGTCGAGTTGCAGCCACAGGTAGTCGAGCTGTTCCTTGGCGTTGTTGTGGTAGGTGATGACCTCGGTGCCGTACAGCTTGGTGTTTTTGTCGTCGAGTTCGATGTCGATCTTGTAATCGGCTTGCTGCTGGTAGTACTCGGGGCCGGGCGCACCCGATGCCGTGCGGTACATGTTGGGCGTGGCCATCACATCGTACATCTGCCGGAATTTATCGTTCCGTTCGCGGTCGTTTTTGGGCTGTTGCGCATGCCCGAGCAACGAGCAAAAAGCCACCAGCGCGGCCAAAGAATGTCTCATAAGATTGGATTGGGCTCTAAAAATACTTTTTTCGGATGGCAAAAAAACACCTCACGGCCATTTTAACACCCCCGATTTTTGATCGCGTGTGAGCAACAGGTTTCGTTTCTTGCCCGAAACACTGGCCTGGATGATGTTTTGTTGGTCGTCGAACAGCTCAAACAGCGCGGTATTATGCACTTCGAGCGATTGCACCTTGGCCACGTCGGTCACGCGAAAATACCCGAGCACCACATTGTCCTGCAATTCGTGACTGACGTATTCGATTGCTCTCGGCTTGCCGTTGACCTTGACCGTCATCCGATCGGAAAGATATTGCTTGAAAAAAACGACGTCTTGCGCCGACGCTTTGGCATCGCCTAAAAATGTACGGGTCTTGTACTGCTTTTCGAGCGCTTCATTGAGGTCGTCGACAAAAATGCGCGAAGTAATTTGCAGCATTTTCTTCTCGGGCGCAAAGTTGATTTGGTAAATCGACACGTAAAAAGGATGCGCGGCAAACGACACCAACAGCACCGACAACCCTATCAGCAGCCACTTTTTCATTTTTGCGTTTCGGTGCTTTTGGCGGCTTCGGCTTCTTCCTGTTTGATCAAATCGACATAATCGACGGCCAGCTTCTTGATGTAAAACATGGTCAGTGTTTTGTTTTTGTCGACCAGTGCGCGCGCAAAATCGGGGTCTTCGACAATGTAATACTGGAACCCGCCGATGTAATCGTTGGGGATCTTGAGCACGTCGGTGTAGTACTTGTCTTCATACAAACCGTCGAGCTTGAGCAGCAATTTCTCGTTCTTTTCGACCAGCACCTGCTTTTTGAGCATACGCGTACGGCCCGAGAGTTTGTTGAACAGCGGATCGAGCAAACCCGTGGTGGCGGTCCGCACCTTGCGTTCGGCCGGCGTGTAGTGCTTGGTGGCCGTCGGGATGCGCAGGCTTTCGGCCGTGATTTCAGATTGCTGGACCTTTACTTCGTCGAGTTCGTTGGCGAGCAGCGTCATTTTGAGCAGGATCAACTCGCCCCTTAGGTCCTCGGCGCGCACGAATTTGCGCTTGGTCTCGAGGTTGAACGACGACAAAATAAGCAAATCGCCAATCTTGACGCCCATCGAAAACTCGCCTTTGGCATTGGTTACCGTTGCTTTTTGCGTACGCGAATTGAGCACGTTGATGTTCTCGACCGATGCCGAATCGACCACGATCTTACCGTAAAAAGTTGGTTCGGCCGTTTGCGAAAACGCCCACTGCGCCACCAGCAGCAGCGCGATAAGGAGGATGTTATTTTTTTTCGTCGACAAGGATTTGTTTGTATTGTACGGCCAATTCGCCCATGATGAACGTGGCCATCGTTTTGTTTCGGTCGTTCAGTGCTTTTACAAAACTAGGGTTTTCTACGATATAAAAGTGAAACCCTTTGACGTGTTCTTCGGGCAGACCCAATTTGTCGGTAAAATAATCGGTTTCGTACCAGTAGTTGATCTTGTCGATCATGCGTTCTTTTTTCTCGACCTCGACGTTTTTTCGCAATTCGGCGCCGCGGCCCGTGAGCGCATTGATCAGCGGATCGAGCTGCAACGAACTGTTGAGCCCGATTTGCGGCTCGTAATCGGTGCCCGCTTTGAGCTTCCGCTCGGCCGGCGTATAGGTCTTCTGGCCTTTGGGGATGATGCCCAGCGACACCGCATTGATGTGGTCGTAGCGCACGATTTGCACCTCATCGAGTTGCTGCATCATGGGCTCCAGCCGAACGACGAACAAACCCTTCTCGAAATCTTGTTCATCAAGCGCCACCTTACGCCCTTTGAACCTGATCGAAGAAAAAACCAAGGTATCGCCCACGGCCGCGGCGATCGAAAAATAGCCGTTCTCTTCGGTCAAGACGCTTTTCTCGGTTTGCGGATTGATGACATAAATCCCACGAAGGTCGTTGGCAAAAGCCGAAACCTTGCCCTTGAGTGTACGTCGGGCCTGTTGCGCGGTGGCAGATTGGGGCGTCATGGATAGGGCTACAAAGGCGATCAGCAATTTGTTCATCGCAAAGCGGTTAGGGTTAGCTTGGTAAAAATATCGGGCGCGCCTGCCAATTGATTGCCAACACATTTGTAAATTAATGTTAATTGAGGTGAACAGACCATTTGTTGCGGTGAATGCCGATTGCGGCAGATTTGCTACCTTTATCGCGGGCCACCAGCCCCAAACTTCAAACCAGATACCATGAAGAAAATGATCATCGCCAGTACATCG
Source organism: Flavobacterium caeni (assembly GCF_900101895.1). Lineage (GTDB taxonomy): Bacteria > Bacteroidota > Bacteroidia > Flavobacteriales > Flavobacteriaceae > Flavobacterium > Flavobacterium caeni. The sequence goes on from NZ_FMVF01000009.1 coordinate 84,369, forward strand.
ACTTTGCACGGCGGCGGATACCTCGATTATCTTTTACCCACACTGACCGAATTTTTTAAAGGCCGCAGGTCGTTGCTTTTTGTCCCGTATGCGCGTCCGGGCGGGATATCGCACGACGAGTACACCCAACGCGTGCGCGACGCTTTTGCCCCGCTCGGGATTTCGGTTACGGGTTTGCATGAATACGAAGATGCGGCGGCGGCCATCGCAAAGGCGGAAGCGATTTTTACGGGCGGCGGCAACACCTTTTTGCTTGTCACGCAGTTGTACAAAAACAACGTGATGAATGCCTTGGCCGATGCGGTCAAGACCGGAACGCCCTATTTGGGCAGTAGCGCGGGCAGCAACGTTACGGGCCTTACGATGCAAACTACGAACGACATGCCCATCATTTATCCGCCGAGTTTCCAGACGTTGGGTTTGATTCCGTTTAACCTGAACCCGCATTATCTTGACCCCGATTTGCAGTCGAAACACATGGGCGAAACGCGCGAGACACGAATTAAAGAATTCCACCAATTCAATACGATTCCGGTGTTGGGGTTGCGCGAAGGCAGCTGGCTCGAAGTTTCGGGCGACAAGATCACGCTCAAAGGCGACTTGCAGGCGCGGTTGTTCCGGCAAGGGAAAGACCCCGAGGAACTGGCGGCGGGAAGCGATTTGTCTGGTTTGCGATAAACGTTCAAAGCGTTGCTCGCGTTAGCGGGTGAAGTGGAAATCCTTTTTTAAAAGGATTCGCCGGAGCGATAGCGCAGGCAAATCTCTTTTAAAAAAGATTGCAACGGAACACGCGGCGGCGGCGAGGAAAATGCGATCAGCTTTTTGCGAGCCGACGAACGCCCTAAAATAGAAAAGCCCGAACTAGGTTCAGGCTCTATGAGCGGAAGACGAGGCTCGAACTCGCGACAACCAGCTTGGAAGGCTGGAGCTCTACCAACTGAGCTACTTCCGCATGTGGGTGCAAATATAAATAACTATTTTGCTTCGATGCAAGTTTTTTTGGAAAAATACCATTTTTTGGACACCTCCATACAGTAAGGGTTTTAGGATGACGACTTTAAACTTGAAAAAACATGATCTGCGAAATTAACGCGTTGGCCACTTATCCGGTTCGGCACCCCGTATTGCGGGCCGGAAAGCCGCTGGAAACCTGTCGTTTCGATGGCGACGACGATGCGAAAACGGTGCATTTTGGCTACTACGAACATGGTCGGTTGCTTGGGGTTGCGTCGTTGTTTGCCGTGCCCAACCACGAATTCGAGTATCCGGCGCAGTTGCAGTTGCGCGGGATGGCCGTGTTGCCCGACGCGCAAAAGAAAGGCATCGGCGAGCAGCTCGTTCGGCATGCCGAAGACTTTGCGCACCAGCGGCATTACAAGCTGATTTGGTTCAATGCGCGCGAGGTGGCCGTCGGGTTTTATCAAAAACTGGGGTATTCGGTTTGGGGCGGACCATTTGCTATTGCCGGGATTGGGACGCATTTCATGATGTTCAAAAAATTGCGCGGCTAGTCGGCCAATGCATCTTGAAAATACCTATCTTGTATAAAAATCGCGTATGCAAAAAAACTACTGGATCCTCTTGCTGGCTTGTTTGGTCTTGGGCTGTAAAAAAGAATTGCCGCCCGAAAAACCGGTGGCTGCGCCGCCTGTAAAGGTATTGCGCGATTCGGCCAGCGTGACGTTTGATTCGGTGGTTGTGACCAAAAAAGACGATGCGACGCTTACGGCGTTTTACCGGCTCTACGGATTCGGGACGGTGTGGCACAAACCGCAATTGCGCCAAAAGCTGATCCAACTGTTGCGCGACGCCGAATTCGAAGGGCTGAACCCACGCGATTACAAAATCAGGAAAATCGAAAAACTAGAGGCCAAGGCCAAGACATTCTCGGATGCCGAAATGGTAGACTACGATTTGGTGCTCACCAAGTCGGCACAAAAATACCTTTGGCATTTGAGCAACGGCAAACTCAACCCGCGTCATATTTACCGCGATTGGGATTTGAAACGGAATCCCGTTGATTTGAACGGATTGCTTTCGGGCGGGATACAGGGCGATTCGCTCGCCGCGGTATTCGAAAGCGTCAAGCCGCACCATGAAATTTACGCAAGTCTCAAAAAAGCGCTGGTCAAAATGGACGATTATGCGAAGGACACGATCAAACCCGTTGTGTTCACCGAAAAAATCGTGCGTGGCGACACGAGCAGCCTGATGCCCTCGATCAAACGCAAGCTGATTGTTTGGAAAGAACTGCCCAAGCAAGACACACTGACCGAAATTTACGACAAAAAAACGGTCGCGGCCATCAAGAACTTCCAGCGCAAGCAAGGCCTTTCGCCCGACGGCGTGATCGGCAAGAGCACGGTCGAGGCGCTCAATTTGTCGATGGCGGAACGCAAACACCAGATCGTGGCCAACCTCGAGCGGTGGCGGTGGTTCCCGCGCGATATGGGCGACCATTACATCATCATCAACATCCCGGGCTACTATTTGCGCGTGATCAAGGACGGCGATACGATCGAGCGCAAACGCATCGTAGTGGGCAAATCGACGCGAAAAACACCCATACTGTCGTCTACGTTCAACAACATAGTGTTCAACCCCACCTGGACCGTGCCGCCGACCATCATCCGCGAAGACCTTGTGCCCGACGCGACCAACAACCGCGGGTATTTTGCCGCGCGCAGCATCACGATCTACAATTCGAAGGGCCAGGTTGTTGATCCGCAAAAGTGGAACCCCAAGAATCCGCGGGCGTACCGCTACGTACAGGCGCCGGGATACTATAATTCGCTGGGCGTGGTCAAATTCAACTTCCCCAACAATTATACGGTGTATTTGCACGACACCAACCACCGCGAGTATTTTGGCAAGCAGTACCGCAGTTTGAGTTCGGGTTGTGTACGGGTCGAGGATCCGTTGCCATTGGCGCAATACATGCTCAACGATTCGATCGAATGGCCGCGCGAAAAGATCGACACGCTGGTCGCGACCAAAAAAACCAAGACCATCGCGCTCAAACAAAAAATAAGGCTACACCAACTGTATTGGACCGCTTGGATGGAACGCAACGGCGAGATCGAGTTCCGTCCGGACATTTACAAATTGGATGAAGACTTGTATCAGAAATTGCAGAAATGACCAAGTGGATGGCCATCTTGATGTTGCCCACACTTTTGATGGGACAAAAAAAGCAGGTATTCGAAGCCAGCGACCTGAACTATTTTTGGACGGCCTATGATTTGATTGTCGCCACAACCGATACCATCGAAAAGCAGGAACTTCTGGAAAACCTATACTTCAATCCCGGCACGCCCGGACTCGACGCACTGCGCGAGGTGCGCCGTTACACCACCAAAGATTACCTTGATGCGATCGCGAACTACCCCAAGTTTTGGGCTTCGTTACGTGCAAAAACACAAACGGTCGAGACGCTTTATCCCGCAATCGAAACCGACATCGAGAAACTTCGGGCGGCCTATCCCGCACTCAAACCCGCAACCATCTATTTTGCCATGGGCGCGTTCAGGACCAATGGAACGGTATACCTAGACCGCGTGCTCATTGGCGCCGAATGCGCATTGGCCGACCGGTTTGTCGTGATCGACGAATTGCCCGAATGGCGGCAACCGTTTTACCGCGAATCGGAGCCGCGCGAAAATCTGGCGCTGTTGTGTACACACGAATACCTACACATCCAACAAAAACCATTGGTCGAAAATTTGTTGTCGATGTGCTTGTACGAAGGCGTGGCCGAATTTATTTCCTGCCTGGTAACGGGCAAAAAATCGACCGTGCCCGCAATTGACTTCGGCAAAGCGCATGAAAAAGAGGTTGTTGATTTGTTTGTCAAAGATTTGTACGTGATGAGCCACAACTACAACTGGATTTGGGGCGAAAACCGAAACGATTTCAAAATACGCGATTTGGGTTACTACATCGGATATGAAATCGCCGAGCGCCATTATGCAAAAGCATCCGACAAAACAAAGGCGATTGCAAACCTGATCGAACTCGATTATTCGGATGAAAAAGCGGTGGCGCGTTTGGTAGATGACACAAAGTTATTTCCGGAAGCGCTTTCGAAACTCAACGCCGACTATGAATCGCGACGCCCGACTGTTGTTTTGGTCGAACCGCTAATGGATGGCAACAAAATAAAGTCGGGAAAAACGCTGCTCAAAATCGTGTTTTCGGAACCGCTCAACGGCACGAACACCGGCGTCGATTTTGGCCCTTTGGGCGAAAGCGCATTTCCCGCATTGGGCGTGCAAAGAAAATGGTCCGACGACCATAAATCGTGGACCATTGAAGCGGATCTTGCGCCGAACCGGCACTATCAGATTTTGATATCGAATAATTTCAGGAAAGCCGATCAGACAAGGCTCAAACCTTATTTGATTGATTTCTGGACTTCAGATTAACCTTCTTTAGGAAACCAACCTGCTCGGCGCCTTGCGCGACGGATGGTAAATGAACAAACACGATTTGTCCTTGATCGCATCGATGATGCCATCGGTGAGTTCGACCGGGATGGCCGGACAACCCTGGCTGCGGCCCAAACGGTTGTGGTTCCTGATGAACGATTCCGATACATAATCGGCGCCGTGCATCACTACGGCACGGTGGCGCGCGTTGTCATTGACGCCTCGTTCCTGTCCGTCCAAACGCAACGATTTGCCGTGTTTGCCGGTGTAGATTTCGCCCGTGATGTAAAACCCGAGGCTGCTTTTGTAGGATTCGGCCTTGTTCGAGAACACCTTGGCGAATTCCTCGCCCGTGTTGCGGCCGTGCGCGACCAATGAGTGGAACAGTATGGTGTTCGTACCCAGGTCGATGACCCAAAGTCTTTTGGTGTTCGACGACAGGCTAAAGTCGACGAGCGTCAATACGTCTTTCTCGATTTTGCCTTTGGCCTTGAGTGCGTAGAATCCTTCGAGTGCCTTGGTAAAACTTTCCATTTTGGGCAATGCCGAAACGGTTGCCGAATGCAATTGTCCGTAAATAGAGGCCGCCTTGGTTTCAAGGGCCGATGCGGTATGGGAAGCGACGAGCGGTGTCTTGCTGTTGGTCTGGTTGGCCGAGAATGACATCAGGAGCAGCGCCATCATCGGTAAAATCTTGTAAATCATTCTTTTAATTTAGGTTAAACAATAGATTGGGGACGGCAAATGTAACAAAAAACGAATAGCGTCAAAATCTTTTACTGTTAAAATAATCGTTAAAACGCAAATTTTACCGATTAACTGCACAATACTCCCGAATTGGGCACCTGGAGAGGGGATAACGACAGCTTTTAAGTTTTATTGTGAAAAGCGTTGTGATTGTCAACATAATAGTTATTTTTGCTTGAGCGAACCCCAAGTTTATGACCAAAATCCGGTGCCTTTTTGTCGTTTTGACGCTGCTCGCGTGCCTTGTTTCGACGGCGCAGCGCAAATCGCTTCAAGCCATTTCAGTCACCGAAAACATTACAGTTGACGGCATCCTCGACGAAGAAATCTGGAAAACGGCCCCCATCGGTTCAGACTTTGTCATGTTTGCACCCGACAACGGGAAGCTCGTCGACGAAACCAAAAAAACCAACGTACAGGTCGTGTACAACGACGATGCGGTATACATTGCCGCGACCATGTACGACAACGAACCCCAAAAGATATTAAAGGAAGTCACGCAACGCGACCTGTTTGGCACGTCGGAACATTTTGGCGTGTTCATCAACGGTTACAACGACGGGCAACAGGATTTTCGCTTTTTTGTGTCGGCGGCCAATGTGCAAATGGATTGCGTGTTCACCGACCAGCAAGGCGAAGATTATACGTGGGACGCGATTTGGGAAAGCAACGTCAAGATCACCGATTTTGGCTGGGTGGCCGAACTCAAAATCCCTTACGCCTGGCTGCGTTTTTCCGAGTATCCCGTACAAACGTGGGGCATCAACTTTTACCGCGAATTCCGTCGCGACCGGCAACAATACACCTGGAATTTCATCGACGCCAAGATCGCCAACGAAAGCATGCAATCGGGCTATCTCGAAGGCATCCAATACATCGAGCCGCCTACGCGTTTGTTTTTTATCCCCTACTCTTCTTTCTATTATGAAGACACGGCCCGCGGCGCCGAGCAGAAGTTCAAGATCGGGATGGACATCAAATACGGGATCAGCGATGCGTTTACCCTCGACGCGATCCTCGTACCCGACTTTGGCCAAACGCGGTTCGACAACGTCATCCTGAACCTGGGGCCGTTCGAACAGCAATTCAACGAAAACCGTCCGTTTTTTACCGAAGGCACCGAACTGTTCAACAAGGGGAATTTGTTGTACACGCGTCGCATCGGCGGTACGCCATCGACCTATCCGGTCACGGGCGACAACGAAACGGTGACCGAATATCCGTCGGCGATCAACCTGATCAATGCGGTCAAGGTTTCGGGACGCACCAAAAAAGGACTCGGCATAGGCGTACTCAATGCCATCACCGAGCGCACGTCGGCGGTGGTGCTCGATACGGTTTCGGGCATCCGACGCAAGGTCGAGGTCGAGCCGATGGCCAATTACAACGTGCTTGTAGTCGATCAGCGCTTCAACCAGAATTCATCGGTATCGCTGGTGAACACCAACGTCACGCGCGGCGGCAGCTACCGCGATGCGAATGTGAGCGCGGCCGTTTTCGATTTGAACACCAAGAAGAACACCTACAACGCCTCGGGCAATTTCAAGTACAGCTACATCAACGAATTGGGGAACAATCCCGATTACGACGGTTTCAGCGCGGCGCTCAGTTTGGGCGAAACCAGCGGCAAATTCCGTTACCGCGTGGCGGGCAGTTATGTATCGAAGGATTACGACAACAACGATCTTGGGATCAACTTTTTGACGAATTACCACACGCTCGAGGCCTATGGTTCTTACCGCATCCTGAACCCGACCAAGCGTTTCAACACCTTTACGTTTTACACCGAATGGTACTCGGAATTCCAGAACACGACGGGCCGTATGCAGCAGGGTACGCTCAACATGTACGTCAATTCGACGAGCCGCAAGAACCACTATTTTGGTTATGGTGTGAACATCCGCCCGTTCAAGACGTATGATTTTTATGAATCGCTTACCGAGGGCCGTTTTGTCGAATTGCCCGAAAACTACCGCGGCTGGGTTTATTTCTCTTCGAATTACAACTACAAATTCGCGCTCGACATCCAGCCAGCGCTTACGCTCACCAGCGAAAAAGACCGGCTCAATTTCGAGTTTTTCATAAGTCCGAGGTACCGCGTGAGCAACCGCGTGATGCTGATTTATTCCTACGATTACCTGTACAACAAAAACAACCGCGGCCGCATCGCTTTTGACGGCGACGACATCATTTTTGCGCGTCGTGACCGCGATACGCACACGCATACGATCGAGTCGAAATTTGCGATCAACAACCGCATGACCGTTAATTTGCTGGCGCGGTACTATTGGTCTTATGCCAAGAATCTGGCGTATGAAGAACTACAGCCCAACGGCAAATTGGCGCCTTCGGACTACAACCAATACCTTAACGTGAACTTCAATTCGTGGAATGTCGATTTGTCGTATTCATGGTGGTTCGCGCCGGGCAGCCAGTTGTCGTTTTTGTACCGTAACAACGCGCTCTCGGACAAGCGCAACCTGGGTTACATCGACAAAAACCTGGGCGACAATTTCACCGATTTGTTTCGCGGCGACCTCAACAATGTATTCTCGGTGAGCATCCGCTACTTCCTCGATTACAACAACGTCAAGGGCTGGTTTTAAAGTTTATTTAACCGCTTGCGATTTCGCGCCACGCGGAATTTGCCTATTTTTGTAAAAATCCAAACCATGAACAAAAAAGTCATCCTCATGATCCTTGACGGATGGGGAAAATCGCCCGATCCGAAAGTCTCGGCCCCAGACAACGCCAACATTCCGTTTATCAAATCGCTTTTCGAAAAATACCCGAGCGCCGAGTTGCGCACCGACGGACTCAATGTTGGGCTTCCCGATGGCCAGATGGGCAATTCGGAGGTAGGCCACATGAATTTGGGCGCGGGCCGTATCATTTACCAGGACTTGGTCAAGATCAACCTGGCCGTCGAGAACAAGACGTTCAACAAGGAAAAGGCGATTGCCGATGCGTTCCATTACGCCAAGGAATACGACAAGGACGTGCATTTGCTCGGGTTGGTATCCGACGGCGGCGTGCACTCGCACATTTCGCATTTAAAGGGCTTGATCGATGCCACGCACGACTATGGTTTGAACAAAGTATACGTCCATGCGTTTACCGACGGACGCGACGTAGATCCCAAGTCGGGTGCCGGCTTCATTGGCGAAATCGTCGATCATGTCAAGGGTACGTCGGCCCAACTGGCTTCGGTTGTCGGAAGATATTATGCGATGGACCGCGACAAACGCTGGGAACGCGTGCAAAAGGCGTATGATTTGCTCGTACATGGCACGGGGCAACATTCGCGCGACGCCGTGGCATCGATCGAAGCCAGCTATGCGAAAAACGTGACCGACGAATTCATCGGCCCGATTGTCATGACCAATTCGCACGACGAGCCGCTGGTGACCATCAAGGAAGGCGATGTGGTTATTTTCTTTAACTTCCGCACCGACCGCGGACGCCAGCTTACCGAAGTCTTGTCGCAAAAAGACCATCCCGACCACCACATGCACAAAATGAATTTGTACTATGTGACGATGACCAACTACGACGACACGTTCAACAACATTTACCGCATTTTCGACAAGGACAACATCACCGAAACGTTGGGCGAAGTGTTGTCGCGCGCGGGCAAGAAGCAAATCCGAATCGCCGAAACCGAAAAATACCCGCACGTGACGTTTTTCTTCTCGGGCGGACGCGAAGAACCGTTCGAGGGCGAAAGCCGTATTTTGCGCAATTCACCAAAGGTCGCCACCTACGATTTACAACCCGAGATGAGCGCCCATGAGCTGGCCGATGCACTCGTGCCTGAACTCGAAAAAGGCGACGTCGATTTTGTATGTCTCAATTTTGCCAACGGCGACATGGTGGGCCACACCGGTGTTTTTGACGCCGCGGTCAAAGCATGCGAAGCCGTCGATGCATGCGCGAAAAAAGTAATTGACGCGGCATTGGCCAACGGTTACACGACCATCGTTATCGCCGACCACGGCAATTGCGAGACGATGATCAACCCCGACGGCAGCCCGCATACGGCGCACACGACCAATCCGGTGCCCATCATCTTGGTCGATCCCGAGATCACAAAAATCAACAGCGGCATTTTAGGCGACATTGCCCCTACCATCCTCGATTTGATGGGCGTGCCGCAACCCGCGTCGATGACGCAACATTCGCTTTTATAAATTTAATAATACGTTTTGAAGTTCAAGTTCTTTTTCCTTTCGCTTTTTTGTATCGCTTTTTCGCACGCGCAAACGCGCACCACCGACAAAAACAACATCGGTTGGTTTGCGGCCACTGGCACGTTCAACCTGTCTGAAAAATGGGGCCTCCACACCGAATACCAATGGCGCCGCGACGACTATGTCGAAAACTGGCAACAGGGCCTTTTGCGCGTGGGCGTCAACTATAAATTTTCGTCCGATGTGTTGTTTCGCGTGGGTTATGCGTGGGCCGAGACGTATCCGTACGGCGAGATTCCGCTCAACAATTTCGGCAAGGATTTTACCGAGCACCGCGTGTATGAGATGGTGCAATTGGGGCACAAGGTCGGCAGCCTGTCGCTCAACCATCGTTTTATGTTCGAGCAGCGTTGGGTGGGCCGGTACACGAATGCGTTGCTGACTTCGGAAGACGATTATGTGTATTTGAACCGATTGCGCTACATGATCCGACTGCAACTGCCGGTCTATAAAAAACTGTATGCCGCCGTGTACGATGAATTGTTCATGGGCTTTGGCGAGAACATCGGCGAGAACATCTTTGACCAGAACCGTTTTGGTGCGCTCATCGGCCATCCCATCGGCAAAAACATCCGTATCGAGGGCGGCTATTTGAACCAAACCGTACAGCTCGGCCGTGAAGTAGGTGGCAAAAATGCTTTCCAGAAAAACAACGGATTCATCATTTCGGGGATTTTCAATTTCGATTTGTACAAATCCGAAGACGCCGCAAAACCTTAAGTTTTTACCGCAAAGCAGGGAAGAAAACGCAAAGCACGAAAAGTTGCGTTTGTAGGCTCGACCTGCTTGGCTGTTGCTTATTTGATTGGCTTTGTGTACTTTGCGAGCACGCTTTTTTCTTTGCGGCAAAAATCAAATAAGATTCCTTATTTTTGCAGTCGAAAATTTGACGACATGATCATTCCAAAAACCAGCGAGGAAATCGAACTCATGCGCGAAAGCGCGTTGCTCGTTTCGAAAACGTTAGGCATGATTGCGGGCGAAATCAAACCCGGGATCACCACTTTGCAATTGGACAAAATGGCCGAACAATTCATACGCGACCACCAGGCCGTCCCTGGATTTCTTGGGTTGTACGGCTGTCCGTCGACGCTGCTTACGAGTGTCAACGAACAGGTCGTACACGGCTTGCCTGCCGATCGCCCGATCGAGGAAGGCGATATCGTGTCGGTAGATTGCGGCGTGCTCAAGAACGAATTCTACGGCGACCACGCCTATACGTTTGCCATTGGCGAGATCGCGCCCGAAACGCAAAAATTGTTGCAGGTGACCAAAGAATCGTTGTACGTCGGCATCCGCGAATTCAGGGCGGGCAACCGCGTAGAAGATGTTGGGAACGCCATCCAAAAATACACCGAGGCGCATGGTTATGGGGTCGTACGCGAACTCGTAGGGCACGGGCTTGGCAAGAAAATGCACGAAGATCCCGAGATGCCCAACTATGGCAAACGCGGCCGCGGCAAAATGTTTGTCGAAGGCATGGTGGTGGCCATCGAGCCGATGATCAACATGGGGACCAAAAACATCAAGCACCTCAAGGATGGCTGGACGATCGTGACCGCCGACCGCAAACCGAGCGCGCATTTCGAACACGACGTGGCGTTGATCAACGGGAAGCCGGAATTGCTTTCGACGTTTGCCTACATCTACAAAGCGCTGGGGATCGAGAGCGATGAGGAACGTGAATTCAGACGCGAACCGTTGGTCGTTTGATGGTCTTGGTGAAAAAGTGCAGTTTTTCTGTAATTGACCTTTAAGGGAAATGCGTATTTTTACCGTAGGGAAGGGGGCATTGGAAGTATACCCCAACAAAATAAATTTGACACGGGGCTACAGAAAATCTGTACATTTTGTTAAAGTTTTAGTTTCTGTTTCCGGATTGGCTCCGGCATCCCCAAACAAGGCCCTTTTTTAATATTTTTATGGCTCCCTATAGCATGTTCTTGTGCCGGCATCTTTCTAAAAAATGAAGAAAATCTTCAAATTCATACTCAACACCATCCCGCGTCCGCTCTTGATACGGCTGAGTTATGTGGCGCGGCCGATTTTGGCATTTTTGCTCAAAGGAAATACTTTCACCGATCCGATCGACGGCCAAAGTTTCAGACAGTTTTTGCCTTACGGATACGGCACACAACGCAACAACGTTTTGTCGCCCAGCACCTTGTCGCTCGAACGCCATAGGTTGTTGTGGCTGTATTTGAAGAACGAAACCGACTTTTTTACGGCGCCCAAAAAAGTGTTGCATTTTGCACCCGAACAGGCTTTTTACAAACGCTTCCGCAACCAAAAGAACCTGGATTATACCACGACCGATTTGTTCTCGCCGCTGGCCGACGTCAAGGCCGACATCTGCAATTTGCCGTTCGAGGACAACCAATACGATTTGATTTTGTGCAACCACGTGCTCGAGCACATCCCCGACGATACCAAGGCCATGCAGGAGCTGTACCGCGTACTCAAACCGGGCGGCATGGGCATCTTCCAGATTCCGCAAGACTTGAAGCGCGAAACCACATTCGAAGACGATTCGATCACCGATCCCAAACAACGTGCCGCCATTTTTGGCCAGTACGACCACGTTCGGGTGTATGGTCGCGATTATTTCGACAAGTTGCGCAGCATCGGTTTTAGGGTAATCGAAGAAGATTACACGCAAAAATTGACACCGGATTTGGTCGAAAAATACTGCTTGGCCAAGGGCGAAATCATCCCTGTTTGTTTCAAATAGCCGTCAATTAACACTTTGACGTACCGCCGTGCAATATCGTTTGTGCATTATTTGTTATATTTACCATCCTGAACGCACAATTATGACCAAACAAATTCTTGCCGGATTGCTGTTTTTGCTGGCAATCCCGATGGCTTCGGCCCAAATCGAAAAGGAAATCATTCCACCTTACAACATCAAGACCGTGAGTTTTACGCAGAACGGCATCAACATTGTCCCGCTCATCAAACTGGGCGATGCGTTTCGGTTTTCGTTCGACGATTTGTTTGGCAACGAGGCCAACTATTATTACGTGATCCAGCATTGCGACTACGATTGGAAACCGTCGCAATTGGTCAAGCAGGAATATTTGCAAGGGTTCGACGAGCAGCGCATCCAGGACTATCAAAACTCGTTCAACGCACTGCAACTCTATTCGCATTACAGGGTCGATTTCCCGAACCAACGCACCCGTTTGCTCGTGAGCGGCAATTACATGCTCAAGATATTGAACGAAGACCGCGATGTGGTTTTCTCGAGAAAGTTTATCCTTTACGAAGACCTGGTGAGCGTACCGCTGCAAATCAAACGCGCGCGCAACGTGGCCGATGTCAACTACAAACACAACCTTGATTTTTCGATCAAATCGCAAAATATTTTGTTCCAAAGCCCGCTCAAGAACGTCAAGGTGTTGCTGTTGCAGAACGGCAACCTCAACACGGCCATCACCAACGTTCCGCCCATGTATACCATCGGGAACGACTTGATTTACAAATACGATGTCGAGACGCAATTTTGGGGCGGTAACGAATTCATGTATTTTGAAAACAAAGACATCCGCGGGGCCAACAATTTTATCGCCAAGGTTGAATCGGGCGGCGGTTTGTACAACAATTACCTGTACACCAACAACGCACGCGGCGCGAACCCGTACACGTTTTACCCCGATTACAACGGCAATTTCATCATCCAGAACATCAATGCCGAGAACAACGATATCGAAGCCGATTATGCCTGGATTTTCTTTTCGCTTTCGGCACCTGCCTATTTTGGGAAAGGCGACATCTACATCAATGGCATGTTCAACAACTATGCGCTTTCGACCGAAAACAAGATGGATTACAACCGCGAAAAAGGGGTTTACGAAAAGGCAATCATGGTCAAACAAGGATTTACAAACTACCAATATGTAATTGCCGACAAGGCGGGCAAGATCGACAACGCCAATGCCGTAGACGGCAATTTTTACCAAACCGTCAGCGATTATTTCGTTTTGGTGTACTACCGCGAAAACAACCAACGTTATGACCGTGTCATCGGTCGTGGTGTGGCAACCTCGGAGGATATCATTAATTAACAAATTTTAAATCTAAAATTCACGTTGTCAAAGGTTATTTTTGTAAATTTGACATCATTTTGAGCAATCTACGCATGGTTTCACAAATCACAAGAGGTATAAAAATTTCGGTCTTGACGACTTTTGAAGGCACGTACTTCAAGAATCACAAGCTGCATTTTGCCTTTAGTTATGAAATCACGATCGAGAACCACAGCAAGGATTCGGTGCAACTTACTTCGCGCCACTGGGAAATCCTCGATTCGCTCAACGACCTCGAAACCGTAGACGGCGAAGGGGTCATCGGTAAAAAACCGGTGCTCAAACCCGGCGAATCGCACACGTACAATTCGGGCTGTTTGCTTGCGTCGCCGTTTGGGGCAATGCGCGGTTGGTTCAACATGGTCAACTTCACATCGACGCGAAACTTCAAGGTAATTGTCCCAAGTTTCAGGCTCAGCGCGCCATTTGCGTTAAACTAACTTTTATTTTTTCAAGTCTTGCATGGAGCCGTTTGGTTACTTCCATCGACATTGCTTTTGGGAAGACGGAACAGATTGAACCGATGCCGGGACGCTATGTTATCAAATTCGTAAAATCAGCGTCAAACCAATTCCATTTCTTATCTTTGCATCACTAAATTTTGACAATTCTTAAAAATATATCGTATGCTCAAAGGATTTTTTCACGTACCCAAAGCCGTCAACGAACCGGTAAAGACCTATGCCCCCAACAGCCCCGAAAAAAAGGCCGTTAAGGACGCCTACACCAAGATGTGGAACGAAACGATCGAGGTTCCGCTTTACATCGGCAGCGAAGAAATCCGTACAGGAAACACCAAAAACATGACCGCGCCGCACGACCACCAGCATGTGGTTGGAAAATACCATTTGGCCGAAAAACAACATGTCGAAAAAGCAATCGCCAATGCGCTCGAAGCCAAACACGCATGGGCCGACATGGCATGGGAACAACGCGCAGCGATTTTCTTGAAAGCCGCTGAACTCATTGCCGGACCTTACCGTGCCCGTATCAACGCGGCCACGATGATTGCACAATCGAAAACTATTTTTCAGGCCGAAATCGACGCGGCTTGCGAACTCATCGACTTTTTGCGTTTCAACGTCGAATACATGACCCAGATTTACAACGACCAGCCGAATTCGCCTTCGGACATGTGGAACCGTTTGGAATACCGTCCGCTCGAAGGATTTGTGTATGCGGTGACGCCGTTCAACTTTACGGCCATTGCGGCGAATTTGCCGGCGAGTGCGGCGATGATGGGCAATGTGGTGTTGTGGAAACCGAGCGACAGCCAGGTATTTTCGGCCAAAATCATTATCGATGTGTTCAAGGAAGCGGGCGTTCCCGACGGCGTGATCAACGTCGTATTCGGCGACGCGGCGATGATTTCTGACGTCGTGTTCAACCACGCCGATTTTGCGGGCATCCACTTTACAGGATCGACGCATGTGTTCAAGGACATTTGGGGCCACATCGGACAAAACATCCACAAATACAAGACGTATCCAAGAATTGTCGGCGAGACTGGCGGCAAGGATTTCGTATTGGCGCATCCGAGCGCGAATGTGAAACAAGTCGCGACGGGCATCGTGCGCGGCGCGTTTGAATTCCAGGGACAAAAATGTTCGGCGGCTTCACGCGGATACATCCCACAGAGTTTGTGGCCAGCGGTGAAAGACCAATTGATTGCCGACGTCAAATCGTTCAAAATGGGATCGCCTGAAGATTTTACGAACTTCATCACCGCGGTCATCCACGAAGGATCGTTCGACAAATTGGCGTCGTACATCGACCAGGCGAAAAAAGATGCCGATGCCGAAATCATCGTCGGCGGCAATTACGACAAATCGAAAGGCTGGTTCATCGAGCCGACGATCATCGTGACGACGAACCCGAAATACAAAACGATGGAAACCGAATTGTTCGGCCCCGTCATGACGATTTATGTGTATGAAGATGCCAAATGGGCCGATACGTTAAAACTCGTCGACCAAACATCGGAATACGCCTTGACCGGCGCTGTGTTCAGCCAAGACCGTTACGCGATCGAAGAAGCGACCGTCGCTTTGAAAAACGCCGCCGGAAACTTCTACATCAACGACAAACCAACCGGCGCCGTCGTGGGCCAACAGCCGTTTGGCGGGGCACGTGCCTCAGGAACAAACGACAAGGCAGGATCGGCATTGAACCTGTTGCGCTGGGTGTCGCCACGTACGATCAAGGAAACGTTTGTGACGCCTACGGACTATCGTTATCCGTTTTTGGCCGAAAAATAATTGAAAATCAAACCATTCAAAGCCCGATTCTTTCGGGCTTTTTTTGTTACTTTGGGTAACCTTAAAACTCGCTTATGAAATCAAAATTACTTTTAATTGCACTTTCTATCACTTCGTTTGCGTTTGCGCAAAGCCCAGTGCAAAGCTACTACGGGACCAATGGTGTTTCTTTCACCATTGTAGGAAACACCATCAACCACGCTGCTGCGGGCGCGAACGCCACTTGGAATTTTACCGGACTCACCAGTATCGGCGAATCGATAGATACAGACGCGCTTCCGAACGGATCCGAACTCGCCTCTTTTCCTGGCACTACGCAAAAAGTCGTCACAACCAGCACCTATGACAACAACACGACCGACACTTTCACCATTTTCTCGAAATTGGTGGGTGGCGTGTTATCGTTCACGGCCATTGACAATGGCGATGTGGTTTTGAACTACAATACCAACAATGCCGCAATCGGGTCATTCCCGCTTTCGTACGGTTACTCGAACACAGACAACGTTTCGGGAAATTACGACAATGGCAGCTACGCAGGGACATTTAGCGGAAGCATCACCACTTCGGTCGATGCATGGGGTACTTTGACGGTATCAGGCGCCGGGTTTACGCCCTTTAGCGGAGCGGTGACACGACTCAAGACCACGCAAACACTGAGTTTGAATTATGGGGCTTTCCCCAACGTGGGCACGGTAACCGAAACGACCTATTGTTACTACCCTACAACCGGATTCGCTCCTGGCATTCCTGCCTTTAGGACATCGATCATGACGATATCGGTTCCTTTGCTGTCGCTCAACGATAACATTACACAAAATGAAGCATTTTTGAGCGCGCCCTTGGCAACAAACCAATTCGTCGGCGCGCAGGACGTGTTACTCGCGCCCAATCCGGTAACCGACATACTCAACATCCAAAGCCAAGACGCCATCCGATTGGTTAGTTTGACCGATGTGACCGGAAAAATAGTTCTGACCGCTTCTGGTTCCAGCATCGATGTCGCGCATTTGCAAAAAGGCGTTTACTTTGCCAACATTCAAACCGATTCGGGTTCGACGGTGAAGAAATTCATCAAAAAATAAATTGATTTACCGCAAAGCGCTCCGAGTTTTCGCAAAGTTTAGAAAGTTTTTCTTCTTGCCTTTGCGGAAAACTCTGCGCTCTTTGCGTTTAAAATTACTTCGCTACGTATTTGAGCGGTAAGTGCACGACTTTTTTGGTTTCGAAGAATTCGTCGTCAAAAAAAGTGAAGAAATTCATCAAAAAATAAACTGATTTACCGCAAAGCGCACCAAGTTTCCGCAAAGTTCAGAGAGCGATTCTTCCTTTCTTTGCGAAAACTCGGCGCCCTTTGCGTTTAACTTATTTGGCTACGTATTTGAGCGGTAAGTGCACAACTTTTTTGGTTTCGAAAAATTCGTCCTTGAAAAAGTCTGCAATGTTGTATTCGACGGCCTTCGGAAAATCCTTCAATTCCTCCTGCAAATCGCCGCCTTTGAGGTACAAAATCCCGTTGGGCAAATCGTGTTTGTTTTGTTTTTTGGTCTTGCCCTTGACCCAGGTCACAAAATCGGGCATGTTGGTCACGGCGCGCGAAACGATGAAGTCGAATTCGCTTTTGACGAGCTCGGCGCGCAATTGTTCGGCTTTGATGTTTTGGAGCCCGAGCGCTTCGGCCACGGCCTGGACAACTTTGATTTTTTTGCCGATGACGTCAATCAAATGAAACCTTGTTTCGGGGAATAAAATCGCGAGCGGAATCCCGGGAAATCCACCGCCTGTGCCCACATCTAAAACCGTGCTTCCGGGCACGAACGTTTGCACTTTGGCGATGGCCAATGAATGTAATACGTGTTTGGTATACAATTCATCGATGTCCTTGCGCGAAATGACGTTGATTTTGGCGTTCCAATCCTGGTACAACGCTTCGAGTTTTTCGAATTGCATCCGTTGATTTTCAGACAGGTTATGGAATTGTTGGAGGATTTCTTCCATTTTCAAAATTTTGCACAAAAGTAAACATTTTACTGTTGAAATATTTTGCCAATTAACACGTTTCGATTGTGATTAATATTTACCTTTGGGCTCTAATTTAGAATGAATATGAACACCGTGATACCGACGTTTTCTAAAAACGACAGCCTCAAATTCTTCCGCACGCTGAATTCGAGGGTCAACAACTATTTTAAGGAAAACAACATCAAAAAAACGGGCAACTGGAAATTGCACCTGAAGGCCATTATCCTGTTTACCGTGTTTTTGACGCCGTACTTTTTGATCCTGACGCTTGACATGCCGTTTTGGGTGATGTTGCTGTTGTCTGTGGTAATCGGTATCGGGATGGCCGGTTTGGGAATGAACGTGATGCACGACGGCAACCACGGTTCGTATTCAACCAAATCGTGGGTCAATAAGTTTATGGGCGGAACCATTTATATTTTGGCCGGAAACGTTTACAATTGGCAAGTCCAACACAATGTTTTGCACCATACATACACCAACATCCACGGCCACGATGAGGATTTGGATGCCGGAAAAATCATCCGATTCACCAAAGAAGCCGAGTGGCGCAGATTCCACAAATTCCAACATTACTATTCCGTTTTTCTATACGGATTGC
Source organism: Flavobacterium caeni (assembly GCF_900101895.1). Classification (GTDB taxonomy): domain Bacteria; phylum Bacteroidota; class Bacteroidia; order Flavobacteriales; family Flavobacteriaceae; genus Flavobacterium; species Flavobacterium caeni. Next base: position 102,762 of record NZ_FMVF01000009.1, read on the forward strand.
TCACGTTCAACTGGGCGCTTACGACCGATTTCCGCCAAATGCGCAGTTACCTCAAACGCAAATTGTCGTACGGCGAGGCGAAAAGTCCGAAGATTTTGTGGACGACGCTCATCATCACCAAAATCATCTACGTATCGGTTTGGATCGTATTGCCCATAGTGATCGGCATCACCTGGTGGAAAGTCCTGCTCGGGTTCTTTGTGATGCACTACACCGCCGGACTCATCTTATCGATCGTATTCCAGCTTGCACATGTGGTCGACGAAACCACCAATCCGGTGCCCAACGAACAGGGCGAGATCGAAAACACCTGGGCCATCCACCAACTCTACACCACCGCGAACTTTGCGCCTAAAAACGCCGTCGTCAACTGGTTTACAGGCGGATTGAACCACCAAATCGAACACCATTTGTTCCCGCACATCAGCCACATCCACTACGGAAAAATCGCCGACATCATCAAACAAACCGCCGCAGAATGCAACCTGCCGTACCACGAATTCAAAACGACGCGTGGCGCGATCATTGCGCATTTCAAGCACTTGCGCGATTTGGGCATGAAGCCTGCCATCGCATAACACAACTAACCCAACCATAATGAACCACCTTTTATCAGACAGAATCAACAATTTGTCTACCTCACAGACATTGGCCATGGCCGCGCTCGCGAGGGAACTCAAAGCCCAAGGCAAAGACATCATTTCACTGAGCCTCGGCGAACCCGATTTCAACACGCCAGATTTCATCAAAGCCGCCGCCAAACAAGCGATTGACGATAATTACAGCACCTACACGCCGGTCGATGGCTACGGCGATTTAAAAGACGCCATCTGCCGCAAATTCAAACGCGACAACAACCTCGATTACAAACCCGCCAACATCGTCGTATCGACGGGCGCCAAGCAATCGTTGTACAACATCGCGCAAGTCATGCTCAACGATGGCGACGAAGTCATTTTGCCTGCGCCGTTTTGGGTCAGCTATTACGAAATCATCAAACTTTCGGGCGGCGTTCCGGTAGAAGTTCCCACCACCGTCGACACCGATTTCAAGATCACGCCCGAACAGCTCGAAAAAGCGATCACACCAAAAACAAAAATGATGTGGTTTTCGTCGCCGTGCAACCCGTCAGGTTCGGTGTACAACCGCGAAGAACTCGAAGCTTTGGGCAAAGTCCTCGAAAAACACCCGAACATCTACATCGTTTCGGACGAAATCTACGAACACATCAACTTTAGCGGCACGTTTTGCAGCATCGGCACAATTCCGGGACTGTTCGAACGCACCATTACCGTCAACGGCGTCGCCAAAGCATTTGCAATGACAGGCTGGCGCATCGGCTACATCGGCGCACCCGAATTCATCGCCAAAGCGTGCACCAAAATGCAAGGCCAGGTCACCAGCGGCGCGAATTCAATCGCCCAACGCGCAACAATCGCAGCAGTCGATGCCGATCCATCGGTGCTCAAAGACATGGTCCAAGCGTTCCACAACCGACGCGATTTGGTCGTCAAATTGATGCAGGAAATCCCGGGCATCAAACTCAACGTTCCCGAAGGTGCGTTTTATGTTTTCCCGGACGTTTCGTCGTTTTTCGGCAAGACGCTCAAAGGCCAAACCATCAACAACGCCGACGATTTCTCGATGTATTTGCTCTCAGAAGCGAACGTCGCAACGGTCACCGGCGATGCATTCGGCAACCCGAACTGCATCCGTATTTCCTACGCGACCAGCGAGGACGTTTTGACCGAAGCAATCAAAAGAATCAAAGAAGCCTTGGCTTAAACATATGCCCCGTTTTTTCGGGGCTTCTTTTATTTTAAGTTTTGAATGATAAATTTTAAATGACGTGGATCATGCGCAATTTAAAATTCAAAATTTATCATTTAAAATAATTTCTCCTCCATGCAAAAGAAAATACTCCTCCTCGGCTCGGGCGAACTCGGCAAAGAATTCGTCATCGCCGCCCAACGCATCGGCCAAACCGTCATTGCCGTAGACAGTTATGAAAATGCCCCGGCCATGCAGGTCGCGCACGGTTTCGAAGTCATCAACATGCTCGATGGATCCGAACTCGATCGCATCGTTGCCAAACACCAACCGGATTTCATCGTCCCTGAGATTGAAGCCATCCGCACCGAGCGTTTTTACGATTACGAAAAGCAGGGCATCACCGTCGTGCCGTCCGCAAAGGCCGCGAACTTCACGATGAACAGAAAAGCCATCCGCGATTTGGCCGCCAAGGAACTCGGGCTCAAAACCGCGAATTACCGCTACGCGACGACTGCCGAAGAATTGCGAAAGGCCGTCGGCGAAGTCGGGATTCCTTGTGTCGTCAAACCGCTCATGTCGTCTTCGGGCAAAGGCCAATCGACGATCAAATCCGAAAGCGACATCGAAAAAGCCTGGAACTACGCGGTCAAAGATTCGCGCGGCGACGTGGTCGAAGTCATCGTCGAGGCGTTCGTTAAATTCAATTCAGAAATCACGTTATTGACCGTCACGCAAAACGGCAACCCAACGTTGTTTTGCCCGCCCATCGGCCACCGCCAGGAACGCGGCGATTACCAGGAAAGCTGGCAACCCGCATTGGTTTCGGATAAAGATTTGTTCGAGGCGCAGGACATGGCCGAAAAAGTCACCGAGGCCTTGGGTGGCGCGGGATTGTTTGGCGTCGAATTCTTTTTGGCCGACGACGGCGTGTATTTTTCGGAACTCTCGCCACGTCCGCACGACACGGGCATGGTTACTTTGGCCGGCACACAAAACTTCAACGAATTCGAACTGCATCTACGCGCCATTTTGAGCCTGCCGATTTTTGAAATCAAACTCGAAAAAACCGGCGCGAGCGCGGTCATCCTGGCTTTAGAAAATTCGCAAAACCCAACTTTTTCGGGCATCGACAAAATTGCCGGACTACCCAAAACCGATTTTCGTATCTTTGGAAAACCGACTTCGCGTCCGTACCGACGAATGGGCGTTGCCCTCGCGAGCGACACTTTGGAAACGCCCGTCGCCGAAGTGGTCGAACGCGCGAAATCGGCGGCAAAAACAGTAACCGTTAATCCTTAATTACCATGAAAAAATTTATCGCGATAGCACTGTTCCTCGGCACTCTGTCGGTCAGTGCGCAAGACAAGAAAATTGAGAACCAAACCGTAGACGCCTCATGCGGCCAATGCAAATTTGGGATGAAAAGCAAAAAAGGCTGCGATTTGGCGGTCAAGATCGACAACCAAACGTATTTTGTCGAGGGCGCCAAGATGGACCAATTTGGCGATGCGCACGGCCATGACGGTATGTGCAACACCGTCCGCAAAGCCCAAGTCAGCGGCGAAATCAAAGGCGACAAATTCGTTGCGAGTAGCTTCAAGGTGCTTCCGGTAGAAGGACACAAACACGATGCGCACGACGGACACAAACACTAATAGAGCGGACTTCGGTCCGCTTTTTTTATTCGTTCAATTGACGGATGACCTTGGCCGGATTGCCTACGGCTAGCGAGTCGTTTGGAATGTCTTTGGTCACGACCGCGCCTGCTCCAATCACGCACCGGTCGCCAATCGTGACGCCGGGGCAAATGATCGCACCGCCGCCAATCCAACAATCGTCGCCAATCGATACTGGTTTTGAAAACTCGATTGTCCTTCTCTCCATCGCGTTCAGTGGATGTGAAGCCGCGTAAATGTGCGCGCCCGGCCCAAAAAACACATTGTTCCCAATTTTGACTTTCATGGTGTCGAGCACCACGCAATTGACATTGAAATACACATTCTCGCCCGATTCGATGTTGTAACCGTAATCGCAATGAAAAGGCGGTTCGATGTAGGTGCGCTTGTGCGCGTTGGGCAACAGCTGGCGCAAAATCTGGCGCGCGTTGCCGTTCATCAGGTACTCGGTGACGTTGAGTTTGTGGAGCAATTTCTTGGCGTGCGTACGTTCGGCGGTGAGCTGTTTGTCGTTGGCGAGGTACGATTGCCCGGCCAGCATTTTTTCTTTTTCGGTCATGGTGTTGGCTTTACCGCAAAGTTCGCGAAGTTTTCGCAAAGGCAAGAAGTTTATTGGGTGGGTTTTTTGCGAAAATCGGATGGGGATTGTCCGGTTTGTTTTTTAAAGAAGCGTGAAAAATAGGAATAATCTTCGAACCCCAGCGTGTCGGCAATTTTGTTGACACTGAGTTTACGGTCGGCGAGCAAGCGCTTGATTTCGAGTAACACGCGGCCAGCGATGACCTCGGTCGCCGTCTTGCCGAGCATTTCACGGCAGATGCGGTTCAAGTGTTTGAGCGTGATGTGCAGGCGTTCGGCGTAAAACGACGGGGATTTTTCGTCGTGGAAATGTGTTTCGAGCAACGTTTCGAACACGCCTATTTTTGTGTTATAGCGATGGGTTCCGTGCGCCTCGTTTTCGGCATACTTTCGGGCGATGAAAATGTGGATGCAATCGATTAAATTGAACATCTGGTCGCGACGCAAACGCAGTTCGGATTGGCCTTCGCGAATCAGCGTCTCGAAGTAGGGCAAAACCGATTGCATTTCAAGTTGATCTAAAACCACTTCTGGCTTTTGGTGCGCCGATGCGTAGAACGGATAATCCGACAACTGTTTTCGTCCGAAATAAAGGTTGTATTCCTCGGTCGAATAAATCACTACAAATCCATCGATGTCTGTCGACAAATCCCAATGGTGCAATTGCCCCGGCTGTAGTGCAAACAAACTGCCCGGCGCGATGGTATAGGTATCAAAATCGACGGTGTGCGTACCCGAACCTTGCGTAAAAAAAAGCAACAAATGCGAATTGTGGCGGTGGGGCTCTTCGACAAAGGCGTGGCTTTTCAAATGTTCCTGAAATGTGTTCACATACAAATCGTCGTGTATCGATTGGCATTTGAAACGCTGGACTTCATAAATTGGATAGACCATGTCTTAATTGTGCTAGTATTGGCGAAGATAGCAAAATTTGTTACAACCATTATCATCGTAAATTTGTTCTTATAAAATCAAAACAAAATGAGCCATACTTTATTCCACATCCTAAAAGCAGAATGTCCGAATTGTCATAAAGGAAAGATTTTCGACAAACAAAGCATCCTCACGATTGGCTTTCCAAAAATGAACAAACAATGCGACCACTGCCACACGCAGTTCAACAAAGAACCCGGGTATTTTTTTGGCGCGATGTATGTCAATTACATGCTCAATGTGGCGCAGGGCATCTTGATTTACTTCCTGATCCGGCCTTTTTTTGACGGCCCTTTCGATTTGCGTATGTTTCCGATCATCGCCGGATTTTTGATTTTGTTCACATTTTTTAACATCCGTTTGTCGCGTTTGTTGTGGATTTACATCTTTAAAAACTACGCAAATTGAGTCTTCAGCGCTTTGCGTTTAGGCAGATTCCGAAAAAAACCGACCACTTAGAAGCATATCGACAACAAACGTCCAACTAAACTGCGTTTCCTTCAAAACGGCCTGTCACTGAAGCATTTTGGGAAAAATTTTAGATTTCGCGACCTATTTTTGCGAGAACGACCAAAGGAAACCCATGAAACTGCTTATCGTAGAAGACCAACCCACCTTGCTGTCTGCCATTTGCCGCGGCCTTACCGAGAAAAATTACCAAGTCAGCGCGGCTCCCGACGGAACAACCGCATTGGAGATGCTCGAACATCACCATTTCGATGCGATTGTGCTCGACGTCATGCTGCCCGACATCAATGGGTTGGAAATTTGCCGCCGTTTGCGGGCATCGGGTAATTTTACGCCCATATTGATGCTTACTGCGCTCGGCAGCACCGAGAACATCGTGGCCGGATTGCAGGCTGGCGCCGACGACTACCTGCCCAAGCCGTTCAAATTTGCCGAACTCGAGGCGCGCGTGATGTCGTTGTTGCGACGAGCGGGACAGGAGCACAAGCAGTCCGAGATCTTGTCGGTGGACGATTTAGAGATCAACCTAAAATCCAAATCGGTGCGCCGCGGCGAAGACGACATTTCGCTTACGGCCAAGGAGTTCCGACTACTGCACTACCTGGCGCGCCACCACGGGATGATTTTGTCGCGCGAGCAAATCCTCGACCATGTGTGGGACATCAACTTTGACATGAACACCAATGTGGTGGACGTTTACATCAACTACCTGCGCAAGAAAATAGACAAGCCTTACGCCAACAAACTGATCCATACCAGCAAAGGCATGGGCTACACGCTAAAATCCTGATGCAGATACGCAAGAGAATCACCTTTACCTATGTGACGCTTTCGGTACTGAGCACGCTGCTGCTTTGCTTGGCCGTGTTGGTGCTGTTCCGGCAGAACAACCGTTACTATTTTCTCAAAAGATTGCAGGACCGTGCCCGAATCGTGGCGTCGATCCACTATCAAAACGATCCCGCCAAGGCCGAATACTACCGCAAACTCAAATCGGAGGGTCTCGAAGAACTCATCGACGAGGCCGATTATGTACTCAAGGTCAACGGCAACCAAACTTTCGAATACAACACGAATTTGCTCTTGCCCACCGAGTTCTACACCGAGGTCATGCGCAAGAACACCGCCTGGACCGAAGACAACCACCGCTATTTTTACGGGCAGGTTTTTGACGAGGAAGGACAAAAATACCTGGTGATTGTCACCGCGCTGGACCTTCGCGGCGATTTGAGTACGCTGTACATGATCCGTATTCTTTTCATAGGCGGGTTGGGATTCATCGTGTTGGCTTTTTTCTTGGGGCGTTTTCTGGCGCGGCGCGTCGTGCAGCCCGTGGCCCGCATCACCAAAGAAGTCAAACGCATCAGCGCGTCGAACCTGCACAACCGGCTTCCGCAGGTCGAGAACCAGGACGAAATGGCCGATTTGACGCAAACTTTCAACGACATGCTCGACCGTTTGGAAACGTCGTTCGAGATCCAGGCGAATTTTATCAACAACGCCTCGCACGAACTCAAGACGCCCATCACCACCATCCTCGCCGAATCGGAAATCATGCTGTTACAAAAACGCCAGCCCGAAGAATATGAAGCGGCGCTTACGAACATCTACAACCAGGCCAACCGATTGGGTAACCTTACCGAAAGCCTGCTCAAACTTACCCAAACCGGATACGACGGTCAAAAACAGGTCAAGGATGTAGCGCGGCTCGACGAATTGCTTATGGACGTCAAGGACGACCTCGACAAATTATACCCCGACAACCAGGTGCATTTGCGGTTCGACGATTTGCCCGACGACGAATCGCTGTTGTTGATCCCGTGTAACAAACCATTGATCCAGCTCGCGTTGTCGAACATCATTTCGAACGGCGTCAAATACAGCAACAACGAAACGGTGTTTGTGACGCTGTCGGCTTGTAAGTCCCAGCTGCTCGTGACCATTACCGACATCGGGATCGGGATTCCGCCCGAAGACATCCCGCACCTGTATGAGCCTTTCTTTCGCGGCAAGGAGGCCTCGCGCTATACGGGCTATGGCCTTGGATTGCCGCTGGCGATGAAAATCATCCGCATGCACAAAGGCGAGCTCAAAATCCAATCGCAGCCGCAACAAGGGACGATGGTGACGATCGTTTTTTCGCGGGATTAGAATTTCTAATCTACATTCTAATAAAATTCTAATCGTATTCTAAGATTGCTCTAAAGTGGGGGCTGTTGTTTTGCAAGTGTAATCAAAAACACTTTCCATGAAAAACATCCTCATCCCCACGACGCTCCAAAAGGACACCGTTCAAGCGGTAAGGGTCGCCTTGGCCGACGCCGCCGATAAGCCACTGCAGATTGTTTTAATGACACTCGAGGAAACGCCCGATGTGGCATCGGCTGCCTACTGGCTTCGCAAATCCAGAAACGGGCTCGATGCCGCGCAGGAAGCGGTGTTCGCCGAATGTCTGGAATTGGCCGAGGCCTGTCCGCTCGTCAAAATCAAAATGCAACGCCAGTTTTCGATGACCAAGCCTTTGTTGCGCAATTTTACCGCCGCGTGCGAAATCAGCTTGTCGATCATCCCCAATTCGTTTGTCCAATCAAGCGATTTGCCGCACAGGCATTTCCTTCACCTGCTCAAGAACAGCAAGACCCCTATTTTGCAGCTGACCCCTGAGTGCGAAGATGCACCGTTCACCAAGGCACTTTTTATCGAAAACACCAAGTCGCAGGTTCAGGCCAAAGATGTGGCGCAACTCGTGGGCGGCCACTTTTCGTTCCGCATCGTCAGTCAAGCACGGCCTTTCGACGAGGCCAACCACGAAGAACTGCTTCCGGCGCTGTTTGACGCGATCAGCAAAAACGGGATCGACCTTTTGATCGAGACCCGCAAACCCCAAAAAGTTTTCGGAAAGACGTCTGTCGCCAACCACGAGAATTTGGGCCTGCCCGTACTGTCTGTCTGCGAACCTGCCTACTAACCAAAAACGATTGCTATGTTGTTAAAGAAACGAATTCCCATGAAATATGTGCTGGGCAAAATCAGGACCGAACTCGTCCTGGTGACGCTTTATGCCACGTCTTTCTCGCTGTTCCATTACTATTACGGGACGGTATCGCTCGAAATCCCGATTGCCATCCCCACGATAGTAGGTACCGTCATCTCTTTGTTGCTCGCCTTCAAATCGAACCAGGCCTACGATCGTTGGTGGGAAGCCCGGATCATTTGGGGCGCCATCGTCAACGATTCGCGTACGTTGCTGCGTCAGGTGGTGACGTTTTACAAGGATGCTGATTTTTCGGACGATGCCAACAATTTCAAGGAGCGATTCGCCAAAAGGCAAGCCGCCTGGTGCTACAGCCTTGCGCAGTCTTTGCGCGGACGCAATCCCATCAAACCCATCAAATCGCTGCTCGACGACGAGGAATTGCAGTTCGCCCAACGCTACAAACACGTACCCAACGCGATTTTGATGCTGCACGGAAAGGAACTCACGCAGGCCACACAAAACGGCAAGTTCAATACGTTCCAGCAGGTTGAAATAGACAATACGCTGTCGCGTTTGTGCGATTCGATGGGCAAATGCGAACGCATCAAGAACACGATTTTCCCGACCACCTACAGCATGTACATTCGGTTCACGTTGTGTTTGTTCATCATTTTGTTGCCGTTTGGCGTGGCCGATCACTTGGGTTGGTTGCAGATTCCGGTGACCGCGCTCATTGGGGCCGCGTTCTTTTTGATCGAAAAAATGGCGATCCATTTGCAGGACCCGTTCGAAAGCCGACCAACCGACACCCCGATGACCACCATCGCCGAGAACATCGAAAAGAACCTGTTGCAAATGGTCAACGAATTCCGCGACGAGTACGAACACGAGATTCCGTCGAAGCCAACCGTACACCGCATCCAACCATTGCAGAATGCCTATTTCGTTTTGTAATCATTAGGTCGCAGCAATGCCAAAAAGTTTTACTTTTGTGGGTTCAAGACAAAAGGACAAACTATGAAAGCATATGTATTCCCGGGACAAGGTGCCCAATTTACAGGTATGGGCAAGGACTTGTACGAACAATCTGATCTGGCGAAGGAACTTTTTGAACGCGCCAACGAAATTTTGGGCTTCCGCATTACCGACATCATGTTCGAAGGCACGGCCGACGAGCTCAAGCAAACCAAGGTGACGCAACCTGCAATTTTCCTGCACTCGGTCATTTTGGCCAAGACGATGAACGAAACTTTCAAACCCGAAATGGTGGCCGGACATTCGCTTGGCGAGTTTTCGGCGCTCGTGGCCAATGGCGCTTTGTCGTTCGAAGACGGGCTCAAACTCGTCTCGCAACGGGCGATGGCCATGCAAAAAGCCTGTGAAATAACGCCTTCTACGATGGCCGCCGTGCTCGGCCTGGACGATGCAAAGGTCGAAGAAGTATGCGCGTCGATCGACGGCGTGGTCGTTCCGGCCAATTACAACTGCCCGGGACAACTCGTCATTTCGGGCGAAACATCGGCCGTGGAACGCGCTTGCGAAGCCATGAAAGCCGCCGGGGCCAAACGTGCTTTGATTTTACCCGTAGGCGGTGCTTTCCACTCACCCATGATGGAACCTGCGCGCGAAGAATTGGCCGCAGCCATCGAAGCGACGCTTTTTTCGCAGCCGATTTGTCCGGTGTATCAAAATGTACCGGCAAGCGCGGTATCAGACCCTACCGAAATCAAGAAAAACCTCATCACGCAGCTCACCGCTCCCGTAAAATGGACACAATCGGTACAGCAAATGGTCAAGGATGGGGCAACTTTGTTTACCGAAGTAGGGCCTGGAAACGTTTTGCAAGGGTTGGTCAAAAAAATCGATGCCACGGTCGAAGTGGCCTCGGCCTAAGACTGTTAAAGTTCTAAAATCTCCATCGTTTTTCGAAAAGCGATGGAGATTTTTTTATTTTTGCCGTATCCCAAACAAATTAAACTTGCTTTTTAACTACTCTGTATTGTATTGTTGTTCAGCGAACTGACGCTGGCGCAACACGATTATTTCGCGCCCATCCAGTTCAATTGTCAACTGGGGAAAACCGAACAACACGCCGGAGGGCTTTCGGTATCGGTCACGCTCGCCAACCAAAAAACCGTTTCGGTACCACAAGCCGGGCTTGAAAACAATACGTCTTACGACAAAAACGTTTTTTCTGTCTTCTTTACGATTACCAATAATGGCCCCGACGAAGTGCTGATTTCCGACTGGGTGTTTCGCGCCATATGTCCTGAAAACAACATGGGGCTTGCCTGGCAGGAACATTCTTCGGTTCCGTTGGTGGCCGCTTATGTCCCGTTCGACCAATACTTGGTCTTGGCACCGGGCGATAAACGCAGCTTTTTTTCGGCCGAAACCGATTTTTACTGGTGTCTTCCAAAGAACCAAAGCGCACTCATGACCAGTCCGCAGTATGTAAGCGTGGTGATCATTTGCGTCAAGAGAGCGGTTGCCAACGTTGCGGCTACACCATCCGGTAGCACCAACACGACCCAACAACAGAAAAATTCGCCGCTGGATCAGACATTCGTGGACATGATCGAATCGGTAAAAAAAGCCTACGCCGCGGGCGATAGCGCCAAGGCCGAAGCGCTCAAAACCGAAGTACTCGAACTTGCCGGACACGTCTATCCCGATCGGCTGACGGAAATCGGTGAAATGATGTCGCCGCCCGTCGTCAAAAAAGCCCAGCCCGTTGCGGCGGCACCGAATCCTTCGGCCGCGAGCCCATCGAACATCAAAACGGCGGAACACGGCGGAAACTACAGCGATTGGTTGTTCATGAACAGCGACAAGGCGGTACAGGTACGGTACATGCTCGAAAAAACCGAAGGCGACATCGGGTATTTCAGCGTGCAGTTTCGCGTCAACCACGACGATGCCATTTTTTGCACGTATCCGAATTGCGAGGGCTATATCGCCACGTTCAGCTATCCGACACCCGACAACCAGACGTCGGTATACCACCATCTGAAAATCTACAACTCGTACAGACAAATCTATACACTTCCTGAACTGATGCCGTTGCGTATGCATTTTGCAGATGGTTCCAAACGGATGCTCCTCAAACAAGGTTTTTTCTATACGACCGCGCAAAACCCTAATCCTATGCCGGCCGACACGATGTTCTACAATTGTGTCGACAACATTTTGTCTGACGACCCCAAAAACCGTTGTACGCGTGGCGGCTGGCGCGACATCTATAAAGAATCTGAAGCCATCATCTTAAAATAATCCCATGAAAAAAACCCTACTTACACTCGCGCTATGCGGCCCGTTGTGGCTCACGGCACAAACCAAAAGCTACCAATCGTCTGAAGACGCGCTCAACCAATTGCTCAACAATCCGCAGTTTGTGGAAGATGTGGTCAAGCTTGGCAATGAACCGCTTTCGGCACAAGGCATCGACCAATACCTGTCGAAATACGTTCCGGAATACGCCAATTTCAAGATGTCGAACAACCTCAACTTCGACCAATTGTATTACGCCAACCTCAACGATGTTTCGACCGAAGCCGTCACCGATAAATTGTCGGAATTACTTGGACTCAACCCGATGCAATCGCAACAGATGAAAAGCACGCTGACGGGCAATTACACCTATACCCCGACCAATGCATCGAGCGGTATAGCAGGCCAGTTGTACGATCGCCGCAAAGACCCAAAATTTGACTATGCGATAGACAATGCCGTTGACTTTTTTCAAGGTGAATTTGGCGACGGAGGCGGACTCAAAAGTTTTGGTATCGACGTGGCCGGTGGATTAGCGGCGTATGCATTTTCTGGCATCAACAAACGTTATGAGGAAAAAATGCGCCAGGAAAAAATCCTGACCGATGCGATGAGCGATTACAACGTTTACGCTGGAGGCGGTATGCTTAAAAATGAAAAGGCATCGCAAAACGACCTCTATTTTCACGGACAGGCCGTAGGAATGTCGGATATTCAGTTCAGCTTGGCCAAACCTATGGATTACAAAGGGGCCATTCCGTTGCTCGATAAAGCCATTGAGATGTACAAAAAAAATCCGGCGCGCGCCTACTACCTCTTTCAAGCCTACCAAAGCCGCGGAAAGTGTAAAATGCAGCTGGGAGCCTACCGATCGGCCATCATCGACTTTTACTATGCACAAGCGCTGGTCGAGCGCATGCTGGCTGGCAACCTGCCTGACCGATCTGTGCAAGAGCACTATCCGGACGGCTTTTACGATTCAACCAACAAGGCTACATTTGGCAAGGGAAAAATCGAGTTCACTATTGGCCGCATCACCAAAACCGACCTCGTCACGGTGCTGGTAGCCCGCGCTTACGCCAAATACCGCTCCGAAGATTTCACCGGCACTTTGGCCGATTGCGCATTGGCCCAGCAAATCAATGCCACGCTTCCGCCTACAGGAAAGGCCAATGATCCCGGCGCGATTATTTTGGCCGTCAAGGCGATGGCAGAATTCGGACTCAAAGACTTTGCTAAATCCTATGCGTCCTTTGCGTCGGCCAACCTTACGGATGCCCTCGTGGCCGACAATGATGCCGACGGAATCGTTGACTTTTCAGACCGCGACAAAGCCGGAAAGCCATTTATGCTCGATTACGCCGAAAATCTCGGTGACGTATTGTACATCGGTCTTCCAGAGTATTTCCCTTATGACATCGCGCAAATCCACGGATTGTCGGCTTACAAAGCGGGGCAAATCGACAAGGCCATTGCTACCTATGAAGTGATCTTGCAAAATGAAATCGGGAAAGCCCAATATACACAGTCTGAAAAAAAGGCGTTCACCAAATCGGGCGGCGACGTGTCGACCGTATATGCGGCGTTGGGGAACTTTTATGTAACCAAGGGCGACAAACCAAAGGCGCTGTCTTATTTTGACAAGGCCATCAGCATCAAACCAGACCAACTGGAGTACTATTTGAACCGCGCGCACTGTAAAAAATTGATGGGTGACAAAGCGGGCTACGACAAAGACATGGCGGTCATCAAAAAACCTGAATCGACTGCGACCATCAAAAAAACAGAAGAATATTACGGCACCAAAATCGTCGAACTCGAAACATCCAAAAACAATACGGCGCTGATAGACCTTGCACGCGAAGCGAGTGCAATTTACCCTAAAAACGACAAATTCTTCTATACGTTGGTCAAGTCGTTGGTCACCGAAAACAATGCGCAAAAAACGCAAACCGCCGTCAATGCCGTTGGAGCAGATGCGAAGAAAAAATCGGTGCTCACGGCCCTTCATAGCCGTCAAACGGGCGATGTCGCGGCCGAAGAAGCGCATCTAACGACAGCTTTCGACAACGGACTGGGCTTGTATGAAGCCGTCAAAATCTACCCGATACAACTCACCGCACGCCCCTACTATTGCAAGGTGGTAGCCAAGTACGCGACCAGAACCAACAACACCTTTATCCCTGCCGATTTCGACAAGGAAAAAATGCGCAAGTCGCTCGATTCGATCTACAACGCCATTCCTGAATACCAAAATGCGACGGGAATCGTCAAAAAGATGCTCGAGACATCGAAGCGAAAAGAATACGCAAAAAATCTAGGGGAAATCGAAAACTACCTTAAGGAGTTAGACAACGACAAAACCGTGACCGAAATGGTCTCGATCACTTCGCTCGACAAAATCGAATGTTTGTTCATTTTGGAGAAAGATGCCGACGCGATCAAATTTGCCAAAAAAATCGCATCGGCCGGTAAAATAGTGCCGCTGCCCGACAATCCGATTTGCAACGACGCGCTCATAGGTATACAGACGATTGCACAAGGCAATTGCCAGTAAAACAAAAGACCCCGAAAAAATTTCGGGGTCTTTCTTTATACATCTTAGCTTCTAATCTTTTGCTCCCATTTCCAGGCGCTCGCCAAACCTTCCTCGAGCGTCAGCTTGGCTTTCCAGCCCAAGACGTCGTTGGCCTTATCGGTGTTGGCGTAGGCCGAGATGATGTCGCCTTCGCGGCGTCCGACGATTTGATAGGGTAGCGTTTTGCCGCTGACCTTTTCGAAAGTTTGGATCACTTCGAGTACCGAACTTCCTGTGCCTGTCCCCAAATTAAACGTTTCGACGCGGTCGAGGTTTTTGCCGCCAATCAAACGCTGCAGCGCGACAACGTGCGCCTTGGCCAGATCGACCACATGGATATAATCGCGGATGCAAGTGCCATCGGGTGTCGGGTAATCGTCGCCGTAGACAGACAGTTGTTGGCGCATGCCGATGCCCGTTTGCGTGATGAACGGTACCAGGTTTTGCGGAACACCGTTGGGCAATTCACCGATTTCGGCGCTCGCGTGCGCCCCGATCGGATTGAAATAACGCAACAAAATCGAACGGATGTTGCTTACTTTGCACGTTTCTGTGATGATTTCCTCGCCAATTTGCTTGGTATTGCCATAAGGAGACAAGGCTGGTTTGACCGGCGCATCTTCTGTAATCGGCATTTGATCGGCTTCGCCATAAACGGTACACGACGAACTGAAGATGAAATTTGCGGATTCCTTTTTTTGCAACTCCTGAAGGATATACACCAGCGCATTGATGTTGTTTTCGTAATACAACAGCGGGTTTTCGACGCTTTCGTTGACGGCCTTGGATGCCGCGAAATGGATCACTCCCGAAACATCGGCATGGCGCGCAAAGAAATTCTGTACGGCCGCTTTCTCGCGCAAATCGAGATTTTCAAAAATGGGCTTCTTGCCGGTGATGGCCACAATGCCGTCGAGTACGTTTTCGGATGAGTTCGACAGGTTGTCGATGATCACCACATCGAACCCTTCGTTTTGTAATTCGACTACGGTGTGCGAGCCGATAAAACCTAAACCTCCTGTGACTAGTATTTTCATGGTTGTGTTGTTACTTGCTTAAAAAATATTGCGTGGCGACAAAGGCAACGGCAAACGTCACCACAAAAATGACGATTTGCATGATGAGCTTCTTTTTGTCCTGTGGCATGTTATCTGTTTAAGAATTCAAGGATCGACCCGGTGATGAACGCGATTTGCTCGTCGTCGAGCTCGGTGTGCATCGGCAACGAAATGACTTCCTTGACCAATTGGTTGGTGACCGGAAAGTCCGACTCCTTGTAACGCGCATCGAGATACGCCTTTTGCGCGTGCAACGGAATCGGATAATAAATCGCACACGGGATGCCTTTGTCGAGCAAATGTTGCATCAAGCCGTCGCGGTCTGCGTTCAAAATCCTGAGTGTATACTGGTGGAACACGTGGCTGTCCTTATCGCCGACAACTACAGGCGTCACGATATTTTTGTGGTTGGCCAATGCCGCCGAATATTTGGCCGCGGCTGTCTGGCGCGCCTGGTTGTATGCATCGAGTTTGGGCAACTTGGCGTTGAGCACACCCGCCTGGATGCTGTCAAGACGTGAGTTCACGCCTACCACATCGTGGTGGTAACGCACATACATGCCATGGTTGACGATTCCGCGAAGGATGTGCGCGAGCGAATCGTCGTTGGTAAAAATCGCACCGCCGTCGCCGTAGCAACCGAGGTTTTTCGACGGGAAAAACGATGTCGATGCGACGTGTCCGATACAACCGACTTTGGTTTTCTCGCCGTTTTGCGATTTATAGTTCGCACCGATGGCCTGCGCATTGTCTTCGATCACAAACAAATTGTGCTGCGCGGCCAGCTCCATAATTTCATCCATATTGGCGGCCTGTCCGAACAAATGGACGGGAACAATCGCCTTGGTTTTGGGCGTAATCGCTTTCTTGATTGCGTCGATCGAGATGTTGAACGTATCAATATCGACGTCTACCAGCACCGGCGTGAGTTGCAAAAGTGCGATCACCTCGACCGTGGCGGCAAACGTAAAATCGGCCGTGATGACCTCGTCGCCCGGTTTCAAACCAAGACCCATCATCGCAATCTGGAGCGCATCGGTACCGTTGGCGCACGGGATCACGTGCTTGCAGCCCAGGTAATCTTCGAGATTTTTCTGGAAACTGTGCACCTGCGGGCCGTTGATGTAGGTGTTGGTATCGAGTACTTCCTGGATCGAAGCGTTGACGGTATCTTTGATTTGTTCGTATTGCCCTTTGAGGTCAACCATCTGGATTTTTTTCATCGGATGTTCAAATTTAAACTACGCAAAACTACTAATTAAATGACGCGCGACAATGAAATTTCTGTAAAGTGTGTATTTTAGCGACACAATTCACACTGTATGTTTTTCGTCTACGATTTGTTGATTTCGGCAACAGGATTCGTCCTGAAAATAGTGGCATGGTTCAGCCCGAAGATGAAGCTTTTTGTCGACGGACGCAAAACGGTTTTCGATACTTTGACCGATAAAATAAAACCGACATACCGCACCATTTGGTTCCACGCGGCATCGCTGGGCGAATACGAGCAAGGGCTTCCCGTCATCGAGAAAATCAAGGAAAAATACCCCGCGCATAAAATTGTGTTGACGTTCTTTTCGCCGTCGGGATTCGAGGTGCGCAAGAACAATGCGGTGGCCGATGCAACGGTATACCTGCCGCTCGACACACAGCGCAACGCCAAGCGCTTTTTGGATGCCGTGCATCCCGATATGGTTTTTTTGATCAAATATGAGTATTGGCCGAACTATCTGCAAGAACTCAAGAAACGAAAAATCACGACCTACCTGGTTTCGGGAATTTTCCGTGAAAATCAAGTTTTTTTCAAATGGTACGGCGGGTTTTACCGAAAAGCGCTCGAGGCTTTCGATCATTTTTTTGTCCAGAATACCCAATCGAAAGACCTGTTGCTGTCGTTGGGCAAGACCAATGTGACGGTGTCGGGCGACACGCGGTTCGATCGCGTCGCGGCGATTTTGGAAAAAGACAACACGCTCGATTTTATTTCCCAATTCAAAAACGACACTTTGACGATTGTTGTGGGCAGCTCATGGCCCAAAGACGAAACGCTGCTGGTGGATTACATCAACAAAACCAACAATGCGGTCAAATTCATCATCGCGCCGCACAACATCAAACCCGATCAAATCGCCCAACTCAAAAATTCCCTCTCAAAGAAGACGGTTTTGTTTTCTGAAAAAGAAGGGAAAAATCTTGCCGATTACGACGTGTTCCTCATCGACACCATCGGCATCCTGACCAAAATATACAGCTATGCCGACATCGCCTATGTGGGCGGCGGTTTTGGGAATCCCGGTGTGCACAACATACTCGAACCCGCGACATTTGGCGTGCCCATTGTCATCGGGCCGAACTTTTCGCATTTTGCCGAGGCGACGGCATTGGTAGGAAACGGCGGCTGCGTGTCGGTTTCAAACCAAACGGAACTCGATGAAACGCTGGACAGCCTGATCCGCAACCAAGACATTCGCGGCGAAAAGGGCAGTATTTGTGCGACGTTTGTACAAATGAACAAAAATGCCACGCAAAAAATTTTGAAACAAATCGAAGCAAGCGGCGACACATCCAGCGGATTGGCGTCGTAAAAAACATTCAAGCATTTTCGGAATCCGCTAAATTATCGTTAAAGTTGGTCCGTCCTGCGCCATGCATCGCAATCCAACCGTTCAAAAATCCTATCTTTCGGCCCCAGATCGGGTCGTAGGGTGGCCCATTTGCAAAAACAATTCACTCAAACCCAATATTATGAGATTTTTACGATTACTCTTTTTGTTGTTCGTCATCCAAACCCAAGCGCAACAAGGCGGCATGTGGCTGCCGAACCTGCTTTCGGGCATGAACGAAAAGGAAATGAAAAGCCTGGGCATGAAAATGTCGGCGTCGGACATTTACGACGTGAACAAGTCGAGCCTCAAAGATGCCGTCCCGCATTTTAACGGCGGCTGTACCAGCGAGGTCATTTCACCCAAAGGACTGCTGCTCACCAACCACCATTGTGGGTACGGTCAAATCCAGGACCATTCGACCGTTGAGCACGATTACCTGACCAACGGTTTCTGGGCCTACAAGATGGAAGACGAACTGCCGAACAAAGATTTAGTTGTGACGTTCATCGTGCGTATCGAAGACGTGACCACCAAGGTACTCGACGGTACACAGTCGTTGGCCGAAGCCGACAAACAAAAGAAAATCCAGGACAACATCCAGTCGCTGAGCACGTCGCTGCCCAAAGAGAGCTGGCAGGAAAACCGCATCCGTACGTTTTATGAAGGCAACCAGTATTTGCTTTTTGTGACCGAAACCTATAAGGATGTACGACTCGTGGGCGCGCCGCCGTCGTCTATCGGCAAGTTCGGATCGGACACCGACAACTGGGTGTGGCCGCGTCATACCGGCGACTTTTCTTTGTTCCGCATCTATGCCGACAAAAACAACCGCCCGGCCGAATATTCGAAAGACAACGTGCCGTATACGCCCAAACATTTCTTACCTGTTTCGCTCGACGGGGTAAAAGAAAACGATTTTACGATGGTGTTCGGCTATCCAGGCCGTACTACAGAATACTTGCCCGCGGTGGCGGTCGAGCAAATCTTGAACGACATCAATCCGGCGCGTATTGCCGTACGCGATGCGGCGCTCAAGGTCGAGGACGGATTCATGCGCAAGGACCCGGCCATCAAGATCCAGTATGCGTCCAAGTATGCGAGCATCGCGAACTATTGGAAAAAATGGATCGGCGAATCGCAAGGTTTGAAAAAGTCGAACGCGGTTTCGGTCAAGAAAAAACAAGAAGCCGATTTCACCAACCGCGTCAATAAAGCGGGCAAACAAGCCGAATATGGCACCTTGCTGGCCGACTTCGACAAATACTATAAGGAGATCGCGCCCTATGCATTGGGCCGTGAGTATTTTCTGGAAATCGCGTTGCGCAATACCGAACTGCTCAGCGTGACCTATAAAATGTACCAACTCGAACAAATTTACAACAACAAGGGCGAGCAATCGTTCAACGACCGACGCAAAAACCTTGTGGACGGACTTGGGGATTTCTACAAAGACTTCAACAAAACTGTAGACGAAAAGGTGTTCGAGCAGTTGATTGCGATTTATTCGAAGAACTATCCGGCGCAATTTCTGCCGTCTGGCCTTTCGAATATCGATGCGGCCAAATTGAGCGCCGATGTATACGGGCAATCCAAAATGACGAGCCTCGACGGCGTCAGACAACTGCTTTCGGGCGATGCCCAAACGACTTTGGCCAACCTCAACAACGATCCGGCTTTTAAGTTGGTCAAGGAAATGGCCGATAAATACACCAAAGAAATCGCACCAAAATACGACGAGCTGAACCTCAAGATCACGGCTTTGCAGCGCAGCTACATGAAAGCGCAACTCGAACTGAACAAGGACGCGCGCATTTTCCCCGATGCGAACGGTACGCTGCGCGTGACCTATGGCAAGGTAAAAGGCTATGAGCCAAAGGACGCCACGATCTACACGCCTATTTCGTACCTGGATGGTGTGCTTGAAAAATACATTCCCGGCGACTATGAATTCGATGTGCCGTCTAAATTGATCGAGCTTCACAACAAAAAAGATTACGGGCCTTATGCCGAGAATGGGAAAATGCCGGTTTGTTTTATCGGGACCAACCACACCACGGGCGGTAATTCGGGCAGCCCGGCCATCGATGCTAGAGGCAATTTGATTGGCTTGAATTTTGACCGCGTTTGGGAAGGCACCATGAGCGATGTATACTACGATCCGGCCATTTGCAGGAACATTATGGTAGACATTCGGTATGTTTTATTCATCATCGACAAGTACGCCGGCGCCAAAAACCTGATCTCGGAACTTAAATTGGTTCATCCCAAAAAGAAATAAAAATTTGAATATCAACGAATTAAAAGCAATGTCAAACGGAAAATAAATATTTTGTTTACGTTTCGTTTTTGGCACGGTACTTGTAAGTAGTTTTTTTAGGTAACAGGTATCGGTTTTTGAAAAAAAAATTGAAAAAAAGTTTTGAGTATTAAAAAATTTATATCTTTGCCTCGAATTAATAATTAACCTTTTATAATTAAGTAAGATGAAAAAAGTATTTTTGAGCATGGCTGCTATCGCTGCTTTGACCGTAGTATCTTGTAAACAAGCTGAAGCTCCTGCAGAAGAGGCTCCAGTAACTGAAGAAGTTGCTCCTGTAGCTGAAGAGGCTGCTGTTGTTGCTGACTCTGCTGCTGCTGCTGCTACTGAAGCTGCTGCTACTGCTACTGACGCTGCTGCTACTGCTACTGACGCTGCTGCTGCTGCTACAGAAGAAGTGAAAAAATAATTAGGACCTCCTAATTACTTCAAAAGCCACGCATTGCGTGGCTTTTTTGTTTCTATACATTTCCGGAATAACTATTCCTGATCCAGGAATATAGTGTCGGCATCGGGGAAAGCCAAGCTCGGCTCTGAAAAATCCAATGTTTCCGATTCGGCCACATACTTCACGATTTCGTCTATGCCTTTTTGAAGCAACAATTCGGTGGTAAATTTTCGGCTGTTGGCCAACACCAATCCATCTTTGGAAAGCCTGAAAAAAAACTTCCCGCCGGTATTGCGCACCTTGGTAAACGCAAATGCTGTCGTGTTTTGCTTGATCTCGGCAATCATCAACTCGCAGTCGGATTTGTGTTTGGTGCCGATACTGGTAAAAATAGTTTTACCCTTGCGCGAAGCAAAGATAAACTTAAAATCGCCGTTTAGCTTTTTACTGATGACGAACGCACCCATAAGATTGGATTGATTGCAACCAAAAAAAAACTCCAAACAAAGTTTGGAGTCGATTTCTTTTTGTACTCGGAGCGGGACTTGAACCCGCACAGGCATTACTGCCCACTGGATTTTAAGTCCAGCGTGTCTACCGATTTCACCATCCGAGCAGTACACATTGGAGCGAAAAACGGGATTCGAACCCGCGACCTCCACCTTGGCAAGGTGGCGCTCTACCAACTGAGCTATTTTCGCGTACATTCTTTTAAAGAACCAATACATTGCTGTATTGCGAGGGCAAATTTACTACTAAAATCCAATTATGCAAACGTTTTTTGCAAAATTTGTCCCGAAAAAAATTAATCCGCTGATAACGAAACGGTAATACCCGAACTATTTTTTGGTCAGCATCCGTTTGATCTCGTTGAGTTTCATCATCGCCTCGATTGGCGTGAGCGTATTGAGGTCGAGCCCCAGGATTTCTTCCTTGATTTCTTCCAGCAGCGGATCGTCGAGGTTAAAGAAACTCATCTGCAGTTCCTGCTTTTCTTCCTTGACACCATTGAGCGCTTCACCCGAATGGTCTTTCTCTAATTTCTTGAGCAACTTCTGCGCGCGTGAAATCACCGTTTGCGGCATACCCGCCATCTTTGCGACATGGATTCCAAAGCTGTGCGCGCTTCCACCCTGCACCAACTTTCGGATGAACAGCACCGTATCTTTCATCTCCTTGACCGCCACGTTGAAATTCTTGACCCTTCCAAAAATATCCGACATTTCGTTGAGTTCGTGGTAGTGTGTCGCAAACAACGTCTTGGGACGCGCCGGATGTTCGTGCAAAAATTCGGCAATCGCCCATGCAATCGAGATGCCGTCGTAGGTGCTTGTCCCGCGTCCGATCTCGTCGAGCAACACCAAACTACGGTCTGAAATATTGTTCAGGATCGACGCCGTCTCGTTCATCTCGACCATAAACGTCGACTCGCCCATCGAGATGTTGTCCGAGGCGCCCACACGCGTAAAAATCTTGTCCACCACACCCATCGTGACACTTTCGGCGGGCACAAAGCTTCCCATCTGCGCGAGCAAAACGATCAATGCAGTTTGCCGCAAAATCGCCGATTTACCCGACATGTTCGGGCCCGTAATCATGATGATTTGCTGGTTTTCGCGGTCGAGCAGCACATCATTGGCGATGTACGGCGTTCCCACCGGAAGCTGTTTTTCGATCACCGGATGGCGTCCGTTCTTGATGTCGAGCGCAAAATCGTCGGTCAGTTCGGGGCAAACGTATTTGTTCTCGATGGCCAATTGGGCAAACGACGCCAGGCAATCGAGCTGCGCAACCAACTGGGCATTGGCCTGCACCTGTTTGATGTAGCCCGAGAGCCATGCGACCAACTGCTCGAACAATTCGACCTCGAGTTTGTATATTTTTTCTTCGGCGCCCAGGATTTTGCTTTCGTATTCCTTGAGTTCCTCGGTGATGTAGCGCTCGGCGTTCACCAACGTTTGCTTGCGGATCCATTCCGCAGGCACCTTGTCTTTGTGCGTATTGCGTACCTCGATATAATACCCGAACACATTGTTGAACGAAATCTTGAGCGACGAAATGCCCGTTCGCTCCGATTCCGATTTTTCGATGCCTTCCAGAAAATTCTTGCCCGAAGTCGAAATCGCGCGCAACTCATCGAGCTCTGGATGTACGCCTTGTGCGATGGCATTGCCCTTGGCGATCGCAACAGGTGCCTCCGGGTTCAGGGTCGCGGCTATTTTCTCGCGAAGCATTGCGCAGTCGTGCAACCGCTCGCCAAACGCCTTGACCGACGGATGGTCGCTGCCCAGCGCAAGGGCTTTGATGGGCGCAATGGCATCGAGCGATTCCTTGAGCGACACCACTTCGCGCGGACTGACCTTACCCGTGGCGATTTTCGAGATCAAACGCTCCAAATCGGCCATACGTTTGATTTGCTGTTGGATATTTTGCAGCACGTTTTTGTGGTCCTTCAAATAACCGACAAGCTCATGCCTTTCGACGATTCGCGAGCGGTCTTTGAGCGGCAGCGCCAGCCAACGTTTGAGCAAACGCCCGCCCATGGGCGACAACGTGCGGTCGATCACATCGAGCAACGTCACGGCGTTCGGATTGTAGCTGTGGTACAGTTCGAGGTTTCTGATCGTAAAACGGTCCATCCACACATAGGCGTCTTCGGCAATGCGTTGGATCGAGGCGATGTGCTGCAGTTTGTTGTGTTGCGTTTCAGACAGATAGTACAAAATCGCACCCGACGACACCACGCCTTCGGCCAAATCCTCGATCCCGAAACCTTTGAGCGAATTGGTCCCGAAGTGTTTGGTTAACGACTCCTCGGCATAGTCTTGTTTGTAAATCCAGTCCTCGAGCAGGAACGTATGGAAATCGTCGCCAAAAAAAGACTTGAACTGTCCCTTGTGCGCCTTGGGCACGAGTACTTCGCTCGGACGAAAGTTCTGCAACAGTTTGTCGATGTATTCTTCGTTGCCCTGCGCCGTCAGGAATTCCCCGGTCGAGACGTCCAGGAATGAAATCCCGATGAGCTTCTTCCCGAAATGAACCGACGCCAAAAAGTTGTTCGACTTGGACTGCAACACCTCGTCGTTGAGCGCCACGCCGGGCGTCACCAATTCGGTCACGCCACGTTTGACGATGGTCTTGGTCATTTTCGGATCTTCGAGCTGGTCGCAAACGGCCACGCGCAACCCGGCCTTGACCAGCTTGGGCAAATAGGTGTTCAACGAATGGTGTGGGAATCCGGCCAATGCCGTCTCTGATTCCGAACCGTTGCCGCGTTTGGTCAGCGTAATACCAAGGATCTTCGAGGCGCGTATCGCATCTTCGCCAAAGGTCTCGTAAAAGTCGCCCACGCGAAACAACAAGCACGCATCGGGATACTTGCGTTTGATCTCGTTGTACTGCTTCATGAGCGGCGTTTCCTTGAATTCTTTTGATGCGGCGGCCAAACTTTACGGGGTTTTTAAATTCGTGTCGGCGAATTTAGCGAATAAATACCAATCCAAAAATTAATTTAATTTTATGACGGTTTTGTATTCATCTAAAATTTTTTTATCTAGATTTGTCGGGTAATTCAAATAAAAACACAATGAAAAAAATATTTTTAGTTGCTGTTTTGGCTGTATTCAGCGTTACCGCACAAGCGCAAGCCAAGAAAACAACCAAAGCCGCTCCGGCCAAAAAAGAAGTCAAAGCCGATGCTCCTAAAGTAGAAGGCGCAGGCATGGTGTTCGAATCAGAAACCATCGATTACGGTACGATTCCACACAACGCCGACGGCAAACGCGAATTCGTTTTGACCAACAACGGCAACAAGCCCTTGATCATCACCAACGCCACAGGTTCTTGCGGCTGTACGGTTCCTACTTATCCTAAGGAGCCGATTGCACCAGGCGCCAAAGCGGTTATCGGTGTGAAATATGCCACCGACCGTGTGGGTGCTTTCACCAAAACCGTGACCATCACGTCTAACGCCGAAGGACAAGCTTCTAAAGTATTGACCATCAAAGGAACCGTCTTGGGTGACGACGCACCAAAAGGCTAATCCCCATTAACGATATCACAAAAGCTCTCTTTTTAGGGAGCTTTTTTTATTTTTGCACCATGCGTAAATTAGAAAACAGCGAACTCGACCGTAAATCGGTACAGGATTTCAAACAGGCCCAAAAAACGCCGCTCATCTTGGTGTTGGACGACATCCGAAGCCTGCACAACATTGGGTCGGTGTTCCGTACGGCCGATGCCTTTTTGATCGAAAAAATCTACCTGTGCGGCATCACGGCCACCCCACCCAACAAGGAAATCCACAAAACGGCGCTGGGTGCCACCGAAACCGTCGATTGGCAGCACGACAAAGATGTGCTCTCGGTGATCGCGAACTTGCAAGCCGAGCAAGTGGCGGTTTATGCCATCGAACAGGTCGAAAACGCCACCTTCCTGAACGACTTTGCGCCCGAACCGGGCAAAAAATACGCGCTCGTGTTTGGAAACGAAGTTTTTGGCGTCAACCAAAAAGCGGTAGCGGCCTGTAACGGCAGCATCGAAATCCCGCAACTGGGATCGAAACACTCGCTCAACATTTCGGTCAGCGCCGGTATTGTCGTGTGGGATTTGTTCCAGAAAATGGCCCGATAACGTTTCGCGCCACTACGAATAGGCGCTGGAGCTAAAAACGAGCGTTCAACTTACCGAAATCCAGCCCTTGCTTAACGCCGCTGTTGGCCGACATGCAATTGGTTTTCTAAATAAATTCTTTTTGCCAACGCCAAATCCAGCGTTTTCTCATCGGATATTTCGATGAAATATTCCAACTGCCATTTTTGCGTTTTTTCGGCTTGTTTACTATTTGGCTTATCCCAAATCGGATAAACACGCAAACCTCTTTTTCCTTGGGTTGAAGCACTTGAAATTATACCTTGACGCAAAAGAACAGGCTTCGGAAATACGAATTGTGCGGTTCTTTTTTCGAACGCTACATTTATGATGATATAGTCAAGTTGGTCAGCGACATCATAAGGTTGCGTGACCCCAATTTCATTTCTTTTCCAAACCGTAACAAATTGCCCAATTTTCTTTGGCGTAATCTTAGCATTTCTAAATAGTACTTTTTTGGCGTCAATGTCAAAACTGTATGCCGAATATGCTGCACTTTCTTTATTTTCTATAAGATTGCCGAAACGCATTCCAAGTTTATCAAAAACCTGACTTTTAATCTTAAAGAGGATTTCCGGAATTTTTGTTTCAGTCATTGTTTTGTTCGCAATGTTGCAGCAGGTCGGCTACCTACCCTATTTTTTGCTGGATCTGTTCGAGTATGAACACATAGTCTTCCTGGTTCTTGACGAAATCGCGATCAGAAACATCAATAACCAGCACGTTCAAATCGGGTTGCGATTTGATGTAATCCAAATACCCCCTATTGATTTTATCGAGATAATCGGCCGGGATTTCCTGCTCGTAACTGCGCCCGCGCTGTTTGATGTTGGCCAGCAACCGCTCGGTGTTCTGGTACAGATACACATACAAATCGGGCTTGGGCATTTCGCGGTAAATGATCTCGAACAACTTGCGGTACAGCCTGTACTCGTCGTCGGTGAGCGTGATCTTTGCAAAAATCAACGATTTGAAGATGTGGTAATCGGCCACGATAAAATCCTTGAACAAATCAAATTGCGCGAGGTCGTCGGCGATTTGCTGGTACCTGTCGGCCAAAAAAGACATTTCGAGCGGAAACGCATACCGCGCCTGGTCTTCGTAAAACTTGGGCAAAAACGGGTTGTCGGCAAACCGCTCGAGCACCGTCTTGGCGTTAAAATCCTCGGCAATCTTGTTGGTAAGCGTGGTTTTGCCTGCCCCGATGTTTCCTTCGATGGCGATGTAGTTGAAATGCTCGAGTTGGATGGCCGAAAGCGGCGCCTGCAACGTGCCGATCACCTTGCACTGGCTTTTGTCTTCGGAAGCGCGCAACAATTCGGGCAGGTATTTTTGCAGGATCGGATGCCGCCAATCGAGCTTCAAGTCGCGCATCGGAAGCAATACAAACAAACGCTCCTGCATGTGCGGATGCGGCACCTGGAGGTTGCCTGTGGCGATGATATCTTCGTCAAAAGCAATCAGGTCGATGTCGATCGTACGCGATTGGTAGCCTTCGCCCTGGTTCCTGACACGGCCCAGGCTTTCCTCTATCGAAAGGATTTTCGAAAGGATTTCCTGCGCGGTCCTGGTGGCGTGCAACACCAACGCGCAATTGTAAAACGGTGCGCTTTCGAAACCCCAGGCAGGTGTTTCATACAGCTTTGAAACCTTGACCACCGTACCCGCCTTTTGGTGGATCAGCGCCAACGCCGATTGGATATACTGCAAGCGGTCGCCCTGGTTGCTGCCTATCGATAAAATGACTTGGTGCTGGTTCATATTAAGGGCAAATTAACTAAAAGAATTTTAGAAACCGCGTATATTTGCTGGGGCTGTTGATAAGTTGTTCGCGGCCCGGCAAACCCAAACCCTTTCACATTATGCGGTTTTTATCGAACGTTTTGGCCACGCTGGTTGGCCTGTTTATTTTTTGCATGATGGGCTTTTTCCTGCTCATCTTTATCGCCGCCATCGCGGGCAGCGGTTCCGATACCGTTTCGGTCAAGGACAATTCGGTGATTGTACTCGATTTGTCGCGTATCACCAACGATTACGGTGGCAAGATCAACTACAAAGACATCGACTATTTCGAGGAAAACCACGACGGTGTCGTCGACATACTGCGCGCCATCGAAGCCGCGCAAACCGACCCGAGCATCAAGGGCATCTCGATCCTGAACAACCAATCGCAACTCGGCATGGCGCAAAACAAGGCCATACGCGATGCGCTCGAACAGTTCAAGCAATCGGGCAAGTTCGTCTACGCCTACGCCAACTACTATACGCAAAAGGAATACTACCTGAACTCGGTGGCCAATGCGGTGTATTTGAACCCGGTAGGTGAAATGGACTTCAAAGGGCTGTCCTCAGAAATCATGTTCTTCAAAGACCTGCAGGAGAAATCGGGTGTCAAGGTCGAAGTGATCCGTCACGGCAAATACAAAAGCGCCGTCGAACCGTTCCTCGACAACAAAATGAGCGACGCCAACCGCGAGCAAATCTCGGCCTTGCTGCAATCGGTTTGGGATGCGACCATTGTAGACATCGCCAAAAGCCGAAACGTGCCCGAACAAAGGCTCAACGAAATCGCTAACGGACTCCTCGCGCGTACGCCCGAGATGGCGCTGGCCGAAAAACTGGTCGACAAAGTGGTGTATGAAGACGTATACCACGACGACATCCGCAAAAAACTCAAGGTAGACGCAAACGAAAAATACAACCAGATCGACATCCTCGATTATGCCGAAAACATAGCCACCACGGCCGATACTTACCTGGCGCCCGACAAAATCGCGATCATTTATGCGCAAGGCGAAATCGACGGTGGCGAAGGCGACGTGACCACCATAGGCGAAGGGTCGATCCGGCGTTCGCTTCAAGAGGCGCGCAAAGACGATGCGGTCAAGGCCATCGTTTTGCGCATCGATTCGCCCGGCGGAAGCGCGCTGACCTCCGATTTGATCTGGCGCGAAATCGAACTGACCAAAAAAGAAAAACCCGTCGTGGTATCGATGGGCAACCTCGCGGCCTCGGGCGGCTACTACATCGCGTGCAACAGCAACCGCATTTTTGCCGAAGCCAACACCATTACGGGATCGATCGGCGTGTTTGGGATGCTTCCGAACTTTACGCCATTGGCCACCAAGATCGGCATCAACACCGAACAGGTTTCGACGCACGCCAACGCCGCGGGCTACAGCGCGTTCAAGCCGTTGTCGGAAAACTTCAAGAACGTCACGCAGGAAAGCGTCGAGCGCATTTACGGCACTTTTGTAGACCGCGTGGCCAAGGGTCGGAAAATGACGACCGCCGCGGTAGATTCGATTGGGCAAGGGCGCGTATGGTCGGGTTCCGAAGCACTGAAGATTGGGCTCGTAGACGAAATCGGCGGACTCGACGACGCCATCGCGTATGCGGCCAAACTCGCCAAGACCGAAGATTTTGCCACGCAAGACTTTCCCGAGTACGAAAAGAGTTTTTGGGATTGGCTCGAAAGCATGGGCATGCCATTCGCCAAAAGCCGCGAAACGGTACTGCGCGAAGAAATCGGCGAGGAAAACTACCGCATGATCCAACAAATAAAGCGCATCACCGCGCAAAAAGGCGTACGGGCGGCCCTGCCGTTTGGCATCGACATAAGATAAGCCAGGCCAAGACGTCCTAAAATTTTGATAAAAGTGCGGCAAAATCCAACATTTGCCGCACTTTGTCGTTACTTTTGAAACTGTTAAAATTTGCGCTATTTTTGCGCCATCGTAGAACCAAACCCTGAATCATGGTCAAGAAAATTTTAAAGATTTCCGGAATCGTTTTGTTGTTGCTGATCGCGGCGCTTGTTGCGGCGCCGTTCTTATTCGAAGATACCATCAAGGCCAAAATCGCCGAGGCCATCAACGAAAAAGTAGACGCCAAGGTGTCGTTTGCCGATGCCGATTTGAGTTTGTTGCGCAGTTTCCCGCAGGCCAGCGTCAACGTAGAAAAGTTGCTTATCATCAACAAGGCGCCGTTCGAGGGCGATACGCTGGTTTCGATGGGCGAAATCAACCTCAAGATGTCGGTCAAGGAATTGTTCAAAGGCAAGGACGAACCCATGAACATCGAGGCGTTTTCATCCAAGGACGCCAAAATCAACATCCTGTTCAACAAAGACGGCGTGGGCAATTTTGACATCGCGCTCAAGGACGACCAGCCGAGCGACGGGACCAGCGATCCGTTGTCGCTCAAGATCCAGGAATACAAATTCGAGAACCTGCGTTTTACGTATTTTGACGAAGGCTCGAAGATCAAGATGGTGGTCGACAGCTTGAACCACTCGGGTACGGGCGACTTTACGGCCTCGAAACTCGACCTCGACACGCACTCGACGGCCAAGGTGTCGCTCGACATGGACAAGATCAACTACATGAACAAGGTGGCGCTCACGCTCGATGCGGTGCTGGGCATCGATCTCGAGAAAAGCAAGTACGAATTCAAACAAAACAAGGCGCTCATCAACCAATTGCCGCTCGAGTTCAACGGCTTTATCCAATTGGTCGAAAACGGGCAGCAGTACGATTTGACGTTCAAGACGCCTACGTCGAGCTTCCAGAATTTCCTCGGACTGATTCCAGGCGCCTATGCGGGCAGCCTCGACAAGGTCAAGACCACGGGCGATTTTACCGTATCGGGATTTGCCAAAGGAATTTACACCGATACGACGGTGCCGAAATTCAATATCGCCATCGCATCGAACAACGCCTCGTTCCAATACCCCGATTTGCCCAAATCGGTCAACAACATCGTGATCGACACCAAGATCGTCAACGAGACGGGCAACCTCAACGATACGTATGTGAACCTCGACAAGCTGTCGTTCCGCATCGACCAGGACGTGTTCAACGCCAAGGCCAACATCCGCAATGTGGCCGAAAATGCGCTGGTAGACGCCGCGCTCGACGGTACGATCAACCTGGGCAATTTGTCGAAGGCCTATCCGATCAAGCTCGACACGCCGCTTTCGGGTATTTTGGTGGCCGATATCGACACCAAATTCGACATGAAATCGGTCGAGACAAGCCAATACCAGAACATGCAGAATTCGGGCAACCTGACGCTCACGGGCTTCAAATATGTAGACGAACAAAGCAAGGCCATCAACATCAACAAGGCCGTGGTCGATTTCACCAACACCAAGATCGACCTCAAACAACTCGACGCGACCACGGGCAAAACCGACCTCAAGGTAAGCGGCACGCTCGAGAATTTTTACGGATTCATGCTCAAGAACCAAGAGCTCAAGGGCAACTTTAACCTGCAATCGAACCAATTCGCCGTATCGGATTTCATGACCGACGCCGCGCCAAAGGCCAACGAAAAGGCCACGAACAAAGAAGCCGTAAAGATCCCGGCGTTCCTCAATTGTACGCTCAACGCCAAGGCCAACAAGGTGTTGTACGACAACCTGGTGTTGCAGGATGTATCGGGAAAAATCATCGTCAAAGACCAAAAAGCGACGCTCGAAAACGTCAAGACGGCCATTTTTGGGGGTAACATCGGTGTAGACGGTTCGGTATCGACCAAGGAAAAAGTGCCGCGTTTCGACATGAACCTCAAACTCAACGCAGTAGACATCAAACAAACGTTTACGCAGCTCGAGATGATGAAGAACATCGCGCCGATTGCGGGCGTGATCAACGGCAAACTCAATTCGACGGTCAAGGTATCGGGCAACCTCGATGCGACCGAAATGACGCCCGACCTGAATTCGATCACGGGCGATTTGATCGGGCAGTTGCTCTCGACGACGGTCAACGAAAAAACATCGCCATTGCTCACCAAACTCGATGACAGCATGGGCTTTATTGATTTGCAGAAACTCAACCTCAACGATTTGAAGGCGGCGCTTACGTTCCAGGACGGCAAGGTCAACGTCAAACCGTTCGATTTGAAATACCAGGACATCAAGGTAACCGTGGGCGGTTCGCACGGTTTTGACCAATCGATGAATTACAACCTCAAGTTCGATGTGCCCGCCAAATACCTGGGTACCGAAGCCAACAAACTGATCGCGAAACTCACGCCGGCCGAGGCCAATAAGTTAGAGAACATTCCGGTCAATGCCGTGATTGGCGGTAACTTCTCGAATCCGAAGATTTCGACCGATATGAAACAGGCCATGACCAACTTGACGGCGCAACTCGTCAAACAGCAAAAGGACAAACTCGTCAACCAAGGCACGAGCGCGCTGGGCAACATTCTGAGCGGCGGCGGGAAAAAGGACACCACCAAAACCGCGACGCCAACCACCAAGAACGAAGACGTCAAACAGGCCGCGGGCCAGGTACTCGAAGGATTGTTCGGCAAGAAGAAAAAGCAACAGCAATAGACTAAAACGACAAAAGGCCCGGTGTTTCGGGCCTTTTTTATTTACTGATCCTGTCAGCCGCGCAAACGACCTTCGATCCATGCTTGCTCCTGCCTGAGCTGTTCGAGCCGCAATTCGGCTGCCACCCACTCCGACAACGATTCCGCCGCCTGTTGGGCCGATTGCTTGCCCGTGACGTCTACAAAATTGGTGTAGACCTTGGGCTGTCTTTGCGAGGTGAATCCGGCCAAGGCCGAAGCCGTCAAGGCCTTTTCGTATTTTCTGCGGTGCAAGTCGATTTTTTTGGACACGCGCCACTGCCGCAGTCGATTTTGCTGTAACAGGGCATGCAACTGCCGCTCGCGCTCGGCGTCGGCATCGGGCGGCGCGGCCTTGCTTTTGTTGATCCAGGCCAACAGTTCGGTGAATTTTTGGCTGGCCTCGAGCGGAAGGTCGCGTTGACCACATTCGATCATCGAAAGATACCCGGTACTGATACCCAGTATCTGAGCGGCATCGGGCTGTGTAAGCCCTAGTGTTGCACTAAGTGAAGTATTGTTTTTCATGTGGTTTGATTTTTTTGTTGATGTCGATCAAATCCAATCTGTTGTGAAAAATCTGTTGTGTTTTTTTCACAACAGATTTTTCACAACAACAATGCCACGTTTGAAGAAACGCCGAACCGCTGCCCCGAAGCCAGTACAAAAAAAGAAGTGCCGTCGCAGAAAATCAGACGATGCTAAGGCGCACGATATAGCCCTCGAAACCGCGGACATTGAACACCGTGCCGTCGTCAAAAATCAGGTATTGCCCTTGGATCCCCACCAAGGTACCCGAGTATTCGGGCGTTTTGTCGAGGTTGAGCCCCGTGACTTTTACCGGGCGCTGCGTCACCGGATAGTCCATGGTGTAGTGCTCGACCAGGCTTGGGTTGAAGTAGGGCTTGACTTCGTCGGGAAGCCAATCGTATACGCGCAACCGCTCGGCCGCGAGGTCGCGTTCGAGCACATCGTGTTGCAGCATTTTGCGCCAATTGGTTTTGTCGGTAAAATGGTTTTTGAGCGCGACTTCGGTGATGCCCGCCAGGTAGCGGTTGGGTACCTCGACAACAGAAATGGCCTGCCAGGCGCCCTGGTCGATCCAACGCGTCGGGATTTGCGACTTGCGCGTCACGCCCACCTTGACCTCGCTCGAGAGCGCGAGATACACCACATGCGGTTGCACCTGTACGCGGGTTTCGTAGTCCAAATCGCGGTCGGCAATGCCGAGGTGCGCCGTGCTCAGTTCGGGCCGCATGATCCAATCGCCCACGGCCGGGCTGCTGTAAAAACAATCGTAACAAAAACCCTGTCGGTAAATTTTCTTGTGTTTTTTGCAGTTGAGGCATTGGTAGCCTTCGAACGCCAGCGCGATACGCTTGCCGATCAATTGGTTGACGTTGATGAAACTGGTTTCGAACACCAAATAATACTGGATGGGTGTGGCGAATTCGGTTTCCATTTTGGCGAGCGTTCCTTGGTATTGCATGGCGGTGTACAGATTTTGCGGATTGCGGACGACGCATATCCTAAAATTTTTTATTTTTGGTGAAGTTGTAAAGGTAGCATTTGTGATTTGAATTGTCAATCACAATGTTCAAATCAAAAGAGGCCTATGCCGTTTCCGATCATCAATTCCATCGCTTCGTGGGTGCTCAAGCAGCGCATCCACCAGATCGAATTGTTCCTCAAGTACCCGCATGAAGTGCAGGAGGAATTGTTGATGAATTTGGTGCGCGACAACGAATACACGGCCATCGGCAGGCACTATGACTTTGGCTCGGTCAAATCGTACCAAACCTTTACCGACCGCGTCCCGATATCGGCCTACGAAGACCTCGAGCCGTTGATCGAACGCACGCGCAAGGGCGAACAAAACCTCTTTTGGCACAATCCGATCAAGTGGTTCGCCAAATCGAGCGGCACGACCAACGCCAAAAGCAAGTACATCCCCGTGAGTGGCGAGGCGCTCGAAGATTGCCATTACAAGGGCAGCAAGGATTTGTTGTGTTTGTATTTGAACAACAACGAGAATTCGGAATTGTTCATCGGCAAGAGCTTGCGGTTGGGTGGTTCGTCGCAAATTTACGAAGACAACAACACCTATTTTGGCGATCTGTCTGCGATTTTGATCGAAAACATGCCCATGTGGGCCGAATTCAGCAGCACGCCCAGCAACAAGGTATCGCTTATGAGCGAGTGGGAGTCGAAGCTCGCGGCCATCATCAGCCAAACCGTCAATGAAAATGTGACGAGTTTTGCGGGCGTACCGTCGTGGATGCTCGTGCTCATGAACCGCGTGCTGGCCGAAACGGGCAAAGACAACCTGCTCGAAATATGGCCCAACCTCGAAGTGTATTTCCACGGCGGTGTGGCGTTTGACCCGTACCGCGAGCAATACCAGAAAATCGTCCCCAAGAAAGACTTCCAGTACTACGAGATCTACAACGCATCCGAAGGTTTTTTCGCGATCCAGGATTTGAACGATTCGAACGATTTGTTGCTCATGCTCGACTACGGCATTTTCTATGAATTCATCCCGATGGATGTGTTCGGGACGCCCCAGCAAAAAGCGATACGGCTTTCGGATGTCGAACTGAATAAGAACTACGCCATCGTGATCACCACCAACGGCGGGCTTTGGCGTTACATGATTGGCGATACCGTTCGGTTTACGTCATTGTCGCCCTACCGCATCAGGGTGACGGGCCGCACCAAGCACCACATCAATGTGTTCGGCGAGGAACTCATGGTCGAAAACACCGATATGGCCATCGCCAAGGCATGTCAGCTTACGCAAACCCAGGTGGTCGACTATACCGTGGCGCCCGTTTTTATGAAAGGCAAGGAAAAAGGCGCGCACGAATGGATGATCGAGTTCAAGCAGAATCCCGCCGATCCCGAACATTTCAGGAAAACACTCGACGACATCCTGCAAACGTTAAATTCGGATTACGAGGCCAAGCGGTACAATAACATGACGCTCAATCCGTTGGTACTCAATATCGCGCGTCCGAATTTGTTCTACGACTGGCTCAAGGAACACAACAAACTGGGCGGACAACACAAAATCCCAAGGCTGTCGAACCAGCGCGATTACTTGGAACAATTGAAAAACCTACAAGTATTTGCCAAATGAAATGGACGATTGTATGGCTGATGGCACTGGCGTTACTGGCCTCTTGCGGCCCGCACCGGATGAAGTGCGGCCCGCGCGGGATTTGCGAAAAAAACGCGCCCGCCCCTACCATCGGGTAAGCCCATTCAAAAAAAATTTAACAACGGTGTAACATTTGATGCCGATGACGGTCTTGTAAAAATCATCATCAATCATCATCAATCATGAAATCACTACTCTTGGCACTGGCATTCCTAACGGCCGGCCACGCGCTTGCGCAACAATCCCCATCTTTAGTTTGGAACACGCAAACCAACCTGGCCTGCGAAACCGATCAAATCCAGCGAAATTTTACGCTTGAACGCACCGACGTTCCAAAAACCATCGGCTCCTACAACGTCAACGGCTGCGCATTTAAACTCGACGCGCCGCTTGAAGCCGGATCGTATGCGCTCACCGTATCGGCCATGGGTTTCGAAGCAGCGACCGTTAAGTTCGACGTCGCCGCCGATACACCGCTACCCATTACACCCGAACCCATCGTACTGCGCGAAAAAAACAACGCGCTGGCCGAAGTGACGGTGTATGGCAACAAAAAGCAGTTCGTCAAGATGGAGGCCGACAAAACAATTGTGTCGGTCAAAGAGAATCCGTTGCTGAGTACGGGCAGCACGTTCGATGCGGTCAAGAAACTACCGGGCGTGATCGCATCGCCCACGGGCGGACTCACACTCAACGGCAAAGGCGTCGCCATATACATAGACGGGGCGCCCAGCACGCTCAGCGGCACCGACCTGCAAAACTACCTGTCGAGCCTGCCGGCCAGCGCCATCGAAAAAGTAGAACTCATTTACAATCCCGGCGCGGCCTACGATGCCAATGCGAGCGGTTCGGTCATCAACATCGTCACAAGCACCAAGCGGTTGAAAGGCGTCAATGCGAGCTTTAACATCAACTACAATTTCAACAAATACCAAAAACCGAGTCCGCAGATTTTGCTCAACGGAAAGGAAAAAAGGTTGAGCTGGCAAACGATGACGGGGTACAACTACATCGAGGGCGAAAACAAGGGCCGTTTTGGGCAAACCTTTACGTCGTTTGATCCGCCAAGGGAGCTCCGCCAACAAAACCTACAGGAGATGACCTGGCGCAATTTTTACTTTAGGCTGGGCACCAACTACAAATTGTCGGACCGATCGAATTTGTTGCTCAACTACAACAACAACTTTGGCAACGACCGTGCGTTTACGCGTTCGACAGCCGTATCCGAAGACATTAACTTTTTTAACCATACACGCGGCAAGAACAAAAGCCATCTGCACGAATTGAGCCTGCAATACAAAACCAAGCTCGACACTTTGGGGCGCACGCTCGATGTGACGGCCTACGGGACGTGGTTTGGCAAGAACCCGCTTTCTGAAGCCACGGGCGCCGACTTGCGTACGGCCACCTACAGTTTCAACAACAGCGATCTGGACTTTAAGATGGCCAACTACTACCTCAAGTATGATTTTGCTTTTCCGTTCGACAAGATCGGATTCTCGGTCAATACGGGCGGTAAATATGCGATGACAAGCGTCGAGAACAACGGACGGTACAACTTTAACAGCAACGACATCCGTATTTTCGACATTCCGCTGTATACAGACCACATCGGGTTCGACTACGACGAAAGCAACCTCGCGTTCTATGTAGAAGCGCGCCAAAAGATCAAGAAGTTCTTTTTTACCGCAGGTTTGCGTTTCGAGAATTTCCATGTAGACCGCGAAGCCGAAAGAAGTTCGGGCGATCCGGTGCAACGCATTTCATTTACGAATACGAATTTGTTCCCGACCGCGAGCGCGTTGTACCAGATTGACGACGACATGAACGTCAGCGCCAATTACTCGCGCAAGATCGCACAGCCCGACTACAATTTGCTCGATCCGAACAATTCGGCAAATTTTGACCAATACAACACCTCGCAGGGCGACATGACGCTCGACCCGACCTTTTTTGACAATTACGAACTCAAATTCACGGCGCTTCAATTTGTGAGCTTGGGGGCGAATTATACGGTTTCGAAAGACAACAACCGCTTTGTGTTCAATGCGCAGCCGGGCGAATTGGTGGCCAACCAAACCGCGCAACAGTTTGAGAAAATCAACATCTTTAGCGCTTATTTGTCGTTCCCGATTCCGCTTGACTACTTTCTCAAGGGCAAGGAAGAATTCAACAAACGCATGAACACGATCGACAAGATGAACTACATTTTCATCAACACCAACTATGTCAAATCGGAGATCAAGGGGTACGACAACCCGTTGCCGAACAAGGCCATCGTCAACTTCGCCATGCAATCGCAAATCATCTTGCCGTGGGACATCACCAACACGATGAACTATTTCATCCTACCCAAAGGAACTTGGGAAATCTACCGCATCGACAAGGCGATCCAGCAATTCGACGTTTCGTTCAACAAGGATTTCCTCAACAAAAACCTTAAGATCGGGTTGCATTGTTTTGATGTGTTCAACGCCAACGAAGTCAATGCGCTGATTGCGGCGCGTAACCTCAACACCAATTTTTACCAGAAGGCCGATTCGCGCCATTTTCGCGTGTCGCTCACCTGGAATTTTGGCAACCTCAAACTCGAAAAAGACAACACCAACATCGATACCGAACGCAAAAGCCAAGGTGGCGGCTTGTTGAAATGATGATGAAACGCTGGCGTTAGGGCAGCCAACAACCGCCATTAAAAAAGCCCCTTTACGGGGCTTTGGTTTTTAGGATGCAATCTCAAGACGTTTGAGCAAATTCTTGGTCAACGCGTCTTTTGCGTAGTTCTTGTCGATCCTGAGGATTTTTTCGTCGGTACCCGGAAGGTCGTACATCGCATCGGTCAGGATGGCCTCGCAAAGCGAACGCAGGCCGCGCGCGCCGAGTTTGTATTCGAGTGCCTTGTCTACGATGAAATCGAGCGCTTCTTCGGTGATGTTGAAATCGACGTCGTCCATTTGGAACAACTTCTGGTATTGCTTGATCAGCGCGTTTTTCGGCTCGGTCAAAATCGCACGTAGCGTTTCGCGGTCGAGCGGGTCCATGTGCGTGAGCACCGGCAAACGTCCGATGATTTCGGGGATCAGGCCAAAATCCTTGATGTCTTTCGGGATGATGTATTGCAACAAATTGTCTTTGTCGATTTGGTCTGAATTCTTCGAGGTGCTATAGCCCACGGCCTGACGGTTCAAACGCTTCGAAATGATGCGCTCGATGCCATCGAAAGCACCGCCTGCAATAAACAGGATGTCCTTGGTGTTGACCTCGACGAATTTCTGGTCGGGGTGTTTGCGCCCGCCCTTGGGTGGTACGTTGACGACCGTTCCTTCGAGCAATTTGAGGAGCGCCTGTTGCACGCCTTCGCCCGATACGTCACGCGTGATCGAAGGGTTGTCGCTTTTGCGCGCGATCTTGTCGATCTCGTCGATAAAAACGATGCCGCGCTCGGCCTTGGTCACGTCGTAATCGGCGGCCTGGAGCAAACGCGTGAGGATGCTTTCGACGTCTTCGCCAACATAACCGGCTTCGGTGAGCACCGTGGCGTCGACAATGGCCAGCGGCACGTCGAGCATCTTGGCGATGGTTTTGGCCACGAGGGTCTTGCCCGTTCCGGTTTGGCCTACCATGATGATGTTGCTCTTTTCGATCTCGACATCGTCGCCCATTTGCTGTTGCATGAGGCGTTTGTAGTGGTTGTATACCGCCACCGACATCACTTTTTTGGTTTGGTCCTGGCCAATCACGTACTGATCGAGGAAACCGCGGATTTCTTTTGGCTTCTTGAGGATCAAATCGGCCACGAGCTTCGAGTTCCCGTTGGTCTTGAGCTCTTCGAGGACAATACCGTGCGCCTGCTCGATGCATTTGTCACAGATGTGTGCATTGATGCCCGCGATCAGCAGATTGGTTTCGGGCTTTTTACGGCCGCAAAACGAACAATCCAATATTTCTTTAGCCATATCTCTTTGATTTGGGTTAAATGCCGAATGTCATAAAACTGGCTTTTAGACTTTCGACTTTATGACTTTCGACTGTTTAGCTTCTTCTGAGCACTTCGTCGATCATGCCATACTCCTTGGCTTCATCGGCTTTCATCCAATAGTCGCGCTCGCTGTCCTTGTGTACGCGGTCGTACGGCTGGCCCGAATGGTGCGCGATGATTTTGTATAGTTCTTCCTTCAATTTGAGCATTTCGCGCAAGTTGATCTCCATGTCGGTGGCCACGCCCTGCGCACCGCCCGACGGCTGGTGGATCATCACACGCGAATGTGGCAACGCCGAACGTTTGCCGTCGGCACCCGCGCACAACAACACCGCACCCATAGACGCGGCCATTCCGGTACAAATGGTGGCCACATCGGGTTTGATGTATTGCATGGTGTCGTAAATACCGAGGCCCGCATAGACGCTTCCGCCCGGTGAATTGATGTAGATCTGGATGTCTTTCGACGCATCGGCGCTCTCGAGGAACAACAACTGCGCCTGTACGATGTTGGCGATCTGGTCGTCGATTCCGGTGCCGAGGAAAATGATGCGGTCCATCATGAGTCGCGAAAACACGTCGAGTTGCGACACGTTGAGCTGGCGTTCTTCGATGATGTATGGAGTCATGCCTGTAGGGGTCATCGCGCCTACGATCTTGTCGTAGTACATGGCGTTTACGCCCTGGTGTTTGGTGGCAAACTTCTTGAATTCTTTACCGTAGTTCATGGTATTTAACGTGGTGTTGAAGTGTTGGTACAATTAGGAACGGCGTCAAAACCCAATTTGACGCCGTAAATATAGGAATTTATTTTGAAAATCAGTGTCCGTACGACGCGGCGATGAAATCCTCGTAAGAAACCTCCTTCGTTTTGGCCTTCACTTTGTCTTTGAACAAGTTGAGCATCTTTTCGCTCATGACCTGGTCGGACAAGCGCTTGATTTCTTCCTGGTTTTGCAATACACGTGCTACGATGCCATCTACATCGGCATCGGTTGGATTGGTTTGCCCGAATTGCGCCATTTGTTTGCGGATCATTTGCGACGTGTAGGCCTTCAAATCGTCGAACGTGATTTGCAGGTTGTTGTCTTTCATGATCTTGCCTTCGATGAGTTGGTAACGCAAACCGTTTTCAGAACGGTTGTATTCTTCTTCGGCCTGTGCGGCGTCGAGCGGGGTTTCGCCTACGGTTTGGATCCACTTTTTAAGAAACGTCGACGGCAATTCGAATTGCGTGGTTTGCAAAAGCGACTCGGTCACGTCGTTGAGGAACTTTTGGTCGGCTTGCTGTGCGAACTGACGCTCGGCATCTTCCTTGATTTTTGCCTTGATTTCGTCGACAGAACCCACATTGCCAGGGCCGAACAATTTGTCGAACAACTCCTGGTTGAGCTCGGCCGGCTCGGTTTGCGTGATTTCTTCGATCTTGAAATCAACGTCGATGTCAAGCCCGTGCACATCGTCGTGGCCCAATTTGAGGTAGTCCATGAGTTTGTGGTCGTCGTCGAACAACCCTTTGGTGTTGACGGTCACCACATCGCCTACTTTTTTGCCGAGGAATTTATCGGCCTCTTTTTTGTTCTTGAAAATATCGAGCGAAATACGCGTCGGGCTTTCGATGCCGCGCGCTTCATTGACAAATGTTCCCGAAATGTCGTCGCCATTCTCGACGGTGTCCTTGGCATTCATCTTGCCGTATTGTTTGCGGATGCGCAACACCTGGTCGTCGAGCATTTTGTCGTCGGCGAACACTTTGTATTGTGTCAGGTTCTTGACGTTGTCGAGGCTGACTTCGAACGATGGCGCCATGCCCAATTCGAATTCAAATTTGTAGTCTTCGGCCTCCCAATCGAAACCTTCGTCGATTTTTGGCAGCGGATTGCCCAAGATGTCGAGTTTTTCCTCCGACAAATATTTGTTCAGGTTTTCTTGCAAAACCTTGTTGACTTCTTCGAGTAAAACCGCCTTGCCGTATTGTTTTTTGATCAGGCTCATTGGGACAGCACCTTTGCGGAACCCAGGAACGGCGGCACTTTTTGAATAATTCTTCAATACTTTTTCGACCTGCGGCGCATAGTCGGCTTTCGAAACCTCGACCGTAACGATGGCGTTGAGGGCATCGGTATTCTTTCTGGTGATATTCATCTTTTTACATACTAAAATTGGGTTGCAAAATTAGTACATTTTTACAACCCAACCAAGTTTTTAACCTATTGTGTGAAATTGGGCCGAATCAGTCTTTTTGCCCTGAAAGCGAATACATTATCGATTGCAAAATCGACAGGATGATGCTGAACAACAACGCCGTCCAAAACGATTTGACCTCAAATCCGGTGACCAATTCGGTACACAGCAAGATGATCAGCGCGTTGATGACCAGCAAAAAAAGCCCAAACGTGATGATGGTGACCGGCAACGTAAACAAAATCAACAGTGGCTTGACAAAAATGTTGAGCAACCCGAGCACGACGGCCACAATCACCGACGTCATAAAACTGTCTACGACCACGCCGGGCATGAAATGCGCAATCACCATGACCAGCAGCGATGTAATCAAGATTCTTAGTAATATCCCCATAATTTTGAATTGTTAGCTACCCAAAGTTACGCAAATACCGCCGAAATTCCCGTTCACGGCGCATAATTGTTAAATGTATTTTGCGTCAAAAAAAGTGTGTCATTAATCCTTACCTTTATTGCTTTAACAACCAATTTGTTACGCCTATGAAAAAATTTCTACTCTTTACTTTATTGACCTGTTTTGAACTCACGGCTCAGGATTTTTGGGCCGAAGTTGTTCCGTTCAGCGATTTGTCGACGCACTATCCGAGCGAAATCTCGGCAGTAGACGATCAAGTCGTTTGGGTCAAAGCCAGCCCCCATACGGTGGGTTATTTTCGGTTCAGCATTTCGACCGATGCGGGTGCTACCTGGACCGAGGGCGACATCAACCTCAGCGGCCCTACGATGGGCGTTGGAAACCTACACGCCGTATCGGCCACCACGGCCTATGCCATAGGCATCCCCAGCGACCCGTTACTGGGCGGCGGCGTATGGGTCACAAGGGATTCGGGTGCGACTTGGGAACAGCAAACCACGGGACTCGTCGGTCCCGCTTTGAGCCTGGTTCATTTTTTTGATACAGAAACAGGACTGGTCGTTGGCGACCCGCAAGATAGCGGTTTCGAGATTTTCACCACGACAAACGGCGGTACCGCATGGAGTCAGGTAGCCGCGGCGAACATCCCTCCTCCATTAGATGGCGAGTATTCTTATACCTCGGTTTTTGAAGCGCGCGACACGCATTTTTGGTTTGGCACCAACATGGGAAGAATCTATCATTCAACCGACATGGGCCAACACTGGACGGTAGCGCAAAGCCCTATTCCTGATTTGGGCGCGGCATTGGCTGGTGGCTCATTTGCGTTTAAGAATGGCAACGACGGCATCCTCATCGACAAATTCAATGCGATGTGGAGAACCCACGACGGTGGCGCCACCTGGAATCCAGACACCTATAGTGGCGTACTGCGCAATGCCGAAGTGGTATACATCCCGGAAACGGCCAATGCTTTTTTCTCATGGGGTTCCGATGCCGATGATATTTTGCGCGGCGGGTCTTATTCTCTCGACGACGGCAGCCTTTGGAATGATTTGAATGTATTGGATGCTAATCCGATCATCCCTATCGACGCGGTATTCAAAAGCAACACCGTCGGCTTTTGCATTGGGCTGCCCCAAAGCAACAGTGGTGCCATCGCCCGCTTTTACCGATTGGATGACCCTGCCGGTCTTTTGAATACCCAGAAATATGAAAGAAATATTGGGTTATTTGCCGCACCCAACCCCACATCGGACGTAGTGAAACTTTCAGGACACGCGATCCAATCGGTGATTGTCGGCGACCTCTCCGGAAAAATACTTTCCAAACGGGATTTCGAACCGATGGACGAAGTGGATTTGGATTTGTCGGCGTACCAAAGCGGCGTTTATCTGGCAACCATCCAAAACGAAAAAGGCGGACAAACAATAAAGATCGTCAAAAACTGAAAGAAGCCCTCGAATGAGGGCTTTTCTATTTCAAAAACGCAACCGTCTTCTCAAAAAACGCCGTAGGATTTTCGGCGTGCAGCCAATGTCCGGCGTTGGAGATGGTTTCTATTTGGGCCTTCGGGAAATGGTACGCGATCTCGATTTCGTCTTGCTGGCCGATGTAACCCGACTTGTCGCCGCGCAAAAACAGTGTCGGTTTGTCGAAATGTGCATCGGAGGGCAACGGCTGCCCGATGTTTTCGATTTGGCGCTGAAAGACCGGCAAGTTGAACCGGAACCCGAGCTGGCCTTCCTCGACCCAATACAGGTTTTTCATCAAAAATTGACGCGTTCCGAAATCGGGGATTTGCGGCTTGAGGATTTCCTCGACGTCGTTGCGCGAGGGTTTTTTAGAAAAGTCGACGGCCGAAAGCGCCGACATGATGTCCTGGTGGTGCGGCGCATAGTACCGCGGCGCGATGTCGGCCACGACCAGCTTGTGCAGCAGTTCCGGATGCGTCATCGCAAAAAACATCCCGACCTTGCCGCCCATCGAATGCCCAATCAAATCGATGTTTTGCAATTGGTGCTCCTGGCAATAATCGTACACGTCCTGCACCATCGCGGCATAGGTAAATTCATCGGAATGGAAACTGCGGCCGTGGTTGCGCAAATCGATGGCGTGTGTCTCGAAACCTTGCGCGGCATACTGCGTGGCGAGTGTTTTCCAGTTGTCGGACATACCCAGGTAGCCGTGTAAGATCAAGAGTGGTTGGCCTTGGCCTTCTATTTTGGAGTGAAGTGTGTTCATGGTTTTTTGGGATTCTGAACTTGTTTCAGAATCTATGGTTGCACGGCTCTTGGTACAGATTCCGAAACAAGTTCGGAATCCCCAACCCGCTATTTCAATTTATTCAAATACATATTCACCACATTCTCAAGCCCCAGGTAAATCGCCTCGGCAATCAGCGCGTGGCCGATAGACACCTCCAAGAGCCCTGGAACATTCTGCTTGAAAAATTGGATGTTGTCGAGGCTCAAATCGTGCCCGGCATTGATGCCCAAATCCAATTCGACGGCTTTTTCGGCGGCCTTGACATAAGGGTCGATGCCTTTGCGGTTGCCCAGCGCGTACTGGTGCGCAAAACTCTCGGTGTACAATTCGATGCGGTCGGTACCGGTGGCTTTTGCCCCTTCGACCATCTCCTCTACTGGATCAACGAAAATAGAAGTGCGGATGCCGTGCCGTTTGAACTCGGCAATGACATCCACCAAATAATCTTGGTGTTTGATGGTGTCCCAACCCGCGTTGGATGTGATTGCGCCAATCGCATCGGGCACCAACGTCACCTGCTCGGGCTTGGTCTCGAGCACCAAATCGATGAAATTGTGCTGCGGATTGCCCTCGATGTTGAATTCGGTATAAACGATGGGCCGCAAATCGCGTGCATCCTGGTAGCGGATGTGCCGTTCATCGGGCCGCGGATGCACCGTGATGCCGTGCGCACCAAAGCCCTGGATGTCGTTGGCTGCCTTTAAAATATCGGGCACATTGCCGCCGCGCGCGTTGCGCAGGGTGGCCAGTTTGTTGATGTTGACGCTGAGTTTGGTCATGGCTTGTAGGTTGAAATGTGAAAACTGACACAAAAATACGAAGTTCGCGCGGCGCTTTGGCCTTTTTTTGATTATTTTGCATCAAGAATTGACACCCATGACCGAGCTAAAAGACTACCTCAACAACGACATCCGACCTATCGACAGCCGCGAGACCGTGGCCAACGTACAGGATTTTTTTGCAGACCTCGCCTTCTCGCATTTTCCGGTGGTCGAGGAGAGCATCTATGTGGGCAGTTTGTCGGCCGAAGACGTCGAAACGTTTGATGCCCAAAAGCTCGTGGCCGATTACCGCTACACTTTTGACAGTTTTTTTGCGCGCACCAACATGGTTTGGCT
Source organism: Flavobacterium caeni (assembly GCF_900101895.1). GTDB lineage: Bacteria > Bacteroidota > Bacteroidia > Flavobacteriales > Flavobacteriaceae > Flavobacterium > Flavobacterium caeni. Next base: position 147,522 of record NZ_FMVF01000009.1, read on the forward strand.
CGACGTGCTCGAGGTATTCGCCAAGCACAGCACCAACCTGGTGCCGGTGCTCGACGAGACGAACAAATATGTGGGGTATTACGAGATTGGCGACGTGATCCAGTTCTTTAACGAAACGCCTTTTCTCAAGGAGCAGGGCGGCATCATCGTCATCAAGAAAGGCGTACTCGATTTTTCGATGAGCCAGGTGGCACAAATCGTCGAGAGCAACAACGGCAAAATACTGGGGCTTTTCATTTCGCAGGCCGAAGCCGATGCGGTGGAGATTACCGTTAAGATCAGTCTTGGTGCGATGAACGAAATCATCCAGACCTTTCGCCGGTACAACTACGAAATCATTTCGGAACACCAGGAAGACACCTACATCAACAATTTGAAGGAGCGCTCGGATTATTTGGACAAGTACTTGAATATTTAAAGGTTGAATCGGTTAATCGGTTAATCGGTTAATCGGTTAATCGAATACGATTAAACAACAAAACGGTTAAACGATTAAACTTTTTCAATGAAAGTCGCCATTTACGGACAATACTACCAAAACTCCACCGAGCCCATCATCAGGGACATTTTTGTGTTTTTCAACAACAACGGTGTCGAAATGGTCATCGAGGCGAACTTCCTCCAAATGCTGTATGAAAAGCAGCTCATCAAAAAAGAATACAAGACTTTTGCGTCGCACACCGAGCTCGATTCGAGTTTCGACATGATGATTTCGATTGGCGGCGATGGTACGATACTGCGCGCGACCACGCTCGTGCGTGACTCAGGCATCCCCATCCTGGGCGTCAATGCAGGACGTCTCGGTTTTTTGGCATCGGTACAAAAAGACAACATCGAGCAATTCCTGCGGTTTGCGGTCGAGAAAAACTACAAAATTTCGAAGCGCAGCATGCTGGCCCTTCATTGCGAGCCTGAAATAGAGTCGATATCGGCGATGAATTTCGCGATGAACGAAGTAAGCGTCAGCCGCAAAGACACCACCTCGATGATCACGATCGAAACGTTTCTCAATGGCGAATTCCTCAATTCGTATTGGGCCGACGGACTCATCATTGCAACGCCCACGGGCTCCACAGGCTATTCGCTCAGCTGCGGCGGACCGATCCTTACCCCCGACGCCAACAGCCTGGTCATCACCCCTATCGCCCCGCACAACCTGACGGCGCGACCGCTCGTGATTCCGGACGATACCGAAATCAAACTCCGCGTGACCGGACGCGAGGAGCATTATCTGGTATCGCTCGATTCGCGCATCGCCTCGATCGCCAAGGAATCGGTGCTCACCGTGCGCAAGACGCCGTTTTCGATCAACATGGTCGAAATCCCGGGCGAAACCTTCCTCAAAACGCTCCGGCACAAACTGCTTTGGGGCGAAGACAAGCGAAATTAACACCGATTTCTGAACTTCGGTTATACCAAAACGCGCAAAACTGTCGTTTTCCTACCGGCCTTTTGGGCCAAAAAGCCTGTATTTACTAACGTGAATATAATTGAAATAAATACCGATTTGCATACCGGATTGGTGTTCAGAATTGTTATATTTGCACGCTATTTTCGAATCGATGAATAGATTTTTGATTGTTGTATTCCTGTTGTTCGGTGCCACCGCCGCCAAAGCGCAAATCCACGAGATTGGCGTGTTTTTGGGAGGCGCAAATTACATAGGCGAAATTGGCGGTAATTCGCATATTTCGCCGCGTGATCCGGCAGCGGGGATTTTGTATAAATGGAACCGAAGCCCTAGACATTCATGGCGTTTTTCGCTCATGCACGGCCGTGTTTCTGCCGACGACGCCGATTCGAAGGCGCCCGCACGCAAGTTGCGCGACCTGAAATTCGAGAACGACATCACGGAACTTTCGGCCGGATTGGAGTTCAATTTTTTTGATTTCAACCTACACGAATCAGAACCCAAGATTACGCCGTTTGTCTACACGGGTTTGAGCTACGCCTTTTACAAAGGATTGTTTTTTGTAGGCGACGAGCCGCGTTCGGATTCATCGCACGGTACGCTGGCGATCCCGATGCTTTTGGGCATCAAAGGACGTTTGCTGCCGCATTTGGTGGTGGCCGTAGAATCGGGGGCGCGTTTTACGCTGGCCGATGACATCGACGGAAGCAACCCAACCAACGACAACCTGGCCCCAATGCGGTTCGGGAACCTGAACAGCAAAGACTGGTATGTATTTACCGGCATAACGCTCACGTATACTTTTGGAAATAAACCTTGTTATTGCGCGGAATAATATGAGTGTACTCGACACCCTTGACCAAAACAACCTCCCCAAGCACCTGGCCATCATCATGGACGGCAACGGGCGTTGGGCCAAGCAAAAGGGAATGTTGCGCGCCTTCGGACACGAAAATGGCACCAAATCGGTACGCATGACCGTAGAGAATTGTGCGCGCCTCGGCATCGAAAACCTCACGTTGTATGCTTTTTCGACCGAAAATTGGAACAGGCCCAAACTCGAGGTCGACACGCTGATGAAACTGTTGATTTCGTCGCTCAAAAAAGAACTGCAGACACTCGACAAAAACAACATCAAACTCAATGCAATCGGCAACCTCGAAATGCTTCCCAAAAAAGTACGTGCTGAATTGCAAGATGTTATCGAAAAGACAAAAAACAACACCAGAATGACCCTAACTTTAGCATTAAGTTACGGATCTCGCGAAGAAATTGCGAATGCCGTAAAATCTTTGTGTTGTAAAGTTAAAAATAATATAATTTCAATTGACGCTATTGACGAATCGGTTATTAATCAGCATCTTTACACGCAAAATTTACCGGACGTCGATTTGTTGGTAAGGACCAGCGGCGAGTGCCGAATCAGCAATTTTTTGCTGTGGCAAATCGCTTATGCAGAGTTGTATTTTACCGAAGTGCTTTGGCCTGATTTCAGCGAACAACATTTGTATGAGGCCATCGCAAGCTATCAAAAGAGGGAACGTAGATTTGGAAAAACCAGTGAACAAATTAAATAAAAGCTTTGTGTTGCAAAAAAGAATAACCCTTGTACTTACCTTATTGTTATTGGGAATCCTCTCCCCGTTGCGCGCTCAGGAAGACCGCGTAGCGTTTGACCAAGGGACCACTTATTTTCTTGCCGATGTTGCCGTAACGGGAAAAATCAGCTACAACGAACAAACCGTCATTACGTTTGCCGGACTTCAAAAAGGCCAGGAAGTAACCGTTCCGGGCGAGGAAATCAGCAACGCGATCAAAAAGCTCGGCAAGCTGGGTCTTTTTAGCGAAATCGACTTTTATGTCAACAAAATTGCAGGCGACAGCATTTGGCTGGAACTCGCCATTGTCGAACTTCCAAAACTGAGCGAAGTCAAATTTACGGGCGTCAAGAAAGGAAAAGTCGAAGGACTGATCAAGGACACTGGGCTCACCAAGGGCAAGATTGTCAACGAAAACCTGGTCACGACCACCAAAAATTACGTCGAAAACAAGTACAAAAAAGACGGCTTTTACAGCACCAAGGTCAACATCGTCACGAGCGCCGACACCACGGCGGGCGAAAACCATGTCAAGATGCTGGTACAGGTAGACCGCGGCAAGAAAATAAAGGTGCGCGAGATTGAATTCACAGGGAACGAACAATTCACCGACGTGAAACTCAAACGCGCGATGAAGAACACCAAGGAAAAGCACATTTACCGCTTTTTCAAAACCTCGAAGTTCATCAAAGACAAATACAAGGAAGATTTGACGAGCGTCGTCAACAAATACAAAGCCAGCGGTTACCGTGATGCCCGCGTGGTATCAGACACGGTGATTTTCGACCAGGAGCGCAAAGACCTTTCGATCAAAATCCAGATGGAAGAAGGTCGTAAATATTATTTTGGCGACATCAAATTCATTGGCAACACGGTTTATTCCGACCAAGGCTTGGGCCGTTTGCTCGGCATCAAAAAGGGCGACGTATACAACGGCGTATTGCTCGAACAGCGCATCGCCGACAAAACCAAGCCCGACGGCGAAGACATCACCAACCTGTACCAAAACAACGGCTACCTGTTCTCGAACATCAATGCCGTCGAAACGCGTACCTACAACGACACAATCGATTTCGAGATCCGTATCGTAGAAGGGCCCATCGCCTACTTCAACAAAATCTCGGTCGTGGGCAACGACAAGACCAACGACAGGGTCATCTACCGCGAATTGCGCACCAAGCCGGGCGAAAAATACAGCAAGGAAACGCTGGTAAGAACCGTTCGTGAAATCGGACAGCTTGGATTTTTTGACCCAGAGGCCATCGAGCCAAAATTCAAGAATGTCGATGCAGGTGCGGGCACCGTGGACATCGAATACAACCTGGTCGAAAAAGGATCGAGCCAAATCGAATTGCAGGGCGGCTATGGCGGCGGTGGCTTCATCGGTACGCTTGGTTTGAGCTTCAACAACTTCTCGATGCGCAACCTGTTCAACAAAGACGCCTACCGACCACTCCCAATGGGCGACGGACAAAAAGTATCGTTGCGTTTGCAGGGCAGCCAGTATTTCCAGACGTACAGCCTTTCGTTCTCGGAGCCCTGGTTTGGCGGCAAAAAACCGATCCAGTTCAGCAGCTCGCTTTCCTACAGCAAGCAGTACTACTTTGCCTCGACGGGTGTAGACCGTTCGCGAAGCTTTAACATCATCTCGGGATCGATAGGCGTGGCCAAACGTTTGCAGGTACCCGACGACTATTTTGTGTTGTCGCATGCGGTAAGTTTCCAATACTACGATTTGCACAACTACAACACCGGATTGTTTACCTTCGGCGACGGATCGGCACGCAACCTGGCCTATACGATCGGCATCAGCCGCAACAACAAGGGTGTCAACCCGATCTTCCCGACCTATGGTTCGGAATTCAGCCTCACGGGTAAATTTACGTTGCCGTATTCTATGTTCAACGGCATCGACTACAACGCGTTGCAATACCAGGAAGAATACAAGTTGCGCAACACGACGGGCGCCAACATCCCGCAAGCCAACGGACAGGGCGACATTTTGCCGGGTCAATACATCGATCCGAACGGCAACCGTGCCGACACCTACCAGCAGGCTGCGCTCGACCAATCGAAGTACGACCAAAAACGCTTCAACTGGCTCGAATACTATAAAATTAAGTTCAAGGCCGATTGGTATACCAAAATTTATGGTAAATTGGTCATGCGTTCATTGGGTGAATTTGGCTACTTGGGCTACTACGACAAGGCACGCGGATTGGTACCATTCGAAAGGTTCTACCTTGGCGGCGACGGTTTGGCCAACTTTGCGATGGACGGACGCGAGGTCATCCAGTTGCGCGGGTATCCGAACAACTCGTTGTCATCGGCCGATGGCGGTTCGATTTACAACAAATTCTCGTTGGAATTGCGCTACCCGATTACGATGAAGGCCGCGGCATCGATTTTTGTGCTCGGATTCCTCGAAGGTGGTGCCTCGTATGACAATTTTAGCGAATATAATCCGTTTGTACTGAAGCGTTCTGCGGGCATGGGCCTCCGTATCTTTATGCCGGCGTTTGGATTGTTGGGTATCGATTTCGGATACGGCTTCGACCCGTTGACCGGCGCCACCAAACCGAACGGTATGGAAACGCACTTTATTATTGGTCAACAATTTTAAATTAGATATATTTGGCATGGTATTTTCTAAAAATTTTTCGATTATGAGGAAACATTTTCTAGTGCTGCTTATCCTGACAACCGTCTCGCTGACGGTTAATGCGCAAACCCGCGGCGTCAAGGTGGGCTACATCGACATGGAATACATCCTCCAGAATGTCCCCGATTATACCGAAGCCAAGAACCAACTCGAGCAAAAAGCGCAAAAATGGAAGCAGGAGATCGAAGTCAAGAAAAACGACATCACCAAGCTTAAGGACGCGCTCAAGACCGAAAGGGTTTTGCTCACCAAAGAACTCATCGAAGAACGCGAAGAGGAAATCAAATTCCAGGAAACTGAATTGCTCGATTACCAGCAAAAAAGATTCGGCCCCAACGGCGACCTGGTCACCCAAAAAGCCGTGTTGACCCAACCTGTACAAGACCAGGTTTTCAATGCGGTACAGGACATTGCCGAAGCCAAAAAATACGATTTCATTTTTGACAAAACATCCGATATGACTATGTTGTTCGCGGCAAAGCGTTACGACATCAGTGATCAGGTGGTGCGCGCCATTTCACGTGCGTCCAAAAGAAGCCAGTTGACCAAAAAGCAACTCAAGGAAGAAGAAGCCAAGGAAGCCGCCGAAGACATGGTCGACGAAAACCCTGCGCTTGCCGAAAGACAAAAGAAATTGGACGAACGCAAAGCCGCGCGCGAAAAATTGGTCGCAGAACGCAAAGCTGCCCAACAAGCCAAGCGCGATGCCGCAGCCGCCGCGCGTGAAGCCAAGAAAAATGGAACAGCCGTCCCCAAGACCGAAACGGCCAAAACCGCAACCGATTCTACGCAAGTAGAGACCGGTGAAGTAGAAACCAAAGAAACCGCCAAGCCAACCGCCAAGGACAGCGCGGCCGCGGCAGCAGCCGACAAACGCAAGAAAACCGCCGAAGAGCGCGCCAAAATTATCGAAGACCGCAAGAAGGCCGCCGAAGAACGTCGCAAGAAAACGCTCGAAGACCGTGAAAAGGCCAAGCAGGAAAAACAAGAAAAAGCCAAAGAAGGAAAACAAGACTAAAACAAGACTAAAACAATAATAATTAATTTTTTATGATGATGAAACAATTCAAAACGTTAGTAATTGCAGCCTTGATGATCGTAGGTGCTAGCCAGGCCGCACAAGCCCAAGCCAAGACCGCCCACGTTGATGTAGCCGATTTGATGTCGAAAATGCCTGCAATGCTGGATGCCCAAAAGCAATTGGAAAAATTAAGCACTACATACGATACGGAGTACAAAACCATGGTCGAAGAGTACCAGAACAAACTCAAGAAATACGAGCAGGAAGCGTCTACCGTGACCGATGCCGTAAACGAAACCCGTTCTAAGGAAGTACAGGACATGCAAAAACGCATCGTCGACTACCGTGACAACGCGCAGAAAGAATTGCAGCAAAAAGAAGCCGACATCGTAAAACCGATCATGGAGCGCGTCAAGGCGTCGATCCAAAAGGTAGGAAAAGCCAAAGGATACCAGTACATCCTGAATTCAGAAGGCCTGCTTTTGGCCGATGGTCCGAACATCACCGCCGATGTTAAAAAAGATTTGGGATTCTAATCGGCTCCCGCAAATACCAAAAACTGCTCTTAAATTGAGCAGTTTTTTTTTTAGCTTTGTTTTATGGTCAACCACAATCCCATCGGACTTTTTGATTCGGGCATAGGCGGCACGTCGATCTGGTCGGCGATCCACGAATTGTTACCGCACGAAAACACCGTCTATCTGGCCGACAGCAAGAATGCGCCCTACGGCCAAAAGTCGAAGGACGAAATCCTCGCGCTCAGCATCAAAAATACCGAGTTCCTGCTCGAACAAAACGCCAAGATCATCGTGGTGGCCTGCAATACGGCGACCACCAACGCCATCAAGGAACTGCGTGCGCAGTACGATGTTCCGTTTATCGGTATCGAACCCGCCATTAAACCGGCGGCCACGCATTCCAAGACACAAAATATCGGTATTTTGGCCACCAAGGGCACGCTCAGCAGCGAGTTGTTCAACAAAGCCGTAGAAATCTACCAAGACACCCACATTGTCGAACAGGTGGGATTTGGATTGGTACAGTTGATCGAAGAAGGCAAGATCGATTCACCCGAAATGACCCGGCTGCTTCACGAATACCTCGAGCCCATGATTGCCGCCAACATCGATTATCTGGTACTGGGTTGCAGCCACTATCCGTACTTGATTCCGCAAATTCAGAAAATCCTACCCAAACACATCAAGATCATCGATTCGGGCGAGGCCGTCGCGCGTCAAACGCAAAAAGTTTTAGAGGAAAAAGTAGGATTGAACCCAAGCGGCGGCGAACATGCATTTTACACCAACGCCGACCCGAAAGTACTTTCAGACATCTTGCACAACCAGTACGAAGTCGTCAGACGCGATTTCTGACCTATTCAGACTGATCCTTGAACCAACCCGAGTACATCACGTAATTGTTCGAAATACGCCCGATTTCGCCCGCAAACGCCGACGCATCGATGTCCTTGACCTTGCGCGCCGGAACACCTGCATAAATGCTCCCCGATTCTACCGTAGTGCCTTGGGTCACGACGGCTCCGGCCGCCACAATGGCATTGCTTTCCACGACGCAGCCGTCCATCACGATGGCACCCATCCCAATCAGCACATTGTCGTGCAACGTACAGCCGTGTACGATGGCGTTGTGCCCGATGGACACATTGTTCCCGATGACCGTTTCATGTTTCTGGTAGGTACAGTGGATGACCGCGCCGTCCTGGATGTTGACTTTGTCACCCACCGTAATGCGGTGTACATCGCCCCGTACGACGGCATTGAACCATACGCTACATGAATGTCCGAAAGTGACATCGCCCACGATGGTGGCATTTTCGGCCACATAACAATCCGCTGGAATATTCGGCGCTTTGCCGTTGACAGGTTTAATCAGTGCCATAAAAAAAGAGTCCCGACGAATCGGGACTTGGTATTAGTTAATTGCTGGACATTTACAGTGGTAACGTTCTTTTCTGCAGAACAGGTTCATACCCAAAGTGATTTGGTGGTAGCCGCCGTCGTCGAATTTCACTTTGCCGGTCAGGTGGGTATAGGTGTACGAAAACATAAAGTTCTTGTAGTTGACCCCCAAGATTGGCGTGATGTAGTTGAGCTTTTGCGTTTGCACCGAATTGTTTTCGATGTAGTCGGCGCCGTCAAAACTTCTTCTGTACGACAAACCGCCCCAAATTGAACCAAAGTCCATCATTTTATAGACCTTGAGGTTCACGTCTACCGCCGCTTCCTTGGTCTTGTCGACATACTGGAGCATCGCCGATGGTTCCCAAAGCAAGTTGGTTTCGTCGCCAAAAATATAACCGGTGTTCAAAATGATCTTACGGATGTTGTCGCTTTCGTATTCGCTGTAGATCTCACGACGGGTTTCGATCGCGTTCTTCAAGGTCGCGTGGATGTAAAAATCAAGGTAGTTGTACGACATCCCGAAGTCGATGTTGAAATACGAATCTTTTTGCACGAACCCTCCATATACATACGGATCGAATTCCCCTGGACGCAAAAATTCCGACTCATCCAATGAACTCTGCACCAACCCGACGCTCAAACCAAAAGACAATTGGTTCAAATCAATCTGGTCGCGCGAAAACATGATGTGGTGCGCATAAGTTGCCTTGATGCCGCGTTGCGAGTGGTAGCCGTTTTTGTCATTGTAAAGAATCACCCCCGCACCAGACTGTTCTCCTACCCTGCCGTTGAAACTGGCTGTTTGCAAGGCCGGCGCATCGTCTTGGCCAAACCACTGCTGACGCGCGGTAATCCGCAATTTTGCGCAGTTGGCGGCGCCCGCCATAGAAGGGTGTAATAAATAGTAATTGTCTGACAAATAATCGGAGTAAACTGCTACTCCTTCTTGGGAAAATGACCATTGTGCCGTTGCCAACACAAAGAACAACACTACCTTTTTAAAATTCATGTTTGCTTATCGTTTTAATGCGAAATGGGACTTGAACACCTTGCTTACATTGTCCTCTTCATAATGAACTGAGAACCAGTAATCTGTTGCCGGAAGAATATTCTGATTGAATGTTCCGTCCCAACCCTTGCCGCTAGGACTGATTTCTTTCAGTAATTTTCCATAACGGTCAAAGATATAAATTTTTGCATTAGCTTGGCCTTTCAGCGCAAAAATATTCCAAGTGTCGTTGTAGCCGTCTCCATTTGGCGTAAAAAACTTAGGATAATCCATCAAAAACGCGACATCTTCTAAAGTTCCGCAAGCATTTCGAACCTTAACGATGTGTTCCCCAGGCAGCACGTTTGTAAAAACGCTTCCCGGCTGAAACGCCCCGTTGTCCAGTTGGTACTCATAATCCCCCGAAGGCACAACGCTCACGGCAATGGTTTGCGACTGGTCAAAATAATCCGACGCAACCACCTCAATGGCCAACGGCGGCGAAGTCATATTTACCGTTGTGGTGACCATATGTGAAGCACAACCCGTCACCAAATCCACTGCAATCACGCCATAATTACCCGGCGCGCTGGCGCTGTAGCTGCTGTCGTATTCGTTGACGATCTGGCTGTACGAACCGTCCGTTTCCAGGTACCATTCAAAATCATACTGCGCATCGCTGAGTCCTGTCGTCAAGACATAAGGCGTTACCACCGTATTGGTGACGGTATTGTAACAAATGTTGCCATCCTGCGGCAATGTCGGCAACGGCAATGGGTTTACGGCAATTGTAACCGAGCCCGGCAAGCTAGGGCAGTTGGCCGATGTCGAAATCACGACGCTGTATGTTCCCGCCATCGACGCATCTGCATTTGCGATGGTTGGATTTTGCAATGACGATGTAAAGCCGTTCGGACCCGTCCAGCTATACGTTGCCCCTGCCACCAACGGCGTGCTCAAGGTGATGGTCTCTTCGGCACATACGTCGCTGCCCGTGGCCACCGGTGTCGCCGGGAAGGTAGGCGCCGGGATAATCGTAAACGTCCCCGGTGCCGATACGCAACCGGTTTGGGTGTTGCGCACCACGATGCTGTAGGTGGCGTTTGGAGCCAATCCCGAAAAATCGGTGCCCGCCTGGTAATTGATTCCGCCGTCGATGCTGTACTCAAGATTTGCTCCTGTAGGATTCGCAACCGAAATCGCACCCGTTGGCGCCGTACAAGTTGGTTGGGTCATGGTTCCTGTTGGCGCGGCTGGGTTGGCCGGAATAGGATCGATTACCACCGCAGTAGGTGCCGATACGCATCCTGTTACTGTATTCCTGACAATCAAATTGTACGTAGCGTTAGGCGCAAGCGAAGCGAATGTGGTACCCGCTTGGTAGCCCGATCCTCCGTTGATGCTGTATTCGAAATCTGTTCCGACCGGTGCGGTGATCACGATGGTGCCTGTTGGCGTAGTACAAATCGGCTGTACCGTAGCCGATGCCGTAGGTGCAGGCGGATTGGCCGGCAGCGGATCGACAAAAGCCGTCGAAGCCGTCGAGACACAGCCCGAAACATTGTCGCGCACGATCACGCTGTAAGTGGTGTTTGGCGCCAAGCCCGCAAAAGTGGTTCCCGCCTGGAAGTTGGTCCCGCCATTGATTGAATACGACAGGTTGGCACCCAGTGGCGCGCTGACCACAATCGTACCTGTCGGCGCAGAACAAATCGGCTGAACGGTAACACCCACGGTTGGTGCAGGAGGCACATTGAGCGCCGGATTGATGACCACTGCCCTTGCCGCCGAAACGCATCCGGTGGTCACGTCGCGCACGGTTGCGCTATAGGTCACGCCCGCAGCGAGTCCTGCAAAAGTAGTCCCGCTTTGGTAGTTGAGGCCACCGTCGATACTGTATTCAAAATTGCCGCCTACCGGTGCGCTGACCACAAAACTTCCCGTCGGGTCGCCACAAATAGGCTGGGTGATGGTCACCGTCGGCACAGCCGGATTGGCTGGAATAGCGTTTACCGCGGCCACACTGGCCGTCGATACGCACCCGGTTACCAAATCACGAACAATCAAATTGTAGTTGGTACTTGGCGCCAATCCTACAAATACTGGCGATGCCTGGTATGCCGTACCGCCGTTGATGCTGTATTCCAAGTTGGCACCGGTTGGCGCGCTGATGGTAACAGTTCCTGTAGGCGTCGTACAAATCGGCTGGACGATTGTCAACGTAGGCGCGGCAGGATTGGCCGGCATTGCATCGACGTTGACTATCGTGGTGGTCGAGACACAACCCGTAGCGGTATCCCTTACCGAAAGCGTATACGATGCATTCGGCGCAAGTCCGGCGAACGTGGTCCCCGATTGGTAAGCCCCGCCGCCATTGATGGTGTACTCTAAGTTGGCTCCTAGCGGCGCACTGATTTCGATGGTACCGGTTGGCGTGTAGCAATTCGGTTGAGCCGAAACCGCAGCCGTAGGCGCTGCCGGAATAATTAACGCTGGGTTGACCACAGCGGGTACTGTTGGCGACACACAGGCCGACAAAGCGTTGCGCACAATCACATCGTAGGTCGCGCCCGCCGCCACGCCCGAGAACATGGTGCCTGATTGGTAGTTGGTGCCGTTGTCGATACTGTATTCCAAGTTGACGCCCACCGGCGAACTGATGCTGATGGTAGCCGTATTGACCGCACAGTTTGGCTGGGTAATGGCAAACACCGGCGCGCTCGGCACCGGCGAAACCTCGACGCTAATCATCGCGCGTGGCCCTTCGCAATTGTTTACGGTTTGACTGACATAGTAATTGGTGGTCGCCGATGTAGCAGTACTCGGTGTTGGCGCGGTGGTATTGCCAACCCCACCCGTCGCGGCACTGTACCACAACAGGTTCGAACCGGTTGCGGTCAAGGCCGGTGCTGCAAAACCTTCGCAGTAACCAATCAAACTTGTTACCGCAGGTGCGGCAGGCAAAGCGATGGTCGTCACCGGAATTTCGGCGCGCAAACTCTCGCATCCATTGACCGTTTGGGTGACGTAATAATTGATGGTTCCATCGGTTGCTGTTGACGGTGTAGGCGCAATGGCACTTCCAACCCCACCCGTGGCCGAAGCATACCAAAGCAGGTTGCTGCCCGTTGCCGTCAAAGCGGTCGCAGTCGCATTCTGGCAATAAGGTGCCACCGCCGTGAATGAAGGTGCGGCAGGTGTAGCCTCTATGTTGACGACAATGGCGGCCCGTGGTCCTTCGCAACCATTGGTTTGGCTCACATAATAAGTGGCTGGTCCCGAAACACTGGTGTCCGGTGTAGGCGCGGTGGCGCTTCCCGTACCGCCGGTGGCTGCGGTATACCAAAGCAAGTTGGTACCCGTAGCGCTCAACGCAGGCGCGGCTTCTCCTTGACAATAAGCCAGCGGCGTCAAGATTCCCGGCGCGGCCGGCGTGGCCGTAATGGCTACCGGAATATCGTCTACCCTGAATTCAGGACAGGTAGCCGAAGCAGGCAATACATAATCAACCAGATAACTTCCCGGCGTACTCGCGCTCGGGTCGATATCACCTGTGGCTGAATTGATCGAAAGCCCCGCAGGCGTGGCGGTATACGTCCCTCCAGGCGTGACCGTGGTGTTCACAAGCTGCAGCGGCAACTCGGCGCAATAAGGGGTTTGCGGATAATCAAAAACGCCCGACGGTTCTTCGCCAATCGTGATGGTAAACGGCATGACAAAAACACAGCCGCTTCCCGCCACTTCCTCGAACCGAACCCAAATCTGGTCGGTGTCGGTCGTCATCGGGTAATTGGCCAGGGTGGCCGTAGGAATTCGTCCGTTGGGAACACCGTTGGTGGCATCGAGTTCAGACGAATTGTAATAGGTGATCATATAGTCTGATGCACTCGCAGTTCCTAAAATAGCGGCATTTTGGTTGATGTTGATGTTCATCGGCAGCGGATCAGAAGTACAAATATTCAAAGGTGGCGCCGTTTGCAATGGATTGGGCTGGAACCAAATTGTGATCTGGTCTTCGGCTACTTTACAATCATACGACGTTTCTACCGTCAGTTGATAGACCCCTCCTTGCGTTGCCGTGTATTCTACATCGTCGACGGTCGCAGGCAATAAAATAGAGGCTACGGGAACAAAAGCCGCAGGGTTGTAGGCCGGCAAATTGGCCGGGTCATAGGTGTTGTTGAACGACCAGTAAAAATTGTAATCGTCCGGATTCAGGATGTAATCGGGTACCGGAAGGTCTTGGTCGGTAAAATAACTGGCCGGCGGCATGGCCAGGTTGGTGTCGTCGCCACAAACCGACAAATTCTCGTCGAGGTTGGTGTCATCGACAAGCGCCAGCGGCGTAATCTTAAAATCCTTCAAGAAAACCGCCGAATCGTAGGCATTGTCACCCACGTTACCGATCGCCAATTTCATGTGATAAACTTCGCCGCATCTAAGGTTGGCCACCGCAGTCAGCACCGTCGTAAAACCGTCGTATTGCACATGCGGATTGGCCGCAGGCGTAGTCCCGGTTCCGTTGTTGACATAATACGTGCAATACTCGCACGGGCCATTATTGGTTTGTCCGTTGTTGACATTGTTGATCGTGATCGGCACTGTCGTATTGGGCACGAATGCAATGTTGTAAGCGTTGTAGGGTACCGATGCGTTGGCCGGATTCGGGCCCGTCAAAAAGAACCCGAAAACATCGTTGAAACCAGTGTTCGCAAATTCAGGGTATTCTTCTGAAGCGAACACATAGTCGAACGACATTTGCGAGCCCGTCGCCACGAAATCAAACTCGAGCACTGCCGAGTTCACGACATTGTTTGTCGTAAGCGCCGCCAGGTTTGTATCGGCATTGTATACGGGCGTAACAGGATCGGATGTACCGCCTCCGTTGTTGGGCCCATAACCCAACTGCGCGTTTCCGGTCGAGAGCATCACCCCGGCGGTGAGCCCCAAATTGGTCGGGTTAAAATTGGTGGTAAAATGCGCGGCCTGTAACTTGATCGCGTTGGCATTCGCAGCCGAACCATTGAAGGTGATGTTGTAGGGCGTAATACTTTGGTCGACCAATACATCGGTGACCAATTGGGCAGGCGTTTCGGCCGTATTGGTAATGATCAATTGCGCATGGGAGGCCCATCCGCAAAGCATTAAAATACAGAAAGTAAAGTTTTTCATTGTGGTTTAGTTGGTGGTTTGTTGTAGTTGTGTGTTAAAAAATCTTTAATCTCCAAATATAGAGATTCAACAAAAATAAGTTTGTTAATTTTGCAAAAAAATAAGGCATTCCATGACTATAAACATCAAGCAAACGCAAAACCCTACCATAATTAAGTTCGAATTTCCAGATTTTATCACAAAAAATGAAAATTTCGAATTTAAGAACATCGACGAAACCAAGAATTCGCCGCTGGCCAAGCAACTTTTTTATTTACCATTTGTTAAAACAGTGTACATCTCGGGCAATTTCATCGCCATCGAGCGCTACAACATTGTCGAGTGGGAAGACGTACAGGATGCCGTGGCCGAACAAATCCAAAACTACGTAGACTCGGGCGCCAAGATCCTCGAAATCGACGAAACCAAACCCAAAAAACAGCCCGTGACGGTGTATGGCGAAACCACGCCCAATCCGGCCACGCTCAAGTTTGTCGTCAACAAAATGATCACCAAGACACCCGTCGAATTCAAAAACATCGACGAGACCAAGGCGTCGCCGCTGGCCAAAGAACTGTTCAATTTCCCGTACGTCAGGGAGATTTACATGGATGAAAACTACATCTCGGTAAGCAAATACGAATCGTACGACTGGAGCGAAATCACACTCGAACTGCGTTCGTTCATCAAGTTGTATATCGAGAACGGCGGCCCGGTGCTCGACGAAACGCTCATCGAAGCGCCCAAAGCCGAAAAGCAGCAAATCAAAAACTTCGACCACCTCGACACCACCTCGCAGCAAATCATCAACATACTCGAAGAATACGTCAAGCCTGCCGTGGCGGCCGATGGCGGCAACATTTTGTTCGACTCGTACGACGAAACCGAAAAACGCGTCAAGGTGATCCTGCAAGGCGCGTGCAACGGCTGCCCGTCGAGCACGTTTACGCTCAAAAGCGGCATCGAGAACATGCTCAAGGACATGCTGCGCGACGAGGAGATTAAGGTCGAAGCGCTCAATGCTTAATTTTCTAAACGCAAAGATTTCGCAAAGTTTAGAAAGCTCTGCAACCTTTGCGCCTTTGCGGTAAATAAAAAACTAACTTTAAGCGTCCGAAAGGGCGCTTTTTTTAAGGAGCTATTTCCCGCTTTACGCTGTATCTTTTGCCTTGCTCGCGCCGGCAAAAGGATGCCGCTGCAATCGGGGCTAGGGCCCCTCGCTTCGATATTCGTCATTCCTTATTCGGCGTTCCGCGTTCGTTGACTATTTTTGAATGTTGAATGTCGAACAACGAATTTCGAATTTCGAACAATTACCATGAACGAACTTTCCCAAGAAACCAGCCCCTACCTGCTCCAGCACGCGCAAAACCCCGTGCATTGGAAAGCCTGGAACGAATCGGCTTTGGCCCAAGCGCAGTACGAGAACAAACTGATCATCGTATCCATCGGTTATTCGGCCTGTCATTGGTGCCACGTGATGGAACACGAGACCTTCGAAAACGACGAAGCCGCGGCAGTCATGAACGCCCATTTTGTCGCCATCAAGGTCGACCGCGAGGAACGTCCCGATGTAGACGCCGTATACATGAAAGCGGTACAAATCATGACCGGGCGTGGCGGCTGGCCGCTCAACGCCATTTGCCTGCCCGACGGACGACCGGTTTGGGGCGGCACTTATTTCAGGCAACCCGAATGGATCGCCAGCCTCGAACAGCTACAGGAACTCTGGCTTTCGAACCCCGAAAAAATGGTCGACTACGCCCAGAAACTACAGGACGGCTTGGTGGGTATTTCGGTCATCGAACCCAAAAGCCAACCCACCGACCTGAATCTGGAAAACCTCGCCCCATTGGTCGAAAAGTGGCAAAAAAGTTTCGATTGGGAATTCGGCGGCATGGCGCGTGCGCCCAAATTCATGATGCCCAACAACTACCGGTTCCTGATGCACTACGGCTTTTTGCATGCCGACCAAAAACTGCTCGATTTTGTTGATTTGACGCTGACGCGCATGGCCTGGGGCGGGTTGTTCGACACCGTCGGCGGCGGATTTTCGCGCTATTCGGTCGACATGAAATGGCATGTCCCGCATTTCGAGAAAATGCTGTACGACAACGGCCAACTCACCTCGCTTTATGCCGACGCTTTCAAACGCACGCAAAATCCGTTGTACCGCGAAGTGGTCGAAAAGACGTTGGCTTTTGTACTACGCGAACTCACCGCGCCCAACGGGGCTTTTTATTCGGCGCTCGATGCCGACAGTCTCGATGCCCAAGGCCATTTGGAGGAAGGCACGTTTTACATTTGGACGCAAAACGAATTGCAAGACCTTTTGGCCCAAGACTTCGCGTTGTTTGCCCAAGTCTTTAACCTCAACGATTTCGGTCATTGGGAGCACGGAAATTATGTGTTGATCCAAAACGAAACGATCGAAACCATCGCCGCAAAAAATGGCATCGCCGCTGCCGATTTGCAATCCAAGAAAAACGATTGGGAGCGTTTGCTTTGGGACGCTCGCGAAAAACGCAGCCGCCCAAGGCTCGACGACAAATGCCTCACGTCTTGGAACGCCATCATGTGCAAGGGGTTTGTCGACGCTTATAAGGCATTCGGGCACGAGCACTACTTACAAGCCGCCGTCGCCAATGCGCAGTTTTTGGTCGAAAAACAATGGAGCGCCGAAGGCCATTTGTGGCACAGTTACAAGGACGGCAAGAGCACCATCAACGGATATCTTGAAGATTACGCTCATACAGCCGAAGCGTTCGTTGCGCTGTACCAGGCCACATTTGAGGAATCTTGGCTTCACCATGCCAAACAGCTCGTCGATTATTGTTTCGACCATTTTTATGACGCGGTCGGATTTTTCCGGTTTACCTCCGATGCCGATGCGCCGTTGATCGCCCCGCACTTCGAGACCGAAGACAACGTGATTCCTGCTTCTAATTCGGTGCTCGCGCACGTGCTTTGGTGTTTATCGGTCTATTTCGAGCATACGCATTGCGAAACCGTGGCGCGCAAAATGCTCGAACACATGGCCACCGACATCGACTATCCATCGGCGTATTCGAACTGGTTGATCCTGTGGTTGCAACAATCCAATCATACGCGCGAACTGGCCATTTGCGGCCCGAATGCCGTACGACAGATGCAAACCATCAACAAACAGTATTGGCCGCATGTGTTGGTTGGGGGCGCCGAGCACGAGTCGGGGCTGCCGTTTTTGGCGCATCGTTTTGACCAAAGCCAAACACTCTTCTATGTTTGCCAGAACAGGGCCTGCCAGCGCCCAACAGACAATATCGACGATGTTAACAAAGATTTAAACCCTTATCGTTAAAGCATTTGCGATATTCTTTGTAAGTTTGGGTTTAACCAATCTAAATCAACATGGGACTAGGATCATTTTTTAAGAACCTGTTCGGCGGCAAAGACAACGTCGAGAACAGTGCACAAAAGGTCGAAAATAAAATCGACGACGTCAAGGACACCGTAGACCAAGTAGCCGAAAAGGCCAAGGATACCGTAGCGTCTGCCGCGCAAAAAGTCGAGGAAAAAATCGAACAGCCGGCCGCCGATTCTTGGCAAGACAAGGCCGAGAGTTTTGTCGACAACCTCAAGGACAAAGCCAGCGAATATGCCGACAAGGCCGAAGATTTTGTAGAGGAAAACTACGCCAAGGCCAAGGAAGCGGCTGCGCCTTACATCGAAAAGGCCGAAGATTTGGCCGAAGCCGCGCAGGAAAAAGTAGGCCAGTATTCGAAAGAGGCCGCCGATAAAATCGAAGACGTGGTCGATTCGGTCAAGGAAAAAGTATCGGACTGGACCAACAAAGCCGAAGACACGGCCGCACAAGCCAAGGAATCGGTCAACAACTTTGTGGGCGACGCCGATGCCGATGCCGAGCAAAAAGCGGCCGACGCAGGCAACCGCGTTGAAGAAGACGCCGATTAAACGACTAAAAACACTACCTTTACAACCTCCACAAACGGAGGTTTTTTTTTCGCATGAAACCGTTAATAGCCGACATCAACTACATCGAACAATACACGCAAAAATTCATCACCCTGCTCATCGAATATTCGCCCAAACTAATTGGGGCGTTCATCCTGCTGTTCGTGGGGTTATGGGTCACCAAACTGATCAACCGTTTTGCGCGCAAACTCATGGTCAAGCGCGACGTCGAACCTACGCTCGTCGAGTTCTTGTCGGACATCATCTTTTGGGCATTGCGCATCGTTTTGTTCATCGCGGTTATTTCCAAACTCGGGATCGAATCGTCGTCGTTTGTGGCGATTCTGGGTGCTGCGGGTCTGGCCATCGGTTTGTCTTTGCAGGGTTCGCTGTCGAACTTTGCGGGCGGGATGCTCATCATTTTGTTCAAGCCGTTCAAATTGGGCGACACCATCGAGGCGCAGGGCGTATCGGGCATGGTGATCGACATCCAGATTTTTGTCACGCAACTGCTCACGGCCAATAACCAGGTGATCTACATTCCCAATGGCGCGTTGTCCAACGGTACCATCATCAATTTTTCGCAACAGCAAACCCGACGCACCGACCTTACGATCGGCATTTCGTATGACACCAACATCAAGCAGGCCAAGGACATCATTACCGAAATCATCGACCGTCATCCCAAGATCCACAAGAATCCGCATGCAACAGTGACGGTAAGGGAATTGACCGATTCGGGGATCAAGATCGCCATTCGCGCCTGGACGGCCAACGAAGATTTCGCCGACGTGACCGCCGATCTGCTCGAACAAAGCAAAACGGCTTTCGACCAGGCAGGCATTTCGATCCAGCCGTTTTTGAAAGAGTTTTCGAAATCCTGAGAACTGTCTTATTTTTTGTAGTATTGTTGTTTAAATACGTACCATGAAAAAAATATCTTGTTTTTTGCTGGGATTGATTTGTTTTCCTTTGGCGGCGCAATCGCTTCAGGAAGAAGTACAGCATCCGGACATCGCAACCAAGTTGTTCAAAAACCCGAAATACGTAAAGGACAAGTCCCAAGGCTCGCCTTACAAACAAATAATGTTTGCGCAAGCAAGCGTCGAAAAGCTAAACATCAAGGCTTTTATGCGCTACAATGCCTACAAAGATGAATTTGAATTCATCACACCCAAAAGCGACACCCTGGTTTTGGACAAAATAGAAGACTTTGACCGCATCGTCTTTACAGGACTTCGAAAACAATACGAATTGATTCCGTATACCGAAGACAAGAAACTCGTTTATGGATACCTTGTAAACGTACACCAGAAAGACGGGTGGACCCTCTACCGCAAAGAGCGCGTGTCGTTTGTTGAAGCCAAACCCGCCAAAACTTCGCTCGAGGTCAGTATGCCGGCCAAATTCAGCCCGATGCGCGACATCTTTTTCCTGCGCAACAAAGAAGGTATGACAACCGATTTTCCGGAAAGCAAAAAAGCGTTAGTCAAACTATTTCCAGCGCACAAAGACAAAATCGACGTTTTTGTCAAACAAGCCCAGACGAATTTTGACAATGAATCTGACTTGATTCAGCTTGTGAACTTTCTTGCGACACTTTGATTACTTGCCGCCCACCAAAAAGTCCTTGAGGTAATAAGGCTCGAAGTACGCCACATCTACAAAATCCTGCGCCAGAAACTTGGCATGCGCCAGCGCACCCATCGCGTTGGCCGATGGAAAAACAACATCTTCGAGAAAGACAAAACGATCATCGGTTAACACCGTCTTGCATTTTTGCTGACAGTCGCCCACAATATACATTTTTGCGTTGGTATCGGCATACGATTCGGCCGTAAGGATTTCGGCCTGAACACCGCGCACCGCATTTCTATTGGCGTCAAAAACGGCGCTGTATACTTCCATACGCCGGGCATCGATCATGGGTATGATCAAACCGTCGGATACCGTGACCTGCGCCGCGAGAACGGCCAACGTATCGATGGCGACAAGCGGAATCCCAAGCGCGAAACACAATCCTTTGGCCGCCGATACCCCGATGCGCAAACCGGTATAAGACCCGGGCCCTTGGCTTACGGCCACCGCCGACAAATCGGCGTAAGTGATTTGTGCGTCCAACATCGCTTGCTCGATGAACAAATGCAATTTCTCGGCATGCGAAAAACCTTGCTCGGCCACCTCACGCAAAGCGATGGTCTGTCCGTCGCGCGATACGGCAACCGAACAGTTCTTGGTGGCGGTTTCGAGTTGTAAGAGATAAGCCATTACTTCTTGGAATCTTTCGTGGCCACGGTAATTCTGTCGCCCGAATTGAGGTCTTTGGTTACGGTGGTATACGGGCCTGTGATGACAACATCTCCTTTTTTGATGCCTTGCGTGACTTCGATGTTGGTGTCGTCCTGGATGCCCGTCTTGATCACGCGGATCTTGGCCTTGTTGCCCGATTTGACAAAAACACATTCATACTTTTTGTCGCTTTTGGGTTTGATTTTGTTTTCTTCGGAATCCGGGTCGTCTACCTCAAGCTTTTTGACCGCAGCCGTATCGGCCTTGACCACAACGGCACTGATCGGCACACCAAGTACTTTTTCCTTGCGTTTGGTGATGACGTCTACCGTGGCCGTCATGCCCGGACGAAAAGGCGAATAGCTCGCAGGTTTGCCTTCGGTCAAATCGGTATACGATTCCTTAAGGATCCTAACCTTGACCTTAAAATTGGTGACCTGGTCGGCCGTAAGCGCCGTGCTCGCCGAATTCGAGATGCTCGTGACAATACCCCTGAATTTCTTTTTGAGATAGGCATCGACCTCGACGCGTGCCGAATCGCCCACATTGATTTTGACGATGTCGTTCTCGTTGACATCGACCTCGACCTCCATGCTGTTCAGGTTGGCCACGCGCAAAAGTTCGGTTCCCGTCATTTGTTGCATCCCGAGTACGCGTTCGCCGAGTTCGACGTTGAGCATCGAAATCGTCCCGTCGGCAGGCGCGTAAATCGTCGTACGACCCAAATTGTCCTTGGCTTCGTTGACCGTAGCCGACGCGCTTTCTACATTGTAATACGCCGATTGTTTGGCCGCCTTCGCGCCTTCGTACAACGATACGATCTTGTCCCACTCGGATCTTGAGATGATGCCTTTGTCGAACAGCGATTTGTTGCGGTCGTAATTGGCCTTGGCCTCTTTGAAACTCGCGTCGGCCTGGCTCAAACTCGCCTTGGTACCCGACAATCCGGCCAGGGTGCGGTTGTAGCCCGAGGTATACAGATCGGGGTTGATGCGAACGAGCAAATCGCCTTTCTTGACGACCTGGCCCTCCTTAACAGGCAGTTCGATGATTTCGCCTGATACTTCCGAGGCGATCTTGACCTCGACCTCGGGTTGGATCTTGCCCGTAGCCGATACGGTCTCTACGATGGTAATCTCGTCAACTTGTGCGGTTTCGACCTCGATGCCTTTGTCTTTGTTGCCGATCACGCCGTTCTTGGCCAATACGACAAGGACCACGACCAACACCACGGCCGCACCGATTAACAGATAAGTTGACTTTTTAGACATGACGCTTATTGTTGGATGATCGGAATCCCAAAATAGAATTCGACGATCTTGGTTCTAAAAATATAATCGTACTTGGTGCGCAGCACTTCGCTCTGTGCGTTGGCGTAAAGCGTTTGCGCCTGGTTGTAATCGAAGGCGTTCATCATACCCACGTCGTAACGCGCCTGCGCATACTCGAACGCATTCTTGCGCGCCTCGAGTGCCGTGTTCGCCGATTCATAGCTGTTGAACGCGCCGTTGGCATCGGTAAACGCGGTATACACGGTGCGTTCGAGATCAACCTGGCTTTGCTCGAGCGCAATCTTGGCACGTTCGGCATTGACCTTGCTGCGCGACACATTGTTTCGGGCGGCAAAACCGTTCAAAATAGGCACATTCAATTGCAAGCCAAAGTTGTGTCCTTTGTTGTCGTCGAACTGCGTGAAAAAAGGATCCGGGCTGCGCGTCCCAATCACCTGTCCGTTGATCACATACGGCACATCGGCATACGAAATACGCGAATTGAAACTGTAAAAACCTTGCAGCGTTGGCTGATAGGCCCCGCGTGCGATCTTGATGTCGCGGTTGGCGATGTCGAGATTGGTTTGCGCGAGCTTGACCTCTACCCTGTTCTCGAGTGCTTTTTTGTAAATCGATTCGGGCGTTTGGAACATGACCTCACTTTGCTTGGCATCGTAATTTTCGTCGGCGATGTCAAAATTCTGAAAATCGTCGAGTTGAAGCAATTGCGCCAGGCTCAAACGCGAAATGAGCAACGCATTTTCGGCCGCGACAAGTTTTTGCTTGCTGTCGGCCACCGTCGCCTTGATGTCGAGCAAGTCGCCGCGCGGCACCGAACCGGCATCGACGAGTTGCTGTGTACGGTTAAACTGTCGTTCGTTGGCGGCCAACAATTCTTTTTGCACCTTGATGTTCTCCTTGTTGAACAAAATCTGCAGGAACGCATTGGCCACATTGAGCGACACATCGTCCTTCATTTTACTGAGCTGGTATTGCGCCGCGACCTCGGCCAACGCCGAACGGCGGTAACGGTTTTGGTTTTGCAAGCCTTTGTAGATGTCTACATTGGCGCCCACGCCCATAGAAGTAAACTGCGTCGTCTGGTTTTCAAGCAAACCGGTGGTGATGTTCTGGTTCAAACCGATGTTCCACGAATGTGATGCATTGGCGTTGATGCTCGGTATAAAATTGCCGCGCGCATCTTTTTTGTCGATGGCAGCAAGTTCACCATCGAGCGCCGTGTTGCGGATCGAAATGTTGTGTTCGAGCGCATAGTTGACACATTCGGCTATCGTCCATTTCTTGGCTTGGGCCTGGCCGATCGTCGCCCAACATGTGAACAATATTAAAAAGAAAAGATTTGATTTTTTCATGATTGATGATGGCGCCACGCGACGCACAAATTTAGCGAATTTCTAAAAACTAAGACCAATTATTGTTGCTTTTGCGCTTCTTCCCCCGTGGTGCCTTGGTTCCACACCTTGATTTTGTCGGACGCAGATATGCCGCTTTTAACCTGCACATAGAGCCCATCCGACACGCCCAGCTCGACGTCTTTGCGCTCAAATTTTTGGTCGCCTTTGTCGATTTCGATAAACGGTTTTTGCGTTTTGGGATCGAATTGCACAAGCGCCTCCTTGATGGCCAGCACGTTCTCGGCCTTGTCCAAAATAATCGACGCGTTGGCGCTGAGCCCCGCGCGGATGAACGTATCGTCACGGTCGGTGAGTTTGGCCTTGATCTCGAACTGGATCGCGCCGTTCTCGGTTTTGCCCTTGGGCGCGATGTCGGTGAGTACAGCATTGAAGATTTTGTTCTCGATGGCACCCACAGTGATTTCGATGGGCAGGTTGACTTTGATTTTGCCCACTTCGGATTCATCGACCTTGCCGACAAAAATCATACGGCCCACATCGGCCACGCTCGCAATGGTAGTCCCTTCGTTAAAATTGTTGCTCTCGATGACCTGGTTGCCCACCTTGACCGGCACATCGAGCACCATGCCGTTGACGGTCGATCGGATAATGGTATTGGCGTAGCTCCCCAACCCCGCCGAAGTTCCGGTCTTGATGATGTCGAGTCCTTGACGCGCGGCGTTGTAATTTTGTTTGGCTTGCGAAAACGCCACTTCGGCAGCCTGGAACTCGTTGGCCGAAATCACGCCTTTGTCGAACAGCGATTTCTGGCGGTTGTACAATTTTTGTTGGTTGTCGAGCTCGATCTTGGCCGATTGCACCTGGTTTTGCGAGCTGCTCAAATTCGACACATTGGCCACCACGCGGATCTTGGCGATCATGTCGCCAGCCTTGATGCTTTCGCCAGCCTTGATGTACACGGCTTCGATGATACCCGAAATATTGGGTTTGATGAGCACCTCTTCGTCGGGGACAATGTTGCCCGTGGCGATCGTATTCTTGACAATCGTCTTGGTCTCGGGTTTCTCGGACTGAAAAACCACCGGCGCTTCCTGGTTCTTGGCGTACAAATAGTACAGCGCGCCAAAAAACACGATGGCGATAAAGATCAAAACGGTAATGGTAACTCCTTTTTTCATTGTATGAAGATTGGTTGATGATTATTCAGTTCGTAAGGCATCGACGGGTTTGACATTGATGGCGGTTTGCGCGGGGATAAATCCGGCGAGCAATCCGGAGCCGATCAGGATCAGCAGCGCGATGAACACCACGGTCATGTCTACGCTTGGGTTGGCGAACATCATGTCCTCGGAGGGCATCGACGACAAAATCGAATTGGCGATGGCCAACACGCCCGTTGCCGCGGCAATACCCAACATACCCGCCAAAATGGTCAGTACGATCGACTCGGTCAAAATCTGGCCACGAATGGCCGATGGCGTAGCACCCAATGCGCGGCGCACGCCAATTTCCTTGGTGCGTTCCTTGACCACAATAAGCATGATGTTCGAAATGCCGATGATGCCCGAAAGCAACACCAACGTCCCTACAAAGTACGCAATAAATCGCAAAATCATGAACAGCCCCTGCACTTTACTGTACTCCTGGAACAAATCGAAATGCCCGATGGCGCGTTCATCTTCGGGATGGATCGAATGACGCGACTTGAGGAAATCAAAAATGCCCTGCTTGAGTTCGGTGATCGAAGCGCCGTCCTTGGCCGTGATGGCCATCCACCCGACGACATCGCCGTAATTGAACGCCTGCTGAAAGGTCGTAAACGGCATGAAGATGTTCTTTTGCGCCGCCTCGGCCCCACCGTTGTTGGTGTTGTTCGAATGGTAGACACCAACAACCATGAAGTTGACGCCGTTGATCTTGATGTAGCTGCCCATCGGCTCCTCGCCTTTCTCATACATTTCGTCGATGACGCCCTGTCCGACAACGGCCACTTTGCGCTTGTTCAGGATGTCCTGCTGGTTGATGAACCGCCCTTGCTTGATGATCATCGACTCCTGTTTGATGAGTTCGGGGTAATCGCCATAAATCGTGAAAGCGCCCGTCTTGTCACCGCGGATCACATTGTTCGTGCCTTGATAACCGCCCAGTTGGTTGCGCGGCGAGACGTATTCGAGATCGGGAAATTGGGCCTTGAGCGCGGGCACATCGGCGTTCTTGAAATTATAGCCGCGCGTTTGTGGCAGCCCTTTGTAGGCCTTGGAGGTATTTTGTGCCCACATGAACATGGTGTTGGTCGCCATGCCGTCGAAGCCTTTTTTGATGCCGTTCTCGAGACCCTTGCCCGCGGCGAGCAAAATCACCAGGATAAAAATTCCCCAGAACACGCCGAATGCCGTCAGCAACGTGCGGAAAGGGTTGGCCATGAGCGCCTCGAGTATTTCGTTCCATTTTTCGCGGTCAAACATACTATTCGTCTCTAAGTGCTACAATGGGTTTGATTTGCGCCGCGCGATAAGCCGGGAAAAATCCGGCGAGCGCACCGGCGAACACGAGCAAGAACAGCGTCGTGAGCGCCACGTTGAAATCGACCGACGGATTGACAAAAAATTCGCTCTTGACCTGCGGCCCGACCACTTCCAACAGCGCCAGGCTCATCAGCAAACCTACAAAACCCGCAATCGTGGTGATGAAAATCGATTCGTGCAAAATCATCGCAATGATCGACCACGGCGACGCGCCCAATGCCTTGCGGATTCCTATTTCCTTGGTGCGTTCCTTGACGATGATGAGCATGATGTTCGAAACGCCCACCACACCGGCGATGATCGTACAAATCCCGACCCACCAAAAAAACAGACTGATGTACAGGTTCACGTCGTAAAAGCGTTTGGCGTTCTCGACCGAATTGTACATCCCGATACCACCTTCGTCGTCTGGCGCGACAGTGTTTTTGTTTTTGAGCAATTGTTTGAGTCCGGTTTCGAACGTTTTGGATTCGGCCAGCGCCGCGTCGAAATTGTCGGCCTTTTTCATGACGAAGAACATGTTGCTGATCTTGTCGCCCACGCCATAGGCTTTCTGGACCGTCGTCAGCGGCATGTACACACGGGTTTCTTCGCGTTCGCCTGCCGGATCGATAAAAACGCCCACCACTTTAAAAGCGATGCCATTCACCTGGATCTGTTTGCCTATGGGCGATTCTTCCTTGAACAAGTCTTGCTTGAGTTTGAGACCGATGGCGCACACCTTCTCGGCATGGGCCATGTCGTTGGCGTTGATGAAACGTCCTTCGGACATGGTCGCGTTTTCGATGAATTGGTATTCGGGGTACACGCCGCGGTATTGGTAATTGCCCGATTCCTTTCCGTAGGTCACCAAGCCGCTCCAGTTGTTGAAACTCGAGCCTTTGTACTGCAGCATTTGATCGTATTTTTGTACCGACACGGCATAGTCGGAATTCCTAAATTGGATTTGACGCCCCGGGTTGAGCCCTTTGTATTCTTTGGTGGTCGTGCTCGTCCATACTTCGACGATACCCGCCGCATCGCGTTCGAATTGCTTTTCGACGCCGTTTTGCAGCCCCTTGCCCACGCCAAGCAGGATCACGAGGATGAAAATCCCAGATGCGACCGACACGCCCGTCAAAAAAGTGCGGAGCTTGTTTTTTGAGATCGCCTCAAAGATTTCGTGCCAACGCTCGAGGTTAAACATAAGCCGTCGCCCTTACCTGTTCTACTTTTTTGTCGTCGATGATCAGGCCGTCCTTGAGCACGACGTTGCGTTTGCACATGGCGGCGATGTCGGGTTCGTGCGTGACGATGAGCACCGTTTTGCCCTCGTCGTTGATGCCTTGGATGAGCTCCATGACTTCGTAAGAGGTTTTGGTATCGAGCGCGCCCGTAGGTTCGTCGGCCAACAATACTTTGGGGTTCGACGCCAGCGCGCGCGCAATGGCCACGCGTTGTTTTTGCCCGCCCGAAAGTTCGTTGGGCAAATGGTGCGCATGGGTTGCAAGGCCTACTTTTTCGAGGTAGTGCATCGCGGTTTCGTACCGTTGCTTGCGCCCGACGCCTTGGTAGTAGAGCGGCATGGCCACGTTGTCGAGTGCATTTTTGTAGTTGATCAAATTGAACGACTGGAACACAAATCCGAGGAATTGGTTGCGGTAGCGCGAAGCGATCGTTTCATTGAGGTTTTTGATGGGCACGCCGTCGAGGATGTAGCTTCCCGAATCGGCTTCGTCCAAAATACCGAGTATGTTGAGCAGCGTAGATTTACCCGATCCCGAAGAGCCCATAATTGCCACCAATTCGCCAGCCTCGATGTTAAAATTAACGCCTTTCAGCACGTGCAACGACGCGCTTCCCATTTGGTAGGATTTGTGCAAATCGGTAATTTTAATCATGGGGTGTAGGAATTTGTCAACAATATTAGGTAATCTGCTCCCAAAATGTGATAAGAAAACGTTAATGTCTTGCGTTAAGGCGATAGGACGGACACCGCATCGATTTGTTACACCTGTGCACCCGAGTTTTGTTTAATTTTACAGCCAAATTCCATCCGATGAAGAAAATCGCCGCCTTTGTTTTTGCCTCACTGTTTGCTGTGGGATGTGGTTCGCCGCAAAAAATAGAAGCGCTCAAACCCGAACCCGACCAGGCCGAGCCGTTGCTGTACGACAACGCCGTTTCGTTCATCGACATTCCGGTAGTCGTCAAAATCAAGGACATCGAAAACCAGACGAACAAAACTCTTACCGGACTGATTTACGAAGACAACAACATCGAAGACGACGATTATCAGGTCAAGATCTGGAAACTCGCGCCGATTACGCTGGCCAACGAAAAAGGCAAGATCAAAACGGTATTGCCGCTCAAGGCGCACGTCAAGTATCGGATTGGGACCAAACGGCTCGGCATCGATTTGTTTGACACCAAGGAATTCAATTTCAACGGCAACGTTTCGCTGGTAAGCGATGTGGCGCTCACGAACTGGAAAGTCAAGACGCATACCGAATTCAAATCGATCCAGTGGAACGAAAGCCCCACGATGAACGTCATGGGCAAGGCCGTTCCCATCACCTACATCATCAATCCTGCACTGCAACTGTTCAAATCGAAAATCGAGAAAAGCATCGACGAAGCCATTGCCCAATCGATGGACTTCAAGCCCAGCGTACTCGACGCACTCGACAAGATTTGTACGCCGTTCCAGATGAACCAAGCCTACGACACGTGGTTGCGCATCAACCCCAGCGAATTGTACACCACCGAAGCCAAATTACAGCAAGACAAAATCATGTTCGAGATGGGGCTCAAATGCACCATTGAAACGCTCGTGGGGCAAAAACCGACCGATCAGTTCGACCGTTCGAAAATCGTTCTCAAGCCCGTGGCCAAGATGCCCGATCACATCACGGCCAACATCGTCGCGGTATCGACCTATGCCGATGCCTCGAAAATCCTGACCAAGAATTTCATGGGACAGGAATTTGGTTCGGGCAGTAAAAAAGTAAAGGTACAAGGCGTAGAACTTTGGCAAAAAAACGGCAAGATGATCATCGCTTTGGATCTTTTGGGCAGTTTGAACGGGCGCATCTATCTCTCGGGCGTTCCGCAGTACAACGACCAAACCAAGGAAATTTATTTTGACCAACTCGACTATGTACTCGACACCAAGGGACGGCTCACGCGTACGGCCAACTGGCTGTTGCAGGGGTATGTACTGCGCAAAATGCAGGAAACCTGTCGGTATTCGATACAGCCCAACCTCGACGAGGGTAAGGCCAACCTGTTGCAATACATGAAAAACTATTCACCCATGCCGGGCGTGTTCGTCAACGGCCAAGTGGGTGACATCCAATTCCAAAAAATACAGCTGACCAACAAGGCCATCATTGCTTTCGTAAAAATAACGGGAGAAGTAAGTGTCGTGGTCGACGGGCTCAAATAGCCTTCTTTTGGCGCAACTTGTATACCCCGTAGGCCACCGCGCCCACAATCAGGTACGGAATGATCATCAGGTACACGATACCATCGTTGACCGCTTCGGCCTTGGCAACATCGCCCTCAGACTCGATGGCCGCACGGCACATCGCACACTGGGCATGGGTCACGCCTGAGTACAACAATACGACCAGCACAAGGAAAATTTTTCCCAGTTGGGCAGCGCCTTTGGACTTTTGACTTTCGACTTTTAACTTACTGGGCATAATACGGCGAAATCATTAAATACACCACCACGCCCGTCACGGCCACATACAGCCAAATCGGGAAGGTGATGCGTGCAATCTTGCGGTGACGGTCGAAACGCTCGGCCAGCGCGCGTACATAGGTAATGAGCACCAGCGGGATAATGACGATGGACAGCAAAATATGCGTAAGCAGGATAAACAAATACACAAAACGCGTGGCCCCGACGGCATCGGTTTCGGCTGCGCTGCGCACCCCGTCGTGGTCGAGGTCGCCAAACACGGTCGAATCGGCGGTCATGTGGTAGGCCACGTACATCACCAAAAACAACACCGACAAACAAATGGCCATCGTCATCAGGCGTTCGTGTAACTTTTGGTTGCCGTTCTTGATCGCGCGCACGGCCAAAACCAGCACCAGCGCCGTAATGCCGTTGATGGTGGCATAAATGGGCGGCAGGAAAGAAAACGGTTCAACCTCGTAGCCAAAGTCCTTGAGTTTGACGCTGAACAGCACGGCCACGACCACCGGGATCAACACCGATACGACGATGATGAACTTGCTGAATTTTTGTTCGAGATTTTGGTTCGGATTAATGCTTTCCATTATTCTTTCAAAAGTTTTGCGATGTCTTGTTGGATGGCCTTGACGCCTTGCTTTTCGAGGCCGTCGTAGTACAAAATCGGGTTGCCGTATTCGTCCTGGCGACAACGGATGTTCCCGTTTTTGTCGATGAGCGCAAACAGCCCCGAATGTTCGAATCCGCCGCCTACTTTGCTGTTTTTGCCCGCATACAGGTTAAAACCCTTGTTCGACAAACCCAGAATGTAGTCCTGGTCGCCCGTGAGCATGTGCCAGTTCGACGACTTGACGCCAATCAGATCGGCATGGTCTTTCAAGACTTGGGGGGTATCGTACTCGGGGTTGATCGTAATCGAGGCGATGCCAAAATTCGGATTCCCGAAAAACTTGTTCTGGATCTCGATCATGTTGGCGTTCATCTTGGGGCAAATCGTCGGACAGGTCGTAAAGAAAAACTCGAGCACGTATACCTTGCCCGCAAAATCTACATTCGTGATTTTTTGGTTGTGTTGGTTGGTGAGCTCGAACTTGGGCGCCGGCCCGATGGTTTCGAGCTTCGCATCGCTGCGGTGCGTAGATACCTGGTCTACGCGTTGGCCTTCGACCACGTCATTGCCTTTGATGCGGTTGACGATCTTGGGCACAAAAATGATCCCAAAAACCAAAATAACGAGCGATATCCCGATGTATGATTTGCTTTTCATCAGATTTCCCTTGGGCTTGCGTTGTTGTTCTTTTTGTAGGCCGCGCGGTATTCGTACAGCATCACCTTAAAATCGTCGAGCATTTCGTTCGACAATTCCGCCGGATGGAACGTATTGTATCCTTCGCGGTATTCTTCGCCTGTACGGCCACGCAGGTTGCGGTCTTTGTCCAGCAGATACACGTGCGACGTACCGAAATCAGGCCCCAACTTGCCTTGCAATTTGAGCTGACTGTGGAACTTTTGGATTTCTTCGGGCGTAGCAAATACAAAATGCCAGTGCGACATATCGGTCGTGGCCGTCATCGCCTCTAGGATTTGCGCAGCATCGGCTTCGGTTCCTATCGGACAAAGGTACACGAACTGCAAATCGGTGAATTCGTGGTAACGCAAATACACTTTTTGCTGCAGGTTGTACAGGTTGCCGCGGTTCTTGAGCAAATCTTTCCCGCCAAAACCAAGGATGGTAATTTTTCCGTTTAGCGAAATTCTTTCGTTTCGCGTCGAACGCCAGTCGCCAAAGTCGGCCACTTTAGGCGTCACCGTGGGCAAATGCGTAAATCCGTGTACGCCCGTGGCAAAAAACAAATACGCGACAATGGGCACCACAAAAAGGGTAAAAAGAATCAGTTTTTTTTTCATTGCCGCTGCGTTTTGTCGGGTACAAAAATAAAAAAAGACGGTCGTAAAACCGTCTTTTTCGCTACTTATTATATTGTTAAAAATTCCATTTGATCGTCGATCTTTTAAAGACCTCGAAAACGTAGTCTGCTTCGACGAGTAAAATGAAAAGAAGGTACAAAACCAGGAAAACCACCGGCGCCACCACACTCCATCTAAGGCTTGCGGTTTCACCCTCGAGGTGCATGAACGCCCAAATGATGTAATAGGCCTTAAAAATGGTCAGGATGATGAAAATCCAGTTGAGCAGGTTCATGCTCAGGAAATTGGTCATGTGTAACGATTCCGGTTTAATAATACCCAAGATAACCTCTACGGTGGTCACTACCGACAAAATGCCGAAAACCAACCAGATTCGTTTTGTATTTGATACATGTTCGTGTGCCATGGTGTTGCTATTTGAAAATTAAACGAGGTAGAAAAAGGTGAATACGAATACCCAAACCAAGTCGACAAAGTGCCAGTACAAACCAACCTTTTCGACCATTTCGTAATTTCTTCGCTTTTCATAAGTACCCAACAATACGTTGAGGAAAATGATGAAGTTGATGATTACACCAGAAAATACGTGGAAACCGTGGAAACCTGTAATGAAGAAAAAGAAATCCGCAAACAACTTGCTGCCGTACTCGTTGCGCACCAAGTTGGCACCCTCTACTACGATCGCGCCGTTGGCCAGGAACTGCTCCGAAGCCTCACGCGTCAAAATTGTTTTGTGTTTGTGCTTGGTCAGGCTGTGGTCGATGCTTTTGTCGGCTTTGGCGGCCGCATCGTCTTTGTACAAGACCTCGGTACGCACACGGATGTTCGGATGCGCCTTGAAACCGGCCTGCACTTCGGCCAACGAATAGCTCGGCAAGCTGCTTCCCGATTGGAACCAGGTCGAACGGCTACGCGTCAGTTCGGCTCTTTCTTCGGGCAAATCGACCGCAAAGTCGGCCAAGGCCACGCGCTTACCTGTATCGTCTACAAACTGCAGCAAGCTACCGCCTTTGGTTTCTACCGCGCCGTACTCGCCCTTGATGAAGTTTTTCCACTCCCAAGCCTGCGACCCAACGAAGATCAAACCACCAATGATGGTCAAGAACATGTAAAACGTGACTTTCTTCTTGTTCATTTGGTGCCCGGCATCTACGGCCAACACCATCGTCACCGACGAAAAGATCAAAATAAAAGTCATGAGCGCGACATAATACATCGGCGCTGCAACCCCATGCAAGAACGGGAAGTGCGTAAACACCTCGTCGGGCAAAGGCCAAGTTTCGATGAATTTGAATCTTGAGAAACCGTAAGCGGCGAGGAATCCCGAAAAAGTCAAGGCATCCGATACGATAAAGAACCACATCATGAGCTTTCCATAATTGGCGCCCAACGGCTCGTTACCGCCACCCCAGGTTTTTTGTTGCGTGTGTGCTGTATGCGCTGTCGCTTCCATAAAGTATTACGTTAAAAAGTTCCCAAATTTACGTTTTTTTCTTATTTAAAGAAATATAAAAATAAAAACAAATACACCCACAGCAAATCTAGGAAATGCCAGTACATTGCACCTAGCTCTATTCCAAGGGTTTGACCGGGGCCGTATTTTTGTTTAAAATGATTATAAATTATGACCAAAAGCGCGATGAGACCGCCCGCCAAGTGGGCCATGTGCGTGATGGTGACCACATACAAAAAGGTGGTCGTGATGTTGCTCTCGCTACCGGTAAAATAAAAGCCCTGTGCAATGACGGCGTCAAAACCAGCAAATTGTAAAAAAACAAAAGCAATCCCCAAACCCAAAGTGGCGAGCAAGAAGCCCGTCGTGGCGCCGCGGTCGCCTTTTTGGACGCTTTGTTTGGCAAGGTGAAACGTCACGCTGCATGCAATGATGACGGCTGTACTGATAAAAAAAGGCATCGGCATCTGAAAGTCCTTCAACCAATCGGCGCGGCTCTTGCTCACGATAAACGCGCTGGTGAGCGCCGCAAACATCATGACCATGCTGCCCATCGCAAAAAGCAACAGCATTTTTTTGGAACGGTCGTTCCGGGCTTTGTCCTCGGGGGTTAAGATCGATTGGTTCATCTCAAAAACTTATCTAAAATATACACGATTTGCAACAGCGTAATGTACGAAACGCTAACCAGCATCAGCCTTTTGGCGGCCTGTGCCGTACGCAGTTGGTACAGTTTTACCGCATAAAACAACATCCAGACGCCGAGCAGGAATACGATTCCGGCCGAAATTGGCGTGATAAAAAAGCGCCCGGTATAGCCCAAACAAGGCAACAACGACGCAATCATGAGCCAAACGGTGTACAAAATGGTCTGCAACGCGGTCGAGCGGTCTTTCTTGCCCGAAGGCAGCATGAAAAATCCCGCCTTTTCGTAGTCTTCATACAAAAACCAGCCGATGGACCAAAAATGTGGAAACTGCCAAAAGAATTGGATCAGGAACAACGTCCCGGCTTCGATGCCAAAATCGTCGGTGGCGGCCACCCAGCCCAGCATGAAAGGGATGGCGCCCGGGAACGCCCCCACAAAAACAGACAAAGGCGTCATGGTTTTGAGCGGCGTGTATACGCTGGTGTACAAAAAAATCGAAATCGCGCCAAACATGGCGGTCTTTGGATTGATCAAATAAAGCAAAATCAACCCGATGATTGTAAGCGAACTCGCCACAAACAACGCAACATTAGGCGTCATTCTGCCCGCGGGAACGGGTCGGTTCTTGGTACGGTCCATCTTGGCGTCGAGGTCTTTTTCGATGACCTGGTTGAACGCATTCGACGCGCCCACCATACAGTAGCCGCCCACCATCAGCATGGTCAGGACACGCCAACTGAACGGATAGGCCTCGTTTACGCCCAGCAGGTAACCCGCAATCGACGAAAACAGCACGCTGATCGCCAATCCTGCCTTGGTGATTTCCTTAAAATCGGTAAAAATGGATCGAATGGAAAAGCTATTGCCCGATGCGTTCAAAACGGATTTCATTTGTCGCGCAAAGGTAGTTTATAGAAAGCGACTGGGCAAGCAAATTGGCGTAAAGTCGACCGTTAAAAGTCAAATGTCGAATGTCAAACGTCGAACGAGTAAAAACCGATGGTCGTACAGCGCAAGCCGAACCTGCGAAAGCGATCCTCTATTCAACTAAAACCACAATACACATTGCTCGGCGTTCGACAAAATTTTAATAATCGTAATACCAATTGAAGATGTCGCTGCGCAATCCAATCGAGAACCAATTGGTCGAATCGCTAAAATTTTCGAGCGTGTCTTCGAGCGGATTAAAATTCCGGTGGATGTAGCTCACAAACAATTTGAGGTTCGTGGCCGGATTGATCAGGTAACCCGTCTGGACATCGGCGATAAAAACATTGGTCGTATTGCCCTGGCCGATCTTGACGCCCGTATTGCGCGCCCTGTTCAAATCGTAATCACGGTAAATGTTCCCACCGTAGTTGAGCGTATCGGTCGCGGTATCAAAGTCGAGTCCGCGCTTGCCGATCGTAAACTTGGCATCGGCAAAATAACGCCCCTTGTGGTAACGCGCAATCGCAATCACCTCGCGAAAGTTGCCGCCCCACTGGTGGCCCAGGCTTTGGTTGGTGTGCCCATAGTTGGTGATGGGCTCGCTGTGCGCGTACACATACGGCCGCACGTGGTTGTATTCGGCCTGCACGAGCAAATTCTCGACATTGAACGCATTGAAATACTTCACGCCCAACTGGTACCCAAACTTGTTTTTCCAGCTTTGGTCGCCGTCCTTGATGTCGCCGAGCGAAAACTCATCGAGCAAAAACTGACCGTAAACATTGAATTGGTTGTTGATTTTGTATTTGGACGTGAGCCCCAAAAGCGCATTCCCGCTGCGCGCCGACGACGCAAATTCGACCGATCGGTAAAAAATAATCGGATTGAAAAAACTCATGTCAAAGCCGCGGCCGTTTTCGTTGGCCCAAATCACCGATTCAAAAAAACCGATGTTGAGTCTTTTGGTCGCGTTCCAGCTCAAATAATGGTTGGCCATGTACTTGGTGGCATAGGTGCGGTCGAGCGTGACTTCGGGACGCACGTCTTTGAGGAACATATACGTATTGGTGTACTTGATTTTCCAAAACGTAGTGTTGATTTTAAAAAACGGATAGTTGCTGACGCCATCGGTCACGATCAACGAACGATAGCCGTCGCCTACAAAATTGCGACCGTAGCCGAGCTGCAGGTTGAACATTTTGTTGGGTGTATAACTGATGTTGGCCTCGGCGTTGGGCATGTCGTAAGAATCCGAGCTGAATCTCTTGGCGATGCCGATACCAGGTACAATCGCCGGATTTCCGCCGCCGGCAGGCCTCAAATACTCCGAATACCGGTTGTAGTAATCGGCAAAGTGCCCCTGGCTTTCGTAAATGGTTGTGGTGAAACTGATGTCGCGACCCAGCGCACCCTGCACCTGCAAGGCCCTCGTGTTCAAATAAGTATCTTGCGAATTCTTGCTTTGTGCGCGACCCACCTGTAAATCGAAAACCGGATTGAGCGTAAACCAGTAGCCCTCGCCCTGGATTTGCACGGTATTCTCGTTCCACAATTTGCGCCCGAACCAACTGGTTTTGTTCTTGAGCAATTTTTGATTGGCCTCGCGGAGGTTGTAATAGCGCGAAACCTCTGCATAAGTATACGGCTTGACTGCGGTGTGGTTGTTGGCGCCCACTTGGTTCATCGCATCGTCGAATTGGGCGTAAAAACTGTGCGAAAACGGAATGTTCAGGTGGCTGTCGAACTTGGGCTCGTCGAATTTGTGGTAGACGATGCTGTCGTATTCGGTCAATTCCTTGCTTCGGTTGACCGCGTAGTTCGTGGCCGCGAATTGCTTCTCGGCTGCGATTTTGTCGACGGTTTCCTGCGCCACCTGGGCACTGGTTTTGAGCGGCACGGCAATCTTGATCGTATATTTCGCATAGGTCGGACTACCGTTGTAGGTAGGCGGGCTTACCTTCGGGAAATTCTCGAAAACCCTTTTGGCCTCGGCCACCAGCGGTTCGTGTGGCGCATCGGCATAAATTGGTTTGAACTTTCCTTCGGCATCCACTTCAAACAACACAATGATGTTGCCCTTAAAATCCTGCTGTCCTTCGGGCAGTTTGTAATTGTTGAATACAAAATCCTGTACCCGCGCGTAAAAACACTGCTCGAGGTCGGCGCCCTTCTTTTCCTGACAGTCGGGAAAAACCGGAGGCTGATCGCCCGAGGTTGAAATTTGTGCCTGCGCCAACGACGCCAATGCAAAAAATAGGACAGAAAAATATTTTTTCATGACTGGTTCTTTAATAATTGCTTTGCGCCGTACGTCCCTCGACAATGGCTTTGGCCGACGATGTCCCGATGCGTTTGACGCCCAAACGGATCATCGCCTCGGCTTCGGCATACGTACGCACACCGCCGGCCGCTTTTACCGGGAGTGGCGAGGCATTCTCGAGCATCATCACAATCGTTTCGACGGTGGCGCCGTTGGGTTTTCCGTCGGTGGTTGGGTAAAATCCGGTAGACGACTTGACAAACACCTGGTCGTAACAATCCTCCTTAAAATGCGCCATGACCACGTTTTTGATCAAGGTCGAAAGTTGCACGACTTGCTGGTGGTCGAGCGCCGCCACCTCGATGATCCACTTGACGATCTTGTGGTGTTGCAAGCCGAGCTGCGTTCCTTTTAAAATCTCTTCCTTGACCAGCGCAACCTCGCCCTTTTTAAAGGCCTCGTAATTGCAAACGAAATCCAGGTCGTCGGCACCATCGGCAATCGCTTTCTCGGCTTCGGCCAGCTTGGCTTCGATGGGTGAACGGCCTTCGGGGAAATCGATGACGGTCCCGATGGTCAATTTCGATTGGGCGTCGGCAACCATTTGCCTAGCCATCGCGACATACTCGGGCCTGATCATGATCAACTTAAACGCCGCATCGATCGCCTCCTGGATGAATCCTTGCGCAATCCCTTTATTTTCGGCCTCGCTGATTCCAGCCTGAACGGCGGTCTTGAGGTAAGTCGAATCGAGAAAAGATTTAATGTTCATGGCGTAAAAATAAAAAATCCCACCAAAAGTGGGACGTATTCCTTGATTTAATTCGAACGCACTGGGGCATAGCGCATTGTCGTTAAAATGATCAACACCGCCACGGTTGCTCCAAAAAGATTGGCCATGATATCGGCCATATCGGCTTGTCTCGTGGTGGTCATGACGCCTTGCAATACTTCCATCAAGGCGCCGTAGGCCAACGAACCCACAAACACCTTGAGCAACGGCCGCGGTGTCCCGATCCTGAGATAGGCAAACCAAAGCAACGTAAAGACGAAATGAAAAACGGCGTGAACGTACTTGTCGGCACCCGCAATCTTAACCGTAGGCAACTTGTTGAAACTGACCAAACACAACACCGCAATAAGCAATGTCCATGCAACGGCCAGCGTCAGCCACAGCTTTTTATGCGCCAATAAGGTCTTTGTACGCATCGGCAGAGAGTAATTCGTCAAAGTCGGCCGTGTTGTTCACTTTGACTTTGATCATCCAGCCTTTGCCGTACGGGTCGGTATTGACCGTTTCGGGTGCACTTTCGAGCTCGTCGTTGAATTCGACGATTTCGCCCGCCATCGGCAGGAACAAATCCGACACCGTCTTGACCGCTTCTACCGTACCGAACACTTCGTCCTTGTCGAGCGTTTGGTCGAGCGTCTCGACTTCGACATACACGATGTCGCCGAGCTCCTTTTGTGCAAAATCGGTGATGCCCACCGTAGCGATATCGCCGTCAAGCGACACCCATTCGTGGTCTTTGGTATACTTTAAATTGGCTGGAATATTCATGTTGTAGCTTGTTATATTGTTCGAACAAATGTAGCGTTTGCCCTTGTGATTTTAAAATTTTTGCGGGTTAATTTCCAAAGTTGTAACGCAACGTAAAGCCCGCGCGGATGTTCGTAATCGGGAACGATGTAGAAATGACCGCTTTAGAGAACGAATGGTCGTAATAGAAAATCGCCGTCAGGTTCTTGCTGAACGAGTAATCTGCGGTAAGCTTGGCCGACCAAAGGTTTTGCCCGCCCGAAAGCTGGTTGTTGTCGTAATCCAAATAACGCACGATGGTTTCGCTGTTTCGGTACGATGCATCGACTTTGATGTTGATGTCGCTCTTGATGATGCCCGTTGGGTTGTCGGCCAGTCGCGTCGAGATGATCACGTCCTTGATGCGGTAACCCAATCCTACGACATATTCGATTCCTTTGACCTCGGTGAGCAAGTTGTTGTCGAAACTCATCGAAAGCGCACGGTCTTTTTTCATCTCGGCCAACACCTTGAACGAGTTCTTGAATTCCATATCCACGCGCATCAATGGCGAAAACTGTTCAACCAGGTTCATGTTTTGGATGATCGTCTTGTTGTACAGGTTGCCCCCCGCGTCTACGTTAAGCGAACCGTCGTTACGACGACCCGATGGCGCTTTGTCGTACTCGAAATTCGATCGGAACGAGTTGATCGTATACGAGGCGCGATAACTGTTCTGCAACGAGAAGCGCTTGAAGCGGTCCTTGAAGAACTTGTAACGCATAAGCCCGCTGTATTTGATGGTCCAGTTCGGGATCGGGATGTCGCGGAACGCATCGAGCGAAATCTTCTTGGTGTCTTCTCCGGCCGGTTTGCTGATGAGTCCCGTGTAGGCCGCCAGGAACGACGGGATCAAAACCGCCTGGTTGTTCTTCCCATAGCCTATCGGATAACCCGCGTTGGATTGGTAAATTTCGTAACGCGGATCGCTCGGGTCGGTAATTACATTCGCGCCCTCGTTGTAACGCGGAATCGGTTGCCCGGCGTAAAACTGTTCGGCCAATCGGTTGGCGATGATGATGCGGTTGTTCTTGAAATCGTCGAACGCCGACGACGTGATCTCGTCGCTGGTCTTGAACGCCGTGGCGAGCATCACCGTCGAAATCGAGAAGTTGCCGAACGTGTAAGGCGAACGCGAGTTGTATTGCCCACCCGTGACATCATACTGTTCCGAATAGTTGTCTACATAGGTGCGGTCGGCGTTCAAATCGATCTTGAAATCGGGGAACAAATCTACGTTGGCCGTCATGTTAAGCGTCTTGCTCGTGACCGCCGTATAGTTTTGGTTGAACTCCGGATAGTTGGTCAAATACCCCGATCGGGCCGCCTCATAACGCACATCGTCCTGCGAACCGAGGATAAAGCCCAACGTTGGCTTGGTCGTCCCAAAGAACCCGAGCCCCGGCAAATACCCCGGAAGCACCGTTCCCTGGTTTTGCGTATAGTTGATTTGCAGGTTCTTGACGCTGGTCGCGATTCCGATCAAACCGTCGAGGAACACATTGCCTTGGTTGGCCGCAGGTTGCGCCGTATTGGTGATCTTCTCGCCCGGCTTCGGCTGTTTGGCTGGTTGCGGACGCGCCGGTGTTTTTGGCTTTTTGGTCAGTCCGATGTATTTGTAAAGCAAATCCATGTTGAACGTCGTGTTGAGCTTGTGCGACGCGGCGTTCTGGATGGTATTCCCCAAATTGTACGTTATGCCGTCTACCTCGACTTCCTGCAACGCGATCGAAGCGCGCGTCCAGCTGTAATCGCCCGTATACGAATACGTCGATTTGAGGAACGCAAAAGTCGGGATCTTGCTGATCGGCAAGTCGTAATTCACCACAATTTGCTGCGCGTGCTGGTTGGGCGTACCAATGTTCCAGTAATCGTCCCAAATCGTAACGGTGTTGTCGGGCTCGTTGTTCTCGTTCAAATAATTGCGAACGATGTTGCTCGACGTGGCCGTGTAATTGATCTTGAGCGCCTTGGTCAAATTGTAGTTGAACCCATACTGGTAGTTGAACATGAAATTCCTGCGGTACAACGCATCGAGCGGAATACCCG
Organism: Flavobacterium caeni; assembly: GCF_900101895.1. Classification (GTDB taxonomy): domain Bacteria; phylum Bacteroidota; class Bacteroidia; order Flavobacteriales; family Flavobacteriaceae; genus Flavobacterium; species Flavobacterium caeni. The sequence continues at coordinate 188,224 of NZ_FMVF01000009.1, forward strand.
CCACGTCCACCTGACGGAACTGCTGCTTGTTGTACTGTCTGATGATGTTCGTGCTGAACGAGATGTTACTCGGCAGGTAGTTGAAATTGAAATCGCTGAGCAATTTCCAATAGCTGCTTTTCTTGAAGAACTTGCTCTTAGAAAACGGCTCGACCGGTTTTGGCGTAAAGTTATACGTATAGTCTACCGTCGTGTTGACCTGCTGGTCGCGGAAACTCTCGATCTCGAAATTGTGTCGGTCGACTTCGTTGTACGAATACGACAACGTCAGGTTTTCGGGATCGTAAATGCGCTGCTTTTGTTCGGGCGCACGTTCTTTCCTGACGCCGATAAAGTTGATGCTCGTACGTTTGGTATAATCGATTGCGCGGTTTTTGATGTTCTCGCGCTCGGCCGGATCGGCGGTTACCTCGAGCAACTGGTCGAGTTTGATGTCCTGGTTGAACGGATCGTACTGCGGCGTGATGATCTCCTCGCCCACGCCATAGTTGAACGGCAAGTTGATGCCCCATTTTTTAGGCAACAACTTCCCAAGGTTCAAATTCGTGACGATGTTGTACTGTTTCATGTCTTCGCGGCTGCGTTCGTTCGGGCCTTGCTCGAGCGTACCAAAACCAATGGTGCTCATCCTGCCTGTTGCCGACACGGTCGCAAAATCGGCCACGTTACCGTCTACGTTGACCACTGCGGCCATACCGCCTTTGTTGTCCATTTCGGCCAAACGAAGTTCGTTGAACCACACCTCGCCCGTAATCTCACGGCCTGCCGGATTGGCTGGCGTTTGTGTGTTGTTGCGCACCCCGACCATGAGCGTACGCACGAGCCCGAAGTTCGGATTCCCGCGCACCCCGATCCTGAGGTTGCCCACCTGCTTGTAATAGATTTCGCCCGGTGCTAAAGGCCCTGCCTGACGTGATTCGATTTTGATTTCGGTAAGCGATGCCAACGCCAGATCGATTTCGTTGGTGGCAGGCCAAACCAATTCAGGAACACCTGTTCCCGGTTGTGTCACGTCGAGCGGAATCTCGACCTGGTAAAAGTTTTCGGTAAAGTCGTTTCCGAAACGGATGAAACCAGCCATCTCGCCATTGGTGATTGGTGCCGGATTGTCGTTTACGAGCGCCTCGGCATGCAGGAACATCTTCAACCGCTTGAACTGACGCATGTCTACGTTGACGTTCTTGAACACCGCACGCGAATCGCCCGGCTCCAAGCCCGTACCCGACACGCGCAACGCCAACGATTGCTCGTTCTGGTTGATCAGTGTGTTGTTGTTGTACAACTGTTCGCGCACCACGCCCGGCGGCGATACGTAACGCACCGGCGAACGCTCGGAGTTCTCCTGGATGTTCACCGATTCTACGTCGAAGTCGGTGGTGTCGAGGTCGTTTTGTTCGGTTGTCTCGTTCGGGTCGAGTGTAAAAAGGTATCTTCTCCACTCGCCGCGCACCAAGTCGAGCGCGCCAAAACGAAGGGTAATGTCGTCGGTGAATCCGGTCAAGAACATACGCATGAAACGGATCGACGTGAAATCGGAAATAGCACCCACCTTGCTCTCGAATTGCGTGATTGGGATCTTGAACTGGATCCATCGGCCCGGCGTGGTTTCGCCCGGTGCGTTCGACCCCGGAATCGATGCCACGACTTCCTGTACGTTGGTCACAAAATTCGACCCCACGTTCATGTTCGGTTGGATGTCGATGTGGTACTCGTAGTACGCATTGATTTCGTCCATCGTATTGTCGCGGTTGATGTCCTCGACGTCAGGGATGGTCGTGCTGCCGCGGTTGTTGTCCGATACGTTCACCGGCGAGTTGCCTTGCGTGCCGTTGTAGAATTTGTAACGGTCGATGATGTTTCCGGTGGCGGTCAGGAAAAACTGGTAGTTGTCGGCCGCCGGATCGGGCTGGCCTGCAAAGTTGGTGTACACCGATCCTTCCTCGGCATCGTTGAGTCCGTCCAAACCAACGTCCTGTGCGGCGCGGTTGCCTTCGTTAGTGTCGAACGCATACACGAGCGATTGCGATCCGGCCACCTTACCCCATGGCGTGTTGTACACGAATTGGTTGGTCGATCCCGGTTCGGGCAAACCATTCTCGTACTGCTTGCGGCCGTCCTTGAGGATGTCTTCAGAAATCGATCCAAGGTTAAAGAAAATCTTTCCGGTGTTGCCCGGGGTGTTTGGCGTAGGGCCGTTGTAACCCACATACGGGTCGAGCATCCAGAATTGGATGTATTCTACGTTGCCCTGCTCGAAGTTGGTCGAGTTGAGCGCGCGCATGATACCGCCAAAGTTGTCCTCGGGCGTCGCGGCGACGTTCGGGTTGTTGTTGTATGGGCCGCGCTCACGTGGATAGTACGTCAAATCGAGCGTCGGCAACGTGACGATTTGCCCGATCGCGATGTCGGTGTTCGGGTACAATTCCTCGTTCATGATTTGACGCGTCTTGTTCCACGAAATATCGTCTACCGAAATGCCGTTCGGTCTTGTCGCATAAATGATCGGGTCGATCGTATACCAGCTCAAACGCGAACGCTTGAAACCGTACTGCAGATTGTTGAGCAGGTTGCCCCCAAAATCGGGATACAAATTCGGGCCCGACGTAGGTTTGATCGGCACCGAAGACAACGACCATGACGATGGCGTACGCAAGTCGATGGTGGTTTGCGATCCTTCGAAATCGTCTACATACAAGGTCGATTCGCCGTTGAACTGGTCGGCCTTTGGCGTATCGGGTTTGAGGAACGCCACCTCGCCGCGGAACGAGAAGTTCGACGGCACATCGGTATCGATGTTCGGCAATTTGTTGACCATACGCGTCAGAAACGGAATCTCGGTCGAGTAATTCACGTTCATGCCGTAAATGGTATTGTTCACTGATTCCTGCCCATAGTTCGACTTTTGCGTAAACGGACGTTCGGTCATTTTGAGCAAGGTACCGCCAATGACAAAATTCTCTGAAAATTTGTGCTCTACGTTAAAGCCCCAGAAACGTCGGGTTTGCTGGCCAAACGTCGAATTGTTCTCGACCGACACCTCGATCGGGATGTTCGATGCCTGCAACGCCGGATCAAGAATCTGTACGCGGCCCGCCTGGTAGTTCACGCTGTAATCGACGCCTTCTACGAGCACGCGTCCGCCAGCGGTCACGACCACCGAACCTCTTGGTACGTTGAACGCTCCAATCGGAATACCCTCGCCACCCGCCGATTTGAACTTACCGCGCAATTGGTATTTGTTCTTGTCGCTGTCCTGCAAGGCCTGCGCCTGCGTTTTGCGGTACATGGCCTGGAAGACGTATTTTGCCTGGTTTTGGTTGTAGGTGTTCGGATCGGCGTAGGTTTCGGTGCCGTTGCTGAGTTTCTTGAACATCAACTCGCCAAACGGTTCCTTGGTCGTAAAGATCAATCGGCCGTTGGTTTGGTCTACGGTGAGCCCGGGCAAGAAATCGAAAAAGCCGTCACCGCCGGTTTGCGGGTCGTTGTTGTAATTGAGTTTGTCGATGTTAAGCACCTTGAGGAGCGGCGTTTCGGCCACGCGGTTCTCGGGCAACGGATTCGCAGGGAAACTCGTGCCCGCCACCGGCGTGATGTAGTTGATGGGCGACGGATCCGAATACAAAATGTTGAACCTGAAATCTTCCTGTTCCAACTGATAAGCCCCCGGAATCTGATAAATGTTCTTCATCATCAAGTTCCAGAGCGGCGCATCTACATTGGTAAGGCTGCTCTTGAGCATCTTGAGGACCAGCGTTTGCGAGGTGATGCTTTCGGGTTGCCCGGTCGTCGGATCGGTAGGGCCCACCTGCGTGGCATCTACACCATCGTTCCCGAATTCACCCACCTGGTACACCGTCGAGCCCACCGTATACTGGTAGGCCACGGCCAGCACCTCGTCGTTGTTGAGGCGTTGCTGCAGGGAAATGTAACCCAATTGCGGATGAAAGGTATACTCGTTCGCGCTGAGTTTACGCGCATTTTCGAGCTTGGCGTAGTCTTGACCTTGTACGGGTGTCACGCCTGTAAAACCTGCATCCGAAGTCGCGATTTCGCGGATGTTCGGGTTCAGGATACCGCCACCGCCAGCGATCAACGCCGGGTTGTAGCGGTTGTTCTTGTTGTCTACCGGCGAGTTGGGCGCCACGGTGAAAAAGTTGCCAGGCGGCGGACTCGGCGTATTGACAATGACCAAATCCTCATCGGGGACGCCGGTGAGCCTGGCCTCGCCCAAATCCTGCAACGCAATGATGTTGCGCAGGTTGTTGTTGGTCGTATTGATGCGGTTTTGCTTGTTGGTGACCCACACCTCGATCCGCGTAATTTGCACGCGGCTGTCGATGAACGGGTAGTTGTCGAGCGATTCGTCGTAGCGGTTGCGGAAGTACTGCGACAGGAAAAAGTGACGGTCGTTGTCGTAGTCGAGCGCAAAGAAATCAAAATCCTGTATGGTTGCGCCACCCTCGGCGGTTACGGTGCGCGTTTGCGATTTTTGTTCAGAGAAAACCCCTGTCACCGTCGTGCGCCCAAACTGCAACTGGGCCTTGACCCCAAAGAGGCTTTGCGCCCCGCGGATCAACGAGCTGTTGAGCGGCAAACTTACGTTACCGACTTCGATTTTCTGAATGATGTCGTCTTCGGTAGGCGTGTATTCGAGTTTGATCAGGTTCTGGAATGCAAACGTCGATTCGGTGTCGTAATTGGCCGTCACCTGAAGACGCGTACCCACCTTGCCCATCAAACTCATCGAGATGCGTTGGTCGAAATCAAAGTTGGTCGTGGTCCTGTTTCGCGGCGAAAAGGCTGGGTTGTCTTGTTTGGTGTAACGAACGCCTAAGTCAATCTCTACGGAGCCTGTGGGCTTTACGTCGATCGTATTCGAACCAAATATCGACTCAAAAAATCCTGAATTGACGTAGTACCGCGGCAGCAAATCCTTCTTGGCTTCGGCCGTGCCTTCTTTTTTGCCGTCGATGGCATCGGATTTCTTTTGGAAATACTTGCGCATGGCTTCGCGCTGCACCAATTCGTCGTACTCTTTGGGCGTGAGGATAATCGGGTAATTGATGTTAAAATCGTCTACCGAATGGGTATAGACATAGCGGTTCGTGACCGGATCGTAGGTATAGGCTTCTACAATACTTGGCGGATTGTCCATCTCGAGCGAACCCACGGTGTAGCCGGTTTTTACCGAATCCTGCACCTCTTCGTCGGTTTCTTCTTCAACCTGCGCCTGCAAACCCAAACTAAAAAGCAAGAGCCAGCAAAATCCGCTGAATTTTATAAGGGGTTTTATGGGGTTAAGGTAAAATGTTTTCAAGTATTATAAATTTTTTAATGCCTGTTTGATTAGTGATTCCACCGATGCATCGGGTTGTGCACCGACGAGTTTGTCGAGGACTTTCTCTGCCAATTTTTTGTTAAAGCCCAAAACCTCCAAAGCAGATAACGCTTCGTCCTTGTTTGTATTGTTTGGCGTCATCGAAACTTCGTCCAAATCGTAGACTTTTAACACTTTGTCCTTAAGGTCCAAGATGGCGCGCTGCGCGGTTTTGTTGCCGATGCCCTTGATCGACTGTATGGCCGCAATATCGCCCACGGCCAACGCCTGGATGATTTGCTTGGGCTCGAGCGACGACAGCATCGTACGCGCAATCCCCGCACCAATACCCGATACAGACAACAACATCTTGAAAATCTCGCGTTCCGATTTCTCGACAAAACCAAACAACGTGTGCGCATCCTCCTTGATCTGGAGGTACGTAAAGAGCTTGATGTTTTCGGTTTGCGGAAGCAGCGAATACGTGTGCAAAGAAATGTGAACTTGATAGCCCACACCGTTACAGTCGATGACCACCTCTGTAGGCGATTTTTCTACTAACTTCCCTTGTAAATGTGCAATCATCGTTCTGTTAAAGTCATGCCAAATATAGCAAAAAACTTTAATTGGCTTGCATCCAAAGGCTGCGGTTAAATTTTTACGTGAAAGTTCTTGAGCCGTTTGTGTTTTTCTTGGGCATCGACCACCGCTACGGCGGCCATGTTCACCATCTCCTCTACGCTCGCGCCCAGCTGGAAAATGTGCACCGGTTTCTCCATCCCCAGCATGATCGGCCCCACCGAATCTACCTTGTACAATTCCTTGAGCAATTTGTAGTTGATGTTGGCCGCCTCGAGGTTCGGAAACAACAGCGTATTGACCTTTTTGCCCGCCAGTTTAGAGAACGGGAACTTGGCCTTGAGCATCTCTGAATTCAGCGCAAAATCGGCCTGAATTTCTCCATCGACGATCAAATCGGGATAGTATTTGTGCAAATAGGCCACGGCTTCGCGCACCTTGGTCGCGCTCGGATCGGTCGATGAACCGAAATTCGAGAACGACACCATCGCGATCACAGGCTCGAGCCCGAACATGCGTACGGTTTTGGCCGTCATGAGCGCAATCTTGGCCAAATCGTCCGAGGTTGGGTTGGGGTTGATGGCCGTGTCCGACAAAAACATCGGCCCGCGGTTGGTCATCATCATGTTGGTCGTCGCGATAATCGAAATCCCGGGCGCCTTGCCAATCAGTTGCATCATTGGCTTGACGACGCTCGGATAGCTGCGCGAGTAGCCTGTCACGAGCGCATCGGCTTCGCCTTCGTTGACCATCATGGCCGCAAAATAGTTGCGTTCGCGCATCCATTTTTGTGCGTCCAAAAGCGATACGCCGCGACGTTGGCGCGCCTTCCAGAACATTTCGGCATAGTGCAGACGGCGTTCGTCCTCTTCCTTGGTCTTGGGGTCGTAAATCGGGACTTCGGCGTCGAATCCGAGTTCTTCCTTGAGCTCGAGGATCACCTCTTTGTTGCCCAGCAAAATCGGAAAGCCGATGCCTTCTTCCAAAACAATCTGCGCGGCCTTGAGCACGTCGAGGTGGTCGGCTTCGGCAAAAACAACGCGCTTGGGCTCGGTCTTGGCGCGGTTCAGGAGCAAACGCACCATTTTGTTGTCGGAGCCCAGACGTTCAAGCAATTCTTCTTCGTATTTTTCCCAGTCCTGTATCGGATGCAACGCGACGCCCGAATCCATTGCGGCTTTGGCGACGGCCGGCGCAACGTGGGTAATCAAACGTGGATCGAATGGTTTGGGAATGATGTAATCGCGGCCAAAAATCAGCTTGGTCTCGCCATAGGCGATGTTGACCTGCTCGGGCACCGATTCCTTGGCCAATGCCGCGAGCGCCTTGACCGCGGCCATCTTCATCTCTTCGTTGATCTTGGTGGCGCGCACATCGAGCGCCCCTCGAAAAATATACGGAAACCCGAGTACGTTGTTCACCTGGTTCGGATGATCGGAACGCCCTGTGGCCATGATGATGTCTTTGCGCGTGGCGACCGCCAGCTCATAGTCGATTTCGGGAATCGGGTTGGCCATCGCAAACACGATCGGGTTGTCGGCCATGGCGAGCAACATCTCGGGTGTGAGGATGTTCCCGGCCGAAAGACCCAGGAAAATATCGGCACCCTTCATCGCCTGCTCGAGCGAATAATCGTTTTTGATGTCCTTGGCGTAGCGCAATTGAAGCGCCGAAAGGTCGGTACGGTCGGTGGTGAGCACGCCGTCTTTGTCGAACATGATGATGTGCTCGACCTTGACGCCCAGGGCCACGTACAAATTCGCACAGGCCAACGCCGCCGATCCGGCACCCGAAACGACAATCTTGACCGCCTCGATTTTCTTGTCGGCCAGTTCCAACGCATTCAACAGCGCAGCCGACGAAATGATGGCCGTGCCGTGCTGGTCGTCGTGCATGACCGGTATGTTGAGCTCCTCTACCAGGCGCCGCTCGATCTCGAACGATTCGGGCGCCTTGATGTCTTCGAGGTTGATGCCCCCGAACGTGGGCGAGATGTTTTTGACGGTCTCGACAAATTCGTCGATGTTCTTGGCGTCGATCTCGATGTCGAACACATCGATGTCGGCAAAAATCTTGAACAGCAATCCCTTGCCTTCCATGACGGGCTTGGACGCCTCTGGCCCGATGTCGCCCAATCCCAAAACGGCCGTTCCGTTGGTAATCACGGCCACCAGGTTGCCCTTGGCGGTGTATTTGTAAACGTTGTTGACGTCCTTGGCGATCTCAAGACACGGCTCGGCTACGCCCGGCGAATAGGCCAGCGACAAATCGCGTTGGGTGGCGTATTTTTTGGTAGGCACCACGGCAATCTTACCCGGTTGCGGTTTGGCGTGGTAGAGTAAGGCTTCGCGCCTTTTGCTGTTTCTCTTCATTGTCGCAGATTTATTCCGACTGACAAAGGTAAACGTATCGGGTTAATAAGGAAACTTTTTGCATCATTCTTTTGGCGATTCGCGAACCAAAGACGGCGCATCGCAACAAAAAAAGGCGCCGGATGTTCCGACGCCTTGATCTTAAAAAGCCATTTGGTTTAGTATTTCATCAGCTTGGCCACCGACGATCCTTTGGTGGTCGAAATCTGGACGAGATAGGTTCCCGCCGAGAGTTCGCTTACATTGATTGTCTTGATTCCGTTTTGATCGACCGATTTGACCAACTGCCCCAATTGGTTGAAAATCTTGACCGCCGTGATGTCATCCTTGGTCTCGAAACGCAATACATCGCGCGCCGGATTCGGATACATCACCACGTTGTTTTGGGCGTCAAATTCGGCCGTCGCCAATTCGGTAACCGTTGTGGTCACGGTATTGGTGATGATCGGGAAATTGAAATCAAAATAAATCTCGGCCGTGTTCTCGATCACGCTGCCCAAACCAACGCCCGCGGCGGGCTTGATCTTGAAGGCTACAAAACCGTGGCTGCCCGGTTCGTCATCCATCTCGGCCGGCAGCATAATGTTGTCGAAAAAGAATTCCAACTTGTTCCCATGGGTCAGCGTACTGCGGTAGGCATGGCTCGCCGAAACCACTTCGAGCGTCGAAACGTCGAGGTTGGCCGCGAGCATATCTTGTACACGTACATTCTCGGCCAGGAACGTTCCTGAGTTTTGGAAACGGATCAGGTAATGCAGGTAATCGCCTACATCCGCGATATTGATTTCAGGCCCTTCGGCCACCGCTTTGTCGTTCGGATCATACGAGCCCACTACCACTTGGTTGAATACACTGACATTGTTGGCAGGGGTTTCGTCGCCCGCAACAGGATTGACCGTTGCCGTAAAATCCAATACATCGTTGATATTCACGGCCGGAGTTTCCATCGGTGAATTGACATTGAGCACAAAGTTGATGTTGCGGGTCTCGAAAGGCGCCAAATTGGCGAATGTCCAATCCAGGTTATTCGGCGTCACGACGGGTGCCGTGGTCGCCGAAACATAATCGAGACGCGAATCGTCGAAAGTCACATTGAGCGATCCTGAAATCGGTTGGTTGCCATTGTTCTTGTATACCAATCGATACGTGGCGTCAAACCCCGGACGCGCCGGTACCCATTCGAGCAACTTTACATACAGGTCGTTGTGCACACCATCGGCCACCACACAGAAATTGCGGGTTTGTGACAGGTTGGCGACGGTTGCAAAATTGACCGTATCGGAGGACGGGCTAGACGTAAAATAAGGAAACTCGGGTTGCGGTGTCACGGTAAAATTGCCCGCGCCGACATAAAATATGTAGTTACCCGAAATATCGGTAAACGTATACTGGTCGGACGAACCGCCTGTGAGATTGACCCGAATCCCGTGCGGGTGGAGATCGGCCCCGTCGCATCCGTTGTTATTGGTATCGACCGAGATGTTGCCGACGATGGTGTTGTTGTTGTTATTGATTTGCAAGGCGTCTAGAAAAGAATACTGCCCAAAATTGTCGTATACGAACAAATCATAAAATCCCGCCGGTGTCGAACTCGGAACGGTAATCATCGCATGCATCAAGGTATCCGAAACCAAGTCGAGTGCATTGGTTGTTATACCACCGTAGAACCAAACGCCTTCGGTGCTGCTGATGGTCGTAAAATGGGTATTGTTTCCCGTAATGGTAACCTGTAAGGTCTCGCCTGCGTCGGCTGCATTGGGTGAAACACCGGTGATGGTTTGGGCAGACAATATGCCCGAAATCCCAAGAAGTAAAAAGAGTAATAGTTTTTTCATTGGCGTTTTTTTAAATGGGTGATCAGTTGTCGCTCAAATGTAGTGTTATTTTCTTTCGCTTCATAATAAACTGAAGAATAATCATTTACCTGCTTCTTATTGATTTCTTGGGCGGTGGGACGTGCCCTATCCAAGCTGTCTATCACCCGATTGGCCTTGTTTTTTAGGATGGGCGGCAGGAATATTTTGTACTTCGGATCACGGGTTTGCGTCGAACAAGAGTCGATGGTTTGAAAAGCCTTTTCGTATTGTTTGTCGTTGAAATAAACCGCGGCCAAGTTGAGTCGCGCCTCTTCGAAATACGGCGAGATGTGCAATGCTTTACGGTAAAAAACCATGGCTTCTTTTCGTTTGCCGTTGACCTCGTAATTGCTCGCGAGGTTGTTCAGCACATGGATGTTGTAGGGCGTCAAACGATAGGCCTGTTCAAAACGCTTTTGGCTTTCGGCAAACTGTTGGGTAGAAAATTCGGCCACACCCTGGTACCATGCCAGCGGGATGGACTTGATGTCTATCGTATAAAACAGGCCCTCGGCATGACGCACACCGTACAGAACTTCCTTGGTGTCGCCGTTGGCCTGGGCCGCATACACCTTAAACATGTGCTTTTCCGAGACCAGACGTTGGCCCGCCACCACGAGCGAGAACACGCCTGCGATCACCGCAAAATACAAAACAACCCGAACGGGAATGGTTCTTTGCTGTGGACTTGGCTGTCCATCGGTGTTTCGGTACATCACCAAGGTGAGCAAAATGGCCAACAAAACCAAATGTTCGATGCGCTCGATGGGAAAATCGAAAAAAGAAACCAACACAAAACCAACCAGGCCCGCAAACACGTAGACCGAAAACCATCTCTGCGAATCGTCTGCTGCCGATTGGACCGACCGGAACGCATGGCACAGCGCGATGCCAAACAAAACTACATAGGCTGCAAACCCGAGTACGCCGGTTTCGCACAAAATCCACAGAAAATCGTTGTGCGGGCGTTGTAGTGTGGCCGTCCCGTTGACGATCTCGAACGACCCGAATTGATCCAACCCATACTTCGGGAAATAAACCTGCCAGTTGCCGAGTCCTACACCCAGCGGATGCTCGAAGAACATCTCGACCGACTGGCGCCAGAACAATTGCCGCTCGCCCAAAGTACGGGTATCGAAAAGTCTGCTCACGTACTTTTGCGCCTCTGCCGATGGCGCAAAGAACGCCAGCCCAAGCCCAACGATGCCCACCAAAGTCGAACCTACCACGAGCTTAATGCCTTTTTTGTAATGGTGCTTGAGGTAAAAAAACGCCGCCATCCCCGCGTAGACCAACGTGGCCACCAATACGACACGCGTCCGCAAAATGATTAAAAGCAAAACCGACAACGTCAACGCCGCAGCCGAAATCCACTTGATGTTGCGGCCTTCGTGCAGCCCCATACAAAAAAACGGAAAACACAAAAACAGTATAGAGGAAAGCAGGTTCTTGTTGCCAAACCCGCCCGAAATGGTGTACACCCAGTGCAACAGGTGTTCCCCGCGCAACGTCTTGTCGGCCATGTCTACCAAGGCCGTGAGCAGGGCTGCACACCCGAACACGAGCGCGCCCCTTGAGAGTTGCCTGGCGGTCATCTTCCCGGTTTGCAGCGCTACGCCCATCAGCAATAAAAATGCGGTGAACAATCCCCATTTGGACAGCATATACCAACCCTCGGCCATCACCGTGGTGTTGAGCAGCGTAACGCATCCGGCCAGCATCAAAAATGCCAGCAAAACCAAATGACCGGTGTGTAGCTTGAAGCGATCGCCCGCGGGTTTCCAAAGCAAAAACACGAGCAACAACGCAAAGCCCGACAGCCACAATTGCCGCGGAAGCAACACTTTGTCGGGGATGTCCGAAACAAAAAGCAGGGGCAGCGTAAACATAAAAACGTAGTACGCCTTGACGGTCAGGTTGGCTCGCATAACAGGATTGCTTGCCCAAATATAGCAAACGCGGCCTATGGTTCGACGTCAGCCTTTTAAAAAGTCGATGTTGCGCTTAAGCCCCGAGAACTTGGTGCGCTTGACCGCAGAATCCTTGAACACGGCGCGGAACGTTTCCTCGGTGATTTCTTCCCAGTCTTTTCGGGACATTGTGAGCAGTTCGGGATTCGGATTGAACAGCGGCTCATTGTGCGGCTTGGAAAAACGGTTCCACGGGCACACGTCCTGGCAAACGTCGCAGCCGAAGGCCCAATCGGCGAACTGTCCTTTCATCGATTCGGGCAGGTTGTCCTTGAGTTCGATCGTGAAATAGGAAATGCATTTGCTGCCGTCTACGACATAGGGCGCGACGATGGCCTCGGTGGGGCACGCGTCGATACAGGCCGTACACGAACCGCAGTGGTCAGTGGTCGCGTGGTCGTATTCCAATTCCAAATCGACAATCAACTCTGCGATAAAGAAAAACGACCCCACCTGCTTGCTCAGCAAATTGGCGTTCTTGCCGATCCAGCCGAGCCCACTTTTGGCCGCCCAAGCCTTGTCGAGCACCGGTGCCGAGTCGACAAATGCACGGCCGTGCACCTGCCCGATCTCTTGTTCGATCACATACAACAGTTCTTTTAATTTTTCTTTGATGACAAAATGGTAGTCCTGGCCGTAGGCGTACTTCGAAATCTTGGGCGCGTCGGGGTTTTGCGTTTGCGAAGGATAATAGTTGAGCAACAGCGAGATGACACTTTTGGCGCCGTCGACCAATTTGGTGGGATCGAGCCGTTTGTCGAAGTGGTTGGCCATGTAGGCCATTTGGCCGTGGTGGTTGTTATTTAACCATGCTTCTAAACGCGGGGCTTCTTGTTCGAGGAAGCCCGCCGGGGAGATGCCGCAGGAAATAAACCCTAGACGCTGGGCGTGGGATTTGATGAGTTCCGTATTTTCTTTGCGGGTCATGTGCAAAGGTAGGGAATTTGGGGGTGGGGTTTGGTGTATGAAGAATATCGCTGCCTTCCTAGTTTTTTTTAACCATTTGTCCAATAGACGAAAGACTGTGGTGGAAATAAATTAAAGTCCGCTCTAAGACACTTTGGTTTAGTGTATTTTTTTTTGCTCTTAATTTTAATTGCAAACCCCGTTTCTTTATCCGCAAAATATTGATAAAAATAATCTTCAGTAATTCCAGAGTAATCTTTTGTTGTTTCCCAAAGCGATGCAAGATTATCTTTCAATATATGTTCAATTTGGAACTCGCCAATTACTTTTTGAACAGGAGAAGATGAGTAAACGAGAATGGTTTTAACATCTTGATTCTTGAAAATTGCCTTTCTAAACTCAAACTTTTTCGTTCCATCAAAAATTTTGTTTGCAAACTCGGGCTTTATCGATAAAACAACTTTCATAATTATTTCTTTTTGTAAGCAAATTTAACCAAAGTATTGAATTGGTCATTACTTAATTTTATAAAGCCAAGAGGCATATTATACATGTCAGGTATAACTCCTAACCGATTTAAATCATAAAGGGTAGGTTTCGGGGTTGGAAAAGAGTGGGCATAGAGAAAGTTAACCACAAACGGTTTATTTCTAGGAAACTTCTCCCACCATTTGATGCGTAAATCTTCTTTAGAAATCATTGTCCTTTTATTACATGCAGTATAAAAATCCTCGAATGAGTCAAATTTGGCAACAACTTTTTCTACGATGCAGATTGTCGTTACTGTACTTGAATATTTTTTCGGAGTTGTTTCACCAATTCGATAGATAACAATCACATCACCTGGCTTCAAATGCCTGTCTTGCGAGTGCGAAATATAAACTTTGCCTATACGGTTTCGATGCGGTTCGTTTTCTGTGTATTTAGTTTCATCCTCTTTAGTATTAATACTATCCGGAAAAAGCTCAGTGTGGTATTGAGGCTCAATTTTTATGATATATTTATCAGTCGCTTTTGAAAAAAACGGAAATGTTAGTTTGGGGTAATTCACGTTGGCAGGTAGATTTTTTCCAAATTTTCTAACGTAGACTTTTTCATCTCCATTCTCAGTTTGTTTTATCCCATGGTACACAAACCCCCATTCTTCCAACATATCAATCAGTCGAAGTTGTTCGGGTCGCTTATCGAAAATTGTAACGTAGATTTCCTCTACTTTATATTGAATCGCGTTATCAAAAATTGTTTTTAAGAATCGTTCACCTATTTTATATCCATTACCAGTTACTTTCAGCGTTCCAATTTTAAGTCTCTTCTTTTTTAAGAATCCCGGAAAGATATCTGAGTAGTTTTCGGTGTCATCTTCAATTTTAACAAATAAAAATGCCGTCAAAACAGAGTCGTTGTAACATACATAACAAGGGTCATTTGCTTTTTTATTAAACCATTTGTCAAACCCCTTGTAATCTTCTCTAAAGGTGTCAAAAAAAGTGTCTGTCAATTCTACTTCGGCAAAATCGACTTTCTTTACGGCCAAAACTTTATAGTCTACCAGTTCGGGGTTTTCCGCGGTTGCTTTTTCGAGGAAACTTTGAATCGTAAAAACTCTCTCGGATATCCCAAGCCTTTCTGCTTTCTGGTGTAACTTTCTGTCCTCTGAAATTAAAATTTCTACTCGTTCTTCGTACACTTCGTTTAAAATGCGACTATCGTTTTGGTCATTAGACGTTTTGTCGATTTCATCACTTAATTTACTTATTTCTGCCCCAAATGGGGCGGCATGCTTTATCTGATAATAACTTTCTAATTTAATCTCCATTGTTTTGACTACAATGGGATCCTTATGACGACGTATTTCATCTATAGAAAGAAAATGCAAGTACTTTTCATATTTCAACTTATCAAGCCATTTAAAAAGCTGTCCTATCTCGTGGTTGTAGATTTTACTAGTTTCTCTGTGGATTACTATATTTGTGTCAAGTAGAGCCTTTTTCATATAAGATTGTTCAGAATGACGACCGAATAATATATTGTATGTACCCAAATATAGAGAACACAAACCCTTAACCAACCTATAGCCCCAAAATGTTATAAACATTTCAAAACGCAAACCAATTTGTGGCAAATTTTTCACCGACCAACGAAATTGCCACAAAAGTGAACTGCCCCCCAAAAGTTGGACACTATTTGAGGGTATTTATGGAAAGAAAAGTCAAGCACAGTTATGATTTCAAACTTCGCTGTGTAGAGGAGGTTTTAAAAGGCCGTTCGGCCATTTCTGTCGCAGCTGAATTCAAATGTGACAGATCCCAGTTATGGAAGTGGGTTGTTTTATACAGACGTCGCGGGG
>NZ_FMVF01000003.1:0-105139 GCF_900101895.1 Flavobacterium caeni
GTTCGTGAAACTAAAACGTTCCGGCTACCGAAAACCAGCGATCACGTAAATGCGCTGTTATAAGAACCTTGCAGCAAAGCAATGACAACGAATGTCTTGAAATTATTTTTCACGAAGACGTCAAAAAATGATTTCCCATAAAAGGAAATCATTTGCAAGATGTTCCGAATTTATAAGTTTTAGCGAAACTCAACGAGGCAAATTGTCAAAGCTTTTTTGGCAACGAAACTCATATAAAAACCTTCGGCATGAGAATCATATTTCAAAAAAATAAAGAAGGAAAATTGTTATTCCTAAATCAGCGGTTCGTAGCTTATGGGGAAAAACAAGGTTCTTATAACGTTTCGCCTGTAACCGTAGTCGCGGAAAAAGCGAGGCGAGTTCTCTCTGCCGAAGATAAACAATGTTCGTGAACTAGCAATTTCCGGCTACCGAAATCTTAGCGATTGCGGTTACAGGCTGTTGGCTGCTGGCCGTTATTTAGAAACCATTTTTGATATGTCGTATTTAGAAAGCAATTCCATATTTTTTTTTGAAATATTTATTCCCCATTCAGGTTTACTTTTCTGTCCTGGTTTATCATAAAGTTTATCTTTAAATAATTCGTTTGGATTTAACCAAACCGTTGAAGGAATAAAATAGACAACTGGCATCTTGTGGTTTTGCATTAACACAAGTGCTAAATATAAGTTTTCTTTTAAGCCGTCTTTCCAAGAATCTTTAGTCACGAAAATATATCCAGTTTTTTCTCGTATAGTTTTAACTTGAATATCAATATGCTTATTGTTGTCTGTTCTTATAATAAAATCAATCCCTCTATCATCTACTTCAGATGAATAAATATCTAAACCAGCAAAAGTTAGCCACATTTTCGTCCAATATTCACCAATTTTTCCTACTTGTAAATGTGTAAGATGGTCATATTTATAACTTTCAAAATCTTGCGAAATCATACCTTTTGAGTTAAATATTCATTCCAATAATCTTTAATATCAATATGGTTATCTCGCGCTGATTCATAACTATGGAACTCTTTAGAGATTGATTCGCTTATTTCGCTTTTTTCAATTTCTCCGGTAAATGGATTTTTGGAGTATTCAATCCTTGCGTTATATTCAATTATTAAAAATTCTGATTCTTGTCGAATATTTCTTATTCTTTCAAAATCAATTGTCAAACCGTTTACAGTGTTAATTCTTTCCATAATATTTCTTGGTTGTAGTTTTCCGCGATCCTCGCGGCTTGCAGCCAACGTTAGGCGCATTTGCGCAAACGCGGCGCCAGCGAACTGAGTTCTCTCTGCCGAAGATAATGTTTCTTCGTGAAACCACAACTTTCCGGCTACCGAAAACCAGCGCTTTGAGTAAATGCGCGGTTGAGCGACGTTATCTTCCTATGAGTTTATGGGAATTGAAAATAAAGACCTAACTTTTTTCCCATCCTTTTCGGCAGGAATCCATTTTGGAGACATTTTCAGTACTCGTATGGCTTCATTTCCGAATTCTGCATCAACTTCATTTTTTACAATTCTTACCTTTTTAATTGAACCATCCGATTCTACAACAAAAGATAAAAATACTTTTCCAGGAACCCTTTTCTCAGGTCGTTTAAAATTCTTGATTAAATATTCATAAAACTTACTCATTCCGCCTGGAAATTCAGCTTTTACATCAACTTGATCTGCTCGATATACTGGTTCTTCTTCTACCACAATTTCGCCTGTGGTGTTTTGTGAAAAAGCATTTTGGACAAATAATATAAATAATATGAGATAGATTTTTTTCATGTTTATATGTGTTACCAGGTTCTTCCAGTAATGTCGCTCAACGTTTCGCCTGTAACCGTAGTCGCGGAAAAAGCGAACTGAGTTCTCTCTGCCAAGATAGAACTTTCTTCGTGAACTAACAATTTCCGGTTACGAAAATCTCCGCGATTGCGGTTACAGGCTGTTAAGTAACGGCGCGAATTTATGACAAAGCTGATTTTTTTGAATTTTAAGCCGTGAAAACCGTTTTGTATTAAAAAATGACAAAGATTTTCCACAAAGTTTTCAATAGGAATGAATGTCACGTAAAACAATTGACAGAGATTTTCCACAAAGTTTTCAATAGGAATGAATGTCACGTAAAACAATTGACAAAGATTTTCCACAAAGTTTTCAATAGGAATGAATGTCACGTAAAACAATTGACAAAGATTTTCCGCAAAGTTTTCATTAGGTTTGAATGTCACGAAAGAGAATCATTTTTCCTTTTCGAGTTTTGACGATTTTCACGATATTTACGACGGTCGCGTGCGCTGTTACTTAACTATCTTATCCACGCAACTCCACCCCACCAAACACCCCAAATCAGCACGTTATGCGAATAAAATTACGTATAATAAAATACAAGTATACTAAAAATTCAGATGGTCGGGCAGGGGTTGGGTGTTTAATTCCATCGTGTCGAACGGATTGCGTATTTTTTGGACCGCCATTTCGCTCACGTGCGTATAAATCATGGTTGTTTTCGGGCTGTTGTGGCCCAGCAGATTTTGTATGTAGCGCAAATCGGTACCGTTCTCCAGAAGGTGCGTCGCAAAACTATGACGCAAGCTGTGCGGCGTGATGTGCTTGGTGATTCCGGCGCGCGTCACCGCTACTTTTACCACATTTTGAACCGATCGCGGCGAGTAGCGTTCGCCATTCGGGCCTTCGAACAAATACACCTTGGGCGTATAAACGTTGCAGTATTCGCGCATTATGGCCAGCGCCTTTTGCGAGAGCAGCGTATACCGGTCCTTGCGCCCCTTGGCCGCCTTGATGTGAATCAGCATCCGTTGGCTGTCGATATCGGCGAGTTTCAGGTTGATCGCTTCGCTGAGCCTGAATCCGCCCGAGTAAATCAAGCACAGCAGCGTTTTGTGACGCAAGTTGTAAGCAAACGAGATAATGCGGTTCACCTCGTCCAGACTCAACACCACGGGCAGTTTCTTCTCGCGCTTCGGACGCTCGATTTCGCCAATCTCGACCTCGATCCCGCGGTATTCAAAAAACTGTTTGATTGCGTTGATGGCCTGGTTCTGATAGGAAATCGATTTCCGGGGCAAAACGATGAATTCATAGTTGAACCGCGGCACAATCATGGGCGTAAGCGCGGTACAATGCCGTTTGTGCAGGTATTTGCAGAAAAACACCACCAGCGAAACATAGGTCGTCACCGTCGAATCACTGTAGCGCTTGGTCAGCATCCATTTCCTGAACCGGTCGATCTCGTCGCGCATCGCCTCGGGCAGCACCACATCGTGCATGTTGTGCGCGTCCTTTTCGGCCTTCGATTGCACACGCGAGGCATCGACGGGCGCATACCGCTGCATCACCGCCAACACCTGCGCCTTGTTGTTTTGCGAATAAGGCAAATACCAAACCTTGCGCGTCTGGCTCCATTTGGCCCCGAGGGCTTGTTGCGCAACGGTCGCCAGCGCACGGCTGCGTTCGAATGCAATGGTAAGTATGGTTTGATTGCGGTGAACCGCACGGTCCAGCACGACAGTAGGAAGTGGCGTTTGCATAAAAAATCTATTTGGCGTATACGATATAAAAATACGAATTTTTTGTATCGGTTGATTTTTTAGGAGCTGTTTCCCGCTTTACGTTGCAATCTTTTATTGCGTCCCGAAGCGTCGGGACTCCATAAAAGGATTTCCACTGCAATCGGGGCTAGGGACTCGAGAAACTATGGTGTATTGCGGTTTGATCGCCACCGCGCAAGGATTATTCTCTATTTTTTATTTTTATTATCTATTCGTCGCTTGCGGTTCGTCATTCGTCATTCGTCGTTCGTCGTTCGTCTTTCGTCTTTCGTCGTTCGTCATTCGTCATTCGTCATTCGTCATTCGACAAAAAAAAATCCGTCCGGCGCTCACCAAACATTTGAGATTAAGAGGAGAATGTCCAGTGGACATTCGGTTTTGCTAATGACAGTCAAAAAAAATCCGCTTTACTCTCGCAAAACGGATATTCTATCAAATCGTAAAGTATAATAATCTACAAGTGTATCACCTCGCCATACGCGTCGGCGGCGGCTTCCATGATGGCCTCGCTCATCGTCGGGTGCGGGTGCACCGATTTGATGATTTCATGGCCTGTGGTCTCGAGTTTGCGCGCCACGACCGCCTCGGCGATCATATCGGTCACGCCCGCGCCAATCATGTGGCAACCGAGCCATTCGCCGTATTTGGCGTCAAAGATTACCTTGACGAATCCGTCAGGCGCACCGGCAGCCTTGGCCTTGCCCGATGCCGAAAACGGGAATTTCCCGATCTTGAGCTCGTAGCCTTTTTCCTTAGCCTGTTTTTCGGTAAGCCCCACCGATGCAATTTCGGGCGACGCATACGTACAACCCGGAATGTTGCCATAATCGATCTTGTCTACGTGCAAGCCCGCGATCTTCTCGACGCAGGTGATGCCTTCGGCCGAGGCCACGTGGGCCAATGCCGGTCCTGGAACCACATCGCCAATGGCGTAATAGCCCGGGATGTTGGTCTGGTAAAAATCGTTCACCAAAATCTTGTCGCGGTCGGTGGCGATGCCGCATGCCTCGAGCCCGATGTTCTCGATGTTGGTCTTGATGCCCACGGCCGAGAGCAATACTTCGGCTTCGAGCACCTCTTCGCCCTTGGCGGTCTTGACAAACGCCTTGACGCCGCTACCGCTGGTGTCGATCCTTTCGACCGACGAATTGGTCATGATCTTGAGTCCCGCTTTTTTCATTGAGCGTTCCATTTGCTTCGAAACGTCTTCGTCTTCGAGCGGCACGATGTTCGGCAAGAATTCGACGATGGTCACTTCGGTACCGATCGAGTTGTAAAAATGTGCGAACTCGACCCCAATGGCGCCCGATCCAACCACGATCATCGATTTGGGTTGCGTCGGCAAGTTCATCGCCTGGCGGTAGCCGATCACTTTCTTGCCGTCCTGCGGCAGGTTCGGCAATTCGCGTGAACGCGCGCCGGTTGCAATGATGATGTGGTCTGCCGAATACTCGGTCACTTTGCCGTCGGCAGCGGTCACGTCGATCTTTTTGCCCGGCTTGAGTTTACCCGCACCGTCAATCACATCGATCTTGTTCTTTTTCATCAAAAACTGGATGCCCTTGCTCATGCCGTCGGCCACGCCGCGCGAGCGTTGGATCATCGCGTTAAAATCTTTGTCATAACCGTTCACGGTGATCCCGTAGTCGGAAGCGTGCTTGAGGTAATCGAAAACCTGCGCCGATTTCAAAAGCGCCTTGGTGGGGATACAACCCCAGTTGAGGCAAATGCCGCCCAGGTGTTCCTTTTCGATGATGGCCGTCTTGAAGCCCAGTTGCGAAGCCCTGATGGCCGCCACATAGCCGCCCGGTCCGCTTCCTAAAACGATGATGTCGTATTTCATTTTCTAAGTGTTTATTGATTTTGGTAGGTAGGAACCGGCCCAAGACCTGTTCCCGCATTTATTTGCGGTTACGAAATTAGGGATTTATTTGCGGATTGTAAAGTTTCTTCGTGACAAAGTTTGCCGCTTTGGATGCAGGAAAACAGACACTCGCGCATTTTGGTTTTCAACCAATGGCGGTATTGGCTTATCTTAGCGCAAACAACCAGATATGGTGTCCATCCGAACATTTCTCAATCACAAAATAGGCGCGCTGCTCTTGCTTGCGTTGGCCATGGGGTTGATCTACAATCCGCTCACCAAATTCCCGTTTACGTTTTGCGTCATCATCGCCTTTATCCTGTTGGCGACGTATGCACAAAGCCAAAGCCTCGACGAATTGCGTTTCAGGAAGCTGTCTGGCGCAGATTTCCTACGCATCCTGGTTTGTTTTGCCGCGCTCGAAGCCGTCATGGATTTTGTCGTGCAGCCCGCCATCAACCTCGCATTCAACGAACCCGCCGATTATTCCGCATTTGCCGCGCTCGAGGGCAATACGGGCAAGTACCTCAAATATTTAATTTATATGTGGATCAGCGCTGCCTTTGGCGAGGAGCTGTTGTTTCGCGCTTTTGCGTTTGCGCAACTCGAGAGGATCATCGGGAACCGAAAAGCGGTCATCGTGGTTTTGAGCGCCGTACTGTTTAGCTTGCCGCACCTTTACCAGGGCTATGCCGGGCTGGCCACGACGTTCGTGTTTGGATTGGCCTTTGGCGCGTTGTTCCAGTCTTTCAAGAACATCTGGATCAACATCATCGTGCATGGACTTATCGATACGCTGTTCTTGACCTTGGCCTATTTCGGGTATTTGTCGTTCTACGCCTGATCGCGTTGCTCGACCAAGAATTGCGACTCGTACAGGTTTTTGTAGTAACCCTCTGGTTTGTTCAACAACTCCTGGTGCGTGCCCTCTTCTACGATCAACCCTTTGTCCATCACTACAATCTTGTCGGCGTTGACCACAGTGGCCAAGCGGTGCGCGATGACAATCGACGTGCGTCCTGCGGTGATCGTTTCGGTCGCGCGCTGGATCAATTCCTCCGAATAGGTATCTACAGACGATGTTGCCTCGTCGAGGATCAGGATGCTTGGGTTGCTCACATAGGCACGTAAAAAGGCGATCAACTGGCGTTGCCCCGACGAGAGCATCACGCCGCGTTCCTTGACGTTGTAGTGGTAACCGCCGGGCAGGCTCATGATGAAATCGTGTACACCGATTTTTTGGGCGGCGGCAACCACGTCGGCCTCGGTGATGTTGGGGTTGTTGAGCGTGATGTTGGCCAGGATCGTATCGGCGAAGAGGAACACTTCCTGCAACACCACGGCAATCTGTTTGCGGATCGACGCCAGCGAATAGTCCTTGATGTCGGTGCCGTCTATCGAAATCGTCCCGCCGTTGATCTCGTAAAAACGGTTGAGCAGGTTGATGATGGTCGATTTGCCCGCGCCCGTCGACCCTACGATGGCAATGGTTTGGCCGGGTTGCACCGTCAATGAAATCCCTTTGATGACTTCTTCGTTTTCGAGATAACCAAAACGCACCTCCTTGAACGCAATCGCGCCTTTGAAAGTCGGCGCTTCGAGCGTGCCGGTGTCCTGGATGTGGCTGTTGGTGTCCAAGATCTCGAACACGCGGTTGGCCGCGATCATCCCCATCTGCATCTCGTTGAACTTATCGGCAATCTGACGCAACGGGTTAAAGAGCATGCTGATGAACATCGTATACGAAAACAAATCCCCAAACGTGGTCATCGTATCGCCGCTAAGGATGTGGTAGCCGCCATACAGCACGACAAATCCGAGCGTAAACGACGAAATGATGTCGGCGATCGGGAAAAAGATCGAGTTGTACAAAATGGTCTTGATCCACGCTTTTTTATGTTTGGCGTTGATCTCGCGGAACTTGTCGGCTTCGATGGCCTCGCGGTTAAAGAGTTGTACGATCTTCATGCCCGTGACGCGTTCCTGCACAAAGGTATTCATGGCCGCGATTTGCGTGCGTACTTCCTCGAACGCGAGCTGCATTTTCTTTTGGAACACGCGTGTGACGAACACCAAAATAGGCATGGCCAAGATCACGATCCAGGTGAGTTTCCAGTTCATGTAGAACATGAACAACAGCACCACGATCATCTTGAGCAAGTCGCTGATGATCATGAAAAGCCCCTGGCTGAAGATGCGCGCGATGGCCTCGATGTCCGATACGGCGCGTGTGACGAGTTGCCCCACGGGCGCGTTGTCGTAATACTGCATCCTAAAGGACAACATGTGCTTGAACAACTTGATCCGGATGTCCTTGATGATGTCCTGGCCGAGCCAGTTGGCCCAGAACACAAAGTAAAACTGCGACAACACCTCGAGCAGCAACACCACGCCCATGGCCGTGATGTAAAGCAACAACCCGTGCTGGTCCTTGGGTGCGATGTAGGCATCGACGGTTTGTTTGAGCAGGTAAGGGCGCAACGCCGCAAACCCCGACAAGGCGATCGCAAACGCCACCACCGCATAATAGCGCGATTGGTACGGCTTGGTGTAGGCGAGGATGCGTTTAAAGATTTGTATGTCGAAGGCTTTGGCTTTCATTTGATTGCGTTGATGCTTATTTTTTTTGGAGCTATTTCCTGCTTTCCGTTTCAATCTTTTTCGCTGCGCTTTTGGATTTGCTTCCACTGCGTTACAGCGAATCCAAAAAAAGGATTTCCACTTCAATCAGGGCTAGGGCTCCTTGCTTTGTTAGAACATATTTTTTAATCGAGGCCAACGCGCCGCCTGGCTCCTTCGCTAAAACAGTCCACTGGACTGTTTTTTTTTCGCTCGGCCCTAATCAGGGCTAGGGCTTTGGACGTAATCATAGACAATCTCGGTCAAATACAACCCGTGCGCAGGTACCGAGAAACCGGCCGCGCCGCGGTCCTTGCTTTCGAGTACGGCCTTGAAATCGGCGATAGACTTTTTACCCAAACCAACATCGATGAGCGTTCCTACGATGGCGCGTACCATGTTGCGCAAAAAGCGGTCGGCCGAGATCGTAAACACCAAACGCTCGCCGTTTTGTGTCCATTCGGCGCGGTCGATGCGGCAAATGAACGTACCTACATCGGTCTTGACCTTCGAAAAACATTCAAAATCGGTATAATCGAACAGCAAGGCGGCGGCCCGGTTCATCATCGCGACATCGAGCGGGAACAAATACTGGAAGCTAAAGTCGTTCAAAAACGGATCCTTGTAACGGTGCACATGGTATTCGTAGGTGCGCTGTTTGGCATCGAAGCGCGCATGCGCCTGGTCGTGCAACGCATAAAAACCACGTACCGCAATGCCCTTGGGCAGCACAGCGTTGACCGCATAAGCCGCTTTTTGGGTATCGAATCCGTCGTGGTCAAAGTGCGCGAATTGCTGGCGCGCGTGTACGCCCGTGTCGGTACGGCCCGCACCCGTGAGCGCGATGGGCGTGCGCAACACCGTCGAGAGCGCGGCTTCGAGCGTGCCCTGTACCGTGACGGCATCGGGTTGCTTTTGCCAGCCACAATAGGCGGCACCGTTGTAGGCGAATTCGACGAAGTAGCGCAAGTTTGGTTTTTTTGACACGCAAAGATAGGGATTTAATGGTGTAAGAAAATGTTAATAGTCGCGTGACGAATGTCGAATGTCGAATGACGAATGACGAAGGACAAGAGGTCCGGAACGAATGGTGATAAAAAATACAAAATGAAAAATAGACAATAAATGGTTTGCCTATTTTTGCACGAATCAACACGCCATGAAAAAAATCCTTTTGCTTTCCGACACGCACAGCCACCTCGACGACACCATCCTCAAATATGTCGCGCAAGCCGACGAGGTATGGCATGCGGGCGACATCGGCGATTTGCGCGTGACCGATGAATTGCAAAAACACAAGCCGTTGCGCGGTGTGTACGGCAACATCGATGGCGACAAGGCGCGGCTCGAATTTCCGCTCCACAACCGGTTCCTGTGCGAAGGCGTAGATGTTTGGATCACGCACATCGGCGGCTATCCGGGCAAATACAATCCATCCATCAGACAGGAAATGACGTCCAACCCGCCCAAGCTGTTCATTTGCGGACATTCGCACATCCTCAAGGTCATGTTCGATAAAAAACTGAATTTACTACACATGAATCCCGGCGCGGCGGGCATAAGCGGGTTCCATCAGGTGCGTACGATGCTGAGGTTTGTCATCGATGGGGCGCAAATCAAGGACCTCGAGATCATCGAGCTCGGCAAGCGCGCCTAGTCTACCACCGGAATGCGGATACGGATCGAGGTGCCGTGCCCCCGTTTGGAATCGATGACGAATTTGCCCTTCATGCCCACGATACGCGCCCTGATTTGCGTGAGTCCGAAACCTTCGCTGCTTATGGGCTTGGCGCTGTCGAATCCTTTTCCGTTGTCGGAAATTGTGATTTCGAGATGACGGTTGCTTTCGTTGACGGTCAACTTGGCTTGGCTGGCGCCGCTGTGTTTGAGGACGTTGTTGAGCAGTTCGGTAACAATGAAATAGACTTTCATTTCGTAGTCCTCGTTGTACCGTTTCTTTTCGGTGATGTTGCTTTGGTAGTCAAATTCGATCAATGAGTTCGAGTTCTTTTCGCACAAATCCTGCAGCGCATACAAAAGCCCGAATTTGGCGAGCAGGGTAGGCAACAATTCATGCGACAAATCCCGAACCTTGTCGTGGGCTTCCTTGAGGATGGCGCGGGTTTTGGAAATTTCGTCCGAGTCGATGCCTTTTGTCGCGGCAAAAGCCGACAAATGTAGCCCGGCCGACGACAGTTGCGCGCTGATGCTGTCGTGCAGTACGCTGGCGATTTTCTTGCGTTCGATCTCTTGCCCGTCGATCGTGGCGTTGAGGATGTTTTGCTGGAGCTGGCTTTCGATGTCCTTGAGTTTGTTCTTTTCCTTGAGCCGGATGTTTTGGTTGAAGAAATAGAACAAGACGGCCAACACCACGAGCAATGCAATGACAACGATAAGAATCTTTTGTCGTTTGGATTGCCGCTCGACGAGTTCTGATTGTTGTCGCCTGTAGCGGTCTTCTACCTTTTCGATTTCGTACTTGGTTTCGGCTTCCTTGGCTTGCGAGTTGAGTTTTCGCTCGAACACCAATCCCGTGTTGGTGACGTATTTGTTGAGGTAGACGTTCGCCTGTTTGTGGTCGTTGAGCTGTTCATAAACATACGAAAGGTTGAGATAACAGTCGGTGGCGTCTTCTGATAGTGTGTCGTTGCCGATTACCGCAAGTGCCTTGAAATACTGTTTCTCGCCGCTTTTGAAATCCCGTTTGGCCGTCAGATAATAGTAGCCGAGATTCATGTAGCTGCTCATCAAGTATTCTCTTTTTTTTTGTTTTTCGGCATAGAATGTGGCCGAGTCAAGGTGTTTTTTACCGCGCTCATACTGTTTGAGCGTAAAGTAGTAGGCAGAAAGGTTGCTGTGGGCACGGTAACCCTGGTCGTAATTTTTGCTGGTCTTGAAGATGGACATGATGCGCTGCGCGTAAAAATGGGCGCTATCGTATTGTCCGGCAACCAAAAAACGTTTGTAGATGTTTTGCCCCACAAAAGCCCGTAGCGTATCGCGACCATGTTTCTTGGCGACTTGGTCTGCTTTGCGATAGTATTCGAGCGATTTTTCGTTGTTGAAACCCGACTCGAAGCTGCGGCCGATGTAATTAAGTAACAAGACCCGCTCTACGTGAAGCCCATGTCGTTCGGCAACCTTCAGCCCGACAAAGAGCACATCGATCGATTTTTGCGTGTCGTTGAGCTGTGTGTAAATCTTACTCTTTTTGAGGCAGGTATGGCAGTATCCTTTATAATCTTTTTTCTTTAATCGCGCGTCGCCATCGGCGATGGCGAAAACGAGCGCTTTCGAAATCTTTTGTTGCCCCAGATAAACGTCCACCGAATCGGTTTCGGCACCTTGCGCGAAGATGCCGAAGCCAATCAAAAACAGGATGGAACATATTTTCTTAATAACCTAGGTATTTACAATTTTTATTTTGGGTTTGGTGGTGGTTATCCCGTTCAGTATCTGAACAAAATCAACGTCAAGACAGTCGTCGATTGCATTCAATTGAAGACTGCAGGCCATGTAAACGGCCGATGGTTTGTTGCAGCCGGGGTTAAGCTGTACGGTGATGTTGTAGGTTTTTGAAACCAGGGTTTGGACATAGTTGCAATTGTCTGGGATCTTAAAATCTACTTGAAAATTGGGGTAGGTAAGTACCTTTGCCCCATAGTCTTTAACGAGTGCCATGGTGTTTGTTTTTATTGGTTAATGAGATTGTGTTTGATGGCGAATTTGACCAGCCCGATCGAGTTCTTGACGTTGAGTTTCTTGACAAGGTTTTTGCGGTGCGTCTCTACCGTATTGGTGCTGATCGACAGTTCTTCGCTGATTTCCTTGCCGCTGTATTCGAGCGAGATGAGCTTGATGATCTCGAGCTCGCGTTCGGTCAACGAAAAATTAGAAGTCTCGCTGTTGGGCTTGATGTTGTTGCGCGTAAACGAACTGAAAATCTTGTCACGCACCGTCTTGCAAAAATACTCTTCGCCGTTTTCTACGGCCTGTATCGCCTCGACGATGTTTTCGCCCGCGCATTGCTTGGTCAGGTAGCCGCTGGCGCCCAGTTTCATCACTTCTTTGATGAGTTTGAGGTCGTCGTAACTCGAGAGGATGATCACCTTGAACGGGAACTCCGAACCCGACAAATCCTTGAGCACCTCGATCCCGTCCTTTTCAGGCATGTTGATGTCCATCACGAGTATGTCGGCCTTGGTCTTGGCGGCCTGCTCGACCACATTGACGCCATTGAGCGAAAAGCCCGCCACTTCAAAATTGGGGTTGGTATGGAGTACGGCCTGCATGCCGTCGATGAGCACTTGGTGGTCGTCGGCAAGGTAAATGCGGATCTTTTTTTTCATGTTCTGGCGATATAGTCCAAATTTATAACATTAAACGTTACAAACCGCTCACTAAAATCGGTGATTTTTGCTTCTAACCAAATTTAGTGAGGCGCCCATAAAAAAACCCGGAATGAACCGGGTTTTCTTCGCACTAAAATAAACTAAGTTTATAGGTTTACCGCAATCGGTCGACAGATTTTACGAGATCCTCATCCTTCTTGATGGCTTTATTCGCAAGCACAAGCAAAACGATAGAAACAATCGGGAGGAACATCCCAATGCCTTTCTCAGGAGCCGAGGCCCCTCCAGACAAGTTTAGCGAACGATACACAAATAATCCTAATAAAATTAAATTTAATATGATGTTCAGCCTGCCGATGACAAACTGATGTTGACGTTTTTTATAAGACAATATACCCAACAACGACAGCGTGGCGCTGAGTCCCAACAATACGACGTACAGCTGGTCTTGCATAAAATAGAATGCTTTTCCGGCAATGGTCCACAACGGAAAAAAGAACGGCAGCACGCCTGTGGTAAGCAGTGCGAGCGCGAGATAAACCGTTTGGATGCGTTGGATCATAGGGCTAAAATTGCCCAGCAAAAATAATTTTTTCTTTTTATAAAATGCTATTGCACGGTAAATTTTTATTCGTAATATTGCAGTACAAAACCGCAACTACCTCATTTGCGGTCCTCACCATCCGCATTACATTCCGCTATTCTACAGAATTTCCCATATCAATTAAATTCAAATAACATACATGTTTGATATTTCAGCATTAAAAACCATGAAGCTTCCCGAGCTTCAGGAAATTGCCAAATCGGCCCATGCGATCAAAGTGGCCGGAAAAAAGAAAGAAGTCCTGATCGAGGAAATCCTCAAACGCCAGGAAAGCGCACAGGGCACGGCTTCGGAGCCATCGGCAAAACCAAAAAGGGCGCGCATCGGCGCCGACAAAAAGCCTACCGAAACCGCACAAAACCTTTTTTCGGAACCGCAAACCCCAACCGCTACCGAGCCTGCAAGACCACAAGCCAATCCGGCACCCGCTTTCGACAACAAACAGCGCAAGAATAAATTCAAAAAAGGCGATTTCGACCGCCGGAACAAACCCGAAGCCGCAGAGCCAAGAGCAGAATTCCAACCAACAGTAGAAGAACCTGCCGCGGCCGTCGAAAGCAATCAGGCCGAAACCCCCGAAAGAAAGCCGCAAAGCGACCACTACAAAAACCGCAACGCGCAAGGCCACGCAAACGCCAACCAGAACGGCAACGGCAATCCGAACTACAAAAACAAAAAGAACAACAACAATTTCCGCGATGCCGATTACGAATTCGACGGCATCATCGAAAGCGAAGGCGTACTCGAAATGATGCCCGATGGCTACGGCTTTTTGCGCTCGTCCGATTACAACTACCTAGCGTCGCCCGACGATATTTACCTTTCCACGTCGCAAATCCGTTTGTTCGGGCTCAAGACCGGCGATACGGTCAAAGGCGTGGTGCGTCCGCCCAAGGAAGGCGAGAAGTTCTTTCCGCTTGTGCGCGTGCTCAAGATCAACGGACACGATCCGCAAATTGTGCGCGACCGCGTATCGTTTGAGCATTTGACGCCCGTATTCCCGCAAGAAAAATTCAGGATTGCCGAGAAGGGCAGCTCGATCTCTACGCGCATCATCGATTTGTTTTCGCCCATCGGGAAGGGGCAGCGCGGTATGATTGTCGCGCAACCCAAGACCGGTAAAACGATGCTCCTGAAGGACATCGCCAACGCCATTGCGGCCAACCATCCCGAGGTGTACCTGTTGGTGCTTTTGATCGACGAACGTCCCGAAGAGGTCACCGACATGCAGCGCTCGGTACGCGGCGAGGTCATCGCCTCGACGTTCGACCGCGAGCCGCAGGAGCACGTCAAGATTGCCAACATCGTACTCGAAAAGGCCAAACGTTTGGTCGAGTGCGGGCACGACGTCGTGATTTTGCTCGACTCGATTACGCGTCTGGCACGCGCCTACAACACCGTACAGCCTGCATCGGGCAAGGTATTGTCGGGTGGTGTCGATGCCAACGCGTTGCAAAAGCCGAAGCGTTTCTTTGGCGCGGCGCGTAATGTAGAGAACGGCGGATCGCTGTCGATCATCGCCACGGCGCTCACCGAAACCGGTTCCAAGATGGACGAAGTTATTTTCGAAGAATTCAAGGGAACGGGCAACATGGAATTGCAACTCGACCGCAAGATCGCGAACCGACGTATTTTCCCGGCCATCGACCTTACGTCGTCGAGCACGCGCCGCGACGATTTGCTCCTGCCGAAAGACGTGATCCAACGCATGTGGATCATGCGCAAATACCTGTCGGACATGAACCCGGTCGAGGCGATGGATTTCATCAACGACCGTTTCAGCAAGACGCGCAACAACGAAGAGTTCTTGATTTCGATGAACGATTAGCGTCTTGTTTAGGATGTAAAATAAAAAAGTCCCGTCTGATGGCGGGACTTTTCATTTATAAGTAGGATGAATTAATGCACGATGATTTTCTTGGTGGCCGTTTGGTTTTGCGCCGACAGCCTGACCAGGTAAAAGCCTTGCGGCAAATCTTCGAGCGTATACACGTTGCCCGAAGCTACCGGATGGCTTGCTTGTTTGACGATTTGTCCGTTGAGGTTCACCACTTCGATCGATTCAAGCGCCACCGCACTTTCGATGTTGACGCGGCCATTGGTGGCCGGGTTCGGGTACAGCACGATTCCTGCGGCAAGTTCAAAACTATCGGTAGACAGGAATACGTTCGGCCAGCGGTTTTCGGCCACAGGTCCGCCCCAGATTACGGTAGCCAGGTACGGGTTGTCGATAAACGGGTTGCGGTTGCCTTGTCCGTAGTTGTTGTTGGCGTTACCCAAATAGGTATTGCGTTGGTCTTCATAAGCCGTCACCGGATCTTCGGCGTTCCATTGCAGGAACAAATCGATCATGTTCGAATCGGTTGCGGTAGTCGTGCCTACACCGACATTTTTCGGGAGACAACGGTTGCCGTAACGCAAATACATGTACATCATCATACGCGCCACGTCGCCTTTCCATTCGTCGCCCGGATACCAGGTTTGTGAGGTCACGTCGTGCGAATTGCCCGATCCTGCCGCAAATTTCTCGCTCCCGCGGTCGCCGTTGCGTTGTACATCGGCGGCGCGAAGGTGGTGCGCATCGGCGCCCGGTCCGCTTTCGCCCAAATCAGGATTGCCCAAAGATTTGGCGTAGGTATGTTCGCGGTTCCATTGGCAGTTGCTACCTCCGCCGTCGCTTTCCTTGTTCCTTCTGCGGTGGTCGTTGTCGTCGGCAGAACCCGAAGGGCAAATGTTGTTGCTGAAACCGTACAACAACAATACATTGTTGTGCGATGCATCGGCTGGGTCAAGGTCTACGATACGGAGCGCTTCTTCGGCCTCGTTGTAGCTCAAGGTGTTGGTGTGCGTGTTGGTGATTTTGGTCGACAACGCACTTTTGAGTGCCATCCCGGTTTGGGTCCAGTTGAACCCGTTGTAGTAAGGAGCTGGGGCGCCCGCTTGGGCAAAGGCCAGACCCGATAACATCAGGCCGGCGAAAGTGTAGATTTTTCTCATGTTTCGAATTTCGGCTGACAAAGGTAGCGGGATTATTGGATTCTGCGCAAAATTTAACTATTTCGTAATAAAAAAGCCTTCCGGGTTAGGGAAGGCTTGCTTATATTTTTGGCATCCAGCCTAGTAAATCTGTACTTTTTTGACCGTCGATTGACCGCCCGAAATG
Organism: Flavobacterium caeni; assembly: GCF_900101895.1. GTDB lineage: Bacteria > Bacteroidota > Bacteroidia > Flavobacteriales > Flavobacteriaceae > Flavobacterium > Flavobacterium caeni. The sequence continues at coordinate 16,176 of NZ_FMVF01000003.1, forward strand.
AGCCTGAGAAAATAAAACCCGCTCGGCAAATCCGTTAGGGTATACGTGCGGTCGATGGCCTGCGGATGGTCGATCGATCTGATCGTTTGTCCGCTCACGGCAATCAGTTCCACCTGATCCAAGGCGATACCACTTTCGATATGCAAGGTGCGGTCGTGTGTAGGGTTGGGATAAACCGTCGCCGAAGACAGGATTTCGAAAGCCTCGACTTGCAAAGGCGGCGAACCCCAAATGGCCGTTACCCAAGCGTTGTTGTCTATGTACGGGTTGCGGTTTTCCTGACGCGCAAAGATCGCGTTGTTTCGGGCGATTTCACGCGCGCTTACCGGATCCTGCGCGTTCCAGGTTAGTAAAATATTCTTGAACGGATTGGTAAAAACCTGCGTGCTCGTGCCGTTGAACATCACATAGCTGTAGCCCGATACCACGTTTTCATACCGCGTCGCGAAATAGAGCAGCATACGTGCGATGTCGCCTTTGAATTCGTCGATTGGTTCGAAAACGGTTCCCGTATAGCCCGCAGAATAACCCGAATTCAGATTCGAACCTCTTTTGGTGCCGTTACTTCCCGTAAAATTGGCCACATTGACCTTCCCGAACGGCAAATCGCCGCGCACGGCATTGACGTGTTTGTCCGAAGGCACGACAAAATGTGCATCTGAATACATGGGCGTCGCCGCATTGAACACCGACTGCGGAACCAAGTGCTCGCGGTTGTAACGCTGACATTCGATCGTACCGAGTGTACCGTCGTCCTGGTTTACCCCATAGGTGAATTCACACTCGGGACCGTTTGGGTTTTCGGTATACATGTCGAGCATTGTCCCGTTGTTTTCGTAATAGAAATCCTTGTCGGACGTCGTATAGGTCACATACAATCCCGCATAGCCGCGGTCGTCATGGCCTTTGATGATGTTGTACAACTGGGTCTTGAGCACGTAGCCGGTACCCGTTGCCGAGTTGTAGTAGCCCGCCGGTGGCTGCGCGAAAACGCCAAGGCTGAGCATGAGGATCACAATGGAGTATATTTTTTTCATCACGGTAGCGTTAAGATTTTCGTTCGAGCTGCGCCATGTAAAATCCGTCAAAGCCGGACTCCGAGGCAAGCAGCTTGGTTTCTTTGACAAAGGTAAAGTTTTTCCCCGCTTCGGTGGTTAAGAAACGTTGAATTTGTTCCTGATTTTCAGACGGCAACACCGAACAAGTGGCATACACGAGCTTGCCGCCGGGTTTGACGATCTTCGAGTAGCTTTCGAGCACTTCGGCCTGTACTTTTCTAATGTTGTCGATGAATTCGGGTTGGAGCTTCCATTTCGAATCGGGATTGCGTTTGAGCACGCCCAGCCCGCTACACGGCGCATCGATGAGCACGCGATCGGCTTTTTCGTGCAATTTCTTGATTACCTTGGTCGAATCGATGATGCGGTATTCGATGTTGAACGCGGCATTGCGTTTGGCGCGCAACTTCAATTGCTTGAGTTTGCTTTCGTACAAATCCATCGCAATGAGCTGGCCTTTGTTTTCCATCAGCGAGGCGATGTGCAAGGTCTTGCCGCCCGCACCCGCACACGTATCCACCACGCGCATGCCGGGCTTGACGTCGAGATAGGTCGCCACGAGTTGCGAGTTGGCATCCTGCACCTCAAAAAGTCCTTGTTTGAAAGCATCGGTCAGGAATACGTTGGCGCGTTCCTTGAGCACGAGCGCATCGGGTTGTTCCTTTAGAAATTCGGTTTCGATGTTCTGGTCCATCAAAATGGCGCGCAGTTTTTCCCTGGTCGTTTTGAGCGTATTGACGCGTAACACGACTTTGGCGGGCTGGTTTTGTGCGGCAATTTCGGTGGCCCATACTTTTTCGCCCAATTCCTTCACGCCCAGTTCGTCCATCCAATCGGGGATCGACTCCTTGACCGCACGGATCTTGCTCAGTTCGTCGAAACGTCCTTTGATCTTGCGCTCTGGCGTGCCTTCAAGCTGACGCCAATCGGGAATAGGGTAGCCGCGCAAAACGGCCCAAACGGCAAACATGCGCCACAAATCGTCGCGGTCGTACGGTTCCTTGACGCTGGCGATTTCGGCGTACAGCCTTTTCCAGCGCACGATTTCATAGATCGTTTCGGCTACGAATTTGCGATCGGCGCTGCCCCAACGCTTGTCTTTCTTGAGCGCGCGCGCCACGACTTTGTCGGCATATTCGCCTTCGTTAAAAATAGCATGCAGGGAATCTATGGTGGTGTAAACCAGGTTGCGGTGTAATCTCATTGTTGTCAATTATGCGGCAAAGGTATGATTTAATGCGCAAAGTTTTGCGTTTCGGTTTGTCATAAAAAAACACCGCCGCGGCAGTGTTTGTGATTTTTAGTCGATGCGTGTAAGCCCAATTTTTTCGGGTGGATGCAGTACCATCGGGAACTTTTCGATCTTGACCGACGACGAGTCGAGCCCGAATGCCTTTTCCTCGGACAAACTCAATTTTTTGATCATGAAGTAGGTGTTCATGATGATTTTCTCGTCCCATCGCATGTCGCTGTCGTTCGAGAGGAATTTTTCCGACAATACGAATTTGAAATCGCCTATGATGTTGTTTTTCGAAAGCGATTCGTAGCGGCTCGTCACGTCGACCTCGCCATTTTTTACCATGTCGCGCAACACTTCCTTGAACATCAAATTGATTTTGGTCGGTTCGCGGAACCCAAGGTTGAAATCGATACGGAACAGGTCGTCCTTGATGATTTCGGTTACGCGGTACTCCGTCTTATAAGGCTCGCTGAGGATGTTCACATGCACAAACCAGTAAATGTCGGCGCGTTTCGGACGTTTTTGCAGTATCGAAACCATGACTTTTTCTTCGATTTCGTCGGCGCGGTTCGCATTGGTCATGTATACTAGGTGTGTGGCGTATTTGGGGATCGACAAATCGACGCTGAGCTCGGCCAATACCTTTTTGTAATCGTCGATTTTGACCATCTTGGTGTAGCTCTTGCTGATTTTCTTGGCGCGGAACCAGGTTGCCATCAGAATGATCAATACCGATGTGATGGCAATCGTAAAGTTGCCGCCGTCGTGGAATTTCTTCATGTTGGCCACCAGGAAGCAAATTTCAATCACCGCATAAATCAAGATGATGGCGGTAATGAGCATCCAATTGACGCGCTTGATGATGAAGTAATAGTTGAGCAACGATGTGGTCATGATCATACACAAGATGATGGCCAACCCATAGGCGGCTTCCATACGCGCCGATACCTGGAAATACAAAACCACGAGCGTACAACCCAAAAACAACAGCCAGTTGATCGACGGGATGTACAGTTGTCCCTTGAGTTCGGTCGGGTACTTGATTTTGACCTTAGGCCAGAAGTTGAGTCGCATCGCCTCATTGATCATCGTAAACGAACCGCTGATGACGGCCTGCGACGCAATGACCGCCGCCGTGGTTGCAATCACGATACCGAACGGATAAAACCATTTGGCCATGATCAAATAGAACGGGTTTCCGAACTCGCCGCCCAGGCTCATCAAGGTTTCGCCTTCGTGCATGATCAAGTAGGCCGCTTGTCCAAAATAGTTCAGAATCAAAGTCGATTTGACAAAGATCCAACTGATACGGATGTTCTTGCGTCCGCAATGCCCCATGTCGGAGTACAACGCTTCGGCGCCCGTCGTACAAAGGAAAACTGCGCCGAGCACGAAAAATCCCTCGGGATGGATCGACAGCAAATGATAAGCATAGTAGGGGTTGATGGCCTTGAAAACCTCGGGATGGTCGACTATCTGCAGCACGCCCAAAATGCCGAGCATGCTGAACCATATGAGCATCATCGGAGCAAAAAACTTACCAACCAGTTTGGTCCCGAATTGTTGGATATAGAACAAAGCGAACAAAATTCCGATAACGATCGGCACGGTATTGAGTTCGGGATAAAACGATCGGAGCCCTTCTACGGCAGATGAAACCGAAATAGGAGGCGTGATGATGCCGTCGGCCAACAACGCACTGCCGCCAATGACGGCCGGAACAATCAGCCACCGCACTTTCGTTCGTTTGACCAACGCGTACAATGCAAAAATGCCCCCCTCGCCGTGGTTGTCTGCACTCAAGGTGACCAATACGTATTTGACGGTAGTTTGCAGTGTGAGCGTCCAAAGGATACAGGAAACGCCACCGAGTACGATGTCGGCGTCAATTGGGTGTGCACCCACAATCGCCTTCATTACATAGAGCGGAGAAGTACCGATGTCACCGTAAATAATCCCCAAGGTAATCAACAATCCCGCAAAGGTCAATTTACTGTGTAAACCGCGATGTGCACTCATAGTAATGTGTTAAAGAAAATACAAAGTTATGATTATTAATACGGAATCTCCCAAACATCGACGTGTTTTTTGTACCGTGAGGCATAAAAAAAGCACCATCGGTGTGGTGCTTTTTAACGCTTGGTGAACCGTTTATCGGCGTGAATCGCTGTTGCGCTCAGAACGTGCGGCGCCTTGGCTGGCCCTGTTTTCGCCACGACTTGCGCGTTGGCTTTCCATGCTGGGCGCTTGGCTACGCGTGGCCGATTCCATACGTTGCGGACGCGGTGCAGACTCGATGCGTTGGCTGCGCGTTGGTGCGCTCTCAGTTCTTGTGGGTCTTGGTGTCGACATGGCGCGTGTACTCGTGTTTTCCCTTGGCGTCGATGATTGGGACCTTACGGCTTGGTTGTCGCGTGTACGGGTAGACGAAGCCGCGTCGAATGTCCGGGTGTTTTCCCTTGGCGTCGATGTTGCACGGGTCGATTGGTTGTCACGGGTTCGCGTGGCTTGGTCGAACGTTCTTGTGTTGCTTTCGCGCGGCGTGTTGCGCACGCTGGTGCTTTGGTAGTCCCGTGTGCGGGTCGCGCCGTTCGCACGTGGCGTGGTTTCGGTTCGGGTATTCGAGCGTACCGCGCCATTGTTCCGAACGCCGGCTTCGGTGCGTACGCTATTCCGTACGGCTGAATTTCTGGTGTTACTGGCCATCAACCCGTTCTTGACACTCAAATCGCGGGTGTTTCGGCGTTGGTCGAGTTCGTAGCGGTTGGCCACGTTGTCATGGCGTTTCTGAAACGAACGGCTCGGGTACTGGCGCGCATAGCCGTCTGAACGTCGGGTGCTATACATGGCCACGGCACGGTCACTTCGGCGGACGTTCACATAGTTGTAATGGTGGTGTACGTTGATGTGTACGTGTACGTTGCGTCTGTATCGGAACACCGGATAAGGATGCCATGCATAAAAGTAGCGCGGATAGTATCCCCAATACCATGTTGAGCAATACGGACGGTAGTTGCCTACCCAAAACGTCGTGAAAATCACCGGACGGTGCACATAGACCGGCTCGTAAATGTAGTTCGGACCATACATGTACACGTCGCCAACTACTTGTACCTGTACATTGTTGTTGGCATCGCGCTCGACTTCGATGGTGGCCACGTCCTGATAAACGTCGCGTGCGAGTACCGATTGCACGATAATCAAGTGCGTACCGCGGTCCACCGATTCAATGACGCGCAGGTAATCCACTTGGTTGTCGTTGTTCAAATCAAGGTTTGAGATTTGCAGATCGGGGTCGTTGAGTTTGCGCTCGAAATCTTCGAGGTTGTCGGCATCGCCAAATATAGAGGCTACAGCACGCAAATCGAGGTTGTCGCTTATTTCGCTGCTTGTGGCATTGACGGTAGTGATGTCCTGCGCGACAGCGGCGGTTGCGAGCAGCGAAGCCATCAGGGTAGAGAAGATCGTTTTCATAACTTAAGATTTAAATTTGTAATTGGTTGGCGGTTGCCAGGCGTTTTCCAATTACTGTGCCAACGGAATATTATTTCAGCAAGGCCAAGCCGATGCAGACGGTTAATATTGTATCTTAGCCCTTGAAAAACAAGCATTTTATGAAAAAAAGTACTTTGTGGTTGTCGTGTTTTTTAACTTTTTTTTCAGTTTTTGCGCATGCACAAACGATACATATCGATACGTTGCTTGAAGATAAAATCAGCATCCGTGCCATTGCCATAGATGGCAAATCGGTATGGTATGGTGCCGATAAGGGCAGATTTGGAAAAATCGATTTTGAGAAACGCACGCGTGACAAAAGGCAGGTGTTCCTCGATACGATGAAAATCGAATTCCGCAACATCGCGCAAACAAGCAAAGCCGTATTCGTGTTGAAAATCGGCAACCCCGCCTTGCTTTACAAGATCGACAAAAGCACGATGGCCGAAACATTGGTCTACAGCGAACAACATCCCAATGTGTTCTACGACAGTATGCAATTCTGGGACGACCTCGAGGGTATGGCCATGGGCGATCCCATCGATGGTTGTTTCTCAATATTGACCACCCGGGACGGCGGCAACACCTGGCAAAAAAAATCGTGCAAGGATTTGCCCGTATTGGCCCAAGGCGAGGCGGCATTTGCGGCGAGCAACACCAATCTGGTTGTCAACGGAAATCAAGCCTGGATGGTATCGGGCGGCAAAAAGGCGCGCGTGTTCCATTCTCCCGACCGCGGAAAGACGTGGTCGACTGCCGAGACGCCCATCGAACAAGGTCAGGCCATGACGGGCATTTATACTGCCGATTTTTACGACGAAAAGCGCGGCGTAGTCGCGGGCGGCAACTACGACCAACAGCAACAAAACACGCAGAACAAAGCCATGACCCGTGACGGCGGCAAGACGTGGCAACTTGTGGCCAACGGCGCTGGGTTCGGTTATGCATCGTGTATCCAGTATGTGCCCGATTCAAAGGGCATGAAGTTGGTTTGCGTGGGCGGAACCGGCGTGTATTTTTCGGACGATGCAGGGCAAACCTGGAAACAGCTTTCGACCGATCGGGATTTTTATACGCTTCGTTTTATCGACGGCTGTACGGCCATCGCGGCAGGTAAGAACAAATTGGTTCGGCTTACCTTCAAATAAAAAAACCGCCCCTTGCGGTGACGGCTTCATTAACTAACTAAGTAAGCATTATTTTTTGAACTTTTCGCGGTATTGCCTGAGCAATTTGCGGTTAAAGTCTTCCTCTGCCTTTTTGAGTTTGAGGATTTTCACGGCGGGTAAGATGCCCTTGAGATTCGCCACAAACTTCTTTTGGTTTTGGTACATTTCGTCTTCGGTGCTTTCCATTTGACTCAGGAACGATGCGGCTTCTTTTTCGGACATCTTGTCGATCGTGGCTTCGTCCAACCGTTTGAGGAACGACCGCATTTTATCCTGACGCAGCTCGGTTTGTTTGGCTTCGAATGCATTGAACACCGGCCAGAATTTTTCGGCTTCGGTAGGCGTAAGCTTGAGTTCCTCGGTGATGAACGCTACCTTAAGCGCCTTGATTTGTTCGCGTTTTTCGCCAAAACGCCCGCCTTGGGCGATGGCCGAAAAGCCAAACAAAAGGATAGGGAGTAGATAAGTTAATCGCATGGTCAGTATATTAGGTTTTCGATGTTTGTATGGGATAGGGTTTCTTCGAGGACTTCCTGGTCGAACTGGTGTTCGGCTTGCAGTTGATCGAGGTCTTCGGTTTCGAGCAATTCGACGAGCAAATCTTGTGTCAGCGGTTGTGCAGCCAGATAATTCTCTATGGCGACCGATGTCGAGACCGTAGGCGTGGCAACCGCATTGAAATAGGTGATGCCTAAACCAACAACCACCGCGGCTGCGGTAGCATAGAACCACGGTTTTCTGTACAGCGGAATGACTTTTGGTTTGGCTATTTTGGTACTGACTTGTTGTTGAAACGCGTCAAAATACCCCTCGGGAATCCTGAATCCTGGATCGATTTGATGTTCGTCTAGCTTAAATGGTTTCATGGCCGTTGGACGTTTTGGTTTACAAAGGGTTTAATTTTTGTTCATGTAATCTTCGATTTTTTTTACCGCGTGGTGGTAGGATGCCTTGAGCGCACCCACCGATGTGCCCAGGATTTCAGACATGTCCTCGTATTTGATTTCCTCGAAATATTTCATGTTGAACACCAAGCGTTGCTTGTCTGGCAATGTAGCTATGGCATTTTGCAATTTGAGTTGGATTTCATTGCCGTCGAAATACTGATCGGCCTTGAGGTTGTCGACTTTTTTATTGTAGAGCTCTTCGCTGGTGATCCTGCCGCGTTTGGCGCGTTGGTTCAACAGCGTGATGGCCTCGTTGGTGGCTATACGGTACATCCAGGAAAACAACTTGCTTTCGCCTTTGAATCCCTTCAGGTGCTGAAACACCTTGACAAAGGTATTCTGCAGCACATCGTCGGCATCGTCATGGTCGATGACCATCGCGCGGATATGGCTGTACAGCGGCCTTTGGTATTGGGCCATCAGTTTTTGGAACGCCTGGTTTTGTGTGCGCGGGTCGAGCAGTTGTGCTATGAATTCCTTTTCTTCCAAAGAAAAAAATTTGGGCTTGGAATACCGATTATGTGAAAGGTTTAATCGGCTTCAGGCGATGGCACTTCGGCGGCAGGTTCAACCACAGCAGGCTCCACCGGTTTCCATACCCGTGGCTTGGGTACGGCGACGGTTTTGGGTTTTACCGGGATGTAAATTTGCGTGACCCATTTGGACGGATGCAATTCATGTTCGACATGGGTGGTGTACAATTCTACATAGGGCCCGGTCTCGCTTTGGGCGATGTGTTTTTCAGCCATGTACGCAAACCCCTTGTCCCAGGCCTGTTGCAGGTGAGAGTAGTCGCCCGTCAGCGTGGTTTTGACCGCTTCAAAGCCCGTCAGCTTGCCCGCAATCAGGTCGCTGTCTTGGCCCAGGAAAATTTGTTTGTCGACGGGAATACACACCGACATATCGGTGATGCCTTTGGCGCGGTCGTACGTATGGTAAATGACAAACGGTTTGCCGTAGATCGTCATCTTGTTTTTCTTGAAAAAATGGATGAGCTGCGGCAACAGGATGCGGATGTTCTTTGGTACGTTGACTATTTTGCTGGTGATGCGTTTCGACAAATAAAAAGCCGATGTCTTGTTCACCACGCCATCGACTTTGATGTCGAACGTATTGAGTTCATAATTGACCGACTTGTTCAAATTGGCCAAACTGCGCTCGTACATCGTCCCGATCACTTGGTCTACGCCGCCGTTGAACGCGCTGTACACTTTAAACCCAAATCCCATGTGGCCCTTGGATCGCCAAGTGACTTTGGTGCCGCCCGTGGTGTCCTTGAACGTCCAGTACACCTCCGAAACGGTGCCGCTATGCGTCATTTTTTGACGGATGCTCGTGTTGTCGGCCACCTCTGTCGTGACCACCTTGCCGCTGCCGTCCTTGCCCACCCAAGCATACGAGCCGCCTTTGCCCACGGTGTGTTGCGGGTAGGTGAACTGCATATCGGGATCGTCGACTTTCCAGGAACCGAAATTTTCCCAGTTGCGCAAGTCGTTTACGTAGTTGAAGACAGTGGTTCTTGGTGATTTGATGATCATGCTGCGTTCGACTTCAAAATCGCCTTTTTGCGTGGCTACAAATACCGATAACGCAAAAAAGCCGAGCAAAAGCAACAAGAAAATGTACTTAAGGATTCTCATGCCAATTCATTTGGTGCAGTAAAGTTACGCATTAAATCGGTAGGTTGCTTATACAATCTTTGTGGCAAATTCCAGAATTTTAGGGTCGAGATTGTTATATTTGTCATTCAACCAAATGCAGGAACAATGAATCTTAAAACTTTGACCGGAATTGCGCTTTCGGCGGCCGTGCTGGCCTCGTGCAGTAAAAAGGAAGCGACAACCGAAACCAAAACAGCCGAAAAATTTGAATACAAGGTAGAAGAGTTTGCCGACATCCAGGTGTTGCGCTACCAAATCGCGGGCTGGGAAAATCTCACGCTCAAGGAGCAGGAATTGGTGTACTACCTCACCCAGGCAGGAATGGCGGGCCGCGACATCCATTGGGATCAGAATTACAAACACAACCTCAAGATCCGCAGGGCGCTCGAGCAAATTTACACCACTTATGGCGGCGACAAATCATCCGAAAACTGGAAACAGTTCGAGATTTACGTCAAAAGGGTGTGGTTTTCGAACGGCATCCACCACCACTATTCTTCGGATAAAATTAAACCCGGATTCGACATCGCTTATTTCAAGCAGCTTTTGGCCGATACAAAGACAACACTTGCGCCAGAAATTGTCGAAGTCTTGTTCAACGATGTAGACGCCAAGAAAGTAAACCTCGACGAATCGAAAGGACTCATCGCGGGATCGGCCGTCAATTTTTACGACAAAGGCATCACCGACGCCGAAGCCGAAGCATTTTACAAAGCCAAACACAGTCCGAATCCCGAACAACCGGTTTCGTTTGGGTTGAACTCCAAACTTGTGCGCAACGCCTCGGGGCAGCTCGAGGAGAAAGTCTGGAAAAGCGGCGGCATGTATGGTGCGGCCATCGATAAAATCGTGTATTGGCTCGAAAAAGCCAAGGGCGTGGCCGAAAACAAAAAGCAAGCCGATGCGCTCGCGCTGTTGATCCAATATTATAAGACAGGCGACCTAAAGACCTGGGACGATTACAACATTGCGTGGTTGCAGGCCACCGAGGGCAACATCGACTACATCCAAGGATTTGTGGAAGTTTACAACGACCCGATTGGGTACCGTGGTTCGTATGAAAGTGTGGTACAGATCAAGGACTTCGACATGTCGGCCAAGATGGAAAAGATTTCACACGAAGCGCAATGGTTCGAAGACCATTCGCCTTTGCAACCCGAACACAAACGCAAGGACGTGGTGGGCGTATCGTATAAAACGGTCATCGTCGCGGGCGAGTCGGGCGATTCGTCGCCGAGCACGCCTATTGGGGTCAATTTGCCGAATGCCGACTGGATTCGATCGGATTACGGTTCCAAATCGGTTTCGCTGGGCAATATCGTCGATTCCTACAACAACGTGGGGGGCACGAGCAAGCTCAAGGAATTTGCGAACGATCAGGAAGAAATCGACCTCGATGTCAAGTATGGCGAACTCGCCGATAAATTGCATACGGCCTTGCATGAAGTGGTAGGGCATGCATCGGGCAAGATCAACAAAGGCGTTGGGACACCTAAGGAAACGCTCAAAGGTTATGCTTCGACGCTCGAGGAAGGTCGCGCCGATTTGGTAGGCTTGTATTATTTGTACGATCCGAAACTGCAAGAACTCGGGTTGGTAGAAGATTGGAAAAAGACCGGAATGGCCGCCTACAACGACTACATCCGCAACGGGCTCATGACCCAGCTCATCCGCATCGAACCGGGCGCTAACATAGAGGAAGCGCACATGCGCAACCGCCAATGGGTAAGTGCGTGGGTGTTCGAGAAAGGACAAAAGGAAAACGTGATCGAGAAACTCACGCGCGACGGCAAAACCTATTACAACATCACCAATTATGAAAAACTGCGCGCGTTGTTCGGCGATTTGCTCAAGGAAACCCAACGCATCAAATCGGAAGGCGATTTCAAGGCCGCCAAGGCGCTCGTTGAAAACTATGGTGTGAAGGTCGACCAGAAATTGCACGCCGAAGTGCTCAAGCGCAACGAACAATTCAAGTCGCCGCCTTACAGCGGTTTTGTCAACCCGGTGCTGGTGCCGAAAGTCGAGAACGGCAAAATCGTATCGATTGCCGTGACCCAGCCCAAGACCTTTGCCGAACAGATGTTGTACTATTCCAAAAATTACAACTTCCTGCCCGACGAAAACTAAAAGGAAAATACCAGAACCGCGACGAAAGTTGCGGTTTTTTTTATCGTTTCATCGTGAATTTGATCACGAACAACAGGGCGATGAAAATCAGGAACCCGATCAAAACCTGCCAACTTCCTTTGTAGAACCGTTGGTGCAAACCGGCATCCTTGCGGTAAACATAGATGCTGGCCCCGATGAAAACCAAGAGGAAAAGTCCGGCGAAAATCAATTGTCCCTGTGTAAACATTGTGTATAAAATTTGCACAAAGTTACACATTCGCGTAGGAAATTCGGCTACTTTGCGACGGATAAAACATCGACATTATGCAAAAACAAATCGGTTCGGTCAAGGAATTCCATACGGCATTCGGGCTGGGGGTGAGCGAGTCGCCAAAAGGCGATCTGGGCGAAAGCAAGAACATGCTGCGCTACAATTTGATGAAGGAGGAAAACGAGGAATACCTCGAAGCGGTGCAAAACAACGACCTTGTAGAGGTGGCCGATGCGTTGGGCGACATGATGTACATTTTGTGCGGGACCATTATCGAACACGGGCTGCAGCACATCATAGAAGACGTGTTCGACGAAATCCAACGTTCGAACATGAGCAAATTGGGCGAGGACGGCAAACCCATTTACCGCGAGGACGGCAAGGTGATGAAAGGGCCTAATTATTTCAAACCCGACTTTTCGAAGATAATTAGCAATGTATAATTAATAATGAAAAAGCCGAACGTTCATGTTCGGCTTTTCTGTTTTTATGTGGTACGTGACAATTATTAATTAAATCTTCACTGTCCAGCCAAACGTATCTTCGGCCAATTTGTATTGTATCTTGGTCAGTTTGTCTTTGAGTTGCAAAGCAAATGAATCGGCCATTTTTGGCAACTCATAATAGGTGTCCTGGTACGAAAACCCGACGATAGGATTTACCACCGCAGCAGTGCCCGCGCCAAAGATTTCCTTGAGACTGCCATCTTTCATACCTTCGATCAGTTCCGAAACCAAAACCGAACGTTCTTCGACCTTGATGCCTTCGCGCTTGGCCAACGCGATCAAACTCTTGCGCGTGACCCCGTCGAGGATGCGTTCGCTGGTAGGCGCAGTGAGCAACGTATCGTTGATGCGGAAAAAAACGTTCATCGTTCCGGCTTCCTCGAGCTTGGTGTGCGTGGCGTCGTCGGTCCAGATCACTTGCTGGAATCCTTTTTCGTTGGCGAGTTTGGTCGGGTAAAATTGCGCAGAATAGTTGCCCGCCGCCTTGGCCGCACCGATACCGCCGTTGGCCGCACGGCTGTAATGTTCGGCAATCAGCACTTTTACTTCGCCCGAATAATAAGCCTTGGCAGGCGATAGGATGATCATGAACCTGAATTGGGTCGACGGCGCCGCCACGACACCGCTCCCTATCGCAATCATGAACGGACGAATATACAAGGTATTGCCCAAACCGAACTTGACCCATTCGCGTTCGAGGTCGATGAGTTGGTGTAAGCCGCTCATGAAAATATCCTCAGGGATTTCGGGCATCGCCATCCTGACGGCCGATTTGTTCAAACGGTCGAGGTTTTGGTCGGGACGAAACAGCCACACGTCGCCGGCTTCGTCCTTGTAGGCCTTCATGCCTTCGAAAATGGCCTGCCCGTAGTGGAACACCTTGGCCGACGGATCGAGCAGGAAAGGCTCGTAAGGCTTGATTTGCGGCTTATGCCATTTGCCTTCGCGAAAGTCACATACGAACATATGGTCGGTAAAAGTCGCGCCGAACGCGAGGTTGTCAAAATCGACCGAGGCGATCTTGGATTGGGCAACTTTTACGATATCGATTTCGTTGGTGGTCTTTACACTCATAAATTGGACAAATTACTGGTTTTTAAATTACTGACAATCAATTGGTTAAAATAAAAATAATCACAGCTTGATCTTCGGGCTAAAATAATAAAAAAATCGGCGAATTTTTGGCCGTTGCGCCGCATTTATTTTTTGTTTTGGGTTATTCTTTTCGGGCGCCGCCAAATCTTACCGAAATCGCAATAATTTGTAAGAAAGTGTATAGTAGTTTGAAAAAACGCGCTATTTTTGCGACTGTTCTAAACCGTAAAAATCAAACCGATGAAAAAAATAATGGTATTGGGTTGCAGCCTGTTGGTGCTGGCCGCGTGCAAGAAAGAATCAGAGGAAGTGAAGGTCGACGAAACCAAGGTCGAAACACCCGTCGATTCGATCGCCATTAAAGATACCGTAGCGGCCCATCAGATCGAGGCGGTGCCCGTAGCAACAGAAGCGACCGTTGTCGCCGAAACCAAAACCGAACCTGCCGCGAAAACCGAAGCCGCCAAACCCGCGCTCAAGTATGCCGCGTTCGGAAGCAAAATAACGGCCGACAAGGCGCTCAGCAAGGAGCAAATGACGCAAAAATATGCATCGCTCAAAAAAGGCGATACGATAGACGTGAAGTTCAAATCGAAGATCATGTCGGTATGCAAAAAGAAAGGATGCTGGATGAAAATGGATTTGGCCGACAACAAAGAGTCGTTCATCCGCTTTAAGGACTATGGCTTTTTTGTTCCGCTCAATGCCGACAATTCCGATGCCGTGGTAAGCGGCAAGGCGTTTCTCGACGTGATTTCGGTAGATGAGCTCAAGCATTACGCCAAGGACGGCGGCAAATCGCAGGAGGAGATCGACAAAATCACCCAGCCCAAAATCACCTATGCCTTCCAGGCCGACGGGGTGTTGATCCAGGAATAATGCGGAGCCTACTGTGCGTTGCGATCGCGGTTCTGGCCGTGGCATGCCAATCCAAGAAAGCCGAGAAGACCGAGGCGGCCGAGGCTTGCGTCAAGGACACGGCTTCGACAGGCAAGAAATTCGAGATGTATGAAATGTCGGAGATGTCGCTTTTGATGGAACAAATGTACGTCGACAACCAACGGCTCAAGGCGCGCATCGAACAGGGCGATACGATCGGGTCGTTCCCGAATCATTTTTTAAAGATCCACCAGGCGGTCATGACCGACCAGGCCGAAAACGATGCCTTTTTCAAGGAACAGGCGGCCAATTTCATCGGCGCGCAGGAACTGATTTACAAAGATCCGGCAAACGCCAAGACGCATTTCAACAAAGGCGTGGATGCCTGTTTGTCGTGCCATCAGGTGAAATGCGCGGGACCGATCCCAAGGATCAAGAAGCTGTACATCAATTAAACTTTTATATTGAGGAGGGAAATCCTGAAGACTTCGGACGGATCCACGACGATCCATTTGCCCGACTGGGACGAATCGTACCATTCCAAACACGGCGCGATCCAGGAGGCGCAGCATGTGTTTATCCGGAACGGGCTGTCGTTATTTGAAGCAAAGCCTGTCGCTATTTTGGAGATCGGCTTTGGAACGGGACTCAATGCGTTCATCACGTTTCTCGAGAGTCGGCAAAAGAAACAACCGATCGAGTATGTAGGGGTAGAGGCCTATCCCGTAGCGGCCGATGAGGTGTTGCTGATGAATTATCCCGAACAGCTGAAGGCCGACGATCAAATGCAGGTTTTTGCGCAGATGCACCAGCATCCTTGGGAAGTACCGGTTGTATTCGAAACTTCGGACGGTACAAATTTTACACTCACCAAACGAAAACAGTTTTTTCACGAAATAAACGACAACCAGCGTTTCGATTTGGTCTATTTCGATGCGTTCGGGTACCGTGTGCAACCCGAGCTGTGGTCGCAGGAGATTTTCGAAAAGATGTTTGCGGCGCTCAAGCCAGGCGGTATTTTGGTTACTTATGCGGCACGCGGCGTCATCAAAAGGAACATGATGGCCGCAGGCTTTACGGTCGAGAAGCTGGCCGGGCCGCCGGGCAAACGCGAAATGTTCCGGGCGACAAAAGGGCGCTAGCACCATGGTTCCGAAACCGACGGGCGTTTCGTGAAAATTAACATCTGTTGCGTTGTGGCATCCGCGTTTGCCAATTAACGTTTCTTTTGTAATTCCGATTTTATTTTTGGCTACATTTGAAAGAACCAATTTTACGAAAACTATTATCCATGAAAAGAACCATGTTTGCGTACACCAAAACGATCCTTGAAAGGGTGAGTTTCGATCCGAACCTGTTCTGCAAGGAATTGGAAAAAGCGCTGAAGATTTTATTGCCTTATGAAGTCGAACAACTTACCGAATGGCTGCTCAATTTCACGGTCGAGAAACCCGAACTAAGGCAATGCTTGATTTACATTAACAAATAAAACTAAAGGGACTTAAACGGTCCCTTTTTTATTGTCTATCGAAATGATCCCGTGCTTTGTCATGGGATTTTGTCATTTTGATTGTTTCGCAATCGTTATAACTTGTAAGTTTATACTTTAAAATATTAATAAAAAGTGTATTTCAACGATTTTTTTTGCTTTTTATCGTCGAAAAGTTTTGTTCGTACAGTTATTTTGTGATACATTTACCAAACGTTCTTACTAAGATAACCCCTAAATCTTAACACTATGCCAAGAATGATTTACGATTATACGAAATCGGTACTGGAGCGCGTGAGTTTCGATCCGGTACTGTTCTGTAAGGAACTGCGT
The DNA here is from genome assembly GCF_900101895.1 of Flavobacterium caeni. Lineage (GTDB taxonomy): Bacteria > Bacteroidota > Bacteroidia > Flavobacteriales > Flavobacteriaceae > Flavobacterium > Flavobacterium caeni. Next base: position 32,431 of record NZ_FMVF01000003.1, read on the forward strand.
AAAGCGTTAAAGAACCTGTTGCCTTACGAATTGGAACAACTCAAAAAATGGCTTGTCAACTTCACGAACGAAAAGCCAGAACTACAGCCTTACATCAACATCGTCGGCTAGACGGTTGATGAACCGAAAAAAAGGAGCACGAGCGCTCCTTTTTTTTATGCCTTGTTTTTGGCCAGCGGGCTGATAATCTCGACATTCTGGAACGCGATGGCGCCCCTGACCACGCCCGTGATCGTTTGGCGCAATGCATCGATGATGTGGATCTTGAGTTCGGTTTTCGGGAAAATGAGGCTCACTTCGCGCGCAGGTTTGGGCTCGGCAAAATGGCGCAGCTTGGCGCGGTCTTTTTCCTTGAGTTCGAGCGTATGCAAATAGGGGAGCAGCGTTGTGCCGAGCCCTTCGTCGGCCAATTTGATCAAAGTCTCGAAACTCCCGCTCTCGATACGGAACGCATTGGCATCGGACTTTCCGGCCGTACGGCAAAGGTTCAGGATGCCGTCCCTGAAACAATGCCCGTCCTGGAGCAAAAGGATTTCGTCTACATTGAGGTCGGCCACGGCGATTTCAGTCTTGCCAAAACTGGCATGGCCTTCGGGAATGTACGCCACAAACGGTTCGTAATAAAGCACTACTTCCTTGATTTTTTCTTCGAGCAACGGCGTCGCGGCAATCGCGGCATCGAGGTGTCCGTTCTTGAGCCGCGTGATGATTTCGTCGGTGTTGAGTTCTTCGATGATGAGCTTGACCTTCGGATATTTTTTGATGAAATTGTTCAAAAACATCGGCAACAATGTAGGCATGACCGTTGGGATGATGCCGAGCTTGAATTCGCCGCCTATGTAGCCTTTTTGCTGTTCGACGATGTCCTTGATGCGGTCGGCTTCGTTGACAATGTTCTTGGCCTGGTTGACTATTTTTTGGCCGATGTCGGTGAGTTGGATTGGTTTTTTGCTGCGGTCGAAAATCAACACGTTGAGTTCGTCTTCGATCTTTTGGATTTGCATGCTCAGCGTGGGCTGCGTGACAAAGCATTTTTCTGCGGCCAGCGTAAAATTTTTGTGTTCGGCCACGGCCAGGACGTATTGCAATTGGGTGATGGTCATTATAGGTAGTTTTTGTGTAAAATTAGTAAATCTATAAGTTTTTGCTATGGTAATTCGGTCAAAAATTCGTAATTTTAAGATGATTAAAACACATAAACCAACACCATGAAAACCAATATTTTAGGGCTTCCGGTCAAAGAATCGGAGGCCATCGTAGCCCAACTCAACACACTTTTGTCAAATTTCCAGGTCTATTATCAAAACCTGCGTGGCATCCATTGGAACATCCGTGGCAAGCGCTTTTTTGAATTGCACGTCAAGTTCGAGGAATTGTACAACGATGCGCAACTCAAGATCGATCTCATCGCCGAACGTATCCTGACCATCGGTGGCAAGCCGCTCCACACCTTCGAAGACTATCTGGAACACAACCAGATCAAGATCGGCAAAAACATCTCGAAAGACGAGCAGGCCGTACGACTCATTGTCGAGTCGCTGACCGCGCTGTTGCCTATAGAGCGTCAGATTTTGGCCGATTCGGGCGCCATCGACGACGAAGGTACCAATTCGATGGTAGGCGACTTTATCGCCGAACAAGAAAAAACCATTTGGATGATGAACGCTTGGCTCGAAGAGTCGCTGTAAGCATCGGCCCGGGTGTTAATTTTTGTATAAATTTCCGCAAGCGCTTTTGAAATGTAGGGTTAACGCTTATTTTTGTGACAATGAAATTTGTCGCCAAGATATTACTGTTCGTTTTCGTTGCCTTTCTCGCGACGCCCACCGTGGTGAGCATGATCGAGAAAAGTTGCGATACGTCTATTTTCTACAGCATGTCTGAAGAAGAATTGACGCACAAAGACGTCAAGGCCGAACTCAAGATCGCGAGCTTCGAATTCATTAACCTTGCAGGCCTTTCTTCGGGCCTTATCCATTCTGAAAACCTATCGAAACACGACAATGTTTCGGGTAGGATCCTGATACCGCCTCCCGAACAAGTTTAGTACATTGTGGCCTTTTTTCAAGGCCTGATGCCGCTTGCGGCACACATTCGTATTCAACTTTAGTAAGGTATCATGACAAAAAAAATCAATCTTTTTGCCAACCTCAAAACCGATTTTGCTTCGGGCTTGGTGGTTTTCTTGGTGGCGTTGCCGTTGTGTTTAGGTATTGCGATGGCTTCGGGCGCACCATTATTTTCGGGAATTATTACAGGTATCGTTGGCGGTATCGTCGTAGGCTATCTCAGTACTTCGCATCTTAGCGTGTCGGGGCCTGCTGCCGGTTTGACGGCGATTATGCTCACAGGACTCACCGACTTGGGCGCGTTCGAAGCGGTGTTGACCGCCGGTTTGATCGCAGGCGCCATACAGTTGGCGTTGGGGTTCTTGAAGGCGGGCAGTATCTCGAATTATTTCCCAACCAATGTGATAGAGGGGATGCTGGCCGGTATCGGGATCATCATCATCTTAAAGCAATTGCCGCATGCCGTGGGCTATGACGCCGATTTCGAAGGCGACCAAGCCTTTATGCAACAGGACGGCGGTAACTCACTTTCTACGCTGCTTAGCGCGTTCGATTACGTGCAAATGGGGTCGATCGTGGTGACGTTGGTGTCGCTTGCCATCCTGATTTCGTGGGACCGAGTCCCTGCGCTCAAAAAACTTAAGCTTGTACCGGGGGCGCTTGTCGCCGTAATCTTGGGTGTTGTGCTCAACGAAGTTTTTATATCGAGCGGTTCGTCGCTGGCCATTGGGCAACAACATTTGGTGAACCTACCTGTCCCGAAAAGCTTTGACGAGTTCACGGCCATTCTTGCCGCACCGGATTTGTCGGCCATCTACAACAGCAAGGTTTGGGTGTTGGGCGCAACGATCGCCATTGTGGCATCGATTGAGACGCTTTTGTGTATCGAGGCCGCCGACCGCATGGACGCGCAAAAACGCTATACGAATACCAATGTAGAACTCAAGGCGCAAGGCATCGGTAACATTGTGGCCAGTTTGCTGGGCGGATTGCCGATGACTTCGGTGGTCGTACGGACGTCGGCCAACAACAATGCCGGCGCAAAATCGAAGATGTCGACCATCATCCACGGTGCATTGTTGGCGCTTTGTGCGATCACGATACCGGTTTTACTCAATAAAATTCCGCTTGCGACGTTGGCAGCCGTATTGTTGATGGTGGGTTACAAACTGGCCAAGCCATCTACCGTCAAACATTTTTGGGAAAAAGGAAAATACCAGTTTATTCCGTTCATCGCGACGGTGATTGGCGTGGTATTCACCGATTTGCTCAAAGGCGTGGCATTGGGTATCGCAATCAGCATCATCTTTGTCTTGAAGGGCAACCTCAAACGTGCCTACAATTTCCGCAGGGAACAGTACGCCGATGGCGATGTCATCCACATCGACTTGGCGCAAGAGGTATCGTTTCTGAACAAAGCCGCGATCAAGAACACGCTCAACGATTTGCCCGAGAATTCGAAAGTGATCATCAACGCAAGCGATACGGTGTACATTGCGCACGACATCCTGGATTTGATCCGCGAGTTCAAGGCCACACGCGCCAAGGAAGAGAACATCAAACTCAAACTCAAAGGGTTCAAGAAAGCCTACGAACTCGAGAATACCGAAGATCCGCTCAACAAGGTAACGTTTGAGCACACCGACGGTCAAAAGAAGCCCAAGAAAGTGGGCGAAATCACTGAATAAATAGACCATAGCATCAATGAAAACACTCAATAAAGAACTACAAGCATCCATTACCCCAAGAACGGCCTTGGAATTGTTGAAGGCCGGAAACAAACGTTTTGTAAGCAACCTTCAGGAAAACCGCGATTTGCTCAAGCAGGTCAACGACACGCGCGACGGGCAATGGCCTTTTGCGATCATCCTGAGTTGCATCGACAGCCGTACGTCGGCCGAATTGATTTTCGACCAAGGACTTGGCGATGTTTTCTCGGCGCGTATTGCGGGGAACATTGTCAACACCGATATTTTGGGCAGCATGGAGTTTGCCTGTAAAGTGGCGGGTTCCAAACTGATCGTCGTACTCGGACACTCCAAGTGCGGTGCTGTCAAGGGCGCGTGCGATCACGTAGAAATGGGCAACCTGACCGAATTACTTTCGAAGATACAACCCGCGGTTTACGAAGAGAAAGCCACCAAGGAGAATCGTTCGGCTTCGAACCCGACGTTTGTCGAGAATGTGTCTGAAATCAATGTGAAACGCAGCGTGAACAGTGTTATCGAGCGCAGCTTTATCCTTGAGCAGATGATTGAAAATGGCTCGATCGGAATTGTCGGGGCCATGCACAACATCGAAACCGGCGAGGTGACGTTTTACGACGACGCGTTGTACATCAACGATGCCGAAAGCGTCGATTTTTCGCTGGCCAAACTCCGACACTAAGAAACCAATGTCAAATACAAAACCACCCGTCTTTACAAGGCCGGTGGTTTTTTTAACGAATCGATTGCCAACTTACCATGAGTGATTTTTACAAAAAAATACTAGACAACAATAAAAAATGGGTCGAATCGTCGCTTGAAAAAGACCCCAACTATTTCGCCGAGCTCGCCAAAGGCCAAACCCCGCCTTTGCTGTGGATCGGTTGTTCGGACAGCCGCGTGCCGGCCAACGAAATCATCGGCGCCAAGCCCGGCGAGGTTTTCGTACACCGCAACATCGCCAATATGGTAGTACATTCCGACATGAACATGCTCAGCGTGCTCGACTATGCCGTCAATGTGCTCAAGGTCAAACACATGATCGTTTGTGGGCATTATGGCTGTGGTGGCGTCAAGGCGGCCATGGGCAACCAGTCGATCGGGATCATCGACAACTGGATCCGCCATATTAAGGACGTGTACCGTTTGCACCGTGCCAAACTCGAGGCGATACCCAACGAGAATGATAGGTTTAACAAATTCGTCGAGATCAACGTCAAGGAACAGGTGTTGGATTTGGCCAAAACGTCTATCGTGCAAGGCGCGTGGCGTTCAGGACAGGAACTGACATTGCACGGATGGGTTTACGGGCTCAATTCGGGATTCGTGACCGATTTAGAGGTCAACCTGAGTTCGAACCAAGATTTGGACGAAATATACCAACTCGCCCTTTAACAAGAAGCCGCAACACGCGGCTTTTTTTATTCTTCGTCGAGGTTTTCGTTGAACGCCGACGGCAACATTTGCGGGATAAATTTGATCAGGATTGGCAGTAGCAAACTGCCTCCCGGAATCAGGAATATGGTCAGTGAAGGGATGCTTTTGCAGATGTCTAGCAATTGTTTCTTGATTTTTTTCTTTTCGTCTTTGTCCAGATCGCGTTGGGTAGAGTGGGCCAGCAGTACCATCAACTCCTTGCTTTCGGAGATTTCCTTGGCCAACCGTTTCTTGTTGCGCGTGATGAGCGTGATGACCAGCTGCGTCGTCTGGTCGTAAAAATGCTTGACCGGATTCGAATAGTTGAAATAGGGAATTTCCTTGAGGTACTTGGAGATGAATGCATGCGTATCGGATATGCTCTTGGTCACAAAAGCATCGGGTACGTCCATGGTCGCGGCCAGCGTGTGCAAAAAGTAGGCTTCGTCTTTTTCGACCATGCCGTCGCTCCATAAGGCGAGCCCCGCGATGTCGATCAGGTAATACTTTTCGAGCGGATGCTGGTAGTATTCGAGCTGCAGGGCATCGAGGTTCTGGATGTTGGCTTTCGAGAACTTGGTGTACCGAACCGAGGCCTCGAACAACTTGACAAGCAGTTTGTCGTGTGGCGATTTGTTGGTTTTGGTTTGCAGCGCGAGGGTCACGACGCTGATGATCGTCTCTTCGATTTTTTTGAGGTATTTGTCCGATACCTCGCCCTGGGTCAAATACTGCTGGAACGCGAGCACATCTACAAACAGCAAGGCATTGGTCACAATGTGCGAGAAGTTCTTACTGATGATGTTGTCGTTGGTGTGCACGCGCTCGTCGATGATTTTTTCGAGGTGGTGCGCCACCGATTGGCCGGGGATCATCTTGCGGAACAGGCTAAAACCCTGCGGGTTCATTTTGTCGTAAAACGATGCCGCCTTTTCGATAAATTGCTTCGGATGTACGTCCTGCGTGGTCAGCGTATACATTTGGTACAACGCGTTGAGCATCGCGACTTTCGAAACTTCGTCGTGCAACCAGCCCTTGGTGTTGATTGTGCGCGGCGTAGAAAAGCTTACGACATGGCCGTAAATGAAACCCGTCAGGCGAATGTTTTGGTAAAACGAATCGGTATCCGAAATGGCCTCGACGACCTGTTGCTCGAGGAAGAATTTGTCGATCCAGCCATTTGCCGAAGGGTTGATCATCGTTTCGGTTTTAGCTGCAAAGCTAGCCTTTTTTCGGCACGCGGAATCAATTTGGTGTCAAATCTTGGTTGCGATACCGCTAAGTCATTTACTTGATGAGGCCGGCGCAGGCGACACGTCCGCCCGCATTTCCGGTAGGTTGGGTCACGTAGTCGTCGGCTTTTTCATGTACGATGAGTCCCTTGCCCAAAATGTCTTTGCTTGGGTCGCCACAACCGATGCACCATTCCGAGGTGGCCATCGTGATGATGCCGTTGCCGTCTACATCGGCGGGGAAGTTGCCGATGTCACCCTTGTGGTATTCCTGATCGCCCCATTTGCCGTGTTTCTTGAACGTAGGGTTCCAGTGTCCACCCGTAGACGTGGCGTCGGCCGCCGAGCAATCAGATTTTTCGTGTATGTGGATGGCGTGTACCCCCGGTGAAAGTCCGCTGATCTTGGCGGTAAAGGTCACCTTGCCGTCTTTTTCGACAAATTCTGCCGTGCCCGTCACTTTGCTGTCGCTTTTGGGTTCGAGCGTGACGGTCAATTTTTTCTCTGGAGCGGCGGGTTGTTTGTCGGTGCTGGTCTTGCATCCGAGGAAAAGGGAAGCTGCGATGGCGGTAGAGAAGATGATCTTATTCATGATTGTTTTGTGTAAGGTTTCTTTCAAAGATAGCGATTTGTCCGTCGGCCAGAACTTAAAATAACCTTAAAATTGGCGCTACTTGAAATTATGTAACGACTCGCGCACAATTGTATAAGCGCGACGGATTAACTTTATGGGAAAATGTGACCATGAATCTCAAGACAGGATTTCCGTTTTGGCTCATCAAAGATGGACTGCCGTTCCAGTATCCGAAGCTAGACCGCGACGTTGATACCGAGGTCATTGTCCTTGGCGCGGGGATTACGGGCGCTTTGGTTCGGCATTACCTTGTGGAAGCGGGCATCCCATGTGTTGCTGTAGACGCGCGCACGATCGGCCTTGGAAGTACATGCGCCAGTACGTCGTTGCTGCAGTATGAGATCGACACGCCGTTGTCGAAACTGATAGATTTGGTCGGTAAAGACCACGCCGAGCGTGCCTATCGGCTTTGTGGAGAAGCGGTACGCGAACTCGGTGTCCTAGCGAATCTACTCGAGATGAAGGAATTCGAATTCAAAAAGAGCCTCTACTACGCGACGTACAAAAAAGACGTCACATGGCTCAAGGCCGAATTCGAGGCGCGCAAAGCGGCGGGATTTGAGGTACGGTGGCTGTCGGCCGAGGCGGTGCAAGACCAATATGGTTTTCTCGCGCACGGTGCCATTCTTTCGGAACTCGCGGCGCAAACCAATGCTTACGAAATGACACACCGGCTGCTGCAGTTTCACGGCGATGCTCTTTCACCGGTATACGACAGGACGCCGATTACGCAAATCAAACATCAAAAAAGTGGAGTAGCACTGCGCAGCGAGAACGGGTTTGTGCTCAGGGCCAAGAAGCTGGTTTATGCAACTGGTTATGAGGTGGTTGAATTCCTCGACAAAGACATCGTGAAATTGTTGTCGACCTATGCCGTAGCGAGCGAGCAGTACGACACGGCAAGGTTCTGGAAGGACAATGTGTTGATCTGGAACACAGCCAATCCGTATCTGTACCTCCGGACAACAAGCGACCAGCGCGTCATTGTAGGCGGACGCGACGAGATGTTTTACAATCCAAAGAAAAGAGATGCTTTGTTGCCCAAGAAAACCCAACAACTTTCCAACGATTGCGGCAGGTTGTTTCCGTCGATCGATTTCAAACCCGAATTCAGTTGGACGGGTACCTTTGGCTCCACCAAAGACGGGTTGCCGTACATTGGTCCCTACAAAAAGTTTCCCAACAGCTATTTTGCCTTGGGGTTTGGCGGCAACGGCATTACGTTTAGCGTTACCGCGGCGCAAATCATACGTGACTTGATCTTGGGAAAAGACAATCCCGATGTTTCGATTTTCTCGTTTGGGCGCCATTGAGCAGGGTTTCTCATAATTCTATAACATTTCCTCAATATTTTGTAAGGGAACCGCTGGCCTAAATCGACAACTTTGCTAAACCAATGATTCGAAAACAGTTGCTATGAAAAGGACATTTGATGTCTGGCTGCGGGTCATGGAAGTCAAAATTTAAAACAAACCAAAAATTAAAACCATGGGAAATTTGTTATACACCATAGCCGTCATCCTGGTCGTCATTTGGGCCATCGGATTTTTGGGAGGTTATGCCGCAGGTAACCTGATTCATATCCTACTCGTGATTGCGATCATCGCAGTAATACTCAGAATCATCCAGGGCCGAAGGCCGCTGTGATTTTATGATAATGTTTGTTTGGTTCGCAATATCAACACTTATTCGTCGACTGTCAAATATGGGGTTATAATTGTTAAAGTCACGATAAAAGATATTGCAAAAGACGGCCGCTACTCGAACAGGCGGCCGTTTTTAATTTTATTGAGCTTGTTTTTCGGTTTTTTATTGGCTGTGAAATGGTCTTTTCGCAGCCAATAAAAAACCGAAAAACAAGCTCATTTCTTTGCAGTTGAAATTGTCGGTAACATTACTTTGATTTCTCGCCGACAAAATAATCGGTTTGCGATTTGAACAACACGTTGAATGTCGTCAAGCTGCCGTAAATCCGCGTGATGTATTGCTGGAGTTCGACCTTTTCGTTGTCGCCCAAATTGCTCGCGTTGACTTTTTGTTCCATCACGCGCAAACGGTCGCGCACCATGATGATTTTGTTGAAAAACGTATCGATCGGCACTTCCTTGCCTTGGACGCCGTGTTGGCCGGGTTCCATGATCATTTTTCCGCCTTTCCATTTGTCGGCAATGGGCACCACTTCGGTCACGTCCGACCAGCGTTTGAGGATGTTGGTCAAGCTGCGTTCGACATCGTAAAAACTGATGGTGTCGACTTCGTTTTCGGCCGCTTCGATGACCTCGAAGGTGTCGTTGAGCGGAATGGTTTCCAATCCATTGTCGATAAATGTCACCCAATAATCTTTGGATGAAACGTTGGTCACGACGCCCTTGCCGTATGCTGGATGTTGGATGCGAGAACCGATGCCGAGTAATTTCATAAGTAAGAATTTAATTTTTTACTAAAATAGAAATCTTAACAAAAACGACCAAGCTTGGTCAAAATTTCTTAAATTTAAGAATCAAAAAAATCAAAATCTTGAAGAATCTAACGATCATCGGAGTGTTTCTGGTGGTGCTCATGGCGTGCGGGTCCAAGAAAACCGCCGTCGTGGCCGGAAACGATCCCAAATTGCTCAACGGCGCATGGGAACTGACTTATGTGGCGGGTAACCAAGCCGCCGATCAATTGTACAGCCGTAAAAAGCCGGTGCTCAACTTCAATACCGAGGAAAGCAAGGTTAACGGGAATACAGGTTGCAACAGTTTTACGGGTGGTATTTTGAGCGTGGGCGTAGGCGAAATCAGATTCGACGACCAAATGGCGATGACCAAGATGTTTTGCGAAGGGCAGGGCGAGAACGTTTTTCTCGAGAACCTACGGAAAGTCAAAACATTTTCGCTGACCGACAACAACCAGACTTTAAGTTTGACCGATGGCAGTATTGAAGTCATGCGGCTGATCAAAAAATAAAAAACCGCGCCGTTTGACCCACAGCGCGGTTTTTCGAATTAACTCAACTATAACTACTAAAAACAATATTGGTTTTCGGCGACCAGTTTGGTCGTGATGGTTTCGCGCAATCCCACGATGTTGGGCATGTTGGTATACTTGGTAAACCTTCTGAGCCCCATGAGCATCATACGCTGTTCATCGCCTTCGGCAAAAGAGATGATACTTTCCTTACCCTTTTGCGTAACGATATCGACGGCCTTGTACAAATACAGTTGGGCCATCGCAATTTGTTCCTTAACGGCTGCTTCGCCCGATTTTTTGGCCATTTTTTCGGTACGCAGTATGGTCGATTCGGCGATGTAGATTTCAATCAGCATGTCGGCCGCCGCCATCAACAACTGTTGGTGTGCGTCGAGGTCCGGACCGTATTTTTGTACGGCCGCGCCCGCAACCATCAAAAACGCTTTCTTGAGTTTGGCGATCATTTCCTTCTCTTCCGAGAACAGCACCGAATAATCTGGGATATTGAAGTCGGGGATGCCCATCAGTTCTTCCTGGACTTTCATCGCCGGACCGAGCAAATCGACGTGGCCTTTCATCGCCTTTTTGATCAACATGCCCACCGACAACATGCGGTTGATTTCGTTCGTTCCTTCGTAAATCCTCGAAATACGCGCATCGCGCCACGCGCTTTCCATGGGCGTGTCTTCAGAAAAGCCCATACCGCCGTAAATCTGGATGCCTTCGTCGGTACAGTTTTGTACATCTTCGGATACGGCCACTTTCAAGATCGAACATTCGATGGCGTATTCCTCGACGCCTTTAAGTTCAGCCTCCTGATGCGACGCGCCAGCGGCTTCGCGTGCCTTGATGCGGTTTTCGATATCCTTGGCCGCCCGGTAGGTTGCGCTTTCGCCCGCATAACAACTGGTGGCCATTTCGGCCAGTTTGTAGCGTATTGCGCCAAAACTCGAAATCGGTGTGTTGAACTGGATGCGTTCGTTGGCATAATTGGTAGCGCCCGATGTCACGCGTCGTTGTGCGTCCAAACAAGCTGCGGCCAGTTTGATACGACCCACATTCAGCGCGTTCATCGCAATCTTGAAGCCGTTGCCGCGTTCCGAGAGCATGTTTTCGACGGGAACCTTGGTCTCGTTGAAAAACACCTGACGCGTAGAAGAGGCCCTGATACCCAGTTTGTGCTCTTCCTCGTTCATCGAGATGCCGTTTGCCGGATCGTTCTCGACAATGAATCCGGTAATGTTTTTATCGTCTTCGATTCGAGCGAAAACAATGAACACGCTGCAGAAGCCCGCGTTCGAGATCCACATTTTTTGCCCCGTGATCGAGTAATATTTTCCGTCGTCGGACAATACGGCCTTGGTTTTTCCAGAATTGGCGTCGGATCCTGCACCCGGTTCGGTTAAGCAGTACGCGCCAAACCATTCGCCCGAAGCGAGTTTCGGAACGTACTTTTGTTTCTGCTCTTCTGTGCCATACAACGTAATCGGCATGGTCCCGATACCGGTGTGCGCGCCAAACGCCGTAGAGAACGATCCCGTTGCGCCCGAAATATAGTCGCATACCAAAACCGTGTCCACAAAGCCCATGCCCATACCGCCGTAGTTTTCGGGTACGGCCACGCTCAGGAAACCGAGGTCGCCGGCCTTACGCATACATTCTTCGGTAAACGCGTAGTCTTTTTTCTCGAACCGGTCCTTGTTGGGCCAGATTTCCTTGTCTACGAATTCCTTGACGGAATCGCGCATCATGATTTGCTCCTCGGTAAAATCCTCGGGCGTGTAAATGTCCTCACATTGGGTTTCCTTGACAAGGAATTGACCACCGCGGGTCACGTCTTTTTCGGTTACCATTTTTTGTTATTTTAAATGTTGAATTTTAAATGTTGAATTATTTGGTACGAGCTTCCGAAGAAGTTTTTACAATTTTTGAGATGATGTTTATAATATGTTCAATGTCTTTTAAATATTCGTTCATTTCAAGCTTGCTCAATTCAGACCTTTCCAATAGACGAAGCCAGTACTTAGTTTCTCTTGCTTCCTTCGACGCAATCGACATTTTGTTTACAAAGTCTCTTTTTGATTGCGCAGCAATAGCTTCTTCTACATTTGCTCCAATGCTTGTTGCCGATCTTAATAGTTGTCTTGATAGAACATATTCATTTTCGGATTTTAGTTTTAAATAAAGTGCAATTATAGTTAGCGAAAATTCGAATGTTTTTGTGGCGATGATATTTTGTTTCATGATGCAGATTTGATATGCTAATTACAACAATTAGAACTATCATCATTACAGATTATCCGTAATATCTGCCCTACATTCAAAATTTAAAATTCATCATTTATAATAATTCATATATCCCCGCACATCCCTGCCCGGTTCCCACGCACATGGTCACCATGCCGTATTTGTTGCCGCGACGCTTCATTTCGTCGAACAACTGCACAGACAATTTGGCGCCAGTGCAACCCAGTGGGTGTCCGAGCGAAATCGCACCGCCGTTGACGTTGACGATGTCGGGGTTCAATCCCAACTCGCGGATAACGGCCAACGATTGCGACGCAAACGCTTCGTTGAGTTCGATGAGCTCGATTTGGTTCAGGTTCATCCCTGCTTGTTTGAGCGCTTTCGGGATGGCCTTGATTGGCCCGATGCCCATGATTCTGGGTTCGACGCCCGCCGAGGCAAAATTGACCAGGCGCGCGATGGGGGTAAGGTTCAATTCTTTGACCAGTTCCTCGCTCATGACCATCACGAATGCCGCGCCATCGCTCATTTGCGAAGAGTTGCCGGCCGTGACGCTTCCGTCGGTGGCAAAAACAGGTTTGAGTTTGGCGAGCGCTTCGAGGTTGGTATCGGCGCGCGGGCCTTCGTCTTTGGCGACGGTATACGATTTGGTTTCTTTTTTTCCGGCTTCGTTGACAAACGTTTGTTCGACCGAAATCGGCACAATCTGGCTGTCGAACTTGCCTTCGGCCTGCGCTTTCAACGCCTTCAGGTGCGACTGCAACGCAAATTGGTCCTGGTCTTCGCGCGAGACGTTGAACTCCTTGGCGACGGCTTCAGCCGTGAGACCCATGCCCCAGTAATAATCTTCGTGTCCGGCCTTGGTGACCTTGTAGTCGGGGACGGGTTTGTATCCACCCATCGGGATGTAACTCATGCTTTCGGCACCGCCCGCGATGATACAGTCGGCCATTCCCGATTGGATTTTGGCCGTGGCCATCCCGATGGTTTCGAGTCCCGATGCGCAATAACGGTTTACGGTCACGCCCGGTACGTCGACGATGCTGAGTCCCATCAACGAGATCAAACGCGCCACGTTGAGCCCTTGTTCGGCTTCGGGCATGGCGTTGCCCACCATGACGTCGTCAATGCGTTTTTTGTCAAAATCGGGCAGTTCGCTCATCATGTATTGGATGGTCTCGGCGGCCAGTTCGTCGGGACGTTTGAACCGGAAGACGCCTTTTGGCGCTTTGCCGACGGCCGTACGGTATGCTTTTACGATGTATGCTGTTTTCATATTTTTTGGTTTTAAAAGAATCGAGAAGCAGATTTGAGTTAGTTGAATCGGTCAGGATCTGCTTCCGTCATCTCTTAATTTCTTAGTGGTTTGCCTTTGGTTAACATGAATTGGATGCGTTCGAGCGTTTTGCGTTCGGTACACAGCGACAAAAATGCCTCGCGTTCGAGGTCGAGCAAGTATTGTTCGGATACGAATGTCGGTTCAGACAAATCGCCGCCCGCCATCACATAGGCGAGTTTGTTTGCGATTTTCTTGTCGTGGTCGGATATGAAATGACCCGCCGTCATTTGATCGGTCCCCACATAAAACATCCCGAGGGCCTGTTTGCCCAATACCTTGATGTCCTTGCGTTGGATGGGTTGGGTGTAGCCCGCTTCGGCCAGCAACAATGCTTGTTTTTTGGCTTCGGCGATTTGACGGTCGCGGTTCACCACGACAATGTCCTTGCCCGGTTGCAGGATGCCGGTGTCGAAGGCTTCATAGGCCGACGTCGATACCTTGGCCATCGCCACGGCTAGGAAATACTCCTGCAATACGTTGAGCTCGACATCGTTTTTGTGGAACTGGTCGGCGGCACGCAACGTCATTTCTTTCGATCCGCCGCCGCCCGGGATCACACCTACGCCAAACTCGACGAGTCCGATGTAGCTTTCGGCCGCGGCCACTACCTTGTCGGCATGCAAACTGATCTCGCAACCGCCGCCCAGCGTCATGCCGTGTGGCGCGACAACCACGGGGATCGACGAGTAACGGCAGCGCATCACCGTGTTCTGGAATGCCTTGATCGCCATGTTGAGTTCGTCGTATTCCTGTTCGACGGCCATCATGAATATCATGCCGATGTTGGCACCCACCGAAAAGTTGGCGCCTTGGTTGCCGATCACAAGCCCTTCGTATTCTTTTTCGGCCAAATCGATCGCTTTATTGATGCCCATCAACACGTCGCCGCTGATCACGTTCATTTTAGATTGGAACTCGAGGTTCAGGATGCCATCGCCCAAATGCGTGATCGAAGCACCCGCATTGTTCCAGATTTTTTTGTTTTCGCGGATGTTGTTCAGGATGATGAACGCGTCCTGGCCCGGCACTTTTTGTTGCGATTTTGATGCGATGTCGTAGTAATGCGACGCCCCGTCCTTGACCGTGTAAAACGTTTTGTTACCCGAGGCGAGCATGTCGTTTACCCACGGGGCGGCCGTCAATCCTTCGGCCTGGAGCAGTTCGATGCCTTTTTCGACACCCACGGCGTCCCAAATTTCGAACGGGCCGTTTTCCCAGCCGAATCCGGCTTTCATCGCGTCGTCTATTTTGTAAAGATCATCGGTGATTTCGGGTACGCGGTTCGATACATAGGCGAACATCGCCCCGAAACTCTTGCGGTAGAATTCGCCCGCCTTGTCCTTGCCGCCAACGAGTACCTTGAAACGGTCGATGGGTTTGTCGATGGTCTTGGTGAGCTCCAAGGTCGCGAATGACGCCTTTTTGTTCGGTCTGTATTCGAGCGTATTCAAGTCCAAAGACAAAATATCCTTGTCGACTTTTTTGTAAAAACCTTGTCCGGTTTTGGAACCAAGCCATTTGTTTTCGAGCATTTTGCCGATGAAATCCGGAAGTTTGAACAATTCGTGCGCTTCGTCGTTCGGGACGCCTTCGTACAATCCGTTGGCCACATGGACGAGCGTATCCAATCCTACGACATCGACGGTTCTAAATGTCGCAGACTTTGGTCGACCGATGACGGGGCCGGTCAGTTTGTCGACTTCCTCAATCGTCAAATCCATTTGCTTGACCAGGTGGAACAGGCTTTGGATGCCGAAAATCCCGATGCGGTTACCGATGAACGCCGGCGTGTCTTTGGCCACAACAGACGTTTTGCCCAAGTATTGTTCGCCGTAATTGTTCAGGAAATCCAATACTTCACGCGAGGTTTTTGGCCCCGGAATGATCTCGAACAGTTTAAGGTAACGCGCCGGATTAAAAAAGTGCGTCCCGCAAAAATGTTGTTGGAAATCTTCGCTTCGGCCTTCGCTCATAAAGTGGATCGGGATGCCCGAGGTGTTCGAGGTAATCAACGTACCCGGTTTGCGGTATTTCTCGATTTGCTCGAACACCGATTTTTTGATGTCCAACCGTTCGACGACCACTTCGATGATCCAATCGGCATCGGCAATCTTGGCCAAATCATCGGTGGTATTGCCCGTGGCGATTCGACTGGCGAATTTTTGGTGGTAAATAGGCGAGGGCTTCGATTTCAAGGCGTTCGCCAAGTGGTCATTGACGATGCGGTTGCGAACGGCCTTGCTCTCTAAGGTAAGCCCTTTTTTGGTTTCGGCTTCGGTCAGCTCTTTCGGGACGATGTCCAGCAGCAATACCTCGACGCCGATGTTGGCAAAATGGCATGCGATGCCCGAGCCCATGATGCCCGAGCCAATCACCGCTACTTTCTTAATGGTTCTTTTCATTGTCGTTGAATATGTTTTTGTCGAGTATGAGTTCGTTGATGATCTCGGCCACTTCGATAAAATGGGCGAGTTGTTCGTCGGTGACGCGCGCCTTGACTTTGTCGTTGAACTGGCGCACGGTGGTTTTTGACAAGTCGCGTTTTTCCTTGCCGAATTCGGTCAGATGGATCAGTACCCCGCGACCGTCATCGGGATTGGGTTGACGCGTGATGAGGCCTTTGTCTTCCATCGATTTGAGCGTACGCGTAAGGCTCGTCGCTTCCATGCCCATACGCGGGCCGAGTGCCGTGCTTGGCGTGCCTTCTTTGTCGATGCTGAGCAACGCAAAACCGGTGGCCATGGTCGCGCCGTACTTCTGCGCTTGTTCGTTGTACATGCGGGAAACCGCTTGCCACGTGGCGCGCAGGATGTAATCGATCGTTTTTTCTTTCATGTAGGAAACGCTAGATAAATCCAAAGATAATAAAAAATACTATGCATGCATAATAAATTTTCATAAAAATTTGGAACTGTCGAAAAAAAGAAACTCCCCAAGTAGGGGAGTCTGTTTATGCGGTCTTGTAGATCTTGTCGTACAGCGCTCTGTATTTCTCGAGGATCTGTTTGCGTTTGAGTTTGAGCGTGGGTGTGAGTTCGCCGCCCGGGATCGACCATATTTCGGGGGTCAATTCGAATTTCTTGACCTTTTCCCAATTGCCGAATTTTTCGTTCATCTGGTCAATCTCCTGTTGGATGCGGTCGATGACTTGCGGGTTGCCCGCGATCGAATTGGGGTTGTCGCAACCGCCAACATCATGCAACCTGGCCCATTCCTTGACGAATTCGAAGTTGGGCTGGATCAAGGCCGCCGGCATTTTTTCGCCTTCGCCCACCACCATGACCTGTTCGATGAACCGCGACTGTTTCATCGCATTCTCGAGCAACTGCGGCGCCACATATTTGCCGCCCGAAGTTTTGAAGATTTCCTTTTTGCGGTCGGTGATTTTGAGGAATCCCTCGGGGTCGATCTCGCCGATGTCGCCCGTATGGAAGTAGCCGTCTGTGATCACTTCGGCCGTTTTTTCGGGATCTTTGTAGTAGCCCATCATGATGTTCGGGCCTTTGGCAAGGATTTCGCCGTCCTGCGCGATCTTGACTTCGACGTTTTCGATCGGCTTGCCCACGGTACCTACCTTGAACATACGGTTGCGCATGTCGTTGACGGCAATCACCGGCGAGGTTTCGGTAAGCCCGTAGCCCTCGACCACCGGCAAATCGGCGGCGGCAAACATGCGTGCGAGCCGCGGTTGCAGCGCCGCGCTGCCCGATACCATCAGGTTCAAATTGCCGCCCAACGCTTCCTTCCATTTGCTGAAAATCAACTTGCGCGCGATGGACAACTGGAATTCGTACCACCAGCCGTTGGCGCCATACGGTTCGAAGCGTTCGCCCAAATCGATGGCCCAAAAGAACAGTTTCTTTTTGATTCCCGTGAGTTCGGTGCCTTTGGCGTAGATTTTCTCGTATACTTTTTCGAGCAATCGCGGCACGACCGTCATCACATGCGGTTTGACTTCCTTGACATTTTCGCTGATCTTTTCGATCGATTCGGCAAAATAAATGCCCACACCATAATACTGGTACAGGTAGGTGACCATGCGTTCATAGATGTGGCAGATCGGCAAAAAGCTCATGGCGCGCGATTTTCCCGCTTCGAACGGAATGCGTTTCTCGCTGCCGAGTACGTTGGCCACGATGTTTTCGTGCGACAGCATCACGCCTTTTGGTTTTCCGGTGGTGCCCGACGTGTAAATGATGGTTGCCAGATCTTTGGTCGTAATCGCTGCTTTTCGCGCGTCGACTTCGGGCTGGTTGCTGTTGTCCTGGCCCAATGCGAGCAGTTCTTTCCAGTTCTTGCATCCGTCGATTTCGTCGAACGAGTACACATCTTTCAATAGTGGTAATTGCGCGCGGATCGCCTTGACCTTGGCGAGCACCTCGACATCCGAAACAAAACAATACATGGCACCCGAATGGTCAAGGATGTATTGGTAATCTTCTTCAGAAATGGTCGGGTAAATCGGCACGTTCTGCGCGGCGGTTTGCAAAATGCCCACGTCCATGATGTGCCATTCGGTGCGGTTGCTCGACGAAATGACCGCAATCTTGTCGTCTTTTTGGATGCCCATTCGCAACAAGGCGCGCGAAATAGCGTTGGCCTTGGCGAGGTATTCGTCGCTCGAAGTCTTGACCCATTGGCCGTTGTATTTGGTCACGAGCGCATCGGGAATGTTGTAGTATTTTTGCTGGTGATAGGGAAAATCAAACAGACGTGTAATCTCTGGCATAGCGGTTTTATTTGGATGCAAATTAGCAAAAATATCGTTATAGTTTTGTTTAATTGTCGATTCGGTCATTCTGTCGGTCATTTTGCAGATGACATACGTTTAGGGCGACGGTCGATCTTTTTGTTACATTTGCGCAACCAAAAATTTACGTTCGCTTCACATGAAGAAAATCGATTTCCTCAAGCCATTGTTGCATTTTTTGCTGATTGGCCTTTGTATTACGACGGTTAGCCGATTGTTTTTGTTTTTCAATTTTAAGCAACGCGTCATGCAGGTCGATGATTTCTGGCGTATTTTCACGATTGGTTTGCGGATGGATCTCATCATCCTTTGCTATCTTTCTTTTTTGCCCGCGCTTTTGATTTGCGTCTTACCCGATGCTTGGCTGCAAAGAATCCGAAAGTTTTTTACCGTTTACTTCATCACATTTTTGGGGTTGTTTTTGTTCATGGAGTTGGCCACGCGCGATTTCATCAACCAGTACGACACGCGTCCGAACAAGTTGTTCCTCGACTATTTGATTTACCCCACCGAGGTTGCGGGAACACTCGTCAAAAGTTACCTCGGGTCGATCATCGCCACGACGGTTTTGATGATCGCGGCCATTTTTTTGTTGGTCAGGTTTGCACCCAGGTTGTTCCATCCGAGACCTGCCGCGTATAAAGCCAGATTGCTGTTGTTTTTACCCGTGGCTTTTTTGTTGTTTTTTGGCGCGCGTTCGAGCCTGACTTCCAAACGCCCGATCAATGCGAGCAATGCCGTGTTTTCGACCGATCAGCTCACCAATTCGCTTGGGCTGAATTCGTTGTATACGGTAGCTTTTGCGGCCTATTCGATCAAGAACGAAGACGATGCGGCCAAAATGTACGGCAAGATGGAAATCCATGAAGCCCTTGCACGCGTCCGCAAATACATGCACGTGCCCGATGCCGAATTTACCGACGCCAATTTACCGCTGAACCACATCCAAAAAGCCGATACGCTGCGCAAAAAACCATACAACCTGGTGATTTTCCTGCAGGAAAGTCTGGGTGCCGAATATGTGGGCAGCCTCGGTGGAATGCCGCTTACGCCCCATTACGACCGACTGACCCAAGAAGGTCTATCTTTTACGAATCTATACTGTACCGGAACGAGAAGCGTACGCGGCATCGAAGCGGTGGTTACCGGATTTTTGCCGTCGCCGTCGGAGAGCGTCGTCAAGCTCAGCAATTCGCAATCGGGGTTTTATACGCTGGCCGGCGCACTCGCACAAAAGGGCTACGACACCAGTTTTATCTACGGCGGCATGGCCAATTTCGACAACATGGCCGGATTTTTTAACGGCAACGGATTCGCGAACATCATCGACGAGCCCGATTTCGACAAATCCAAGGCCGCGATGCACGGCACCTGGGGTTATTCCGATGAAGATTTGGTGGTCAAGGCCAACGATTATTTTAAAAGCCAGGGCGACAAACCGTTCTTTTCGCTGATGTTTTCTACGTCGAACCACGAGCCGTTCGAATTCCCCGACGGACGCATCCAGTTGTACGAAAAACCGAAACAAACGGTTCACAACGCGATGAAATACGCCGATTTTGCGATCGGAAAATTCTTTGAATTGGCCAAAAAGGAAAAGTATTTCGAGAACACCATCTTCATCGTCATCGCCGACCACAACACGCGTACGTACGGCCAGCACCTGGTGCCCATCAACAAATTTCACATTCCCGCGCTTATCATCGGGCCGGGTGTGGCCAAGGGAAAAACCTACGACAAGCTCGCCAGCCAGATCGACATTCCGCCCACATTGCTCAACCTGATCGGATTGGACATCGCGTCGCCCATGCCGGGCCGTGACCTGTTCAAACTACCCGAAGAAACAAAAGGCCGCGCGATCATGCAGTTTCACAACAACAACGCGTTTCGCGTAGGGAATCAGGTTGTCATTTTGCAACCCGACAAACAGCCGTTGCAATTCGAGCTCAAGACCGATACCGAACTCGTACCCACGCAACTCGATCCCGAACTCGCAAAGGATGCGTTGGCGCATGTGACCGTCGCATCGTATTTGTACAAAGAGCGCAAATACCGACTCAAGTCGCAGAAATAAAAAGAAAACCTCCCGTTGAAAGGAGGTTTCTATTTTTTAAGATTGGCGTTCAATCCACTGGCGTGCATTGACAAAAGCTTCCAGCCAAGGCGTGACTTCGTCGTGTCGTCCGTTAGGATAATGCGCCCAGTTCCACTGGAACGTCGAACGTTCGATGTGCGGCATCGTCACCAAGTGGCGCCCGGTTTTGTCGCACAGCATCGCAATGTCAAAATGCGAGCCGTTCGGGTTGGCCGGATAGCCGTCATACGCATACTTTCCGACGATGTGGTAGCGGTCTTCGGCATACGGCAAATCGAAACGACCTTCTCCGTGCGAAATCCAAACCCCAAGTGTTGCACCCGCCAAAGTCGAGAGCATCACCGAGTTGTTTTCCTGTATCTTGACCGACGTAAATCCGCTTTCGTGTTTGGCCGACTGGTTGTGTTTCATCTTGCCGTGGATGTCGTGCTCGGGGTTGATGACTTCGAGCTCCATGAACAACTGACAGCCGTTGCAAATGCCCACCGACAACGTGTCTTCGCGCTTGAAGAAATTGTCGAGCGCCGTCTTGGCTTTGTCGTTGTACAAAAACGCGCCCGCCCAACCTTTGGCCGAACCGAGTACGTCCGAATTCGAGAAACCGCCCACGGCACCGATGAATTGGATGTCTTCGAGCGTCTCGCGCCCCGAGATCAAAT
Organism: Flavobacterium caeni; assembly: GCF_900101895.1. Classification (GTDB taxonomy): domain Bacteria; phylum Bacteroidota; class Bacteroidia; order Flavobacteriales; family Flavobacteriaceae; genus Flavobacterium; species Flavobacterium caeni. The sequence continues at coordinate 53,533 of NZ_FMVF01000003.1, forward strand.
CGGTCATGTGGACGTCCTTGACGTCAAAACCCGCGAGGTACATGGCGTTGGCCATTTCGCGTTCGGAATTCGAGCCTTTTTCGCGGATAATGGCGGCTTTCGGACGCGGTTTGGACGCGTCGATGGCTGGTTTTTTTCCGTCAAAATGACTCGGGAAAACATATTGCAGCGGTTGGTTCTTGTAATTGTCGAAACGCTCCTTGGCTTTTTGTTCGCCCGATTGTTTGCGGTCGAGCAGGTAAGAGGTTTTGAACCAAACGTCGCGCAGTTCGGCAACGTTCAATGTCAGATTCGTTTCGTTATTCTTGATCGTAACAGTATTGCTTTCGGTCGCTTTTCCGATGTTGAAAAACGCGATGTCATTTTGTTCGAACACGCTTTCGACCGATGCTTCGGCCTGGAACACGATGCCGATGTTTTCCGAGAACAGCAACGCCGTAGAATCGCTTTCGCCGATGGCCGTCAAATCCAAATCGGCACCCAGATTCACGTCGGCAAAACACATTTCCAAAAGCGTGGTAATCAAACCGCCGCTGCCGATGTCGTGTCCGGCGTGGATTTTTCCGTCCAATATGAGTTGTTGGACGACGTTGAACGTCTTTTTGAATTCGGCTGCATCGACAATCGTCGGCGCTTGCTCGCCAATTTTATTCAGGATTTGCGCAAACGACGAACCGCCCAATTGGTGCGCATCGCCCGACAAATTGATGTAGTAAATGTTGCCGCCGTTTTTCTTCAAGACCGGTTCGGCGACTTTGCCGATGTCGGTGCAATTGCCCGCCGCCGAAATAATCACGGTTCCTGGCGCAATCACATCGCCATCGGGGTATTTTTGTTTCATCGACAACGAGTCCTTTCCCGTCGGGATGTTGATGCCGAGTTCGATCGCAAAATCGGAACAGCCTTGTACGGCTTCATACAGACGCGCGTCTTCGCCTTCGTTCTTGCACGGCCACATCCAGTTCGCCGAAAGCGAAACGCCTTTGAGACCGTCTTTGATGGGAGCCCAAATGAGGTTTGACAAACTTTCGCCCATCGCATTGCGGCTGCCCGCGACAGGGTCGATCAGCGCGGCAATCGGCGCATGACCGATGGACGTTGCGACGCCTTCCTTACCGAGGTAATCGAGCGCCATCACGCCAACATTGTTGAGCGGCAATTGCAACGGTCCGGCGCACTGTTGTTTGGCGACTTTCCCGCCTACGCAACGGTCGACTTTGTTGGTCAGCCAGTCTTTGCAGGCGACGGCCTCAAGCTGCAAGACCTGTTCAAGATAGGTTGGTATATTGTTCTGTGTGTATTGTAAATCCTGGTATTCACGGTCGATTGATTGGTCGTCCATGATGGTTTTGGGCGATGAACCGAACATATCTGCCAGTGCAAAATCCATCGGTTTCTGGCCATTGGTTTGCGATTCGAACGTAAAGCGATGGCTGCCGTTGACATCACCCACTTCGTACATGGGCGAACGTTCGCGCTCTGCGATTCGGTGTAAAGTGTCGATATCGTTTTGCCCAATCACCAAGCCCATGCGCTCCTGCGATTCGTTGCCGATGATTTCCTTGGCCGACAACGTAGGGTCGCCGACAGGCAATTTGTCAAGGTCGATCAATCCGCCGGTTTCCTCGACGAGTTCAGACAAACAGTTCAAATGGCCACCTGCACCGTGATCGTGGATGGAAACAATGGGGTTGTGCGCGCTTTCGACCAATCCACGGATGGCGTTGGCCGCGCGCTTTTGCATTTCGGGATTCGAGCGTTGTACCGCATTGAGTTCGATGCCCGAGCTGAACGCGCCCGTATCGGCCGACGAAACTGCCGCACCGCCCATGCCGATTCTATAATTTTCACCGCCAAGGATGACGATTTTGTCGCCCGCTGCCGGTTTCTTTTTGATCGATTGGTCCAGTTTTCCGTAACCGATGCCGCCCGCCTGCATAATGACTTTGTCGTAGCCGAGCTTGCGTCCGTCTTCTTGATGTTCAAAAGTAAGCACCGAACCCGTGATGAGCGGTTGGCCGAATTTATTGCCAAAATCCGACGCCCCGTTCGAGGCCTTGATCAAAATATCGATCGGGGTCTGGTAGAGCCATTTGCGCTCGGGCATGGCTTTTTCCCACGGGCGTTCTTGTGCCAGACGCGAATAGGCCGTCATGTACACTGCGGTTCCGGCGAGTGGGAGCGAGCCCTGTCCGCCCGCCAATCGGTCGCGGATTTCACCGCCAGAGCCTGTGGCCGCGCCGTTGAAAGGTTCTACAGTGGTCGGAAAGTTATGCGTTTCGGCTTTAAGTGAAATCACCGATTCGAAGTCCGAAGTTTGGTAAAAATCGGGTTTGTCGGCAGACTTTGGTGCGAACTGTTGCACGCGCGGGCCTTTGATGAACGCAACGTTGTCTTTGTAGGCCGATACGATTTCGTTCGGGTTTTCGGCCGACGTTTTTTTGATGAGCTTGAACAGCGACGTTGGCATTTCCTCGCCATCGATGACGAACGTACCGTTAAAGATCTTGTGTCGGCAGTGCTCAGAGTTGACTTGCGAGAAGCCAAAAACTTCCGAATCGGTTAATTTGCGTCCGAGTTTGGTCGAAAGATTATTCAGATAATCGACTTCTTCGTCGCTGAGCGAAAGCCCTTCCTGTTGGTTGTAGGCCGCGATGTCTTCGATTTCGAGAATCGGTTCAGGCTTTATGTTGATGGTATAAATGTCTTGGTCCAGTTCGGCGTATTTCTGCGACAGCATCGGATCGAAATCTTTGAAATCAGCCGCGACTTTGTGGAATTCCTCGATGCGGATGATGCCGTTTATGCCCATGTTTTGCGTGATCTCGACCGCGTTGGTGCTCCACGGCGTGATCATGGCGGCGCGTGGGCCAACAAAAAAATCCGTCAGTACGGATTTCTCTATTTTATCGGTGTCGCCAAAAAGCCAGTTGAGTTTAGAAATGTTTTCGCCCGAAAGCGCGTCTTGCGTCTGTACGGCAAAAACGGTGCTTTCCTTTCCGAAGAAATGAATCATGGTGGTAGTTGTTGTTGTGAGCCGCAAATTTAGTTCAAAAAAGGGCAAACTGCAAGCGGTTTTTTCAACAAATCGATGTCAAGAATTAAGGCTCGAATGCGTTGAATGCACCCAGCGCCAACCCCGGAATCGTCGCACGCGGGGTGCCGAAATAGTCGGTCGAGCCCGACGTGATAAAATCGGTGTTGCCCGCCGTGGCCGCCGCCGATGTCGTAAAGATGTACAACTGGTTGCGGTTCGGGTTGTTGAATTCCGGATCTATGTTCTTGCGGTTGCCGTTCTGCTCGTCGCGGATGAACGCGTATTGCGGATCGTTTTCGATGCCCGTGCCCGAGTCGTTGAACTTGATGAAATTGTAGGCGATGTCGTTGGTATTCACGGTCGTACCGTCTTTCAAATTGAGTACAAATCCCACGCGGTTGCTGTTGTAAATGATCGAATTCTTGACCGAAAGCGTCAGCGGATAATCGGTTTGCACCTGCGTATTAGGGTCTTCGTAATAGTTGTCGAACAAAACGGTCAGTTGCGAGGTGCTCGGCCAGTTGTTGTTGAGCGAGCAATGCAACAAATTGTAATCGCCGCCCTCGATACCCGCAAAACCGGCCTGTCCGATGTTGCTCGCCAGTAGGTTTTCGGCCGAAATGTTCGCATGAACGCCCAGGATCCCAAAATTCACCATGTTGACCACCTGCGAATTGGTGATCGATACTTGCGGTTTGTAGTTCTGCGCGCCATCGCCCGGCAGCTGGATGCCATAAAAGCCGTTTTTGAGGATCAAATGGTCAATGGAATTGCCCGATGTCGAAAGGATGATGACCCCGCGCCATTGTCCCGGCGTACCGGCAAAAGCTGGTTCGAGCCTGTCGCCTTCGAACGTGACTTCGTTGTCATCCACCAGATTGCCTTCGCTGTCGTAAACCGATGGATTGCCGTCGATGACGATGTGCGCATTTTGGTCTACGATGATGCCCGCGCCGTCGTGAAAATGCACTTTCGTGCCTTCCTGTATGGTGAGTGTCTGGCCCGCAGGAACGTGTGCAAAACCATAAACCACCCAGGGTTTGTCATTGGTCCAGGTAAGTTCCTCGGGCGTCGTGAGCGTATGGCCTTCGATGTCGCTGGCTTGCGTTTGGCCCGCCAATGTAATCACTTCCTTGACGCCATTGAGGTCGCGGTTCGGGAAAATGAAATGCGCATCCTGGATCAGCGTGACCAGGTTGACGGCCTGTTCGGTCGTACCCGCGCCAAATAAAATGCGGTCGTTGTAGGTGAAGTCGGCTTCAGTTTCGGTAATGTCGACGGTAGTTTCTATAAAGATAAACAAACTGTCCTTGGCCAAGATCTCTACATTGGGGAAATATTTGCCGTTGCCATCAAGGCCCGTCATGCCGTCGACCATGAGGCGGTACTTGGAGGCATCGCCTTTTTCGAGTCGGATGGCCGGGATCGAAATGTCGTCGTTGCTGGTATTGTACACCTTGAGCATGTAGGTGCTCGAGCTGATGCCAGTAAAAATCGTATCGAGATACACGGTTTGCTTTGAAAAAGCCAGCCCGCCGTTGCTCGGGACGGTGTCGAAATCTTTGCGGCAAGAAGAAAGTAACGCGGTGGTACCGATGATCAACAGAAGGACGATTTTACGCATTGGTTTTTGAATTTGGGTAAAAGTAGCTATTAATTTGGAAATTTGGAAATGTATGCTTGTCCAGATAACGTTTGCACGCGACATTTATTCTTTGGCTTTTTGTTTTGTGCAATAAGACGTACTTTTACTGAAAATTCAAACCATGACTTTCGACAAGGAAAAAGTGCTTGCCCTATGCAACGCCTTCTCAAAAAATACCCTCATGCAAACGCTCGACATCGTCTTTACGGATGCGGGCCCCGACCATTTGGTTGCGCAGATGCCCGTCAATTCGCGAATCCACCAACCCATGGGGCTGCTGCACGGCGGCGCGTCGGTGGCTTTGGCCGAAAGCGTGGGCAGCGCGGCTTCGATGTTGTATGTAGACGGTGCAACGCATGAAGTGCGCGGCATCGAAATCGCGGCGAATCATTTGCGCGCCAAACGCGAAGGGATGGTCACGGGCACGGCGCGTATCGTGCACAAGGGAAAAACGATCCATTTGTGGGAAATCAAGATCACCGACGAGGCCGGACAACTTGTGTGTTTGTGTAAGCTCACCAACATCGTCCTGCCCAAAAGCCAACCGTGATGCAGGATTTGTTCGATAGGATTAGCGGTCATTATAAGCAACGGCTTCCGCTGGCGTGTTACCGAAAACCGGGCGCAAATAAGCTGACGGCGGTTTTTCAACATGATGCCGCGCTACACACCGCCGATTTCAACACGGCGGGATTTGTGTTTGCACCGTTTGATGGGACGCCTTTGTTGTTGCCGTATGGCCAAAGCGAGATACACGCGGCCGACTGGCAAGCTACCGACAGCGATGGATTGCACGTGATTGAAACGACCGCCAATCCTGAAGACTTTGAGCGGCTGGTGGGCCAAGGCATCGCTGCCATCCAAGACGGGCAATTCCAGAAAGTGGTGTTGTCGCGAAAAGAAGCCGTTGCAGTACCCGATTTCGAATTGGTTTCGGTGTTCCAAAAGTTGGCTTCGGCCTATCTGTCGGCATTTGTCTATTGCTTTTACCACCCCAAAGTAGGGTTATGGCTGGGGGCGACACCCGAGAAATTGCTCAAGATCGAAACCAACAAGTTCGAGACGATGGCTTTGGCCGGGACGCAACGGTTCGACGGGACCGAGCATGTCGATTGGGCGCAAAAGGAACGCGAAGAACAGCAGTTCGTGACCGATTTTATCATGGAAAACCTCGAGAACGTCACGACCGATATCGCGTTCTCGGATCCATATACCTACCGCGCCGGCAATCTGTTGCACCTCAAGACCGATATTTCGGGAACGTTGGACGGGGCGTCCAATACCGGCCGATTGGTCGAATTGTTGCATCCGACGCCGGCCGTCTGCGGGCTGCCCAAGGAAGCGGCGCGCCGGTTTATTCTCGAACACGAAGGCTACGACCGGAAATTCTACTCGGGTTATTTGGGCGAATTGTACGCCGACTTTTATTCCGACGGAATTTTGACCGACCTTTACGTCAACCTGCGTTGCATGGAGGTCGATGGCGAAACCGCCTATTTGTATGTGGGCTGCGGCATCACACGTGAAAGCGATCCGCAAAAAGAATTTGTAGAAACGGTCAACAAATCGATGACCATCAAAAAAGTATTGTAACATGAAATTAGACATTCTGGCCTTTGGCGCGCATCCCGACGATGTTGAACTGGGCTGCGGCGGCACACTGGCCAAGGAAATCGCCAACGGCAAAAAAGTAGGCATCGTCGATTTGACGCGTGGGGAACTCGGTACGCGCGGATCGGCCGAGATACGCGATAGAGAATCGGCTGCGGCGGCCCAAATCTTGGGCGTGTCGGTACGCGAAAACCTTAACATGCGCGACGGTTTTTTCATCAACGACGAAAAGCACCAGCGCGAAGTCATCAAAATGATCCGCAAATACCAACCCGAAGTGGTGCTGTGCAACGCCATCGACGACCGCCACATCGACCACGGACGCGGCAGCAAATTGGTGTCGGATGCGTGTTTTTTGTCGGGATTGCGCAGGATCGAAACACAACTGGACGGCGCGTCGCAAGAGGCCTACCGCCCGAAGGTCGTGTACCATTACATCCAGTGGAAAAACATCGAGCCCGATTTTGTGGTCGATATTTCGGGTTATAACGAAAAGCGGATCGAAGCGATCATGGCCTATGCCTCACAATTTTACGACGCAAGCAGCGCCGAACCCGAGACGCCGATTGCCACCAAAAACTTCCTGGACAGCCTTGATTACAGGGCACGCGACCTGGGCAGGCTGATTGGTGTAGACCATGCCGAAGGCTTTACGGCCGAAAGGTATTTGGCCGTCAATCGCTTAACCGATTTGAAATAATTTTTGGCCGTTTTTCTTTGCGTTAGAAAAGTTTTACAGTATATTTGCCCCCGTTAAATAACACGGTGATTGTAGCTCAGTTGGTTAGAGCACCAGATTGTGGTTCTGGGGGTCGCCGGTTCGAACCCGGTCATTCACCCATAACGGGGGTTTCTCTGAAATCCCCGTTTTTTTATTGTATTCGAGAAGCCCTTTTGTCTTTAAAATCAAGGCTTTCGAGATGAAAAGAGGGTCTAAAAAAGCGGTTCGATAAATCTCCCCGTTATAGGTTAATTCTTGACCGAACCCGATTTTTATGAAATTTTGCTTGTTTTGCAAGCTCGCTGCATTGAGTATTTCTCTAATGTTTTTTAGCTTCGAAAATCTTGCAAAATAGGTGTTCCAATAGTCAGTTTCTTTGGTTTGGCTGAACTTTATTTGCGCCTCGACAGCCTCTATATCGGCGCCAATTTTCTTGTGCCAATGCAAAAAAGTACTTGTTCGATAAGTATTTATCCTCGAGTTTTTCTTTTTTTGAAGCCAGATCTGATTTGCTTTGAAGCAGGGCCGGTCGGGTATCGGTTTAGTCGGAGCCCCGATTACGTCGACGCTGTTTTGAATGTAAGCGGCAGTTCCCTATATTTGTACCCGCACGCACCGAGGACTCGGATAGGCTAACCCCCTTTGCCGTACTCTGCCGGTGCATTTAAGGTAGTAACCGATTGCGGATTTACTGCCTTTTTTTATTACACCATCTGAGCTACGCGGAGTGTTCAGGCCAGTCTAAAATAAAGTGAATTGGTTCGGTTGAACCCCCGTCATGCAGCCTAAAAAGCCTCGAGGAAACTCGGGGCTTTTTGTTTGACGAAATCCTAAATTCGGTCGGTGGCCGGAAAACCTAAGGTACCCGGTCATCATTCTTGAAGTCATCATCGCCAAGGATACAACCGATACGGTGCCATCGGCAGATTTCAGGTTGTCGACAGCAAAAAGTCGATTTTTGTAATCTGGGCCAAAAAGAATGGGCCCACCCAAAGGCAAGCCCGTTCTAACCTAATCCAAACCGAAACATTTTATGATGTGACAAAGTTAGGCCATCGGATGCCTGCGGCGATTAAGTTACCGTTAAGCTAACAACAATTGTAGCCTATTTTTTGTCGACCACGATACGTTCGTTGCGGTTGGCGAGTTCCCAGATTGTCGCAAAAGCCAGTTTGGCGCGTTTGGCCAGGGCGTCGTATTCGATCTTGTCGGCGTCGTCCCCGGGCTGGTGGTAGTCGGCGTGGATACCGCTAAAAAAGAATACCGACGGGATGCCGTTCTTGGCAAAGTTGTAATGGTCCGACCTGAAATAAAACCGGTTCGGATCGTCGGGCGCATCGTAGCGGTATTCGATCTTGAGCTGCGTGTATTTCTGGTTGACGTCCTCGATGATTTGTTGCAGTTGGCTCGACAACCTGTTCGACCCGATGCTGTACATATAGTCGCTCGAGTCTTCGTGCTCGGGATCGTGTCGTCCGATCATGTCGATGTTGACGTTGGCGATGGTATTGGCCAGCGGGAAAATCGGGTTTTCGGAATAATAACGCGAGCCGTGCAAGCCGTGTTCTTCGCCCGTCACGTGCAGGATCAGTACCGAACGCTTGGGGCCGCGGCCTTCTTTTTTGGCGATTTGCAACGCCTGTGCGATCTCGAGCAACGTGACCGTTCCCGAACCGTCGTCGTCGGCGCCATTGTACACCTGGCCGTTTTTCATCCCCACATGGTCGTAGTGGGCAGACAGCACGACGATTTCCTCCGGATGTACAGATCCTTCGATAAACGCCCAAATGTTCTCGGAATCGGGAAGGGTTTGGCCGTACTTGCCGTTCATGAATTCCGCGGGTACGTGCTGGTAGTAGTCTTTCGCGCCTTTGGGCTGACGGATGCGGTCTTTTTTGTATTGTTCGATCAGGTAGGTGCCCGCCTTTTTTTGTCCGATCGAGCCTGTTTCGCGTCCTTCCATTTCATCCGAGGCGATCACGAGCATGTGCTGCTTGAGTTCGGCTGCCGTAATGGTGTTGAGGTATTTGGTGGGATCCGAATTGTCGGTGGCCACGGCAGGCTTGGTGTTTTTACACGAAACGGCCAACACGGCCGATACCAGCAGGCAAAATGTTCTCATGGGTTTGGAATTTGCTCAAACATAAGTATTTCCTACCGATAAACTGTTACATCACTCCAAATTAAGTGCGGTGTACAGCATCAGCCCGAGCATAAAGAACCCGAGAAAAGTCATGTTGATGATGAACAGCAAAAGGCCCTTGGCACGCGAAATCCATCGGCTTTCTCCAAAAAAGCGGCGGTGCGAGCGAAAGAAATAAAAGAACCACCAGCACATCATGCCAATGACCAGGTACGCTACCGAGTCGTTGAGCGATTCACTGATCGCATACGTGACGCTGTCGGTCACCACATACAGCGACAAGGTAAGCAGCAGGAACGAAAAATAATGCAGCGTGAAAATGCCCGAATCAAAATAATAATGTCTTTTCTTGTCGTGGAAGAGCCACAGGAAAAGCGCAAAAAACGGCATGTACAAAAACAAAGCCTTCGGGATGTTGTGGATGATGCTCTTGCCAAACCGCGAACCGAATTCCTCGCGCGTATTTTCGCCATTGACCTTGGCCAGTCGGCGTTGGAGCCAATGCGAGATACCAGTGGCGCGTTTGGCTTTGGGTAACGACTGTTGTACCGAGTCGAATTTTTGTACCGATTCGTATTCTCCGATTTGCAGTCCGTTGTCGAGTTTTTGCTTTTTGAGTGAATCGGTGAGGGCTTTCACTTCGGGCGAATCGGGACCCTTGAAATGTACGTTGGGTTTGTTTGTAGACGATGTCGTCTCGGAATCGCTTTGCGGCAAAACCCCGATCAGGAAAAAAGTCACGAAGCTGATAAAGATGTACAACCGTACCGGCGCCAGATACGACATGCGTTTGCCCGACATGTATTCCTTGGTGAGCGCCCCGGGACGAAACAACAGGTTGCGGATGGTTTTCCAGAACGAATTCTCGTAATGCGTCAGGTCTTCGAAGAAATGGACAAAGAGATGGTGGAAGGTTTTGCGCGTGTCGCTGTTTTCCTGACCGCAATTCGGGCAGTACCGTTTTTCTACCACATGCCGGCAATTGAGGCATGTCATGTCTTTCCTGAGTTGATGGTTCCCCATAGAAGCGCGCTTATTTTGAAGCCTTAAAAATAGGAATTATTCCAACATTTCTTTGAGGAAATCCATAAAATGTTCCCACGACCTTTTGTCGGCTTTTTCGTTGTAGGCGGCGCCTTTGCTGTTGTCGTTTCCGGCCGCCGGTTCGGTAAAGGCATGTACCGCGTTGGCATAGTACACCATTTGCCAGTCGGCCTTGGCTTGTTTCATTTCTTGCTGGAACGACGCGATTTCCTCTGGCGAAACATGCGGATCGTCGGCGCCATGACATACCAGGATCTTGGTTTTGATCGGTGCGATTTTACGCGTGGCATCGCGGCCCAATCCGCCGTGGAACGAAACCACGCCTTGCACCGGGAGTCCGGCGCGTGCCGCTTCTAACGCACCCGTACCGCCAAAACAATAGCCGATCACGACAATCTTTTCCTTGTTGGCACCCGAAGCCACCAGTTGGTTGAGCGCGAGTTGGATGCGCTTTTGGTAGGCCACGACATCGGTTTTGTATTGTCCGGCCATTTTACCAGCCTCGGCATTGTCCTTGGGATAGTGCCCTTCGCCATAGATGTCGGCGATGAACGCAAAATAGCCCAAATCGGCCAGTTTCTTGGCAACTTCTTTTTCGTGATCGCCTATGCCGCGCCAGGCCGGTAGGATCAAAACGCCGGGCGCTTGTTTGACGCGTTGTTTGGGGATGGCCGCCATGCCGTTGAGTTTTTGTGCCCCGTCGTTGTAGGCGACCGGCTTGAGTTGGGCCTGTGCAGTAAGGCCAAGTAAAGTGAGGAATAAGAAGAGGTGTTTCATCGTATGGAATTTCGTGGCCTAAAGTTAATCAAAACAGCGCAAAAAAAAGCCGTACTTTCATACGGCTTGGGTTTATTTCTTTTTTTCGATTTCCTGTTTGTTCTTGGCCCTTTCTTTCATGGCTTTGCGCTTGGCCTCTTGTTTTTCCTTGGCTTCCTGCGCCTTTTGTTTGTGGAAATCGCTTTCGGCTGTTTTGGCCGGTTGGCCTTGTTCCTGTTTCGGATTTTGTTGCTCGTCCTTCTTGGTTTGCGACCAGGCCATCAATCCGACGGCAAGGAACAACGCGGTTAAAATGGTCTTTTTCATAGTGTTGCTATTTAAAAAGTATTTCATCTTTTGCTAAAATAAGATTTGCGTGGCGTCTGTTAGCACATTTGATGCCAATTAACCATTCTTTAACGAAATGACAAAACGGGTTGGGCGTTCAAATACAAACTTGGTTCCTTTGCGGTAGCCCGATCCATCCATTTTGTTAATGGAAATCTTATAAAAATTTGAAAGGCTCGTGTAACCGGTTTTGGCCAGGGAAATGGCAACTTTGGAATTATGAACCAGACCTTGCGATTTCCATTCTACGCCAAACTGGCCTTTACGTTGTTGAGCTTGATATGCATCTTGGCTTTGTTTTATGCGGCCCAAGACATATTGATCCCTATTTTGCTGGCCGTGCTTTTCGCCATCATGCTCAGGCCGATGGTTGTATTTCTTACCCAAAAACTCAAACTCCCGCATGTGATTTCAGCCATCATTGCGGTGCTTTTGTTTTGTTTGGTTTTCGCGGGAATCTTTTACTTCATATCGGTGCAAATTGGCGATATGGCCAACGACTGGGGCAAGATCAAACGCAACCTCGAGACGCATTTCAACAACCTGCAACAACTCGTGTACGAGAATTTCAATTTGAACAGACGCGAACAAGAGAAAATCATCGACGATGCGACCAAAGATACCGTGGCCACCGGAAAAGAACTGGTGGGCGTGACGTTGCTTTCGTTTACCGACATCTTCATGAACCTGATCTTGATCCCGATATACACGTTCCTGTTTTTGCTTTACCGCAACCACTTCATCAAATTCCTGTGCAAGTTGTTCAGCCCCGAGCACCACGTGAAGTTGCGCGACATTCTGGGAAACATCAAAGTTTCGGTACAAAGTTACATTGTGGGGTTGCTGATTGAGATGGTCGTGGTATCGGTGCTTACGGCGCTCGGGTTCATGCTCATCGGGCTCAAGTATTGGATATTGCTCGGCGTGATCACGGGCGTGCTGAACCTGATTCCCTACATCGGGATTACTATTGCGGGTGTGCTGAGCATCGTGGCGTCGCTGACGGGTTCTACCGATTTGTCCATAATCATCGGGATCATCGTGGTCAACATTATCGTCCAACTCGTCGACAACAACCTGCTCGTGCCCATGATCGTCAGTTCTAAAGTGCAGATCAACGCGCTGGTCTCGATCGTGGGCATCATCATAGGCGGCGCGCTGGGCGGTTTCTCGGGCATGTTCCTGGCCATACCAATTATCGCGATCCTCAAGGTGATTTTCGACCGTATCGCGCCACTCGAGCCGTGGGGCTATTTGATGGGCGACGATTTGCCCAAGACGTTCGAATGGCACCGCATCAGGTTTCCGCTGTATTCCGATACATCGACCGATACGCTCAATGTCGATTCGCCCGTAGAGGTCAAGATTTTTACCGAAACCACGACCGAGTCCAATAAAGAATAACAATAGGTAATAAATAATAAATAATCCATGCAACAATACAAACGCGTCAAAAACTACGCCCGCGGCCGCAGCATTGCGCTCACCGACACTTCGGTAGAGCATACCGTCAGTTTCAAGAAATTCCTGGTGAACCTGGCCGATGTGTTCCTGTTTGTCACGCAAGTGTTCCGCAATACGTTTGCGCGCGGGTTCGAGTTCCGCGAGTTCCTGAAGCAGTGTTTCCAGATCGGGAACAAGTCGCTCGGGTTGATCTCGATCACGGGCATCATCATCGGGCTTGTATTGACGATACAGTCGCGTCCGGTGCTTGTCGATTTTGGCGCGGTGAACATGTTACCGAGCATGGTCACGATTTCGTTGATCCGCGAGATGGGGCCCGTGATCACCGCATTGATTTGCGCAGGGAAGATTGGTTCGAGCATGGGGGCCGAATTGGGCTCGATGCGTGTCACCGAGCAAATCGATGCAATGGAAGTCTCGTCGACCAACCCGATCAAATTTCTCGTGGTGCCTCGCGTGTTGGCCTGTACGCTGATGATTCCGTTGCTCACGCTGTATGCCGATGCGCTCGGTATTTTTGGCGGATGGCTCGCGGCCAACATCAAGGGCGACATCAGCGCGGTATTGTTCCTGACGCAGGCGTTCCGTGACGTCGAGTTCATCGATTTGATCCCCGCCGTTATCAAGAGTTTCTTTTTTGGGATGGTGATCGCGCTCGTGGGCTGCTACAAAGGATACCACGCCTCTGCGGGTACCGAAAGCGTGGGCGTGGCGGCAAACACGGCCGTCGTGATGGCTTCGCTGCTCGTGATTTTTGTCGATTTGATTGCCGTACAAATCACCGATCTGTTATGAAAAAAGAAACACCAAATACCGAATCGGTTGTAGCGATCCGCAACCTCAAGAAAGGCTTCGGCCCCAAGGAGGTGCTCAAGGATGTGTCGCTCGACTTGAAAAAGCAAGAGAATTTGGTCGTGCTCGGCAAATCGGGAACTGGCAAATCGGTGCTCATCAAATGCATCGTACGGTTGCTGCGGGCCGATGCAGGCGAGATCAGCGTATTTGGCGAGGAAATCAACGGGCTCGACAAACCGGCGCTCGACGACATCCGCAAACGCATCGGTTTTTTGTTCCAGAGCGCGGCTTTGTATGATTCGATGACGGTACGCGAAAACCTCGAGTTCCCGTTACGCCGCATCAGGAAAGGGCTTAGCGAGCAGGAGATCGACCAGAAAGTACACGACGCGCTCGAGAATGTCGGGCTGGTCGAGGCCATCGACAAAATGCCGAGCGAACTCTCGGGCGGTATGCGCAAACGGATCGGGCTCGCGCGTACGATCATCGTGGACCCCGAGATCATCTTGTATGACGAACCCACCACGGGACTTGATCCGGTGACGTCGAACGAGATCAGCATTTTGATCAACGAGATCCAGCAAAAATACAAGGCATCGTCCATCATCATCACCCACGACATGGAATGTGTGCGTACCGTGGCCGACCGCATCATCATGCTCAAGGAAGGCGCGGTGTACAAGGAGGGCAGTTTCAAGGAATTTCAGGGCGGCGATGACGATTACATCAATTCGTTTTTCAAACCGCAGAACACAGAACTTAACAAGAATTAATATGGAAAGATCACAAAATTTCAAGGTGCGTTTGGGACTGTTCATCGCCGTAGGGATTGCGATTTTCGTGCTCGCGATTTTTATCATCGGCAAACAAAAGAACCTGTTCGATCCGGTGATCAAGGTTTCGTCGCGGTTCTCGAACGTCAGCGGTTTGCAGGTGGGCAGCACAGTGCGGTTTTCGGGCATCAATGTGGGTACGGTCGACAACATCCGCATCGTCAACGATTCGACGGTACGGGTCGATATGCTGATCAAAAAGGATGTGCAAAAATTCATCCGTGCCGATTCCGAAGCTGGCATCGGATCCGAGGGGCTTATCGGCGACAAAATCCTCGTGCTTTCGCAGGGCAGTGCCGATTCGCCCATCGTCAAGGACGGACAAACCATCCCTTCGAGCGAGCCGGTAGAAACCGACCAGATCATGGCGGGGCTGCAGGTCACCGTCGACAATGTGGCGCTGGCTACGGGCGAGATCAATGAGATACTCGGCAAGGTCAATTCGGGCGAAGGTACGCTGGGACGTTTGATCGAAGATCCTGCCATGGCCGAGAACATCGACAAAACCATCGTGAACCTCAAGAACAGCACCAAGGGGCTCGACGAAAACATGAAGGCGGCCAAGGAAAATTTCCTGTTGCGCGGGTACTTTAAGCGCAAAGCCAAGGCCGAGGAAAAAGCCAAGAAAGAAGCCGAAAAACAAAAAAAGAAACAAGCCGAGCAAGCGGCCGAAGCGGCTGAAAAACAAGCCGAGCAAAAGGAAAACCAAGGCAAGTAGCCAAAGGAATCACAAAAAGGCAAAACAAAAAATATTGTTTGGCGAATTTGCGTTATCTTTGATTAAATTTTAATGCCATGAATAAGCGCGAAGAGTTGCAAGAACAAATTGCAAAGATGACCATGGCCATTCAGGAAAATTACCCCGAACTGGCCCAATACCTCAAGGACATACCACAAAACGCCAGCGAAGAACAACTTGCCACTTATTATGAAGGATTGTTGAACCAATTCAGGAGCCATGTAGCCGAACACCAGCTGCAAAACGCCAACAGAAAGTCCAAGGACCATCATTTGTAAGAGGTTACGAACCAACGAAAGAAGACGCTTTTTTAGGCGTCTTTTTTTATGGATATAATCTTACAGGATTTACATCTGCGAATCATATAATTTATCGTGAAAGTTTTGTAAGGCGAACGTTGGCGCGGCTTCGCATCTTTGTAAAGTAGCTTAGCGCTCACCTTTAAACCAAAATCGAAATATGAAAAAATTGCATTGCACCTTATCTGCCTTACTGATGTGCGCGGGGGCGGCCTTCGCCCAAGACCCCATCAAACCTAATGCCCAGGACGACAACCGCGACCAGTTTGGTTTTGGTCTTAAAGCCGGGGTCAATTTCGCCAACGTTTACGACGAACAAGGCGAAGATTTTGTAGCCGACGGCAAAACCGGCTTCTTTGGCGGGGTTTTCGTCAAAGTGCCGTTGGGAACGTTGATTGGTTTGCAACCCGAGGTCAATTATTCGCAAAAGGGGTTTACCGCGCGCGGCACGTTCCTGGGCGGGAGTTACAATTTTGAACGGACGACGAGTTACCTCGACATTCCTTTGTTGCTGCAAATCAAACCGCACAAATGTCTGACGCTTTTGGCCGGTCCGCAGTTTTCGTACCTGCTAGAAACCAAGGACGATTTTAACGACGGCACGATCACGCTCGTGCAAGAAGAAGAGATTAGCGGCGATAACTACAAAAAGAACATCATCGGCGCGGTGGTGGGTGTAGAGGCGCATTGGGGCGGGTTGTTGCTCACGGCGCGCGGCGGATTCGATTTTACACAAACCGATGCCGACGGCAACTCGACGACACCGCGTTACAAAAACCAGGTTTTCCAACTCGGCCTGGGGTATACGTTTTATTAGGATTGGGAGAAATTGCTATGAGAAAGTCGAATGTCGAAAGTCAAAAGTCGAAAGACAAGACCAAGACAAACGATAACGGAAAGAAAGAATAATGACGAACACAAAAAACTAAGTACGAGGCCGATGATTTATCGTTCGACGTTCGACATTCGACATTCGACAAAAACACGATTATTCATTTAAATATTTAAGTCATGAACACAGGAAAAGTAGCACTAGGCGTATTGGCAGGTGTAGCCACCGGAGCCATTTTGGGAATATTGTTTGCCCCCGACAAAGGGTCGGTGACACGCAAAAAAATTGCCGACAAAGGCAAAGATTCGCTCGACGGATTGAAAACCCGTTACAACTCGGTCATCGACAACCTGTCGCATAGGCTCGAGCACATCAAACAAAACGGCCATGGCGCGATCGACGATGCCTATGAACTGGCCGAAGACGTCAAGAATTCAGTGAAATAATACCGGTTTATACGCCATTCAGTCATGAAAGATAAGGCAACAATAGTAGAGACCCTCGTCGAGAAAGCCGAGGAATATGCCAAGACCAGCGTCGAGCTTTACAAACTCAAAGCCATCGACAAAGGAACCGATATATTCGCGGCGGTGTTCTCGCAAGCGATCGTACTGCTGATTGTTGCCTTGTTTTTTTTGTTGATCACGCTCGGACTTTGCTACTACATGGGCGAAATCCTCGGCAAGACGCATTTTGGTTTTTTTGTTGTCGCCGGGCTGTACTTCCTGATTGGGGGCGTGTTGTATTTGTTCCGCAACAGGTTGCTCGATGTACCGCTCAACGATTTCATCATCCGTCAAATCTTTAAGGAAAAGAAAAGATGAAAGCCATTACCAACAACCAATCGCTCAACGAAGCCATCATTCTGCTCGAACAAAAGCGCCAATCCGATTTGTACCTGCTCAAGGAACAATTCGATTTTGCCAAGCAGCAGCTCAATCCGGTACACATGATCAAGGAAGAATTCAACGACGCCATCTCATCGCCCGATTTAAAGGGCAAACTGGTCAAAGGTGCCGTGGGATTACTTTCGGGCTTTTTGGCCAAGCGGTTTGTCGTTGGTTCGGGTGCGGGCTTGGTGGCCAAGATCGCGGGACCGGTTGTTCAGGCGGGCGTGACGGGTTTGGTGATGAAAAAAATCCCGAACAGCACGGGCTCGCTCAAGGACGATGGCATTTCATTGCTGCAAAAAGGGCTCGACAAAATCAAAATCAAATAAGTACCGTGGGATGCACTCGGCGGATTTCAGTATTTTAGCGTAATAATCCGGTGTGCGATGTCCAAACGTTTTCTAGTCTTCCTATTGATTTTCGGTTGCCTCCAGCCGATGTTGGGACAAACCAAGAAAGACCCCAAAACTGCCAAGGATTCGGTCAAGATGTACCGCAACATCGAAAATTATTCGCAAAAACGCGGATTTACCAGATTTCTTCACAAGCTCGTCTTCAAACCCGTGACGGCCAAACCCAAGGTCAAGAAGAGCAATTTCCAAAAGATAAAAAAACGCGGATACGCCGCAGCCGAAGGTAAAATCATACGCGATATCAACGTGGCGACGCTCGATCCGTTTGGCTATTCCGAGATCGATTCGACACGAAAACCCAACCGATGGGTGTTCAAGGCCGGCAACGCGCTCCACAACAAGACCAATGCCTGGGCCATCAAGGACCTGTTGCTCATCAAGCGCAACAAGCCGCTCGATTCATTGCTTTTGCTCGAATCGGCGCGTTTGATCAGAAGCCAGCGCTATGTGCGTGCGGTAGACATTTACACCAAGGCGCCGCATGCCGATTCCGATTCGGTGGACGTTTACATCCGCGTACTGGATTCCTGGAGCTTGATTCCCGATTTTGCCTTTAGCGGATCGCGCGTTGATCTTGAACTCAACGAAAGGAATTTCATGGGCACGGGACACCAGTTCCGCAACAGCTACAAAAAAGAAGTGGGTACCGACCGCTTTGGCTACAGTACCTTGTACCACGTGCCCAACATCCTCAACACCTATGTACAAACCAGTGTCAGCTACCAGATCGACCTGGACGACAACTACAGCAAATTTGCGAGCATCGAACGGCCGTTCTTTTCGCCCTATGCGCGATGGGCAGCAGGAATCTACTTCGACCAGCAATACCGGCGTGTGCCCATGGTCGATTCGTTGGGGATCGAAACTTTCGACACGTACAAATACAACACCCAGGACTACTGGGCGGGCCATGCGTACCAAATCTTTAAAGGAAGTTCCGAGAAAAGTAGGACCACCAACCTGATCACATCGTTGCGGTTCCTGCAAACCGATTATGTGATGGCGCCTGCGTCGGATTCGGTGGGGTTCTTTTCGGACGAACGGTTTTACATGGCCAGCGTAGGGATTTCGTCGCGTCAGTTCGTGCAGGACAAGTTTTTGTTCAATTATGCCGTGGTCGAAGACGTCCCGACGGGTATCGTGTATGGCATTACCGCCGGTTTCCAGGAAAAGAATAGCCGTACGCGGTTTTACCTGGGCGGACGATTTTCGTATGGCAAGTATTTCAAATTTGGCTATCTCGGGACAGACATCGAGTACGGCAGTTTCCATTATCAGGGCAATGAAGAACAAACGGCCATGGTGTACAAGCTCATCTATTTTACGAACCTCTTCGAGACCACGCGGTGGAAGTTCCGTTATTTTGTCAAACCCGAGCTCATCATCGGCAACCGCCGCGAGCCCACCGACGCCGACAGGTTGTCGCTCAACGAAGAACGCGGCATCCACGGATTCAACGCGCCCGTATTCGGGACCAAGAAGTTGCTTGTGACCTTGCAATCGCAGGGGTATTCGCCGTGGAAGTTTTGGGGCTTTCGGATGAACCCGTATTTGAGCGCCACGTTTGGGATGTTGGGCGATGCCGAACACGGTTTGCGCAAGAGCCGGTTGTATTCGCAGTTCGGGGCGGGCATCATCATCAGCAACGATTATTTGGTGTTCAGTTCGTTTCAGTTGTCTTTTTCGTATTATCCGACCATTCCGTTCGAAGGAACCAACATCATCAAGACCAACGCCTACAACACCGAAGACTTTAAACTTCAGGACTTTGACATTTCAAAGCCGCGTACGGTGCCTTATCAATAGCGCCGTCTTTACTCGTGGGTGTTATTTTTCCCACATTTTGTTACACGATTTAGAGGTACGAAACGTATAAATCTTGGTGTAAAATCTATAAATCCAACGGGTCATCGCAGACGTAATTTTACTTTATCAAAAAGAATAAAATTGCCAAAAACCGATTGACCATGAAAACAATTACAAAACTGATTTTAGGAATGCTGCTGTGCTCCTTCAATTTTGTCCAGGCCCAAGTAGAGCTGGACGCCGTAGACATCAACACCAACAAAACATACGAAGAAGTACGTTATTATTATTTCCCGAACATGCAGGCCTACTACGATACCAAGGTGGGCATGTATTTGTATCAAGAAAACGGCCATTGGGTAGAATCTGAACAGCTCGATATGAAGTCGCGCGGCTACTCGCTCAAAAACGGCCAATATGTAATGCTCAAGGATTACCTGGGCGATGAGCCGTTCGAAATGTTGGACGAACACAAAAAGTTGTACCCGGCCAACTATTCAAGCCGACCGCAAAAACCTACACAGGGGCAGGACACAGGGGCCATGGTCTACCAATCGCAACCATTGGCAACTGTAGATTAAACAGAGGATAAGTTAAGGGTTAATAGGAAATCGGGGCTTCGGCCCTGATTTTTTTATGCGTTGGTCCAAACGTCTACATATTGTTGGGCCACGGCCACATAATGGTGCTCGCGTTCGATGAAAGCGCGTGCGCGACTGCCCATAGCCGTAATCTCGTTCGGGTTTTCGATGAGGTGCGCGAGTTGTTCGGCGATCGCTTCGGCGTTGGGCACCGCATTGACGTTGACTGGCTCCTCGATGCCATAACGTTGCACAAACGATGCTTCGGCACCCGTGAAAACCACTTTGCCCTTGGCCATCGCCTCGAGCGCATTATAGCCTTGGTCCATCGCATAGGTCTGGTCGAGCACGATATGCGCGCGATCGTAGGCGTTGATGTACTGGGCATACGGGACGCTTCTGACGGTGATGATCTCGACGCGGTCCCGATAGCGGTCGGCGATAACCGCAAGCGCGGCCTCGAAAATATCGTTTCCTTTCTTGAGGTAATTCTCGTTGTTGATGCCGTGAAAAATGATGATTTTTTGGTCGACCGATAGCGGCGCGCACGCCATCTTGTGTGTGTTGATCGGATTCGGGATCAGCCCAAGGTATTTTTCACGGCCGAGCAAAGCGGGCTCATAATCCAAATCCGAAGCAATTACGCCCGCGACGTTGGTATGGATGAATTGGTGCAGTTGCCTGAAATCGTCGGCCATGAACTTGAACGCGCTGTCGAAATCCTTGGCCGCCAATTTGCCTTCGAAATACGGCCAAAGCGGCGATTTGAATTCGCGGTGGGCTAGGGCATAGGGCACATAGTAGCCGTCGTAGCCGCACGAAAGCAATACTACTTTTTGGTTGTGGGCAAACAAGTAACCGAGTATTTTTTGCTCGAAATCGGGTTGGCAATAAAAGCTGTTCTCGTTGATGAGCTGCACCACGTCGAATCCCGAAAGCTGCGACTTGTAACGCAAGAATTGACGGTACGTGAGCCACGAACTGATGTCGAAGCCGGTCAAGCGGTGCACGCCCACCTTGATTTTTTTGCGCCATCCCGAATCCCACTTTTTTTCGATAGGGAAATCCACCGGATAGTCCTTGAAGCCGTCCTTTGGCCCGCAAATCACGACACGGTGTCCCAAGGCAACAAGCCCTTCCTTGAGCGAATTGTGCAGCCGGCTGTATTCTCCTATCAGTAAAATGTCCATATATCGTTATATTTGACAAATATATTTACAAATTGGACAAAGTACAGTATCGGTCGCGCAAAATAGCCATCGTGTCGCATACGCTTTCGGGTGGCGGCGCCGAGCGTTTTTCGGCGGTCTTGGGACGAATGCTCGATGGGCTCGGGTATGAGATCCACCATATTGTGGTCAACGATGCCGTAGATTATGCGTTTGCAGGAACTTTGTTCAATCTCGGGAAAGCCAGCGCCGGACAGAACATCGTAAGCCGTAAGATAGGCAAGGGGCGCCTGCTCAAACGTTACCTCGACGACGCACAAATCGATACGGTCATCGACAACCGTTCGCGCAACATCTGGCTGCGCGAGTGGCTCACCAAGCGTATTTACGGCGACCGTAAAAAGATTTATGTGGTGCACAGCTTCAAAATAGACGACTATTTTCCGCCGTTTCGATGGTTGGCCCGTTGGCTGTATGCCGATGCAGATGCGATCGTAGGTGTGTCGCAACGGATCGCCGACGAAATCCAATCCAAATATGGTCTTACCAATACCCAAGTAATCTACAATCCGGTTGAGGTGACGCCAACCGATGCCCAAAACCAAAATCCAAACCCTGACAAATACCTGCTTTTTCTGGGACGGTTCGACGACAAGGTCAAGAATTTTGGACTGATGCTCGAAGCGTTTGCGTTGTCGGGTGTTCACCAACAGGGGTATCGATTATTACTGATGGGTAGCGGCCCCGACGAAGGCCTGCTCAAACATCAAATCCAACGGCTGCAATTGCAAGACAGCATACAGATTGTGCCGTTTCAAAGCAATCCGTACACTTTTTTGCAAAACGCACGGTTTACGTTGCTCACGAGCCGTCACGAAGGGTTTCCGATGTCGCTCATCGAATCGCTGGCGTTGGGCGTTCCCGTGGTTTCGGTTGACTGCCCATCGGGGCCGTCGGAGATTGTCCAGCATGAGGTCAACGGGCTGCTCGTTCCCAATTTTGACGTGGCCGCGTTGTCCGATGCTATCAAACGGCTTGCGACAGACGCTAATTTATATGATATTTGCAAGACCAATGCCATGGCCAGCGTCGCACACCTGTCGGTGGAATCCATCGGCCAACAATGGCAAACAATGCTCGAAAAATGACCCGAATCGACGATACCAAACTGATTGACATCCCCAAAATCCACGACGCCAAAGGCAATCTTTCGGTCGTCGAAGGAAAAACGATCCCTTTTGACATCAAACGCGTCCACTATTTGTACGATGTGCCCAGCCATGCCGAGCGTTTGGGGCACGCGCACCGCACCCAACACAAATTGCTCGTGGCCCTCAGCGGCAGTTTCGAGGTGGTATTGAAAGACGGCCAATCCGAAAAGGTCGTGACGCTCAACCGCCCGAATTCGGGGCTGTACATCCCCAACGGCATTTGGCGCGAGATGCGCAACTTTTCATCGGGTTCGGTGTGCTTGGTGATTGCATCGGATGATTTCGACGAGTGCGATTACATCAGGGATTTTGCCGAATTCCAATCATTTAAAGACTGAATTTCCCAGACCCCAATCGGCGAGCAGGCTTTTGAGTTTGACCAACAACTGCAACTGGAACCGCGTAAGGTGCAACAGGATTTTTTTCTTGGTGTTGAGGTTCTTGAAGTCGATACCGTCGTAAGCTTTGCGAAAACTGGCCTGATCGCCCGCCAACTTGCTCTTGATGGCCACCGAAAAACGGTTGAGGTCGAGGAACTTTTTGAGCCCGGGGTGTTGTTGTTCCAATTCGGTGTACTTGAGAAAACTGCTTTGTTCAAAGAAATACTGGCCACCGCGCGACACACTTTTGCCATCGTAGACATAGCGCGCCAGGATCTTCCAGTCGAAAACGACCTTGAAATCAAGCCCCACGCGCATCCACAAATCGGTGTCTTCGGCATATTTGACGTTGGTGTCAAACACACCCGATTGCTTAAAAACGTCTTGGTGGAGCACGGCCGCCGAAGTCCAGATGACGGCTTCTTTGTCGCTCGCCTCAAAAAAATCGACCACTTCTACATAGCCCGTCTTCTCGATCGCGTAGCTGGCAGGGAATACGGTGCGTTGGGTTTCGATCTCGATGGCCGCCGTAAAGACCTTTTGCTCTGGAAAACGCGTGATGTTGCGGTGTATGGTTTGCAGAAAATCGGGATACCAATAGTCGTCGGCGTCCAAAAAGGCGACGTAATCGGCCGAAGCCAACGTAATCCCTAAGTTTCGCGCGGCCGCCACGCCCTTGTTTTCGCGCAGGTAATACTGGATGCGCGGGTCGTCGAACTGTTGCACGACGGCTTCGCTTTGGTCGGTGGATCCGTCGTTGACGATGATGATTTCTATATCGGCGAACGTCTGCGCCAACACACTTTGCAGCGTCTTGCCTACAAATTGCGCTTTGTTGTACAGCGGAATGACGACCGAAAAGAAAGCCATGGGGAACGAAATTGTCTCCAAAGATAAGATTTTAGCGCGTTTGCGGCCCAAAAGTCCTATTTTTGTTTCGATGCCGTCGCAGCCGCTCCATATCGTCAGTTTCGACAATCCGTATCCGCCGGTGTATGGAGGTGTGATCGACGTTTTTTTTAAACTCAAGGCGCTGCACGCGATTGGTTTCGAGATTTACCTGCATTGTTTTGTCGACCAACTTCCTGTGGATACGACCGAGCTCGAAAAATACACCACCCGATTGTATTGGTACCCGCGTAGCAAAAACGTGCTGAAGTTATTGGCTTCAACGCCATTTTCGGTGGGTTCTCGCTACCATGAATCGATTGTGGGCAACATTGCCTCGGTCGACGCACCTGTGTTGTTCGAAGGATTGCAACCCACCTTTGTCTTGCGCAAGCATGCACTTGCGGGACAAAAGAAGTTCCTTCGGCTCATGAACATCGAATCCGATTACTATGGCGGATTGTCGGGCAGCGAGCGTAATTTGATCAAGAAAGTGTTGTACGGCTTCGAGTCGCGCAAGTATGTGCGGTACCAAAAAACCATGGCCGATTTTGAGAACGTGTTTACGCTGTCGGTCCATGAAACCGATTATGTGGCGCAGCGGTACGGCAATGCGGTGTATGTTCCTGTTTTTCACGGCAACACTCGTGTCGCGTCGCTTTCGGAATTTGGCGACTACGCGTTTTACAATGGCGATTTGCGTTTGGCCGACAACCAACGTGCGGCGTTGTTCCTGATCGATGTGTTCCGCGCGCTTCCTGATATTAAGCTCGTCATTGCGTCGGACCACGGCAAACGCCTGATAGAAAGGGCCATTGGCGACGCGTCGAATATCGAGCACACTACCATCCGCGATGCCAAACACTTTGACGAATTGATGGCGGGCGCTCATGTGTGCGTGATGCTGTCGTTCCAGCAATCGGGAACCAAGCTCAAGGCGGTCAATGCGCTGTACAAGAGCCGCCATTGCCTTATCAATGCGAACATGATCGACGACCCTGGCGTACGTGGTTTGTGTACGATGGCATCCACCAAAAGCGAATTTATCGGTGCCGTCAAACGGTTAAGCGAGGTGCCTTACCGGGATTCGGAAAATCGGCAAAAAGTACTCGACGCGGTTTTAAACGATCAAAAAAATGCGCAAAAGTTGGCCGAAATGATTGTTAAAAAAGGTGCGTGATGATTGTTTGAGATCGTTGCTGGACCAAGTTAAATAAATACTTCCTTGCTTTAATTCAAACGCACTGGTTTTTAAAGAATTGAACTTGTAATTAATCAAGTAACTTTAAGTAAGTAAAAAGCCAAAATAACACCTATACCGTGCGCTGCACCACCTCAAAAATTTTGTGGTCTTCGAACTTGAGCGTCTTGGCCGGAAACTTCATCAGCGACGCATAATCGTGCGTAACCATGATGACCGTTTTGCCATTTTCGTTGATCTTGCGCAACACGTTCAGGACCTCGACGCTGGTTTGCGGATCGAGGTTTCCGGTAGGTTCGTCGGCCAGGATGAACTCGGGGTCGTTGAGTAGCGCTCGGGCGATGGCCACGCGTTGTTGTTCGCCGCCTGAGAGTTGGTGCGGCATTTTGTTCGAGATGGCTTGCAGGCCTACGCGCTCGAGCACTTCGTCGATCTTGGCGTCCATCTCTTTTTCGTTTTTCCAGCCCGTCGCCTTGAGTACAAAAAGCATGTTTTCCTTTACGTTGCGGTCGGGCAACAATTTGAAGTCCTGGAACACGATGCCGATCTTTCTGCGCAGGTAGGGGATTTCGCTTTCCTTGAGCTTGGCCAGGTCGAACTCGACGATGTGGCCTTCGCCTTCGGTAAGCGGTAAATCGGCGTAGAGTGTCTTGAGAAAACTCGATTTTCCTGTTCCCGTTTTTCCGATGATGTAGATGAATTCGCCGTGGTTCACCTCGAGGTTGACGTTCGACAAAATCACTTTTTTGTCTTGGTAAATCGAAACGTTTTTAAGGGAAAGGACAGGTTGAGACATTGGATTCTTGGTTTTTCTGCGGTAAAAATAGTAAGATAACACGCGGCTTGCAAATAAAATTTCAAAACACAGGATCGGCTTCGCGTGGTTTTATGTCGGGCGGGAATTTGCAGCTGTTTGGGCGGCGATGCACAACATTTAACAAAATGTACAGAAAATCTGCTTGCGCGGTATTTTTCAAATCATTAGGGGATACCTTCATAGCCCCCTTCCCTAGAGCTAAGATACTTTTTTAACGCTTACTTCCATTACATAAAAACTACACATTTTCAACTTGAAAAGCCATAAGAATTCTGGACGGAACCAATCGATGAAATGCGCGTTGAACGCCCAGATGTTAAAAAAAATGTTCATAATAAAACGCCAGAACGGTTCGTTATAGAAAGCAGAACAGATAATTTTGAAAAGATAAAATCTACAAAAATGCTCAAAATCCCAAGGCTTTTCCTGTTACTTTGCTGCTTGGTGTCGGTGTCGGTTTTTGCCCAAAAATCGGCCATCTACACCCACGAACTCGAAGATTTCAACAGGGCCGTCAACCTATACAAAGAGGGCCAATACCAATCGGCCCAGATTATTTTCGACAAGGTCAAGCTCGACAACGTCTCGACCGACGTCAAGGCCGATTGCGCCTACTACAGCGCCAATTGCGGTATACGTCTGAACCAGTCGGGTGCCGACGAGGCGATGGAGAATTTCGTCCGCGATTACCCAACAAGTCCTAAACAAAACCAGGCGTTCATCGAAGTTGCGCACTACTATTTCGAACAAGGCAAGTATCCGCAGGCGCTCGAATGGTTCGACAAGGTAGATGAAGGCACACTGAGCTATACCGAACAGGACAAATTCAACTTCCAAAAAGGCTATGCGTTTTTCAGTGCGGGCAAGAAAAAAGAAGCCACGCCGTATTTCAACAAAGTCCTGAACTCGAAGGAGTACGGCTCGCAGGCCAAGTACTATCTGGGTTTTATGTCGTATGAAGCCGACGATTACAAACAGGCCAGCAAGTATTTCGACGAGGTGTCGGGCGAAGAAAAATACAAGGAAAAACTGTCGTATTTCGAAGCCGATATGAACTTCAAGCTCGGCAAATTCGACCAGGCGATCCAATCGGGCGAAAAGGCGATGGCCAAATCGAGCGCACTCGAGAAATCGGAACTCAACAAAATCATCGGGGAGAGCTATTTTAACCTCAAGCAGTACGACAAGGCCATCCCATACCTGAACCAGTACAAGGGCAAGAAAGGCAAGTGGAACAACACCGATTACTACCAGCTCGGCTATGCCTACTACAAGCAAAACGATTACGAGAACGCGATCACGCAGTTCAACAAAATTATTGGCGGGGCCGATTTTGTCGCGCAGAACGCCTATTACCACTTGGGCGAAAGCTACCTCAAGACCGACAAAAAGCAACAGGCGCTCAACGCGTTCAAGAATGCTTCGGAGATGGAATTCGACGCCAAGATACAGGAAGATGCCAGCCTGAATTACGCCAAACTGAGCTACGAGATCGGGAACTCTTACCAGCCGGTACCCGATGTACTGTCGGCCTTTTTGAACAAATACCCGAATTCGCCGAGCAAGGTAGAAGTCGAAACGTTGCTCATCAACTCGTACATCACCTCGAAAAACTACAAGGGTGCGCTCGATTTGCTCGAAAAGAACAAGAGTTTCGCCAACAAAGAAGCTTACCAAAAAGTCACGTTTTACCGCGGGCTCGAATTGTATACCGATGGCAATTATGCCGAGGCGCTCGCGATGTTCAAAAAGTCGCTGGGCGAGCCGCGCAACCCAAAATTTGTTGCAAGGGCCAACTTCTGGAAGGGCGAAACCGAGTATGTGCTCGACAATTTCAACGAGGCGCTGTTGAGCTTCAAACAGTTCGAAAATTCGGCCGAGGCGGCGTCTACGCCCGAAGGCAAGAACCTCAATTACAACATCGCCTATGCCTATTTCAAGCTCAAGGAGTACGAACAGGCGGGCAATTATTTCCAAAAACACATCGATGCGGTCAAGGACGACAAAGTGCGTTTGAACGATGCCTACCTCAGGCTGGGCGACAGCCGTTTCGTGTCGGCCAAGTACTGGCCTGCGATGGACGCCTACAACAAGGCCATCGAAATGCGCGGGATCGATGCCGATTATGCGGCGTTCCAAAAAGGCATCAGCTATGGATTTGTGCAGCGCAACGACAAAAAAATTGACGATTTGACCAAGTTCATCACGCAGTTCCCCAAATCGCAATACCGCGACGACGCGTTGTTTGAGCTCGGCAATACGTATGTGACCGAGAAAAAGACCAACCAAGCCATATCGACCTACGACCAACTGATTTCGGAATACAAAGGCGGATCGTATGCGGTCAAGGCCATACTGCGCCAAGGTTTGATCTATTACAATGCCGAGAACGACGCGCAGGCGCTCACCAAGTTCAAGAAGATTGCCGCCGAATATCCCAACAGCCCCGAGGCCGTCGAAGCCGTGGCCACAGCGCGTTTGATATACGTAGACAACGGCAAGGTCGATGAGTATGCCACTTGGGTGCGTACGCTCGATTTTGTAGAGGTATCCGACGCCGATCTCGATAACGACACGTGGGAAGCCGCCGAAAAACAATACCTGCAAGGCAACACCAAGCAAGCCATTTCTACCTTGGGCGGCTATGTGAACAAGTTTCCTAGCGGTATCCACGCGCTCAAGGCCAATTTCTACCTCGCGCAATCGTACTACACCGATGGCTTGCCCGATCGATCGATTGCGCACTACGAATTCGTCGCCGACAAGCCGCGCAACGAATTCACCGAGCCGTCGCTCGCGCGTTTGGCCGAAATCTACATCAAGAAAGACGATCCGGCCAAGACCATCGACGTGCTCAAGCGTCTGGAAACCGGCGCCGATTTCCCGCAAAACGTCACGTTCGCGCAGGCCAACCTGATGAAAACCTATTACGAAGAGAAAGACTATCCGAATGCGGTAATTTATGCCGACAAGGTATTGGCCAACCCTAAGATGGACGACAAGGTCAAATCCGATGCGCAAATCATCGTGGCGCGTTCGGCATGGAATTCAGGCGACGAAGCCAAAGCCCTTACGGCCTATACCAAACTGCTGGCCATCGCCAAAGGCGAGCTCGCCGCCGAAGCGTTGTATTACGATGCCTATTTCAAGAACAAGGACGGCAAGTACGAAGCGTCGAACACCGCCGTCCAAAAATTAACCAAGGACTATTCGGGGTATAAATTTTTCGGGGCCAAGGGCTTGGTGGTCATGGCCAAGAATTTTTACGGGCTCAAGGACAGTTTCCAGGCCACCTACATACTCGAAAGCGTGATCAAGAATTTTGGTGCCTATCCCGATACGGTGGCCGAAGCGCAAAAAGAGCTCGACGCCATCCGTATGGCCGAATCGCAAACCAATTCTTCGATACAGAATTAGAACCAAGAATCAAGAATCAAGAATCAGGAGTCAAGATGAAAAGTGGAACATAGGCAGCAAGAAGTCGTGACTCTAAACCACATCATATGAAATTAAACATCCCCTATATCACCCTCGCGACACTCGTTTTTTCCATGGCCGCTACGGCGCAAAAGAAAGACGAAAACATCGGTACCGAAGTCGTCAACGTCGTCAAACCTTATACGCCTACCATTTCCGATGCGTTCAAGGTCAAAGAGACGCCCACGCTCGACGACGACGAAACCAGCAAGAAAGAACCCATCAAATACGATATTTTTTCGTTCCCCGTGGCCTCGACGTTTACCCCATCCAAGGGCCGCGCGGCAGGCGTAGACAAGACCAAGCAGGAACGCATCTTCAAGAATTACGTCACCACCGGATTCGGCAATTATGCAACGGCGTTCGCCGAGTTGTACGTGACCGAAGAAGTAGGCGAGGCCGATTATGTGGCCGGGATGGTCAAACACCTGTCGTCCAACGGCGGGATCAAAGGGCTCGAGGTCGAAGACAAGTTTTTGACGAGCTCGATCGATTTGACCTACGGCTCCAAGCAGGACGGTTACGCCTGGAACGCCGATGCGGGCTTCCAATACCGCCGCAATTACTGGTATGGCGTGGCGCCCGATTACGGCTATCCGACCTTGACCTGGGAGGAGCGCACGTTTGCCGTGAATTCAATCGACGACTGGCAAACCTATTACAACGGCCATGTGGGCGGGCGACTCACGTTTAACGAATCGATGTTCAGCGGCGTCGAGTTGCACTACAACCGCTTTTGGGATGCCTACGATGTGGCCGAGAACCGTTTCTACCTCAAACCCAAGATGCAGTTCGAGATCGACAACAGCACCGTCACGGCCGAGTTCATCGCCGATTATGTAGGCGGCGATGTGGGTACCGATTTTACCGGACTCTCGCCGTTGAAGTATGCCGTGGCCAACTTTGGCGTACACCCGAGTTTTACGATGGTGCGCGACGATTGGTCGTTCGAGATCGGCGGGTCGATTTTTTACAGCGCCGACATGGAACACTCCGACGACAAGGTGTTGTTTTACCCGAACGCGACCGCATCGCTCAAGGTCGTCGGCGATTTGATGGTGTTTTACGTAGGGGCCGATGGCGGACTGCAACAAAATACGATGCGCGATTTGACCACGGCCAATCCGTTCATGTCGCCGTCGCTGATTCGTACCAACCTGAGTACCGAACACGGCATCAAGCCCACCGACCGCCAGTTCGACGGTTTCGCGGGACTCAAGGGCAAGCTTTCGAACTATGTGAGCTACAACGTGCGCGGGTCGTTCATGGGCGAACGCGACAAAATCTTGTTCCGCCACAACACCTACGACGAAACGATCCTCGTGCAAAAACCGTATGAATTCGGCAACTCGTTCGGCATCGTCTACGACAACGTACGTACGCTGACGTTCTTTGGCGAAGTCAAGGCCGATTTCAACAAAAATGTGTCGCTTGGCATCAATGGATCGTTCCACAAATACACCACCAAATTCGAGCAGGAAGCCTGGAATTTGCCCGAGATCGAAGTAGGGGCCAACCTCGACGTCACGATTACGCCGCAGTGGTACGCGGGCGCCAACCTGTTTTTCGTGGGCGAACGCAAGGATTTCGACGTGAAGCTCAACGACCCGCTCGTGAGCGGCATCAAGACGCTCAACGCCTATTTCGACGCCAACGCGCATGTGGGCTACAAGTTCAGCGAGCGCCTGTCGTTCTGGCTGCGTTGCAACAACATCGCCAACCAGGCCTATGAAAAATGGCTCAACTACACGGTGCAGTCGTTCCAGGCGATGATCGGGGGCAGTTACAAATTTGATTTTTAGGAGCTTTATCCCGCTTTCCGCTGCAAACGAAGTTCACTGAACTCCAATAATAAAATATTAGCTCAGTGAAGTAATCTTTTACAACCTCCGTCCCGAAGCGTCGGGACTGCGATTGCAAAAGGATTTCCGCTACAATCGGGGCTAGGGGTCCTCTACAAAATCGAACGCCCTACCTAATAGGGACGTAACCTTTATGATGACCTTCAAACAACAAATCCACACACGCTACCAGCAACTGCTGCAGGACCGCATCGATGCGTTCCGCGACATGATTGCCGCGCTTACCCTCGACGCGCAAAACGATGCCAAGGGTTCGGCGGGCGACAAACACGAAACCGCGCTGTCGATGATGCACCTCGAGCAGGAGAAACTCAACCACAAACTTTCGGAAATCTACGCGCAGCAGGCCGTGTTGGCCAAGATCGATCCGCTCGCGGTAACCCACCACATTGCCTTGGGCAGCCTGGTCGAGACCAACGGGATGTTGCTGTTTGTGTCGGCGGCGTTGCCCAAGATTTCGGTAGACGGCAAAACGGTCATCGCCGTATCGCCGCAGTCGCCGCTTGGTGCCCGGTTGATGGGGCAGGAGGTTGGGTTTGCGTTCGAGATCAACGGTACGGCCTATGTGGTGGCCGCCATCACTTGATGTTGTGACATAATGGTATTTTTTGTGAAAGTGTCACACTTTTTTTGTGACATAATAGCATTTTATATAAAAATGTCACACCTTTTTTTGTGACATAATAGCATTTTATGTAAAAATGTCACAACCGTTGGTCATCGAAAGACATTCTTGGCGTGGTCATAGGGGATACCTTCGATACCGTACAAGCCTAAAACACTTGGGAACAGAAAGTCCAAATCGATTTTCTGGTTGCGCATCGCCTGTAACTTTTGAACTACTTGTGGATGCGCTGCGGCAAACCCATCCGAATACCACACCAGTAAAGCGGGATTGCTCACGCCCTTGCCGGGTTGTGCGTGCAGCCATCGGCCGTCTTCGCCCAGCATTTCGCCGTGGTCCGACAAGTAAATCAGCAAAGTCTCTGAAGGCTCTTTTTCTAATCGGGCGATGGTTTTGTCGAGAAAATAGTCGAGGTACAAAATCGTATTGTCGTACGAATTGACCATTTCCTGCATGGAATTCGCGCCAATGAGTTTGCTTTTGATCACCGGTTGGAATTTCCTGAACGCATCGGGATAGCGCGTCTCGTACCACCAATGGCTGCCCATCATGTGCAGGACGTGGAACTGGCGCCTGCCCGCACGGTAGGATTTTTCGAACTCGGGCAGCAATTCCTGGTCGTAGCCTTTACGGAAACTCAGTTCGGAATGGAACGGATCGAGGATTTTTTGCGTCGCGCATTGGTCGATGAAACTTTCGT
This sequence comes from Flavobacterium caeni, assembly GCF_900101895.1. Lineage (GTDB taxonomy): Bacteria > Bacteroidota > Bacteroidia > Flavobacteriales > Flavobacteriaceae > Flavobacterium > Flavobacterium caeni. The sequence continues at coordinate 85,820 of NZ_FMVF01000003.1, forward strand.
AGCTGATCTCGGGCGTTTGGTTGCCTATCCAATGCACAGGGATTTGCGCTTGCCGCAGCACGTCAAACAAACTGTATTTGGGTTGGCTGTAATCGTCGTCGAAAGCCGCATCGGTAAACAGTTGCTGCAAGCTCTCGGCCGTGTAGGTCATGGGCGTATAGGTATCGGCAAAACTGACGATATTATGCCGTTTGGCCAACAACGGATTGGTCTGTCGCGCATAGCCGTTGAGTTGCATGTGGTCGGCACGGACGGTTTCGCCCAACACAAATACCACGTTGATCGGTTGTTTGTTCGAGGCGAGCGTGCCATCGATTTTTTGGAAGGCCAATGGTGCGCGCGCCGCATATTCGTCGACCGCCACGGCCACATTGTAAGGAAGCCGACGCGTGAAAATACCGTACTTAAAGTGTTCGGCCAAATAAAAGCAAACGATGCCGACCAAGGCCAAGGCCATCAACGGCGAACGCAACGGCTCGGGATGCGTTATTTTTCGGTGTCCTTTCACCAGCCAAACGACCCAGCCGACCGATAATAGAAAATGGATCGCGAAAGGTAAACTGATCAAATCGGCCGCCACATCGGGCTTGGTTTCGAATGCCGCGCGAACGATGCCGTGCGCAATCGCAATGTCCTGCGTGTACACCCAGAACGCGGCCACCGACAACAGCAAAAATACGGGCGGGAACACCAGCACGAACAGCCATCGGCGCAGCGCCATCAGGTATAAAAATCCGAAGACCGAAAACTGCAACAACAAAAAATGACCAAAATAAGCCACGTAAGCCTTGAGGTCGTTCAACGGATAATGGACAAACGACGCATAGGTAATCCACAGGCCAAACACAACGTTGAGCAACAGGTGGAAACGGAGTTGCGGTTTATATTTTTTTAGGACCTCCATTCAAGACGGGCAAGTATCGGTTGATAAGCAAGAATACCGGGACCATCATCGCAATCTGGACGATGGCATACGCGAAGCGTTCGGTTTCAGAAAAATTGAAATCGGTTTGGCCCAGCCCCAGCATCAGCACGAACTTGATGGCGGTCATCGCAAGTAATTGCAACGCGAGTATCGTGAGCGAGAACTGCCCGATGAACCCGAGGAACTTGAATACGGGGAACAATTTAAAGAAGCACAAAACCATCAGGCTTCCCGTGACGCCGGCCAACACAAACAGCGCCGGGTTTCCGTAAATCGCCCTGTACATGTCGATCTTAAGGTTCAACCCATAAAGCAACGTGTGGAGCAGCGCGCAAACGATCAGGACCACAAACGTCAGGTTTTTGGACAACGCGGCCAACCATCGGAAACAGTAAAAACCGAGCGCGTAGAAAAACAAGGCCACCAGGGCGATGTCTGCGCTCCACGGCAACCGGACCGAAGAAAGATGCGCATAGATGAAACCAAGTATGACCAATACGCTAATCGATACGATTTGGCCCACGGTGTTCTTAAAGGCAAGCACCCACGACATCACAACCGACGTGACAAAGAGCATCGGCAAGAACCACATCGGGATGCCCCAATCCATATAGGCGCGGTCGCCCTGCGCCGTCACTACGCCGATGAAGTTTTTGGTGGGCGAAAGACCCAGTGTGGCGCTGTCGCCATAGTGGCGTGTCACAAAAAACCAAACGGCAAACAAGAACAGGCTCCAAAGGAAGTAGGGTAGGATAAGCGCTTTGAACCGCTTCTTGGTTTGCACCCACGCGCTGGTTTTGCCATGAAAAAATCCGGCGGCCATGATGAACAACGGCATGTGAAAGCTGTAGATGTATTTTTCGCAAAACGGGAAGTTGTGGCCATAGACGACCAGAAAAATGGTGAATCCCTTGACCTGGTCTACCCAGTCGATCCTGCGGTGTGCGGTGGTGTGGGGTTCTGTTTTTGCCGTAAGCGACATCTGATTGGATTGCGGTGGTTTTACAAAAATAGTTTTTTTCGGATGCGTACCGAAACATTGGCGTTTTTTGGTTCCGATTTACGATTTGTAAGCGTTGCGCGGCCTATCGACTTTTTCAGGTTTAAAATTTACCGTAATTGTTTTGTTTATGTTATAATTTGAAACTAAAATTAATGATTCGTTTTTATAATGAAAGTACAACATGCATCTTTGCTTCACTTAAATAACAAAACAGCATATGTGCGGAATATTGGCCATCATCGGAAAAGGAAAAGACGAACAACTGGTAAAAACACTTTCTAAACGCATGTCGCACCGCGGCCCTGACGAAAGCGATTTGCTGATCACCCCAAAAGGACATATCTTGAGCCACGAACGCTTGTCGATCATCGACCTGCATTCTGGGCGCCAGCCGATACAAGGCACGAAAACCGCCTACATGGTACACAACGGCGAAATCTACAACCACCAGCACCTGCGCGATACGGTCTTGAAAGACCATACGTTCCGCACCAAGTCGGATTCCGAGGTCATCGTACACCTGTATGAAAAATTCGGGTACGATTTCCTGGACCAGCTCGACGGCGATTTTGCGTTTGTCGTGATCGATGGCGACGATTTCATCGCAGGCCGCGACCCCATGGGTGTCAAACCGCTGTATTATGGTATCGACGAACGCGGACGTACGTATTTTTCGTCCGAGATGAAACCCATCGCCGACCAATGCAAAACATTTGCGACCTTTCCGCCGGGGCATTTCTACACGCCCAAGACCGGATTCGTCAAATACTACCGGCCCGCGTACGAAGACCACGAGAACGCGGTCAACGAACTCGACCTCGGGCTCATCCGCGAGACCTTGACCGAGGCCACGCGCAAACGTCTGATGAGCGACGTGCCCATTGGGGTGCTGCTCTCGGGCGGACTCGATTCGTCCTTGACATCAAGTATAGCGGCCCGTTTGCTGGCAGCCGAAGGAAAGAAGTTACATTCCTTCTCGATTGGGTTAGATCAACAAGCCCCAGACGCCATTGCCGCCCGTAAAGTGGCCGCTTTTTTAGGAACCGAGCACCACGAGGTGCATTTTACGATCGAACAGGGCATCGGGGTGCTGGAAAAATTGATCTGGCACCTGGAAACCTACGACGTCACGTCGGTACGGGCCAGTACGCCCATGTATTTCCTGTCGAAGGCAATCACCGACTTGGGCATCAAGGTGGTGTTGTCGGGTGAAGGTGCCGACGAAGTTTTTGGCGGCTACCTGTATTTCCGCAATGCGCCGAGCACCGAAGATTTCCAAAAAGAAACCATCGAACGCGTCCAGAAATTGTTCACCGCCGACTTGTTGCGCGCCGACAAATCGACCATGGCGCATGGGCTCGAAGCCCGGGTACCGTTCCTCGACAAGGCGTTCCTTGACGTGGCCATGACCATCAAGGCCGAGGAGAAGCAACCCAAGACCTACGACGGCATCGAAAAATACATCCTGCGCAAGGCTTTCGATACGCCCGAGCAACCGTATTTGCCGCAGGAAGTGCTGTGGCGCCAAAAGGAACAATTTTCGGACGGTGTAGGCTACAATTGGATCGATACGCTTATCGAATACTGCGCGTCCAAGGTCACCGATGCGCAATTGGAAGCAGCGGCCGAGCGTTTTCCGTACAACACCCCGGCCACCAAGGAGGCGTATTTTTACCGCGACATCTTCCACAAGCATTACCCGCAAACGGCGGCGGCGCAAACCGTGCGCAAGTGGATCCCGAAGTGGCAGGAAAACCAAGACCCGAGCGGACGCGCCAATGCCGCGCACGTGAAGGCCGATACAGAAATCGCCAAAACGGGCATTACAGTTTAGAGTTATTAGGTTTGTTATATATTGTTTGTAATTTTGGAACGCTGGTTTGAACAACCGGCGTTTCGATTTTTATGGCCCTGACGTTGTCTTTCCGGTTTTTCGAGTTGCCGCTGGCGCATCCGTTTACGATTTCGCGGTATACCGTGGTCGTGCAAAAGACGGTGGTCGCGTGTATTTCCGATGGTGAATTTTCGGGTTATGGCGAGGCGACGGTCAATCCGTATTACCATTCTACGGTCGAGCGGCTCACGGCCAGTTTTGCGAAAGTGATGCCGATGATCAACGGATTATCCGACCCAAGCCTGCAAGTCGAACCGGCGAAGCAATGTCATCCGACGGAATTCTGGGCACAAATCGCACCGCATCTGCAAGAAGACTATTTTGCGTTGTGTGCCATCGACATGGCCTATTGGGATTTTTATGCGCGCAAACAAGGGCAAACCGTCCGCAGCCTGTTTACGACACAAACACAAACGCCGCTTACGTCGTATACCATCGCCATCGATTCGCCCGATGTGATGCGGCAAAAAATCCTCGAAAAGCCGTGGCCCATCTACAAAATCAAACTCGGTACGCGCGATGATTTAAAAATCGTCGAAACCTTGCGCAAGACCACCGATGCCGTTTTTCGCGTCGATGCCAATGCGGCGTGGACGGCAGATCAAGCCATCGTCTATTCCAAAATCCTCAAGGACTTTGACGTCGAATTCATCGAACAGCCGCTCAAAGCCGATGATGCAGAAGGTATGAAACGCGTCAAGGCCGAATCTTCCTTGCCGGTCATCGCCGACGAAAGCTGCCAGCGCGAAGCCGATGTCGAAATTTGCGCAGGGCAATTCCATGGCATCAACATCAAACTCATGAAGTGTGGCGGGATTACACCGGCGCTGCGCATGATCGAAAACGCCAAAACGCAAGGGCTTTTGCTTATGGCGGGTTGCATGACCGAATCGACCGTGGGTATTTCGGGGCTGGCCCAGATAGCGCCATTGCTCGATTTTATCGATGCCGACGGCGCCTTGCTTTTGCGCGAAGACATCGCCCGAGGGGTTTGGTTCGAAGACGGCAAAATCCACTACCCGGACCAAAGTGGAACCGGCGTGGAATTGTTCGGTTTTTAGTCAACAAAATGTTGATAACTTCCTAGGTCGTGCGGGCAATTTACGCCCATTATCGCGTGTGTTTTCCTATATTTGCCTGTTATACAAAAAATACACTTTTTAAGCATATTATGAGCGACGAAATCAAGAAGAATAATTATTCTGCAGACAGTATTCAGGCATTAGAAGGAATGGAGCACGTAAGGATGCGTCCTTCCATGTATATCGGTGATGTAGGTGTAAGAGGTTTGCACCACTTGGTTTATGAAGTCGTAGACAACTCGATCGACGAGGCGATGGGCGGATGGTGCGACACCATCTCGGTGACCATCAACGAGGACGGATCGGTAACCGTAGAAGACAACGGCCGTGGTATTCCGGTCGACATGCATAAGAAAGAAGGCGTTTCGGCGCTCGAGGTCGTCATGACCAAAATTGGTGCGGGCGGTAAGTTCGACAAGGATTCCTATAAAGTTTCGGGCGGTTTGCACGGGGTAGGGGTTTCGGTTGTGAACGCCTTGTCCGAAAGGATGAAATCGACCGTATTCCGCGAAGGCAAAATCTACGAGCAGGAGTACGAACGCGGCAAGGCCATGTATCCGGTCAAGACCGTAGGTGATACCGAAAAACGCGGTACGCGCCAAACCTTTTATCCCGATCACAAAATTTTCCAACAAACCTTGGAGTTCTCTTACGACACGCTTTCGGCGCGTATGCGTGAATTGTCGTTTTTGAACAAAGGCATCACGATCACGTTTACCGACAAGCGCGAAATCCTTGAAGATGGCAACCCGCGTGCAGAGACGTTTTTCTCGAACGAAGGTTTGAAAGAATACATCCGTTACCTCGATGGCAACCGCGAACCGCTGATTGCGGGCGTGATCAGCATGGAGAACGAAAAGGGCGAAGTCCCGGTAGAAGTGGCGCTGATTTACAACACCAGTTATTCAGAGAACATTTTCTCGTACGTCAACAACATCAACACGCACGAAGGCGGTACGCACTTACAGGGTTTCCGTTCGGGGCTCACGCGTACGCTCAAAAAATACGCCGATGCTTCGGGCTTGCTCGACAAACTCAAGTTCGAGATCACGGGCGACGATTTCCGCGAAGGACTTACGGCCATCATCTCGGTCAAGGTCGCCGAGCCGCAATTCGAAGGCCAGACCAAGACCAAATTGGGCAACCGCGAAGTCGTTTCGCCGGTTTCGCAAGCGGTGGGCGAGATGCTCGAGAATTATTTGGAGGAAAATCCGAACGATGCCAGAACCATTGTGCAAAAGGTAATCTTGGCCGCTCAGGCACGTCACGCCGCGAAAAAAGCGCGCGAGATGGTACAACGCAAAACCGTCATGGGCGGTGGCGGGTTGCCGGGTAAATTGTCTGACTGTTCAGAGCAGGATCCGGCCAAGTGCGAGATTTACCTTGTCGAGGGTGACTCGGCGGGCGGTACGGCCAAGCAAGGCCGCGACCGTGCGTTCCAGGCGATTTTGCCGTTGCGCGGTAAGATTTTGAACGTCGAGAAGGCGATGCACCACAAGGTGTTCGAAAACGAAGAAATCCGCAACATCTTTACCGCTTTTGGCGTCACGATCGGTACGGCCGAAGATTCCAAGGCGCTCAACCTCGAGAAGTTGCGTTACCACAAAATCATCATCATGTGTGATGCCGATGTCGACGGTAGTCACATCGCCACGCTGATCCTTACGTTCTTCTTCCGCTTCATGCGCGAACTCATCGAAGAAGGGCACGTGTACATTGCGGCGCCGCCGTTGTACCTCGTCAAAAAAGGAAACAAAAAAGAATATGCATGGAACGATGTGCAGCGCGACCAGGCCAACGAACGCATGGGCGGCGGTGCCAACATCCAGCGTTACAAAGGTTTGGGTGAGATGAACGCCGAACAGCTTTGGGAAACCACGATGGATCCGGGTGCGCGTACGTTGCGTCAGGTTTCGATCGAGAGTTTGGCCGAAGCCGACCGCATTTTCTCGATGCTCATGGGCGACGAAGTACCACCAAGACGCGAATTCATCGAAAAGAACGCTGTGTACGCCAACATCGATGCGTAAACGGCTGGCGCAAATGCTGCTTTTTGGGAGTTGCCTGTTGGGTAATAAAGCGGCATCGCAATCACTCGAGACGATTTTGGACGTGAACAACTTCCTGAACGACGCGTTGTGGTATGCCGATACGTTCATCACGCCGGCGACCGATGCGGCCGTATACCAGGCTTCGTCGGTGTGGGTCACTACGCCGCAAAAAAAGAAGCTTTGGGATTTTGGGATCAACGTGCATTTCAATTCGTTTTTCGTGCCGAACGGCAACCGCGATTTCAACATCAAGAATTCCGATTTTTCGTTTTTCGAGATCCAGGGCGGCGACAACGTGAACGTGCCGACGGCTTTGGGCGATGACAAGCAGGTCTATCTGGTGGGTTACATCAACGACGGACAAAACGACAACGAAGTGCGCATCAAAACCCCCGAAGGCATCGACATGGGCAGTGTGGTGTATCCGTATCTGCAGGCCTCGCTCGGTTTGTGGTATGGTACGGAAATCATCGGAAAGTACTCGTACAAAGTCGAACTCAAACGCGGCCATTACCAAGTGTACGGCGGCGGGATCAAACACAATCTGAGCCAGTATTTTCCGAAACTCGAAGCGCAAAACTTGGCGTTGTCGGCGTTTGCGGGCTATTCGAACGAGGAAATCAGCTTTGGGTTTTTGAGTGCCGACACCGAGCAGTACGAAGCGCTCGGACTGAACGAGATCACGGGTTTGGTCGATACGTTCCAGTTCCAGCTCAACGGCGCCAAACGATGGGGCAAGTTCGAGGCGATGGCGGGGCTTATCACCAACGTGAGCGACATCCGCTACGAAGTGGGCGGGCAGGACGGCACGCCGTTCTTTATCGTTCCCGTCAAAGATTATGTCAACGACCGTTTGTCGGAAATTTACAAGACACGCACCAATGTGATCGGCGAATTGTCTGGGCGCTACCAGTTTGGGCATTTTTTCCTGCAGGGTGCGGTGGCTTTGGGGAAATTCGTCAACACCAACGTGTCGCTGCAATATGAATTATAATTGTTTTACACCTTTAAATATACCAACATGAAAGTTACAATAGTAGGAGCAGGAAATGTGGGCGCAACTTGTGCCGATGTGATTGCATACCGCGGCATCGCCAGCGAAGTGGTTTTGCTCGACATCAAGGAAGGATTTGCCGAAGGCAAGGCGATGGACATCTCGCAATGCAAGACCAACACGGGTTGGAACACCAACGTGACGGGCGTGACCAATGATTATGCGAAAACTGCCGACAGCGATGTGGTCGTGATCACTTCGGGCATCCCTAGAAAGCCGGGCATGACGCGTGAGGAATTGATCGGCATCAACGCAGGCATCGTGAAATCGGTGGCCGAGAACATCTTGAAGTATTCGCCGAACACCATCATTGTCGTGGTATCGAACCCGATGGACACGATGACCTACCTGACCTTGAAAGCGACGGGCTTGCCCAAGAACCGCATCATCGGCATGGGCGGCGCGCTCGACAGCTCGCGTTTCAAATACTACCTGTCTAAGGCGCTCGACAAACCGGCCAACGACGTTTCGGCCATGGTAATCGGCGGACACGGCGATACGACAATGATTCCACTCACAAGACTGGCGGCTTACAACGGTATTCCGGTTTCTGAATTCTTGTCGCAGGAAGCGCTTGACAAAGTGGCGGCCGATACGATGGTAGGCGGCGCGACCCTGACCGGATTGCTCGGGACGTCGGCGTGGTATGCGCCGGGCGCATCGGTGGCGTACTTGGTCGATTCGATCCTGAACGACCAAAAGAAAATGATCGCCTGCTCGGTGTTTTTGGAAGGCGAGTACGGACAAAGCGACATTTGTATCGGGGTGCCGTGTATCATCGGCAAGAACGGTGTCGAGCAAATCGTTGACATCCAACTCGACGAAAAAGAGAAGGGTTTGTTCGCCAAATCGGCCGACGCGGTACGCAATATGAACGCCGACCTCAAATCGGTTTTGGCTTAAGTTTTTACACCTTATTATAAGGACTGCTTTGCGGCAGTCCTTTTTTTGAGATAAATCGGTAATAAAATTGGTTAATCTTAAGGTAAATTATATATTTGCTCGTTTTAAAAAAATGGGGTAGTGTCCGGTTTTTGAAGATTCGCAAGGATTTTGAAAATTTACTTTCGTTTTTACATTAAAATGACCTAACACAAACAGAAATTAATTAATTATTAGTAATAATGCAGAATAGAGGACTCGTTAAGTTTTTCGCAATTTTATTTGCATTGGTAAGTATTTACCAGCTGTCTTTTACGTTCGTGGCGCACAATGTCGAAAGTGATGCCAAGGCGTTCGCCAAGGGAGATTCCCAAAAAGAGGTCAAATACCTCGACTCCATCGGCAAGGAGGAAGTCATGAATTTGGGCATCACCCAATTCACGTACAACGAAGTAAAAGACAAGAAAATCAACAAAGGGCTCGACCTCGAGGGCGGTATCAACGTACAGCTCCAGATTTCGGTCAAGGACATCCTGAAAGGGTTGGCCAACAACAGCAAAAATCCGGTCTTCAACCAAGCATTGGACGCGGCTACCAAAAACAGACAAGGTAACGAAGATTACCTCGACGTGTTTTTCCGCGAATTCGACAAAGCCTCTGCCGGATCGGTTAAATTGGCTTCTCCAGAAATTTTCGCCAACCGCAACCTGCAAGGCGAAGGTGGGGTAGACATCAAGATGACCGATGCCGAAGTGCAAAAGGTGATCCGCAAGAAAGTAGGCGAGTCGGTCGATTCGGCTTTCGAAGTATTGCGCAAGCGTATCGACAAATTTGGCGTGACGCAACCCAACATCCAAAAGATTGGAACTTCGGGCAGGATCCTCGTGGAATTGCCGGGCGCGAAAGACGTAGACCGTATCAAGAAACTCTTGCAGTCTACTGCACAACTCGAGTTTTGGGAAACCTATAAAGTAGAAGAAATCGGGAACTTCCTGATGGCTGCCGACGCGGCGCTCAAAGCCACCGAAAAAGAAGTCACCACCACCGAAGCGGCGCCATCGGCTACCGATTCGATCTCTAACCTTTTGGCCGACAAAGCCAAGGATACCACGGCTTCGGCTACGGCCAACAACCCATTGTTGGGCAAATTCGTCGCACCGGGCGGCGGTGCCGTGTTGGGTATCGTCAATGTAAAAGATACGGCCAAGATAAACGGCTGGCTCAAACGCAACGACATCAAGAATTTGTTGCAGGGTGAACAGCGTTTCGCCAAATTCGTTTGGGGCAAGCCAATGTCTGCCACCGATACCAAAACCAAAAAAGAAATCGAGACCGTAGAATTCTACGCGCTCAAAGGAAACAAAGACAACCGTGCGGCCATGAGCGGCGGTGTCGTGACCGATGCGAGCGACTCGTTCGACCAAATGGGCAAGCCTTGCGTGAACATGCAAATGAACGCCAAGGGTGCCAAGGAATGGGAAGCGCTTACGGGCAAAGCCTATTCGCAAAAAAGCAACATCGCGATCGTTCTCGATAATGTGGTGTATTCTGCACCGGGTGTGACTTCAGGTCCTATCTCGGGCGGACGTTCAGAAATTTCGGGTGCTTTCGACGTGACCGAGACCAAGGATTTGGCCAACGTATTGCGTGCGGGTAAATTGCCTGCAGCCGCCGAGATCGTTCAATCGGAAGTGGTAGGCCCATCATTAGGTCAGGAAGCGATCGACAACGGAACCATGTCTGCGCTCGTGGGCTTGATCATCGTGGCGTTGTGGATGCTCGTGTACTACGGCAAGGCAGGTTGGTTCGCCAATGTGGCGGTTATCGTCAACTTGTTGTTCATCTTTGGTGTCATGGCAAGTTTCGGATTTGTCTTGACGTTGCCGGGTATCGCAGGTATCGTACTCACCATGGGTACGGCCGTCGACGCGAACATCATTATTTATGAACGCGCCAAGGAAGAATTGCGCGCGGGCAAAACCATCGAAGAGGCCATTAAGGCGTCTTATGGATGGAAAGGCGCGATGCGTTCGATTGTCGATGCCAACGTGACGCACGTATTGACCGGTGCGGTGTTGTTCATCTTTGGAACGGGACCTATCCAAGGTTTTGCGTTGACGCTCTTGATTGGTATCGCGACGTCGTTGTTTACGTCGATCTTTATTTCAAGAATTTTGTTGGAATGGAGCCTCAGCAAAGGCAGCAAACTGACCTTTACGACCAACTTCTCGAAGAATTTCTTCACCAATTTCCACTACGATTTCTTGGGTGCGAAAAAGTACACGTACATTTTCTCGAGCCTGGTGGTTGTGGTTTGCGTGGTGTCGTTGTTCATCAACGGACTCAACTACGGTGTAGATTTCAAGGGCGGACGTACGTTCCAGGTTCGTTTCGAGCAAGCGGCCAACCCAGATGCCATCCGTGAAGAATTGGAAGGTGTGTTCGGTAGCGCCGAGGTCAAGATCTTTGGCGCCGACAACCAGCTCAAGATCACGACCAAATATAAGGTAGAAGACCACGACGAAAAAGTCGACCACGAGGTCAACCAAATGTTATTCAACGCGCTCAAGAAGCACTTCCCGAGCATGACCTACGAGAACTTCGTTAACATTTATGACGGCAAGAAAGTAGGGGTGCTCAACGCTTACAAAGTAACGCCTACCGTGGCGGCCGACATCCAAACCAACTCGTATTGGGCGGTACTCGGTGCCATCATCATCGTAGGACTTTACCTGGTCATTTCGTTCCGCAAATGGCAGTATTCTTTGGGTGCGATCGCGGCAATTGCGCACGACGTCATCTTTGTACTCGGTGCCTATTCGTTGTTGTGGAAATACATGCCGTTTGGTATGGAAATCGACCAGCACTTCATTGCGGCCATCTTGACCGTTATCGGGTACTCGATGAACGATACGGTAATCGTATTCGACAGGGTTCGTGAGTACTTGAGTGGTAAGGCCAAAGGTAACTTCAACCAAATCGTGAACCAGTCGGTCAACTCGACCATGTCAAGAACCATCAACACGTCGCTCACGATGATTTTGGTACTCTTGATCATGTTCATCTTTGGTGGCGAATCGATCCGTGGCTTCATCTTTGCGATGTTGATCGGTATCGTGGTAGGAACCTACTCGTCGTTGTTCATCGCGACACCGGTATTGTGCGATACGATTCCGGATTCGGAACACAAACGCATCGAGGAGGAACACAACAAAGAAGCATAAAAACACAAGGCCCGAGCAATCGGGCTTTTTTTATGGCTATCGATTTTACAAAAATAGACTATCTCGCCCACGGCAGTCTGGTTCAGCAAGGCGCTTACAGGCTGTTGCTGCGGCATAAACTGTTCGATAGATTGGCGCCGTTCGATCCGGTACTGGCTGGAACGTTCCCGCTCGACCTCGTGGTCAAGGGAAGCGATTTGGACGTGTTGTGTTGTTTTGACGATGCCGCGCGATTCGCATCCGAAGTGGTTTTAAGGTTCGGGCATGAAGCCGGTTTTTCGATCCAATCGACGTTGATTGACGCACAACAAACCGTGGTTGCCAATTTTTCGCTCGAGTCTTATCCGATAGAAATCTTCGGACAATCCGTTCCCGTGACGGACCAACAGGCTTTTCGTCATTTGCTGATCGAGTACGCCTTACTTGTGCGGCACGGCGAATCTTTCAAGGAACGAGTGCTACAGCGCAAGCGGAAGGGAATCAAGACCGAGCCGGCGCTTGCGCAGTTGTTGGGACTCGAAGGCGATCCTCATCAAGCCTTATTCGACTACCAGTTGCCATAAAAAAACGCCAGTATTACTGGCGTTCGTAGTTTTTATGTATTAGGTAAATCAGTTTTCAACACCCGGAACCGGTTTCTCGGCGGCCCACATCATGTAAAAACCAATCAAGATGAACGGGATGCTGAGCCATTGGCCTGTAGAGAACAACCCGAGCGCGCTTTCGAATCCGCCTTGGCTTTCCTTGACGTATTCCACTACAAACCGAACCGTCCACAACAACACGAGGAACAGGCCGAACAAATACCCTACGCGCTCGCGTACGTTGGTGCGCCAATACAGGAAGTACAGTACCGCAAACACCACCACGTAGCAAACCGCTTCGTACAGTTGCGCCGCATGCCTGGCCGGAACCTGTTCGAGCAAATGCGCAAATTTAGGATCGCTGACAATGGCATGGTAGGCGTCGTTTGGAGTAGAAAGACCTGTTTCGCGCATGGCATCGCGTTGCGTAAATTCGTCGCGGACAAACTTGACACCGAGCGGCGATGTCGTTTTATGCCCCACAATCTCCGAATTGAAAAAATTGCCCAAACGAACGAATATCGCCCCGCTGGCCACCGGGATCACCACGCGGTCCAATACCCAAAGTATCGGGCGTTTCATGACATTTTTGCTGAAATAATACATCGCAATGATGATCGCGATTGCGGCACCGTGGCTCGCCAATCCCTGAAAGCCCGTAAATTCAAACTGCGGCTCGAAACGGAAAGGCAACAGGATTTCGGTGAGGTGGTCCTTGTAATAGTCCCAATCATAAAAGAACACGTGTCCGAGCCGTGCGCCGAGCAAGGTTGCCAGTACGGTCCAGATGAACAGCGAATCGAGCTTCTCGAGCGGTTCGCCTTCGCGTTCAAAAATCTTTTTCATGATGTACCAGCCCAACCCGAACGCCACGACAAACATGAGGCTGTAGAATCGGATTTGGAAAAAGCCCAGATTGATCCCTTCGGTCGGATTCCAGACATAGCTTAAAAAATGTGTCATTACTTGGAACTTAGTTTTCGTAAAAATAAAGATATAAATTGTATGCGAATCTTAAAAATCGTTAATGTTTGCAACGCTTGGGCGGAACGGGATCATAGCCTTGGCCGCCCCAAGGATGGCAACTCAGTATGCGTTTGGCCGCCAGATAACCACCATAAAACAGGCCGTGCGTTTGGAGCGCCTCAATGGCATACGTAGAGCAAGTGGGTTCATACCGGCACGCCGCAGGGAGCAAGGGCGAGAGTACGATCTTGTAAAAACGAATCAGTAAAATAAACGGCGCTATGACAATCCGCTTGAGCATCAGTAAGTGAACGTCGTGCCTTCTTTGCTGTCCTTGAGTTGGATGCCCAGCGCAAGCAGTTGGTCGCGGATCTGGTCGGACAAAGCAAAGTCCTTGTCTGCGCGCGCCTGGTTGCGCATCCCGATCAGCAAGTGCACCAGCCCTTCGACCTTGTCGTTGTTGTTGGCCGATTCTTTTTCGTCCTTGAGCCCGAGCACGTCGAACAAGAATGCGCGCAATGTCTTGGCAAAATCGTCCAAATCTGTAGCGGTGATGGTCTCCGACCCGATTTTCAACAGGTTGATGAATTTGACGCCTTCGAACAATTGCGCCACCAGGATGGGCGTGTTGAAATCGTCGTTCATCGCGTCGTAGCACGATTGTTTCCATTGCGCGATATCGATCGACGACGAACCCGAAGGCTTGATCTCGGCCATGCCGTCCATGGCTTCGACGAGTCGGTTGTAGCCTTTTTCGGCCGCCAAGATCGCTTCGTCAGAAAAGTCGAGGATCGAGCTGTAATGCGCCTGCATCATAAAGAAACGCGCCACGTTGGCCGAAAATCCCTTGCTCAAAAACGGACTGTCGCCCGTAAAGATCTCGCCCGGCAAAATATTGTTTCCCGTCGATTTGGCCATTTTCTTGCCGTTGAGCGTGAGCATGTTGGTATGCAACCAGTAATTGACCGGCGTATTGCCCGTGCACGCCTCGTTTTGTGCGATCTCACATTCGTGGTGCGGGAATTTCAAATCCATCCCGCCGCCGTGAATGTCAAAATGTTGCCCGAGGTATTTGGTGCTCATGGCCGTACATTCCAAATGCCAGCCCGGGAAACCATCGCTCCACGGCGAAGGCCAGCGCATGATGTGCTCGGGTTCGGCTTTTTTCCAAAGTGCAAAATCCTGCGGATTGCGTTTGTCCGACTGGCCGTCGGTATCGCGTGTATTGGCCAGCATTTCATCGATGTTGCGTCCGCTCAAAACCCCGTAATGCTTGGTTTCGTTGTATTTTACGACGTCAAAATACACCGATCCGTTCGACTCATAAGCCAATCCGTTTTCGATGATTTTTTTGACGATTTCGATTTGTTCTATGATGTGTCCGGTAGCCGTCGGTTCGATGCTGGGCGGCAAAAAGTTGAGCTTGCCCAAAATCTCGTGGAAATCGACGGTGTAACGTTGCACGATTTCCATCGGTTCGAGTTGCTCTAAACGCGCTTTCTTGGCGATTTTGTCTTCGCCGTCGTCAACATCGTCTACAATATGCCCCACATCGGTAATGTTCCGCACATAGCGCACCTTGTAACCCAAATGCAACAAATAACGGTAAATCATGTCAAACGACATGAACGTGCGCACATTGCCCAAATGCACGTTGCTGTACACGGTAGGCCCGCACACATACATCCCTACATTGCCTTCGTGGATGGGCGTAAAATCTTCCTTTTTCCCGGAGAGGGAATTGTATACTTTGAGCGGATTGGATTTGTAAAGCATGTGGATGCGTGGATTAGTAGATTCGTTTAATCGTTTAATCGTTTATTCGTTTAATCGTTTAATCGTTTAATCGTTTAATCGTTGATCTGGTTATTCGTTTATTTGGTTATTCGAGTTGGTTAAGATAGTACTTTTTGAGGTTGTTTATTTGATTGCAGATTTTTTCGATCTTGTTTCTGCAATCGATGTAATTTTCTTCAGAAATATAGCTCAAATCTCGCGCAATAATGAGGTGATTCAAGGTTTCCATTGCAGAGGAATAAGAAATAGTCAGGAAGTGAGATTTGTCTTTCTGCGTATTTCGCGATGTCCCTTCTGCTATGTTGGTTGAAATCGACGTCGCGCTCCTTTTGATTTGAGAAACAATTCCATACGTTTCCTTTACGGGAAATTCATCCGTCAATTGGTAAATGTCCAATACAAAAGCCTTGGAATTTTGCCATACATCTAATTTTTCAAACGAAAAAACATACATGATTTCTTTCGACTAAACGATTAAACGAATCAACGATTAAACCCTAAAATTTTGTTTCCAATCGGATGTATTGCAAAAATTCCTTACGCACTTGTTCTTCCTTGAATTTGCCACCGAATTCGCTGGTCACCGTAGAGCTTTCGATGTCGCGGATCCCGCGTGAATTCACGCACAAATGTTTGGCGTCGATTACGCAGGCCACATCTTCGGTACCCAAGGCGCGTTGCAATTCCTGTACGATTTGCATCGTGAGACGTTCCTGAACTTGCGGTCTTTTTGCATAATAATCGACAATGCGGTTCATTTTCGACAGCCCGATCACGCGGCCGTTCGAAATATAGCCCACATGCGCGCGCCCAATGATGGGCAACAAATGGTGTTCGCAGGTAGAGTAGACGGTAATGTTCTTTTCGACGAGCATCTCGCCGTATTGGTAATGGTTCTCGAACGTAGAAGGATTCGGTCTTTTGTTGGGGTGTAGCCCGCCAAAAAGTTCCTTGACGAACATCTTGGCCACGCGGTTGGGTGTTCCCTTGAGGCTGTCGTCGGTAAGGTCCATGCCCAAAGTGGTCAAAATACTTTCGACATCTTTTTTGATCAGTTCGATTTTTTTGTCATCCGGGAGATCAAAAGCGTCTGCTCGTAAGGGATTGCTTGCATTTGATGAGAAGTGGTCGTCTCCAAAATCATCTTGGAATGCATCGGAATTCATCATGGAAGGTAGGGTAATTTTAGGTATAGCTGTTTATGGCAAAGATAGCAATTTTAAACGAAGTCAGAATACTTGTTAAATATTAATTTAAAATTAAAATCCCGAGAATTCTTTATTAAAAATTTGTAAATTTCGCATCCAAAAAAAACCGAGTTATGAAAAGAAATTACCTGTTACTATGCCTGCTTGCGCTTTGTCCGTTTGCCGTTTTTGCACAGGTTGCCCCGTTGGTCCAAGTCGAGGTCCCGCCACCGGCAACCATTTGCGACCCCACCGGAACAACAGCGCTGACGGCCAATTTCAACGTGCCCCAACAAACGACTTCCTACACGCCTTATCCAGAGGACACGGTCTTTAACCCGTCGTTCCCCACCACAGGCGGTACGTTGCTCGATGCCACGCAAGACGACGTGTGGTCGCCGGTGGTCACGTTGCCGTTTTCGTTTGCATTTTACGGTAATTTCTACAACCAACTCATCGTCGGCTCGAACGGCTTGATCAGTTTCGACATCAGCGACGCCAACGGCTATTGTCCGTGGGCGTTTACGGCGTCTGTCCCGAGTCCGGCCATTCCAACCAATGCCATTTTCGGGATCTATCAAGATACCAATATCGCGATGCCGCCGGTGACCAACCCGGCCGTACAGAACGTCAACTACTACGTGCTCGATACGGGGGTCAACCAGGCACCGAACCGCGTGTTTGTCGTGAACTTTAACTCGCTTCCACAATTCAGCTGCAACAACGGTGTGGGCTTGCAAACCAGCCAGATCGTACTCCACGAGGGGTCGAACATCGTCGACTTTTTCGTGTTCGACCGTACATGCTGCCCTGGATGGAACAGCGGCTCGGGTGTAATCGGGATGCAGAACGCCTCGGGAACCGTGGGCCACTTGGCAGGTGCCGATCCGGCCAACAACACCGGCTGCTGGAGCATGTTCGACACACACTATCAAATTGCTCCGAGCGCGGCCCAGGTACCGCACACCTTGCAATGGTATGAAGGCGGAACACCTGTGAATAACGGCATCCCTACAGGGGGAACACCAATTTTCGCGGTTAACGACAACCCGATCAACGTAGGGCCGGGCACCTATACCGCCGTGGTGACCTACACCAACCCAGACGGAACGACCTATACAGTTTCGGATACCCAAACCGTTTCGGTATTGCAATTGGATGTGGCCGACCCGCTCGACATCGCCCTTTGTGATCCTACACAAACGCCGCCATACACCGTCAACATCAACCAAAACAATTACATCGCGGCCGGTTCACCAACCGATCCCGATCCGACGCACTATGCATTTTCGTACTATGAGACCGAAATCGGAGCCATCAACGGAAGCCCTGCCAACGACATCAACACGCCCAATGCATTCATTACCAGCGGACCGTTCCCGAAATCGATTTGGGTACGTATCGAGGAATTGGTATCTACAGGATGTGTCAACGTACGCGAATTCTTTATTACCGAGGGCCCTTCGGGAACCATCGCCTATCCGGGCGACCCTACAGGCTTGACCACGCCAATGCCGGGCCAGTATTGCAGTAACCTGACGGGGCAGCATCCGGTAACCGAAACCGCATTGACATCGGGGGGCACCTACTCGGCTTCACCTGCAGGTCTTACCATAGACCCTACGACAGGTGCAATTACACCAACTACCAGTACCGTCGGCGTTTATACCGTAACCTATACGATTGCGGCCAACCCACCTTGTCCGGCGTTCACAACAACGGCCACGGTCGAAATCGTCGCGTGCGCCTGTACCGTTACTGTATCCACACCCGAAGACCAGACGCTTTGCGTGGGCGATGCCGTAACGGCAATCAACTACACCACGGCAGGTGCGACAAGCGCTAGTGTTTCAGGAAATTTCCCTCCTGGTTTGGCCTGGGCCTTTGATCCTGCCACCGAGTCGGTAGATGTAACAGGTACCGCTACAACAGCCGGGGTTTATACCTATACGGTACAGTTGAACGTAACCGCTTCAGATTTTTGTTCCGAGACGACCACCATTACCGTTACCGCGAGCTCGAACGTTACTTTGAACGCGGGCAGCAACGACAACCAAACCATTTGTGTCGATTCGTTGATTGCCGATATCTATTATACGATTGATGCCACCGCTACAGGGGTTGCCGTAAACAACCTTCCGGCAGGGGTAACCTATACCGTAGTGGGGAACTTGCTTACCATCAGCGGTACGCCAACGGCGGTTCCGGCCAGCCCGACCTACGACATCACGTTCACGGGCTGTAATGCAGCGCCGGTTTTGGGTAACATCAATGTATTGGCAGCGCCTACTGTTGCTTTGGTTTCTGGTGACGATGCGCAAACGCCGTGCGTCAACGCGGCCATCACCAATATTGTATACAGTTTTGGCGGAAGCGCCACTGGATTGAACGTCTCAGGCTTGCCTCCGGGCGTGACTTTTGCAGCCGGTCCTGGTGCCAATGAAATAACGATCAGCGGAACACCGAATACGGCGGGTAACTACAGCTACCAAGTAGAGACAATCAGTACTTGTCCAACCAATCCGGTTTTGATTGGCACTATCAATGTAGATGCCCTGCCGACGATCACCGGCGACACGGCGCTTTGCCTTGGCGGCATGACCACGTTGACCGGCTCGGGCACGGCATCGACCACCACGCCATGGACGTCGTCGAACCCTGCGATCGCCTC
>NZ_FMVF01000003.1:105214-175338 GCF_900101895.1 Flavobacterium caeni
CTTCCGACGATCACGGGCGCTACGGCCTTGTGCGAGGGCACGACGACCACGTTGACTGGCTCGGGTACGGCATCGGCCACCGCGCCATGGGTATCTTCTGATCCGTCTATCGCTTCGGTCGACGCCACCGGATTGGTCACGGGCATCGCCGCGGGCGGCCCTGTGACGATCACCTATACCAATGCCGACGGGTGTACGATCACCTCGACGATCACGGTGAACCCGCTCCCTACCATAGGCGGCACGTTCACGCTGTGCGAGGGCGACACGAGCATCTTGACGGGCTCGGGCACGCCTGCAGCGACAGGCGCCTGGGTATCCGATGCACCTGCGGTTGCCACGGTGAACGCGACGGGTACCGTTGCGGGTATCGCCGGCGGTACGGCCAACATCACCTATACCGACGCCAACGGCTGCACGAGTACGCAAACGGTTACGATCATCGCCCTGCCGACGATCACCGGCGATACGGCGCTTTGCCTTGGCGCCACGACCACATTGACCGGCTCGGGCACGGCATCGACCACCACGCCATGGACGTCGTCGAACCCTTCGATCGCCTCGATCGACGCGACCGGCTTGGTCACGGGCAACGCTGCGGGCGGCCCTGTGACGATCACCTATATGAATTCTAACGGCTGTACGACGACCTCGACGATCACGGTGGATCCGTTGCCTACGATAGGCGGCACGTTCACGCTGTGCGAGGCCGCCACGAGCACCCTGACGGGCTCGGGCACGCCTGCTGCGACAGGCGCCTGGGTATCCGACGATACTTCGGTAGCCACGGTTGACGCCACGGGTACCGTAACGGGTATCGCCGGCGGTACGGCCAACATCACCTATACGGACGCCAACGGCTGTACGGCCACGCAGGCCATCACGGTCATCGCGGCCCCTACGATCGGCGGCACGTTCAACGTTTGCGTGGGCTTGACCACGGCGCTCACTGCCAGCGCGGCGCCATCTACGGGCACACCATGGGCATCGTCCAACACGACGGTGGCCACGGTAAGCAGCACGGGCGTAGTTGCCGGCGTGTCTGCGGGCACCACGGTGATCACGTTCACCGACGCCAACGGTTGCCAGGCGCAGGAGACCGTCACGGTCATTGCTTTGCCTACGGTTACCGGAGCGACGGCTTTGCCTGATGTTTGTATCGGTACGGCCATGACATCGGCGGTGTATACTTTTGGAGGAAGCGCCACTGGCATGACCATTGATCCGGCGTTTACGTTGCCGGCGGGTATTTCGCTTGCACCAGGCGCACCTAACACGTACGTTTTGAGTGGTACGCCTACCATGGATGGCCTTTACACTTTTGATATTATTACCACGGGCGGTTGTACACCGGCCGACAGGATTACCGTCACCATGACAGTCAAGCCGGATGCGACCTTGAGCGCTGCACCTGCAGGTGCAGACGACCAAACGGTTTGTATCAACGTAGTTATCAATCCTATTGTGTTTACGGTGGGCAATGGCGCGACCGGAGCGGTTGTTTCGGCAGGCTTGCTTCCTGCAGGGGTTACGTTGACCAACAGCGGCGGTGGGACCTTTACGTTGAGCGGGTCGCCTACACAGGCTGGTATCTTTAACTATACGGTAACGACTACAACCGTGAATGGTTGTACCGAGGCCAGTATCCCTGGTCGTATCGAGGTGTTGTCTCCGGGTACTTTGGTGTTGACATCGGCAGCAGGCACCACCAACCAACCGGCTTGTCAGGATGTGAACATCTTGCCGATCACGTATATGCCGGGCAACGGCGCCACCACGGTTTCTGTTTCGGGTCTTCCGGCAGGAATCACCGGGGTGATGAATACATCGACAGGGGCTTTTGAAATTTCGGGTGCCTCGAATGTCATCGGCGCACACCCGTACACGGTTTCAAATACCGACGGATGTCTGCCGTTCGCCACTTTATCGGGTGTCATTACCATTACCCCGAAAGCGTCTATCGTATTGACTTCTGCTGCGTGGACAGATGACCAGACGTTATGTATGGTCCAGGAAACGCTGACCGATATCGTCTTTACGGTTGCCGATGGCGCAACGGGCGCTTCGATTGTAGACGGCACCGTACCTGTGGGCATCAGCGGTAGCTACGATCCGTTAAACCATACGTTTACCATCGGCGGTACGCCAACCGAGTCGGGTACTTTCAGTTTCAAGGTCCGTACGACAGGCGGATGCGGATTCAGCGAACTTGAAGCGACCATTACGGTCGATCCGCTGCCGACCATTGTCTTGCCAACCGATGGCTTTGTGTGTATCGACCGCAACGGAAATCCGGTTCCAGGCTCTACGACGACATTGACCACCGGATTGCCGCAAGCCAACCATACCTTCGAATGGTCGGACGCCAATGGCATCATCGCAGGAGCTACAGCCAACAGCTATGAAGCGACAGCACCGGGTGTTTATGCGGTGAAGGTGACCAACACTGTGACAGGTTGTTCGAATTCCGAAACGACTACGGTAAACAGTTCGTTGCCGCCAATGTCGGTGACGGCTACGGCATCGGAGTATTTCACGCAAGATCAAATGGTGACCGTGGTGGCTTTGCCGGCAGGAAACTACGAATACCAAATGGACAACGGCGCATGGCAAGATACGGGCAACTTCTATAACCTGCCTTCTGGCGAGCATCATTTTAAGGTGCGTGACAAAGTAGGTTGCGGCGAGTTGGAAACCAGTATCATCATCATCGATTACCCAAGGTTCTTTACGCCGAACAACGATGGCTACAACGATACCTGGAACATCGAAGACCTGAACTTGTTGGGCAACCAGGAAACGTCTAAGATCGAAATCTACGACCGTTATGGCAAGTTGATCAAGCAGATCAGCCCGCTCGGCATCGGCTGGGATGGAACGTTTAACGGCAAGATGCTCCCGGCGACCGATTATTGGTTCAGGGTGTACTACACCGACGAAGTCGGCATCCGCAAGGAGTTCAAGGCGCACTTCTCGCTCAAACGATAAGTCCAAATAAAATGAAAAGCTGTTCAACCGAGCAGCTTTTCTTTTTTTACAGTGCTCCAAACGGTGCACGATGCCCTAGCCCGGATGGAAGCGGCATCCTTTAAAAAAAGCCCCTGTGTTAGGGGCTTTTTTTAAAGATACAGCGGACAGCCGGAACAGCTCCCGAAATTACTTTTTGTTGTATGCCGTAAGCGCTTCTTTTAGGATTTGTACCGAACGGATCAAGTCTTCTTTTTTGAGCACATAGGCGATGCGCACCTCGTTGAGCCCGACGCCCGGTGTAGAGTAGAAGCCCGCAGCCGGTGCCACCATGACGGTTTCGTTGTTCAGATGGTAGGACTCGAGCAACCATTGCGCAAAATCGTCGGCGTTGTCGACGGGCAATTGCGCGATGCAATAGAATGCGCCTTTGGGTTTGGCGACCTTGACGCCGTCGATTTTTTCAAGTTCGGCCACCAGCGTATCGCGTCGGTCGCGGTATTCGGTGATCACTTCATCAAAGTAGCTCTTTGGCGTGTCGAGTGCGGCCTCGCTGGCGATTTGCGCAAAAGTAGGCGGACTCAAACGCGCTTGTGCAAATTTCATTGCGGCGGCCATGACCTCTTTGTTTTTCGAAACGATGCAACCGATGCGCGCGCCGCACATGCTGTAACGCTTGGACACCGAATCGATCATGATCGCGTGTTCTTCAAGCCCGGGGACGTTCATTACCGAATAATGTTGGTCGCCGTCGTAGGTGAACTCGCGGTAGACTTCGTCGGCAATCAGGAACAGGTCGTGTTTTTTGACGATGTCGGCCAGTTGCTGGATTTCTTCTTTCGAATACAGATAACCCGTAGGATTGCCCGGGTTGCAAATCAGGATCGCCTTGGTTTTTGGCGTGATCAGTTTTTCGAAATCGGCGATGGGCGGCAACGCAAAACCCGTATCGATCGACGAAATGACCGGCACGACGTTCACGCCAGATGCGGTAGAAAACCCGTTGTAATTGGCATAAAACGGCTCGGGGATGATGATTTCGTCGCCTTGGTCCATGGTCGATCCCATGGCAAACAGCAGCGCTTCGGAACCGCCCGTCGTGATGATGATGTCGGACAATTCAATCGGTAACCCGTGGTTTTTATAATAGTTGGACAGTTTCGTACGGTAACTTTCAAATCCCGCCGAGTGGCTGTATTCGAGTACCTTGACCGTGTTGTTCTTGATGGCCGCCAGCGCGACTTCGGGTGTTTTGATATCGGGTTGGCCGATATTGAGGTGGTACACCTTGTGGCCTTTTTTCTTCGCGGTCTCTGAGTACGGCACGAGCTTGCGGATGGGCGACTCGGGCATTTGTTTTCCTTTGTTCGAAACTTTTGGCATGATGAGCGTTTTTAGAAACGCAAATTTGCAAATTTTTTGCGCGCGAGCCAACTCTTTTGCATCGTATTGCATCTAGTGGTTGGCATATTTTTTTTAATTTTAACCAAAACCACCGGTATGCGTTTAGGTCTGATCCTCCTTTTTTTGTTGTTGTCACACGTGCCGTGCGCGGCGCAAAAAGGATTCCAGTTCGTCACCCACAAGAGCAAAGTGGTCATTCCGTTTCAACTCATCAACAATTTGATTTTCATTCCCGTAAACGTCAACGGTGTCGAGCTCAATTTCCTGCTCGATACGGGCGTCGAGGAAACCATATTGCTCAGCCTGGAAGACAAAGCCGAGGTGCGTTTTTTTGATGTCCAAAAGATCATGTTGCGCGGCCTGGGTAGTGCCGAACCGATCGAAGGGATGAAGTCGGCCAACAACGAATTGTCGGTCAACGGCATTGTCGATAAGTCGCATGATTTGTACATCGTACTCGATCAGAGCTTTAATTTTTCGTCGCACATCGGGATTCCGGTCAACGGCATCATCGGCTATCATTTTTTCAAGGACAACCTGGTAGAGGTAGACTACGACAAGCGGCGTCTTGTGGTGTTTCGCGACACGCAAAAACGACGCAAGAAAATCAAGGACAAATACATTCCGGTGCCGATTACTGTCGAAAAAAGCAAGCCTTATGTCGTGGCCGATGTCACCGTAGACGGGCGTACCGAGCCTGCGAAACTACTTCTTGACTTGGGCAACTCCGACGCGCTTTGGCTTTTTAAGGGCAGTCGTTTTGAGATCCCTGCGCAGCATTTCGAAGACTATCTCGGCAAGGGATTCAGCGGCGACATCCACGGCAACCGTGCGCGCATCACCGATATGAAGATCGATCGGTTTGCGTTCGACAGGCCCATCGTGGCTTTTCCCGATTCGGCTTCGGTCAAAAGCGTCAACATGGTCAAGGACCGCGTGGGTTCGATAGGGGGAGAGGTGTTGCGCCGGTTCGATCTCGTGATGGACTACGCGCACAAAACGCTCTACCTGCGCCGCGGACGCGCTTTCGACGAACCGTTCCACTACAACATGAGCGGCATCGAAATGCAACACCAAGGCACGCAATGGGTACAGGAAACCGTGGCGATGCAAACTGTTTATCTCGAAAATACCTTTGACGAGTCGGGCACCAAGAAAGACAATTTCAAATACAAATTCTCGCTCAAGCCGGTGTATTCGATTTCGAGCGTCCGCAAAGATTCGCCGGCCGATTTGTGCGGGCTGCAAAAAGACGACGTCGTGGTGAGCATCAACAACAGCCAAGCCTACAAGCTGACGCTGCAAAAAATCAACGAATTGCTCAAATCCGAAGACGGCAAGTGGATCTACATCGAAGTCGACCGCGGCGGGCAAATCCTGAAGTTTAGGTTCCAGTTGAAAGCCATGTTGTAGGTCGTACGCCCGCCAAAAAAAAGCCAACTGCTGTTAACAGATGGCTTCTATCTTGGTCCTTAATTCTTTCGTTCGTTGTCCTTCGACTTTCGACTTTCGACTTTTGTCTTTCGGTTAAAACTCGCTCGTCGGGACGCCTTTCTTCTTTTCAAGAATATTCGGCTCCTCTTTGGCGATGACGTCGCCTTTGATCTTGAGCGCTACACGGCCGCCTTCTACGTTGGTGGCGTTCGATTCTACGGTGATCGTCTTGCGGATCGGCCCTGGGTTCATGTTGTATTTCACATCGATTTTCCCTATTTTACCAGGCATGATCGGCTCTTTTGGTTTCGACGGAACGGTACAACCGCACGTAGATTGTACGTTGGTGATGATGAGCGGTTGGTCGCCAGTGTTCTTGAATTCAAAGGTCCTCAGGCCGCTGTCGGTATCTTTCGACACCTTGCCGTAATCGATGGTGTTGTCCTTGGCCAGGAATTCGATCTTGGGTTGTGCCCATGCGCCAAGGCTTGCAGAGATCGCGAGTAGGAAAAATAGTTTTGATTTCATTGGGTTACAATTTGTTTAATGGAACGTAAAAATAACTTGTTTTGGTCAATGTGCAAATTATTAACTCTTAATTTTTTATAAGGCTTGAATTCTGTACTTTTGCAGGCCGGCCTTTCAAAAGACATGCCAATTGGTAATGTTTGTTTTTTTAGGAGCTGTTTCCCGCTGTACGTTGTAATCTTTTTTGCATTCCGCTGCGCTCCATGAAGATTTCCCTTCGCTGCGCTACGGGTAATCCAAAAAAGGATTTCCACTTCCATCGGGGCTAGGGTTTATCACCCGTTCGGCGTTGGCGTTCGTTGATAGAAATTCATCATCCAAAGAATTTCGAATGTCGATCAACGATCAACGAATGTCGAAATACAAATAACCACCCGAGGCGCAGCCGAACTGATGGAGCGCAGCGGAATAAATCAACGAATCAACAAATTATCAATAATGAGCATTCCCGCACAATTCGACGCCCAATCCATCGAGCAAAAATGGTACGCCTACTGGATGGAACACAACTTTTTCCATTCCGAACCCGATTCGCGTACGCCGTATACCATCGTGATCCCGCCACCCAACGTGACCGGGGTGCTGCACATGGGGCACATGCTCAACAATACCATTCAAGACGTCTTGATCCGTCGTGCGCGTCTCAAGGGCTTTAACGCTTGCTGGGTGCCCGGTACGGACCACGCGTCGATCGCGACCGAGGCCAAGGTAGTGGCCAAACTCAAAGCAGAAGGAATCAACAAGCACGATCTCACGCGCGAGGAATTCCTCAAACACGCATGGGATTGGACCGACAAATACGGTGGCGTAATCCTCGACCAACTCAAGAAACTGGGCGCGTCGTGCGATTGGGAGCGCACCAAATTCACGATGGACCCCGACATGTCGGCATCGGTCATCCGCTCGTTTGTCGATTTGTACAACAAGGGCTTGATTTACCGCGGCTACCGTATGGTCAACTGGGATCCAGAGGCCAAGACCACGTTGTCTGACGAAGAAGTCATTTATGAAGAGCAGCAGGGCAAATTGTTCTATCTGCGTTACCAAATAGAAGGAAGCGACGATTATGTGACCATCGCCACGACGCGTCCCGAGACCATTTTGGGCGATACGGCCATTTGCATCAACCCCAACGACGAACGCTACGCGCACCTCAAGGGCAAGAAGGCCATCGTGCCGATCGCGAATCGCGTCATCCCGATCATCGAAGACGACTACGTAGACATCGAGTTCGGTACGGGTTGTTTGAAAGTAACGCCTGCGCACGACGTCAACGACAAGACGCTGGGCGAAAAGCACGACTTGGAGATCATCGATATTTTTAACGAAGACGCCACGCTCAATTCCTTCGGGTTGCATTACCAGGGCAAAGACCGATTTGTGGTGCGCGCTGAAATCGCCAAGGAACTCGAAGCGCTGGGGCACTTGGTCAAGACCGAGACGCACCTCAATAAAGTAGGCACTTCGGAACGTACCAAGGCGGTCATCGAACCGCGTTTGTCCGACCAATGGTTCCTCAAGATGGACGATTTGGTCAAGCCCGCGATCAAGGCGGTGCTCGAATCGGACGAAATCAAATTGTACCCGAAAAAGTTCGAGAATACTTACCGTCATTGGCTTGAGAACATCCGCGACTGGAACATTTCGCGCCAGCTGTGGTGGGGCCAACAAATCCCGGCGTATTATTACGGCGACGGTAAAGAAGATTTTGTCGTAGCCGAAACCGCCGCGGAAGCGCTCCAACTCGCCAAAGCCAAAAATCCGAACATCACCGCCGAAACCCTGCGTCAGGATGCCGATGCGCTCGATACGTGGTTTTCTTCATGGCTTTGGCCGATGGCTGTTTTTGGCGGTATTATGGATCCCGAGAGCAAAGACTTTAAATACTATTACCCGACCAACGACTTGGTTACCGGCCCAGATATTTTGTTCTTTTGGGTGGCGCGTATGATCATTGCGGGGTATGAATATGCCGATGCCAAGCCGTTCACCAATGTTTATTTGACCGGGTTGGTACGTGACAAACAACGTCGGAAAATGTCTAAATCGCTCGGCAATTCTCCCGATCCGCTCGACTTGATCGACAAGTTTGGTGCCGACGGCGTGCGGGTCGGGCTTTTGCTCAGCGCATCGGCTGGAAACGACATCTTGTTCGACGAGGAATTGTGTGCGCAAGGCAAGGGCTTTACGAACAAAATCTGGAATGCGTTCCGACTCATCAAAGGTTGGGAAGTGGCCGATATTGCGCAGCCCGAATCGGCCAGGGTGGCCATCGAATGGTACGAAGCCAAGTTGCAACAGACGCTGGCCGAGATCGAAGACCATTTCGAGAAATACCGTATTTCAGACGCGCTCATGGCGATCTACAAATTGGTGTGGGACGACTTCTGTTCGTGGTTGCTCGAAATGATCAAGCCGGCCTACCAGCAACCCATCGACCGCGTGACGTTTGGCAAGGCCATCGAAATGCTTGAAGCCAATTTGCAACTGTTGCATCCGTTCATGCCGTTCCTGACCGAAGAAATCTGGCAGCACATTAGCCAGCGTGCGCCAAAAGACGCGTTGATCGTATCGACATGGCCAGCGGCCAAGCCGTTCGACGCCCGATTGATTGCAAATTTCGAGCATGCGGCCGAAGTGGTTTCGGGTGTGCGTTCGATCCGCAAGGACAAGAACATTGCCTTCAAGGACGCGATCGAACTCAAGGTAATCAACAACGAAAAAGTTTCGGATTATTTCGATTCGATTGTCGTAAAATTGGGCAACCTGTCAAACCTGGCGTATGTAACCGATAAGGTAGACGGGGCGCTGTCGTTCCGTGTCAAATCGAACGAACATTTTATCCCGATCTCTGGTTCGATCGACGTGGCGCAGGAAATCGCCAAGCTGACCGAAGAGTTGAATTATACGCAAGGCTTTTTGAAGTCGGTACAGGCCAAGTTGTCGAACGAGAAATTTGTCAACGGCGCGCCAGAAAAGGTCTTGGAAATGGAACGCAAGAAAGAAGCCGATGCATTGGCTAAGATTGCGACCATTGCGCAAAGCCTTGCCGGGTTGAAATAAGAAAGGGACTTGCAGAAAGTTGTATAAAAAAAGCCGCATGAATCACGTTTCATGCGGCTTTTTGTTGTTTGTAGTTTGCCCATCGTTTGATGCGCATCAGTATTTTCGGCGCATCGCCTCTTCATACCGTTCGTTCACTTTCTCCCAATTGATCACATTGAAAAAGTTGTCGATGTAGTTTTTGCGTTTGTAGCGGAAGTTCAAATAGTAGGCGTGCTCCCAAACATCCAGCCCCAAAATAGGCGTCCCTTTGACGGGCATGCCGGGCATAAGCGGGCTGTCCTGGTTGGGCGTCGCGGTGATTTGCAGTTTGCCTGCCTTGTCGGTCACGAGCCAAGCCCATCCCGAACCAAATTGTTTGGACGCCGCGTCGGCGAACAACGTCTTGAAATTTTCAAACGATCCGAAGTCGCGTTTGATCGAAACGGCCAGCGTGTCCTTGGCTTCGCCGCCTGCTTTGGGCGCCATGCCTTCAAAGAAAAGCGTATGGTTGTAGAAACCTCCGGCGTTGTTGCGCAAATCGGCGTTCGACATATCGACCTTGGCGACGATTTCCTCGATCGGCAATTTTTCGAGTTCGGTACCCACCAGCAAACGGTTCAGGTTGTTGGTGTAGGTGAGGTAGTGTTTCGAATAGTGGATTTCCATCGTGAGCGCATCGAGGTTGGGGGCGAGCGCATCGTAGGCGTATGGTAATTTGAGGAGCTGAAAAGCACCTTCGTCGGCGCGCACGTCGTCGGGTTGGCCGATCGTCATTTTTTCTTCGGCGGCGGGCAACGGAACCTCGACCACTTCCTTGAGTTTTTTGTCGTTGCAAGAGACGGCCGCAAAAGCAAGCGCCAGCGGTAAAATGAAACACTTTTTCATGGCTTATTTGTTAAGTTCGTGGATGGCCTGGATGTATAGTTCCTTGGCCTCGTCGATGGTGAGGTGGTTGATCTGGATCCACGCGTTGGTCTTGAACGCGTTGCGCAAATCGTTGGAGTTAAAGGACGAAGTAGGCGTACCCGACGTGGCCTTTTTGTAATAGGCGTACAAACGCAATTGCACGTCCTGCGGCAGGTCGGCCTGCAACATTTTGTCGGCAATCTCGATCGCTTCCTTAAAACGGGTATCTAAATCCTTCTCGGTCATTACGATTGGATGGCGATGACGGTTTTGCCGCCCACCGCTTTCTGGTTGAGTTTTACGTCTACTTTGGTGCCCAGCGGCAGGAACAAATCGACCCTTGAACCAAATTTGATGAAACCGGCATCGGTGCCTTGTACCACCTGCATGCCTTCCTGTGCATAGTTGACGATGCGTTTGGCCAACGCACCCGCGATTTGTCTGTAAAGGATCTCGCCAAAAATGCGGTTCTCGACCACCACGGTCGTACGTTCGTTTTCGGTGCTGGCCTTTGGATGCCACGCCACGAGGTATTTACCCGGATGGTATTTGCTGTATTTCACTTTTCCGTTTACCGGATAACGCGTCACGTGTACGTTGATGGGCGACATGAAAATCGAGACCTGCAGTCTTTTGTCCTTGAAATATTCGGGTTCCTCGACTTCCTCGATCACAACCACCTTGCCGTCTACGGGCGCGATGATGTGGTTGTCGCTGATGTCGGTTTCGCGTTTCGGATTCCGAAAGAACTGCAAAATCATCAACAGGAAGAACAAGACAATCAGTTGTAACGTCATCTCGAGCCACTCGGCATCGATAAAATGTTCGATGACAAAAATCAGGATGACGGTCAGTGTCGTCGAAATGAGGATAATCTTTGCGCCTTCTTTATGAAACATAATGTAGGGTTTGGTACAACAAAAATACGAATGGTGCCACGAAAATTATGCTGTCGAGCCGGTCGAGAATGCCGCCGTGGCCGGGCATGATCTTACCGCTGTCCTTGACACCTGCGAGCCGTTTGAATTTGGATTCAATCAAATCGCCGATGGTGCCAAAAATACTAACCATGAGCGAAATCCCGATCCACAAAACAAGCGGCTCAAAAATAAGGTATTTTGCGATAAGCACCGCGAAAATCAAGGCAAAAATAAGCCCGCCCAAAAAACCTTCGATCGTTTTTTTTGGGGAAATCCTTTCGAACAATTTGCGCTTGCCGATCGACTTTCCCACGACAAAGGCGAAGGTGTCGTTGGCCCAGATCAGGACAAAGATCCCGATGATGATGATGGGGTTGTAATTGCCCGAAATACAAGGGATTTTGGTGATTAATACGATGGGAAGAATCACATAGCCAATCAGGTATACGTATTTGGATGCCGTGTCAATCGGTCGTTGGTGTTTGCCGAACAAAAACACCATGCATTTGACCGAAACCAGTAAAGTTGCAACAAGCAGCAGCCATTCGGTGGTTTGCGTGAGCGGAAAAAAAGCAAAAAGCAGGTAGGCGCCTATGGCGATCGCAATGGGAACAAATCGTTTGAGATGGACGAGTTCGCAAAACTCGGCGACGGCAATCAACAAAAAGATGCCAAACAACAACAAAAAACTCTGTAAATACAAGGTGGCCGCCACCAGTATCGCGATGTAGACAATACCCGACAGCGTTCTGGTGAGCGTTTCGTTCATGTTAGAGGTCTTCTAAAAGCAGCAGATAGAGGTTTTTGGCCGAACTGCCGTATTGCAGAAAGTCTTCCTCCTTGGCCTTTTCGAAATACTTGATCGTGGTGATGTTGGTAGGGTAGTCCTTGTCGTATTTTTTCTTGATCACGCGCAGCCCGTCGCTCTTGCTTTCGAGGATTTGGCTCGTGGTGGCGATGATCACGATGTTCACCGGCAAATCGTTGGGTTTGTTTTGCTTGATCTGGTTTGAGGAGAACAGGATCGATCCTTCGTCGGCAATCAAATTCTCGCAACTGGCGAGCAGAAATTTTGGATTGGTGACGTTCTTGTATTCGAGTTTGTTCTCGTCGAGCAGGTGGTGTAATTTGGGCTCGAAACAAATCGCTTCGCACTCGAACCAATCGTTTTCTTCGAGTATGTTTTCAAACTGTTCCTTTACTTCGTCGAGGTTCTCGCAATACAGGAATTTGCCTCCGTTTTTCTTAAAATTGAAGGTGAACTTTTCGTCGGCCGGAGCAGATAGATTGGCTTGCAGGTTGTTGAATTCGCTTTCCTTTTCCTCGTCGGAAGCATCATTACCAGTACCAAAAAATTTCCTGAAAAGACTCATAGAATGGGCGCAGTGGTTTAGTTAACGTTTTGAAAACATTCAAAGATAAAAAAATCTTATTTCAAAAACGTTGAAATAAGATTTTTTTTAAAAATCACGCTGTTTTCTTACAAATCCTTCTCTTCCTGCAAGTTACTGTCAAAAGTACGCTTGCCGAAAATCGCTTCGAGGTCGTCTTTGAAAATGACTTCCTTTTCGATCAGGATGTCGGCCAACTGGTTCAGCTTGTCCTTGTTTTCTTCGAGGATTTGGATCGCACGTTGGTACTGGCTTTCGATCAAGGCAGAAATCTCCTTGTCGATGAGCTCGGCCGTTTCCTCGGAGTACGGTTTCGAGAAATTGTATTCGTTTTGACCCGTTGAATCGTAATAGGTTACGTTGCCGATCTTGTCGTTCAAACCGTAAATGGTGACCATCGCACGTGCCTGTTTGGTCACTTTTTCGAGGTCGCTGAGCGCACCGGTCGAGATGCGGTCGAAGGTCACTTTCTCGGCTGCGCGTCCGCCCATGGTGGCGCACATTTCGTCGAGCATCTGGTCTGGACGAACGATAAGGCGTTCTTCTGGCAAGTACCAGGCCGCACCCAGGCTTTGTCCGCGTGGTACGATTGTTACCTTGACGAGCGGTGCCGCGTGTTCGAGCATCCAGCTCACCGTGGCGTGGCCCGCTTCGTGGATCGCGATGGCTTTCTTTTCGTCGGGTGTGACGATTTTATTTTTCTTCTCGAGTCCGCCGACGATACGGTCTACGGCATCCAGGAAGTCTTGTTTGTCTACGGCTTTTTTGTCTTTTCTGGCGGCAATCAACGCGGCTTCGTTACATACGTTGGCGATGTCGGCACCTGAAAAACCAGGGGTTTGTTTGGCCAGGAAATCGGTATCGAGTTCCTCGACTTTTTTGAGTGGCGCCAAATGTACTTCGAAGATTTCTTTTCGTTCGCGAATGTCCGGCAAATCGACAAAAATCTGACGGTCGAAACGGCCCGCGCGCATCAGCGCCTTGTCGAGTACGTCGGCGCGGTTGGTGGCGGCCAGTACGATGACATTAGAGTTCGACCCGAACCCGTCCATTTCGGTAAGCAACTGGTTGAGCGTGTTTTCGCGTTCGTCGTTGCCGCCCGAGAAATTGTTCTTGCCACGTGCGCGTCCTACCGCATCGATCTCGTCGATGAAGATGATGGCCGGCGCTTTTTCCTTGGCCTGCTTGAACAAATCGCGAACGCGCGAGGCACCTACGCCCACAAACATTTCGACAAAATCGGAACCAGACAGCGAGAAGAACGGCACTTTGGCTTCGCCGGCAACCGCCTTGGCCAGCAACGTTTTACCCGTTCCCGGAGGCCCGACCAAAAGCGCACCTTTCGGGATCTTGCCACCTATGCTGGTATATTTTTCAGGGTTTTTGAGGAATTCTACGATCTCCTGGATTTCTTCCTTGGCGCCTTCGAGTCCGGCCACGTCCTTGAACGTCGTCTTGATGTCGGTCTTTTCGTCGAACAAACGTGCCTTCGATTTACCGATGTTGAAGATCTGGCCACCGCCACCTGCACCGCCGCTGCTCATCTTGCGCATGATGTAAATCCACAGGCCAAAGATGATGACAATCGAAAAGATGTTGATGAAGTCGGACCAATTGCTTTTTTGCTGGAAGCTGAATTCCTTGAGTTTGCCTTGCGTGACGGCGTCTTCCATCTTTTTCTGGAAGATTTCGTCGTTGCCGATGTCGAACACATAATGCGGTCCGGCATTGACGCGGTTGAAAAGGTCTTTCTTGGGAACATCCTTGTGCTCGGGTTTGGTCAGCGAAGCAGGATTCAGGAACACTTCGGCCTCGGCCTTGTTGTAGATGATGACCTTGGCCACATCGCCGTGCTCGAGATAGGTGTTGAATTTAGAAGATGTCGTTCGGGCCGGATCCTTGAAATTCGATCCGCCTCCGCTGACAAAAATCGAAGCGAAAATCAGAAAGATCACGCCGTAAATAAGCCACGGGCTGATCCTCATTCTATTGGGATTGGGTTTGTTATCCATCGGATTACGTGCTTTTAGTAGTTGGTTTGGATGGTGGTGATTTTGGCGTCGCCCCAAAGACTCTCAATATTGTAGTACTCGCGGATGTGTTTTTGGAACACATGCACGACGATGTTGACATAGTCCATGAGCACCCATTCGGCGTTGTCTGCGCCTTCTACGTGCCACGGCTTGTCTTTTAATTCTTTGGATACGGTTTTTTGGACCGAGTTGACGATGGCATTGACCTGAGTATTGGAGTTGCCGTTGCAGATGATGAAATAGTCGCAGGCCGCGTTGTCTATTTCCCTCAAATCCAGGATGTCGATGTCGTTTCCTTTTACTTCTTCGATACCCTTGATGATGTTGGCCAATAAAACATCATTGTTTATATTCTTTTTCGTCATTTACTAATTCTGTATAAGTGTGCAAAGTTACCATTTTTTGTGATTAAATTTGAACCTTAACACAAGATTAAATTCAGCCACAACAAATTTCGTATGCGCTTTGTCAAATTGGATGCCACTCGTTCGACCAACGATTTTTTAAAGGAATTATCGGCCGCCGAACCTCTCGAAAACTTTACCGTTGTCAGTGCCGAAAGCCAGACCCAAGGAAAGGGTCAAATGGGTGCTGTTTGGACGTCGGAAGCTGGTAAAAATCTGACAATGAGTGTTTTGGCAAAAGATGTAGTTGCCGATATCCAATCGGTGTTTTTGCTCAATGCCGCCGTAGCGACCGCGGTTGTTGATGTTTTGAAACGGCATGCCATTCCGCAGCTGCAAATCAAGTGGCCAAACGACATAATGGCAGGAAATAAGAAAGTTGGCGGGATTTTAATCGAAAACAGCTTCAAAAGCGATGGCAGCGTGTCGTCTGTTGTCGGGCTCGGACTCAATGTGAACCAAACCAATTTTAACGGATTGCCGCAGGCCTCTTCGCTTTCGTTGGCCACCGGGCGCATGTTCGACCGCGATGAATTGCTCGTTCAGATTGCCGAAGCCGTCAAGGAAAATGCGGGGCAACTCGAACCAGCTTGGGAAAGATACTCCAGCCTTTTGTTTCGAAAGGGCGTCCCTACGGCGTTCCAACTTCCGAACGGGGAACGCTTTATGGGGATCATTGCCGATGTAACTTTAGAAGGAAAACTGCAGGTGCAACTCGAGGACGGTTCTTTGGTTGTGTTTGGGATCAAGGAGATCCAAATGCTGTATTAAATCAACGAATCACACTTGCCGCAAACCATTCCACGCGCCAAAAAAGCGCTTCCATACAAATAAAATTTTTAGAAAATATACAGATTATCTGTATCCAACCTAACTTTTTATTCGGTAGGGGATACCTTCATAGCCCCCTTCCCTAGAGCTAAAATACAATTTTTGAAGATTAGTTCCTTACAGAAAAACTGTAAATCGCAAACACATTCGAAAATGCCATGTGCTTTTTTGCAGGTACAATAACTACAGTTTGCCCATGTTCCCGGCCAGCGTCTCGATGAATTTAGAGATCGGCCCTTTGACCATCATGGCCATCATCGCGTTGAATTCGCCTTGGAAAAACAATTGTACGTCCGACTTGTTATCGGCCACAGGATCGATCTTGGCTTCGAGCGAAAAAGGCAATTTGTCGCTCGCCGCGCCCAAAAGCAACTTATTTGGAGCCGATTTTTCCTTCATCTTGAGTTTGATTTCGGGCATGCCCTTGAGCCCAAAGATAAACGAATCGTCGCCTGTAACTTCGAACTTGGCGATCGTATCGGGCATCAATTTCTCGAAGTTCTTGACATCGGACAATTGATCGAATAAATATTGCGCAGATTGGTCTACGCTAACCTTTGGACTTTCTAGATTCATTATTTTGAATGATAAATTTTAAATTTTGAATGGGCCGAGGATCAAACTTCGACGCCCCACACATCGGGATGCACGCTCCATTCGCTCAGCGTGGCTTGCTCTTCCTCGGTGATGTATTTTTTGGCGACGGCCAATGTGAGCAAGCTTGGGTAGTTGCTCAGCGTATACAAATCGACGTGGGCCTGTTTGAAGTTCTCTTCGGCGACCTCGAATCCGTAGGTGAAAATCGCGGCCATTCCCTTGACGTTGGCGCCCGCTTCGCGCAAGGCTTCGACGGCCATGAGGCTGCTTTTTCCCGTACTGATCAGATCCTCGACCACCACCACGTTTTGTCCTTTTTGCAAAAAGCCCTCGACCTGGTTTTGGCGTCCGTGTTTCTTGGGTTCGGGACGCACATAAACAAACGGCAATCCCATGCTTTCGGCAACCAAAACACCAATGCCAATCGCACCCGTTGCCACACCCGCAATCACGTCGGGTTTCCCGAATTGTTTTTCGATGTTTTTCGAGAATTCGTCGCGGATGTAGTTGCGGATTACCGGAAAAGACAGCGTCATCCTGTTGTCGCAATAAATAGGCGATTTCCAACCCGAAGCCCATGTAAAAGGATTTTTCGGATTCAATTTAATTGCATTTATTTGCAAAAGCAATTCGGCGGTTTTTTCGGCTGTATCTTTATTAAAAATCATAGTTACAAATGTATAAAGTTTTTGTAAACGACAAACCACTTTTTTTGACAAATGAGATTGTTAAGGAGACCGATTTCCAGTTGTTTTTGCTAGAGAGCATTGACATCGAACAGCTTATCGTCAAAATGTTCAACGGCAAGATCGACAAGGCTTATTTGTACTATCCGGACGAAAAAGAAATCCTCAAGAAACTCAAGGAAAAAATTCCGGTGCAAAAGGCCGGCGGCGGGCTTGTCTATAATCAAAATGGAGACGTGTTGTTCATCTTCCGCAACGGCAAATGGGATTTACCCAAAGGCGGCATCGAAAAAAATGAGGAGATCGAATTCACGGCCTTACGCGAAGTGCAAGAAGAAACCGGCGTGTCCAAACTCAAGCTCGGACGCAAACTCCAAAAGACCTATCACATCTTCAAACGCAACGGCAAATACAAATTAAAAGTCACGCATTGGTTCGAAATGACCACGACGTTTCAAGGAACCCCGCAGCCGCAAGCCGAGGAAGGCATCGAAAAAGTCGCCTGGCTCAATCCCTCGCAAATCCAGCAGGCGTTGCAGAATTCGTACGAAAACATCAAATTGTTGTTTGAAACAGAAAAGCTCCTGGAATAGGAGCTTTTCTTATTTCATCAAGATCGGTTGATTTATTTCTTGATCAACTTTTCAGTCTTTGTCGATCCGTCTTTTGTCGTGTAACGCAGCAGGTAGATTCCGTCAGAAAGTTCAGAAAGGTTGACTTGGTTTGCCGTTACGGACATGCTTTTTACCAGTTTTCCTTCCAATGTGAACAAGCTGGCCGATTGCGTTTCTGTAGAAAAAGAGATCTTGTCATCGGCCGGGTTCGGATAAAATCCTGCCGTATTTGCCTTATTCGGATTGACGAGTCCTAAAGTGCCGTCGGTTCCGAATTTGGCCAATGCGTGGTCAAAACTGTTCATTATGGCATCGGTCGTATAGCCACAAGTCAGTATGCGGTTGTCTGCCGTGAACAGTGAGGTCGATAGTTTGTCGTTTGTCCCTGAAAAGTCGGTAATCATGATGCCGTCCGGGGCAAACGTAGTATCGGGTGTCCCGTCGCTGTTGTATTTTGCCAGCGCGAAATTGGAATTGTCGCCATAAGACGTTCCCGAAACAAGGAACTTTTGGTTGGAGAGCACCTTGATGTCGGCCAGGCGTGATTCGCCTTCGATGTCGGTATCGATCCTTCCGCCACTGCCGAAAGCATTATCGATCGTTCCGTTGGCATTGAATCTCATGACGATGAATTTGTAATTGGCATCCGAATAGTTCAGATTGTCTGCCAGTCCGGCCAAAATCTTCCCGTCACTTTGCGTATCGAGTGCCATGATGCTGCCGTCGCCCTCGGGAAGCACGCCGTCATATACGCCGCCATTGGCAAAAGAAGTATCGAGCGCACCATTGATCGTGTATTTGAGCAACGTATAATGATTTGGCGTTCCCCAACTGCTGCCGCCGGCCAGGATTTTACCATCGGCCAGGATTTTCAGTGCGGTAATCTCTTCGTTGACGCTGCCCGATCCAGCCGTAGAATAACCGCCGACGCCAAAAGTGGTATCGATCGAACCGTTTGAATTGAGCCTCGCCAGGAAATAGTTGTGACTCGTGACGTCGTTGATGTCGGAGAAATTTCTTCCGGCAATCAATATTTTTCCCGTTGACAAAATCTTCATCTGATTGAGCGTCGAACCAAATTCCTCAAAATCATCCGAGAGTTGGGAAGAATCAAAAGTAGTATCGAGCGAACCGTCTGTGTTCAATCGGAACACATACATGTAGATGCCATTGCTGCCGCCGGCAATAATCTTACCGTTGGTTTGTATGGCTACCGCTGCAACAGCTCCATCTTTGGGAAGGATCACTTTGCCGCCGTTGCCGAAAGCGGTGTCCAATGTCCCATCCGGATTGTAACGAAGTACGGTACCGTAATAATCATCGTTGGCCAGAGTAACACCACCGACAATGATTTTCCCGTCGGTTTGCAGCGCCATGGCAGTGGCGGCATCGTAGCTGTTGTAAATGAAATTCATGAATTTTGTACCATCGTCGTCAAAGGTAGCGTCGAGCGATCCATCGGCATTGAAACGTGCCATGGCGATGCGGTTTTCTGAAAAACTCATTTCACTGTTGCCCGAAATCAGGATCTTGGTTCCGATGATGTCGAAATCGCGGCCAAAATCACTGCCGTCGCCATAAGAGAAAATCTTTGAGCCGTCACCGTCAAAAGTGGCGTCGAGCGATCCGTTGGCGTTGTAACGTATCATGAAAACATCCTGGGAATTGTCTGCGGAGTAACTGAATCGGTTGATGGCAAATATCTTTCCATCGGGTTGGATTTTCATTTTTCCATCGCCGTTCGAAGAATCGATATTCACCGCAGTTGTCGTATTTCCACCCGTACCGAAAGTATTGTCGGTGGTGCCGTTGGCGTTGATTCTGCCGGTAATCATGCGTGTTGGCGAATACAAGCGTCCGTTGTAGACGATCTTTCCGTCTGGCTGAACCGCCACATCGTAAAGGTTTGCGGCATTGGTAAACGTAAAGATTTTTTTACCCGTACTGTTGAAACTGGTGTCGAGCGAACCGTTGGCATTGTGGCGCGTGATGAAAAAATTATCCGTGGCCGCCGCCAGCGTATAACCGCCCACGAGTATTTTTCCGTCGCCTTGAAGCGTTACCGATACCGGCTTGTCGGCCGCGTTGACATTGGTGACGATTGTGCCGTCGCCGTCAAAGGAAGTATCGGGAAAACCGTCTGTAGTGAAACGCATCAATCGGTAGTCTTCGTAGGGTGAATTGGCATATTCGGTCAAAGCGACAATTTTTCCGTCGGTTTGGATGGCCACGTCTACGAGCCTGCGCGAAACATTGGCTTCGGGCGTGTAGATCAGGCCGTCGTCGTCAAACGTGGTATCCAGGGTTCCGTTGTTGTTGTAGCGCGCCATTGCGATTTCTCCGTCGAAACCTCCGCCAACGACGATTTTTCCGTCGGTTTGGACCGCTACCGCAAAATAATGATCGGCATATTCGTTGATGATGTTGCCGCCATTAAAGCCAGTGTCGGTTGACCCGTCTGCATTGACACGGCATACGAAGCCCCTGGATCTGTGGCCATCGGCTACATGTCCGGCCATCACTATTTTTCCGTCCGATTGCAAAGCCTGGCAAGTGACGTTGAAAGTGGCATTCGAGACATTGGTCACCACTTTACCGCCCACGCCAAAAGTAGGATCGAGTTGTGCCTGCATGGCCCCGACAGATAACAGCCCTGCAAAAATTGAAAGTAAATTTTTCTTCATGTTAATTTAATATATCGTTTGCGGTAAAAATAGAACAATATATGTGACAGACAACAGGAAGTTATGAACAGTTACTGTGCTAACGGTGAAGGCGGTAGACAGGATATTCCATGTGCGACTTTTCGTAGTGGTCGGACTGCCGGTAAATCCAATCCAATTGCGCAGCGCCCGATTCGGCAAAGGCTTTGTCGGAGGCTTTCTTTTTTTCGAATTCCGCTTTTACCGACGGATTGTCGCGTAAGATTTCGACGGCCAAATCCTCGAACACATAAGCCGAGAAGTATTCCTTTTGCTGCAACACCGAATCGAAGAAATTCCAGGTAAAGAACGAATCGTTGCCTTGCGGTTCCAGCATTTCCAAAATATACTTGACGCCGGGTTGTTGGGTGTCTATAAGGAAATCGCCTTTGCGGAACTTCATCTTTTGGATCTTGGTGTCGATCTTCAGTTGGCTGTGCGGATAATGTCCTTCGTAGGCCGATTTCGACGTCTTGAAATCGCCGATACGGTAACTTTCGACCTCCAACTCCGTGTCGTTTTCGAGTGGCTTCAAGACGATGCCGTTTATTTTGAGCAAGTCGATGACGGACCACCACGATTGCGGAACCACGTAGGCTTTTGGAATGATCACCTCGACCACGGGCTTGTACTGCTTGTAGTAGGGGATCTCTCGTTGGAAAGGCTTATTTTCGTCATAAAACAACCGCGGTTTTCCCGATATTCCGCTGGGTTTGTAATCGCCTTCGAATCCCAAGAACGGGATCGACGTCGTTTTAGATTTGTCCAGTTCCCAGAGCAACGGATATTTCATGCCGGGCTTTAAGTTGTCGAGATTCTCCCGTCGCAATTTCTTGATCTTGGTTGCATTTTTTTCGATGTAAGCGATCGACGAAGCCATGTATTCGTAGGTTACGCCAACGCGCGATCGATAATCTTTGAGCATGTGCGTCTCGGGCATCGATCCGACGGTGTTGAACAAGGCCGCGTAACCGGTGGAATACCGCGGGTAATCCATGAACATTTCGAATCCCGCATCGGGCTTTTCGTCGTGGATGTTCACATAGGGCACCGACGCGATGTTCTTTTGTTTCAAATCGGCCATCAACGCAGGGAC
The DNA here is from genome assembly GCF_900101895.1 of Flavobacterium caeni. Taxonomy (GTDB): domain Bacteria; phylum Bacteroidota; class Bacteroidia; order Flavobacteriales; family Flavobacteriaceae; genus Flavobacterium; species Flavobacterium caeni. Next base: position 126,773 of record NZ_FMVF01000003.1, read on the forward strand.
CATTTCGGTGTCCCAAAAACTACCGAGCGCGCCGCCCATTTTTTGCGGATGCGTCGCGATGTAGGTAAAGGTATACTGGTAATCGGCGCCGTTACTCACGTGGTTGTCAATGAATACGTCGGGGTTGACTTTTTGAAAAATATGTGCAAAGCTCCTTGCATTTCGCGTGTCTTGCTTGACAAAATCGCGGTTCAAGTCATAATTCCTCGCGTTGCCACGAAAGCCATATTCTTCAGGGCCATTTTGGTTGACGCGCGAATGTGCATTTCGGTTGAGCATCCCGCCGATGTTGTAGACAGGTATGTTGACGATGACTACATTTTTCGGGGTTTTGATCTTGCCCGTGGCCAAATCGCGAAAGAACATCATCGTGGCATCGATGCCGTCGGGTTCGCCGGGATGGATGCCGTTGTTGATCAGCAAAACGGCTTTGTTTTTGCCGATTTGGTCAAAGTCAAATTCCTTGTCGGGATTGAACGTTACAACGTGCAAAGGCTCACCCGAATCGGTCGGGCCCATTTCCTGCAAAGAAATCGTTTCGAATTGCTGGTCGAGCTTTTTGAAGTAGGCTATGGTTTCTTGGTAGGTGGCGGTTTGGTTGCCGTTTCCGTTTTCGAAAGGCGTTTGCAAGTCGTGTTGCTTTTGGGCTGCCATAAGCGAGGTAATTAGGATGAAGACGATGGATCGAAGCTGCATGAATGTTATTGTGCGATGGGTATTTGTTGTAGGTATCAATGTTTCGATACAAACTTTAACAATTTCGGCAGATTTTCTGTAATTAAAAGTCGATTTTATTTCGTTGGGGTATACTTCCAATGCCCCCTTCCCATACGGTGAAACTACAATTTATTCGAATTCGGCTATTACAGAAAATCTATAAACTTCGATTTTCAATCCAAATTATTGCTTCAACCGCACCGAATCAGGCACCAAAACCGTATAATCGCCGCCGTTTCTGATGACATCCCGAACAATACTCGAACTGATGTACGAAGTCTTGGCCGCAGTCAACAAAAACACCGTCTCGATCTTCGAGAGCAAACGGTTGGTGTGTGCGATCGCCTTCTCGAACTCAAAGTCGGCCGGATTGCGCAGCCCGCGCAGGATAAAACCCGCTTTTTCGCGTTTGCACAAATCGATCGTCAGCCCCTCGTAGGTCACCACCGAAACGCTCGGATAGTCGGCAAAAGCCTCTTCGATGAACCGCTTGCGTTCGTCCAACGTAAACATGTATTTTTTGTCGGCGTTGATGCCAATGGCCACCACAATTTCATCGAACAGCGGAATGGCGCGTTTAATGATGTCGTAATGTCCGTTGGTGATGGGGTCGAACGAACCGGGAAATATCGCTTTTCTCATAGGTGCGGGTTATACCCAAAGGTAACAAATAATTCAGCCGATGCAAGCGTTTTTAGCACCGCGCTTCCTTGCAATGGCATGGTGCTATCGTTTCCACAGCAACTTGCGCCGCATGGCCAGTTCGATTTCGCTGTCGAGCAAATCCGAAAACGAAAGGTTGGCGTGCGCGGCCTGTTGCGGGAAGATGCTTTGCGGCGACAGCCCCGGGTTGGTATTGATTTCGATGAAATGCGGAATGTTGTCCATGACGATGAAATCGGCGCGCGAAAACCCCGACATGCCCAGTGAATCATATACCTTGGCGGCCGTTTCACGTACTTTTTGCTCGACTTCGGCCGAGAGTCGGGCAGGGGTGATCTCTTCGGATTTGCCTTGGTATTTGGCCTCGTAATCGAAAAAGTCGTTTTGCGAGACGATTTCGGTAATGCCCAACACCGTCGTTTTCCCAAGATAGTTGAGTACACCCACCGATATTTCGGTGCCTTTGAGGAACGATTCGACCAGGATGTCGTCGTCTTCGGCAAACGCAAACGACAGCGCTTTTTTGAGTTGCGATAGGTCGTTCACCTTTGAAACGCCCAACGAGCTGCCCGATTGGTTGGGTTTGACGAAAAACGGCAAGCCCAGTTTGGCGACGATTTCTTCGCCCGAAACCTGATCGCCTTTGGACAAATAGATCGAATTGGCCTTGGGGATGTTGAACTTGGACAAAACCGACAATGTGTCGCGTTTGTTGAACGTAAGCGACGATTGGTAAAAACCGCATCCGGTGTACGGGATCTCGAGCAATTCCCAATACGCCTGCAGGTGGCCGTCTTCGCCCGGCGTGCCGTGTACGGTGTTCGCAATGGCGTCGAATGTGATTTTTTGGCCGTTTTTGGTGATCGAAAAATCGCTTTTGTCGATCGGAAATTTCCGGCCGTCGACCAGCACGTTCCAGCCGTCGCGCAAGATGTGCACTTCAAAGACGTTGTATTTAGAACGGTCGAGGTTGTTCAGGATGAGTTGTCCGCTGCGGAGCGAAATGACCGATTCGTCGGAGTAGCCGCCCATGACGACTGCAATATTTTTCATGGATTGTGGTTTAAGGATATAGGGTTCGGACTTTTTGGGAACGTATTTGTGGTTCTGAAGCCTAGCCCCGATAGCAGTGGAAATCCTTTTGCTTGATGCTAAGAAAGCAAAAGATTGCAACGAATAGCGGGTAAAAGCTCCCAAACAAAATTATCATTTTTTACCGAAACCAAACGAGAAACCTTTACAATTTATATCTTTGCGACACCCGCGTTTGCCGCGCGATAAAACGACTTTTATGACATTACGCAACTTCTTGACCAGCAAGACCTTTTTCATCCAGCTCGCGATCGCCCTGGGTATCATCGCCGTTGTCGGATACCTGTTTATGCATTGGCTTACCTATACCACCGACCACGGACACGAGATCACGGTGCCCGATTTGCGCGGCCTGAGCGAACAACAGGTAGAGGAAAAGCTCGACGCACTCGATTTGGGTTATGTGTTGCTCGACAGCGTCGATTTCAGGAAGGAATTCCCGAAACATTCGGTGGTGGAGCAAGACCCGATTGCAGGCGCGAAAGTCAAGGAAGACCGCAAGATTTACATCAAGGTCAATTCGTCGGGGTTTACTACCGTACGCATTCCGAACCTGATCGAAAAAACATACCGACAAGCCGTTCCTACGCTCAAGGCCCTTGGGCTCGAGGAAGGGAAAATCACCTACAAGCCCTACTTGGGCAAGGACATGGTGTTGGGGATGTTCTTCAACGGAAAGAAGCTCAATCCGGGCGACAAGGTGCTCAAATCTTCGAAGATCGACTTGCTGCTCGGCGACGGCAAAGTGGCTTTCGACGAAGGCGGGCTTGACCTTGACAAAAAAGATTCCACCAGCAATGAACCATCGGCCGATGAATGATGAAATCGAAAACCAGGAGTTGCTAGACGACGACCTGTTCGAGCATTTCAAGTTTGAGGTGCCCAAAGGCCAAGCATTTTTGCGCATCGACAAATACCTGATGCAAATCATGCCCAATGTGACGCGCAACAAAATCCAAAAGGCGGCCGACAATGGCAACGTCTATGTCAACGATTTGCCCATCAAGTCAAATTACAAGGTCAAACCGTTCGATGTGATCCGCATTTTGCTCGAGCATCCGCCGTTCGAGAACCGTATTGATCCCGAAGACATTCCGCTCGACATCGTCTACGAAGACGACCAACTGCTCGTGATCAACAAACCCGCAGGCCTGGTCGTGCATCCCGGCCACGGCAATTATACCGGTACGCTGGTCAATGCGCTGGCGTTCCATTTCAAGGATCTACCGATGAATTCGAGCAATCGTCCGGGGCTCGTGCACCGCATCGACAAAGACACGACGGGGCTTTTGGTCATCGCCAAGACCGAAAGCGCGTTGACGCATTTGGCGTTGCAGTTCGAAAAGAAAACCACCGAGCGCGAATATGTGGCGATGGTCTGGGGCAATGTCAAAGAAGACCAAGGTACGTTGGGCGGTTACATCGGACGCCATGTCAAAGACCGCATGCAGATGGCGCTTTACGACGACCCGAATATGGGAAAACCTGCCGTGACACATTACAGTGTACTCGAACGTTTTGGCTACGTGACGCTGGTGTCGTGTGTGCTCGAGACCGGGCGTACGCACCAGATCCGTGCGCACATGAAGTCGATCGGGCATCCGCTCTTTAACGATGCGCGCTATGGCGGCGATTTGATCCTGAAGGGCACGACGTTTACCAAATACAAACAGTTCATCGACAACTGTTTCAAAGTCATGCCGCGTCAGGCGCTACACGCCAAGACACTCGGTTTTGTGCATCCCACCACCGGCGAGATGATGCGTTTTGATACCGCGTTGCCGCAAGACATGCACGAGCTCATCGAAAAATGGCGCGGGTATTCGAAAAACCATGAAATAGACGAGGAGGAAGCCTAATTATTCGAATTTCCAATCCTTCATCACCACCGAGCTGATCGTTTCCTTTCTCCAGATTTCGTTGCTGGACCACTTGGCTTTGGCCGTGTGCGAATCGCTTTGCCATTTGCTGTCCTCGATCGAATAGACGAGGCTGTTGTAGACGAGTTTGCGGTCGAACGGATTCTTGATCCAAACCTGCGTGGGTTTTGCCGTACCTTTTTCGACGGTTTGACAGAATTCGATTTCGAGCGTTTTTTCGGGATGAAGATTTTCCTTGACGGAGGTCATCGAATAAACCGTATCGGCCTTGATTTCGACTTCGATCCATACTTTTTCATGCGGATACAATTGCAGGATTTTGTCTTGCGCAAAATAAGGCCCTGGATTGACCTGTTGCACGTAAGTTTGCTTGACATTACGCGGCACGCGAAGGATGAATCCCGAACGTTCGGGGTGCAGGTTTGACTCCTGGGCATTGCTCGCTGTATATGCGACAAGCGCGCACAGGCAAATCAGTTTTTTCATAGCGGTTGTTTTCGTAAAGATACGAAACGCGTTCAATTCCTGATCAAATAACGCGAGCAGACCAAGATCCACAACAAAATCGAACCTTCTACGATGCGTTGGAACAGCCCGGTCCAAGCGCTGTCGGGTTGCACGAAAAGCACCGCCACAAAAACAAGCGCCGTCGCTCCGCAGCCGATGCCCCAACGGGAGAGTCTTTCTGCATTGGGCCAGCGGTGCGACACAAACCCAAGTGCGAGTACGGCAAGCGGTACGGTAAGATAGGTGAGCGCGCCCACAAGATTGTGTATGAATTGCGAAAGCGTCGGGTCGATGAATTCCTTGTTGCAGCCCGCATCGCACGGAAAGATAGCGACCGTAGCCGTGGCCAGTCCGTATCACACGCCAACCACACCAAGACCGATGGTGGTTCCGGGATGTTTCGGAAGTTTCAGGATGGCCAGCACCGCAAACAGGAACAAGCAGATACCACTTGGGATGTACACATAAAACCGCAGGGTTTCGCCCAAAGGCGTGCCCATCGCATACGATTCGCTGATGAGTTGTGCCGCATGGTCATACCCGGGGATCGATTGTCCGCCCAGGATGACGCCGCTTACAAAAAGCAAGACGCCGAGAAAACCCAGCGCGCCCGCCCATTTTCCGATCACAGGGAAAGCCCCATTTGCGCAAAGGTGTTGCCCTGGCTTACATCGCCCGATTCAAAGCCGCGTTTGAACCAATACATGCGTTGCTCCGACGAGCCGTGCGTAAAGGAGTCGGGGACAACCTGACCTTGCATTTTCTTTTGGATGGCGTCGTCGCCTACGGCATGCGCGGCGCTGAGTGCTTCCTCTATATCGCCCGATTCCAAGAATTGGTTTTTTTCCTGTCCGTAGTGTGCCCAAAGACCGGCGTAAAAATCGGCCTGGAGTTCGAGCGCCACCGATAATTTATTGGCATCGGCTTCTGAAAGCCCTTGTTGTCGTTGGCGCATCTTGGCCGAAGTGCCCAAAAGTGTCTGTACGTGGTGACCCACCTCGTGCGCGATCACATAGGCGATCGCAAAGTCGCCGCCCTTGGCCCCGAAACGCGTTTGCAGTTCCTCGAAAAAAGCCAAGTCCATGTACACTTTTTTATCGCCCGGGCAATAGAACGGCCCCGAAGCCGACGAGGCGCCGCCGCACGCCGTTTGCACGCTGTTGCGGAACAACACCAATTGCGGTTCTTCGTAGGTCATGCCGTTTTCCTTGAAAATCTGGTGCCAGGCATCTTCGGTGTCGGCGAGCACAACCTTGACAAAGCGACCCATTTTTTCGTCTTCGGCCGAAAGCGGTACCGATTCGGTTTGTCCTTGTTGTTGCTGCATTTGCTGCACCTGTTCGAGCAATTGCGTGGTATCGCCGTTGCCCATGAACATGCTGATCAATACGACGACGATGCCAATGACGCCGCCACCCAAGGCCACTTTTCCGCCGGAAATACTCCTGCGGTCTTCTACGTTGCCGCTTTCTCTTCTGCCTGACCACTTCATAATTTTCGTATTTAGTTGTTTATACTTTGATCCAGTTGGATAGGATTTGTTCGATGGTTTTCCTCACGATCGGCTTGGCCGCGTAATCGTCCATGCCTGCCTCGAGGCATTTTTCGCGTTCGCCGATGACCGTTCCCGCGGTGAGTGCAATGATGGGTACGTGCTCGGTTTGTATTTTTCGTATCTCCTGCGATGCCTCGTAACCGTTCATGACCGGCATCTGTATGTCCATGAACACAATGTCCGGGCGCTCCGCCGTGTATTTTTCTACCGCTTCCTTGCCGTCAAAGGCCTCGATGAGCATCGCCATCGGGACAATTTGTTTGATCAACGTTTTGGCCAGCAACATGTTGATTTTGTTGTCTTCGGCGATGAGCACCTTGATGGTTTCGTGTTCGACCACCATTTTTTCGGGTGTCGTTTCGATTGGCGGGGCCGATTCGGTGTGGTTCGCTCCCGCTTCATCGGCCGTTTCGAACGTGACTTCAAAAAAGAATTCGCTGCCCTGTCCGTAATGGCTTTCGAGTTGCAATTTGCTGTCCATCAACCCGAGCAACTGGTTCGATATCGAAAGACCGAGTCCCGTACCGCCGAATTTTTTGGTCGTCGAGGTATCTTCCTGCGAAAAGGCGTCGAAGATCTTCTCCTGGTTCGCCCTTTGGATGCCGATGCCGGTGTCCTTGACCGAAAAACGCAACGTGGCGCTTTGTTGCTGTTTCGACACCACATCGATGCCGAAGACAATTTTGCCTTGCTCGGTAAATTTGACCGCATTGCTGAGCAGGTTGATCAAAATTTGCTTCAGACGAATGTAATCGGTCTTGACAAAACGCGGCACGCCCTCGCCAATGTTCAATACGAGCTCGAGTTGTTTGAGCTTCGACTCATACGAAACCAACTCCATGGCCTGGTTCGCTATCACAAATATATCATATTTTTCGATGTCGAGCTCCAATTTGCCCGATTCAATCTTCGAGAAATCAAGGATGTTGCTGATGACTTCCATGAGCAAATGCGCCGATTGGTTCACCGTGCCCATGTACTGTTTTTGGATGTCCTCGAGCTTGGTGTTCATGAGCAGGTCGGTAAACCCGATGATACCGTTGAGCGGCGTACGGATCTCGTGGCTCATGTTGGCCAGGAATTCGCTTTTGGCCTTGTTGGCGGCCTCGGCGATTTCTTTTTGTTTGACGGCCGTTTCAGAAAGTTTGCGTTCGGTGATGTCGATGAAAATACCTTCGACGAATGTAATCTCGCCGTCCTTGTAGATGGGTTCGCCAAACTCTTCGACCCAAACCTCCTTGCCATCGGCGCGCAAAATGCGGTACACCGAATGGATGGGATTGCCGTTGTCGATGGCCAGCCGGTCTTCGGCAAGCGTACGTTGGCGGTCTTCGGGATGGATCAGGTCGACAAACGAAATTTTGTTTTCGATAAAATCGGATTTGGGATACCCCGTGAGCTTCTCGATCTCGTCATTGAGGTACACCTTGCTCCAGCGTTCGTCGTATTTGGACAAGTACACCGTGCCCGGGATGTTGTTGGCCAGCAATCGAAATTTCTCCTCGCTCTCGTAAATCGCACGTTCGTTGTTCAGGCGTTCGATCGATGCGGCAAAGTTGCCCGCCATCGTGTGTAGGATCTTGATTTCGTCTTCGTTCCAGATGCGCTCTTCGCTGCAATCGTCGAGCCCAATGAAACCCGTAAATTCATCCTTGATGAAAATCGGCAACACCAGGATCGACTTGATGTCGTTGGCTACAAGCAACTGCCTGAAAAAAGTGTCGTCCAACTGGCTCGTGATGGTGGTGAACGGCTTGCGCTGTTTTACGTTTTGCACCACTTCGTCCAGTTTTTCGTGCGTGAAATACTGTAGCGGCGTAATCTGCAAAACCAAATCCTGTTTGCCCCATTTGTACTGTTGCCTGATCAGGCTGGTTTGCGGATCGTTTTCGTAATAGTACATGTGGTGCGCGCCCGTCGCCTCGGCAATGATCGGAAACGTGTCCTTAAAGATTTCGTCCTTGGTCTTGCTGCTGAGGAATTTGTCGGTACACGCCGCCATGGCCGTAAGCAAATCGCTTTTGTAGGCGAGGCGCTGTTCGACTTCGAGTCTTGTTTGCGATTCGATGGCGATGATGATCAAATCGGATACCGACCGGGCAAACGTGATGTCTTCGGCGTCCCAATCGCGGATCTTGCCCGTGGCTTCGAAACTGACGATGCCGGTCAGCGTCCCGTCTATCATCACGGGCGTGTCGAGCAACGAACAAATATTGTTCTTGTCGACATAGTCTACGCACAATTCCTTGGTCATCGGATTGAGCCTGACATCGGGCGCCACGATCTGGATTTCGCTTTCGATCGTCGAAAAATAATACGGATAATCGGCGCGGCGCAATTTGAATCCTTTTTCAAACTTGTCCTTGTGACGCTCGTAAAGATTTTGACACCGAATATGGTCCTGCCCATAAATCCAGTAACTGGCGCGGTCTACATCGAGCGTTTTGGTGGTGGTTTCGAGTATGCTGCGCAAAATATCGTCGAGCTGCGTGCCCGAATAACTTTTGGCCGCGAATGCCTTGAGTGCATCGTTGTACCGTTGCGTTTTTTCCTGGCGGCGCAGTCGATCGTTCTCGACGTTTTTGAACAGGGTGATGTCGCGCGCAATGGCCGAATAGCCGATGACTTCGCCCGCCGAATCCTTGCGCGAATTGACTTTTTGCGAAAGCCAGATTTCCTCACCGGTGGTTTTGATGGCCGGGAATTCGATGGTTTTCTGGTTGTCGATCTCGGTGAAGAATTCGCTCACACGGCCCACATGATCGGGGCGGATGAACGACGAAAAATGCTTGTTGAGCATTTCTTTTTGGGTGATGCCGAGCGTTTTCTCGGCAAAATCGTTGATAAACGTAAACTGCCCACGTTTGTTGGTTTCGAAGATGATGTCGTTGGCCGATTGTACCAAGCTGCGGTACTGGTCCTGCATCATGATTTGCTGGGTAACGTCTTGGCCTATCCCGATCACGAGGTCTTCGTTGTACTTCTTATCTTTCCACTGGATGTACTTGTATTCGCCGTTTTTGCATTTGAGTTTGCGCACGTGGAGCCGTTCGTCTACATAGTTTTCATGGTAGGCTTCGCCGACGAACTCCGGGTCTTCGGTAAGGCTCCAAAAGCCAAGCCCCATCGATTCGGCCACGGTATAGCCCAATATCGACTCGATGGTTTCGCTGCAAAACGTGACCTCGCCCTTTTTGTTGGTGGCAATCGTGAGCGAGTTGCCTTTGTTGACGATTTCGTTGGCAAACAGGAACTTGTCGAAGTCCTTGCTGTATTTGGAGTTTTTGCGAAGCGTAAAGTACAAAAGCGCAATCGCGAGCAAGACCAACGCGATGAGAATCATCAACTTAATGTCAAAAAGCGAAAGATTCGGATTGTGAAGCGCAACAAAAAGAGGCCATTCTGTTACGGAACCGATGCTTTTGATGGGCAACGAAATCAATTGTAGGTTTGCTGGCATGTTGTGGCAATATAGTGGCTAAAATAGCAAAACAGCCCGTTCACCACAACAAAACCGCAACAAAATTAACGCCAGTTATTAACATTTTCTTAACTCGGTTCGGTCGTAGCGTCGTCGATGCCAACCGATTGGGCATAGATCGCATACTGGCACGCCGACACAATCGGCAAGGTAAAGAACAGGCCGATACAGCACGCCAGCAGCCCCAACAGTGCGATGATGCCGCAAACCAGCAACAAAAAAAGGATCGGCCAAAACTTTCGCGAGACCACCACGGCGCTCGAAACAATCGACTCGATAGGGGATTGGTCGCCAAAGATGATCAACGGAACGAACAACGTGGTCAGGATCGATACGGCAATGATCAACAGGAACAATACCAACGTGACCCCCGGCGACAACGGCAACAAATATTCCGACCCGAGCGCCGCGGCAAAAGTCACCAGGTTGATGACGAATCCGGCCACAAACAAGTCCGAGAAATGTGCCCCTTTGTAGTACTGGAAGGCACTGCCCAAACTGATCTCTTGGCCTTTTTCGAAGTCATAACACATCCTTATCAATCCCGCCGACAGCGGTATCGACAAGGCGCCCAGCAAGATGCGCGACAGCCCGTCGATGACTTTGTGTTGCAGTGTTTGGTGCTCGAGCTGAAACTGGAGTTCCTTGAGCATTTCCTCAAAATTCATATCTGGCGTCACGCGACTCATGTCGAGCGTGCTCGCCGCCGTCATCGACATCACCGCAAAATAGACGATGCCAAACAGCAAGAATACAATCCCGCCAGGCAACGCGATGGCTTTGTAGGCGGCAAACGCACGGTTCAGGGTGTCGTCAAAGCTAAAGGTGTAACCGTTGGTTTTTATTTCTTCGATGCGGTTTTTGATGGTTCTCATGTCAAAGCCATTTTAAAAGTTTGCGTATGGTTGTGAATTTGTCGGAATAAGGGGCGTACCGCATCGGCAAGTCAAGCCAGTTGGCCTTTTTGACGATGGGCTTGCGGTGCGAAAAAGTCTCGAAGCTGTACCGTCCATGGTAGGCGCCCATGCCCGAATGTCCGACGCCGCCAAACGGCAAGCGCGCATTGCCGAACTGCACCACGGTGTCGTTGATGCTGCCGTTGCCAAACGAAAAACGTTTCATCATTTTGCGCGTAAAGCCGCTGTTGCCAAAGGCGTACAAAGACAAGGGTTTCTCGTAACGCGAAATAACGGTTGCGATTTCGTCTTCGGTTTCATACGAAAGGATGGGCAGGATAGGGCCAAAAATCTCGTCTTGCATGACGGCGCTTTCGAGCGTGGGTTCGTCGATCAGCGTAGGGGCAAGGTAGCGTTCGGCTGCGTCGGATTCGCCGCCGTACAGGATTTTATCGGTGTCGATCAAATCGAGCAGACGGCTCCAGTTTTTGTCGTTGATGATTCTCGGGAAGTCGGGCGATTGCTTGGGATTAGTACCATAGGCCCGTTCGATTTCGGTTTTGAGCAAATCGATGAAACGCGTCTTGACCTTGTTCTGGATCAGCAAATAGTCGGGCGCTATACAGGTTTGTCCGGCGTTGAGGAATTTGCCCCAAACGATGCGTCGCGCGGCAAGCGCGAGATTGGCCGTCGCATCGATGATACACGGGTTCTTGCCGCCCAGTTCGAGCGTCACGGGTGTCAGGTGCTCGGCCGCGGCCTTGGCGACCAATTTGCCCACGGCCACGCTGCCCGTAAAAAAAATGTAATCCCAACGGTGCGTGAGCAATTTTTGCGAGACCTCGGCGCCGCCTTGGTACACTTCGACATGGTTGGGCGAAAACGTAATCCGCACGATTTCGGCGATCAGCGCCGCGGTGTGGGGTGTGAGTTCCGACGGTTTGAGCGTCACAGAATTGCCCGCCGCCACTGCCGCAATCAGCGGACACATCGCGAGCTGGAACGGATAATTCCACGGCGCGATGACCAGCACCTTGCCGTAGGGCTCGCGGTAAATCCAATCGGTAGACGGGAAGTTGAGCAGCGAAGGCCAAACGCGTTGCGGACGCGCCCAGCGGTTCAGGTTTTTGATCGTTTTTTTGAGTTCTGACGTCACGATAAACGTCTCGGTCACCAACCCTTCGAACGCGGGTTTCCCGAAGTCTTTTTGCAACGCCGACAAGATTTCGGTTTCGCGCGTGGCAATGTGGTGCAGCAACTGCGTGAGCACCTTTTTGCGGAACTGGACGTCGGTTTGGAAATTCATTGGCGGGATCACGCCCAAATGTAGCAAATTTAATCGAATTGGAAACCGTATCCGATATAGGCGTCGGCTTGCTTGGCGTCGGACAGCAAAGCGGTGATCACCGAACCCGATCCGATGAAAAAGCCATACGCCCTAAACCCGAGACCCGTGGCAAATCCCGAGAATTCACTCGACGACATCGGCAAATAGACCTCGATGGTACGCGTGGTAAATCGCGGTGTGAGCGAAAAGACGTTTTGCCCCGCGATTTGTGTGTTCTCCTCGTCTTTGCGCATTTTGAGCTGTGCGAATGCGGTGACGTAGAATTGGGGCACGATCTTGAGGTCGGCGTAGGCGGTCAGGACGGTGGGCAGCGTCACCTTGAACGATTTGCGTTCGGCCACCGTTTTGTTCAAAAAGCCGCTCGCGAGCAACAGGCTTTCAATTTCCCTGAGACTTTGGGCGCCCTGGAATTGGTTCAATCCGAGCGTATCGGTGCCTTGTACCGACAGCACATAATTCGTATCGGAATTGTCGTTCGATTTGAATTTCATGCTGCCAATGTTCTTGACGGCCACGCCCACGTTGAGTTTGTAGTGCCCTTCTTCGGCATCTTTCAGACGGTAGTTGACACCAATGTCGGCCGCAACGCCGTTGGGTTTGCCGAACAACGAGCTCGCGTAATCGCCAAACTGGCTAAAGTCGTCGCCCAGGTTGCCCGAGTATGCGATGTTCAGGTTGGCCTGTGCATTGGTCAGGCTGACTTCGCCGAATTCGTTGTGCACCGTACCCGAAAACTCGTTCGCGCCAAAGTTCGCGTACGAGCCTGGAAACAACAGTTTTACCGAAGCCCCGAGGTTGAGTTTGTGCGTTGCATCTTCGAACAGGATCGTTGCCGCAGAAAATGCGACCTCGCCCCAGCTGGTTCCCGCCAAGCGTTGGTTGTTGCTGTTGGCGATCACCGACGATCCGCTCAAATACGAATCTATTGCGCTGTTGGTGAGCGCGTCGCCAAGGTTGGCGTCTACATCAACCAGATCGAGTTTGGCGTGGCCCTTGGTGGTAAAGGCAAATGCCCAGCGTTGGCTGTTCCAGGCGATGCCGGGGCCGGTAATTTGGGCGTCCATCCGCAAGTCGACGGCAGTGTTGCCGGTGAACAGTTTGTCGGCAAAATCGCCGCCACCCACAAGGTCGCTGAAGCCGAGTTCGCTGTTCGACGCCTTGGCGCTTATCGAAATGACGTGGATGTCATAGCGGGCATTGAGGTTCACGAGTTCGGCGGGGTTCACCCCAGCGTTGATGATCCCGCCGCGTTGCGAGGTGTTGATGCCCGCGTAATGTTCTTGCGCGAAGTTCGCTTGGGAAAGAAGTCCGAGTAAAAGACAAAGCATTTTTTTCATGGCAAATAGTTTTAGATTCGACATTGGTTTTGTTTTTGTGGGGACATCTTGGGCCGCACTTTCCCTACCTCACGACAAATTATTTGTCCGCAGATTGGGATGACGGTAAAATAATAACGTTTTACAGCAAAGAATGTTATGGGTTTGCCTAGTGGGTATTAGGCGTTTCCCTATCGACGGCGCGCCATACGGTTTCGTCGGGCACCGGGGCGATCAGCGTAAGATTTTCTTTCGAAACGGGATGCACGAAGTGCAGTTTGCGCGCGTGCAGGTGGATGCCGCCGTCTGGGTTGCTGCGGTCGGCGCCGTATTTCAAATCGCCTTTGATGGGGCTGCCGATGGCCGCGAGTTGCGCACGGATTTGGTGGTGACGCCCCGTATGCAGGTCGATTTCGAGCGCGCAGTAGCTTTGCAGCGAGGCAATGACTTTGTAGTCGAGGCTTGCCATTTTGCTGTCGGGGACTTCTTTTTCGTGCGCCTTGGAGGTGTTGTTTTTTTCGTTGCGCTTGAGGTAATGTATCAGTTTGTCCTGCGTTTTTGCAGGTTGGTTTTTGACGACGGCCCAGTAGGTTTTTTGCGTCTCGCGGTTCTTGAACAAATCGTTGAGCCGTGTAAGGGCCTTGGATGTCCTAGCAAAAACGACGATGCCGGTAGTAGGTCTGTCCAATCGATGCACGACACCCAAGAACACTTCGCCGGGTTTGTTGTATTTGTCCTTGAGGTATTCCTTGACCACGTCCGACAGGGGTTTGTCGCCGGTTTTGTCGCCCTGCACGATGTCGCCCACGCGCTTGTTGACCACGATGATGTGGTTGTCTTCGAACAGGATTTGCAGGTTGGTCTTGTTTGAAACGATTTTCATAAAGGAAGACAGGGCCGCGTTAGGGATGGGAGCAAGGTGCCGCGCACCGCGTACAGCCCGGGCCGCAGGCAACGCCCTAATAAATAGTAAAAATAGAAAATGATTAATATTGTTCCTTTTCGTTCGGAAAGTCTGCCGATTTCACGTCTTCGACATATTTGCCGATCGCGCCCGTCATTTGTTCGTACAAATCGAGGTAACGGCGCAAGAACCGTGGGCTGAATTCGTTGTTCATGCCCAGCATGTCGTGGATTACGAGCACCTGGCCGTCGACGCCGCCGCCCGCACCAATGCCGATCACGGGGATCGAGATGCTTTGCGCCACGCGCTGGGCGAGCTTGGCGGGGATTTTTTCGAGTACGATTGCAAAACAGCCCAAGCGCTCGAGGAGTTGCGCGTCTTCGACGAGTTTTTCGGCCTCGGCTTCTTCCTTGGCCCGTACGGTATAGGTCCCGAACTTGTAGATCGACTGCGGCGTAAGCCCCAAGTGCCCCATGACGGGGATGCCTGCGGCGAGGATGCGTTTGATGGATTCCTTGATTTCGCTGCCGCCTTCGAGTTTTACCGCGTGCCCGCCGCTTTCTTTCATGATGCGGATGGACGAACGCAGCGCCTCTTTGGGGTCGGATTGGTAGCTGCCGAACGGCAAATCGACCACCACGAGTGCGCGGTCTACGGCGCGGATCACCGACGAGGCGTGGTAAATCATTTGGTCGAGCGTGATGGGCAGCGTTGTTTCATGGCCCGCCATGACGTTCGAGGCCGAATCGCCTACCAAGATCACGTCGACGCCCGCGGTGTCTACGATTTTGGCCATCGTGAAATCGTAGGCGGTGAGCATCGAGATTTTCTCGCCGTTGGCCTTCATTTCGATCAGCGACTTGGTGGTTACTTTCTTGTAGTCTTTTTTCGCGACAGACATAGGTGTTGTTTTAGGATGGTAAAAGTAGTAAATGGTTTTTGATGCCGCGGCATCGGGCGCGGAAAATTATGCCGATGGGCAAGTAAAGCATGGTTGGATTTGCGGTTTTTGGAACATGGGATTGGTGCGATCGAAGGGAAAATGTAAAAATGGGGAAAATCTGTAGGAGTTAGGGGATAAAATTGTATTTTTTCGGTAGGGAAGGGGATTTAGAAGGTATTCCCTACGACAATTCTGCGAGACACCGATACAAACCCGAGCCCGGAGGGCGAACTGTACGAAGTAAAAATCTGTACATTTTGTTAAAGTTTCAGATGATGTCCCCAAAGAGTTGTTATTTGACCAAAAAATCGGAAACCCGTACCCGGAAAAACCAATGCAAAACGATTCACTACCCAAAATCATGAACAAATTTTCCCTTTTTATTTTGTTGCTCTTCGCGCAATTGACGTTCGCGCAGGAAGCCGATATACGCAGGTCGATCGATACTTTTTTCGAAGGCCTGCACCAAAAGGATACCATCAAGATGAAGTCGGTGTTGGCCAAGCCGATGGTTTTACATTCGGTAGACGAACGCAAGGATGGCGCGGTGTTTTCGGTCGAATATGCAGCGCAATTCTACCGCTCGGTGGCGTCGGTTCCCAAAGATTTTTCGTTTGGCGAGAAGTTGCTCTCGTGCAAGATCCAAATCGACGGAAGCATGGCGCACGCCTGGACCCCCTATGAATTCTACGTCAACGGCAAGCTCAGCCATACCGGCGTCAACTCGTTCCAGCTGGTCAAGGAAGGCGACAAATGGATGATCGTTTACTGCATCGATACGCGTCGCAAGCCTTGACGTTTAATGACTAGGGTTTCAAGTGCGCTGTAAGTAACCGCGCGGTATGCTGTAATCCTTGATTGCTTTGCCAGCCTTCATGCCCCGGAATCACGTAGGACGGATTCGGGAATTTGGCCAGCGTGCGGCGGATCGATTTAGGCCATTGGCGCACATCGGCGTCGGCGAGGTTCCCCAGATTGTCGGTGTCGGTGCTTTTGACGAAACAACCGCCGTGCAACACTTTCTCGTTTTCAAACCATACGACGATGTTGTCCTGGGTGTGTCCAGGGCCGGGGTAAAACGTTTCGATTTTACGCCCTCCAATGATGAATACAGTATCTTTTGAGAACGTGTATTGCGCCTGTTGTTCGTTGTATTTGCGACACAATTCGAGCGTTTGTTTGGAAGAGTAGGTCTTGACGCCTTTCGATTGGAGGTAGTCAAAACTCCCCGTGCGGTCGGCGTGGAAATGTGTGGCGATGCAAAGCAACACCTTTTTACCGTGCTTTTTTTGGATGGAATCAAGTAGCGGTTGGGCTTGCGAGGAATCCCACGGCGCATCGATAAGCGCAACGCCTTGGTCGGTGACAAGGTAGGTCCCGTTGGCGGGGTACGGTTTTTCGCCGCCCAAATCGTGGTAGGTGGTGTAAACGTAGAGGTTGCCCGTAAGGTGCGCGATGTCGAGCTGCGCGTGGGCCATATCGAAAACCAACAGCAGCAGCCACCAACGCATCGTCATCCAAAATCTAAAATTCAACATTTAAAATAAAAACTAGCAATCGGCCATATTCACGGCTACGGCCAATCCGCCCTCGGAGGTTTCCTTGTATTTCGAGTTCATGTCCTTGGCCGTCTGCCACATGGTATTGATGACTTTGTCGAGCGGTACTTTGGCGTTCTTGGCATCGGTTTCGAGCGCAAGTTCGGCCGCGTTGATGGCCTTGATCGCACCCATCGTATTGCGTTCGATACATGGGATTTGGACGAGTCCGCCAATCGGGTCGCACGTCATGCCCAGGTGGTGTTCCATCGCAATTTCGGCCGCCATGAGTACCTGTTCTGGCGTTCCGCCCATGACTTCGCACAAAGCACCTGCCGCCATGGCCGACGATACGCCGATTTCTGCCTGGCAACCGCCCATGGCCGCCGAAATGGTCGAGCCTTTTTTGAAAATACTGCCGATTTCGCCCGCCACCATCAAAAACTGCTTGATTTCGGCTTCCGAGGCCTGGTGGTTTTCGATCACGCAATAATACATGAGCACGGCGGGAATCACGCCCGAACTGCCGTTGGTAGGCGCGGTCACCACGCGACCGAGCGCCGCATTGACCTCGTTGACGGCCAGCGCAAAACACGAAACCCATTTGAGGATTTGACGGAATTTGACCTCGGTCTTGCGGATGGTCTCGAGCCACTCCTGCGGGGTCGAATAGTTGGCCAGCCCAATCAGGTTCTGGTGCATGTCGAACGCGCGTCGGCGTACGTTGAGCCCGCCAGGCAACGTGCCTTCGGTATGGCAACCGATGTACATGCATTCGAGCATGGTATGCCAGATGCGCATCAGTTCACGGTGGATTTCGTCTTCGGAACGCATCGATTTTTCGTTGTCGAGGACGATGTCGGAAATCTTGCGGTTTTGCGCAACGGCATATTGCAGCAATTCCTCGGCGTTTTGGATCGGATACGGAAACGCGCATTTGATCGCGCTTTTTTTCTTGGCGTTGACGCGTTCTTCCTTGACGACAAACCCGCCGCCGATGGAGTAGAACGTAGATGCGTATTCGGTATCATTGTCAAGATAGGCAGTGAACATCAAGCCGTTGGCGTGGAATGGCAGGAAGTTTTTGTTGAACACGATGTCCATCAGGAACGAGAACGGGATGGTTTTTTCGTTACCCAGGTTGATTTGCTGGTTGTCCTCTATCGATTTGATGATGCCCGAAATGTTCTCGACCGGGATGTATTCAGGATCTTGCCCCGACAGCCCAAGCATGACGGCCAGATCGGTGGCGTGGCCCTTGCCCGTAAGCGACAGCGAGCCATATAAATCTACCTTGACACGTTCGACTTTGGCCATCAAATTTTCGTCGCGCAACTCGGCCAGGAACCGCTCGGCGGCACGCCAAGGCCCGAGGGTGTGCGAGCTCGATGGCCCGACGCCTATTTTGAGCATGTCGAAAACAGAGATACATTCTTCCATAGCAACGGAGTTTGTCACAAATATAGCGCGAATGTTGTGAAATTCTTAAAATCACAGGCTTTTTTTGCCATATCTTCAATTGATTAATTTTGAAGGATCGTCGAAATCGAGGGTTCTCGTTTCAGTTTTTGGATCAGGTCTTGCGTAAACAACCGAGAGCCTTTTAAATTGAGGTGCATGGCATTGTAGAAATTATCCCGATCCATCGATAGGGGATGGTTCGAATAGTCGAAAAAAGGAATATGGAATCGACGGCTGCAATCGCGATAAAACTTGAAAATTTCCTTTCGGTTGGTAACCAAATACTGGCCTTCGATATACTGTGGCGAATAGACCAATATGACTTTGATGTCGGCCGCTTGACATTCCTTGAGGAATTGGGTAAACAAATCGGCCAGTTCGCCGACAGGAGCGGCAAAAGGTTTTACCTTATTCAAGTCACCTAGCCATTGGGCATCTCGTCCTTGATAGCCTTTCAATCTTATTACAGGATTCTTTTCGGGTGTGCGTTTCAATCGAATCACTTCTTTAACGGCATCCAATTGACCATAGTAACGCACCAAAGGCAAAAGATAGTCATAGGAACTGAATCCATTATAATGATGGATGCGGCTCCAAATCTCGGTATTCCAAAGCAAATACGGCAAGAACTGCTCAGCATTGTAAAGGTCCGGGCGGGTAAATAAACTCAAATCGTCTACCGACAGGACAATCAGTTTGGGTTTCGTGTTGGTTGTCGCCAATCGATGACGCAAATACTGCATCCTGAAATTGTGGCCGTCAATCCCCAAGTTGTAGGTGCCCAACCCAAGCGAGTCTTCGATCATTTGGGAGTCGAAATGAACCCATGCGCGCGAGCTGCCATAGATCAATATCGGTTCATCGATTGTGCCGTCGATCAAACCGTTCCAAATTGTATATTCCTTGTTCGCGAACGAATTCGATTGCTTGAGGTTTTCAGACAAAAAAATATCGATTGCATAAGCCACAAACACTATAGGCACGAAAAACAGGGCGATGCGAAAAAGGAATTTTTTCATGACTAGAATTGGAAGTAAATGAATTGCTGATTTTTACCGGCATAGAGAAAAATGATGACAACCAGCAGATAGTAGAATGCCCAACGGCACCAGACATTTTTGCGGAGCAGGTTGGCGATGGCATACTTTTGTTCACGCCCAAACCATTCAACGACCACAAAGCACGCGACAAGCAATAGGATTGCAGGCGCAAGAGAATCGTCCTTGAAAACAGGTTTGGTCCATAGCGATCGCGATACCATCCCAGATAGGTATTCGATGGCAATCGTTACATTCTCGGCCCTAAAGAAAACCCATGCAATACAAGCAAGGACAAAGGTAAAGCCCATCGACAAAAGGTCCTTGACGCCGGGCAGCAACTTTCCTTTTGCGACTATTTCCAGATTGTTTCTGTTGCGGCTGGTGATGATCGATGGCATAATAAATAAGGCATTGAGCGCACCCCAAATAATGAACGTCCAGTTCGCGCCATGCCAAAATCCGCTCACAACAAAAATAATGAACGTATTTCTGATACGCATCCAATGACCGCCCTTGCTGCCGCCAAGCGGAATGTACAGGTAGTCCTTAAACCACGAAGAAAGCGAAATATGCCAACGGCGCCAGAATTCTGCTATATCCCTTGAGAAATAAGGATAAGCAAAATTGCGAAGCAGGTCGATTCCCAAAAGACGGGCCGTACCCAAAGCGATGTCGGAGTAGCCCGAAAAATCGCCATAAATCTGAAAGGCAAAAAACACCGCGCCCAAGGCCAGCGTACTGCCCGAATGGTCGCTTGGGTTTTCAAAAATGATGTCTGCAAAATGTGCACAGTTGTCGGCAATGACCACTTTCTTGAACAACCCCCAAAGGATTTGCTTCATTCCGTCGGTGGCAGCCGGAAAACTAAAGATGCGTCTTTGTTTGATTTGCGGCAACAAATGCGTCGCACGCTCTATGGGTCCCGCCACGAGCAGTGGAAAGAAACTCACGAAAACGGCGTAATCCACAAAATCCTTCTCGGCCTTGATCCGGTCTTTGTAAATATCAATTACATAGGAAAGTCCGTGGAAGGTATAAAAAGAGATACCAACCGGCAGGATGATCTGCAGCGTATAAGGATGGACAGTCAAGCCAAAATTGGCGAGCGCCTGCGCAAAAGACTCTGCGAAAAAATTGTAATATTTGAAAACCCCAAGAAACCCCAAGTTGACGCATACGCTGAGCCAAAACCAAAATTTCTTGTTGCGTTGCGTTGGCGCTTCGGCCATCCTTATGCCGGTGTAATAATCGAGTACGGTCGAAAAAATCAACAAAAACAAAAAGCGCCAATCCCAGCATCCGTAGAAAAAGTAACTTGAAACAAGCAGCAGCAGATTCTGATACCTTAGGTTCTTTTGGAACACAAACCAGTACAGCACGAAAACGACGGGAAAAAAGACCGCAAAATGAAGCGAGTTGAAGAGCATGGTTTGTTGGTTTGGGCAAATATACACATTACCGTCGATCTCAAAAGGATGCACATTGGTTTTGTCGATTGTTAAAGGAATTTGAACAAAGCATTGATATTAGTCGACAACAAACTACCTTTGCCCCGAAATCACGACCATGCCCAACAAGTATTTCCTATCGGCCATCACGGCTTTTGTCATGTGGGGTTTTTTTAGCCTCGCGCTCAAGCCGTTGCACGACTATCCATCGCTCGACATTTTGTTTTACCGTGTTTTCTATGCGACGGTCTTGTTGCTGTTGATCAATGCAGCGTTTAGAAAAAAAGCGCTCCAGAGCGATTATGTGGTGTTCACCAAGCTCGAAAGAAAACGACGGGTCAAAATGCTGGCCTTGACCATTGGCGGCGGATTCCTGCTCGTGGTCAATTGGTTTTTGTTCATTTATGCGATCAACCATGTCAGTTTAAAGTCGGCGTCGTTTGCCTACTTGATTTGTCCGATCGTGACCACGGTGCTGGCCAATCTGATCCTCAAGGAACAATTGTCGCGCTGGCAGTGGTTGGCCGTGGGGATGAGTTTCCTGAGCTGTGTTATCCTGGGCATGGAGAGCGCGACCGATTTGGCCTACAGCCTTGTCATCGCCTTTACTTTTGCGATGTATTTGATCACGCAACGCAAGAACAACCAGTTCGACCGTTTTGTCATCCTGACCGTGCAAATGGCCATCGCGGCGCTCGTGATCCTTCCGTTTTTTCCGGTCTACAGCGGGCCACTTCCTACGGCATCGGTGTTTTGGGTTTCAATGAATTTTATCGTGATTTTCTTTACGATTATTCCATTGTTTTTGAACCTGTATGCGCTCAAAGGCATGCGGTCGGCCACGGTGGGCATCTTGATGTACCTCAATCCGATGATCCACTTTATGCTGGCCGTTTTTTACTTTAAGGAACGCGTCGATGCGCTCGAAGTGACGGCCTACTTGCTTATCCTGGCTTCTATTGTGGTGTTCAACGAACAGTTTTTGTTCAGGCGCCGTACGCGAGTCGAAAGCTGAAAGCCTATGGCAGGTGTTGTTCGAACAGCATTGGCAAACTTGCCGTTGCTTTCCATTTCCCCTTGGGGACGCCAGCCCCGCCCTGGTCTAAATTTACAGCGTTCGGCAGACATTGTTGTATAGAAAATCTGTAATCTTTTGGAGCAACAGACAATAACAATAAAAAATGCCATCTTGTCATACCTCAATCGGTCAAAACTGACAATTTCACGCTTTTTCCCGCATGGCACAGTCATTGACTAAAGCCGATCCGAAGTTCAAAAACAATCAACAACAATATAATTTAAATAAAAATGGGTAAAATAATTGGAATTGACTTGGGAACCACCAACTCGTGCGTGGCCGTTATGGAAGGCTCGGAGCCGGTAGTAATCCCAAATTCAGAAGGAAAGAGAACAACGCCGTCCGTGATCGGATTCGTGGAAGGCGGCGAGATCAAAGTGGGTGACCCTGCCAAAAGACAGGCGGTGACCAACCCAACCAAAACCATCGCTTCGATCAAGCGTTTCATCGGGCACACGTTCGAGGAAGCCAAGGAAGAAGCCTCACGCGTACCGTACAAAGTAGTCAAGGGCGACAACAACACGCCGCGCGTGGACATCGACGGACGCGCCTACACTTCGCAGGAATTGTCGGCGATGACGTTGCAAAAAATGAAAAAAACGGCCGAAGATTATTTGGGAACCACCGTTTCTGAAGCGGTCATCACCGTGCCGGCTTACTTTAACGACGCGCAACGCCAAGCAACCAAAGAAGCAGGCGAGATCGCGGGCTTGAAAGTCATGCGTATCATCAACGAACCTACCGCAGCTGCACTGGCTTATGGTTTGGACAAAAAAGGACACGACCAGAAAATTGCCGTATACGACTTGGGTGGTGGTACGTTCGATATCTCGATCCTCGAATTGGGCGATGGTGTATTCGAAGTATTGTCTACCAATGGCGACACGCACTTGGGCGGAGACGATTTCGACCAGGTGATCATCGACTGGCTTGCCGACGAATTCAAGGCCGAGGAAGGTATCGACTTGCGTCAGGATCCGATGTCGTTGCAACGTTTGAAAGAAGCGGCAGAGAAAGCCAAAATCGAATTGTCGTCTGGTGCCGAAACCGAAATCAACCTGCCTTATGTGACGGCTACCGCTACAGGGCCAAAGCACTTGGTCAAAAAATTGTCGCGTGCCAAATTCGAGCAATTGGCCGATACACTTGTCAAGCGTTCGATGGAACCGGTAGCCAAAGCATTGAAAGACGCCGGTTTGTCTAAATCAGACATCGACGAAGTGATCTTGGTAGGTGGTTCTACAAGAATCCCTAGAATCCAGGAAGAAGTAGAGAAGTTCTTTGGCAAGAAACCGTCAAAAGGCGTAAACCCTGACGAAGTGGTAGCCATTGGCGCGGCCATCCAAGGTGGTGTTTTGAGCGGAGACGTCAAAGACGTATTGCTCCTCGACGTGACGCCATTGTCGCTCGGTATCGAAACCATGGGCGGCGTGATGACCAAACTCATCGAATCGAACACCACGATCCCGACCAAGAAGTCACAGGTGTTCTCGACGGCCGCCGATTCGCAGCCATCGGTTGAAATCCATGTTTTGCAGGGCGAACGCGCTTTGGCAGGTGACAACAAAACCATCGGACGTTTCCACCTCGACGGTATTCCGCCGGCCCCGCGTGGTGTTCCGCAAATCGAAGTGACCTTCGACATCGACGCCAACGGTATCATCAAGGTATCGGCCACCGATAAAGGAACAGGCAAATCGCACGACATCCGTATCGAAGCTTCTTCAGGTTTGACGCAGGAAGAAATCGAAAGAATGAAGAAAGATGCCGAAGCCAATGCCGATGCCGACCGCAAGGCCAAGGAAAAAATCGACAAGCTCAACGAAGCCGACAGCATGATTTTCCAGACCGAAAGCCAGCTCAAGGAATTGGGCGATAAATTGTCGGCCGACCACAAATCGGGTATCGAAAGCGCTTTGGAGGAACTCAAATCGGCGCACCAGTCGCAGGATTTGGATGCCATCCAGGCCGGTCTCGACAAAGTGAACGCCGCATGGAAAACCGCCACCGAAGCCATGTACCAGCAAGGTGAGCAAAGCGCTCCGCAAGCCGACGCCCAACCGCAAGGCGAGGCGCAGGGCGACAACGTCCAGGACGTCGATTACGAAGAGGTAAAATAATTTACTTGATTATAGAAGAAAGAACCCAGATCGGAAACGGTCTGGGTTTTTTGTTTAGCGGAACCAGTTGCGGACATCACGTACAATCCGACCGAAAAATGTTCTTTTTCGTGAGCCACCCGTAACCACCACGCCACTAAGTTCTGTGACATCAGGCCGCATGTTGATAATCAAATTGTTATCGTCTAATGTGATGATATGCTCGTAAGTTTCGTATCCAACATACGACGCTGTAATTATGTCACCAATTTTAGCATCGATGGTGAATTTTCCGTCGAAATCAGTACTGGTTTTGGCGCGTTTGCCTTTGATTTTAATGTCTACCATCGGCATCGGTAGCCCATCTTCTATCAGGAATCCAGTTACAGTAACTTTTACCAGTTTCGCCTTGGTTTGTGTTTGGAGTGAAGCATCTTCTACTTTCCCTGCATCCAAATTTGGCTGAAACATGGTGAGTGTTTGTGGTTTTGATTGTGCCCAAGTGATACTTCCAAACGATGAAAATGTTAGAATACCAGAAGCCAACGCCATCCAAACAGATGACTTTTGTTGGGGTGCAATTAAATCTCGATCCAACTGAGAGGCCAAAAAACGGCCGCACAAGTTTTTCTCACTTTTCATTTTTTCCACGATGAAACGATCTGAAGCCGTCGTGAAATCATACACTGTTTTTTGGCAAGAATTACAAAAGCGCCCTCTTTCCTGTTCGGACATTTCTGCCCAATTCTCTGTGCAAGGTTTCGGTACGTATATTTGCTTGACTTTCATTTCACTAAGATATTAATTTTTTATTCTGGGTTGTAACGTGTTAAAGTTTTCTTTCCAGAGAATGAAACCGATGCCGTTGCGTTTATATTTTTTGTACTTTCGACCACCTTCAAAACTATTTTTATGAAAAAAATCATACTGTTGCTCATCGCGCTTTTGATTACGGGCGCTTCGTTTGCGCAAAAGAAAAAGAAAACGGCCGCCAAGACTTCGGCAAGCAAAACCGTCCTGACCAAAAATGGCAACTTGACCGCCGAATTGCTCAAAGGCAAGGACGCCTACCGTTTGTACCTGCTCAATGGCGTCGGGAAAAAAGCCGATACGGTGTCGCTCGAGCGTTTTGCATTCGACCCAAAATCCAACGTCAAACCCACTTTGCCCGAAGGATTAACCATAACGGCTTTTTCTGCTAAGGGCACCAAGTTGCACAACATCTCCTGGACCGAAAAAACACTGACCGAAGTCCCTGATAAGAAAGAAGACGCCACGCGCACCGTGTCGCAAATCTGGGACCTGACCAACAAAGTGCAATTGCATTCAAACGTGCAAACGGCCACCAAGATTACCGAAATCCTCTACCTCGATAAATTGAAAGGCGCTTCGCAAACCAGCGAAAAGATGCGTAACGAAGGGTTTAACCTGACCATATCGGCCGAAGGGGACCTGGTGCTCAAAAATCGCACGCAGGAAAACCGCATGAGCTACGACGCGGCCACGGGGAAATTTGTCGCGGTAAAAAGTGCGCCGCAAACAGGAAGTGCCGCCAAACCAGCGGCCAAAAAGAAAAAATAGTAAAACCGTTGCATCCAAAGACCGCTTCGCTAAAAGACGACCATGTGTTTGATTTAGCGAAGCGTTTTTTTAAAGATGCGTCGCAAAGAAAGTGCCCAACTTGCCATAGATGTCCTGGCTGTCGCCGAACGAAAAGTTTCCGTGGCCCGCATCGTACACATGCCGGCTGTTGGTTACGCCCGCCGCATCGAGTGCCGCTTCAAGCCGTTCGCCTTGTGAGATCGGAATCAGCGGATCGGCATTGCCCGCAAACTGTATGGTGGGCGGCGCACTACCGGTAACCCGAAGTGCCGGGCTTACTTCGGCCACGAGTTCTGCGCTTGGCGAAGCACCGACCAAGTAGGGGAAAAGTGTCGTTTGCAGTTCCGACCCCGCATAGGCAGGATCGGTAAAATCGGTGGGGCCCACGAGGCTGCATACGGCCCTGACATTGTTGTTCGGGTCAAAGCCGTACGCGTAAAGCATCGACAAATGTGCGCCCGCGCTCACGCCCATGAATCCGTATTGTTTAGAAATGTGGTATCCGCCCGACTCGAGGTGCGCAATAACCGACACAATGTCGTCGATTTGTTTGGGATAGGCCGGGCTTTCGGCCGTGGCCAATCGGTACTCCATATTCACGATGGCATGGTACGGGAACTGTAACCGCGCAAAGGCAACGGCCCCGGCCATGTCGCTTTTGGAACCGCCGTACCACGCACCGCCGTGTACCAGGACGATGACCTTGGTGGTCGCGGCGTTGCGGCCTTCGGGCAAGTCGATATCGTATACTTGTTGCGCGTCAGGGCCATACGATACATTCGACAATTGTTGTGCGGGCAGTACGGCGTTTTGGTCGTCGCTTGAGGAACAGTTCCACAGCAAGCCGACAAAAAGAAGCAACAGGTATTTTTTCATGTTGTTTGGTCTAGAAGTGCAAGGTAAAAAATAATGTCATCTTATCCTGCATGTCGTCCAATTGTTCTACGGTCCATCCGATGTGTCCCATGTCGTATTCATGGTACTCATTGTACACCAGGTTCTGGTTGAGTTTGTTGTGCACGATTTGGCCTTGCGATTCGGGAACCAAGGTGTCCTGGTTGCCATAAAGCAGGATGGTTTTGGGCGAAAGTAGCGAAATATAACGCGACGGACTCACTTCATTGTACAGCGCTGGGTTGGATACATAAGTAGGGTAGTCGCCTACAAAATAGCGCAAGCCCGTCGTGAACAGGTCGTTGCCTTCGTAATTCGGGTCGCTGAAATCGGCCGGGCCTACCATGCTGCACACGGCCTTGACCTGACGCCGCGTGTCGTACCGGTAGCTGTACAACATAGACAGGTGTGCGCCTGCGCTGACGCCTACCATCGCGTAATTTTTTGACAAATGGTACTCGCCTGTGCGGTCGTTCAGGTGTTTGATGGCGGCGGCAATGTCCTGTATTTGCCGCGGATAACCAATGTTCTCGAGCGTACCGAGCCGGTAATTGATGTTTACGATGGCATGGTTCGGGAAATTGGTCTTGAGGTAAACGACCAAAAAATTGAGTTCGGCCTTGTCGCCTTCTTTCCAGCCGCCGCCGTGTACCAGCAGGAAAACCTTGGTCAGGTTGGCGACACGACCGGCGGGCAAATAGATGTCCATTTTTTGTTCGGGGTCGTCGCCATAGGACACGTCGAGGATTTGTTTGGCGAACTCTGGGCTCATCGGGGTTGTCGTATCGGCATCGGAATCGGAGTCACATCCTAAGAACAATGCGGCAATCAAGGTAAGCAGGAACATTCGTTTCATCGTTGTCGGTTTGAGGTTACGACGCAAAAATAGAACGCGAAAGTTTCGAAACAATTATAGTTTATGGGGATTGTGTTATAGAATTGTGGATTTGGTTATTCGTGGATTCGGTTATTCGGACGAAACAAATAACCAAATCCACACCCGAGTCCGTAGGCCGAACTGAACGAAGTTAAATCCACGAACAAACACTTACTCGCTTATGCGAATCTCAAACATCTTATCCCAATACTTGCCCGTCACGAAAATCGTCTTGGTCTTGGGGTTGTAGGCGATGCCGTTGAGTACCTCGGCTTCTTTGCTCGTAACTTGCTTGCGCAACGCCGACAAATCGATGGCGCCGTGCACCGCACCCGTAGCCGGATCGATCACCGCGATGACGTCTTTTTGCCAGATGTTGCCGTAAATCTTGCCGTCGATCCATTCGAGTTCGTTGATGCTCTTGATCTTGGTGCCGCCCGTGTAAACGTTTACATAGTCGTTGATTTTTTGCGTGGCCGGGTCCATGATCCACAATTTCTCGGTTCCGTCAGAGAAGTAGATGTTCGTGCCGTTGTTGGTCATGCCCCAACCCTCGACCTTGCGGTCGTAATGGAACGTCTTTTCCTGTTTGAGCGTGTTGGCGTTCCAAATGAAACCCGTCATGTCCTGCCATGTCAGTTGAAAAATTTTGCCGCCGATTACCGTGATGCCCTCGCCAAAAAACTCGGGATCCATGTTGACCTGCTTGTAGGCAAACCCGGTCTTGTAGTCGAACTTCCTGAAGTACGAAGCGCCCTTTTGTCCGGTGCTTTCGATAAGTGTATCGCGGTAAAATTCAAGCCCTTCGGTAAACGCTTTTTCGTCGTGCGGATAGGTGTTCACCACCGTATAGTTATAAATTTTTGGGGTCACGTTCGAGATCACTTCTATGCGGCCCTCGACTTCCTCGGCCTTGGCATCGCCCTCGAAATACACCAGCGCCTTGAGGCTTTGGTACCCCAACTTTTGGTCTTTGAGCGCAAAAGCCATGGGTTCGCCTTTGTTCGATCCGACGTTTTTGTCGTTCACATAATACACCACACTGTCGATGGCTTTACCTTCCGGATTCTGGATGGCCAGCGAAGCCGTTTCGGTAGGGGCGTACTGCTGTTTGAGTTGGGCCGCGTCGAACGCGAAGAATTTTTTGTCCCCGTCCGAACAACTGGAAATCGATAGTAAGATGCTTAAAGAAATGAAAGCGAATGTATTAGGTATTCTCATGGCTGTTTTTTACGACAATAAACGAAAAAGGCAAACGTTTATGCGGGTTTGCCCTTGCGAAAATACAAAAAGATTGTATATTTGCAACGGCAAGTCCTACACGACCAGCTCCTGTAGAATCCTCCAGGGTGGGAACACAGCAAAGGTATACGGTTGTAGCGGTGCGATGTAGGTCGCTTGCCATTTTTTTTTGAAATTTTGTAATCTTCCGTTAGGAAGATTTTTTATTTTTATCAGGAGCTATTTGCTTCGCCAGTTCGGCCTTTGGCCTCGGGTCCGGCTTTTCGCAGTATCTTTTGTTCCATAAATTCCACAAAAGGATACTTGCTGTAAATGCCTTTTTTTAGGCATTCACCGAACACCTATTTAAATATTAACTAGGTGAGGTAATCCGGGCTAGGGCTCCGTCGTTCGAAATTCGTTAATCGTTATTCGACATTCGTCATTCAAAATTTTTGAATATCGAACCGATGATCAACGAACACCGAATGTCGAAGTTTACGTTTCTTTTTGAATTGACCAATATCAACCTAAAACAACCTACCATGAAAAAGTTAATCATCGCACTGCTGTTTACATCAGCCGCACTCGCCCAAGACACCGACGCCAAATACGCCGCATTTGCCAAAGAATTCGAAGCCTACCGCGACAATCCAGAAGTTTCCTCAGAAAACTCCACCATCAAGCCCGCACCATGCGGACAATACAACCTGGCCTACATGGTCACCGAAAAAGGCGGCAAGGAATACGTCAACACGCCACCGCCCAAAAAGTTGTGCGGCGATTTGAACCGTTTCGACAAAAGCAAAAACCCCAACGCGCCCGCCGATTGGACCTATGAAATCAAACCCATCGGCAACCGTTATTACGTGATCCGCGCTAACAAATCGGGCGCCGATAGTGTGCAGGAAGTGTACTATTACGAAAGAAAAGTGGCCAAGTAATTTGAAAATTTGAAAATTTGGAAATTTGAAAATGGGTTTGTCGAAAATGGACAAACCTTTTTTATTTGTCGTTGTTAGATTGGTCAAAAAGAAATTCGTGTCCCTGGCGGAACAATTAGACGTCGGGTTAATATTTTGCCTAAATTTGACACGACATTTGAAGGCACTCCGCATGCATTTTCAAATTTCCAAATTTTCAAATTTCCAAATTCATGAAAGTTGTCCTCATCACCGGCGCCTCATCCGGTCTCGGCAAAGCCATCGGCGAATACCTGCACCATAAGGGTTTTGTCGTTTATGGCACGAGCAGAAACCCAGAAAGAATCACCAACTCGGTATTTCCGTTGCTCAAACTCGACGTCAGGAGTGTCGAGAGCATCCAACACGCGATTGCCGAAGTTATCCGTATTTCGGGCCGTATCGATGTGGTGATCAACAACGCCGGCGTGGGTATACTCGGGCCGCTCGAGGAAATCCCAACCGACGAGATCCGCAACAATTTCGAAACCAATTTGTTTGGCCCAATCGAGGTCATGAAGGCTGCGTTGCCGCACATGCGTTTGCAAAAATCAGGACTCATCATCAACATCACCTCTATTGCGGGTTACATGGGCTTGCCGTACCGTTCGGTGTATTCGGCGTCCAAAGGCGCGCTCGAGCTCGTTACCGAAGCCTTGCGTATGGAAGTCAAGCCGTTCAATATCGAGATCACCAATGTTGCGCCAGGCGAGTTTGCGACCAACATCGCCGACCACCGTTACCATGTTCCCGTTGCTCCTTCATCGGCTTATGCGGCCTATGGGCGTACGATAGCCGAAATCAACAGCCAGGTCAGCGCGGGAGACGATCCGGCCAGGATGGGCGAGGCGATTTACCGCATCATCAATACACCAAAACCAAACGGGCATTATAAGGTTGGGCCGTTTTTGTCTAAATTCTCGATTGTACTCAAACGCATTTTGCCCGATAAGATGTACGAAAAGATGCTGATGAACCACTATAAATTGTAGTTTGTAGCAGATTTTGTGTTTTCTGTCGCGGTTGCGTAAACCTTTCTTAAGAAATGCATCCTGTAAGTAATTCAACTTACACCGCATCATCATGAAGAAGACTATCATTGCGATTGCAGTATTTTTATGCCTTATTCCGGCATCGGCGCAGCAAACCAAACGGGTTTTATTTTTAGGCAACAGCTACACCTTTGCCAACAACATACCACAAATGCTTGCCTATGCAGCCGAATCGGCGGGGAAGAACCTGGTTTTTGACATGAATGCACCAGGTGGTTATTACTTGGGACAACATGCGACCAATGCAGTATCGCTGGCAAAAATAGCGATAGGGAATTGGGACAATGTGGTGCTGCAGGACCAAAGCCTGGCGATGGCCTATCCGGGTTATTTCATGAACAACCTGTCGGCGAATGTTGCATTGGACAGTATTATCAAATCGCACAATCCGTGTGCGCAGACCATGTATTTCGCGACCTGGGGCCGTAAAAATGGCGGTACCTATGTTTGCGGCCAGCCGTATTGCGACCCACCGGAAGTAATCGTACGGGATTATTTTGCGATGGACAGCGACATTGAGTCGCATTATCATTTTTTTGCCGATTCGCTGAAATCGTCGATGGCGCCCGTGGGTGCGGTATGGCGGTACATCAGACAAAACTACCCGTCGATTGAATTGTTTGCGCCCGATGAAAGCCACCCAACCTTGGCCGGAAGTTACGCCGCGGCCTGTTGTTTTTACGCCACGATTTTCAGGAGCGACCCATCGTTGATTGTCTTTGACGGTGGTGTGCCAGCTGAGCACGCAACGCAAATCAGGAATGCCGCCAAGCAAGTCGTTTATGACCATCTCCTGCAATGGAATGTAGGTTTGTATGACGATTTGCTAGGCGAAAGCTGCGCGGTGTTGCGGGAACCTACAAAACAAAAAGGCCGATTCGCGATTTTCCCCAATCCTACGCAAACGATGCTGCACTTTAGAATTCCTGCCGATTTAGAGGTGGGCACCATTGCTATTTACAACAGTCTTGGGATTTTGATGAGAAGCATTACTGTTGAATTAAAATCTTTCGAGATTGATGTGAGCGACTTGCCCACCGGATTGTATCTTATTGTTAGCGGTGATTTTGCCGCCCCCTACAAGTTGATTAAAAAGTGATGTGTGGGTCGTATAGCAAAGATTCGAAGTGAAAACTTTCGTGAAGAGGAATAAAAATCGTACTTTCGCGGCGAGGAATATCTGATAAATGTAAAAACAACACTTAAAAATAATCCAAATGAAATTTTTTATCGACACGGCCAACCTCAATGACATTGCAGAAGCGCAGGCATTGGGCGTTTTAGATGGGGTGACCACCAACCCGTCGCTGATGGCCAAGGAAGGCATTACCGGAAGAAACAACATCTTGAAACACTACGTCGACATTTGCAACATCGTAGACGGTGATGTGAGTGCCGAGGTGATCGCGACCGATTTCGAAGGCATGATCAAAGAAGGTGAGGAGCTGGCCGAACTGCACGAGCAAATCGTCGTGAAGATCCCGATGACCAAGGACGGTGTCAAGGCGTGCAAGTACTTTACCGAGAAAGGCATCCGTACCAATGTGACGCTGGTGTTTTCGGCAGGGCAGGCATTGCTCGCGGCCAAAGCAGGCGCTACGTTTGTTTCGCCATTCATCGGCCGTCTCGACGACGTTTCTACCGACGGCTTGAACCTGATCCAGGAAATCCGCGAAATCTATGACAACTACGGCTATGAGACGCAAATCCTTGCCGCGTCGGTACGCCATACGATGCACATTGTCAACTGCGCGAAAATTGGCGCCGATGTCATGACCGGACCGCTGTCGGCCATCTTGGGCTTGCTCAAGCACCCGCTTACCGATATCGGATTGGCGCAGTTCTTGGCCGATTACGCCAAAGGCAACAAATAATTTAAAAAGAAAAGCGGCTCAAAGCCGCTTTTCTTTTTAAATTATATTTTCTATTAATTATTATTTATTATTCGTCCGCTGTTATAATAAAAAATAGCAATAGACAATAAACTATCGCTCCGCCAGCGCATGCAAATGTCCGCTGTCTTTTTCCAACGGCTTGTCGCGCAGTTCGTTTTCAAAATCGACGTCGAAAATGTTGGTAAAGGCATTTTTGATCTTGCCGTCGCCACCTAAGATAATGGTGCGGTGTACTTTGGTGATCGCCCATTTGTTCTTGAGGTCTTCGAAATCCTTGCACCGCAATTCGACAATGCCGTCTGTTTTGTATTTCTCAAGCAGCTTGGTCCATTTTTGCTGGTCTTTGTCGAGACAAACCGCCACAAACTGGTAATCCGGATGCTTGACTTTAAGGTCGTGCACTTTTTTGTGCGCGGCTTGCAAATGCGATACGAGGTTTTCGGTCCAAAAGAACAGCACGGTCTTTTGTGTCGTGAGCGACGACGAAGAAATCTTTTTATCGTTGGCATCCACCAAAATCACTTCGGGCAACGGATTGCCGCTGGTGAGTTGCTGGATGGCGCGTCCAATTTTGAGGATTTCATTCTTTTTGCTCTTGTCGGTAGACAATTCGCGGTAGGAGGCGAGGAACTTTTGGTTGTTCACCATGTTCTGGTCTTCGAGCAAATAAGTGAAAGCGATGTTGTTCAAGATGGTGTTCTTGACCTTTTCGTTCTTGATCAAGGTGTCGGCAATGTGCAACTTGTTGATGTTGGTCTTGAGCGCCAAATCCACCTCGGTAAAATGGTTGTGGTAATTGATGGCCGCCATGTTGTTGAGCATGTGCGTCAAATAGGCGACAAAAGGCGAAAAGTTGATCAGGTCGTCGTCGTTAAAATCGATCGACTTGCGAAAGTCGTAATAGCCTTTGGGCAACTTTTCGACCACATCGTTGCCCGTACGGATTTGGTGCACTTGCGGATAAATTTCCTTTTTCGAGAAATGATGCAAATCGAGCGCGGCTTTGGCGTAACGGTCAAAATCGTCGCTCCATTTGAGGTCTTCCTTTTTACTTCGGTAGAACTCCTCACGCGAGGCGTACGACGAATCGATGCTCGAAAGGAACTGGTCTACATCGTAATCGAATATCTCGAAAATCTTGCTGCGGTCGTCCTCGTTCTTGAGATAAAGGTTCATCAAAAAGTTGTTCTTTTGGTCGCCGCGTCCGCAAAAAACCACCGAATTGTCGAAGTCGCGCGCATTGACGCGTACCATGATGCTGTCGTTTTTGTCGAAATAAACGTATTGGTATTCGGGCAGGTTCTTGAACGAATACATGCCCGGCGTGAGCGAATCGAATTTGATGAAAAAACGGTTGTTCTTGTCGAGTGCAACGCTGTCGATCACCTCGGAATTCCTGCAAAACAGCACATAAGGGCTGGTTGGGTTGATCACCTCGCCGCCAAAGTAAGCGGTGTAATTGTCGCCTTTGAATCCTTCGCACGAGCAAAAGAGGCCTAGGGCAGTGGAGCAGGACAATAAATAGTGAAGTGCTTTTGGGATGTGCATATTCCGAATCATGTAAACAAAAATATCCAGTTACACCCAATATTACTGTTAAGGCATAGTTAAATGTAAACCGCTTATTTTATTGGGAATCAACGCTAAAAAATGTGAATTTTTTTCATACTTTTGCGCCACATTTAAAGAAAATACATCCATGTTAAACGTCAATAATTTATCGGTACAATTCGGCAAAAGGATTTTGTTCGACGAGGTCAACACGACCTTTTCCGATGGCAACATCTACGGTGTCATCGGGGCCAACGGTGCCGGAAAATCCACCTTCCTCAAAATCCTTGCAGGCGATATGGAGCCTACTTCGGGACATGTGTTCCTCGAGCCGGGCAAACGCATGTCGGTGCTCAACCAGAACCACAACATGTTCGACGAGCACACCGTACTGGAAACCGTGCTCATGGGTAACAAGGTGTTGTATGCGATCAAAAAGGAGATGGACGAGCTTTATCTCGATTACAACGACAAAAACGCCGACCGTATCGGGGAATTACAAGTGCAGTTCGAAGAAATGAACGGATGGAACGCCGATTCAGACGCGGCGGCCATGTTGTCGAACCTCGGGATCGGTGCCGAATTCCACTACACGCTCATGGGCGACCTCGAATCGAAGCTCAAGGTACGCGTACTCTTGGCGCAGGCCTTGTTCGGCAACCCAGACGTGCTCATCATGGACGAACCTACGAACGACCTCGATTTCGAAACCATCGCATGGCTCGAGAATTTCCTGGCCAATTACGAGAATACGGTGATTGTGGTATCGCACGACCGTCACTTTTTGGATGCCGTTTGTACGCACATTTCCGACATCGACTTTGGCAAGATCAACCACTATTCGGGCAACTACACGTTTTGGTACGAATCGAGCCAGTTGGCCGCCAAGCAACGCGCCCAACAAAACAAGAAGGCCGAGGAGAAAAAAGCCGAACTCGAGGAATTCATCCGTCGTTTTTCGGCCAACGTAGCCAAATCCAAACAAGCCACGTCGCGTAAAAAAATGATCGACAAGCTCAACATCGCCGAGATCAAGCCGTCGAGCCGTCGTTACCCTGCCATCATTTTCGACCAGGAACGCGAAGCCGGCGACCAAATCCTGAACGTAGAAGGCTTGGCCGCGTCGGTCGATGGCGAAACGCTGTTCACCGGTGTCGATTTGAACATGGCCAAAGGCGACAAGATCGTGCTGTTTTCTAAGGATTCACGCGCCACCACGGCGTTCTATGAAATCATCAACGGACGTCAGAACGCCGATGCGGGCAAATTCGACTGGGGCATCACGACCAACCAGGCGTATCTTCCGGCCGAGAACCACGAGTATTTCGACAACGATTTGACGCTCGTGGATTGGTTGCGCCAATGGGCCAAAACCGAAGAAGAGCGCGAAGAGGTCAACATCCGCGGATTTTTGGGCAAGATGATTTTCTCGGGCGAAGAAGCGCTCAAAACCGCGCGCGTCTTATCGGGTGGCGAAAAAGTGCGTTGCATGATTTCGCGCATGATGATGGAACGCGCCAATGTCTTGATGCTCGATGAGCCTACGAACCACCTCGACCTCGAATCGATCACGGCGTTCAACAACTCGCTCAAGAATTTCAAGGGCTCGGTGATTTTCACGACGCATGACCACGAGTTTGCGCAAACCGTCGGTAACCGCGTGGTCGAACTGACCCCGAAAGGCGTCATCGACCGTTACATGACGTTTGACGATTACATCGACGACGATAAGATACAGGAACTCAGGAAGAAAATGTATTCTTAACGATAAGGCCCGCTCCATGCGGGCTTTTTTATAGAAGTAAAAATCCCACAAACCAATCGGCCTGCTGGATTTTTGTCCAAACCTATATTTTACTTGCTTCCGCCCAATTTGCTGACGGCAAAAACAATCAGGGCAATCACGGCGATGACCAGAAAGATGCCCACGGCCATACCGGCCTCGAAGATGGCTTCGATTACGTCACAAGAAGTAACGCCCATTAGCATGAGCGGTAAAAGCAACAGGGCGAGCGTTCTTTTTGACATGATTCGGTGTTTTGTGGTTCATCTAAAGCAACACCACAAAAATGCAAACCGCGCACGATGTTC
Organism: Flavobacterium caeni; assembly: GCF_900101895.1. Classification (GTDB taxonomy): domain Bacteria; phylum Bacteroidota; class Bacteroidia; order Flavobacteriales; family Flavobacteriaceae; genus Flavobacterium; species Flavobacterium caeni. The sequence continues at coordinate 162,884 of NZ_FMVF01000003.1, forward strand.
GGGTTACAATATTTGCCAAATAATTTACAAGATTATCAAGCCGGCAGGTAAATGGTAAATGTCGCGCCCTGGCCCTCGACGCTGTCGGCGGTAATGAAACCGTGGTGGTTGTCGACGATTTTCTTGACAATCGCCAGTCCAATCCCGGTGCCCTTGTATTGCGGGTCGATGTGCAAACGCTGGAATACCTTAAAAATACGGTCGCGGTATTGCGGTTCAAAGCCAACCCCGTTGTCGGCGATCGAAATACGGGCATAGTCGATGGCAGGATTCACTCCTTCTAAAGGTACGGCATCGCCACGGACAGTTTGGTTGTCGATCACAATGTGCGGGGCGCGATCGGGATGCGCAAACTTGATCGAGTTCGAAATGTGGTTGATCAGCAGCTGCCGGAATTGCGACACGATGGCGCCTACTTCGGGATTCCCCGTGACGTCGATGCGCGTGCCGGTGGCTTCGATCTCTTCGGCAAAATCGGCACGTATTTCATCGACCAGGGTAGCAATTCGCACTGGTTCGACGGGAAACACTTCGGTATTCAAACGCGAATAGGCAAGCAGGTCGCGTATCAGGTTTTGCATGCGGTTGGCGTTGTCCTGCGACCGTTTGATGTAATTTTTGGCCGGTTCCGAAAGATTGCCCACATCTTTCTCGAGCAAAATAGACAGGAACGTCTGGATCTTGCGCAACGGTTCCTGCAAATCATGGCTCGAAATGTAGGTAAACGATTCGAGTTCCTCGTTCATTTTCCCTAGGGTGTCGTTTTTCCCTTCAAGGTCGGCGCGCAGGGCGTTGGACGTACGGAGTTCTTTGTAGATCGCATAGTACGACGCGATGAGCAGCAATATCGATGTGACAGCGAGCAATGCCGCAACCCAAGGCGTGAGGGTACTCTCGCGGGTCAGCGATTTTTTCCGGATGCGCAAAAGCACGTCTTCTTCGTCGAGCATCTTGTCGATCTGTTGGCGCAATTCTTCGCGTGTGTGGCGGTACTGCGCGCGGGTACTGTCGGGCAGTTTGTTGAAGTCCTTAATCGCTATGACCGTCGCCATGTTGTCGATTCGCTTGTAGGCTATCGTTTCGAGTTTCTTGAGGTTTTCGCGTTGGGAGTAGTTGTCGTTGGTGTTGGCGCGCAAATTCAGCATCCGTTTGGCCGCTTCGTCCTTGGCACGTTTGAATTCGCCGATGTACAGGCTGTCTTTCGAGAGCAAATAGCCGCGCATCGACGATTCCATGTCCTTGATGTGCGAAAAATAGGTTTCTAGGTCGAGCTTGACGGTGGCCGTATGGTTTACCCAGGCCGAGGTTTTCATCAAATTGTCGATCTTGACATACGAATAGAGGCAAAGCGAAAGCAATACCACGGCGGCAATGAGGAAAGAAATCTTGATGCGGTTGAGCCGGTTTCCATCCATAAGCCTCATGCGACGTTGATGACAAATTGTTCGCGCACCGGTTGTTTTTCCAGCTTGTCCTCTTCGAGTGAAAGGACGTAGGCGAGCGTTTGTTTGAGGAGTTGAAACGACTGCGGCTTGCAAACATAATAATTGGCCCCTTGTTGGTAGGTGCGGTCGATGATGTCATGGTTCGAGCTTGTCGAAAATACCACCACCGGAATATTCTTTAACTTGGGATCGCAACGAATCTCGTCCAGACATTCGAAACCGTTTTTGCGCGGCATGTTCAAATCGAGGAAGATCAACTCGGGCGGCGGCGGTACGGTGCCGTCGAGCGTTTGCATGAGCGTTACCCCATCGTGTGTGATGGTCAATCGGGTTTGGTCGGTTGGGGAGATTTCATGCAAAGCCTCCGAAAACAACAAACAATCGTCGTCGTCGTCATCTGTCAGAAAAATGTGTTTTGTTGTCTTCATCGTTCAAATTTAGGGGATTGGCGTCACTAAAATAGCAATAATATTCGACATCGCGCCTTAAAATGTCACGAGTTTCGGCCCATCGCGAATTTATCCCCAACAAATGTTTCAACGGTGGACACTTTTGCTTAATTTTACGACCCAACCGAGGCGCCGCCGAATTGCACGGAGCGCAGCGGAATAAAACACAACACTCCAATGGGTCAAAAAATATTGCTCACTTCCAAAGAAGTCAATATCATCCTGCATCGTTTGGCTTGTCAGTTGATCGAAAAACACCTTGATTTTTCAAACACCGTCCTGGTAGGGATCCAACCGCGCGGCACTTTTTTGGCCGATCGGCTCAAGCAATTGCTCGAACAGGATTACCGCGTTCCCGAAGTGACGGTGGGCTACCTCGACATCACTTTTTTTAGGGACGATTTCAGACGAACCGACAAACCGCTCGAAGCCAGCATCACACAAATCGATTTTTTGGTCGACAACAAACACGTGGTTTTTGTCGACGACGTATTGTATACCGGGCGCAGCATTCGTTCGGCGCTGACGGCCATCCAATCGTTCGGACGCGCGGCGGGCATCGAACTGCTGGTGCTCATCGACCGCAGGTTCAGCCGCCATTTGCCCATACAGCCCGATTACAGGGGTAGGCAGGTCGATTCGATCGGCGGTGAGAAAGTCAAAGTGGCGTGGAAAGAGCAGGATGGGGAAGACGGCGTTTATTTAATAACCAATTAGCTTTAAGCCATAGGCAATAGGCTTTAAGCTGGCGAACATCATGAAACTACAACTCACAGGCTTACGGCTTAGGGCTTAAAGCATACAGCAAAAAAGGAATGAAAGAACTCAGTGTCAACCACCTGCTCGGCATCAAATACATCAACAAAAGTGACATCGATCTCATTTTTGAAACCGCCGATCATTTCAAGGAGGTCATCAACCGCCCCATCAAGAAAGTGCCATCGTTGCGCGACATCACCATCGCCAACATCTTTTTCGAGAACAGTACGCGCACCAAGCTTTCGTTTGAACTGGCGCAAAAAAGGCTTTCGGCCGACGTGATCAGTTTTTCGGCGGCGCAGTCTTCGGTCAAGAAAGGCGAGACGCTCATCGATACGGTCAACAACATCCTTTCGATGAAGGTAGACATGGTGGTGATGCGGCACGCCAATCCGGGCGCGGCCTATTTCCTGTCGCAGAACGTCAAGGCGAGCATCGTCAACGCAGGCGACGGCGCGCACGAACACCCTACGCAGGGCTTGCTCGATTCCTATTCTATCCGCGAAAGGCTGGGTGAGGTAGGCGGCAAAAAGGTTGTGATTGTGGGCGACATCCTTCATTCGCGCGTGGCGCTTTCGAACATTTATGCGCTGCAGATGCAAGGCGCCGAAGTCAAGGTGTGCGGTCCCAAGACTTTGATCCCGAAATACATCGAATCTTTGGGCGTGACCGTCGAACCCAACTTGCGCAAGGCGCTCGAGTGGTGCGATGTGGCCAACATGCTGCGTGTACAGAACGAGCGGATGGACGTGAATTACTTTCCGTCGACGCGCGAATATGCGCAACAATATGGTGTAGACAAGGCACTGCTCGATTCGCTCGACAAAGAGATCGTGATCATGCACCCGGGCCCCATCAACCGCGGCGTCGAGATCACTTCGGACGTGGCCGATTCGGGCCAGTCGGTGATCCTGGACCAGGTCGAGAACGGCGTGGCGGTGCGGATGGCGGTGATTTATCTGCTCGCATCGAAAATCCAGCAACCGTTGTAAGTGTTTAAAATTCTACGTAAATTAGTTGCTCCCAATCCATCAACATGAAAGTCGAAACCAAGGGACATACCACCACCATCAAGGACACGCAGGGCGAACTCACGTCGTTTGTGATGAAGTTGACGCACGAATACAAATCGTTTGAGAAATACAACATCATCGTCGATTTGCTTTTGCACGGCCAGCTGTCGACCAAGGACATCAATTCGTTGTTGCCGTTGTCCAAGACGCACCGGAAGGCCAAGAAATCGTTCGTGATTGTGGCCAATGTCGATTACAACAGCGTTTCGCAGCAGTTGGTTTTGGTGCCCACGGTGCTCGAGGCGCACGACATGATCGAGATGGAGGAAATCGAGCGCGACCTCGGGTTTTAATTAATAGTGGACAATTAATAATTGATGATTGACAGTCGACACCGTCAATTCTAATTGCAATTGAATCGACACACCGACCATTATTAATTGCGTTATCAATTGTTAATCGAAATGAAGCTCACCATTCTTGGCTGTTATGCCGCCACCCCGCGTACTTTGACCAATCCGACGGCACAGGTGCTTGAGATCAAGAACCACGTGTTTTTGATCGATTGCGGCGAGGCGACCCAGGTACAGTTGCGCAAGAGTAAGATCAAGTTCTCGAAGATCGAACACATTTTCATCTCGCACCTGCACGGCGACCATGTGTATGGCCTGATTGGGCTGGTGTCTACTTTTATGTTGCTCAACCGCACCGCCGACTTGCACATTTATGGGCCCAAGGGCATCAAGGAAATCATTACGCTGCAATTGCGGTTGTCGAATTCCTGGACGAGCTACGGTTTGTTTTTCCACGAATTGGAATCGGCCGAAAGCCAGGTGGTTTTTGAAGACGACAAAGTCCTGGTCAAAACAATCCCGCTCAAGCACCGCATTTACACCAACGGCTTTTTGTTCGAGGAGAAAATCGGCGAAAAGAAACTCAATCCCTACGCGATGCAACAATACCAGATCCCGGTCTATCATTTCCAGAACATCAAGAACGGCAAGGACATTACGTTGGAGGACGGGACCGTATTGGCGAATTCGTTGTTGGCTTTTGAGCCGAATCCGCCCAAAAGTTATGCATTTTGCTCCGATACGGTGTACGACGAATCCATAGTGCCTTATATTAAAGGTGTCGATGTGCTGTACCACGAGTCGACTTTCTTGGAGTCGGAGGCCGAATTGGCGACCAAGACCATGCATTCGACCGCGCGTCAGGCGGCGACTGTGGCACGTCTGGCAGGTGTGAAGCAGCTGGTGCTCGGGCATTATTCGACGCGTTACGACCGTATCGAGCGGTTCAGGGACGAAGCACTTGCCGAGTTTCCCGAGGTCTTGCTGGCCAACGACGGCGAAACTTTTAATTTCTAAATTTTAAATTTTAAATTTTGAATTTTGAATGAGAGAGGATGGTGTCAATCAATGATCAGTAGCAGCCAATGAAAAACGGTTTAATCCAAAAAATTAAGATTTAAAATAAACAACGATGAGCGATCTAAGCGACTACAGAAAATCGTACGAAAAGAGCGAATTGCTCGAAACCAACATTCCCGAAGATCCGATTGCGTTGTTCAAGCGCTGGTTCCATGAGGTCGAAGCCTTTGGCGGCGTAGACGAGGTCAATGCGATGACGGTGGCAACGATCGGGCTCGACGGCTTTCCCAAGTCGCGCGTGGTGCTGCTCAAGCAATACACGTATGAAGGTTTTGTGTTCTACACCAACTACCAATCGGAAAAGGGCAGGAGCATTGCGGCCAACGCCAATGTGTGTTTGTCGTTCTTTTGGCATTCGCTCGAACGTCAGGTGATTGTTAAAGGTGTAGCGGAAAAAGTTGGCGATAACCAATCAGACGGGTACTTCGAATCGCGTCCCGACGGAAGCAAGCTGGGCGCCATCGCTTCGAACCAAAGCGAGGTGGTTGGTTCGCGCGCGGTGTTGGAGGACAAACTCAAGGCATTGGAGACGGCGTTCGCGGGAAAAGAAATTCCGCGCCCGTCGCATTGGGGCGGTTATTTGGTGAAGCCCGTAGAAGTCGAGTTCTGGCAGGGTAGGGCCAACAGGCTGCACGATAGGATCCGTTATCGGTTACAGCAAGATCATTCGTGGGTAATTGAGCGTCTTGCGCCTTGATCGCATTATCAGTAAATGACCGACCGCTTTTGGGCGGTCTTTTTTTGCCCAAAAACCATCGACGAACTACATATTTGTAAGAAAATATCCTAATCAAAATCATAAAAGATGTAGTTCATCGATTTTATTTGTCAGTTAAACGATGTTTTGTGTAATATTGTCTCAACAAAACAACGTTCTTACACCCTTAAAGCATTTGCCCCACATCTACTTTAAGTATTAAACTCAAATCAACCTTTAAAGAAGTTTGCCCCACAATCTACTTTAAACAAAACCTACTGTGACTATGAAAACAAATCTACTCAGAGCAATCATGCCATTGGTATTGGTACTGACTTTAGTATCTTGTTCCTCAGACGCAACCGAAGACCTGGTTATGCCGGCCGATGCCGCAACCGCAAAGTATGACTACAACAACGACGAACTCGCTTTGTTTGACGCCATCAACCAGTACCGCGAAAGCATCGGGCTCAGCACACTACAACCCGTAGAATACGTGTCTTACAAATCAGGACAGCACAACGACTACATGATTTCGGTCAACGAGATCAGCCACGACTTTTTCCAAGAGCGTTCGCAGAACATTATGGCCGTCGTGGGCGCCTCGAAAGTAAACGAGAACGTCGCCTACAATTATTCGACCGCCAATTCAGTACTCAACGCGTGGCTCAACAGCCCGGGCCACAAGGCCAACATCGAAGGCGACTTTACGCACTTCGGCGCCTCGATCCGCATCAATCCTGAAACAGGAAAGAAGTACTACACCAACATTTTTATCAAAAAGTAAATTGAGTTTAATTTAAATATGTTTTGTTTTGACTGAAAGCCACCCACCGGTGGCTTTTTTATTAACATAACTTTTTCAAATGTAAGAAATCTAACCTTTGATAAAAATAAAAAGTGCATTTCATCGGATTTATTTGTTCGTTTGCCGATAGTTTTTTAATATTGGCGCTACGACCAATTATTAATTTAAAAAGGAAGTTTGCCCCACAGACTACTTTTAGACAAAACCGCATCCCTATGAAAAAGTACTTTGGCGCCTTGGTTTTGGCGCTGGCGTTGGCATCGTGTTCCAGCGATGCGCCCGTTGCCGAGTCTCCGGCTTCGGCATCGAATACAACCTGGGAGATTGAACATTATGCGTATTCTACAGACGAGGTCAAATTGGCCGAGGCGATCAACAACCACAGACAAAGTATTGGTTTGGCGCCGTTGGAAACCACCGATTATGTGTCGGTCATTTCGTCCGAACACAACCAGTACATGATCGAGAACAATGTGGTCAACCACGACAATTTTGAGCTCCGCGCGCAAGAAATCATCGAGACGATGGGGGCGAGCACCGTACACGAGAACGTCGCCTACAACTTTTCGACGGCTTCTTCGGTTTTGGCGGCTTGGCTCAACAGCGATGAACACAAGGCCAATATCGAAGGCGATTTTACCCATTTCGGCGTATCGATCCGTATCGATCCAGAAACCGGTAAGAAGTTCTATACCAACATTTTTGTCAAGCTTTGAACCAAATCTTGTAAACAAATCGGCGTAATTTGAAACGAAGGACCGGCACAATGGTTGTATCTTTACAATACAGCAATAAACCGACGTTTCAAGATAAGCACCATCCGCAGGTTGAGGAAACAACTGCTACGCTAAGCGGGTGACGATACAACAAAACTTAGATTAAACCAAGACGGCCCTTTGATAGGGCCGTTTTTTTTGTGATGCTCGGATTGATTAAAGCCTGGACATTATCCATAAAAAAAGCACCCCGAAGGATGCTTTTCAGAATTAATAGCTGAACCACTACAATGCGGTAATGATGAATTCGCTTCGTCTGTTGGCCTGGTGTTCGTCTTCGGAACATTTCACGCCGTCGGCACAATGGTTAACCAATTGGTTTTCGCCATAGCCTTTGGCGCTCAAACGACCCGAATCGACGCCGTTCTTGATGAGCCATTCCATCGTAGACTTGGCACGACGGTCTGACAATCGTTCGTTGTATTTGTGCGACGCACGGCAGTCGGTATGCGAACGGATGTCGATTTTCATCGTCGGGTACTGCTTCATGACGTCGAGGATCTTCTCGAGTTCGAGCGCAGCATCCGGACGGATGTTCCACTTGTCCAAATCAAAATAGATAATCTTGATGCCAAAAGCCTTGGCCAAATCGTCGCCCACGGTAACCGGCTTGACTTTTTTCTCGAGTTGGATCGGGAGGTCGGTTTTGCCGTCGGTCTTAGAAATGGTGATTTTCTGTTCTTTGGTTTCGTAGAGCTCTTGCTCGCCGCGCACCCAGTACACTTTGCCGCACTCCACTTCGCCCATGTCATAGAATCCTTTGTCGTCGGCAATGACTTCTTTGAGCTTGTTGAATTTGTCGTCCATGAGCGTCACCTTGGCGCCCGGAATGACTTCGCCTGTTTCAAGGTCGGTCACAACGCCCGAAAGCACTTGTTCGCACACGAGTTTTCTGGTTTCGAGGAAACGGTAGATGTCGTCATATCCTTGTCCGCCGTCGCGGTTAGAAGAAAGGAAACCTCTTCTGGACTTGGTGTCGATCAAATAAGCAAAATCGTCCTGTGGCGAGTTGGCCGGCGTACCCACGTTGAGCGGCGCCTTGAAGGTTCCGTCTTCCTTGAGTTTAGCCATGAAGATGTCGAGACCGCCTACGCCCGGATGTCCGTCGGTAGAGAAGTACAATTCGTTTTCATCGGTCAGGAACGGGAACGTTTCCTTGCCTTCGGTGTTGATCGTCGGGCCAAGGTTCACCGGCGTGCCAAAGCTGTCGCCGTTGATGGCTACTTTCCACAAATCCGATTGACCAAGCGTACCCGGCATATCCGACGCAAAATACAACGTCTTTTCGTCTGGGCTCAACGACGGGTGCGCCACGCTGTAGCTGTCGCTGTTGAACGACACTTCTACCGGATCGCTCCAAACGCTGTCCTTGAAAGTCGCCTTGTACAATTTGAGCAAGGTGATGCGGTTGGCATCTTTGCCCTTCTTGCCGTTGTTAAAGTTGTTGCGCGTAAAGTACATGGTCTTGCCGTCTTTGGTAAAGATGGCCGAGGCTTCATGGTACTTGGTGTTGATTTGCTTGGCGTATTTCTTGGCGTCGGTGAGTGCGCCTTCTTCGCTCATTTCGGCCGAATACAATCCGGTGAAATACTGGTTCGACCATTTGTGCTTTTTCTGGGCAAAGTTACCCGTGTCGCGTGACGATGCAAAAATGACCTGCTTGCCGTTGAACGCGCTACCGTAGTCTGAATACTTGGAGTTGATGCCCGCATCGGCGATTTCGTACCGGCCCGAATTGGCTTTGATTTCCTCCATGTAGTCTTTTTTGTCGACAAAGTTCTTACCTCTGAGATCCTCGCCCGACTTTTGGTTGAACTGGGTCATCATTTGGTCGGCCTTCGCATAATCGCCCACCGATTTTAAGGTCTGGGCATAACGGTAGTAGTATTCCGAATCGATTTCGCCGCCCATCGCAAAGAGTTCGCCATACCATTTGTTGGCTTTCTCCAGTTCGGCGTTGAAATAGTAGGCGTTACCCAACTTCATGAACATATCCGGCGATTTGTAACCCTTGGCGGCAATGCGCTCATAGGTTTGCGTCGCATCGATGTAGGCGTACTTGGCATATTGCTTGTCCGCCTTTTTGAGTCCGACCTGTGCAAAACTATTCACGGCCAGTAGACTCAAAAACGATAAAAAGATGATTGCTTTATTTTTCATGTTGTCTGGAGTTTAGAAGAATCTAGGGGAAATAATTTTGTTGTAGTTGCTGAACAACTCAAAACGCAAGAAGATTTCATGCGATCCTGAATTGTAGTTGCGCAAATTGGTCGTCTCGTGGTCGTATGCATAACCGGCATACAACTGGTCGCTGATCTGGAAACCAGCCATGGCGCTGAATGCTGCATCCCAACGGTAAGCCGCACCCAGGACCAATTTGTCCCAGAGCATGAAGTTGGCCGATCCGTCGATTTGCAACGGCGCACCCATGACCATTTTGGTCAGTACGGCCGGCTTGAATTTGACACTTGGGCTCAAATCGAACACATAACCACCAATCAAGTAGTAGTTCAAAGCTTCGGTGTAAACCGCGACGTTGTTGGCGTCGTATTTGTTTTTGTTCTCGATGAAGCTAGGCACCGACAATCCAACGTAGTATTTGTTGCTGTGGAGGTAAACCCCCGCACCAATGTTCGGTTTGAAAGAGTTGGTGCTTTGCAACGATGGGTCGGATTGATTCACCGCGTTCAACTTGCCGTTGTCGAGGTTAAAGAAATTTCCGGTTCCTTTCAATCCAAACGACAATTTGGTTTCCTCTCCAACGGGGACGGTGTAGGAAACGTCCACAGAGATAGCGTTCTCGGTTGTTGGCCCGATCTCGTCATTGATGAAAGAAACGCCAACCCCAAGATTGGTTTCGTTGATGGGCGTGTGTACCGATACCGCAGCGGTTTTCGGCGCGCCGTCCAAACCAACCCATTGGGTCCTGTAAAGGCCTAAAATACTCATTGCTCCCCTCGAACCCGCGTAGGCCGGGTTGATGGTGATCGTGTTGTACATGTACTGGGTGTATTGCGAATCCTGTTGGGCAAAACTGACCATCCCTGTCAACATCAGAACGAAAATTAGTATTCTTGTTTTCATTAGTCTTGGTTTTATTATCCCGGGAGCCGAAACTCCCGGGAGTTAGATTTGAGTTTTATTATCTTGATAGGTATAAGTATCCTTCCTTGTGGTACTCCTCGTAAACCCCGTCTTCATTTCTGTCGGCGGTCCAGTTCAAGATGTAGAAGTAAGTTCCGGTAGGCAATTCTTCGTTGCCGACAGTGGTTCTGCCTTCTGAGTAACCCTTGAACACGCGGGTTGCGTTGTCGTACATTCTGGTTTCGAATACCAAGATACCCCAACGGTTGTAAATTTCAACCGAGTTGCTATGGATACACGCATCACCAAAGTTGTCGATCTGGAACCAGTCGTTCTGGCCGTCTCCGTTTGGCGAGATTGCGTTGTGGATGATCGGCTCACATGCACCGATTGGTTCCACTTCACAATTGTCGTCAACAGTCATCGTCAACTCTACATTTCTCGTACAATCGCCATCTTGGACGCTGTAAGTGAACACATAGTCACCAACGGCCAAGCCGAATGGGGTGAACGTCGCGTTGTTGGTGCCGCTGAGCGAACCGGTGTTGGCCGGATCTACCCAAGTACCACCCACAGGGATGCTTTGTTGTGCAAGATACGTATTCAAGTTGAATGTCGCGTCGGTATCGTTGTTACAATCTGAATCGGCGCTGGCCAATTGGGTGGTGCCCAAAGCAGTCACCTGAACCAGTTGCGTAGCGGTGGTCACGTTGCCGTTGCCGTCGTCGAATGTCCAGGTCACGGTGTAGTCACCCACTTCGTTGTATTGCAACGGATCGGTGGTGGTACCCACAATCGGGTTGTTGCTACACAAATCTGTGGTCGACGGGGTAGGTACCGCTACCGAACACTGTCCTGTTACGTCCGCCAAAACTGGTGTTACCGGTGCGGTCACATCGTCTACAACCACAGTTTGTTGCACCGTGATGCTGTTGCCGTTGCCGTCGTTGAACGTCCAGTTGATGATGAACGAACCTTGTTGGGTATAGGTCAACGGATCCGACGTAGAGGCGGTCAATTCGCCCGCACAGTTATCGGTAGTTGTTGGCGGCGTAGCCGTAGCCGAACATTCGCCGGTTACATTGGCCAGGGTTGGAACCGTTGGCGGCGTCACGTCGTCTACGATGACGTTTTGGTTGGCCGATACGATCACGTTTCCGTTGCCGTCTACAAAATCCCAGTTGATGATATAAGTTCCTTGTACATCATAGAACAATGGATCTGTGGTTACACCGGTCAAGGTCACACCGCAATTGTCTTGGACAGACGGCGGCGTTACCGTTACCTGACATTCACCCGCTGCGTCGAGCAAGGTTGGTGCTGCAGGAGCCGGGTTGATGGTCAAAGTAACGGCAGTTCTGGTCAACGATGGACAGTTGGTGCCGTCTACATTGGCCTGTGCATAATACGTCACCGTACCCACGTTATTCAAAGTAGGGTTGGCCACGATGTTACCGCCGGTTGGCGCATCATACCATACCACCGTTGCGCCAGCCGGAGCTGTAGCCGTAGCGGTAATGGTTTGTACCGGATTCAACGCACACTCGGTGATATCGCCACCAGTTACCGGGGCCGAAACCGTAGGGTTGATGGTAAGCGTAACCGAAGTTCTCGTCAAAGAAGCACAAGCGGTGCCGTCTACATTGGCCTGCGCCCAGTAGGTCACAGTGCCAACAGTATTCAAGATTGGGTTGGCCACGATGTTGCCACCGGTCTCGGCATCATACCAAACCACGGTTGCACCCGCAGGAGCAGTAGCCGTAGCGGTCAAGGTTTGGATTGGTGACTCCTCGCATTCGGTGATGTTCGAAGCCTGTACGGTTGGTGCCTCGGCAGCCGGGTTGATGGTCAAGGTCACCGATGTTCTGGTGATCGACGAACAAGCCGTAGCGTCTACATTGGCCTGCGCCCAGTAGGTCACAGTTCCGACAGTATTCAAGATCGGGTTGGCCACAATGTTACCACCGGTCTCGGCGTCATACCAAACCACG
>NZ_FMVF01000003.1:177257-392698 GCF_900101895.1 Flavobacterium caeni
GGTGCCTCGGCAGCAGGGTTGATGGTGAGTGTAACCGAAGTTCTTGTCAAAGAAGAACAAGCGGTAGCATCTACATTGGCCTGTGCATAATAGGTCACGGTGCCGACGGTATTCAAGATAGGGTTGGCGACGATGTTACCACCCGTAACGGCATCGTACCAAACCACAGTAGCACCCGCAGGGGCCGTAGCCGTAGCGGTCAAAGTCTGGATTGGCGACTGCTCACATTCGGTGATGTTCGAAGCCTGTACAGTCGGTGCCTCGGCAGCAGGTGTAATGGTAAGTGTAACCGAAGTTCTTGTCAAAGAAGAACAAGCAGTAGCATCTACATTGGCCTGTGCATAATAAGTCACGGTACCGACGGTATTCAAGATCGGGTTAGCGACGACGTTACCACCCGTAGCGGCATCATACCAAACCACGGTTGCACCCGCAGGGGCCGTAGCCGTAGCGGTCAAGGTCTGGATTGGCGACTGCTCACACTCGGTGATGTTAGAAGCCTGTACGGTTGGTGCGTCGGCAGCAGGGTTGATGGTAAGCGTAACAGCAGTCCTGGTCAAAGAAGAACAAGACGTATTGTCTACCACACCTTGCGCATAGTACGTTACCGTTCCAACGGTATTCAAGATTGGATTGGCTACTACGTTTCCGCCGGTTGCAGCGTCGAACCAGATGACAGTGACACCTGCAGCGGCGTTGGCCGTAGCGGTCAAGGTCTGGATTGGCGACTGCTCACACTCGGTGATGTTCGAAGCCTGTACGGTAGGGGCGGCAGCAGCAGGGTTGATCGTCAAAGTGACCGGAGTTCTGGTCAATGAAGAACAAGAACCACCCGAAGCTTGTGCATAATACGTAACCGTACCCACGGTGTTCAAAGTTGGGTTGGCGACCACGTTGCCACCTGTAGCGGCATCATACCAAACGATGGTTTGTCCGGCAGCAGCAGTAGCCGTAGCGGTCAAGGTTTGGATAGGCGATTGCTCGCACTCGGTTTGGTCACCACCAGAAACTGGCGATACCGGAGCGTTGGTGATGGTCAAAGTCACAGCCGTTCTGGTCAATGACGTACATGACGTGTTGCCAAAATTGGCCTGTGCATAATAGGTCACAGTACCTACGATATTCAAAATAGGGTTGGCCACAATGTTTCCGCCAACGGCAGCATCATACCATACCAAAGTAGCACCCGCAGGGACCGTAGCGGTCGCAGTAAGGGTTTGGATAGGCGAAGCCTCACACTCGGTGATGTTCGAAGCCTGCACGGTTGGTGCGTCCGGCGCTGCGTTGATGGTCAAGGTCACCGAAGTCCTGGTCAATGACGAACAAGATTCTCCCGAAGCCTGTGCCCAATAAGTCACGGTACCAACGGTATTCAAAATAGGGTTGGCCACGATATTTCCACCCGTAGCGGCATCGTACCAAACCACATCAGTACCGGCAGGAGCCGTAGCCGTAGCGGTCAAGGTCTGGATTGGCGAAACCTCACACTCGGTGATGTTCGAAGCCTGTACTGTAGGAGCAGCAGGCGCTGGCGTAATGGTCAGCGTGACAGCTGTTCTGGTCAATGAAGTACAAGCGGTGGTACCGGTGTTGGCCTGTGCATAATAAGTCACGGTTCCGACAGTATTCAAAATCGGGTTGGCCACAATGTTACCACCTGTAGCGGCGTCATACCAAACAACGGTAGCACCAGCAGGGGCCGTAGCCGTAGCGGTCAAAGTCTGGATTGGCGACTGCTCGCATTCGGTGATGTTCGAAGCCGAAACAGTCGGTGCGGTTGGTGCCGCGTTGATCGTCAATGTAACCGAAGTTCTTGTCAAAGAAGTACATGCAGTCGCGCCAGTGTTGGCTTGTGCATAGTAAGTCACGGTTCCGACGCTGTTCAAGATCGGACTAGCCACGATGTTTCCACCTGTAGCGGCGTCATACCAAACCACGGTGGCACCCGCAGGAGCCGTAGCCGTAGCGGTCAACGTTTGGATAGGCGATTGCTCGCACTCGGTAATGTTCGAAGCCGAAACAGTCGGCGCAACAGGTGCGGCGTTGATTGTGAGCGTAACGGCCGTTCTTTCGAAAGACGTACAGTCAGAAGATCCGCTGTTGGCCTGCGCGTAGTAAGTCACCGTTCCGACGCTGTTCAAGATCGGGTTGGCTACTACAGATCCGCCGGTTGCGGCCGTGTACCAAACCACGGTTGCACCTGCAGGAGCCGTAGCCGTAGCGGTCAAGGTCTGGATTGGCGATTGCTCGCACTCGGTGATGTTCGAAGCCTGTACGGTAGGCGCAGCTGGCGTAGCGTTGATGGTCAACGTCACGGCTGTTCTGGTCAATGATGAACAAGCGGTAGCATCGGCATTGGCTTGTGCGTAGTAAGTCACAGTTCCGACGGTATTCAAGATCGGGTTGGCGACAACTGATCCACCAGTAGCGGCAGAGTACCATACAATCGTTTGTCCTGCCGAAGCAGTAGCCGTAGCGGTCAAAGTCTGGATTGGCGATTGCTCGCACTCGGTGATGTTAGAAGCCTGGACAGTAGGCGCGGCCGGTGTCGCGTTGAGGGTCAACGTCACGGCAGTTCTTGTCAACGAAGCACAGTTCGAAGCGCCCACATTGGCTTGTGCATAATAAGTTACCGTTCCAACAGTGTTCAGGATTGGGTTGGCTACTATAGATCCGCCTGTAGCGGCTGTATACCAAACCACTGTTGCACCCGCAGGAGCCGTAGCCGTTGCGGTCAAAGTTTGGATAGGTGATTGCGCACACTCGGTGATGTTCGAAGCCTGTACGGTTGGTGCAGTCGGTGCGGCATTGATGGTCAATGTAACCGAAGTCCTGGTCAACGAAGTACAAGAAGTGGCACCTGTGTTGGCTTGTGCATAGTAAGTCACAGTACCTACCGAGTTCAAGATCGGGTTGGCGATTACGTTGCCACCCGTAGCGGCGTCATACCAAACCACGGTTGTACCCGCAGGGGCCGAAGCCGTAGCGGTCAAAGTCTGGATTGGCGATTGCTCGCACTCGGTGATGTTCGAAGCCGATACGGTTGGTGCAACCGGAGCGGGGTTGATGGTCAAGGTTACGGCGGTTCTTGCCAATGAAGAACAAGATCCACCCGAAGCCTGTGCATAGTAAGTTACCGTTCCAACCGTGTTCAGGATTGGATTGGCCACTACCGATCCGCCAGTTGCGGCCGTATACCAAACGATGGTTGCACCACCCGGCGCGGTAGCCGTAGCGGTCAAAGTCTGGATTGGGTTCGCCTGACAAACGGTTTGGTCTCCACCAGAAACCGGAGCAACCGGCGCGTTGGTGATGGTCAAGATAACCGGCGTTCTTGTCAACGATGAACAAGAAGACGTATTGTTGTTGGCCTGTGCATAATAGGTCACAGTACCTACAGTATTCAAAGTAGGGTTGGCTACGATGTTGCCACCTGTTGCGGCATCATACCAAACCACGGCTTGTCCCGCAGGAGCTGTAGCCGTTGCGGTCAAAGTTTGGATCGGCGAAGCCTCACACTCGGTTTGGTTGCCACCTGAAACCGGAGCAGCAGGCGCCGCGTTGATGGTCAAGGTTACGGCAGTTCTTGTCAATGAAGAACAGTTGCCCGCGCCATTGGCCTGTGCATAGTAGGTAACGGTACCCACAGAGTTCAATACCGGGTTGGCTACAACCGATCCGCCTGTGGCCGCGTTGTACCAAACGATGGTTGATCCCGCAGGAGCAGTACCTGTGGCGGTCAAGGTTTGGATAGGCGATTGCTCACACTCGGTGATGTTCGAAGCCGTTACGGTTGGCGCCGCAGGGGCAGGGTTAATGGTCAAGGTAACCGCAGTTCTTGAGAAAGAAGAACAATCTGAATCGGTTACATTGGCTTGTGCATAATAGGTCACGGTTCCGACGGTATTCAAGATCGGATTGGCCACGATGTTTCCGCCTGTTGCGGCATCATACCATACGATAGAAGTACCCGAAGCCGAAGTCGCCGTAGCGGTCAAGGTCTGGATAGGCGAAGCCTCACAAACCGTTTGGTTGCCACCCGATACCGGAGCTGCCGGTGCAGGGTTGATGGTCAACGTCACGGCCACACGGCTTGGACTGATACAACCCGCCGCGGTGTTGGCTTGTGCGTAGTAGGTTACGGTTCCAACCGTGTTCAAGATTGGGTTGGCCACGATGGCACCACCTGTTGCGGCAGAATACCAAACGATGGTTTCCCCATTGCCTGCGGTTGCGGTAGCCGTCAACGTCTGGATCGGCGAAGCCTCGCAAACGGTTTGGTTACCACCCGATACCGGCACTTGCGGTGTAGACGGTTGTTCGTTGATGGTTACCGAAGTAGTCGCCGGCGACGTACAGTTGTTGGCGCCCACGGTAAACGTGTAGCTTCCTGCGGCCAAAGTAGGCACTACAAAGCTCGCACCTGTACCATTATAGGTAGCGTTGGCCGTACCGGTTTGGGTAATGGTCCAGTTGCCTGCTGGCAATCCGCTGAGCGCGACGCTTCCTGTAGCCACGCTACAAGTAGGTTGTGTAACGGTGCCCAATACAGGGGTTGTAGGGATCGCATAGACGGTCACCACGATTGGTGTCTTAGGACCGATACAAGTCAACGATTGGCCTTCGGCTACATAATAGGTAGTCTGTCCGATGGTTGCCGTAGATGGTGTAATCGACGTTTGTGCTACACCATTCAATGAATCGAAGTAGTACAGGTTCAATCCCGATGCGCTGGCCGTAGCCGTAAGTGGCGATGCGGCGGCACCTTGACAGTAGTACACATTCGCGGCAGTAGCCGGTGTAGACGTGATGGTCGATACGGTAATCGTAAACTGGAAATAACATCCGTTCAAAACACCCGGCGGAATCGCATAGTATGTCGATGTGCCCAAAGTGGCAGGGAACGGGTTGTTGATTGTATATTGTACGGTTTGTCCGCTTACCACCGGATAAGAGCTCCAGTAGGTAGAACCCGGAGGGAATCCACCAGAGACTTCGGTGATTGGAATAGACGTACCCGAGTTACAGATGTAAAACGCCGTGATCGGTGGAACCGCCTGACAGTTCAGGTTCACGAAGTCCTGCGCGTTGACGTTCACGATGATCGGCGCCGCAATTTCGATGCCCTGACATGAACCGCTGCTGGTGTAGCCCTGGATCAAATCTTTGTTGACCAATGCAATGCCCGTGATCGCACCCGTACCACTGATCATACCATTGACGGCGACCGCGTTGTTACAGTTGGTGTTCTTGAGCAAAGTACAGTCGGTGGTGACTTTGATCTTGAAAGTCATTTCGCCCAACAACGTGTCTGGACCGCCCGCAGGGACAGGCAAAGTGCCCAAATCCCAAATGATCGAACCATTGGCGCCTACGGCTGGGTTGTAGGTCAAGGTGTTTGGCGTAGGTGCAGGGGTAAAAAACACCTGTCTGGCCGCACTGCCTGCTACAAAAGTAGCATTATAAGGTACCGGTACCGTGATGCGGTAGTTGTTGATCGCTTCGGTTCCGCGGTTTCTTACCTTGATTTTGTATTCTAGTTCCTGACCCGGCAAGGCATTGTATGGCCCGGCTCCGGCAGGTTGTCCGTTGATGGTCACGGCCGAGATTTCGCCGTCGGTGTCCGGGATGTACGCATCGACCGCCATCGCGATGGCAAAAATCGAATAGGTATCACCATCGGTTCCGTAACGGAAGTTGGTCGAAGTCTGGCTGTTGCCGATTACGGTGTTGTTCGGATTCGGCACGTCGAACATACTGATGTCGATGGCCGTGTTGTTCTGCAATTGCGGATTTCTAGCCCCCGGCGTGTTGATCGACGAGTTGAAGAAGTTGGTCGCGCTGTTGCCGCTGTGGCTCAAATCGGAATAGTTGCCCGAGTTGAGTTGTCTGATACGGAAATAGTCGCCCGTGAAATTCACGTCGCCCTCAGAGGCCATGACGCCCAATTTGACGCCTACGTTGCCATACTGTACGGTGTTGAAACCGGCCACCGGCAAGTCAAAGCCCGAGCTGTTTCCTGAGTTGACATACGCATAACCATCAAAAATGGTCACGTCGCGGTATTTCATCTTGCTGTTTTCGTACACGACAATCATACCCCAGCCACCGGCATATCCGGTTCCGCCGACGTTTCCTTCGAGGAGCGCCATATCGGCAGCCCAATACTGGCCGATACCATGTGTTCTTACGTAGTCGGTCACTTCGGTGTAAGCCGAATAGATGTCGTCGTCTGTACCCGATGGGTAGTAGATGTCGTTGGTAGCCGCGGTAAACTGCGTATAAGAAGCCGCGTTAGGTCCTTTGAGGGAAATCACGCGTTTGTCGTAGTTCTTGGTGACGGTGTTGTAAACAGGAACTGACCCCGAAACGTTCACGCCGGCGTCAGAGTTGTTTTGTGTATCGGTAGTACCCTGGTTGGTACCAGAGTTTCTGATCAAGGTGTTGATCGTGATCGTGGCCGCGCCGTCGGTAATCACATAAGGCGTGGTCAGCGTAGCGGTCCAAGTCCCTCCACCGGTTACGGTAACCGGAACAGCGATAAAGTTCGACGAGCCGTTCACCGAAAGTTCTACACGCGGGTTGCCGCTGTTGTAGAAATGGAACGCATAGGTGTTGCCGTTGCCCGAGAAGGTATAAATCGGATAACGCGCACCACTTGAGCCGCCACGGGTTACCGACATCGAGTAATTCGTAGTACTGATGTTCTGGTTGTGGTTGATCGTAAAGTTGCTGTTGATCGGTGCCGAACCGGTAGGCATGCTCTTCGACACCGTAAAGGTCGTGTTAGAAGACGATTTGCCTGTCCAGTACAAACCTGCGTATACGATGTTCGAACATTCAGGCGCGCCGCCGTTTTCCATCGGCAGGACCATGGTGGCCGCCGAAGAGTTCAACGTAAACGGATCGCCGTCGGTATCGACGTACAACATGTTCTGGCCGTTGTTGTTGGTGTTGTTGCCATAGTTTTGCGGACTAAGGCAAGTGTTGCCCAACATGGTAAAGTTACCTTTGATGTTGTAGATCTTCTTGGTAGGGGTGTAGGAAGAAGTCCTTTGTGTAAACCCGACCCTCACTTGCGCTTCGGCAGTCGCCAATCCCAAAAAGACCAATGCGAAAGCTGCCAGAAACTGCAGTTTGTTTTTCGATGATAAGTATAAATTCTTCATAATGTTTGCTGTTATGAATGATTATTGATTTCCTTCTCCGGTATGGATCGAATAGAATACCGTAAGACGTTCTTCGTTGTTGACGATTTTGCTCGACAAATGACTGGCCGATGTGGCTACCGTCGAAACGATGTGCACATACTTCAGGCTCTTGAAACTTGAGAACTGGGATAAATCAATAGTCGCGTTCAGGTCGCTGGCGCTATTAATCCGGATGGTTACAATGTCGACATTGTTTTTGAGCAATGACGGATTGTTCAAGCCGCCCATCGACGTGGCATCGATAAACAGCTGTCGTGGTTTGGATCCATAGGTTTTGACCACGCCGCCGCTCAGGTATTGCGCATCGTGGGCCTTGAAGACCAAATCTTCGACGCTGCTGGCCTGAGAGAAATCGGTGCTGGCTGCCGCCCTGGAGGTCTGTTCGGTCGCTTTTAGGGAAGCGATGAACGCTTTGACTTCCGGAATTCCAGAAGACATCCTGGACTCCTGTGCTGATGCGCCTGTGACAAAGAGCACAAACGCCAGCAATAGTAGTAGTTTTCTCATCATTAAAATTAGGGGTTTTCTCAACAATGGAACATTGTCGGGTTGGTTAATTAATTCATTTGGGACCTGTCTTTTCATGAGATTAAAAATTTAATTCATCTGTTTTTTGACATTTATTCTTTTCAAATAACCACCGGACACACTAAGGGTCAAGAAATTATTTTGGGCTAAATTACTTACATAAACATTTTTACTATCATTTTTTCCACCAACAACCTGAAAACTCGTTCAAGTACCTTTTTTTTTGAAATTTAACATTCCGTTCTGATTTTTTTTAACAAAAACGACTCGGAATTTCAAGGTGTTCTTGGCGTTAAAATCGACGAAATGCATTAAACATTTTTTGCATTTGCAGATTTTTTTCCGTAATTGTTGAGCCAAAACTAGGTGGAATAAACTTAGTAACCAAAAAAAACATCGATAAAGTGCAAAAAAAATGGTTAAAATGCGCTATTTAACACATTTTGATTGTTATTTCCTACAAAAATTAATTAACCAAGATTTGTTGATAACATTAGCCTAAATATTGCAGTTTAATCACAAATTTGATTAGTGTTGTTTTTACGCTTTTTTAATTTTCGCCCCCGGATGTTAAGTTTCTTTTTGACGACCAACGGTATTTTTAACTAAAAAAAAAGCCGAAAATAACTACAACAATAGGTTGTTGTCGGTTTCGCTTTTCACGTCGTTTTTTTCTGTGACGACGCAAACATTTTTTTTGTAAATTACGATTACAAAAGCAGACCGTTTTTTTACGACAGCACAACCTAAACCATTCGCAATGAAAAATTTAATTCTGATCAGGCACGCCAAATCGAGTTGGGAAGCCCCGCTGAGCGACATCGACCGGCCGCTCGACGCAAGAGGAATCCAGGACGCCCATCTGGTATCGATGAATTGCCAGATCCATCTGCCGAAAACGTTCACCATTTGGAGCAGCGTGGCCACGCGTGCCAAGGAAACGGCGCTGATTTTTGCGCAAAACATATCGTATCCCGTCGAGAACATCAACTTTCGCGACAGCCTGTATACGTTCGACGAACGCGAGCTCGAGCGCAACGTGCATGCGTTCGACGACCATTATGATAATGTTATTCTTTTCGGACATAATGAGGCCATCACGAATTTTGTTAATAAATTTGGGGACATTTATATCGACAATGTGCCCACTTCAGGCTTTGTGTCGATTAAATTCGATACCGAGAACTGGGCCAGCGTGGCCAATGGAAGGACCCACGCGACGCTGTTCCCCAGACAATTAAAAGAATCAAAACAAACCTAAGTGTCAGACAATAGATACATCGACCGCGAAAAGAGCTGGTTGGCATTTAACGCAAGAGTACTACAGGAAGCCGGAGACGACGCAGTGCCGTTGCTCGACCGGCTCCGTTTTTTAGGGATTTTTTCGAACAACCTCGACGAGTTTTTCCGCGTGCGTTTTGCGGCGGTCCGGCGTTTAAGCCTTTCGGGCAAGTCGGGCGAGAAGGAACTTGGGGGCATCAGCGCCAAGCAGCTCGTCAAAGACATCACCGAAACGGTCATCCAACAGCAATCCGAGAGTTTGCGCATTTTGAGCGTGATCGAAAAGAAGCTGCAGCAACAGGGGATTTTCATGGTCAACGAAAAGGAGCTCAACCCTGAGCAGGAATCGTTCGTCAAGGATTATTTCGTCCAAAAGGTAAGCCCGGCGCTCATGACCATCATCCTCAACGACCTGGCCGAATTCCCGCTGCTCAAAGACAATTCGGGTTATCTGGCCATCAAACTGGTCATGAAACCCAAGTCCGACAAATCGCTTTTGGGGCTCGTAAAACCCAAGGGCGAAGTACGGTATGCGCTCATCGAACTGCCCAAGACACTCAACCGTTTCATCGTTTTGCCGTCGCCCGATGACAAACAATACATCATTTTTCTCGACGATGTGATCCGCTACAACCTCGAGAGCATCTTCACGATTTTTGATTACGAAAGCATCAAGGCGCACATGATCAAAATCACGCGCGATGCCCAGCTCGACATCGATTCCGACCAAAGCAAATCGCTGATGGAGAAAATATCGACGGGCGTCAAGGACCGACTCATCGGCGAACCCGTGCGTTTTGTGTACGACCAATCCATCGGCAAGGACACGCTCAAGTATTTCCTTTCGAAGATGAACATCGATGCCACCGACTCGATCATTCCGGGCGGGCGCTACCACAACCGACGCGACTACATGAGCTTCCCGAACCTCGGACGTTACGATTTGTTGTACCACCAGAACGAAGCGTTGGCCGTGCCCGGTTTTAGCCTCGACGGCAGCATACTCGAGAAAATCGCCAAGAAAGACTACCTGGTCAATGCGCCGTACCAAACCTTTTCTTACCTGATCAAGTTTTTGCGCGAGGCGGCGCTCGATCCCAAGGTCACGGCCATCAAGATCACGCTGTACCGTTTGGCCAAGAACTCGCAAATCATCAGCTCGCTCATCAACGCGGCCCGGAACGGCAAGCGGGTTACGGTGCAAATCGAACTGCAGGCGCGGTTCGACGAGGCGAGCAACATTTCCTATGCCGAGCAGATGCAAACCGAGGGCATCAACCTGATCTTTGGCATCAAAGGGCTCAAGGTGCACAGCAAGATTTGTGTGATCGAACGCATCCAGGAGGGGAAATTGCGTCGTTACGGCTTGATTTCGACGGGCAATTTCAACGAATCGACGGCATCGGTCTATACCGATGTGACGTTGCTGACCGCACACCAAGGCATTTTGAAGGACGTCGACAAGGTGTTCGATTTTTTCGAGGTCAACTTCCGCATCCACCGCTACAAGCACCTGATCGTATCGCCGCACTACACGCGCAACAAGTTTTACAAGCTCATCGACCGCGAGATCGTCAACGCGCACATGGGGCGTACGGCCTACATGAAGCTCAAGATGAACAGTTTATCCGACACCGAGATCATCGACAAATTATACGATGCAAGTCGTGCTGGCGTAAAGATCCAGTTGCAGGTGCGCGGCATTTGCTCACTGATCCCGGGTGTGAACGGTATGAGCGAAAACATCGAAGCCATCAGTATTGTCGACAATTTCCTCGAACATTCGCGCGTGTATATTTTTGCGAACAACAACGATCCCGATGTGTTCATTTCGTCGGCCGATTTCATGACGCGTAACCTCGACGGCAGGGTAGAAGTGACCTGTCCGCTGTATGACCCGGAGGTCAAGGCCGAACTCATCGACAATTTCGACACGGGCTGGAAAGGAAACGTCAAGGCGCGCTATCATTCGGAAAAACTAGACAACCAATACCGCGTGCGTGGCGATGACCCGATTTTCCGAGCACAGGTCGAAACCTATAAGTATTACCAGCACCGGCTCGAGGAAGCCAAGTTGGCGAAAGCGAAATAATTTGGAAAATTAATTTGAAAATGAGGTAATTTGAAAATTTGGAAATGGGCTGCAGCGATAGCAACGCAACCGTCGATTTGTAGTTCTCTTAGTTTTTCGATTTGTTATCGACAGCTAATGATCATTTTCAAATTTTCAAATTTCCAAATTACCACATTCTAAATGATCAACATCAAGAAATACGCGGCCATCGACATCGGCTCCAATGCCATGCGTTTGCTCGTGTCCAACATCATCGAGGAACAAGGAAAGGAAACCCAATTCAGCAAAAGCTCGCTGGTGCGCGTGCCGATCCGTTTGGGTCAGGATGCGTTTACCGTGGGCGAAATTTCGGACGAGAACATCGAACGCATGGTCGATGCGATGAAAGCCTACCATTTGCTGATGAAAGTACACAAAGTCGAGCGCTACAAAGCCTGTGCGACCTCGGCCATGCGCGAAGCCTACAACGGGAAAGAGGTCGTCGACATTGTGCGCAACGAGTCGGGTATCGACATAGAAATCATCGACGGCAAGACCGAAGCGGCCATCATCGCCTCGACCGACCTGCACCATCTTGTGCGCACCGAACAAACCTATTTGTATGTAGACGTGGGCGGCGGCAGCACCGAATTCTCATTGTTTTCGGGCGGAAAAATCATTGCGTCCAAGTCGTTTAAGGTAGGGACGGTGCGACTGATCAACGACATGGTCAACGACATCGTTTGGCAGGAGATCGAGAAATGGATCAAGACCAACACCCAAGATTACGAACCCGTCACACTCATCGGCTCGGGTGGCAACATCAACAAAGTGTTCAAGATGTCGGGCAAACTGCAGGAAAAACCACTCTCCTATATATACTTGAACGGGCAGTATGCGATGCTCGATGCGATGACCTATGAACAACGCGTGTACGAACTGGGGCTCAACCCCGACCGCGCCGACGTCATTATTCCCGCCTTACGCGTGTACCTCAATGCGATGAAGTGGAGCGGGGCGCGCCAAATCTATGTGCCCAAGATTGGTTTGGCCGACGGCGTCATCAAGGCTTTGTACTACGGAAGAATTTAGGAATTGGAGATCAAATATCCAGATCGAACGTCTTTTTCAACACCTCGAGCGTAGGGTTGATTTGGTTGAGTCGGTTGAATTTGTCCTGAGCGGTAAACGCAAATTTGTTCTCGACGGCTTCGTTGACGATCACTTCGATCGTGATGTCGTGGTTGTGCAACTTTCCGCGTAAGTAACCTTGCAATTCGATCTTTTCGCTTTCAAAATCAATCTTCGAGCCTTCGTTGGGCAGTTCGTGCGTGATGTGCGCGCCCTGCAGTTTGGGATCGCTGATGAGCAACAACGACTCCATGATTTTTTGTCCCTTGTCGCCCAAACGCTGGGCATACTTGTACCATTGTTCGAGCATTTCGGTTTCGGTGAACGGCTCGGTGGGCAGGTGTTCCTCTTTCTTGACGAAGTTTTTGTTGGTTTCCTGCAATTCGCGTTTGGCCTTGATGCTCGAAATCGAAAACGCCGACACCTTGCTTTCGCTGGTAGTTGGAATGTTCGGAGTGGATGTCTGTGCGGTTTCGGCCACAGGATGTACGGTCGTGGGCTCTGGTTTTGCAGGTGCAGGATCAACCGATTGCGCGACGACAATTTCAGGCGATTCGACTTCGAACTCCTTGACGCGTCCGTAAAAATACTTGGCGGGGATTATAAATCCGTTAACTTTTTTTTTTCTCCATCGTAGGTGATGGAGGCCAGTTGCATCAGGCACAATTCAACAAGCAGTCGTTGGTTTTGGCTTGTCTTGTATTTGAGGTCGCAATCGTTGGCCACTTCGATGCCTTTGAGCAAAAATTCCTGTGACGCTTTGAGCGACTGGGCATGGTACATTTTCTGGGCCTGTTCGCCGGCTTCGAGCAATACAAGGGTGGCCGGGGTTTTGCACACGAGCAAATCCCTAAAGTGCGATGCGAGTCCCGATACAAAATGATGCGCATCGAACCCCCGCGACAAAATATCGTTGAACGACATCAGCAAATCGGGGATCTTGTTCTCGAGGATCAAATCGGTCACGTTAATATAAGTCTCATAATCGAGCACGTTCAGGTTTTCGGTGACGGCCGCACGTGTCAGGTTGTTGCCGCAATACGAAACCACGCGGTCAAAAATAGACAACGCATCGCGCATGGCACCGTCGGCCTTTTGGGCGATGATGTGCAGCGCATCGTCTTCGAATTGCACGCCTTGGCTTTTGGCCACTTCGGCCAGGTGTTCCTTGGCGTCCTTGACGGTGATGCGTTTGAAGTCGAAAATCTGGCAACGCGATAAGATCGTCGGGATGATTTTGTGTTTTTCGGTCGTCGCCAAGATAAAGATCGCGTGCTTGGGCGGCTCTTCGAGTGTTTTGAGGAATGCGTTGAACGCCGCCTGCGAGAGCATGTGCACCTCATCGATGATGTACACCTTGAACTGTCCTGTTTGCGGCGGGATGCGTACCTGGTCGATCAGGTTCCGGATGTCGTCTACAGAGTTGTTAGACGCCGCATCGAGTTCGAACACATTGAACGTAAAATCTTCGTTCGGATCGTCGTAACCCGGTTGGTTGATCTTGCGCGCGAGGATACGGGCGCAGGTAGTTTTGCCTACACCACGCGGCCCGGTAAACAGCAAAGCCGAGGCCAAGTGGTTGGTCTCGATGGCATTGAGCAAGGTGTTGGTGATGGCCTGTTGCCCCACCACGTCCTTGAAGGTTTGCGGGCGGTATTTGCGGGCCGATACGACGAATTGTTCCATTGCGACAAATATACGAGAAAAGTTGAATCGTTTGATCGATTATTCGTTTAATCGTGCAGTCGTGTAGGCGTTTTTCGAATAGGTAGATTCGGTTAAACGATTAAACAGTCAAACGATTAAACCGTTCCAAAATATTCGATCTCTTACCCAGCCAATTAGAACATTTTAAAGTATCGGGATGAATCGGGTCTGGAAGATGTGGATGTTCTCAAACGAAGATGCGCCAATCGAAACGTCTCAATTTTCCCTTCCTTTGATGCTGAGTTCGTGCAACACCTGCGTGGCGCTGACATCGCCCAACGACAAATCGCCGGCTACAAATACGCCTTTTTCGCCCGATTGCGATTTGATGCCGTATACGGTGGCCTCGTCGCCGGGGTCGCTTTCGCCTTCGTAACGGTAGATGTGGACGATCTCGAATTCATCCTGGTGGTCGATGATGCGTTGTTCGTCGAGGTTAAAATCGGTCGTGAACCCTTTTTGCTTGAGCTCTTCCAAAGCCTTTGAAACAGTAGCGTAATGATACATTTGCCTTTCCATGGTGCTGCTTTTTTGATTTTTTTATTCCTTAAAATTACTGGTCGCGTCTGGCGTATGGGTTATAACATTCGGCCAGAAAGTTACAAGTTACGCATAAAATAGTAAATTTGCTGCGCAGACCGCCTTATCGCTGCCATCCGATAGCTATCGGGAGGGAGAGGAAAGTCCGGACACCATAGGGAAGCATAGCGGATAACATCCGTCGGCTTCGGGCAACCGAGGTCAGGACCAGTGCAACAGAAAGAATGTACAGTTCGGCTGTAGTGAAACCAGGTAAACTCTATGTGGTGAAATTTCAAGTATACCGACTCTTAAGGGTTTCCCGCCCGTTGTCGGAGGGTAGAAAGATCGAGCCTGCGGGTAACTGCCGGCCTAGATAAATGATAAGGGTTTCACCTGGTCGAAAGACCCGGTGGAATACAGAATCCGGCTTATAGGTCTGCTTTTTTTTTCAACCAACAATTAATAGTTGCGACGGATACTTTCGAATTTGACGTTTTGGGTTTTGGTCGCAATTGTCACGGGCGTTTGCGTCGGACATTATTTTCCCAAGACCGGCGTCCAAATGGAAATCGTCGGCAAGTCCTTTGTCGACTTGATCAAACTGTTCATCGCCCCGATCATTTTCCTGACAATCGTGATGGGCATCGCAGGCATGGGCGATTTGAAAAAGGTGGGCCGTATCGGCGCCAAGTCGTTGCTTTACTTTGAGATCGTCACCACGCTGGCGCTGGCGATCGGCATCGCGGTGGCCTATATCATCCAACCCGGAAAAGTAGACAAACAGGGCATCGTCCTGCAAGATCCCACAAAATACACGCGCGCCTCCGATTTTAGCTGGTGGCATTTTTTTCTCGACAACCCGACACTACAGGTTTTGGTCGCGGCCATTGTCTTGGGCATTGTTTTGAATTACGTCAAATCGCGCGAAACCATCTTGCGTATCCTCGAGCGCCTTTCCAAATGGGTGTTCCTCGCACTCAAATATGTCATGTACCTCGCGCCTATAGGGGCGTTTGGCGGCATGGCCTATACCATCGGAAAGTTCGGGCTGGCCACCTTGGTTCCGCTTGCCAAACTGATGCTGACCGTTTATGTCACGATGGCGCTGTTTGTTTTTGTGGTGCTCGGCGGCATCTTGAAATATTATAACATCAGCATCCTGCAACTCCTTAAATATATAAAGGAGGAATTGCTCGTGGTGTTGGGAACTTCTTCGTCCGAAGCCGCGTTGCCTTCGATCATGGTCAAGCTCGAGCAAATGGGTTGCAGCAAACCCGTCGTTGGGCTCGTCATCCCAACGGGTTATTCGTTCAACCTCGATGGCACCTCGATCTATTTGTCGATGGCGGTGATCTTCCTGGCGCAACTTTACGATGTGCCACTCAGTTTTTGGGAACTCGCGGGCATCATCGGAATTTTGATGATTACGTCGAAAGGTGCGGCCGGCGTAACCGGAAGCGGATTCATCGTACTCGCTTCGACGCTGACGGCGCTCCACAAGATTCCCGTCGAAGGGCTGGCGTTTTTGCTTGGTGTCGACAAATTCATGAGCGAGGCGCGCGCCATCACCAACCTGATCGGCAACAGCGTCGCGACGGTCGTGATCTCTAAAAGCGAAGGCGATTTTACACAACCCGATTTTAATCCGCAGGAACCATGAAAAAAGCCACCCTATTGCTGTTGTTGATTGTGCTGGGCTGCAAAAAGCAAGACTTCGACGCCCAATGGACGCTCGAACAAGCGCCCGCCGCGTTCACCGCGCGTTTTGAAACCACGCAAGGCACGTTCGATATTGCCGTGACACGCGACTGGTCGCCCAAGGCCGCCGATAGATTGTACCAACTGGTCAAGCACGGCTACTACGACGATGCGATTTTTTACAGGGTGGTCGATGGTTTTGTCGCGCAGTTCGGCAACACCGATACGATCACCATGAACCAATGGCGGGCGGTCAAGGTTCCCGACGAGCCCGTAAAATTTGGCAACAAAAAAGGGATGGTAAGTTTTGCGCGTTCGGGTCCCGTAACACGTGATCTGGAGCTGTTTGTCAACCTCAAGGACAATCCGGTGCTCGATACGCTCGACTTTGAAGGCGTGCGCGGGTTTCCTGCAGTGGGGCGGGTGACCCAAGGCATGGACGTGGTCGAAAAATTGTATTCGGGTTATGGCGAGACGCCGATGTCCGACGAAAACCTGTATGCCAACCGCAACGGTTTTTTGGCCAAGTACCCCGAACTCGATTTGATCAAAAAGGCGTATCTGGTAGAGTAGCGGCTAGTCTTTGGTCTCGAATTCAAAAAAACTGAACACCGATCCGCCGTAATTTTTCTGGAACGAGAAATGGTCGATGTGTTCCATGGCGGTGTGTTTCGAATGTTCTATGATCATCATACCGTCTTGGTCCAGCAGGTTTTGCGCGAACACCGTTTTCACGATCTTTTCGAAACGCGCCTGGTCCAATCCGTAAGGCGGATCGGCAAAAATCAAATCGTAGGACGCGGTGTGTTTTTCGAGGAATTTGAATACATCCGATTTGATCGCCGCGATGTCAAAATCGAATTCGGC
The DNA here is from genome assembly GCF_900101895.1 of Flavobacterium caeni. GTDB lineage: Bacteria > Bacteroidota > Bacteroidia > Flavobacteriales > Flavobacteriaceae > Flavobacterium > Flavobacterium caeni. The sequence goes on from NZ_FMVF01000003.1 coordinate 194,256, forward strand.
CGCGGTTTGTTTGATGAATTTGATACAGCCAAAATCGGCGTCGACGCTCGTGATCGACGCACTTCCGCGCGACGCGAATTCATAACTGATGTTGCCCGTACCCGCAAACAAGTCGAGCACCTTTAACCCCGAAAAATCAAAATGGTTGTTCAGGATGTTGAACAGCGATTCCTTGCCCATGTCGGTCGTCGGGCGTACCGGCAGGTTTTTGGGCGGGGAAATGCGGCGTCCTTTGTATTTCCCTGAGATGATCCTCATGAATGGAACAATATAAAGTGTTTACGGTTCTCGGTCGCGGTGAACGCATTGAACAGCTGCATGTAGCCGGTGTCGAACAACGCAACGTTCCGGATGTAGGTGTAAGCGATCGTATAGAACGCATCGTCCTTCGCAATATCGCCCAACAGCTCGAGCTTGAAATGCTCGGGGTTCAAGTTGAGTTGCTCGGCCGTAAACAGGATGTAGTAGATGAAATCCTCTGGCGTTCGGTATTCGAACGAATTGAACAGCAACAGGTTTTGGTTTTGCACCACGACCACTTCAAAATGACTCGGCCTGAAATGTACGAACATCTTTTTTTCGTCGACGTTCTTTGACGCTTCGAGCAATTTTGAAACCAATACCGTATGGGCATGCCGGGCGGTGAATTCGCTGAAATGGTCGACCAAAAAATTGTTGATGTCGCCAAACGGGATGTACACATTGTTCATGTGGTAGGCCGGGAGCTCGTCGTAGGTAAAAAAATCAGTTTCGAACACCTTGGTGTCATACTGTAGGTAGCTGCCCAAAAAGTGCTCATCGAACAAAGCAGTCGGTACAAAACCCGAAAGGTTGCTGTTGTGCAGGATCAGGATTTCGTCGTATTTTTCGTTGAGTTCATGGTGGTTGCGCAACGCCGCGCCATACGACTGCTCAACAGGTGCATTGGCTTGGTCAAACACAATGTCGCGAAACGACAAAACGCGTTGGTTGAGCGTATCGGACACGCAAAAAGACAAACCTTCGGGCGCGACCATCAGGGTCAGTTTTCGATAAACCTTTTCCGTAATGTTGGGGTTGTGTACGAGCATGAAGCAAACTTACCAATTTTTGGGTGTCGGTAAAAATTTATTTTGGGTTTGGCCGTCGGGGTTCTTTGGGATCCGGATTGATTCGATAGTCGTACCGCCCAAGTTCCCCATACCACTACATTCGTTAAAGATCACAACTTGCAATGGCCATAGCTTTTGGTTTTTCCGCTAGTTTTTTTTGTGTCAACTTCCTATAAAATAGCTGTTTTGACACATTCTACTTTTGTTGTGAAAAATCTGTTGCGAAAAAATCACAACAGATTTTTTACAACAGATTTACAAAAACTTCCTTTTAAAGAAGTCATTCAACCATTTCCTTGGCCGAAAAACTTGCAAAAGGCCTGGCAAAATGTCCTTGATTTATTTTGTAGAAATTATCGAATTGCAGTTTTTTACTTCGTACAGTTCGCCCTTTGGGCTCGGGTCTGTAAGGATCATATCGTCAAAAAAAGTATCTTGATGCCAGGGAAGGGGGCATTGGAAGTATACCCCAACGAAATATAAAAATACCATGCAAGCAGAAAATCTGTACATTTTGTTAAAACTGCATCATCGTTGGCTTACCAATCAAAAAGCTTTTCCCGACTGCCAAACTTTCCGTAATTTGCGGCCTTAACCACCGCCATGATTTCCCAGGATTTTTACCGCATTCTCAAACAGCAATTCCCTTTTGAACCAACACAAAAGCAGGATTTGTTTTTCCAGAAGATCGCGCATTTCGTCACCAATTTCAAAACCGACGAAATTTTTGTACTCAAAGGTTACGCGGGTACGGGAAAAACCACCGTGATCTCGACCTTGGTGGGCAGTTTGCCGCAAATCCAGATGAAGTCGGTGTTGCTTGCACCCACGGGCAGGGCGGCCAAGGTCATCGCCAATTACTCGAAAAAGCAAGCGCTCACGATCCACAAGAAAATCTATTTCCCCAAAAAAAGTGGCGGCGGGGTGTCTTTCAGCCTGATGCCCAACAAACACAAACACACGATTTTTATCGTCGATGAGGCGTCGATGATTTCCGACCGCGATTCCGATTCGAAAATGTATGCCAACGGTTCGCTGCTCGACGATTTGATTTCGTATGTGTACTCTGGGCAAAACTGCAAATTGGTGCTCATTGGCGACACTGCACAGCTCCCGCCCGTGAACCTCGACATCAGCCCGGCGCTCGAGATCGATACGCTCGAACGCCAATACGACAAACATGTCGACCACATCGAGCTCGACGAGGTCATGCGCCAGGAAGAAGATTCGGGCATTTTGTTCAATGCGACCGAAATGCGCGAGTTGCTCAAGGACGAGTTTATTGCTGATTTTCAATTCGATGTCAAGCCTTTTGCCGATATCATACGGCTCGTAGACGGCTACGACATCCAGGACGCCATCCACACGGCCTACTCGAACTACAGCATCGAGGACACGGCGTTCATCGTACGCTCGAACAAACGCGCCAATGCCTACAACCAGCAAATCAGGTCGCGCATCCTGGACAAGGAAAGCGAACTGTCGGCAGGCGATTTTTTGATGGTGGTCAAGAACAATTATTTTTGGCTCAAGGACAGCGATACGGCGGGGTTCATCGCCAACGGCGACATCGTCGAGGTGCTCGAGATTTTCGGGATCATGGAACTGTACGGGTTTCAATTCGCCAAGGTCAAGATCAGGATGGTCGATTACCCCGAGCAACGGCCGTTTGAAACCGTTTTGTTGCTCGACACCATCTCGAGCGAGTCGCCTTCGCTCGGTTACGAAGATGCCAACCGGCTTTACGAAGAGGTCATGCTCGACTACCAGGACGAGCCCAACAAATACAAACGATTCCAGAAAGTCAAGGAGAATGAATACTTTAATGCATTGCAGGTAAAGTTCTCGTATGCAATTACTTGTCACAAGTCGCAAGGAGGTCAATGGAATACCGTTTTTGTCGAGCAACCGTATTTGCCCGATGGCATCGACCGCGACTATATCCGCTGGTTGTACACAGCCGTGACGCGTGCTAAGGAAAAGTTGTATTTGATTGGTTTCAAGGATGAGAATTTTGTTGAATAATGTTTGGGGTCTAAGGTTTAAAGTTTACGCCCGAACGCTTAACTTTGAATGTTGAACTTTTTTAAACCTGACCCTTGAAAATCATCGCCGTCATTCCCGCCCGTTACGCCTCGACGCGTTTTCCCGCCAAACTGATGCAAGACCTGTGCGGCAAAACCGTCATCAGACGCACCTATGAATCGGCTGTCAACACCGGCTTGTTTCACGATGTTTTTGTCGTGACCGATTCGCTGCTGATCTACGACGAAATCATCTCCAACGGCGGCAAGGCCATCATGAGTGTCAAGGAGCACGAGTCGGGCAGCGACCGTATTGCCGAGGCCGTGCAAAACCTCGAGGTCGACATTGTGGTCAACGTGCAGGGCGACGAACCTTTTATTGACAAGGAACCGCTCGCGCGCGTGATCGAAACGTTTCGCGACGACGTAGAGGGCAGGGTAGACTTGGCTTCGCTGATGGTCGAGATCACCGACGAGGCCGAAATCAACAATCCCAATATCGTCAAAGTGGTGACCGACCAGTATGGTTTTGCGTTGTATTTTTCAAGATCGGTGATTCCGTATGCGCGCGAAAAAAATGTGGGCGTACGCTATTTCAGGCACATCGGCATCTATGCGTTCCGCAAACAGGCGCTCATGGATTTTTACCACCTGCCGATGAAATCGCTCGAAGCGTCCGAAAAACTAGAGCAATTGCGTTACCTTGAATTCGGCAAGCGCATCCGTATGGTCGAGACGACGCACGTGGGCGTGGGGATCGATACGCCGGAGGATTTGGAGAGGGCGCGGAGGATGTTTTAGGGAATTTCAAATTCCAAATCCCAAATTCCAAGTACCAAATTCCAAATTCCATCCCGAAGCATCGGGACCAAATTCCAAATCCCAAATCCCAAATTCCAAATTCCAAATCCCAAATTCCAAATCCCAAATTCCAAATTCCAAATTCCAAATTCCATCCCGAAGCATCGGGACCAAATCCCAAATCCCAAATTCCAAGTACCAAATTCCATCCCGAAGCATCGGGACCAAATTCCAATTCAATCCTTAGATACGGTGGTTGTAGGTAATTATTTGTTGTACAGGAAGTAGTAGGCTTCGACGTTGTCGAGGTATGCGCCGTCAAATCCGGCGTCGAGGATTTTTTTCATGTACGATTGGTCGTTGCCGTAAATGATCTTTTGCCATTCGGGATTCCAGTATTCGACATAAAATTCGTCGCGGTAGCCCTCGTATTTTTTCTTGATCCACTTGGGGTCGCCCACAATCCAGTTGCCGTCCCAATAATAGCGGAAGTTTTCGGCCGACCCGATGCTGATGTAGGCCAATACGATCCGTTTGCCGCCGTTGGCCTTGGTTTGCAGTTGTTTGATCTCGTCGGGTGTAAACGGCTTGGTGTGGAAGAACAAGTCGATAATGACCACGTCGTAATTCGTTTGCGCAATGTCCTTTAAATAGTAGAAACGCTGTTTGTAATTCGACGAATTGATCAGGTACAAATAGTTCTTCGCATCGGCCAATTTGGTGATGTCGTTGGTATTTTCGTTGGTGATGGCGGGAATTTCCTTGTAGTCTTCATTGGCCGCCGATCGCGGAAAGCACAAAAAATTCTCCTTTTCGTTTTGGGCGATGATCTCCTGCGTGGCGTCTTCCTTGGTAATCAGTTCCGACACCATTACTTTTTTTTGCGCCTGCAACTTTTGCAACATCCCAAGACGGTATTTGTCTACCTTGCCCTTTTCGTTGAAGAACAATTCCTCGATACCAAACCCGTCTATCGCATCCATATAGGTCTTGTTCACACCCGCGTCGGGATTGAGCTTGGTGAATGCGAGCTCGGCGCCGTTTTGCGGCACGACGATAAAATCAGGGTCGATGCCGCGCGCGTACTTCGACAACCCCACCACAAAATCCTGCATCTTCAGGCCCGCGGTCACGGTTTTACTTTCCTTGGACGAAGAACAAAACAAAAACAGGCACGAAGCGGTATAAAAGTATTTGCGCATAATTCGGTATATCGCACAAAATTAGATTTTATTTGGAAAGGAGTTGCCAATAAACCGATAAAATTAAAGGCAACAAATTGACGCTCAGGATTGCTTTTGCACCAAGATCAATTCGTTGTGCGATTCGGTGCGCGGCAACTGCTTGACGTGGAACAGCGCGGGGTTAAATTTGCCCACATATTTGGCGTTGCGCGCCTCGTGCTCGGGCGTCAGGATCATGGTGTTGAACAACAAAAATCCACCTGGCAGCAGCAAATCGCCGAGCCGCTGGGCGAAAAACTTCTCGAACAAAAAGTTGGGCATGACCGTGTCCTGGAAAATATCGACGATAATCAAATCGTAGCGTTCGCGCGTACGCAAGGCAAATTCGAATGCGTCGTCTATGACGATCTCGAGGTTCGGGATCTTGTCGAGGCCAAAATGCGTTTGCGCAAGCTGGATCACGTCGCGGTCGATCTCTACACCCGTGATCCTGCCGCCGAATTTCACTTCGTCGACGAGCGTCTTGACCACGCTGCCGCCTGCCACGCCCAAGACCAAGATGTGGTCCATCGCGACGACTTTCTCGAAACCGATTGCCTTGAGTCCTTTGCGCAATACGCGTTGCAGCGAGCCGTAAGAATAATTGGTGTTGGCCGAATCGAGTACGAGCTGGCCATTGTTCCAACTCACTTCCAACGATTTGCTCCACGCCGATTTGCGTTTGTAGATGTTGATCGGTACCAGGTAACTCATCAGTTTTTGCAGCATCGGGCGGAATTCGTAGTTTAGTTGCAGCGTTGCCTTCCCAAGATACGAAATTAGGGTCAAAGGCGCGCCAAAAGTAAGCGAATAACGCTATTTTTACGTAAATATTTTGACATGAAAAGACGATGGTACCGGTTGATCTTCGGGAAGCTGATGGGCTGGCGCATCACCGGTGCGTTCGATCCGGGTGTCAAGAAGTGCGTGATCATGGTGTTGCCGCACACGAGCTGGCATGACTTTTATATCGGGCTGTTCGCGCGCGGTATCATCGGTTTAGAGATGCATTATGTGGCCAAGAAAGAGCTGTTCGTGTTTCCCTTTGGGGTTTATTTCAGGTGGATGGGCGGTGCGCCGCTCGATCGATCGGGCAACCAAAACAAAGTCGATGCGATTGCCGATATCTTCAAAAAGCGCGACGTGTTCCGTATGGCCATCGCCCCCGAAGGCACGCGTAAGAAAGTGACCGAACTCAAATCGGGTTTTTACTATATCGCTCTAAAGGCGGGCGTTCCGATTGTTCCCGTAGCTTTTGACTACGGTCGCAAACAGGTCGTGGTGGGCGATTACCTGTACCCGTCTGGAGATTATGCGAACGATTTGGCCGTGTTGTTGCCTACTTTCGTCGGCGTGCGCGGCCGATGTCCCGATCAGGGGTTCGACGTTGCGCAATTTCTCGCACAGGGAGCCGTTGCATAGAGCTGAAAGGGCTCAACGTCTTTCGCGTGCTTTGTTTTAATCGTTATTTTTGTATCAAAACGACCCACCCATGGAATTCGCGAAATTATTTGAGCAATACCGCATCCCGCATCTTTCGGGACGGTACGTGACCCTGAACCACATCGAGCCGTTGCTCGCCGAGCGCAATACAAACAATCAGTTGCAGGTGCTGGGCCAATCGGTGCAAGGAAGGCCGGTATACGCCTATACGATCGGCACCGGAAAAATCCGGATACTGATGTGGTCGCAAATGCACGGCAACGAAAGCACCACCACCAAGGCGCTTATGGATTTCCTGAACCTGTTGCATTCGGGCACAGAGCTGGCCGATAACCTGTTGCGCGATTTTACGTTTTGTTGCCTGCCGATGGTCAACCCCGACGGTGCCGAGGTTTGGACACGTGAAAATGCCAACGGTGTAGACCTTAACCGCGATGCGTTCCATCGTTCGCAGCCCGAAAGCCAGTTGCTGCGCAAGATTTTCGAGGATTTCAAACCCGATTGTTGCTACAACCTGCACGACCAGCGCACGATTTTTGGCGCAGGCGATACGGGAAAACCTGCGACGGTTTCGTTCTTGGCGCCGTCGTTCAACGAGGAGCGGCACATCCACCATGCGCGCGCCAGGGCGGTGGGCGTCATCGCGGCCATGAATGAGGAAATCCAGCGGCATATTCCGGGGCAAGTAGGGCGTTTCGACGATACGTTCAACATCAATTGTGTGGGCGACACGTTCCAGCTCCTGAATGTACCCACTGTGTTGATCGAGGGGGGTCATTATCCGAACGATTACGCGCGTGACGTGACCCGAAAATACATCTTTATCGCACTTTTGTCGGGTTTCGAATTTCTCAACGAAAACGTTATAGTTAGCAATGGTTTGCAAGAATATTTGAATATTCCTCAAAATAAGATATGTTTTTTTGATTTTGTTTATAAAAACGTCAAGATAAATTATGAAGATTCCGAAATAATTACGAATTTTGCTGCTCAGTTCAAGGAAGAATTGTCCGACGGCAAGCTGGTTTTTAACGCGTATGTCGCGAAAATAGGCGGGTTGGACGATTTCTTCGGACATGTTGAATGGGATGCAAAAGAAGCGGTTTTGTACGCCGGCGGCGATAGCAATATTATCGAAGTTGACCAAAAAGCCGATTTTAATTTAGGAAAAAATGTTAAAGTTGTAAATGGAATTGTAGAAAATTAACAATTTAACAGTATTTCATAAATTTTTATATTTCTTTTGCTTTTAATAAAACACACAAATTAAAACACATTTATGAGCAAGTTTCGTTTAGATGAAGTCGACCATCAAATTTTGGACATGTTGATCGACAACACCCGGGTTCCTTTTACAGACATCGCCAAAAAATTGCTGATTTCTGCCGGTACCGTTCACGTGAGGGTAAAAAAGATGGAGGACGCGGGCATCATCATGGGCTCGTCTTTGACACTCGACTATGAAAAACTCGGCTATTCGTTTATCGCTTATGTCGGGGTTTTCCTGAACAATACTTCTCAGACCAAGTTCGTACTCGAACGCATCAACGAAATTCCGTTCGTGACCGTTGCGCACGTGACCACGGGCAAGTTCAACATCTTTTGTAAGATCCGTGCCAAGGACACCAAGCACGCCAAGGACGTCATTTTCATGATCGACGACATCGAAGGCGTGTACCGCACCGAAACGATGATCTCGCTCGAAGAAAGCATCAACGACAAAAAACGACTGATGCACACGATCTTCAAGAACATGTAATCTGTCGAAACAATATGTAAAACCCAAGTGAACGCTTGGGTTTTTTTATTATCTTAAACCAAAAATTGCCGATGTATACGCTGCCCAAAATAGAACGTTTCAACCGACACGTACTTTCCAAGTACCAAATCTACAACAGCGTGTTTTTGACCTTGCCGTTCGATACGATAGGCAGTACGGGGTCGTTGTTGCCGTTGTTTTCGGAAGTGTGCGAACGCGGCTTGCAACAGGAGCAAAATCCGCAGCAAATCATCGATACGTTCGCCCAGAAATACCTTGAACATGCCACCGAGCGCGAGCGCATCGACATGCTCTTTCGGTTCATCCAGTATGTGGAACGGCAAATCGTTTTGTTCGACGCGATCGAGGACGCGGCCTTCGATGCGATCAACAACCTCGAAGGACATGGCTCGCTGCGCGACATCAAAGAAACGGCCGACGCAAGCCACAACAAAGCAAAACTCAAGGAACTGCTCGCCGATTACAAGATCAGGACGGTGCTCACCGCGCATCCCACGCAGTTTTATCCGGGCTCGGTGCTTGGCATCATCACCGATTTGACGCGCGCCATCAAAACCGACGACCTGCAGCAAATCAAGGAACTGCTCTCGCAACTGGGCAAGACACCGTTCATCAAAAGCGAAAAACCGACGCCGTTTGACGAAGCCGTGAGCCTTACCTGGTACCTCGAGAATGTGTTTTACCAAACCGCGGGCGAGATGCTCGAATACATCCGCAAGAATATTTTTGACGGCGATCCCGTGCCCAACCGGATCCTGAATTTTGGGTTTTGGCCCGGCGGCGACCGCGACGGCAACCCGTTTGTGACCACCGCGATTTCGCTGCAGGTGGCCGAGCGTTTGCGTTCGACCTTGTTCAAATGCTACTACCGCGACATCCGCAATCTCAAACGACGACTCACTTTTTCGCACATCACGCCCATTTTAACCGACATCGAGTTGAAAGTGTATCGCAGTGCGTACGAATCGAATGGATCGAGCGTGACCGTTGCCGAACTCAACGACAAACTCGAACAGATCAAGCAACTGCTCATCGACAAACACCAATCGCTGTATTTGGATTTGGTCGAGGACTTGTTGCACAAATTGCGGTTGTTCGGGTTGTATTTCGCCACGCTCGACATCCGTCAGAACAGCAAGATCCACGACCAGGTTTTCCAACGGTTGGCGCTCGATCATCCCGCGTCGTTCCCTGCCGATTATCTGTCGATGGCCGAAACCGATAGGATTGCGGCGGCCTCGCACCTGAACGCCCGATTCGATGCAAACGATTTTACCGACGAAACGGTGCGCAGTACGCTCGAATCGGTATCGGTCATGAAAACCATCCAACAGCACAATGGCGAAGAAGGCGCCAACCGCTACATCATCAGCAATTGCGAAAGCGCGCTCAACATTGTCGAGGCACTGGCGTTGTTCACACTGGGCGGCTGGCCCGAGCCTTCGGTAGACATCGTGCCGCTGTTCGAGATCATCGACGACCTCAAGAAGGCGCACGACATCATGGAACAGGTTTATACCAACCCCGGGTATGCGGCGCACCTCAAAAAACGCGGCAACCGCCAGACCATCATGCTCGGTTTTTCGGATGGCACCAAGGACGGCGGCTACCTGATGGCCAATTGGAGCATCTACAAGGCCAAGGAAAACCTGACAGCCGTATCGCGCAAATACGGCATCGAAGTGATTTTCTTTGACGGACGCGGCGGCCCACCCGCGCGTGGCGGCGGCAAGACCCATAAGTTCTACGCATCGTTGGGGCCCGAAATCGAAAACAGGGAATTGCAACTCACCATACAAGGACAAACCATCAGCTCGAATTTCGGGACGCGCGATTCGTGCCGTTACAATCTCGAGAATTTGCTCAGCGCGGGCTTGAACAATCATTTGTACGACAAACAAAGCAGCGTATTGTCGGGCGCGCAAAAACAAACACTCGATGCGTTGGCCGAAGTCGGGTACAACCGCTACCTCGAACTCAAACAACATCCGCGCTTTATCCCGTACCTCGAAAAAATGAGTACGTTGCAATATTATGCGAAAACCAACATCGGCAGCAGGCCGTCCAAACGCAGTACGTCCGAAAAGCTCGACCTGGCCGATTTGCGCGCCATCCCGTTTGTGGGTTCGTGGAGCCAGATCAAACAAAACGTTCCGGGTTTTTACGGCGTGGGTTCGGCTTTGCGTATGTTCGAAGAAAGCGGACGCTGGCAGGAAGTACAGGATTTGTACCACCATTCGCTGTTTTTCAGGACGCTGCTCGAAAACAGCATGATGTCGTTGGCCAAGTGTTTCTTTCCTTTGACCGCCTACATGAAGGACGATCCGGAGTTCGGCGATTTTTGGAAAATCCTGTTCGACGAGTTCACGCAGGCCAAACGTCTGTTGCTCAAGATTGCCGGGCACGAGACCCTGATGGAGAACTACCCCGACGGCAAGGCGTCTATCGATGCGCGCGAACACATCGTGGTCCCTTTGTTGGTCATCCAACAATATGCGTTGCAGAAAATCAACCAGATCAACGCCTCGGCCGAGCCCGACGACGATTTGCGAAACATCTATCAAAAAATGGTAACACGATCGCTGTTCGGGAACACCAACGCGAGCCGAAATTCCGCATGACATGAAAACCAGTATCCTTACTTCGGGCGAATATGCGCCCTATTACAAAAATTACATCGACAGGGCGGGCGAGGTCGAATTGCTCGACGAGCTCGAGATTTCGGTGCATCGGTTGATCCGTTTTGTCCGCGAGATCCCGATGGACAAATTCGATTACCGGTATGCACCGGGCAAGTGGACCATCAAGGACATCCTGCAACACCTGATCGATTCCGAGCGCATCTTTGCCTACCGCGCGCTGCGTTTTGCGCGAAAAGACCAAACGCCTTTGCCAAGTTTCGAAGAAGATGACTACGCGCGTGAAGCCCATGGCAGCCAAAGGAGCATCCAGGATTTGTTGACCGAATTGGCCGTCGTGCGTCAGGCGACGATTGCGTTGTTCAAGACTTTTGACGACCAGACGATGGGACGCATAGGTACGGCTTCGGGCAATCCGATGTCGGTGCGGGCGTTGGGGTTCGTGATCATCGGCCACCAAAACCACCACCAGCAGGTTTTTACGGAGCGGTACCTTTAGGTGTCAAATAGTCGAACGTCGGATGACCTGCGACCATGCCGCGCGTTTGTCTTCAAATTTCATCGTATGCGCGGGACTCGTAGACGGCATCACGTGTAGCGCGACACCCGTAATTTGCCCGAACGCCCTGGTGAAAAATTTGTGGCTTTGTTGTCCGTTGAACACAATGTCGGTAATCGAAGGATGTTTTTCCAATAAGCCGAGTATGTCATTTTCCTTGGGGTTGCGGATGTTGCTGTCCAGGCTGCCCTGACGTTCACAATATTCGAGCACATCCCACAAAGCGATACCGTGACCGTGCAACAATTCAAGACGTTCGGCATACGAATCGGGAACGGGTACTTCGGCAAGGACGGCAAACAGGATTTTCCAGAAGTGGTTTTGTTTGTGCGCGTAGTATTGCTGTTCGGCCAACGATACGGCGCCGGGCATGGTGCCCAAAATCAAGATTTTTGGCGCTGCAGGCAAGATGGGCGCAAACGACGCAATCATCTTTTTTGCGCGACCAGGGCAAACACCATCGGAATTTTATCGCCCAACGAAGCGATGCGAAACTTGCCCGGTTCGAATTCTACCGTCCCGTTGAAGCAATCGTAGGGCGAATAGTCGAACTCGTCGAAACGTTCGATGGTCAATCCGTTTTGGATCAAAGCGTTCAGGACTTCGCCGGTGGGGTGGTTCCAACTGACCGATTGGTTGGCGATGGGCGCGTCCTTGTCGGCGTAAGTGCCTTCTGTAGTTTCGACAATGGTTTCGGTGTTGAAATAGGAGTAGGCGATGCGCTCAAAATTGGCATCGAACAGCCACACGACCGGATGGAACTCGACGAATACCAATTCACCGCCTGGTTTCAAAAAATGTGAAATGACCTTGGCCCAGCGATCAAGATCGGGCAACCAGCCGATGGTGCCGTACGAGGTAAACACCGTGTCGAACTTTTCGTCCAGATGATTGGGCAAATCATACACGTCGCAACAAATAAAACGTGTGTCGTCTTGCAAGGCCGTGGCGGTTTGCTGTGCGACCTGGATCGCCTTGTCCGAAAAATCGACGCCCGTGACGTGTGCGCCCATCCGCGACAGCGAAATCGTGTCCTGCCCAAAATGGCATTGCAGGTGCAGGATTTTTTTTCCGGCGATGTCCTGCAGGTACGCCAGCTCGATCCCGTTGAGCGAACTGCGCCCGGCCATGAATCCTTTTTGGTCGTAGAATTCGGACGCGAGGTGGAAGTCGACCTTGTCGTTCCAAAGCTTTTTGTTGATGTCGCGGTAGTTTTCCATAAAAAAAGGAACCCGAAGGTTCCTGGTATTATCTGTCGTCTTCGTCTTCGTCGTCTTCGTCCGAATCGGAATAATCGTCGTCTTCGTCGTCGTCGTCATCTTCGTCGTCACCTTCGTCGTCACCTTCGTCCGATCCGCCCGGATCTTTGGTCACATCGACTTCTTCTTCGTCATCGTCAATGGCGTCATCGTCTTCGATGTCCATGCCTTTGATGTTTTCCATAGGTGCCACTTCGTCGACCATGTCGTCGTCTTCGTCCTCGAAATTTTCGAGACGGCTCGCGAGCTTGGTGCTTACTTTTACCAGATAGATCGTGTCTTCGGTACGAACCTCGACGGCTTCGATCAACTCGTTCTGCGCGTTGCGGAAACGGATGATGTTCGAATCGTCGTAGCCGTCCGGAAACCTTTCGACCAAAAGGTTCAGGATTTCGTTGGTCAGTTTAGAATAATCGACAATAATTCTTCTCATAAAATATCAATAGTCAAGTAGGTATGCAAAAATGAGCGGGGCGACAATCGTGGCATCCGATTCGACGATGAATTTAGGCGTCGTGATGTCGAGTTTGCCCCAGGTGATTTTTTCGTTCGGTACGGCGCCCGAATACGACCCGTAACTTGTGGTCGAATCGGAGATCTGGCAAAAATAGCTCCAGAACGGCACATCGTGCATTTCCATGTCCTGGTACAGCATCGGCACGACGCAAATCGGGAAATCGCCCGCGATACCGCCGCCAATCTGGAAAAATCCAATGCCTTTGCCTGCGCAGTTTTTCGTATACCAATCGGCCAGCCACATCATGTATTCGATGCCGCTCTTCATGGTCGTGGCCTTGAATTCGCCTTTGATGCAATAGGACGCGAAGATGTTACCCATGGTAGAATCTTCCCAGCCCGGTACCACGATTGGCAGGTTCTTTTCGGCTGCGGCCACCATCCACGAATCCTTCGGATCGATCTCGTAGTATTGCTCGAGCACGCCCGAGTTGATCATCTGGTACATGAATTCGTGCGGGAAATAACGCTCGCCCTTGCTGTCGGCATTGTTCCAGATGTCGAACAAATGTGATTGCAAACGGCGGAATGCTTCTTCTTCGGGAATACACGTATCGGTCACGCGGTTGTAATGGTTCTCGAGCAAGTCCCATTCTTCCTGCGGGCTCAAGTCGCGGTAGTTCGGTACGCGTTTGTACGAATTGTGCGCGACAAGGTTCATGATGTCTTCTTCGAGGTTGGCGCCCGTACACGAGATGATGTGCACTTTGTCCTGACGGATCATTTCGGCCAACGATTTGCCCAATTCTGCCGTACTCATCGCGCCCGCCAGTGAAACCAACATTTTGCCGTTGTCGAGCAAATGGGCTTCGTAACCTTTGGCCGCGTCGACCAAGGCTGCCGCGTTAAAGTGCAGGTAGTGTTTCTCTATAAATTGGCTGATGGGTCCTTTACTCATGGTGTTTGTATTTGAGCGGTTGGCCTTTTCAAAGAAAAACTTTTTTTCTTAAAACTCCAACCAAAATTTATCAACTAAAAAATTATTTGTAGCCCAGTATATTGAGCACATCCTCAGAGGTTTGCGCTTCAGAGAATACTTCGGTAGCCAGGATGCCGTTTTCGTCGCGGTCGATCAAAATGTGCTTGGGCTGCGGGATCAAGCAGTGGTGCAATCCGCCGTAGCCGCCAATGGTTTCCTGGTAGGCACCCGTATTGAAAAACCCGATGTACAACGGTTTCTCCTTGCTGTATTTGGGCAGATAGATCGCGTTCATGTTCTGCTCGGAGTTGTAATAGTCGTCGCTGTCGCACGTCATGCCGCCCAAAAGCACGCGCTCGTAGGTGTCGTTCCAACGGTTGACGGCCAACATCACAAAGCGTTTGTTGATGGCCCACGTATCGGGCAGGGTGGTGATGAACGACGAATCGATCATGTTCCACTTCTCTCTGTCGTTTTGTTGTTTCTGGTACAAAACCTGGTAGATCGCGCCGCCCGATTCGCCCACGGTAAACGAGCCGAATTCGGTAAAAATGTTCGGTACCTCGACTTCTTCTTCGTCGCAGGCAATCTTGATCTGGTTCAGGATCTCGTCGATCATGTATTGGTAATCGTATTCGAACGCCAACGAATTCTTGATCGGGAATCCGCCGCCAATGTTGAGCCCGTCGAGCGAAGGACATTCGCGTTTGAGCGCGATGTACACCTTGATACACTTGACCAATTCGTTCCAATAATAAGCGGTGTCGTTGATGCCGGTATTGATGAAAAAGTGCAGCATCTTGAGTTCGAGGTTCGGGTTCTCGAGGATTTGCTTGCGGTAAAAACTCACGATGTTCTTGTAGCCGATGCCAAGCCGCGAGGTATAGAATTCGAATTTGGGTTCTTCCTCGGCCGCGATACGGATACCGATCTTGAATTTGCCCTTGATCTCCGAGGTCAACAAATCGAGTTCTTCGTAATTGTCGATGATCGGAATGGTGTTCTTGTGCCCGTTGTTGATGAGCCGCGCGATGTTCTCGATGTATTGGTCGCGTTTGAATCCGTTGCAGATCACATAGGTCGATTTGTTGATCTTGCCCTGTGCGAGCAAATTCTCGACGATGTTGATGTCGAATGCCGACGAAGTTTCAATGTGGATGTTGTTCTTGAACGCCTCGTTCATCACATACGAAAAATGCGAACTCTTGGTACAGTAGCAATAGTAGTATTTGCCCTCGTATTTGTTCTTTTCCATCGCGCTGCGGAACCAGTTCTTGGCGCGTTTGATGTTGTTCGAGATCGCCGGAAGATAGGTGAACTTGAGCGGCGTGCCGTACTGCTCGACCAGTTTCATCAAATCGATCTTGTGGAATTCGAGATGGTCTTTGTTGAGCGTGAATTCTTCCTGAGGGAAATAGTAGGTCTGGTTGATCAGGTCGATGTATTTGGTGTTCATTGCTGTCGTTTGTTATTTAGGTTTGAGAATTAAGACGTGCGATTCAAGTCTTTCTCAAACCCTAATATTCGCATAGACGATAGGCAATTTCTCCTGATTTATGGGCGACGATTCAAAAAAAACAAATCCCTTAAGTGCCGCCAACTTGCGCAACGGCCAAAAGCGGCTTGTGTTGGGTTTGCCTTGCAAAGGCGCGCGGTGGCTCGGGTTTTGGTTTTTGTTCATCTGGGCAAATGTAAAAAATAAACTTAGTGATTTGCAACCGATTTTATTAAAAAAATATTAAGATTTGTAATCTGCAAAAGCCAATCTAATCAATTCATTGTCAGATGATTGGTTGGTTTTTATTTTTCCGATTCCATCCAGCAAAGCAAATTGGATGTGACCGTATTCGTTTTTCTTGTCGTGTACCAGCAACGCAATGATGGGTTCGAGGTCTGTTTCGGCAAAATCGAGCTTGCCGAAAATATCGGTCAAAACATACTTGATTTGCGCATATTCCTGCGGCGTCACCAGGTTTTTTTCGCGTGAAAGGAATGCTTCGAGCACCATGCCCGCCGCAATCGCTTCGCCGTGCAGCAACGTCGTCTTGTCGGGACTTTCCAGAAAATAACTTTCGATCGCATGCCCCAAGGTGTGCCCAAAATTAAGCGCCTTGCGGATGCCGTTCTCGGTGGGATCCTGCATCACGATCTGGTTCTTGATTTCGATCGAACGCCACACCAGCGCGTCGAAATCGGCAAAATCGACGGCCTGCAAATCGAGAAATTGCGCCCAATAGTCTTTGTCGAAAATAAGCCCGTGCTTGAGCATTTCGGCCAACCCCGAACGCATTTCGTTTTGCGGCAGCGTTTCGAGAAATTGCGTATCGATGAGCACCATTTGCGGCGTACGGATCACCCCGATCTGGTTTTTGAGATGCCCCAAATCGACGCCGTTCTTGCCGCCCACCGACGCATCTACCATGGCCAGCAACGTGGTCGGGATGTGGATAAAGTCGATGCCGCGCTTGAACGTACTGGCCACGAATCCGCCCAGATCGGTCACCACGCCGCCGCCTACATTGAGGATCAGCGATTTTCGGTCGGCGCCCAGTTCGGTGAGCAACGTCCAAAGCTGCACACAGGTGTCGATGGTCTTTGCGCTTTCGCCCGATTCAAATTCGACGATCTCGATGGGGATATCGACGGCCATTAGCGGCAACAGCCTGGGTACGCAATATTCGTTCGACTGCGTGTCGGCCAGGATAAAAATCGAGGAATAGTGCTGCGCGGCGATGTGGGCGTTCAACAAATCATAAGCGGTGTCGCCAAAATGGATGGCATAGCCGTTGGCAGGAATCGATTGCATGCGTTTAACTTTGGTCACGCAAAATAACGCATTAATCTTTTGGCGGCCCACCAAATTCACAAAGTTTTATCGACGGTTTGTATATAAAAGTATGGTAATCGCAAATTCGTCTTAAAATTTTTGTCACGGATTCGCAATTTGATGGACAACTAAAATTATCTTTGCGTAATCAACAAAAATCCGATGGAAAGAATTTTTAACGACACCCAAGTGGCCTTTGCACTCAAGAGCGATACCGAACTCGACCGTGCCTATTTTTTGTTCAAGATGATCGCCAACGAACCGCTGGTTCGCATCGGGACGGCGGTGACCAACTTTGCGATCAAGGCGCATTTGCCCGTAGAAGGACTCATCCGCGCGACGGTGTTCGACCATTTTTGCGGTGGCGTGAACGAAGACGACTGTTTGCCCGTGGTCGATAAAATGTTTACCAAGGGCGTTTCGTCGGTACTCGACTATTCGGTCGAAGGCAAGGAAGAAGAGGCGCAATTCGACGCGGCGCTTGCCATGACACTCAAGACCGTCGATTTTGCGGCCGAACGCCAGGCCATCCCGTTTGCAGTGTTCAAGCCTACGGGATTCGGTCGTTTTGATTTGTATCAGAAAGTAAGCGAACAAAGACGCCTCACCAAGGACGAAGAAGTCGAATGGGCGCGTGTGATCGAACGCTTCGACATCGTGTGCAGGACGGCGCAGCAAAAAAACGTGGCGCTGCTCATCGACGCCGAGGAAAGCTGGATGCAGGATGCCGCCGACGACATCGTAGACGACATGATGCGCAAATACAACAAAGAGAAAGCCATCGTGTTCAACACACTTCAAATGTACCGCCACGACCGTATGGAATACCTCGAGCGTTTGTACGGGCAAGCCAAGACCGAGGGCTTTTACATTGGGATGAAGATCGTGCGCGGTGCCTACATGGAAAAAGAAAACAAGCGCGCCGAGGAAAAAGAATACCCGACCCCGATTTGCGAATCCAAGGAAGCGACCGACATCAACTACGACACAGCTGTACAGTATATGGCCGACCACCTCGACCGCATGGCCATTTTTGCCGGGACACACAACGAGGAGAGCTCCTATAAATTGATCGACATCATGGCGCAAAAAGGCATCGCCAAAAACGACGCGCGCGTGTGGTTCGGGCAGTTGTACGGCATGAGCGACAACATCAGCTACAACCTTGCACAGCACGGCTACAACGTGGCCAAGTACTTGCCTTTTGGGCCCGTGCGCGATGTGATGCCGTACCTGATCAGAAGGGCAGAGGAGAACACCTCGGTGGCAGGGCAAACCAGCCGTGAACTTACATTGCTTAAAACCGAACGAGACAGACGCAAGGCAAAAAGCTAACCTGTTGTAAACGATAAAGTAAACCCGGCCGTTTGGTCGGGTTTTTTTGTACTTACTTGTTATAAAGTGACTTGAATTTTCGTGTTAATGTGTTAAATTATAGGTTATTCATGCGGTTTGTTAGCAAGATTGTTGTCAAATGTGTAATTGTAATCTAAAATATTTTATATTGCCTCCGTAATACGATGATACTCAGTGAAAAAACTTACATTTTTTTACTGATGTCGCAAATACGACGATATAAAGTGTATTTCGTCGGTGTTTTACCCCAAAAACTAGAACATGAAGCAAACATTACTCGCTGTATTAGGTCTCCTATTTTTCTCTTTTGCGACGACAGGTCCATACACCGCCGCGCAATTCGAAGGTTTTGTCCGTGAAGTATTTGCCGATCAGGCCGATGCGCTGGTTTTTTCAAATCCATCGAACAGGCGCGCCTTACTCGAAGATTTCTTGTCGCGCGTAGCGGTCGAAAACCATCCCGAACTCAAAGGCAAAAAGTTTGCGCTTTTGTCTGAACTCGCCTTACAGAACAAGTACAACAAGGGGCTTTCGCGCGATGCGGTGTGCGATCCCAAGACTTTCAATCCGCTCAAGTACCATTTTCCGATGTCGTCCAAAAAGCGGGAAATCTATAGGTTCGACAACACCGATTTCCTGATCATCATCAACCCAGTTAAATAGCCATGAAAAAACTATTCCTACTGGTTTCGCTGATTTCCTTCGGGCTGCAGGCCCAGGTGTACAACATGCAGAACGGCTCGGTCACTACATGCTCGGGTACTTTTTACGATTCGGGTGGGGCGGCCGGCGATTATGGAATTTTAGAAACGTATCAAATGACATTCTGCCCGCCATCGGCAGGAAGTTACATCCAACTGAATTTTACGCAGTTCGATATCGAAGGCCAGCCCTTTGACTACATGACCATTTACAACGGACCGAACACCTCGGGTACTATCATTGGCACTTACGGAGATACCGCGCCTGCGGGTTGCGACGTGATTGCGTCAAGCCATGCCTCGGGTTGTATCACGGTAGTGTTTGTGTCGGATGGCAGCATCGAATATTCGGGCTGGGCGGCGACCATTTCCTGTACGAACACACCGGGCGGCGTTCCGATTCCGATACCCAGCAATGCCGTTTGTAGCGGCGCTTCGCCGTTTTGTGCCGATGCAGGGCCACTCGAATTTCCCAACATCCAGGACGGATGCGCGGCCGATGCTCCTGCCGATGTGACCACTTACACTTGTTTGTTTACAGCGCCCAACCCGGCCTGGTATTTTCTCGAGGTCGACATTCCGGGCAACATCAACCTCGAAATAGAACAAACCACAGGACCCAACGGAACGGGTACCGGACTCGATGTCGACTATGCCATTTGGGGACCGTTCTCGAATGCGGCCGCGGCCTGCGCCGATTTTACGCAAGGTACGTGCGCGGGCGATCATTTGTGCTTTGGGAATGTAATCGATTGCAGCTACGACCCAGCAGCCATCGAAACCGCGACGATCCCCAATGCGCAAGTAGGGCAGATTTATATGGTGTTGATCACCAATTTTGACGGCGATCCCGGGTACATTTCCATGACCCAAACCAATGCCGGATCGCCCGGCGCTGGATCGACCGATTGTTCGATTGTTTGTCCGACGTTCGCGGGAACCAATCCCACCACATGCGGCGGCACCAACGGAAGCATTGCCATTTCTGGACTCGATTCCAATACCAACTACACCGTCAGTTACCTCGACGACGGCACGCCATCTACGGCCAACGTGACCAGCAACGCAGCCGGAGTGGCCGTCATCACCGGATTGAACGCCGGAAACTACACCAACCTGGCCACCAATTATGTGGGTTGTACGGCGGCTTTTGGTTCGGTGGTCTTGACCTCGACGACCGCGCCTACGGCTTCGATCAGTTACCCGGCAGGGCCGTATTGCAATTCGAGTGCGGTCATGCAAAACGTGACGCTCACTGGAACCGGAAGCTTTACGGGGGGCACCTACAGTTCGGCGGCCGGATTGAGTTTGAGCCCCACCACGGGTGCGATCAATCCAGCAGCTTCGACCGCAGGAACCTATACCGTGACCTATACCATCGCGGCGTCGGGCGGATGCCCACAAGTGACCGCAACGGCGTCGGTGACCATTTCAGGCACCGGTACGGCCAGTATTGCCTACGCAGGGCCTTATTGTACGTCGACCGCGGTTGTACAAAATCCTACACTCACGGGTACGGGCGCTTTTACGGGTGGCACTTACACATCCACGGTTGGCTTGAACATCAATGCGTCGACGGGGGCGGTGAATCCTTCGCTTTCGACAGCGGGAACGTACACCGTCACCTATTCCATTGCTGCATCGGGCGGTTGTCCGGCGATTACGGCTACGGCACCGGTCACGATTTCGGCGCCTGCAACGGCAAATATCGCTTACGCAAGTCCTTTTTGTACTTCGAACGCGACGGCGCAAAACCCGACGCTCACAGGTACCGGCAGTTATACCGGCGGTACGTATTCGTCTACGGCGGGCTTGAGTATCAACGCCACCACTGGTGCGATCAACGCCTCGTTGTCTACCGCGGGAACATATACGGTTACCTATTCGATTGCGGCGGCGGGTGGATGTCCTGCGGTGAACGCGACGGCATCGGTCACTATTTCAGCGCCCGCAACGGCCAACATCGCCTATACAAGTCCTTATTGTACCTCCGATGCGACGGCGCAAAACCCAACGCTCACGGGTACGGGTAGTTATACAGGCGGGACATATTCGTCTACGGCAGGACTGAGCATCAATGCTGCCACGGGTGCGATCAACGCTTCGTTGTCGACGGCGGGAACTTATACGGTGACCTATTCGATTACGGCAGCGGGCGGATGCCCTGCGGTAAATGCGACCGCATCGGTCACGATTTCGGCACCTGCAACGGCAACCATCGTTTATACAAGTCCTTATTGCACATCCGATGCAACGGCGCAAAACCCGACGCTCACCGGTACGGGAAGCTATACGGGTGGGACGTATTCGTCTACGGCAGGGCTGAGCATCAACGCCATCACGGGCGCGATTAACGCCTCGTTGTCGACCGCAGGAACGTATACGGTAACCTATTCGATTGCCGCGGCGGGTGGATGTCCCGCAGTGAACGCGACGGCTTCGGTCACGATTTCTGCACCCGCAACGGCCAACATCGTCTATACGGGACCTTATTGTACATCGGATGCAACGGCGCAAAACCCGACGCTCACGGGTACGGGAAGCTATACAGGCGGGGCATATTCGTCTACGGCTGGACTGAGTATCAACGCCACCACGGGTGCGATCAACGCCTCGTTGTCGACAGCAGGAACGTATACGGTGACCTATTCGATTGCCGCGGCGGGTGGATGTCCTGCGGTGAACGCGACGGCATTGGTCACGATTTCTGCACCAGCGACGGCCAACATCGCCTATACAGGTCCTTATTGTACATCGGATGCGACGGCGCAAAACCCGACGCTCACGGGCACGGGTAGTTATACGGGCGGGACGTATTCGTCGACGGCCGGCTTGAGCATCAACGCGGCCACGGGTGCAATCAACGCTTCGTTGTCTACCGCGGGAACGTATACGGTGACCTATTCGATTGCGGCGACGGGCGGATGTCCTGCGGTAAACGTGACGGCATCGGTTACTATTTCTGCACCCGCGACCGCAAGCATTACGTACACCGACCCTTTTTGCGCAACCGATACGACCTTGCAATCGGTAACATTGACCGGGACTGGAAGCTTTGCGGGCGGTAGCTTCAGCGCACCTGCGGGATTGTCTATCAACGCAACCAACGGCGCCATCAATCCTTCGCTTTCAACGGTAGGAACCCATACTGTAACCTATACCATTTTGGCCTCGGGAGGTTGTTCGGTTGTAACGGCTACAACGTCGGTGACCATTTCTGCCGCGCCTACGGCCAGCATCAGTTATGCTTCGCCGTTTTGTACCGCCGATACCACGTTACACACGCCAACGATAACCGGGGCAGGAGGGAGCTTCAGCGCGCCTGCGGGGTTACAGATCGATCCGGGCACAGGGGCTATCGATGCCTCGTTGTCGACCGCGGGAACGTATACGGTGACCTATTCGATTGCGGCATCGGGCAGTTGTCCTGCCGTCAGCGCAACGACTTTGGTGACCATTGAGACACCGCCAACGGCCAACATCAGTTACATCGGGCCTTTTTGTGTGTCGGACACCAACACCTACTTGCCAACGCTAAGCGGAACCGGATCGTATACCGGCGGTACTTTTAGCGCGCCACCCGGCTTGAGCATCAATGCCGCGACCGGCGCCATCAACCCTTCGCTTTCAACGGTAGGGACGTATCAAGTGGTGTACACCATTCCTGCTTCGGGCAGTTGCTTGGCTTCTAATGTGAATACCTCGGTGACGATCGACCCGTCACCCACGGCGGCCCTCGGTTACAGTGGCCCTTTCTGTGCATCCGATACCACACTTTATGGGCCTACCTTGACCGGAACAGGTTCTTTTACGGGCGGGACTTACAGCGCACCGGCAGGACTCAGCATCAACGGTGCGACGGGTGACATCAACCCTTCGCTATCGACCGCCGGAAGCTATACGGTAACCTATACCATCCCAGCCTCGGGCAGTTGCCCCGCGGGTACTGCGGTTGCTTCGGTAGTGGTTTCGGCACCGCCGACGGCCAACATTGTGTACGGTGGGCCTTACTGCGCATCTGATGCCAGTACGCATTTGCCGACACTTACGGGTACAGGTGCGTTTACAGGCGGCAACTACTCGGCGGGCGCAGGACTGACGATAAATGCAACGACGGGTGCCATCGATCCGTCTTTGTCGACCGTAGGAAACTACACCGTGACCTATACCGTGGCGGCTTTTGGTAGTTGCCCGGCGACGGTGGCCAACGCCTCGGTGGTTATCGTGGCGGCACCTACCGCGGCGCTGTCTTATACGGGACCATTTTGCGCATCGGACACCAATACCTATTTGCCGATACTCACCGGAACAGGAGCATTTACGGGCGGTACGTTCAGTGCGTCTTTGGGATTACAGCTCGATGCCAATACGGGTGCGATCGACCCATCGTTGTCGACCGCAGGTAGTTACATTGTTACCTATATTGTTCCCGGCACGGGCGGCTGTGCACCATCCAACGTGACGGCATCGGTAACGATCGAAGCGCCACCAACGACGACACTCGGTTATGCCGGACCATTTTGTACGTCCGACAGTATTTTATATCCGCCGACCCTCACCGGAACGGGTGCGTTTGGCGGCGGTATCTTTGGGGCACCATCGGGATTGGCGATGAATACCACGACAGGTGACATCAATCCTTCGTTGTCTACACCGGGAACCTATACCGTGACCTATACGATTCCGGTAGCGGGGAGTTGCCCATCGACCAACGTGACGACATCGGTGGTGATTGCCGCACCGGCAAGCGCGACCCTCGATTATGCCGATCCATTCTGTGGTTCTGATACTTCGCTGCAAGCCCCGTCACTCACGGGGACAGGTTCATTTACCGCGGGAACATACGCCGCTCCGGCAGGACTCCAGATTGATACGACTACGGGGATGATCGACGCTTCGTTGTCTACGCCGGGCACCTACACGGTGTCTTATACGATTGCCGCTTCGGGCAGCTGTCCGATGGTCGTGGCCACTACCAATGTTGTGGTTGAAGCACCGCCTACGGCCACCATCAGTTACGAAGGGCCGTTTTGCGCCACCGACCCTACGGTTTACAGTCCATCGATCAGCGGAACGGGCGCGTTTTCTGGCGGTGTCTTCAGCGCGCCGTCTGGGCTCGACCTCCATCCGGTTACAGGCGCCATCAACCCTTCGCTGTCGACCGTGGGCAATTATACGGTGAGTTATGCGATTCCTGCATCGGGCAGTTGTCCGTCGACGAGTGTCACCACAACAGTCAACATTACGCCACCGCCGACGGCCCATATCGTCTACAATACGCCTTTTTGCTCGAGTGATTCAGTAGCCCAAGCCGTCACGTTGACCGGTACAGGTATTTTTACGGGCGGTACGTTTTCTTCGTCGGCAGGACTTTTGATCAACAGTACTACCGGCGACATCCAAGCCAATCTTTCGCAACCGGGCACCTATACCGTGACCTATACGTCCCCGCCAAGCAACGGCTGCCTTGCGGTAACGGCCACTGCTTCTATAGCCATCGAAGCGTTGCCGACTGCAACCATCGGCTATGCGGGCAGCCCGTTCTGTCAATCCGAAACCATTGCGCAGCCGGTAACGCTTTCGGGAACAGGAAATTATACAGGAGGTGTGTTCAGCGCGAGCTTTGGCGCGGGCATCGATCCGGTTACGGGCGCGGTCACGCCATCGCTTATCGCTGCAGGGATGCATACGATTACCTATACGGTTCCAGCAAGTGGGCCTTGTCCAGCGGTGGTCGTTCAAACGCAAATCGTCGTCACGGCATTGCCTACGGTTAGCATCGTTTACAACGGACCGTTTTGTGATTCTGAAAGTAATCTGCAGCCGGTTGTCATCAATGGTACAGGTGCGTTTACAGGCGGCATTTTTAGCGCGTCTTCTGGGCTGAGCCTGAACACCAGCAGCGGTGCCATCAATCCGTCGCTTTCGACACCGGGCACTTATACCGTGACCTACACTACGCTGGCCTCGGGAGGATGCGCGGCTGTTTCGGCATCGACATCGGTGACCATTACCGAACTTCCGACGGCAACCTTAAGTTATGCAGGGCCGCTTTGCGTGTCGAACAATATTCCGCAAGCCGTTGCGCTGTCAGGAACAGGGAATTATACAGGCGGTACCTTCAGCGGTACGACGGGGCTGAATATCAACACGGCCACGGGTGCCATCAATCCGTCGCTTTCGACGACGGGCAGCCATACCGTAACGTATACCATTGCGGCGTTTGGCGGTTGCGGGGTAGTGACGGCCACGACATCGGTTTTGATCAATGCGTTGCCGACGGTGGTTATTTCGTACAACGGTCCTTTTTGTACCGACAGCTCCGCTTTGCAAAATGTGGTGATCTCGGGAACGGGCAGTTTCACAGGTGGAATTTTTAGCACGACGGCTGGGCTTAACCTCAACGCCTCGACGGGTGCCATCAACCCATCGTTATCGACGGCGGGCAGTTATACCGTTACCTATACGATTCCAGCTTCGGCAGGATGTACATCGGTAGTGGCCACGGCCACGGTAACCATTACCGAACTGCCCACCGTAACCATGGCCTATCCCAACACGCCGTACTGTACCAATTTGACTTCGGCGCAATCGATCAGCCTGACCGGTACAGCGGCTTATCTTGGTGGTACATTTTTGTCTACGCCAGGACTCAGTTTGAATACGGCGACCGGCGCTATCAACCCGTCGGGCAGTATGCCGGGCACGTATGTGGTGAGTTACACCACGTTGGCTTCGGGGAATTGTCCTTCGGTCATCGCAAGCACTTCGGTCACCATTACCGAGATGCCGACGGCCACTATTGCCTACGACGGACCTTATTGTACAACGGTTACCGCGGCGCAAGCGGTGCAACTCTCGGGAACCGCCCATTACAGCGGCGGGGTTTTCTCGGCGGGTGCGGGGTTGAGCATCAACGCGACCACCGGTGGTATTCGTCCGTGGTTAAGTACACCCGGCACATACACGGTGACGTATGCGATGCCTGCATTGGGCGGATGTTCACCTGCGCCCGTATCGACTACGGTGACGATCAACGCCACGCCAGTAGCCGTAGCCACGCCAAACGGCGGCGCGATTTGTACCGACGATACGACCAACATCAGTCTAACGAGTGATGTTCCCGGAACAACCTATGTATGGACCGTGACCCAAAACAACGTCAGCGGCGCGACCGATGGCAACGGACCATCGATTTCACAGACCTTGGCCGCAACGGGAACTTCGGCGGGAACGGTGACCTACACGGTGGTTCCGACATCTCCCGCGGGCTGTGTCGGCCAGCCACTTTTGGTGACGGTGACGGTACATCCGCTGCCCGAACCGCACCTGGTTTCAGGCGTCATTTGCCGCAACCCGACCACAGGCGTGGTCATGAGGAGCTATGTGCTCGACGCCGGACTGAGCGATGCCGACCACGATTTTGTATGGTCGCACAACACCGCGACGATCCCGGGGGCCACGGCCAGCACCTATGAAGCGATGGAAGAAGGACAGTATACCGTGGTAGCGACCAACATTCATACGGGTTGCGTGTCGTATCCTGTAGATACTTCGGTGTTCGAAACCGAGGTGGCCGAAGTGGCTATTATTTCCGGTAATGAAGCGTTCATCGACAATCCGGTGATCACGATCACGGTGATCGGTTCGGGCGATTACGAATACCAACTCGACAACGGGGCTTATCAACGTTCGAACGTATTTACGGGACTCACCTTGGGCGAACACACCATCCATGTGCGCGACCAGGACGATTGTACCGACATCACGCAAACCTTTACCGTCATCGGTTATCCGAAATTCTTTACGCCCAACCACGATGGTTACAACGATACCTGGAACATCAGCGCCTTGGCCGATCAACGCACTTCGAAGATTTCGATTTTTGATCGCTACGGCAAGCTGCTCAAGCAAATCAGCCCGGGCGGCGAAGGTTGGGACGGCACGCTCAACGGTTATCCGCTGCCGGCCACCGATTACTGGTTTGTCGTCGAATATCTGGATCAGCAAATACGAAGGGAATTCAAGGCGCACTTCGCGCTCAAACGATAAAAATCAAAGCTGCCTTAGGGTGGCTTTTTTTAGGAATTCGAGAACTGCAGGTTGCTCAGGTTTTTGTAGACGCCATTTTCGATCGACAGCAATTCCTTGTGCGTACCTTTTTCGGTGATTTTTCCCTGATCGAGCACCAAGATCTGATCGGCGTTGCGGATCGTCGAAAGCCGGTGCGCGATGATGATGCTCGTGCGGCCTTCCATCAACACCTCGAGCGCTTGCTGTACGAGTTTTTCGCTTTCGCTGTCGAGTGACGACGTGGCCTCGTCGAGGATCAGGATGCTCGGATTCCTGAGCAACGCGCGTGCAATGGCGATGCGTTGGCGTTGGCCACCCGAGAGTTTGATGCCGCGTTCGCCGACAATGGTTTCGAATTGTTCGGGGAAGCCTTCGATGAACGACAGCGCGTTGGCCTGTTGGGCCGCCAATTCGATTTCCTGCTGCGTCGCATCGGGTTTGCCATAGGCGATGTTTTCGCGGATGGTACCGCCAAACAGGATCACGTCCTGCGGTACGATGCTCATGTTGCCGCGCAGCACCTCGAGCGGATAGTCTGCAATCGGTTGGCCATCGATCAGGATTTGCCCGCCATTGATGTCGTAGAACCGCAACAGCAACGAAGCGATGGTCGACTTGCCCACACCGCTCGGCCCGACGATTGCGATTTTCTGCCCTGAACCGGCGTGAAAGCTCACGTCTTTCAAGACCTGTATTTCGCGACGTGTCGGATAGCTGAACGCCACGTGCTCGAACGTGACTTCGCCGTTGATTTTGACAGCGTTCCGGTGCCCGATGGTTTCGGGTTTTTCGTCGAGCAATTCGAACACGCGCTCGGTGGCGCCGATCGCTTTTTGGATTTGCGCGTACAATTCGGCGATGCCGCCAAACGACGCACCGACGAATATCGAATACAACACAAACGAAATCAATTTGCCCACGCTCATCTCGCCGTTGATGCTGAGCTGTACGCCAAACCAAACCACGGCCACTATCGATCCGAACAGGCAAAAAATAATGAACGACGCGAAATAGCCGCGGTATTGTCCGCCTTTGATCGCGAGTTTCACGACTTCGTGGATCTTGCCTTTGTAGCGCGCCATTTCATACCATTCGTTGGCAAACGCCTTGACCACGCCAATGCCTTGCAGGGTTTCCTCGACAATGACCTGGCTTTCGGCCACGCGGTCCTGTACACTTTTGGCGTATTTCCGGATGAACCGTCCAAAGACCACGGCCGCAATGGCCACCAGCGGCACTACGGCCAGCATGAGCAGCGTAAGTTTGAGGCTTTCGCTCGCGAGCAAAATGACCCCGCCCACGATCAGGATAAACTGACGCAGGAACTCGGCGATGGTGGTCGTGAGCGTGTCCTGGATTTGGGTGATGTCTGAACTGATGCGCGAATTGAGCTCGCCGACGCGTTTTTGCGAAAAGAACGTCATCGGTAATTTGACAAGGTTGCCATAGACCGACAGCCTGATGTTGGCCAGGGTGTGTTCGGTGAAATTGACAAACAACGACAACCTGAAAAACGAGAAGAACGACTGCAGGAACAAAATGCCCAGCAACGTGAGCGCGATGGTATTGGCCTGATTGAGATTTTTTTCCTTGACGCAATCGACCAGCATGCCCATCAGTTTGGGGAAGGCCAGGGCAGTGGCACCGGTGAGCAACAGGAACAGCAATCCGATGTAGAATTTCCAGCGGTGGCCGTGCGCGTACGCGAAAATCTGGGCGGCTTTGCCCAATGAACTGGCGGTGACTTTAGATTTGGGGAGGTCGTTTTCTTGTTTGCGGCTGGCCATTCGATGGATTTTGGGTGTAAAAATACGCAACAAATCGATAACGGAATCCCATCGTTTTATTAAATAAATGGTTTGGCGGTGTGGATAAATTTTCGACGCGTTATCGCACAGTATTCGTACATTTAAAGTCTAACTACACCAACATGGAAAATCAAACCACCACTGCGGCCATAGACGGGCTCTTTGTAGACGAAACGCAAATCCCCGAGGCCTACCAACTCACACCCATCCACCAACGCGAATACCTGCTCAATGGCCAACTCGTGCCGTGGGACGGCGAAGTGGCCGAAGTCTATTCGCCTGTGTACGTGCCTACCGAACAAGGGCTCAAGCGAAAACTCGTCGGGACCATTCCGCAAGTCTCTCCCAAGGAATCGCTCGAAGCGCTGGATGCCGCCGTAGCGGCCTATGCCGACGGACAGGGCGAATGGCCAACAATGAGCGTCGAAGGACGCATCGCGTGCATGCAAAAATTCGTCTATCTGATGATCCAAAAACGCGACCAAGTCATCAAACTGCTGATGTGGGAAATCGGCAAAAGTGTGGCCGATTCGACCAAGGAGTTCGACCGTACCGTGGTGTACATCAACGATACGATCGATGCACTCAAAGACCTCGACCGCCAATCGTCAAGGTTCGAGCAGGCCGAGGGCGTACTGGCGCAAATTCGGCGCTCGCCGCTGGGCGTGGTGCTCAGTATGGGGCCGTTCAACTATCCGCTCAACGAAATCTTTACGACCCTGATTCCCGCGCTGATCATGGGCAATACGATCCTGTTCAAGATGCCCAAGCACGGCGTATTGGCGCATTATCCGTTGCTCGAGGCGTTCCGCGAGGCTTTTCCGGCGGGAACCGTCAATACATTGTACGGGCGCGGGGCCGAGATCATTTCGCCGCTCATGGAATCGGGCAAGGTCAATGTGCTGGCGTTTATCGGTTCGAGCAAGGTGGCGGTCTCGCTCAAGAAACTGCATCCCAAACCCAACCGCTTGCGCGCGATTTTGAGTTTGGACGCCAAGAATGCGGCCATCGTGACCCGAAATGCCGATCTGGACGTGGCCGTAGAAGAGATACTGCTCGGGGCGCTTTCGTTCAACGGACAACGTTGCACGGCGCTCAAACTGGTTTTTGTCGAACGCCAGATCGCCGATGTATTTGTCGCCAAGTTGGCCGAAGCAGTAGGCGCGCTCGTACCAGGGCTACCCTGGGACAAAGGGGTAAGGATCACCCCGTTGCCCGAACCCGACAAACCCGATTATCTTAAAGCTTGTCTGGACGATGCGGTGGCCAAGGGCGCGAAGATTGTCAACGGTAACGGTGGTTATACCAACCAATCGATGGTGTTCCCGGCCGTGGTTTTCCCCGTGAACGACCAAATGAAACTCTACCACGAAGAACAGTTTGGGCCCATCGTGCCTGTGGTGCCGTTTGATTCGATCGAAGAACCAGTGCGCTACCAAATCGGGGCAAGCCATGGCATGCAGGTGAGCATTTTTAGCAACGATGCTGCCGAGGTCGCGCAATTGATCGACCCGTTCGTAAACCTGGTGAGCCGCGTGAACATCAATTGCCAGGCGCAACGCGGTCCCGATGTTTTTCCGTTTACGGGACGCAAGGACAGCGCCGAAGGGACGCTTTCGGTGTTCGATGCGCTGCGGTCGTTTTCGATACGCTCGCTTGTGGCCACCAAATCGACCGAGGCCAACAAACAACTGTTCAACGCCATCGTGCGTGACCATGATTCGAACTTTTTGAGTACCGATTATATTTTTTGATAGATGAAAGTATTGCTTTTTTTGCTGCTCCCATTTTGGATCAATGCCCAAACCATCGAATCGTCAAGCCGCGGTACGTTGGGGTATATCCAAACAGACGGTACGGTAGAAAGCCAGAGCAGGTCGACATTGGGTTACATCAAGAACGATGGGACCGTCGAGAACAGCAGCCGTTCGACCATCGGCTACATCAAAAACGACGGGACTGTAGAAAATGCAAGCCGATCGACCCTGGGTTACGTCAAGCCGGACGGCACCGTCGAAAATGCCAGCCGAAGTAAATTGGGCTACATCAAAAACGATGGAACGATCGAAAACGCCAGCCGCGCCACGATTGGATACGCCCGTGGTGTCCGCAGGGAATGGGCCGCCGTCTGGTTTTTCTTTTTTGATTTTTGACGATGTCAGCGCGTCGGGATCTTCGACAGCCCGATGCCGAGGTTGTCGAGTGCGATCTTCATCGCTTTCATATCGGTTTCGGGCATTTTACGGACCTGGTCTGCCGCGATGACGATCACTTCGCCTTCGAGCGTTTTCCCTGCCGTGGGAAAAAAGATCACCAGCCGGCCATCGGGCATGGTTTCCATCAAGAATCCGGGTTGTTCGGCTGCGTCGCGTTTGACCCAAACCACTGATTCAAAAGGTAGCGCCTTGTCGTGGTCTTCGAGTTTGGACAGCGCCATCTCGCGGTAAATCGAGTAGCCCGGGATGTTGGCCATCAGTTTCCGGTCGACCCATTTGCTGATCGCCTTGAAGAACGCGATGCGAACCAAATACCCGCACAAAAGACAAAAAAGGATCAAGCTGACCGCGCCCACAATGGTCCCGCCTGAAACACCCACAAAGCTTTTGAGTCCAAAAAGCGCTGCAATTTTGTTGGTGAAACCCGTCAGGAATTGAAAAATCTTGGTAAACAAAACCACCAATACCAAAATGGGCAGCAAAAAGATGATGCCCGCCAAAAAAGGTGTCGCGAAGTTGGGTGAAGAAAGGTTTCATCGTTGGGTCGGATTTTTTGCCCGCTAACGAAGATAGTTATTTTTTCTGTATTTAGGAGGTATTGCGTTGACCGTCAGAAACTTTAGCTAGCGTAATATCCCCGATGCGTTATTGCTTTACAAATTTGGCTTGCCGATCACCCATACGCAACAGATAAACCCCGGCGGGCAAATGCGATACCTCTATTGCATTGGCGTTTGCGGTAGACGTCGACATTTTGCGGCCCATCAGGTCGTAAACCGCAGCGGCGTTTGTGCCGTCCGGTTCAAACCTGAGCACGTCGCGAACCGGGTTCGGGTATACCGTCCAGGTGTCTTTGGTTTGGTCAAATCCTTGGGTGTCCAATACCGCGAACTGAAACGTGGCGCTCACGGGCAAGTGGTTCGACGTGGTCCAGTTAAAGCTCGGGATGCTTTGTGAAACGGCCAATTCCTGCGTGACGCTTCCCGCGACAAAATGGTCGAACAATTCGTTCGAAATGACAAAGTGTTCGATGATTGGGCGGTCTTCCCACGTAACCTCGACGTCGAAGTGGTTTTTGGTGATGCCGTCGTAATCGTTGGCATCGTCGATGAAATTCTTGAAAGGCGAATCGCTACAATTGCACGTGTTGCTGGTCGTTCCAATCAGGTAATCGTTGAAATCGCCTACAAGGACTACATTTTTGGTGTTGTAGTTCGCGCCATCAAGAATTGTCTTCAAACCTTCTGATCCGCCCAGCCTGCGCGTGTAGGCCATGGCGCTGCCGTCTTCGGCCTTGGCGTGGATGTTCACCAAAGTAAGCGGCACGAGCGTGGTGCCCGCAACCAGGTTGACGTTGTATACCGATGGATACCGTCCGCTCGACCAATTGTAGTAATACGAATTGCCCTGCGCAGCATTGCCGCTGCTGAGTTGTACCGAACCGACGAATTGCACCCGCGATTTCTTAAAGATGATGGCCTGACGTTGGTCGCAATCATCGGTGCTGTTGGGCATGATGCGTCCGTCCCATTGGGCCGTGCCCATCAACGAAAGTAGCGCCGAAAGTGTGGGCGACGATGCGTTGTTCGACACTTCCTGAAGACAATAAATATCCGAATTCATCGCAAGCATGGCCTCGGCCACGTTGGCCAATTGCAGGTTCTCGTCGGTAGGGCCGAACTGCGTGCAGCCCAGCCATTCGGTATTCCAGTTGGTGATCTTGAAGCTCCCCGCCGCAGTATTGGTCGATTGCGGTTCGCCCACGATCCTGACGTTCTTGATTTCCCATGTGGCGCTTTGCGTGGCGCTCGATTGGTAGCGGAATGCGATGCGCGATTGGCTCGATTTGGCCGCCTCGGGAATCGTCAA
Organism: Flavobacterium caeni; assembly: GCF_900101895.1. Lineage (GTDB taxonomy): Bacteria > Bacteroidota > Bacteroidia > Flavobacteriales > Flavobacteriaceae > Flavobacterium > Flavobacterium caeni. Next base: position 227,360 of record NZ_FMVF01000003.1, read on the forward strand.
CGCGCCTGAAGAAATGTACTGCCAGGCCGCGGGAACGTTCTGGTCGAATCCGGTGAGTTCGACCCACGTGGTGGTGGTTGGATTGCCTGTGTAGCTGGCCGTGGCAAAAACCTTATACCAGCCTTGGGCCACGCCCACCTGGAGTACCGAGGCGTTGCCGCGCGTATGGCTAAAGGTGAGTTTGACGTTGTCGGTTTGCGACAGGTTGACCGCTGGACCTACAAACCAATCCTCGTTCTCGTAACTCTGACCGCCCGTGTATCCGCTGCAAAGCGCGCCGTAAAGTGCGTTGAAATACCAGCCCTGCGTACCCGTAACACTCACGGGTGTAAAGGTGTTGAAACTGGCCTCGGTGAGCAGGGTTTGGTCAAGCAGCGTGACCTGTGCCGACGAAAATGCGCCAACGTGTAAAAAGACGCACAACAACGCGGTCCTGATGAACTTTTGCATAGGGTGTGGTATGGGCCGGTTACCGTTCCAAGGCGGTAACCTGCGTGTTAGTCAGGGGCAAACATACGAATAAAGCGTATAACCCGCATTAAATCAACATTAAGTTGTGCCGCGGCCGTGATCCTAAAATACACCTAAGTAAAACTTTGGGATCATGTTCTGTAATTTTTCTTTGTTACATTTTTACACAAAATATTTTTATGTCACACAAAAACCTGTGACATTTTCACATAAAATGTCATTATGTCACACAAATTCTGTTGTAAAAAATCTGTTGTGTTTTTTTTACAACAGAAATTTCACAACAGGTTTTGAAGAATTACCCTTTTAAAAAAGTAATGTCCTAGAATACGCGACCACGAAAATGCGCGAAACGGCAATAACATGACTAAAATCATATTTTGCGGCAAAGCGGCGCGCTAAATTTGTCGGAAAATATAGTTATGACCCGATACACCACCGCCGAACAAGCCGTACAAAGCATCACCTCGAATTCGCGCGTTTACGTCCAGGCCGCCGCCGCTGCGCCCGAAGTACTCGTCAAGGCGCTCAGCCAACGCGGTAGCGAACTGCGCAACGTAGAAATTTGCCACCTGCATACCGAAGGCGCCGCGCCGTACGCCAATCCGGCTTTGTCTTATGCATTCCACGTCAATTCGTTTTTTATAGGAAAGAATGTCCGGCATACGTTGGCCGCGGGCAACGGTTCCTATACGCCGGTGTTTTTGAGCGAGCTTCCGCATTTGTTTCGCAAAGGCGCGATCGCGCTCGATACGGTGCTGATCCATGTTTCGCCTCCCGATGCGCATGGGTATTGCTCGCTTGGGGTTTCGGTCGAAGCGACGCTGTCGGCCATCAGGCAGGCCAAAACCGTCATTGCGCAAGTCAATCCGCAAATGCCGCGTACGTTTGGCGACGGCATCATCCATGTTGCCGAAATCGATTATATGGTCGAGGTCGATACGCCTATTTTTGGGCATGCGCCCGATGCCATTTCCGAAACCGAACAGCAAATCGGCAAGCACATCGCTTCGCTCATCGACGACAAAAGCACGTTGCAGATGGGGATCGGCTCGATTCCGAACGCCGCGCTTTCGAACTTGACAAGCCATAAAGATTTAGGACTGCATACCGAAATGTTCTCGGACGGCGTGATCGACCTCATCGAAAAAGGCGTCATCAATTGCAGGTACAAGGGCGTGGGCAAAGGCCGTGCGCTGGCTACGTTTTTGATCGGGTCGCAACGGTTGTACGACTTTGTCAACGACAACCCGTTTGTCGAAATGCGCGAATCGTCGTATGTGAACGACACGGCCGTAATCAGGAGGAATCCCAAAATGGTGGCCATCAACTCGGCCATTGAGGTCGACTTGACCGGTCAGGTGTGTGCCGATTCGATTGGTGCGCGCATGTATTCGGGCGTGGGCGGCCAAATGGATTTTATCCGCGGCGCGGCATTGTCCGAAGGCGGAAAGGCGATCATCGCGCTGCCGTCGGTCACCAAAAAAGGGGAGAGCCGCATCGTGCCGTTCCTCAAGCAGGGCGCGGGGGTAGTCACCACGCGTTCGCATGCGCAATACATCATCACCGAGTACGGTATCGCCGATTTGTATGGCAAGACACTCAAGCAACGCGCCAAGGCATTGGTGGCCATCGCGCATCCCGACCACCGCGAATGGATCGACCGCAAATACCATGAATTGCTCGATGCGCCGCAGCACCCGATTCCGTCACACGTACACCTAAACTGACAAGCGATGGAAACACTGATCCAAAAATACAACGTTCCGGGACCGCGCTACACCAGCTACCCAACGGTGCCGTATTGGGACACCGATTTTGACTATCCGCACTGGGAACAAACCTTCAAGACCGCCTACCACCAAAATCGAGAGCAAGGGCTAAGCCTTTATCTTCATTTGCCGTTTTGCGAAAGCATGTGCACCTTTTGCGGTTGCCACAAGCGCATCACCAAGAACCATGCGGTGGAGCATCCTTATGTACAGGCCGTGCTCAAGGAGTGGCGTTTGTATTGTCGTTTGTTCGACGAAAAACCGCTTGTCAGGGAACTTCACCTGGGTGGCGGGACACCTACTTTTTTCTCGCCCAAAAACCTCGAGGATTTGATCAACGGCATTTTTTCGTTGGCCCAAAAATCAAGTGATTGCGATTTGAGTTTCGAAGGACATCCGAACAACACCACACGCGAACACCTGCAAAAGCTTTACGATTTGGGGTTCAGGCGCGTGAGTTTTGGCGTGCAGGACTATTCCGATCGCGTGCAGCAAGCCATCAACCGCGTTCAGCCCTACAGCAACGTGGCGCGTGTAACCATTTGGGCGCGCGACATCGGGTATACGTCGGTGGGCCACGACATCATTTTTGGGTTGCCTTTGCAGGGCGTCGAAGATGTGGTCGATACGATCGAAAAAACCAGGACGCTGCGGCCCGACCGCATCGCTTTCTACAGCTATGCGCACGTGCCCTGGATCAAGGGCAACGGCCAGCGCGGGTTCAAGGACGACGACATCCCCAAGGACGGCGAGAAGAAAATCCTGTATGAGATCGGCAAAAAGTTACTGGAATTGCACGGCTACGTCGAAATCGGGATGGACCATTTTGCGTTGCCGTCCGATGCGCTGTATGCGGCCTTTCGTTCGGGCACGCTTCACCGCAATTTCATGGGATACGGGACATCGCAAACCAAGATGTTGATCGGGTTGGGCGTATCGGCCATTGGCGACAGCTGGCAGGCGTTTGCGCAAAATACCAAAGACCTCGAAGATTACCACCAGTTGCTCGAATGGGACCGTTTGCCGGTCGTCAAAGGGCATTTGCTCACGCCCGAAGACGTGGCCATACGCGGGTACATCCTCGATTTGATGTGCCGGTTCCAAACGACCCTGACCGATAGCCTGCCGCTTTCCCAGCAAAAAGAAATCGTCGAAGCGTTGCGCCCGATGGAAGCCGACGGTTTGCTGTCGATTGAAAACGATACTGTTTTTGTGACCGAATCCGGGAGGGGTTTTGTACGCAACATCTGTATGGCATTCGACCTGCGTATGAAGCGCCGTTTGCCGGGAACCCAGCTGTTTTCGATGACCGTCTGAAAGACGATACAAAAGCGTTTGCGTTGAAAGAACCGCCCCTGAAAAGGATGGCGGTTTTTTTATTTGCAGTTCGGCGTAGTTTGTACAAAAAGTTGTAGGGCAGAAGGCGATACATGGTCAATATCCAACCCCAGCCCGCGCAAGACAAACAAGATCCCGAGACACGCCAAGGCATATGGGATCACTTTCTGGATGCGTTGCCGCAACGGATGGGTCAACCACTGTTGCAGATAAACCACGGTGGTCATGAGCGGAATCGTCCCTATGCCATACAGCGTCATGAACCCAACCGACGCTACGATGCTGTCTGAGGCCAAAGCCCCGAACAACGCGGCGTATACCATTGCGCACGGCAAGAATCCGTTGAGCAACCCGATAGTTAACAATGAAGTAAAAGACGGGTTACGGAGCCGTTGTCCCAACGCCGATTTGATTTTCGACAACAACCTGTACAAAGGCTTCGAGAAATTATAGCGCGCCAATTGGCGTTCAGGGACAAATGCCACCAGGAGCATCCCGACGCCCGCAAAAATAGAAAGGTATTGTTGCCAGCCGGCCAGGTGGAATCCGCGCCCGAGTGTCCCGAAGATAAGCCCGATGGTCGCGTAGGCGAGGATACGCCCGAAGTGATAGGTGAGCAGTTGCAGCGTCTTTTTACCGGGGTTGCGCGAGACGGGTAACATCATCGCGATGGGGCCGCACATTCCAATGCAATGCAGGCTGCTGATGAGCCCGAGCAGAATGGCCGAAACCCACATCACAGGTACATTTTTTGTTTGAGCAGGTATTCTTTTCCGTCGTAAATCCAGTACAGGACGATGTCCCAGTTGCCGCCCGCAAATTCCTGTTTAGGTATGAGCAATGTGGAATCTTGGGTTTGGAACGGGTGTTCGAAATCCAATTTTTTTGCAGACGGCCGGTACAGGGACACTTTGCCTTCTAGGGTTTTTGGAAATTGTTTTTTGGGGAACGTGACCAGCACGCCCGCCTGGGTTTTGACGATCGTGGGTTTTAGCGAAAGGCTTTGCGCGTTTTGGAACTTGTTGAATTCGGCCGAGTAGGCCGCGTCCTTTTTATAGTATTCTTCTACCACCAACTCGTTGTCATACGCCGAGTTGCTTTGTACCTTGACGATAAAATAGCCGATGAAGGCGATGAATGCGCCAAACGCGATGACGATCGAAGTGCCCCAATTGAGTTTCATGATTTCTTGTTTATTACGTATTGATCTAATTTTTTTGTCTGTCTTGACGATACAAACGTTTTTTGTTCAAATCGCTAATCGAAATGTCTTGGCCCGAGAAAATTGGTCGTGGCCGTTTCGATCAACGTCTGGTTTTGGTAAATGCCGATGCGCAACTTGGTTTTTTCGCCGTCGAGCAGGTATTGGTGTATCTCGACAAACAACGTCCCCTGCGCCATCCCTTGTTTTTTAAGTTTGATCGTTTGTTGTCCAACGGGAATGATTTTTCCTTTTTGTCCGATCAGCGCAAACCGTACGTTGTTGATGTCGTGCACGGTTTTGTTGACAATCTTGAACGTGTATACGTTGCTGATCTTGTCGCCTTTGTGCTGGTAGAGTTGCCCGGGCAGCCTCAGGATATCGGCTTCGACATCGTTGCGCAAAAACAAAAGCCCGATCAAAATCCCGACAATGATGCCCAGTACGGCCGTATAGCCTTTCATGCGTGTCGTGAAACGGAACGGCGCCTTCTTCTTGATTTCGTCTTCGGACGCATAGCGGATCAGTCCTTTGGGCAAACCCACGCTGTCCATGATGGCATCGCATTCGTCGATACAGGCCGTACAGTTGACGCACTCCAATTGGATGCCGTTGCGGATGTCGATACCCGTAGGGCATACGTTTACACATTGTTTGCAGTCGATGCAATCGCCCTTGCCCGATGCCGCGCGGTCTTCCTTTTTGTTGAATTTGGCGCGACCCAGTTCTTTTTCGCCGCGCACAAAATCATACGCCACATTGATCGACTGGTTGTCGAGCAAAACGCCCTGCAATCGGCCATATGGACACGCGATGATGCACACCTGTTCGCGAAACCACACATAGATGAAATAGAACACGCCGGTAAAGATCAGCAGCGCGACAAAATTGCCCGATTGCTTGACGGGCCCTTGCTGCATCATCAAAGCCAACGCATCGCTGCCGATCACATAGGCCAGGAAAATATTGGCGATGCCAAACGAAATGAGAAAGAAGATGCTCCATTTGAGCAACCGCTTACGGATTTTTTCGGCATCCCATGGTTGTTTGTCGAGTCGCATCTGCGCGCCGCGATCGCCATCGATCCAATACTCGATACGTCTGAAGACCATTTCCATGAAAATCGTTTGCGGGCAAATCCAACCGCAAAAAATGCGTCCGAATGCCGCGGTAAACAAGACCACGAACACGACCATGGCAATCAGGACAACCACGAAAAGGTAAAAATCCTGCGGCCAGAACGGAAATCCAAATATGTTGAAACGCCGCTCCAGCACATCGAACAGCATGAATTGGTTGCCGTTGATTTTCACGAACGGATTGGCCACCAAAATCGCGAGCAATACATAACTCACCCATTTGCGGTAGCGGTAAAATTTTCCGCTTGGCTTTTTGGGGAACACAAATTTGCGCTTTCCCGTTTCGTCCAACGTGCCGATGGTGTCCCGGAACGCTTCGTTTTTCATGGCTTACTTTTTAGGTTCGGCGGGTTGCTTTTCGGGATCTACCCACAAATCGCCCTCGGCGGCCTTGGCGTCTTTCGGGTTGGTGCCTTGAAGCGACAAAATGTAACTCGCCACATATTGTATTTCGGTGGGTTTGAGCGTCGTATTCCAGGCTACCATGCCCTTGCCGTCGCGACCGCCATTGGTGATGGTGTGGAACAGGTTTTTGATGCTGCCGCCAAAAATCCAGTGCGCGTCGGTCAGGTTTGGCCCAATTTGTCCACCACCGTCTGCGCGGTGACAGGCCGCACAATTGGTATCGTAAATCGATTTGCCCTTGGCGAGTTCGTCGGGGGCGGTGAGTTGCGTGACCTTGCTTTCGTCCATTTGATCGGGGGCCGTGAGCATGTACTGCGCCACATCGATCTTGGCCTGCGCCATTTCTTTGCGCAGTTCGGTTTCCTGGTCGTCGCCGCCCAACATTTCATATTTCACCAGATACACGACACTAAATACAATGCATCCGTAAAACAGATAGGTCCACCAGGGCGGGAGCCTGTTGTCGAGTTCCTGGATGCCGTCGTAATTGTGGCTCATCATCACCACGGCTTCGTTTTCGATGGGTTGCGAACGGGTGAGTTTTTCCATCAATCGCTTGTACCAGACGCGTTGGGTGAGCGGTATTGGGTGGTCTTCTTCGTATTGGCGTTGCTTTTTTTCGTCGTCCGACAACAATTGGTAGATGATGTTGGCGATGGCCGCGTTCATGATCTCGAAGGCGACAAGCACGAACAGGAAAATGAACAACACCAGCATGATGATCGGATACTTCATAAAGGCAGGACGATCGCCCGAATCTACGAGGAATTCGATCAAACCAAAGGCCGTAAAGAAAAACACCGGGACGCGCAGCCAGGCAGGAAAATACTGTTTCATGGTTCAGGGTTTAAGGGTTGGTCGGTTTCGTTGATGGGCATGTGGCTGAGTTCGGCGAGTTTTTCCTTTCGGTACGAGAACACCCAGATGCCAAGCGTGACGAAAAACAAAAAGAAAATCAGCAGCGAAAGGATCGGATAAATGGATACCCCCGAAATGGTTTCCATATTGTGTTTGATTTGTTCGAACATGGTCTTATTTTTTAGCGGTTTCCTTGACTTTGATATCGGTGCCGAGCCGTTGGATGTAGGCGATCATCGCAACGATTTCACGCTGGTGCATCGGGATGAATTTCTCGCCCCTGGCATCGGCTTTCTTTTGGCTCTCCTGGTAACTCTTGGTAAAATCGGGATCGGAGTGGAGGTTCTTCTCGATGCGCAGCGCCTGCTCAAACAAGTCCTGCCGCGCAGATGCGACTTCGGCATCGGTGTAGGGTACGCCCAATTTTTGCATCACGCGCATTTTGTTTTCCAGGTCCGATAGGTCGAGCGGCTTGTTGTCGAACAACCATTTGTAACCCGGCATGATCGACCCCGCCGACGTGCTCTGCGGATCCCACATGTGGTTGAAATGCCAGTTGTCGTTGTATTTTTCACCCACGCGCAGCAAATCGGGGCCGGTGCGTTTGGAGCCCCACAAAAACGGGTGGTCGTACACGAATTCGCCCGCCTTCGACTGCGGCCCGTACCGTTCGACCTCGCTGCGGAACGGCCGCACCATTTGCGAATGGCAGCCCACACACCCCTCTCGGATGTAAAGATCGCGGCCTTCCAGCTCGAGCGGCGTATACGGTTTTACCGAAGCGATGGTAGGGATGTTCGATTTGACCATCAACGTGGGTACAATCTGGATGACGCCGCCAATCAGGATCGCGATCGTGGCCAAAATCGTGAGTTGGATCGGTCTGCGTTCGAGCCAAGGATGGAATTTTTCGCCCTTGACGCGTTTGTTGGTCAATCGTTCGAGCTCGGGCGCCTCGGCCAGTTCATCGGTAACCGCGGCGTTTTGTCGTACGGTTTTGACGATGTTGTACAGCAGGATAAACAATCCAACGATATACATGGTCCCGCCAATGGCGCGCATCCAGTACATCGGGATGATTTGCTGTACGGTTTCGAGGAAGTTGCCGTAAGTAAGCGTACCGTCGGGGTTAAACTGCTTCCACATCGAGGCCTGGACGAATCCTGCGACGTACAACGGCAAGGTATAGATGACGATGCCGAGCGTGCCGATCCAAAAGTGTGCGTTCGCGAGTCTGGTCGAATACAACGGTCCCTTGGTCATGCGCGGGATCAGCCAGTAAATCATACCAAAGGCCAGGAATCCGTTCCAGGCCATGGCCCCCACGTGTACGTGTGCGATGATCCAGTCGGTAAAGTGCGCGATCCCGTTGACGTTCTTGAGCGAAAGCATCGGGCCTTCGAATGTGGCCATGCCATAGCCCGTGATGGCCACGACAAAAAATTTCAGTACGGGTTCGGTGCGCACTTTGTCCCATACGCCACGCAAAGTCAGCAAGCCGTTGATCATACCGCCCCACGATGGCGCGATCAGCATGATCGAGAAAACCACGCCCAGGTTCTGCGCCCAATTGGGCAACGCCGAATACAACAGGTGGTGCGGTCCGGCCCAGATGTAGATAAAGATCAACGACCAAAAGTGGATGATGGACAACCGGTACGAATACACCGGACGGTTGGCGGCCTTGGGCACAAAGTAATACATTAAACCTAAAAACGGCGTGGTCAAAAAGAACGCCACCGCATTGTGCCCATACCACCATTGTACGAGCGCGTCCTGTACACCCGCGTATACCGAATAGCTTTTCATCGCCGAGACGGGTAATTCGATGCTGTTAAAGATGTGCAACACCGCCACGGTCACGAATGTCGCCAGGTAAAACCAAATGGCCACATACATGTGCCGTTCGCGTCGGCGCAGGATCGTACCGATCATGTTGATGCCGAACACCACCCAAACCAAGGCAATGGCCAGATCGATAGGCCATTCCAATTCGGCGTATTCCTTAGACGACGAATAGCCCATCGGGAGCGAAATGGCCGCCGCAAGGATAATGGCCTGCCAACCCCAGAAATGCAGGTTGCTCAGGAAATCACTGAACATGCGCGCCTTGAGCAGGCGTTGCATCGAATAGTAAATGCCCGCAAACATCGCATTGCCGACAAATGCAAAGATGACGGCATTGGTGTGCAACGGGCGCAATCGGCCAAAGCTCAAAAACGAGACGCCATCGGTGAGGTTCGGGAACAGGAACAGAAAGGCGAGCAGGAGCCCCACGGCCATTCCGATCACGCCAAATGCGATGGTCGCATAGATGAATTTTTTGACAATCTTGTTGTCGTAGTAAAATTGCTGTATTTCCATATCAGGGTTGTTTATTTGGATTCTTGGTTGTAGGCTCGGGCTTTTTGAGTTCGTCGTCGAACAACATGCGTACAGACGGCGTATAATCGTCTTCGTACTGCCCGGACCTTACTGCGCGAACAAAGGCGATGAAAAAACCTATCGCCACAGCAATGCTGATCGAAATCAAAAGATACATGACACTCATACCGCCGATTTATAGTTCAAAATTACCGAGGCCGTTTCGCCCAAACCATGATATTTGTCATGCTTTGGTTTTTGCCTTGTTATTTGCAGCCGTCGCGCATCGAAGTTGCTCAGGAGCGTCACGAACCCAATGATCGTAACGGTGCTCAAAGGCATGATGATGGCGGCCACCAGCGGCAACAATTGCCCCGAGAGCGCAAACGATAGCCCCACGATGTTGTACAGCAACGACAGCGCAAAACTCCACCGTATGGTGCGCATCGCCTTTTTGGAGAGCCGCATGAAGTCGTTCATTTGCGCAAATGCCGAAGCATCGAGTATGCCATCGCAGGCGGGCGAGAACACGTTGACGTTTTCTGAAATCGCGATGCCGACATCGCTTTGCGCAAGCGCGCCCGCATCGTTGAGCCCGTCGCCAATCATCATGATGCGGTGGCCGTTGTCCTGCAATTGCTTGATGAAGGCCAGTTTTTGGTCGGGCTTTTGGTCGAATACCATCTCGGTTTGTGGCGGCAATAGCTTTTCGAGTGTTTGCCGCTCGCCGTCGTTGTCACCCGACAGCACTTTTATGGTGTAGTGTTGCGCGAGCCCTGCCAACAGCGGCTGGAGCCCGTCGCGGTATTGGCTGTGAAAGGTAAAAACGCCCAGCACAACATCGTCTATCGAGACAAAGACTTTGGTTTGCGTTGCGGTCAACTGGTCGAATGCACCCACAAACGGTGCCGACCCGACCCGAATACGATGCCCCAGGATGTTGGCTTCGAGGCCCTGTCCCGGCGTTTCCTCGAAAGTATCGACCGATAAGGTTTCGGTTGCGGGAAGGTGTTGGTACAGCAGTCGGCTCAGCGGATGGTTCGACGCCCTGACCGCGTTTTTGAGCGCCGTCAGCTTGCTGCCCGAAAGCGCGCTCCCTTGGTAGCTGATTTGCGATTGGCTGGCCGAAGTGATGGTCCCCGTCTTGTCGAAAACCAGCGTATCGATCTTGGCCATCCGCTCAATGACGTTGGCATCCTTGAGGTACAATTTGGCCCGACCGTACAACCGGAGTACATTGCCCAACGTAAAAGGCGCCGTCAGTGCGAGCGCACACGGGCAGGCCACGATAAGCACCGCCGTGAACACGTTGAACGCGGTATGTCGGTCGATGAACGACCAGTAACCGAGCCCCGCAAAGGCAACGGCCAACAACACCGGGGTGAAATACTGGCTTACCGCATTGGTGATCGACTCGATAGGGCGCGCACCGCGTTTGGCAAAAACCGCATTGCTCCACAATTGCGTAAGGTAACTTTGTGAAACCGATTGCAACGCATCCATTTCGATGGGTGCGCCCTGCAACCTGCCACCCGCAAACAGTTTATCGCCCGATTGTTTGCGTACCGGAACCGATTCGCCGGTCACGAAACTGTAGTCTACGTCGGCGGTCGGCGTCATCAGGATGCCGTCGGCGGGAATGAGTTCCTGGTTGCGGATCAAGAGCCGGTCGCCGGGTTCGATATCGTGGATCGGGATGTTTTGCTCGCGCCCTTCGCCCAGCCGCGTGACCGCCACGGGAAAGTACGACTTGTAGTCGCGTTCGAAACTCAGGAAACGATAGGTCTTGGCCTGGAACGTCTTGCCGAGCAACATAAAGAAGATAAGCCCTGTCAGGCTGTCAAAAAAACCAGGGCCATGATCGAACCACATGTCTACCACGCTGCGGAGGAACATCACGATGATACCCAGCGCAATAGGGATTTCGATGTTGAGCCGTTTGGTGCGCAAACTTTTCCAAGCCGCAGTGTAGTAGCCGCTGGCCGAATAAAGGAAACTCGGCAAGGCCAGCAAAAAAATCAGCAGCCTGAAAAAGCCCTTGTAATGATCGAGCCAAAATTCCTGCAACTCAAAATATTCCGGGAACGACAGCAGCATGATGTTGCCAAAGCAAAAGAATGCGACGCCCAACTTGTAGGTTTGCGAATGGTCGGTATTTTTTGTGGTCTTCCCGTACTGCTCGAGCGAAATATAGGGTTCGTAACCAATGTTGCAAAGCAATTCGACAACCTGTTTGAGGGTGAGCTGCGTTGCGTTGTAGGTGATCCTGACCGACTTTTCGTGAAAATTGACCTGAGAAGAAGTGATGCCCGGATTGAGTTTGCGCAGGTTCTCGAGGATCCAGATGCACGAGCTGCAATGGATGTGCGGAATGTTCAGGCAGACAATCTGCGTGTTGGCTTCGTCAAACGATAGCAGTTTGGCTACAATCTGCTCGTTGGCTAAAAAATCAAATTGATAGGCATCGGACAACGGACGCGCGCCCGGCGATCGTTCGAGATCATAATAGGCGTCGAGGCCATTGTCGCTGAATATTTCGAATATCGTCTGACAGCCACGGCAGCAAAACGAATGGTCGCGAAAGACGATCTCCTCGTTAAAGGGTACCGCCAATCCGCAATGGAAACATCGGTTGGTGTCCATAATTGCTCATTTACCTGTGGCAAAATTGCACCTACAAATTGGGCAAAAACATGATATATGTCATGCAATTTGGTTAAATTTGCAGTATCTTATTCTTTTTCAGATGGGCAAATGTGAGCAGTGTATCGTTCGTGAATTCAGTTCGTTTAAAGCGCTTACCAAGGACGAATTGGTGCACATGGCCAACTGCAAGACCTCTAAAACAATACGCAAAGGCGAAACGATTTTTAGCGAGGGCGATACCATTGGCGGCGTGTTTTGCGTCAAGGACGGCGTGTGCAAGATGACCAAACTCAGCTCGAACGGACGCGACCAGATCGTTCATTTGGTCAAGAGAGGCGAATTGCTAGGGCAGCGCTCGATGATTTCGGACGAACCCGCCAACCTGTCGGCCGTGGCGCTCGAGGACATGCAGGTGTGTTTTATCCCCAAATCTGAAATCCTTACTTTTTTTAACCAGAACAACCGTTTTTCGATGGGCGTGATGAAAACGATTTGCGGCGACCTCAAGCAAGCCGACGATATCATGGTCAACATGGCGCAAAAGACGGTCAAGGAGCGGTTGGCGCTCACGCTGATTTACCTCGAAGACACTTTTGGGACAAATGCCGATGGTACGCTCAAATTGCAACTCTCTCGCGACGAAATAGCGAGTATGATCGGTACCGCTACCGAAAGTTGCATCCGTTTGTTGTCGGAGTTTAATAAGTTAGGACTCATTGAACTCGTCGGCAAAAAAATCGTGGTCAGGCAACGCGCGAAACTCGAACGAATGGGCGAATAACCCGACGGCTTACTTCTTTACGATATTCTTGAGCAACACCCTTTCCGAGTAATTGACCAATTCAAGCTCGATGGGCTGCTGTTGCATCGTCTTGCCTTCTACGGTGTACAACTTTCCGCCACCGACGGGCTTGTTGCTGCGGTCGAAATCTACATCGCCATGCTTGAGCGTGTTCTTGATGTCTACCGTATCGATCCACGGCTGGGCCAAAACGGCCGATGCTTCGGGCGAATAGTGAAAAGGTTTGTTGCGCAAATCGTTGAGCACGCGTGCGTTCGGGAAATAGTTGCAACGCGTGTCCTTGCCGCTCCACATGAGCGTGACAAAGAACATCCCGATGATGAAACCGCCCATGTAGTAGGCGAAACGGTATTTAAAGGTCATGGGTCGAATATTGTTTCCGGGCGCAAAGGTAAGGGTTTCGCGTCAAAACACAATCAAATTGATGTCGCTGTCGTTTAGCCCGAACCATTCGCCGATGGCCTTGTTGGTCAGGATGCCGTGGTACAGGTAAACGCCGTTCTTGAGGCCTTTGTTCATGCGGATGGCGTCTTCGATACCGCCGTCGTCGGCGATCTGCAACAAGTAGGGCGTGATGATGTTGCTGATCGAGAGCGACGCGGTCTTGGAATAACGCGATGGGATGTTGGGCACGCAATAATGGATCACGTTGTGTTTGATGTAGGTCGGTTTTTCGTGCGTGGTGACTTCGGAAGTCTCGAAACAGCCTCCGGTATCGATGCTCACGTCTACCACGACAGCGCCGCGTTTCATGTGCTCGACCATGGTTTCGGTCACCACGACAGGGCATCGGTCCTTGCCGCGCATCGCGCCTATGGCCACATCGCAGCGCCTGAGCGCCTTGAGCAACGACTTGGGCTGTATGGTGGATGTAGAAATCGGATGGTTTAAATTGTTCTGCAATCGGCGCAATTTGGTGATCGAATTGTCGAACACCTTGACGTGTGCGCCCAGGCCGAGCGCTGTTTTTGCGGCAAATTCGCCCACAGTACCGGCGCCAAGGATCACCACGTCGGTGGGTTGTACGCCCGTGATGTTACCAAAGAGCAAGCCCTTGCCGAATTCGTTGTTGATCATGAGCTCCGAGGCCACCAGGATCGAGGCCGTTCCCGCAATCTCGCTCAGCGATTTGACCGCCGGATACGAGCCGTCTTCGTCCTTGATGTATTCAAAGGCCAATGCCGTGATTTTCTTCTTGGTAAGTTCCTCGAAATACTCCTTTTTACGCGTCTTGAGCTGGATGGCCGATATGACAACCGTACCCGGCTTGACGTGTTTGATTTCCTCCATCGTGAGCGGTTCTACCTTGAGCAGCATCGGGCAGGAGAGGACCTTTTGGGTATCGGCCGTGATTTCGGCGCCCGCATCGGCGTACTCCTTGTCGCAATAACTCGAACTGGCCCCGGCCCCGGCTTCGATCATGACGCGGTGACCGTGCGAGGTAAGCGAATTGACGGCGTCTGGCGTGAGGCAAATACGGCGTTCCTGGTAGCTGGTCTCTTTGGGAATGCCGATAAAGAGTTCGGCCTTGTGTCGGGCGATTTCAAGTTTTTCCTCCTGCGGCAACAGTTGTTGCTTGGTAAACGGCGTCAGTGACATGGTGTTGTTTTAGAGCGTTAAAGTTAGGAAAAAGCTTTAAAGTAACAAACATCCGTTTTGGTTGGTCGCGGCGGCCAGAAAACTCAACGCAAAGTCAGCTTGCGGCGGCCGTCGGGCAAGGCCTCGATGTCGATGGTGGAATGTACTTCGGGCAACAGGTTCGGGATTTTCTCGGCCCATTCGATCAGGCACCAATGGTCGGAGTACAGGTATTCGTCCATCCCCATATCGTAGGCCTCGCTTTCCGATTTCAACCGGTATACATCAAAATGATAAACAATCTGATTGTCAGCTGTTCGGTATTCGTTAACTAAAGAAAAGGTTGGGCTTCCCGTCGTGTCGTTGACACCCATCGATTTGACCAGGGCATTGATGAATGTGGTCTTGCCGGCACCCATCGCGCCGTTGAACGTGATGACTTTGTATGGCTGCGCGTCGCGTACTTGTTTGGCGGCGTCGTGGATGTCGTTTAACGAAAAAATTATCTCCATAAAATCATTTGGGGTTGAACACCAAAAACGGAACAATCATCTCCTCGAGCGAAATCCCGCCGTGTTGGTAGGTGTTGCGGTAGTAGCTCACATAATGGTTGTAGTTGTTGACATAGGCCAGGAAGTAGTCGTTCTTGGCAAAAATGTACGAGCTGCTCATGTTGATGGCCGGAAGCCCCACCGATTTCGGGTCTTTGACGGCATACACGTCGCGGTCTTCATACGTAAGGCTGCGGCCGGTTTTGTATCGCAGGTTCAAGCTGGTGTTTTTGTCGCCGATCACCTTGGACGGATTCTTGACGTTGATCGTGCCATGGTCGGTGGTCAAAATCAGTTTAAAACCGAGTTTTTGCGCCTGTTGGATAATCTCCAAAAGCGGCGAATTCTTGAACCAGCTGGCCGTGAGCGAGCGGTAGGCCTTGTCGTCCGAGGCGAGTTCCTTGACCACGTCCATTTCGGTCTTGGCGTGCGAGAGCATGTCGACAAAGTTGTACACCACCGTCACCAGGTCATTGTCCTTGAGTCCTTTGAAATTCTCGGCGAGTTTTTTGCCGCCGCTCAGGTTGGTAATCTTGAAATAGTCTTCCTTGATGTTGAGCCCGAGCCGTTTGAGTTGCGCGGTGAGGAATTCGGCTTCGTACAGGTTCTTTCCGCCGTCGTCTACGTCGTTTTTCCAGTACTGCGGAAATTGTTTTTCCATCTCGAGCGGCGTGAGCCCAGAGAAGATGGCGTTGCGCGCATACTGTGTAGCGGTAGGCAAGATGGCATAATAAGGCACCTCTTTTTCAAGCCTGTAATGGTTCGATACGGTGCTTTCGAATGCTTTCCATTGGTCGTAACGCAGGTTGTCGATCACGACAAACAGCACAGGGCGTTCTTTTTTCTTGAGTTCGGGCACCACCAATTCCCTGAATAGGTTGTGCGACAGGATGGGCTTTTCGGCCTTGGGGCTGAACCAATCCTCGTAATTGCGCTCGATAAATTTACCGAACTGCGAATTGGCCTCGACCTTTTGCGATTCGAGGATCTCGATCATGCTTTGGTCCATGATGTCTTCGAGTTCGAGTTCCCAAAACAGCAGTTTTTTATAAACATCTACCCATTCTTCGAACGAGTTGACCATGGCCATGTCCATCGCAATCTTGCGGAATTCCTTTTGGTAATCGAGCGTGGTTTTTTCGGATATGAGCCTTGAATGGTCGAGGTTTTTCTTGATGCTGAGCAAGATTTGGTTGGGGTTCACCGGCTTGATCAAATAATCGGCGATCTTAGACCCGATGGCTTCCTCCATGATGTATTCTTCCTCGCTCTTGGTGATCATGATCACGGGCGTGGCCGATTTTTTCTCCTTGATTTCGGCCAAGGTTTCCAGTCCGCTCATGCCGGGCATGTTTTCGTCGAGGAACACGATGTCAAAATTCTGCTCTTCAAAAATATCGACGGCGTCGCGCCCGTTGTTGCACGTGGTGACGTGGTAATTTTTCTTTTCGAGAAACAGGATGTGCGGCTTGAGCAAGTCGATTTCGTCGTCGACCCAAAGTATCTTGATCTGGTCCATGTAGCGAGTGTTAACGTTGGCAATTTAACACAAATTGAACGGGTTGTTCTTAAAATTATTGTAAAGTTAGGTGGCAGATTTCTCGTAAAATGAATGACGAAAACATTGTTTAATTGACTTTAAATAAATAATCTTAAATAGTTAATAAACAATAATTTATTTAATTTCATGTTTAACCGGATGCGGCGGAATCACACCGCTTTTGCGTTCGAGTTCGTGTTGCTCGACATACACCGCATAATCGGCGGGTTCGATACGTGCACCGCGGTGTTCGGCGTATACCCGTGTAAACTCGGCGCCAAAATATAGTATCGCCGCCGTGTAATATACCCAGACCAAAATCACAATCAGTGAGCCCGCGGCGCCATAGGCCGATCCGGCGCTTGTCGTCTCGATGTACAGCCCAATCAGGTAGCGTCCGAGCATGAACAGGCAGGCCGTGAAAAATGCGCCCATACGTACATGCTTCCATGCAATTTTGGCATCGGGCAAGACTTTGAAGATGATGCCGAACAACAGCGTGATGACCGCAAAACTGATGCCGATGTTGATCAAGCGAAAGAGCAACACCGTCGTGTCGGGGAAATACGACACCAGCCAATCGTTGAGCGCCACGAGCGCGCCGTTGACCAACAATGATACGACCAGCAAGAACCCCAGCCCGACAATCAGCGACGACGACAGCAAACGGTCCTGCAGGATTTTTACCCATCCGCGTTTGGGCTTGGCCTTGACTTTCCAGATCAAATTGATCGAGTCCTGGATCTCGCCAAACACCGACGTGGCCCCAATGAGCAACGTGATGCCACCCACAACGATCGCGAGATTGGTTTTGCCCGACAATTCCATGTTCTTGATGACGTCCTGGATTTGCGCTGCGGCCTGGTTGCCGATCAGCCCGTTGATTTCAGCGAATACGTGGCCTTGTATCGCCTCGCGTCCAAAGAATACGCCGGCCAGCGAAATGAGCAGCAACAGTAACGGCGCCATCGAAAATACGGTGTAGTAGGAGAGCGCGGCGCTGAGTTTGAGCGCGCGGTCTTCCAGAAAACCCGCAAAGGTGTCCTTGAGGATGTTCCAAGCGTTGATGGTGTGTTGTTTGGTGAATAGTTTCATGGCAAAGCGTTCGTAAAAACACCGGCTATCTTTTCAGACGGGCCGGTGTCTTCTCAAAAAGCAGCGTGTTGCGTTAGGTGTTTTTATTGTTCTCGAGATGCGATTTCAGGTTTGCAAAATCCCGGGCGACCATTTTATCGAACCATGGATTGAGCCATTTGGCCGCTTGCTGGCCCGCAACGCCCATGGGTGCGCGGTAGGAAAGCGTAAGGTCTACTTCGGTTTTGTCGCCCAGATCGACGAAAGAGACTTTACCCGAGTTGCTGATTTTGGCATCGGGCAACGAATGCCAGCTCAGTACTTTGTTGGGTTCGTCCATCAGGATATGGGCTTTCCAAGCCAAAGAGCCGATACCGGCCGGGCCTTTGATTTTCCACTCCGATGTGATCTTGTCGATGGGTTTGACGCTTTCCAGATGGTTCATGAATGTGGGAAGGTTTTCGAGTTTGCGCCAAAAAGCATACACTTCGTCTACGGGTTTGTCGATCACCACCGACGAACGGATGTTGATGCTCGAACTTTTGAGCTTGCCGCCGTGATCGCTGGTGAGGTCATACACGGGGCAATAGCCGCTGATGCCGCGCGCCAACATACCGCCGGCCGCGATGCTTTGCGCCACTTTCTTTTCCTTGCCCGAAAGCGCGTTGTACAGCAAGTACGATCCGGCTGCCACCATCAGCGCGCGCTCGATAAATCCGATGTTGGCGTCTACGCCGGGAATCAAACTGCGCGTGGCCGTCCGGTCCTTGATGCCTGCCAATTGCCGGGCCTCTTCTTCGGAATAGTAGCCACCGTATCGGTTTGGGTCGGTACCTGAATGGTCTAATTTGGAGTGGCTTTTTCGCGCCAGACGTTCTTTTTCGGTGGGTTGTTTCGTTTTCATTTTCTGCTTTTTTAGAACTTTGATTTGTCGATTGGCCATTTCCGAATCGAATGACACTTACAAAGTTATCGTCGTCAAAAAGCGATTCCCTTACAACATAATCCGTTTTTGTTGCATGATTCGACCAAAGCCAAACGAAGTATTCGACAGGATTTTTTTCAAAAAAATTTGCAAATACAAAACATCGGCTTACATTTGCATCCGCAAGGGGACATTAGCTCAGCTGGTTCAGAGCACTACCTCGACAAGGTAGGGGTCACTGGTTCGAACCCAGTATGTCCCACGAAACTCCGTCAATTTTGGCGGAGTTTTTTTTATACAAAAGGCGCGGTGATGCGGTGCTTGAAAGAGAACAGCACAAGCCCTACCTTAGACTTGATGTTGTAACGGTCGAACAAGGCCGTGCGATAAGCTTCGATCGATTTGACCGAAAGCCCCATAATGTCGGCCATTTGCTCATAAGTGAGTTCACGTTCGTCGCATACCAACTTGAGAAATTCCAATTCGCGCGCCGTGAGCTGGATGTCGTTTTTGTTTTTTGTTGCCGGTTCTTGGTAATCGCGCATCCGCTTCAGGATTTCGGAAACATTGTTGTAGCCAATTTTTACGATGTTGTCGATCGCAAAACGCAAATCGTGCGCCGTACAGTTTTTGTGCAGGAATCCGCGTGCGCCGTGGTGGTAGGCGGCGTCGATGATTTGCTCGTCGAAATGTTGCGTAAGCAGCAAAACCTTGTATTCGCGGTCGAGTTTTTCGAGCGCTTGCAACACTTCTACACCCGTCATTTCGGGCATCGAATAGTCGAGGATGAACAAATCGGGTTGCTCGTCTATGGGCAAGGCCGCCAGAAATTCGGGCCCGCTTTCGAATTCATGCGTAACCTTGAATGCACTGATCTTGTGCAACAATTCCTTGAGTCCGTGGCGTACGATCTGGTGGTCGTCTATGATGCCGATGTTGATTTTTTCCATGTCAAGTAGGATTGTTTTCAGACAGCGTCACGCGTGTACCGTTGCCCGGTTCAGAAATAATGTCGATGTGATAGCCGATGCCCGTGGCGCGGGTCGCCATGTTTTGAAGGCCAAGCGTTGTTTTGGATTCGATGCGATCGGCTGAGAATCCTTTGCCGTTGTCGGTGACCTGCATCTCGAACAAGGGATTGAGTCTGATGCGAACGCTGATGTGGCTGGCGGCCGCATGCTTTAAGGTATTGTTGATGATTTCCTGAAAGATGCGGTAAATGACGATTTTCTCGTCGACCGAGAAATCCCGCGGCTCGCCTTTAACAGAAAATGTCAGATCCAATTTGGGGTTTTTGCGCAACCGTTCGACCTCGGCACCAATGGCTTTGACCAAATCCTGTCGTACGATCAATTGGTTGTTCAAAGAATGGCTGATGCTGCGGATCGAATCGGACAGTTTGCGCACCGATTCCGACAGCGGTTGTAAATCGCGTTGCATTGCTACCGAATCGAGTTTGAGGTTCTCGATCTGGAAGTTGATGTAGGTGAGTTGCTGGCCCGCATCGTCGTGCAAATCGGCCGAAATGTTGTTGAACACTTGTTCTTGGGTTTCGATGATGGCGCCGGTAAGCGATTTTTGGTGGTCGAGGTCTTTTTGGTAGAGTTGCGCCGTATAGGTCTTTACCTTTCGGATGTAAAGTTTAACCAAGAGGACGTTGAATAATACTATCAAGCTTACAAACATCAAACCGATGATGATTCCGAATGCAATAGGTTCAAACATAGGATAGCTTTTTCTCGCGATGGATGTAAAGGTTGAGCAATACGTAGTAGACCAGGTTGACGATGGTTCCTATAAACGCATACAAATGGATGTCTGCGTAGACCTTTGTTACCGAAAGTCGATAATCCCTAAAACCAAAAATAAAACTGAGCCCCAAAAAGAACAGCACTGGTGCCGAAATCAACAAGAACTGATTTACCTCAAAGAATGAAAAAGACTCGCTTTGCAATTGTCGGAAACTTTCCCGGATATAGACGATGAGATACAGCAATGCGCCGAAAATAAAGGTGTTATAGTTGAAATTAACGGTGCCTTCTCCTATAAAGAGATTTGCAGCTGCCAAGCCTACAAACATGTAGATTATGGCCAGGGTAGTTTTTTTATTGTCGAAAAGGGTATTCAATAGCAACAGCCAAAGCCCATTGTGCAGTGTCATGCTTACCGATGTCAACAAGCCATTGTTGATGTTCTTTAGCATAAAAATCAACGACACGACTTCGTTTGAAATGCAAACGAAAAGGATGGCCAACAGGATTCGGTTTGGTCTGTTTCGGGGTAGGTAAATCATGGCGCGGACAAACGTGACGATGACGAGTAATTGTGTGAAATTGATGTAGGACCAAAGTTTTGTTTCCATAATTCACCTGTAAACTGCTTTTGTGGTGATTTACAGGTGAAATTACGAAAAGTTCATTAATTATAGCGGAGAATAATAGTCACTTCTGGCTGCCGATTGCGGAACTTGCGAAAAATTATAATAATGTCGTTCTAAATCGTCTTTGACAGACAACACCATTGTTCGTGCAGATGTTCCGTCGGGGCGCTTTACCTTAGGTCTCTTGATTTGGATTTCGTCGGTGTCCTTAAGGTTCCTATTGGTAATAATACTGTTGATAAAAGCCGCTGAGAAACAATTATCTCCGGGATAAAACTTATCCACAGCCTTCAAATTGACTCCGTATTCATGCCATTTAAAAGATATTTTCAAATACCATTCGTACCGTTCAACGTTTAGATCTCTTTGCTCGTCTGTAAAAGCTTTACGGATATCCGCAACAGTTATCGTGGCGCGTACCCATGCCGCTTCGAGATTATCCTGTTCCGTTTCGCCAAACAGATGCTCGCATTCTATGAATTGTGCCGATCGATCAAAACAAATGTATTTACCATAGAGCTTTAACCATCCGGCCAAATTCAGTAGGGGATCGTTGTACATTTTATTCAAGTCAAGCCGTGCATGATTTGTGGAACAGGAAGGAAACGGATTGCTTGTAGGTCGGGGGCTCGGCGATGGAATTGGAGGGGTTGGTGTCGTCGATTCGACAAAGTATTTTTCATTTTCGACGACCCAATTGGGGTATGCAGAAGACGCGTCATCCAGGTTGACGAAAAAAACGTCATTGCACTTCCCTGGGCTTCTTACAATTGTTGGAGAAAATGACATCCAAAGGAAAAGAATAAGTCCAGCAATCGTGACGCTGCCTATAGCGACGCGTCGGCTAAAAGTATGTTTCTTCATATCAAGAATAATTAGGGTTAACCATCCAAAGGTCCAAAACCCAAATCACATCTTACTAGTTAAAACCCTAGTCGTGTCCGGTGATTTTATATAGGCTGAGAACGACACTAATGTAGGATTTAATTTTGTAACAGCAACAGTTACAGTTTTTGCAGACAAAAAATAGTTTAAAAAACCAATCCGGAATGGTGATTTGCCTATTTCCAGGGGAAGATTAAGAAGTAGTTTAGACCGATAATCTTATAGTTCTAAATGTCATGAAAACGTTCAACGCACAGGCCTACCTTAGCCTCAGAGAAGTCCCCAACATGCTCCACATTCGCGGATGGGTCGAAACAGCCCGTCCCGACGACCGCGTACGGTTCAAGAAATCGATCAACCAGGGCGCCAATCCGGGCGTACTTATGACCGAGCTCGTGATCACCCGCGGATCAAAGCCCGAACGCGAAACCACCAAACGGTTCAAGCTCGAACTCAAAGGCGACCACGCCAAAGGCTATCGGGAAATAAACATCCGCTACGACGATGGGATGCGGCAATACGCCATACAGGATGCCATCGAAGTCTTCGGGATGCCAAAGATAAAGTAGACCGATCGCGCAAAATAATTCGTTGCAATAGAATCCTATAATCCACAACTAAAATCCTGTAACACGGTTTCGCGATTCAAAATGCAATTTTGTAAGACCACAAAGTTCCATCTAAATCCGACAAGCCATGACCGTCCACAGCCTCGTACTTTTTGAAAACGGTGCCTACAGGGAGATTTCCAAAGAATTCGACTTGAGCGTGCACAATTCGATCGTCAACCCCACGACCAACGACTTGGTGCAAGACAACTACATGACTTTTTTTTATCCCGCCCACAACGACAGCGAAGTAGTGTTCGACTATGCCAAAGCATGCGGCCTGCACCTGATCGAAGGTTGGGAGCTGTCGCCGCTTGAGGAGCGAAAACGCGATGCGTTGCCGCCCGAGGAATCGGTGCTCTTCAACATGTCGAAGCCGTTTCCCGAAGGCTACAAAATGTTCCGCATCCACTATTGGACAGAACAGCCCATACACTGGGAACTCAATCCCGATGCCGATTTGTTCGTCTTCAACAGCCAGGAAATCCAGTCGATGGTCATGTTCAATTAGCGACACGACCGATCTTATCCCGCCTACATCAAGGCATAAAAAAACCGGAACTGCTCCGGTTTTTTGTTTTTTGTTTTATGTTTAGGCTAATTAACGTCGGCTCATCAGGATCCTGAGGATGTACCAGAACAGCAACATCACCGAGGCGAACAACTGCAAGGCGGCGCCCACATACTGGTGCGTCCCGTAATGGTCTTTGATTTGGCTGGTTTGGTAAAGAATACTCGCCGAGGCCAGCACCACCATTCCGATCGAAAACCAAAGCCCGAGGTCGAATCCAAAAATGGCACCCGCCACGATGGCACCCAGCGCCACAAATCCGCCCACGACCAAAATAGTGCGCAGGAACGAGAAATCGGTATTGGTAAAGAAAACCGCCGCGGTGAGGCCGCCGAACATGCCCAACGTCGTGAGCGCGGCCTGCATCAGGATCGCTCCGCCGTTCTCGGCATAGAACGCCGCGATATAAATCATCGGCAAAAAAATGATGGCCTCGAGCAGCACATACAAGCCCAGCCCCAAATATTGTTTTTGACGCGAGGCCGCAAAAGCCATACGGTCGGCGAGCATGCCGCCAACCCAGAACAGGCCAATCAGGAACAGCCAAAAGAATTGTCCGCTGTTCACCATCGCGATGATCCAGTCAGACGGGACCAATTGAATCAACAACGTCTCGGTGACCATAAACGCCAAAAGCGCCAGGGCCACATGCAAATAGGTCTTGCGGTAAAAAGTGGCCTGCTCGGTTCCCGACGCCTGGCCTACCAAAATAGGTTCGTTTTCCATGGTTTGTTTTTTAGTTCAGCCCGAAAATAGTTATTTTTTTGGCTATCCTAATCAAACCCGGATTATTTTTTTAACAAAACCGACGCGAACGCTTGTGGCCTAAATGACGATATGGCTCCAGTTTTCACCACTCTTGATGCGGTGCAGCTGCATTTCGCTGATGCCAAATTGCTTGGCGATGATCTTGAGCCTGGTCTTGCGGTTCGGGTCGTGGATCAATTTCTTGAGCCTGATTACTTGGGTGGCATTGAGTTTACCCGTAATGCCCAAACGCGGGATCTTGCGCGCGGCGATCACGTGCGGGCTTCGTTGCCCGTGCGCGAGCATGTCGACGCGTGAGACCCATTTGAGGTTCGAAACCTGGTCGTTGTCGCGCACATAATCCAAATGGATCACATGGGTGTGGTCTTCTTCTTTGGGAAGGAACAACTGTCCGACCAATTTGTAGATGAAAAGATACTTGCATTTCTTCTTACCGTCTGGCAACGTAATCCGATAGTCAAGTGTTCGGTACCCGTCGGCACGACCGCCCTTAAGTTCGCGTCCGTCAAAGAATTCGTTGGTGTAGCTGATGAGCCTGCCGTAATTCGAAACTGCGTAACGCTTGCGCAAGGTTGCGTCCATGGGTACCTCTTTGAAGATTTCAGAGGGGTACAATTTTAACATGATGTGGTATTTAGATAAACAGTGGCATTTGTTTATGGATTTTCAAAACTAAAAAATATCGCGAAAAAAACGACGGTTTTGGCAAAATCTTAGTAAAAAATCTATGCAAACGTTTTTCTAAACACACCTACTAAAAAAGCTAAACTGTTAGTGTTGAGCAAGAAAACCGGCGCTCTGTTCTTGAGATGACAAACATTCGAAAAACACCATAAAATTACTTTTTGATGAGTTTGGCTACACGGAATCCATCGGCCTTGATCAAATAAGTCCCTTTGGCCAACGACGAAACTTCGATCGGATGCTGTGCATCGGCGCTAAAGTCGAGCACTTTTTGCCCAAGCATGTTGTAAAGGCTTCCCGTCACGGCTTTCGAAATACCTACAGGAAATACTTTGTCGCTGGCGGGGTTAGGGTAGAAGCCTATGACGGGCTCCACCGGCGCGACGGTACCCAATGCGTCGTTGGTCAGTTGCGCCAAAAACGGCCAGTAGTCGAATTCATCGGCCTCGAAACTGAACCCGTCGATGGTGGCCGACCCGCGCGCCACACCTACGACTGCAATCGCCCCCGACGGTGTTACGCTTACGGCATCGATCCTATCGTTGGACGCGCCGCCGACGGTTTTGGCCATCAACAAGTTGCCGTTCTTGTCGTATTGCAGGACCAAACCATCTTCACTGGGGCCGTTGCTCGCCGTGCTGACGGTATCGGTCCATTGAATGCCGCCCCGCGTCGATCCCACGAACAGGATATTGCCCTGCGGATCGGCCGACAAGTAACGGTGGTTGCCTATTTGGGCCATGCCTTGCCCAGGAACTTCTTGTACCCACTGGTATTCGCCGTTGGCGTTGAGTCTTGTCAGGAAAAAATCGTTGAACATACCCAACGGACCTTCGGTGGCGATGTCGTCAAAAAGATAATCGTCGAACAGGTAAGAACTGAAGTACACCTCATCGGGCGAAACGGCCACGACTTGGGGCTTGGGACAAGTAATGTCTTCTTGGAAACGCACCCATTGGTATACACCGGCGGGCGAATATTTGACCAAGAAAGTATTGTACGTAAGTGGGTCTTCTATGTCTACGCCGTTAAACGTCGCGCCCGGATCTGTACAAGATCCTGCCGCATAGATGTTGCCTTGGTTGTCTACGCTGATCGACGACAGCATACGTACGTTTTGTTGTGTGATCGTTAACATGGGCGCGCCGTCGGGAGTAAACTTCTGGATGATCGAATCCATAAAATCGCAGTAGCCCACATAAAGGTTGTCCTGCGCATCGGTCACGATCTGAAAAATGGTGGGTTCCGACCATTGCTGCATTTCGAACTGCATATGCCAGACCAGTTCCCCCTGCGGATTGAACTTGAAAAGCGCGTTTTGTGTTCCCTGTTCTTCGGTCGAAAGCAGCAGTTCCCCCACTTGCATGAGGTTGACAAAAGTTGCGGCGAGATACACGTTGCCCTGCGAATCGGCGGTCATGTCGTTTACCGTCACATGACCAGTAAAAGTCTTGGAAAACAAAAGCGCGCCGGTGTTGTCATACTTGTTGTAGTATATGTCGCCGTGGATTTCGCTGTAATAAAACATGTTTTCCTTGAACCCGGCAAGGTATACATTGCCCGACGGGTCTGCCGTGGTGGTGTAGCCGATCAGGTCGCCGTTGGAGTTGAAATCGATCGGTGGATTCTTGATCCATTCGATTTGTTGTGCGTGCGCCATCGACGTGACGAGGAATAAAAGGAGCGTAATTTTTTTCATATCGGTTCAGGTTGGTTGGCCCAAAAAGGCATACCCGACAGATTGCAATCCGAGAATAAGGTTGCGTTGGCGTGTTTTTTTTCTTCGAAAACCTTAGGAATATTTGATTTTAAGGTGATGATTCTTACAGTTTTAACGACAGTATACAATGGAGGGAAGCGCTATTTAATGACGTTTCGACTGCCTCGGGTGCTAATCATACAAAACTGTCACATAATTTTATAAGAAATATACGGCTGCAATAATCGAAATTTGCTTCGAACGAGAACAAACAAAGCCCTATAATCAACCAGTTACTGAAAGGGGTTTGTCGAAATCACAACGGTTTCGAATCGCCAAAATGCCGAAGTTATGATTACCAATGCCCACCAATTGACACCTGCACCCCAAAACCTACCCGTGCAAAAAACATGTTTTTTTATCGATGATGACGAAGACGACCGCGATTTCTTTTGCGCCGCCATCCAAGAAATTGACCCGACCATCAAATGTGTGTTTGCCACCGATGGTATCGATGCCATGTCGCAACTCCATGCAGGGGAATGGGTTCCTGACTATATTTTCGTCGACATGAATATGCCGCTTATGGACGGCAAGCAATGTCTGGTCGAAATAAAAAAAATACAACGTTTGCAAAATGTGCCTACCTATCTTTATTCGACTTCGAGCAACCCAAAGCTCGTGGCCGAAATACTGGACATGGGCGCCACCGATTTTTTAATCAAACCAACCAGCATGGTGGCGCTCGAGCACCTGCTCAAAGAAATAGTAGTGTAAATGGTCGAAACAAGTACGTTGTTTTTGGAGCACGGCGGCAAGATGGGCGCGCTCATCAAGGCCAAGGATTGGGCACAAACGCCTTTGGGTGCCGCTGCCTGTTGGCCCCAAAGTCTCAAGACCTGCGTACGCATCGTCCTTTCGTCGGCACAACCCATGGCAGTAGGATGGGGTCCGGAGTCCTTGCTGATTTACAACGACGCCTATCAATCGATACTGGGAGACAAACATGTCCACAGCCTAGGGCAACCCGCCAAGGTTGTTTGGGGCGAAGTTTGGGATACCATCGCCGCTAAAATCCACTTATCCCCGAGTATGAACGGCGTGACATGCGACGATCCAATCCAATTGCTGGTCGAACACGACGGTTGCCTTAACGAAAGTTACTATTCGTTTGATTTTAGCCCGATTCCCGACGAAACGGGTACGCCCGAAGGATTCCTGTGCACGGCAACCGACCGAACCCTACGTGTGGTCGGGGCCAGACAAATGCAAACCCTTGGCGGACTCACCAAAAAAGTATTCACGGTTACGGACAACGCCAAAATATACAAACGTGCGCTCGAAACGTTGCGCGCCAATCCGAACGATTTTCCGTTTGTCGTGCTTTACGAAATAAGCGAAGACGGAAAGCGGTTGCTGTTGTCGGGACAAACGCCAGAAGATATGCCCGATGGCGTAGTGCCCGCCGTTATCGATATGCAAACACGTAGCGAAGAGTTGCCCGAATTGCACCAGGCTCTGCAAACGGGAACCATTCAGGAAGTCCGGGACTTGGAGCGCCGGTTTGGCCCAATGCCCAAGAATGATAGGGGCGACGCACCCCATGTGGCGTTGCTGATGCCGATACTACAGGTCAACCAATCTCATCCGCTCGCAATCATGGCCGTAGGATTGAACCCCTATCGGTCGTTAGGTGATGGATATTCGGAGTTCCTATCACTGGTTGCCGATCAAATCGCCAGCGCCCTGACGCATGCCTATGCGGTCAAACGCGAGCAAAAGTGGGCCGAGACCAGAAAAGAACTCGAAGTCGTCGAAACGCGAAACAAACTGGCGATCGAAGCCGCGGCCATGGGGCATTTCGAATGGGACATGGTTACCGATGCCTTTGTCTATTCGCCGCGTATGGCGCAGGTTTTTGGGTATCCCGAGCAAGCGGTTTTGACGCGAAACAACTTTAGTGAGCGCGTCCACCACGAAGATCTTTCGGTACGCGCCGAAGCCCACCGACAAGCACGTGACACGGGGCTATTGTTTTACGAAGCACGTGTGGTGCACCCCGATCATTCGGTCCATTGGCTGCGGTTCAACGGCAAGATTGTTTTTGACGACGAAAATCAACCAGCCAAAATGTACGGTACGGCGCTCGACGTGACCCAGCACAAACTGCAGGCGCAATTGCTCGAGGAGAAAGTAAATCTGCGTACCCAGGCCCTGATCGAACGCAACCGCGCGCTCAAGGAAAGCGAGGAACGCTACCAGCGCATGACCGAAGAGGTACAGGACTACGCCATTATTGTGCTCGACAAAAACGGAACCATCTTGAACTGGAACAAAGGCGCGCAAAAAATCAAAGGGTATCGCGAGGCCGAGATCGTCGGCAAGAACTTCAGACTGTTTTACCGCCCGGTCGACCTGGAAAGCAAGCTGCCCGAAAAGCTGATCAAGGAAGCTGAGCTCACCGGTCGCGCGATGGACGAAGGCTACCGCGTTCGCAAAGACGGAACGTACTTTTGGGGCAGCATCACCATCACGGCGCTTCACGACGGCGACAACAATGTCATCGGGTTCTCTAAGGTGACCCGTGACCTGACCGAGCGCAAATTGGCCGAAGACCGCATGCGCCAATACAACGCCGAACTCGAATTCCAAAACAAAGAACTCGAACAATTTGCCTACGTCGCCTCGCATGATTTGCAGGAACCACTTCGCAAGATCCAGATGTTTGCAGGCTTGCTCGAGCGAAGCGTGCAAACCGGTCAGCCCACCGAGAAATACTTTTCTAAAATCAGCCAAACCGCAGAGCGCATGAGCGAACTGATCAAGGCCGTGCTCAATTACAGCAGGCTTTCGCGCAACGACCAACAGTTCGAGACCGTCGACTTGCAGCGCATTTTCGACAATGTACTTGTCGATTTCGAACTGCTCATCGAAGAAAAACAAGTAGAGATTTTATCCGATGCGCTGCCTACCATTACCGCGATTCCGTTGCAGATCAACCAGCTGTTTTCGAACCTGATCGGCAACGCCATCAAATTTGCCGATAGCGCGCCAAAAATAGTGGTCACATCGCGCACGGTAGGGGCAAACGATATTCCGTTCGACACAGGGTTGGCCGACAACGAATACCTTGAATTGGTTTTCAGCGACAATGGCATCGGCTTTGAGCAACAATATGTGGGCAAGATTTTTACCATTTTCCAACGGCTCAACGACCGCGTGCGTTATTCGGGTACGGGAATCGGATTGGCGCTGTGCAAGAAAATTGTCGAAAACCATGCAGGTTTTATCACCGCGCAAAGCGAATTGGGCAGCGGCGCGTCGTTTTACATCTATTTGCCGCTGCAAACCAAGGACGAGCCCGAACTCTCGCTGTTAAATTCTTAAAAAATATTGATTTTTAACACCTGCGCGTCAAACGATTCCGTAAATTTATAGAACGGTTCTCGATTTGTTCACGGCGCTTTGTTCAACAAAGTCAGCCGCCATTATCAGGGATTTTCTCCCATAAATCGTTGATAAGGATCAATCGGGGCCAAAAATGAGGAAGCTTGCAAAGGCTTCCTTTTTTGTTTAGAACGGATACCCGATGGCCAGGTTGAACACCAGGTTTTCCTTGCGCCAGGAACGGCTCCCAAAATTGATCTGGTCGAGCACCCAGCGGTCGCTTTCGGCCAGGTAGGGCTTGCGCAGCGGGAACGCCAAATCAAGACGAAGCACCAGCAACGATATGTCTATCCGCAAACCAGCGCCCGTCCCGACGGCCAATTCCTTGAGCCAGTTGCCGCTGAATTTCCCACCGGGTTTGTCGGGGTTGTCGTTCATGAGCCACACATTGCCCGCATCGAGGAACAACGCGCCGTGGATCACGCTGACGAGTTTTTGCCTGAGCTCTGTACTGAATTCGAATTTGAGGTCGCCCGATTCGTCGGGCAGGAACGCATTCTCATCGACTTCGGCCTTGAACGTGCCCGGTCCGATCGATCGCGCCCTGAAGGCCCGTATCGAATTGGTTCCGCCGCTAAAGAATTGTTTGATGAACGGCAGATCGCGCGAATTGCCGAACGGGATTCCGGCCCCTACAATGACGCGGCTGGCCAGCTGGGTATTGTCGCCAAAACGCAGGTAATGCCTGAAATCGACCTCGGCCTTGACGAATTGGCTGAACGGCACGTTTAATACGCTGATGGTATCGCCGCGTCTGATGTTCGCGCCTGTGGCCAAACCGGTTACAATGGCCGATTCTTCGAGTAATCCCTTGAAATAATACGTGTTGCGCAGTCTTTTGCGCATGGTGTTGGTGTAGGTGTACGAATACGTTGGGCCAAAGATGAGTTGTTTGTCGATCACACGTTGCAGTGCCAGTACCGTATCGGCTTGACGTTGGTACAACTCGGTCACGTTGGCCGGGCTGACATAGGTTACCTCGAGCAGGTTGAGCTGGTGTTCCTTGCGCACGTTTTCCTTGAACTGGTAACCAAACGAGCCCCTAAAGGTATTGAGAGCATACAGCTTGATGCGTTTTTGGTATTCGTAGCCGAGCATCGCCTTGGTGCGCGGCACGAATCCGCTGGCCGACTCGACCTTGATGGGCGCTATGATACGCGGCCAGAACAAGTTTACTTCGCCACCCACGCGGTACACGTTGTACCCTTTGTTTTGGCCCGAAACCTGCACTTCGAGCCCGCCAAAAACCGAAACCGTAAGCAACTCTGCGCCCTTGAACGTGTTGCGGTTGCTCCAGTTGACGTTGAGTTCAGAACCCGTATAGTTGGCCGAATTCGTCTTGCCGAGCACCTCGACACGGATCGACTTCTTGGGCAACGGCGTGAGGTAGTAATACGCATCGAGCATGTTGGTGAATTGGTTCGAAACCTTGAATTGGTTCTTGACGAACTTAAACGTACCGAGGTTAACCAACCGGTTGAGTGACAAATTGTGGTCGGTGCGGTTGTAGATGTCGCCTTTGTGAAAATACAGCGTGCGGTCGTAAATGCGCGGGTTGAAACTATCGGTGGTGTCGATGATCGTCAAATCTTTGTATTGCATGACCGAATCCTTGGTCGCTATTTTGTTTTCGGCTTCGTTGATCGAATAATTCTGATAGATGTAGATGTCGTTGATCTTGTAGACCTCGCGCGCGTTTTGCGGCGTGTCGTCTTTGACCTTGACCAGCAGATCGACTTCGTATTTGCCCACGGTGCTGTCTACCTGCACCTTGAGGTATTCGGGATTAAAGAAGTAATATCCTTTTTCCTTGAGCCGCGCATCGATGCGTTCGCGTTCGGCTTTGATTACATCCAGGTCATACGGTTCGCCCGGTTTGAGCAGCCCGCGCCGCCCGCGTCTTCCGAGGGTTTGCGTGACGGCCTTCTCCAGTTCGCTGGTCGAATCCGATGGGAAGATGACGTTCTTGATTTTCCACTGCGGACCGGGTTTGATAATGTATTCGGCCGTCGCCTTTTTGCCGTTTCGGGTAGAATCCGACGTGACAAAAGCTTGGAAGTAGCCTTTGTTTTCGGCATAGCTTTGCAGCACATCGGTGTTGTATTTCAAATCGACCTTGCCGAAAGTGACGGGTGGTTCGCCCACCTTGTTCCGCAACCAATGTCTGAAGCCTTTCTCCTTTTTGGGTTCACCTGCCAGATTGTAGAAATACAACTTGGGTCGGAGCCCGAGGATTTTTTTGTTTGGGATCGGACGCGTCAAATTTTCAAGTTCTTTTTGGAGCGCCTTGCGTTGTTTTTTGGGCATGTTTTTGTCGTCTACCTCGACGCTCGCGCCCAAGTAAAGCAATTCGCCCTCGGCCAAATGTTTGGTGTTGCTGCAGCCCGCGGTCAAAAACAGGGCCAGTAGCGCGTAAACAATTAATCTTGTTCCCATCTTATTTCTTTTTTGCGGCCTGTTTCTTGGCCTTTTTGGCCGCCAGGTCCTTTTCGATCTCACGCTCGCGGTCGGACTTTTGGAACAACTCACGGAACTTGTTGTAATCCATCGTGATGATGAAACCCACACCCGTTTCGACCACTTGCCCTTGCAAGGCTACCTGGTATTCGTTTTTGCGGTACATGCGCACGCGGTACCGTCCGTCCTTGGTGAGCTGGTAGTCGGCCGAGACATCGCCCGCAATATTGGTCATTTGTTCGTTGGCCTGTTCCTGTCCTTCGAGCCCAAAGTTGCTGCCCACGGTTACCTTGAGCCGGTCGTCCAAAAATTTCCGCGACAAATCGACGTTGAGGTCGGTGCGGTTTTGGCGTTGCCCAGAAGTGTAATCGTCGGTCGATTCGAGGTCAAAATTGAGTTCGACACCCGCAATCAAATCGCTCGCCAAGTTGTTGAGCTGTTGCGACAAAATCTTGCTCGCGCTTTGACGCGCCATCGATTCACCCGTGACGGCGCCCGCTTCGCTCGAGAACGGATTCTCGCCGATGAATCGGTTGAGCAGCAACACCGCAAAAACCTGTTTGTTCAATTCGGACGGATTTTGCCGCAGTTGCGCCAGCTTGGTCTCGGTGGTGTTGATGACCAAAGTCGAAACCGAATTGTTGCCTTCCTCGAGCTCGATGTCGAACGTGATTTCGGGTTTGAGCAATTCGCCCTTCATGATCAGGTTGGTTTCGAACGGGATACGCTGCTTGTATTGGTTCCTGACATCGTCTGAAACACCCGCCAGTTGGTCGTCTACCAGGTCGATCGGCGCGGTGTTCGACTTGTAGATGGCCGTGATGTTTACATCGGCTTGTGTCGGTTCGCCTGTCCACAAAATATAGCTTCCCGGCTTGATGTCGAACTTGCGCTTGATCAGGTTGAAGGTCATCTGGTAAGCGCCCTCAGAGAATTCGTAACGACCGGTAAGCGTGGTTTTTCCCGACGGATCGATGCCACCGGTAAGCCGCGCTTCGCCTTTGAGGTTCAGGTAGTCGCCGTTGCCTTTGTCGATGATCAGGTTGAGTTCGGCCGATTTGTCGATTTCGATGTTCACCGAAGCGTCGATGCCCTTGAACTTGGTTTTTGCGATCGTATCGTTGACCTTGATGTTTTCAAGGAACGGATTGTCCTGGTCGATGAACTCGACAATGCCTTCGCGATCGGCCACAGACGGATCGGACTGCGGCAAAACCACCGTAAGTTTGGTGTCTTCGTTGACTTTGAGGTTGCCGCCGATGACAGGCTTGTTCATGTCGCCGCGCAAACGCAGGTCGGTGTCCAGATACAACTCACCATAGTACAAATCGTTGTCTTTTTCCTTGGAATTCATCGCCCTGAAATTGTCGGCCTTGACGTTCAGGTTAAACGCATAGTCGCGGTAGTTGGGCGTATCGACGCGGCCTATCAGGAACAGTTGGTTGTCGTTTTCATCCGACAAAGAGAACTTTTCGAACCAGATCCCGCGGTCGTCGAACACGATTTTGTCGTTGAGCAATTTGAAATTGGAGTTGATCGGCACCACCGTAAACGCGCCGTCGTTGAACTTGAGCTGGCCAATGACGTTCGGGTCATCGATGTTGCCCGTAATCTTGAAATTGCCCGTTAAATGGCCGCTCGAATTTTTGAGGTTGCCGGCGGTAAAGCCCTGTATGCTTTTGATTTCGAGGTGTTGCACGTCGAGGTCCAGATCGAAACCCTGGTTGGCCGCAAAATATTTTCCGTTCAGGTTGACCTGGTTGCCGTTGCCCGTAATTTCGACCTTGGCGTCGTAGGTATTGGCGATTTCATTGTTCACATCGATCTTGATGTTGCCGATGGTATCGGTCTTGAATCTGAATTCGTCGATGTTCAAATTGGCCGTAAACGTGGGCGTTTTTTGCAAATTCTTGAGCAACGCATTGCCGTTGATGCGCCCGCCCATCAAAAGCGAATCTTGTTGGATGATGCTCGTAAGGGTTTCGATCTTGAAATCCTTCAAATCTACGGCCAGCGGCGCATCGGGTGCTTCTGACTGCGATTGGATCTTGATCGAAGAACCATCCTTGCTGAGTTCAAATTGGTTCGCATAGATGCCATTGCCCAGCCTGATCTGGTTTGCGGGATCGATTGTCCAGGGTTCGTAATTGAGCTTGAAGTTGTCGGGGATGAGTTCTATGATCGTTTGCCCGTCTACCGATTGCAGGATGCCCGCAATCAGGTAGCGTTCCTCGTTTTTGAGGTCCTTGAGTTGGATTGTGTAGGCCACCGTATTGTCCTTGACTTGGCCCGAGACGTTGGTGTAGGGGAGTTGGATGCTCGGGTTCGAGATGTCGTCTACCGTTACACTGTACACAAGCGCACCGTCGCGCGTATCGACTTGAACAACGGCATTCGACAGGTTGTTTTCGCCATACGTCAGCTTGGGAACCAACCCCGCCACATGCAACGTATCGCCCACCGAGTTGTAGCCGCCCGCGATTGCAATCGAATCGAGCGCCTTGATGTCGGGCACCATCCGAAACAGCAACGGGCTCGCTTTGACCTTGAGGTTAAAATCGAATTGCTGTTCGGCGGTAGGCTTGGCTTTCGCCACTTTCGGACTGGTGTCGTAGTATTTTGCAACCGAATGCGACAATGCCTGTCCTACCTTAGAGAGTTGGAATTTCCCCACTACATCCGCATCGGCAAACTGCGAACGCAACGACAGCGCGCTTTGCTCGGCGGTGGTTGTGGCCAGCACATTGATCGAATCGAGCGCGAACTCGCCGTTGGTGTTGGCGAACATGATGTGGTGCAGGCTTACCTCGCCGTTCAAATAATCGAGGTCGACCGTAGACAAATCGGCGTCTACCGTGCCCCGGATCTTCATAGGCCCCGCATGCAGGTTGAGCTTTTCGAGATCGGCGATGTCCAGGTTGAGTTTGAGTTTGACGGCCGGGTATTTGTCGCCAAAATCACCCGTAGTGTTCATGTCGAAGGTCAAATTGGGATCGTCCATCGTGGCCTGTGCCACAAAAGCGCCGCGCTCGATGTTGCCGTCGAGCACCAAATCGTGAAACGTATATTGGTTGTATTCGGCTTTGTACACACGGCCCTTGACCGTGGCCGTAGCGGTTTTTGGGTCGAGCCCCGTGCCGTCGACGCGCGCCTTGAGCGTCACGCGTCCAATCGTATCGTTGTTGAGTAACCTGCCGACGTGAAAATTCTGTACGTCGACATCGGCCTTATACCGCTCGGCATTTTTACGCGTCTGGTCGAACGTGGCCTTGACCTTTGCGTTGCCAAAGCTGGTCTTGAGGTTCAGGTTGGTCATGAAGTCGTCGAGACGACCTGCGAAATTTCCGTCGAGCGACAACTGGCCGGGCAAACGAATGGAACTCGGGATCGTTCCCTTGGGAACAAATTGTTCGATGTCGCGCGCCGTAGACGAAATGTTGTGTACCGTCAGGTCGAAGTAGGCATTTTTGGCATCGGGCAGTCCGGTGATGCGGCCGCTGGCATCGAGCGTGGTGTTGCCGATGCCGCTGAGTTCGAGCTTCGGGATTTCGATATTGTTGACTTTTCCCGTGACGCGGCTGTCGATGTGCATGACGCCATTCGGATTGCGTTTGAACGGATCGGTGTCGGCCAGCGTCGGCACGAGTATCAAAATGTCCTTGAACCCGATACGGCTGCCCTCGATATTGGCGTCTATGGCCAGTTGCCCGATGTCTTTCGAAAGGCTTTCGACCGATGGATACGCCACCGCGATTTGGTCCTTGAGTAAGGTTTGCGGTGTCTTCAAATACAACTTTTTGAGGTGTGCGTTTTTTTTGCCGTAGTAAAATTCCGTCTTGAGCGATTGCACATCGAGCCCGCTCTTCTCTTGTACGGTAAACGCGTAGATATCGCCCGAAATGACTTCGTTGGCCATCACGAATTTTTCACCGACGAGGTTAAAATTCTTTAGGTCAAGGTGTTTGTAGTCGATGCCTTTTGGGGTGGGCGCGGCGTTTTGGTCGTCGTAGCGAAACGAAATGGCCTTGAGATCGGCTTGGTTGACCTTGACCTGCCACGGCATGCCCGGAGTGGCTTCGGGTTGTTCTTTTGCGTTGGCCACCGATTTTGCAAGTTCACGTTCGTACTTACCCACGACCAAGGCGCCCTTGAGTTGGTTGATGTCGAGGTTCTCGAGTTCTATGGTTTGTTTGGCGATGTCGAATTGGTTGACGCGGATCCGCATTTTTTGCAATTGGAGCCCTGTGCGCAGCGCCGTGTCTTGGTTGTCGTAGCCAATTTTGATGCGCGAAAGGTCGATTGTGCCCAGCTTGAGCTTTAGGTTGGGTTGTTGCGCGAGCGAATCGGCGACTTCGCGCGTGGTCACGACGGCCTCTTCGACCAACCGGCCTTGTTTGAGCTTGAGGTCAAGCCCGTCGAGGTTGATTTTTGGAATGTCGAATGACAGCCTATCGAGGTCGAACGCGTCGATTTCGGTATCGAAATGCGCAATATAGGCCGACAGGTCATTCTTGGTGATTTTGTCGTCAAAGGTCGCGCGGATGCGGTCGAGATTGATTTCCTTAACCGAAATTTTCATCGGTTCGGATGGTTCTTCTTCTTTTTTTTCTTCGGACGCAAACGCCTTGATGATGTAGTCGAAGTTAAAAACAGAATCCTTATCGCGTTTAACGTTGGCCGTGATGCCTTTTAAATCGACCGAATTGATCTGCACCTCGTTGCCCAGGAGTTTGAAAAGACTGATGTCTACGGCCAGTTTTTCCCCCGCAAGCAGGGTGTCTTTTTGCTGGTCTTCGAAATAAAAGTTTTCGAGGATGACTTTTTTGGGTAGGCCTATTTCGATGCGCCCGATGGCTACCTTGGTCTTGAGTTTTTCTTCGAGATAGGCCACGGCCTCGTCCTTGATTTTGTTCTGGATGGCCGGAACCTGGATGAGCAATACCACCAAAAGGAACAGTCCTAGGATTGTGCCGACGACCCAAAGCAACACTTTTGCGGTCTTCTTGATGTGTTTTTTGTAT
The DNA here is from genome assembly GCF_900101895.1 of Flavobacterium caeni. Classification (GTDB taxonomy): domain Bacteria; phylum Bacteroidota; class Bacteroidia; order Flavobacteriales; family Flavobacteriaceae; genus Flavobacterium; species Flavobacterium caeni. The sequence goes on from NZ_FMVF01000003.1 coordinate 264,544, forward strand.
TCCAAGGTTTCGGGTTTTGTGACCAATGTAGTCTAATTCGGGCTAAAATCCTAATGGAAAAATTCAATTTGCCGAAGTGTAAAAATCACGGTTTTTGTTCGGAATGCGCTTATACTATAGAGGGTTTATGTTACATCATTTGGAAATGGGACGACGTAAATTTTTCAAAGCGACTAAAATGTACAGTTTTGCTATAATGTCGGTACGGATAGAAAAGGTAACTTGTGCCCAGGGAAGGGGGGCTTGAAGGTTTATCCCAACGAAATAAAATCGACAGTAGGTTATAGAAAATCTGTATATTTTGTTAAATTTTTGAGACGACAGGAACACGCATCCACAACATAGATTTGCTATCTTTGTTACCCAAAATCCGCAACGTGACGCAAATCAACAAACTCAAGATACTCAACGATCCGATTTACGGATTCATCACCATCCCGAATCCGTTGTTGTACGATTTGATCCAGCATCCGTATTTTCAGCGTTTGCGGCGCATCTCGCAAATGGGGTTGTCGTACTTGGTTTACCCAGGAGCACACCACACGCGGTTCCATCATGCGCTGGGCTGCATGCACATCATGCAAAAGGCCATAGAGGTTTTGCGTTTCAAGGGCGTCGACATATCGAAGGACGAAGAGAATGCGCTGTACATCGCCATCCTGTTGCACGACATCGGCCACGGTCCTTTTTCGCATGCGATGGAACACAGTATCGTCGAAAACGTCAACCACGAAGCGATTTCGATGTTGTTCATGGACCGGCTCAACGCCGATTTTGACGGACAATTGTCGCTCGCCATCAAGGTTTTCAAAGGCGATTACCACCGCAAATTCATGTTGCAGCTGATCTCGAGCCAACTCGATATGGACCGTATGGACTACCTCAAACGCGACAGTTTTTATACGGGTGTGGCCGAAGGGAACATCAATTCAGACCGTTTGATCCAGATGATGAACGTGGTAGACGATGTGCTCGTTTTGGAAGAAAAAGGCATCTATTCGATCGAAAAATTCCTGATGGCACGCCGCCTCATGTATTGGCAGGCATATCTGCATAAAACGAGCCTTGTGGCCGAACTGATGCTCATCAAGGTGTTCAAACGCGCCAAGGATTTGACGCAAAAAGGCATCGAGTTGCCGTGTAGTCCATCGTTGTTGTTCTTTATGCGCCACAAGATTGAATTGGCCGATTTTGACCAACAAGTGCTCAACCGTTTTGCGCAGCTCGACGATTTCGACATCGTGGGCGCGCTCAAGGCATGGCAGCACCACGACGATTTTATCCTGAGCCGTTTGTGCCGCATGATCATCAACCGCGATTTGCTCAAGATCAAACTCAGCAGCGAGAAATTTCCGGCGGCCGAGGTGTCCGAATGGGTGGCCAGGCTTGCCGCGACCGGAAAGGTGTCGCCCGCCGAGGCATCGTACTTTATTTTCAAGGGGAAGATCAAAAACCAGGCGTACAACAAATCGGCCGAACCCATCCACATCCTGAAGAAAGACAAGACCATCGAAGACGTGGTAGAGGCCTCGGACCAACTCAACCTGAAGGCGCTCTCGAAACCCGTCACCAAGTATTATATTTGTTTTCCAAAACAACTGATAGAAAATTAACACGCATCGTCAAATTTTTATATTTTTGTCGGCAGTTCCATTTTTTTATGGACCTTAATCGCACAGGATGAAGTTTACAGCAGCACAGATAGCAGGCATTTTAGAGGGCGAGGTCGTAGGCAACCCAAACGCCGAGGTGTACAAACTCTCTAAAATCGAAGAAGGCACGGACGGTTCGCTGACCTTCCTTGCGAATCCAAAATACACCCCGTACATTTATTCTACCCGCGCGACCATTACGATCGTCAACCATTCGTTTGTTCCCGAAACAGAGATTTTGACGACGTTGATCAAGGTAGACGACGCCTATTTGTCGTTTACGCGTTTGCTGGAATTCTACGACCAGGCGCGCAAGGCCAGCAAGAACGGCATCGAACCGAATACGGTCATTTCAAACAACGTTACCTATGGCGACGGTCTGTATTTGGGCAGTTTCAGCTATGTAGGGTCGAACGTCAAGATCGGCGCGCACGTCAAGATCTATCCCAACTGTTACATCGGCGATAATGTGACCATTGGCGACAACTGTACCGTTTTTGCGGGCGCGAAGATTTATGCCGATACCGTCATCGGCCAAAACTGCGTGATCCATTCGGGCGTGGTCATAGGCGCCGACGGATTCGGGTTTGCACCCAACAAAGATGGCAGTTACAACAAGGTACCGCAAATAGGCAACGTGATTCTCGAAGACAACGTAGACATAGGCGCTGGAACCACGATAGACCGTGCAACCATGGGCTCGACGGTGATCCGCAAGGGCGTCAAGCTCGACAACCAGATCATGATCGCGCACAACGTAGAAATCGGCGAAAATACCGTGATCGCGGCGCAAACCGGCGTGGCGGGCTCGACCAAGATCGGCAAGAGCTGTATCATTGGCGGACAGGTGGGCATCGCAGGGCATCTGGTCATTGGTAACAACGTCAAGATCCAGGCACAATCGGGCATCGGCAAGAACATCCAAGACGGCGAAACAATTCAGGGAACGCCAGCTTTGGGCTATTCCGATTTCAACAAGGCATACGTCCATTTCCGAAACTTGCCCAAGATTGTCGCCGAACTCAACGAACTACAGAAAACAATAAACAAAAAGTAACTGACCATGGTTAAACAAACGACCATACAAAATGAAATTTCGCTTACCGGTGTTGGGTTGCACACGGGCAAAGAGGTAAAGATGACCTTCAAGCCGGCGCCTGTCAACAACGGGTATACCTTTGTACGCGTAGACCTCGAGGGCCAGCCCATCATCGAGGCCGACGCAAATTATGTCGTGAACACGCAACGCGGGACCAACCTCGAGAAGTTGGGTGTCAAGATCCAGACTTCGGAGCACGTTTTGGCCGCTTTTGTCGGATGCGATGTAGACAACGTAATCATCGAACTCAATGCTTCTGAGCCGCCCATCATGGACGGATCGTCCAAGTATTTTGTCGAGGCCATCGAGAAAGCGGGTATTGTCGAACAACAAGCCGAACGCAATTACTACGTGGTCAAGGAAGTCATCCAGTTTACCGACGAAGCCACGGGCAGCGAGATCATCGTTATGCCTGCCGACGATTACCAGGTCACGACGATGGTCGATTTTGGGACCAAGGTGCTGGGTACGCAAAACGCGACGATGAAAAACATCAGCGATTTCAAGAGCGAGATTGCCGATGCGCGCACGTTCAGCTTTTTGCACGAACTCGAATCGCTTTTGGAAAACGGATTGATCAAAGGTGGCGATTTGAACAACGCCATAGTATACGTAGACAAGGAAATTTCGCCGGGTACGATGGAAAACCTCAAGGTCGCCTTTGGCAAGGACAATATTTCGGTCAAGCCCAACGGCATCCTCGACAACCTCACGCTGCACTACCCGAACGAGGCCGCGCGTCACAAACTGCTTGACGTGGTGGGCGATCTGGCGCTCATCGGGACACGCATCAAAGGAAAAGTCATCGCCAACAAACCGGGGCATTTTGTCAATACGCAGTTTGCCAAGAAAATGGCCAAGATCATCAAGATCGAACAGCGCAACCAGGTGCCGGTATACGATTTGAACCAGGAGCCGCTCATGGACATCCACAAAATCATGTCGATGTTGCCGCACCGTCCGCCGTTTTTGCTCGTCGACAAGATTTTTGAATTGTCGGATACCCACGTGGTCGGGCAAAAGAACGTCACGATGAACGAGCCGTTTTTTGTCGGACACTTTCCGGGCGCTCCGGTCATGCCGGGCGTATTGCTCATCGAAGCGATGGCGCAAACCGGCGGTATCTTGATTTTGAGTACGGTGCCGGATCCGGAAAATTACTTGACCTATTTCATGAAAATCGACGGCGTGAAGTTCAAGCACAAAGTGTTGCCGGGCGATACGCTTGTCTTTAAGTGCGATTTGATTTCGCCCATCCGTCGCGGGATTTGCCACATGCAGGCCAACGCCTACGCCAACGGCAAGCTCGTGGCCGAAGCCGAATTGATGGCGCAAATCGTCAAAAACCAATAGTTTTGGTTTAATCGTGGAATCGGTTAACCGTGTAATCGTAAGTCCCCAGAAAAGATTGGTGAACAAGCGATTGAACGATTGAACGATCAAACGATTAAACGATCAAACAAATAAACGATTAAACAAGATTATGAACCAACCATTAGCCTATGTGCATCCGGGCGCGAAAATCGCCAAGAATGTGGTCATCGAACCCTTTACGACCATCCACAACAATGTGGTGATCGGCGACGGGACCTGGATCGGGTCGAACGTCACCATCATGGAGGGCGCACGCATCGGTAAGAATTGTAATATTTTCCCGGGCGCGGTCATCTCGGCCGTACCGCAGGATTTGAAATTCGGCGGCGAGGAATCGCTGGCCATCATCGGCGACAACTGCACCATCCGCGAATGTGTCACGATCAACCGCGGTACCGTGGCTTCGGGCCAGACCGTGGTGGGCAACAACTGCCTGATCATGGCCTATGCGCACGTGGCGCACGATTGCGTGATCGGGAACAATTCGATCATCGTCAATGGAGTAGCCTTGGCCGGACACGTTGTCATCGGTAACCACGCCGTGATTGGCGGATTGGCGGCCGTGCACCAGTTCATCCATATCGGCGACCATGCGATGGTGTCGGGCGGATCGCTCGTCAGGAAAGACGTGCCGCCGTTTACCAAGGCCGCAAAAGAACCGCTGTCGTATGTAGGGATCAACTCGGTAGGGCTTAGAAGACGAGGGTTTTCGACCGAAAAAATCCGTGAAGTGCAGGACATCTACAGGATTTTGTACCAGAAAAACTACAACACCTCGCAGGCCGTGAGCATCATCGAAGCCGAGATGGAGGCAACACCCGAACGCGATGAGATTTTGGATTTTATCCGCAATTCGTCGCGCGGCGTGATGAAGGGGTATACCGGAAACTATTAGTAATTAATTATTATTTATTACTATTATTTATTTCTTCCGAGAACGTTTGTCGACGCGACAATAAACAATAACAATAAAAAATAAAAAATAAAAAATAAAAGAATGGCATCTACATCAGACATTAAAAACGGATTGTGCATCAAGTTCAACCACGACATCTATAAAATCATCGAATTCCTGCACGTGAAGCCGGGCAAAGGGCCTGCTTTTGTAAGAACGAAACTCAAATCGGTGACCAACGGCAAGGTGGTAGACAACACGTTTTCGGCCGGACACAAGATCGAAGAAGTACGCGTCGAGACGCACAAATTCCAATACCTGTATGCCGAAGGCGAACAGTTTAACTTCATGAACACCGAAACGTTCGAGCAAATCACGATCAACAAGAATGCGCTCGACGCACCCGAACTCATGAAAGAAGGTTCCGAAGTGATGGTACAGATCAACACCGAAACCGATTTGCCGCTTTCTGTAGACATGCCGGCGTCGGTGATCCTCGAGGTAACCTATGCCGAGCCAGGCGTGAAGGGCAACACGGCCACCAACGCGACCAAATCGGCTACCGTAGAGACCGGCGCGACAATCAACGTACCGCTGTTCATCAACGAAGGCGACCGTATCAAGATCGAGACGTCGACCAGCAAATACATGGAACGCGTTAAAGATTAATTATTATTTATTTTTATTATTTATTGTTTCCGAAGACGTTGTTCGTAGCGACAATAAATAATGACAATAAAAAATAAACAATAATTAAATTTATGAAATTCCCAAAGGTCTATCCACTTCAAGAAATTGCCCAGCTTATTGGTTGTAAGCATGTGGGCGACAATAACTTTCCGGTACACGGAATGAACGAAATCCATGTCGTGGAACCTGGGGATATTGTGTTTGTAGACCATCCAAAATACTACGATAAGGCGCTGCAATCGGCTGCAACCATTGTGCTGATCAACAAAGAAGTCGATTGTCCTGAGGGAAAAGCCTTGTTAATATCCGACGATCCGTTTCGGGATTTCAACAAGCTGACGCATCATTTCAGACCGTTCCGGTACGCGAGCACCTCGATTTCGGAATTGGCGGTCATAGGCGAGGGGACGATGGTGCAACCCAATTGCTTCATCGGCCATCACGTGAAGATCGGCAAGAATTGCATCATCCATTCGAATGTATCGATCTATGACAATACCGTCATAGGCGACAATGTGATCATCCATGCAGGAACCGTAATCGGCGCCGATGCGTTTTACTACAAAAAGCGCCCAGAAGGGTTCGACCAGTTGCTTTCGGGCGGACGTGTGGTCATCCACGACAATGTCGGTATCGGAGCGTTATGTACGATAGATAAAGGGGTTACGGGCGATACAACCATAGGCGAAGGCACAAAACTCGACAACCAGGTGCACATCGGGCACGACACGGTAATCGGCAAGAAGTGCTTGTTTGCCGCGCAAACAGGAATAGCAGGGTGTGTGGTCATCGAAGACGAGGTCACTTTTTGGGGACAATCGGGAACCACCAGCGGCATCACCGTAGGAACCAAGGCCGTCATCCAGGGTCAGGCCGGGGTCAGCAAATCGGTCGAAGGCGGAAAGACATATACCGGAACACCAATCAGCGAAGTCCGGGATAAACTCAAGGAACTTGCCACGTTGCGCCAGCTTCCCGAAATCATCAACAAACTCAAATAGATACAATGTCGGCCAAAAAGATCGTACAGGACTTCTACAAATCCGATGCGCTGATCAACAGCGAAATCATGAAAAACTACCTGCACCCCGAGGTGTTGCTCGACTGGAACAGCAGCAAGGGGTTCCTGCAACTCAAATACAAGGACATCCTTGACTTGACGTCGCAAATGGAGCGTTCCTACATTCGGTCGAAGGCGCGCGTAACGCATCTTTTTAACGACGGTAACCAGGTTTGCGTGCGGTATTCGCATTTCATCAAAACTGTCGAAAATCCGCGCGAGGACATGTTGCTCGCGCATTTCCAGGTTATTTGGGAGCTCAAGGACGACAAACTGTACCGCGGTTTCCAGATGAGCCAATTCGGTTGATATGCAAGCCGCGTTGTCCGCAGCCAAAGAAACGGCCGTAATCAGGATTACGGTATTGGCGTGGTTGGCGGCAAAGTTCATCAGTTGGCGTTTGTGGTTGCCTTACCGCTTGTTCCCAACACTCCCCGTTTTTCATTTTTTAGATTTCCCCGATTTTAGCCATACGATACTTGCCATAGCATCGGTCGTGATGATGGTCTTGGTTTTGGTGTTTCCCGCCAGACGCTATTTGTTGTGGATCGTTGTCGTTTTCGAGGTACTCTCGTGTTTGCTCGATGTGATGCGCTGGCAACCCTGGCAATACCAATTCATGCTGACGTTTGTGTTGTTTTGCCTGGCAGGCGACCAGCCCAAACGATTTTTAAGCTCGTTTGGATTTTTGCTTTGTGCGACGTACCTCTACAGCGCGTTGCACAAATTCAGCGATGCTTTTTTGCAGGACGTTTGGTTGGGATTCCTTTTGAAGGGCTTCGGCCTTTCGGAAAGTTTTGGGCAGTCGGCGGTTGTCTATTATTCGGGATATGTCATGGGCGTCGTTGAACTGGCCATTGGTTTGGGATTGTTGTTGGCCAAGAACAAGAAACCGTTTGTTTGGCTTTGTATCGCCATGCACGTAGGAATCCTGCTGGCGCTTGGGCCGATAGGTATCGACGCCAACGCCGTCGTGTGGCCGTGGAATGTGGCGATGGCCGCAATGGTGTGGGTTGTTTTCTTCGACAATGGCGTCTCTTTTTCAGTCGATTTTATGAAGCCGTTGTTCCACAAAGTCGTCGTCGTTTGGCTGGGTATGCTGCCTGCACTCAATTTCATCGGGCTTTGGGACGACTATCTTTCGTTTGCCATGTATGCGGGCGGCAACGAGAAAATGTTGATTTGTTTCGAAAACGACAAGCTTCCCGCTGCACTCCAAAAGTACAAAACCGCGCCGTTTTGTGGCGACGACGAGACCACCATCAGCATCACCAAGTGGTCTTTCAAGGAGTTGGAAGTACCGGTTTATCCAGAAGAACGCGCGTACCGTGCCATCAAGAAACGATACACGCAAATCCATCCCGGTACCGCCGACCGTTTTATCATTTACGATTTTCCGTACCGACGCGAAGATGTGCGCGCCGTAGAATAACATCGGGATTTTTTTTGGAAAAGAATGGTAGAAATTCTCCCCAAAAACTTACATTTGCATAGCAATTCAAAAACCAAAAAATAAATCATGAGTGTTCTAGTCAATAAAAATTCCAAGATCATCGTACAAGGTTTTACAGGTAGCGAGGGAACGTTCCACGCTTCGCAAATGATTGAATACGGCACCAATGTCGTGGGCGGCGTAACCCCGGGCAAAGGCGGCACGACGCACCTCGATCGTCCGGTATTCAACACCGTGAAGGATGCCGTAGAAAAGGCGGGTGCCGACACGACCATCATTTTTGTACCGCCGGCCTTTGCAGCCGACGCGATCATGGAAGCGGCCGACGCGGGCATCAAGGTGATCATCACCATCACCGAGGGCATCCCCGTAGCCGATATGATCAGGGCCAACGACTATATCAAAGGACGCAACTGTACGCTCATCGGGCCAAACTGTCCGGGTGTCATCACGCCTGAAGAAGCCAAAGTAGGCATCATGCCTGGTTTTGTGTTCAAGAAAGGCACCGTGGGCATCGTTTCTAAATCGGGAACGTTGACTTATGAAGCGGCAGACCAGGTGGTCAAGCAGGGCATGGGCATCACGACGGCCATCGGTATCGGTGGCGACCCGATCATCGGGACCACGACCAAGGCTGCTGTCGAATTGCTCATGAACGACCCTGAGACCAAATGCATCGTCATGATCGGTGAGATCGGCGGACAACTCGAGGCCGATGCCGCGCGCTGGATCAAACAGGACGGCAACCGCAAACCGGTCATCGGATTCATCGCGGGCGAAACCGCACCAAAAGGAAGAACCATGGGCCACGCCGGTGCGATCGTTGGAGGTTCTGACGACACGGCCGAGGCCAAGAAACGCATCATGCGCGAGAACGGCATCCATGTGGTTGATTCTCCGGCTGAGATTGGTAAGAAAGTAAAAGAGGTGATGGGATAATTCACTGGATTACAAAAATATAACATACCCCGTCCGGTTTTGGATGGGGTTTTTTTATATATTTACGGGGTTGGAATCTTGCCTGGTTATCAGAATTATCTTATTTGTCAATTTCAAAAACATTGCTTGTGAAAAAACTTTACCTTTTTAGTTTATTGTTGTTTGGCGCTCTGGGACAGGCGCAGATTGTGTTTCCAGATCCGAATTTGAAAGCTGCGCTGCTGAGCGAACAGCTGTTTATGGATACCATTGACTTCGATGGTGATGGCGAAATCAGTTTGTATGAAGCAAGCCAATGGTCTTATCCGATAGACATAAGCAACGCAGGCATCTCTGATTTGAGCGGGCTGGAATATTTCATTTATGTTACCGAGATCAGGGCCCAAGGAAACCAAATTACATCGATAGACACGAGCCCCTTTATCGGGCTGGAGTTTCTGGACTTACGAGACAATATGCTATCCGCGTTTACGTTCGATGTACAAACCCTATCAACCGCTTTTGGGTATCTTAGATTGGATCTGCGGGGTAACCCTATCAATACATTGAATATTTTTTGCGGAGAAGGGAGTAGTACCGATACAGACGTCGACTTATTACTTACCGAAGTGCCTTCAAATATTTCTGTCGTTGGAGAAATTGATGCTTTCGGTTATTTCGGTACGCTTGCAACCAGTATTGATATTCCATTCAAGGTAGGTTCGCTTTTTATGTACGATGCGCCAAACCTTACCCATATTAATATTAGAAATGGCTTTTCGGATCACTTGGTCATTGAAAACGTGCCCAATCTGCAACATGTTTGTGTCGAGCATAACCAAGATCAATACCCAATGGGTGTTGAAGAGGGTATTGTGATTGACGGTGAAATACTATCGCAATGGCATACGGCTTACTTTGAGGTCAATAGATACTGCACGGTGGCCGAAGGGAGCAATTTTAACGAAATAACAGGTTCCATGCGTTACGACAGCGCAGGCGATGGATGCGATGCGAACGACACCGCCTTTGCACATGCCAAATTTCAAATAACGGGTGACCAGGAGTTTATCGTTACTTCAAGATCTGATGGTACATACAGCAGTTTGCTGCCGCCGGGCGATTACTCCATTTCTCCTGTTTTGGGTAGCGAAAACAACTATTTCACGGTATCTCCTGCCCAAGTGCCTTTTACGTTCCCCGTTGCAGGGAATTTGCTTTCTCAGGATTTCTGTCTGATGGCCAACGGCGCCCACCCAGACCTCGAAGTATCCATCGTTCCATTAGGCTTTGCGCGTCCCGGCTTCGATGCAAACTACAAATTGATCTATAAAAACAAAGGCACCGTCACACTCGACGGCACGGTAAGTTTTTCGCACGACAATACCGTCGAGTATGTAGGCGCCAACCCGGCGGTTTCGTCGCAAACCGCGCAACAACTGAACTGGAGTTTTACGGGACTGCAACCGTTCGAACAACGCGAGATCGTGGTGACGATGAACGTCAACTCGCCTACGGAAACCCCTGCGGTCAACGATGGCGACATCTTGACGTATGCCGCCAGCGTAACCCACGGCCAAACCGAGGAGACGCCGAGCGATAACACAGCCACACTAAACCAAACGGTCACAAATTCCTTCGACCCGAACGACAAGACCTGTTTGGAGGGCAACGCGATTGCGCCAAGCATGGTAGGGCAGTACGTGCATTATAAGATCAGGTTCGAGAATACGGGATCGGCCAACGCGACCAACATTGTCGTGAAGGATGTGATCGATGCCGAGAAATTCGAGATTTCGAGCCTTGTCCCGATGGACGCAAGCCACGATTTTGTGACGCGCATTTCGGGCAACAACGTCGAATTCATCTTCGAGAACATCGACTTGCCGTTCGACGACGCCAACAACGACGGCTACGTGATGTTCAAGATACGCACCAAGCCGACGCTTGGGATCGGCGATTCGTTCAGCAACGCGGCCAGCATCTACTTCGACTACAACCATCCGATCGTGACCGAGCCGGCCGTGACCACGGTGCAGTTGCTCGGCATGCAGGATTTTGCGTTCGAGACGGCGTTTGCATTGTATCCGAACCCGGCGCAGGACGTGCTCAATATCCAATCGAAATCAGACCTCAAGACACAATCGGTCGAGGTGTACAACGCGCTCGGGCAATTGGTCATCGCGACCACCGATGCGGTAAATTCCGTAGACGTATCTAAATTGAAAACGGGCAATTATTTCGTGAAGATCAAGACCGGGCAAGGCGTGGCGCAGGCGCGGTTTGTTAAATCCTAATTTTGTCGTAGGGTAAACCCCTTGCAAACTGTTACACTAAAAACCGGGCAGTCTCATAGGTTCGGTTTACATAAGAATTCATTTCATGTGTGGCCGCGTCCGACGCTCTCGGATGCGGCTTTTTTATTGGTTGTAGAACCGGCTGTCCCACATTTGCGCACTGAAACTTCGGCCGCGCATAAAAAAGCCATACATGGCCACGGCAAAAACCGATTTGAACAAAAACAAAAAGATAATCAGTTTGGCCCAAGGAATTTTTTCGCCCAATTGATTGATGGGAATCATCCAAGTCAGCAACAAACTCAACAGCACACAAAAAGCGGTAAACCAACCCAGGTTGCGCAACGGAAGCACCAGCCATTTTCGAACCGAACCGAGGTCGCCGCCCCATTGGTGCACCAGGTAAAAATAGTCGTTGTCAAGCGGCACAAAAAGCAGCGGGTCGTCGTAGTTGTCGAGTTTGAACGCGCCCGTCGGGGCCATGATCCTAAAATGCCCGAGCCGCGTTTGGTGGCGGTTTTCGAGCTCGCGGATTGCAGACAACGCTTCCTCGGGAAAGTGATTCCTGAACCTTTGGCTTTCGAGGAAACGCAGTCGGTAGTCGATACACACTTTCCTGATTTGGGACAGCGAAAAAATCCGATCGGTTTCGAGCAAATCGAAAATCATTTGGTTGGGCGCTGTTGTGCCGTTTTGCAAGGCATCGATGGTTTGCGCGCGACGCTGCTCGTGCAACGCCAATACCGAGGCCACTTCGCGTAGGATCGAATCTTCATGGGATTTGTTTCGCTGTTTGAGCAGTTCTTGTTTTAGATCGACACGCATCGGGTTTTGTATAAGTGATTTAAAGATACGTCCGAAATCCGAAAAAACGCACGCCCATGTTGTTAAAACTTCGCATCGGCTTACCACCTTTGCAAGCAAATATTGCTATATTTGACACTTCAAACATACCAAAACTAACAAACCAACTCAGTATGAAGATTCTAGAAGGAAAAGTAGCGATCATCACCGGGGCCAGCCGCGGAATAGGCAAAGGAATAGCCGAAGTTTTCGCCAAGCACGGGGCCAACGTCGCCTTTACTTACAGCTCATCGGCCGCTTCTGCGCAAGAACTCGAGAACCAACTCAATGCGATGGGCATCAAATCGAAGGGCTATCAGTCGAATGCCGCCGATTACGAGCAGGCGCACAAACTCATCGACGACGTACTGGCCGATTTTGGCACCATCGATATTTTGATCAACAACGCCGGCATCACCAAGGACAACCTTTTGATGCGTATGGGCGAAGAAGATTTCGACCAGGTGATCGATGTGAACCTCAAATCGGTGTTCAACATGACCAAGGCCGTCCAGAAGACGATGCTCAAAAACCGCGCGGGTTCTATCATCAACATGAGTTCGGTGGTGGGCGTCAAGGGTAACGCCGGGCAAACCAATTATGCGGCTTCGAAAGCGGGCGTCATCGGGTTCACCAAATCGGTGGCTTTGGAATTGGGTTCAAGAAACATCCGTTGCAACGCCATCGCCCCGGGATTCATCGAAACCGAAATGACGGGCAAACTCAACGAAGACGTCGTACAAGGCTGGCGCGAAAGCATCCCGCTCAAACGCGGTGGTACGCCCGAAGACGTGGCCAACGCCTGTTTGTTCCTGGCTTCAGACCTGAGCGCCTATGTGACCGGGCAAGTCATGAACGTCGATGGCGGAATGTTGACTTAATTTATTTTGAATGTTGAATTTTGAATTTTAAATTGTTTGGGTTTCGCCCCATCTGGAACTTAAAATTTAGAATTTAAAATAACCCCTTGATGACCACATCCACCATACTGTTGATCATTCTTTCACTGGCCGTGGCGGCGGGTTTGTCATTTTACCAATACTTTTACAAGGCCGGCCAAAGGAACAAAATCCATCTTTGGCTGGCTTTGTTGCGTTTTGTGGCGCTGTTTGGCTTGTTGCTTTTGCTGATCAATCCGGTGGTTTCGCGCAAGACGTTCGAAACACAAAAGACACCGCTGGCCATTGCGGTCGACAATTCGGCGTCGGTAACCGATCTTAAAGCCGACAAAACGGCGCGCGACTTGTATCGGGAACTTGCCGGGAACAAACAGCTTCGCGACAAGTTCGACATCCAACCCTATGTTTTCGCCGACGAATTCGAACCGATGACGGCCGAGGGGCAGGCGCTCGATTTCAAGGGAAGCCAAACCAACATCGACCTTGCGGCCAAAAACCTCAAGACGCTGCACAAAAACAAGACGTTCCCAACCGTGCTCATCACCGACGGCAACCAAACCTCGGGCAACGACTATGTGTACGGTTTTGACCCGAACAACAAAGTGTTTCCGCTGGTGTTGGGCGATACGGCCACCGTCATGGATTTGCGTATCGGCCAACTCAATGTCAACAAGTATGCGTTCCACAAGAACAAGTTTCCGGTAGAGGTTTTCTTGCAGTATTCGGGCAACAAACCGCTGACGGCCAATTTTAGCATTGCGCAGGGCGGTACCGTTTACCACAAACAAACGGTGGCGTTCTCGTCGTCCAAGCGTTCGGCTGTTGTGAATGTGTTGCTTCCCGCCGACCGCACGGGTTTGCAGGTATTCAAGGCTTCTGTCGCGTCGCCCGTGCAAGAGAAGAATACGTACAACAACGCCAAGAATTTTGCGGTCGAGGTGATCGATCAACGCACTGAGATCGCAATCGTTTCGACCATCAGCCATCCCGACATCGGGGCGCTAAAACGCGCGATCGAAAGCAATCCACAACGCAAAGTAACCATCGTTAAGCCGCAAGAAATCAAATCGTTGTCCGATTACAATGTGCTGGTTTTGTACCAACCCAATCCGGCTTTCAAACCGCTGCTGGACCAGAACAAAACGGCAGGTGTCAATACGTTTGTCGTGACCGGAACGGCAACCGATTTCCAGTTTTTGAACCTGAACCAAAATCAGCTGGTTTTTCGCATGAGCGGCCAATCGGAGGACTATTTACCGTCGTTCGAGAGCCAATTCAATTTGTTTGCGCTCGACGACATCGGGTTCGACAACCTGCCGCCGTTGCAAAACGCGTTCGGGACGGTCACTGTCAACGGAAGCACCAACGTGCTGCTTTCGTCGCGCATACGCAACATCGCCACGGGCGCGCCATTGTTGGCTTTTGCCGAGAATCAAGGAAAACGCGCGGCCTTTTTGCTGGGCGAAAACAGTTGGAAATGGCGGTTGCAGAGCCACGTCGATCACCAATCGTTTGAGAAATACGATGTGTTTATCGACAAGATCATCCAGTTTTTGGCATCGAACAATGCACGCAAGTCGCTTGTCGTGAACCATGAAAGTTTTTACAATTCGGGCGAGGCCATCGAAATTACGGCGCAGTTTTTCAACAAGAATTATGAATTCGACGAAAAAGCCCAACTGTCGATTTCGTTGACCCACAAAGCAACCAGTCAAACCAAACATTACGACCTGCTCAAAACCAACAACGCCTACAAAGTCAACCTCGACGGGTTGGCGGCAGGCCAGTATCAGTTTGCCGTGCGCGAGCGGAACTCGAAAACCACCTACAACGGCTATTTCGAGATACTCGATTTTGACATCGAAAAACAGTTCGTCAATCCCGATTTGGGCAAACTGCAACAGCTGGCCACGCAAACGCAAGGGCAGGTATTTGTGCCCAATCAGTTGGATGCACTGGTCAAGCAACTGCTCGAAGACCAGCGCTACCAGGCGGTACAAAAAGCCATCGCCAAGAAAACCCCGCTCATCGAATGGGTTTGGTTGCTGGTGATCATCGCCGCAGCGTTGGCCACCGAATGGTTTGTACGCAAATACCACGGCATGTTGTAAAAATGCAACGCAGGCCGCGCCGTGTGTCGAATAATTTGATACTTTAGCCCAAAATTACCCCCATGAAAACTACCGCGATAGTAGTGTTGATGCTGTTTGCCGGTTCGGCGTTCGGGCAATGGCAGTCCGATTTAAAGGCCGCCATCAAAGAAGCGTCGGCCACCGACAAAAAGGTGCTGTTGTACTTTACGGGTGGCGAAGATTGCGAGAATTGCATCCAATTGCAACAACAAGTACTCGAAACCACCGAGTTTTTGGCGTATGCACGGGAGCACTTTGTATTGGTGCGGCAGGATTTCCTGTCGAAGGAAAACCTCGAAGAAAACCTGCTCATTGTCGAGAAGTACAACAAGGACGGCTTTTTTCCTCTCGTCGTCATCATCGGTGGCAACGCCAAGAGGATCGGGCAAATAGGCGTATACCAAAACGAGACGCCCGGCCAATACATCGATAAATTGCGCGCGCTGGCGCACTAGCCCTTTTCGGAATTTCCAAAAAAACGCCGCGGAGAATCGAATATCCGCAAATCTTTGCCGTTCGTGGTCTTTGGCTTTTTTTTACTGCGCGAAAAACCTATATTTACGCGAGAAGTTTGACGTTTTTTATGAAGTCCCCCAAACAAACTGTATTAGACGAAGTAGACGATTTGACCGAGCCGCAGCTCAACATCCTGCTTACCACGGACGAGGACGACGACCGTCCGGTGTACCTGTCCGGCAATTTCAACCAATGGCATACCCAAGACCCGCTTTTTGAGATGGAACGCATCGGCAACGGACTGTACCACTACAAGTTCGCGCCCGATTTTGTGTACCCCGATGAATTGTTGTACAAATTCACCAAAGGCGATTGGAGCGAGGTCGAGATCGACAAATACGGCAACCGCACCGAGAACCGTTCGTGCAAACAACACACGGGCGTTAGAAAGGAGCACGTCGACAAATGGCGCCACAACTGGCTGCCTTTCCGGTCGCATTTTTTGCCCAAGATCGAACTGATTTCGGAGGAATTCGAAATGCCGCAACTCAACAAAAAGCGAAAGATATGGGCGCTCTTGCCCCATGATTACGACAAGTCGCAGGAACACTATCCTGTTTTGTATCTGCAGGATGCGCAGAATCTGTTCAACGAAAACGCCAAGTACGGCAACTGGGAAATCGATAAAAAACTGGCGGTGATGTCCGAGTACAAAATCGGCAAGATCATCATCATCGCCATCGAACACGCCGAACAGGACCGTATCAAGGAATACAATGTGGGCAAAACGGTGCTGGGGGCGGGACAGGGCAAAAAATACATCCGCTTTGTGACCGATACGCTCAAGCCGTTTGTCGACAAAAAATACCGCACCAAACCCGAACGCGAACATACCGGCATTGGCGGCAGTTCGATGGGTGGGCTCGTGAGCATTTACAGCGGATTGATGTACCCCGAGGTCTACGGCAAACTCATGATTTTTTCGCCATCGTTGTGGGTTGTGCCCAAGATGAATTTCAGCGGCGTCGAATTTGACGAGCCCGCCGACACCAAGATTTATTTGTATGCGGGCGGCGACGAAAGCGCGACGATGATCAAACACGTCAAACAATTCAAGAACAACCTGGTCCAGAACGCTTTTGTGTCGGACAAGATGAAAATCAAACTCAGCATCAACGCGCTGGGCAAACACAACGAGATTTACTGGAGCGACGAGTTCCCGAAAGCCATCGAATGGCTCTATTTTAGCAATAAAGACTGATGAAGACAAACCACCTCAATTCACTCGACCAATTCCAAGGTACGCTGTTGATCCCTGTAACCGAAACCAGTCCGCAAAACCTGTTGCCGACCGAATTTCACGGCGTGTCGGTGCCTTCGCGCGTTTTTTTCGGTAAGAAAGACACCCATTATGTGGTCGAGAAATACGAAAGCCTTCACGTTTTTGTAGGCATCGGCAAAGACAGCGATTACAAGTCGTTGCGTACGATTTTCCGTCGTTTGGCGGCCAAGCAAAAAGAATTGTTCCAAAAACAAACCGCGTTGGTCTTGCCCGAATCGTTGTCGAAAACCCAAATCGAAGCGATCCTGTCCGGGCTGTATTGGGGAACCTACGACTTGGGCCATTTCAAAAAAACAGACGGACATCCGCTGGCGGCACCCGATTTTACACTGCAACTCTTTTCGAAGAAAGACCAAAGTATGGTTGCCCAACGCGCGTTCAAGATTGCCGCCGCGCAATTGCAGACGTTGCACCTGGTCGATTCGCCGCCCAACGTGGCCACGCCAAAATACCTGTCGGATTGGGCCAAAAGCGCGGGCGCGCAGTTCGGGTTTTCGGTCACCGTGCTCGACAGAAAAGAATGTCAGAAACAAAAAATCGATGCTTTTCTGGCCGTCGGCAAGGGCAGCGTCAACGAACCGCAGTTCATCATCATGGAATATTCGCCCGATAAGATCATCGACAAAACCAAACACATCGGCTTGGTAGGCAAGGGCATCACGTTCGATACGGGCGGGCTCAACATCAAGGTGGCGGGCATGTACCACATGAAGTCGGACATGGCGGGCGGTGCGGCCGTACTCGGGGCCATGCAGCTCATCGCCGATTTAAAGCTACCGGTCAAGGTGACCGCCATTGTCCCGGCATGCGAGAGCGCGGTAGATGCGAATTCGTTTTTGCCGAGCGATGTCATCGGGAGCTATGCCGGACATTCGATCGAAATCATCGATACCGATGCCGAAGGCCGGTTGATTCTGGCCGACGGATTGTCGTACCTGATCAAGAACTACAAACCCGATACGATCGTCGATTTGGCGACGCTTACCGGGAGCGCCGTCGGAACGTTCGGATACGAGTGCGCGGCCTTGTTCACCAACAACGTCCAAATGGCGCAAAAAATGCAGCAGGCAGGCGACGCGATCGGGGAACGCAGTTGGCCGTTGCCGTTGTGGGACGCCTACAAGCCCGACATCGACAGCGATATCGCCGACGTCAAGAACTGGAGCGGAAAACCCGTTGCGGGCGCGATCACTGCAGCCAAGTTTCTCGAGTATTTTACTGAAGGACATACGGCATGGGCACATCTCGACATTGCGGGCGTGGCCTTTGGCGACGATGAATTTGCCAAAAGCAAGCACGCCACGGCCTTTGGTGTACAATTATTGACTACATTTATTGAAAACTATACGTTATGAGCGCTTCCAAAACCTTCGTCTGTATTTCGAATTTCTACAAAGGGTCTGATTTTATGATCCGTCTCAAGCAATTGGGCAACACCGTTTTTCTGGTCACGACCGATAAATTGCGCGACAAACCGTGGCCGTTCGATCATTTGGACGATGTGTTTTACATGGAAGGACAAGACACCGATTGGAACCTCGAACACTTGCTGTTGGGCGTGAGCAACCTGATGAAGTCGACCCAAATCGACGCCGTGGTGGCGCTCGACGATTACGATGTGGAAAAGGCGACCTACCTGCGCGAAAACCTACGCATCTCGGGTATGGGACAAACCACCGGACGTTATTTTCGCGACAAGCTCGCCATGCGGATGCGCGCCAAGAGCTGTGGTATTTCGAACCCGCAGTTTTGTTCGTTGTTCAACGACCACGACATCAATACTTTTGCCGATACCGTCTCGCCACCCTGGGTGCTCAAGCCGCGTTCCGAAGCCTCGGCGCACGGGATCATCAAGGTGTACGACAAGGATTCGCTTTGGATGCACATCAACGAAATGGGCAACAACCGTTTCAAATACCTTGTCGAGCAGTTCAGGCCGGGTGCGGTGTACCATTGCGACAGCTTGATCGTAGACGGCAAGATCGTGTTCAGCATCACCTCGAAATATTTGGCCACGCCCATGGAAATCTCGCAAGGCGGCGGTATTTTCCGTACGGCCAACATCCCGTACAATTCAGACGACGACAAGGCCATCAAGAAAATCAACGAACAAGTCATCAAAGGATTTGGGCTCAAGCATGGCGCTGCACATTCGGAATACATCAAATGCAACGACGACGGCCGGATCTATTTTCTAGAAACCTCGTCAAGGGTAGGCGGGGCGCACATTGCCGAAATGGTCGAAGCCGCTTCGGGAGTCAATCTGTGGAAAGAATGGGCCGCAATCGAGGATGCGCTCGTAAAGGAACAAACCTACAAGCTGCCCAAGGTCAAAAAAGAATTTGCGGGCATTGTGCTGACGTTGTCAAAATATGAAACCCCCGATTTATCGTCTTTTAACGATGTCGAAGTGTGCTTTCGCGTACCGCTCGAATACCACGCCGGACTGATCGTACAATCGGACAAGCACGAAAAAGTACTCGGGTTGCTCGATACTTATGCAGATCGTTTGGTACGCGACTTTGCAACAGTGGCCGCGGCGCCCGAGGTTAAAAATCTACATTGATTTACAACTGTTTATTCGGCCCAACATAAAATAAATAAACAATAATTCAAACAAATATGAATAAAATCTACACTTATTGCATGGCATTGCTTGTCATGTTGTCTTTTTCCTGCAGCAGTGAAGATAAAGCTGCGATCGAAATCCCTACGCCGCCAAACTCGTCCACCGTCGATCTTTCGGGTCGCGTTGTAGACGAAAACGGAAATGCAGTGGCTGGCGCGCAAGTGACCAGTGGCGACCGTACCGCAACCTCGGGCGCTTCGGGTAGTTTCACGATACAAGCCACGGTGTCGAACGACAGGGGATTTGTTCGGGTGAGCAAAGCCGGTTACTTCGAATCGTTCAGGGGCTTCCAAAAAGCATCCGAAACCGGTTATATCGAAGTGGTGTTGGCCGCAAAAGCAACATCCGTCGTTTTCGAGAGTTCGACAGGTGCGTCGCTCACCAATCATGGCGGAACGGTAGATATACCAGCCAATGGATTGAAGAACGAGCAATCAGGGGTCGATTATTCGGGCCAGGTAACCGCCGATGTTCGATTTTTTTCCCCAGATGATGAGGGTTTTGCCACGTTGATGCAAGGCGGTGATTTTATAGGAATCAACCAAAGCGGCCAAACGGGGTCGCTAAAGTCTTACGGTTTTTTTGCGGTTGAACTCTATGCGGGCAACGGCGATCGGTTGAATCTTAAGGATGGCGTCACGGCAACGGTACGTTTCGATATTGCGCCGTCGCAACAAATATCGGCTCCCGTCAATATGCCTTTGTGGCATTTCGACGAGCAGCAAGGCATCTGGAAAGAAGACGGCGCGGCCACCAAAATAGGCTTGCAGTACCAAGGCGCTGTTTCACATTTTTCGTACTGGAATTTTGACATCCTTTATCCCAATGGCACCCTCAAAGGAAAAGTAGTATGCTATCCAGACCAGACGCCTTACGCACACCAGCGCATCACCATTTCGAACGGCCCACAACAACTTTACACGTATACCAATTGGAATGGGGAGTTCCAGGTAGATTATCCTGCAGGTTTTGCGGTAGAGGTGATTGCAGAGGGAACATTCTATGGACAATCGTTTGACGTTCCTCCGCTGGTAGCTGGTCAGCTATACGAAATGGCGGTACACTCTCCTTATTGTGAGACTAATTCTTCCTTTACATTCTCGGGCGCAAATTATCCGGCATTCGGATTCGCATATGCATCTGGTACTTGCAGTGGCAACATCAACGTAGAACTTAATACTTTTACCCCCGGAAGCGCTATACACTTCATTATTTCTAACATGCCAACGGCTTCGAGCGGGACATTTGCTTTCGGAAACTATGCCGATGGTAACTACTGCGAATTGCTTGGCGATTTTCAATTGGGGACACAGCACTACGGAACAAGCCTCGGTGGTACGCTCACCAAGACCGGCCCCTACAGCTTTACGTTTTCTTGCCTGATGAAGGAAGGGCTCAACGGGTCGAACGAAACCTATACCGTAACAGGATCGGGGACTTATTATCAAGAATAACGAATATGATTTCGAAAGTTTTAGTCGGAGGATTGGCGATGGTGTCGTGCGTCGGTTGTTCGTCGTTCAACACGTTGGCGTCCTATACGCAAATTAAAGAGGAAGATGGCTATTACAAAATCGTCAACGCCGAAGCGGGAATCGAGACCGTGACGTTCCACGATTTCAAATTTGCGACCAACCGAAGCAGTTTCAAAAAGCTGAACGCCAACAGGCCGGTGTTCAATAATATACTTGTATATGGGAGAACCGTCGACGAACCGTACGAATACTACCTGCTCTACAATCCAAAAAGCGCTTCAAATGCTGCGTATATGAGCAAGGATACGTTGGTTGGCGGGAAAAGGTTTGTGTTGGCGATTTCAAAAGAAGCACCTGCCGAAGACCGCAAGTTCCTTTTTGATCGGATGTTTCAATACATAACCGATTGATTATTTCACAAAAAGCCCCAACGTTCCGCCCACCCAATCCATGTCCTGGTTGTATTTTACACCAATCATTTCGCCGCGGCTGAGTCGTACGAGGTTGCTTACGGGCGTAGGCGCAGGTTTGCCTTTTTCCCAGATATAGAGAATCCGGACTTCGGCCTTGACTTTTCCCGTGGGTGATTGCAGGATGGGTTGGTAGTGCACTTTTTTCTGTAAGATGTACAGGTCCTTGTCGTGCACCGCTTCGATGTCTTCTTTTTTGACGTGGAAAATCACGCCGCTTCCCGAGAACGAAAAGAGCGGCTTGAGCACGTAGTTTTCAAGGTCGGCAGGGATTTCTTTCAACTCCGAGAGCAATGTCGTTTCTATAAAATACGGGCCTTTGAGCATCGGTAAAATGAATTTGCTGATCCTGAAAAACCAATTCGGATGCCCGGCCCATTCCACGTCAAGGTCGTCGCTAAAGCTAAATCCAAGGTTCAAATCCTTGCGCAGCTCCAGTTCGTCAAAGATGACGCGGTTGTAGATGCGTTTGACCAAAATCTCTTCGCCTTGCTTGTTCTTGTAAAAAAGTTGACGGCCCTTTTTGATGAGTTCGGTTACGCAAACCACCGCAACGCCCATATCGCGACGGCAGTAGTAAAAATCGATCTTGGTGTTTTGCTTTTCGGGTTCGATTTCGAGCAGAATGACGTTTTCCTTCGGATACCCGCCGCAAATCGCGTTTTCGAGGATTTCCGAATAGCTGCGATAATCCAATCCGCCCAGGAATGGGGTGGTTTCGGTAAGCGTCGGATAGTATTTGAGAAATTTATAATACAAATTGTACTGGTAGTTGAACAACGACGGGAACCCCTGCACCTCGATCAGTTTCGGGACCGTTTGCCCGTTTTCTTCGCATATCCCAAAATCGATCGCCAAAAAGGTGGTATGGTTGTCTTCGTTGGGCACCTGTGTATTCAAATCGAGTGCCTTTTGGGTAAGCGCCTTGAAATCGGGTTGGGTGATGAGTTTGATCACATCGTCGCATCCTTCGAGCAATTGCGATTGGAGCTTGTCCGAAATAAAGAACGGCGTCTCGGCCATACGAAACGTCGGCAGATAATCAAAATCGGCCGCGATATCCTGTTGGAACCATTGGTAACGCTCTTCAGAAAAATGGTTGTTGAACCAGGTGCGGTATTTTGTAATCATCTTAAATCGATATTGAATAATTAATTGGAGACCATTTTCTTGGTCTGGATCAAATCGTTGATCGCGATACGCAAAAAATTGGGGATCAGCGTTTCGTTGGTACGGTACACCTTTTCGTCGTCGAGCAGGTTTTCGAGCATGTCGCGGAATTTGCGTTTGCCTTTCATCGTACGGATTTTGTCGCGGGTTTCCTTTTTGCGGAGCGTCATCACAAAACTGATTGGATCGGCCTCTGGATGAAACTGCGTACCCACAAAATAGTCGGTAAAACGAACCGCCATGATCGCACGCTCGTACTTGACGTGGTCGCGGATTTTCTCGAGCGACAATATGGTCGCACCTTTATCCGAAAACACTTTCAGGTTGGGCTGCACGACCTGGTAATCGCGCGAATCCACGGCATAGAACGGATCGTCAAGCCCCTGCATCAGCGGATCTTCGGCGCCCGCAATGGTTTTGTGTACGGTCATGACGCCAAATGAGGTGTCGTTGCGTTTGGTAATCTCGGCCAGCCCAAAATGCTTACACGCCATCTGGAACGAATGGCAAATGAACAAAACGTGCTTCTTGACTTCCTTTTCGGCGTTCCACTTCAGGAGCGCGTCGATAAAGTCGTAGTATTTCAAATCCCACTTGCCGTCGCCGATAAGCGGATTGCCCGGTCCTCCGGTAGAAATGTAGATGTCATATTGTGCGATATCGGGAAATTCCGATTTGCCGCGTACGTCAAAAATTGTAAACTCGAGTAGGTGGTTGAAGCGGCCGATGATGTCGATGATACAGCGCATACCTTGATTGGGTTCGCCGTTGTACATGTCGAGTATGGCCAGCTTGATGGGGTATTGGTTCATCTGCATAGGTTTCGGTTCGGTTACAAAGATATTAAATTATTGTAACTAGAGCCCTTTGGTGAACTCGCCCGTGATGAAGTCGACCACCTTGGTCAAATCGCCGGTTTGTTCGTATACGGCCAGTTGTTTGTCGGCACCCGTACCGTTTTTCATCATCGTATGGACAAAATCGATGTGTTCGCGACTGCCCAGTTCATCGACCACATCGTCAATAAAATCGAGCAATTCCAAAATCAACGACTTGGTTTCGACTTCCTTCTGCAACCCAAAATCGATCATGTGGTTGTCTAAGCCGTAACGCGCCGCGCGGAATTTGTTTTCCTTGATTAACGCCAGTCGGTAAATGTTGAAACTGGTGTTGGCCACGGTCAGTTTGTAGAGTTTGGCGACAATGGCCTGGATGATGGCCACCACGCACATGGTTTCCTGGACGGTGAGCATCATGTCGCAAATGCGGAATTCGATCGTGCTGTAAAACGGATGCAAACGCAAATCCCACCAGATTTTCTTAGGGTTGTCGATGCAATTGGTCTTGACGAGTGTATCGAGGTATTTGTCGTACGAGGCGACGTGGTCAAAATATTCGGGCAATCCGGTACGCGGAAATTTGTCGAACACCTTGGTACGGAACGATTTGTAACCCGTTTGACGCGCTTCCCAAAAAGGCGAATTGGTGCTCAGCGCAAAAATGTGCGGCAAAAAGTAACACGCCTGGTTCATGAGTTGCAACCCGATCTCGCGGTTCTCGATGCCCACGTGACAATGCATCCCAAAAATCAGGTTCGAGCGCGCGGCATCCTGCAATTCGTTGACGATGGTATGGTACCTTGGGTCGTCGGTGATGAGCTGGTCCTGCCATTTCGAGAACGGGTGCGTGCCCGCGCCGCCCACGATCAGGCCTTGTTTTTCGGCCAGATCGACAATTTTGCTGCGCAGGAACCGGATCTCGGTATTGGCTTCCTTGACGTTGTTGCAAATGTTGGTGCCCACTTCGACCACCGATTGGTGCATCTCGGCCTTGACCTGTTCGTTCAAAAAGGTTTTGGCCCCATCGACGATTTTAGACAAATGCGACCGTAAATCGCGCGTTTCGGGATCGATGATTTGGTATTCTTCTTCTACGCCCAGCGTAAATGCGGGTAATTTTTTCATCTGTTAAGGGTTAGATGATTGGTGTTTTGGTTTTGGGGGATTCTGAACTTGTTTCAGAATCTATGATCGACGGTCATCTGTTGGCTTGCGATACCGAATCTTGCATGAACGTTCCCCAGGTCAAGTTCATCTTGCCGTCTTTGTGTTTCTTGGCCAAACCAATCGCCATCTTGGCCGCTTCTTCGACCACCCATTCAAAATTGGCTTCGCCCACCGATGTCTTTTCGGCATCGGGCGCAGGATTTCCAAAATCGATCGCATACGGGATGCCGTCGCGAACGGCAAATTCTACGGTGTTAAAATCGTAGCCTAGTCCTTTGCACAAACGCAGCGTGTAGTCTTTGATGGTCGCAAGCAATTTCTTGTCGGTGTTCGGGTTGTCTACCACATACCTTAAATGGTGCGGATTGCGCGGTTCATACGGCATGATCAACACCGATTTACGTCCCAAACAATACACCCGGAAATACGAATCGAACACGATTTCTTCCTGCAACAACATTACAAGTTGTCCGGTTTCGCGGTGTTTTTCCCAAAACTCTTCTTTGTTTTCAAGTCGGTAGACATTCTTCCAGCCACCGCCTGCGTACGGCTTCATATACGCCGGAAATTTGACATAGTCGAAAATTGATTCCCAATCCATCGGGTAGGCCAGGTTTCGGAACGACTTGGCTGTGGTGTCGGTAGGATGCTCGGCCGAAGGTAAAATCACTGTGTTCGGAAGCGGCACGCCCAAAACATCGGCCAAACAGTTGTTGAAGAACTTGTCGTCGGCGCTCCACCAAAACGGATTGTTGATCACATTGGTTCCCGTAAGCGCCATGTTCTTTAAATAGGCGCGGTAAAACGGCACGTCTTGCGAGATGCGGTCGATGATCACGGCATATTCGCCGCCCTTGTTTTGCACGACCTTGTCGATCGAAACCGCCTCGGCCACGATGCCTTTTTCATTCTTCGAATTTACGCGGTCTATGAAAGCCTGAGGAAATGTGTCTTCCATACCGAATAAGATGCCTATTTTTTTCATAGTATTTTAATGTTGTCAAAAGTCGAAAGTCGAATGTCTAACGAACGATTGGGTTATAAAAATTTGATTCGTGATAAATAATGTGGGAACATTTCTTTCCAAACGGGCCAGTCGTGTTGGCGGTCCTGGCGCACATCCAGCCAATGGTGTACATTTTTTTGTTGCAGGATGCGGCTCATGCGCAAATTGTCGTCAAAACAAATGTCCCAGTTCGACGTGCCCAAAACAATGTCCATGTTCCACAGTTCGTGGTCCTCGAGGCCAAACAAATAGTCCTCGGGGCTGTTAAAATACACGTGCTCGTCGTGGTAGCCGTTCATGAAACTCTTGATGCTGAACGCGCCGCTCATCGAAAACATGTGACTTACATAGCCCGGATGACGAAATGCAAAATTGGCCGCGTGGTAACCACCGAAACTACAGCCTGCCACGACCACTTTTCCTGCGCCGGTATTGTTCCGGACGCGTTCCACGATTTCGTGGCAAATCATTCGGTCATACCACACATGGTTTTGGATGCGGTTTGCCGGATGGATGTGTTTTTGATAAAAACTATCCTTGTCTATGCTCGATGGGCAAAAAATCTGCACCAGTCCTTGCTCGACATACCACCGCGCCGACTCGATGAGCCCCATGTCCTTGTTTTCATGGTAACTTCCCATAGACGTAGGAAAAACGATGACGGGATAACCCGCATGGCCAAAGACCAGCATTTCGGCATCGCGGTTCAAATTGGGCGAATGCCATTTAAAGTATTCTTCTTTCATGGGCGATTAGTATTGCACAATTATAATAAAAATATCGCTGGGTTGCCCATTTAGTTGAGAATATCGACGAAAATTATCGGAATGTATAGAACAACCGTCATATATTAACAAAACGACAACCAATCCTTAATTTTAGCGGATGTGTTGCCGTTTTGTCAATACTAAAAATCCCGAAAGTTGGCTATTCGGGCATTTCAAACAGTTGCACCTGGCTCTTGAGCCGCTCGATCAGCATATTCATCATGCGTTTGTTGAGACTCGATGAATTCTGGATGTATTCGGCATACTCATCAAGGCTGAACAAACTGATGATCATTCCCTTGAGCGAGTTGCGGAATTTAATGTCCTTCTGGATGACGTTTTCAATGTAGTGCAGCTTTTTTTCGACCGACAGGTTGTAGAAGTCATTTTTGTGTTTGCTGATCTGGTTCGCAAAAACCGCCAGGAACAAATCGTTCTGCAGTTTCAAGATGGGGCGAAGCGTTTGGTTTTGGAAGATTTCTTCGGCCGAAGACTGTTGCGTAATCGTGCCGATGGTCTCTCCGCGGAAATCCCTGATAAAGCCTTCTCTGGTTTCCATGGTGTTTTCTTTTAAAGGTAAAAAAAATCCCCTGTCAGCCGACAGGGGATTTTTGATACTTATCAAGAAAGCGTTGTTAATTATTGTCTTACCTTGAACGTTACACGTCTAACGAGTTTGCGTGCGCCGGCTGAATCCGGATCAACCGAACTGTCTTCGCCTTTCGATACGACATTGAGTCGGCTGGCCGGGATGCCTGCCTTGACCAAGATCGCCTTGACGCTTTCGGCACGTTTGTTGGCCAAGCTCACATTGTAAGGCGACGAGCCGATCTCATCCGCATTTCCGATGATGTCGATCGATGCCGATGGGTTGTTTCTCAAGTAGGTCAACATAAAGTCGATGCCCTCTGTCGAAACGTTGGTAGGCTTGGTCTTGTTGAAATCGAAATACGTCGTCACGTAACCGTCGTTGATGAGTTTTCTGACCATTTCCTCGTTGGCCGTTGCAGCAGCCTGGGTGATGGTTTCCTTGGTCGCAAAATTGGTTTGCAGGTAATTCTCGAGTTCGTCAGGAATACCATTTTTGTTGATGTCCACCATACGGCCTTTGGTATCTACGGCCACACCCGCGATCGAGTTGTTTTCTACGTCCAGGTAATCCGGCACACCGTCTTTGTCGGCATCGTTCAACATGGTTTCGAGGTCGCCGATACGTTTGTCGAGTTCTTCGAATTCCTTGCTTTTCGGATCTTCGATGATGGCCCAGTCGCCGTGCAATTCATCCGAACCAAACGAGTAGGTAAGGCCGATGCTTCCGGCAATCATGTGACCGGAAAGGTTGTGGTCGCGGTCTGCGTAGTGACCGTCCCAAGCAAAGTGCTGTCTGAAATTGGTGATGGTCGAAAAATCCCCGATGATCGAGATTTTCTTGGTGATGCGAAATTCCGGAGACACACCAATCATGACACCAAGGTTGTTCTCGGTACGGTCGATGTTCGACGGCCCGCCAGGTTCTCCCGGTTCGTCTTGAAGTTGTGGATCGATGCCTGTATCCAATTTTGGCGTAAAACGCGCATACACGAAACCACCGTGGATCAACATGTTAAAACGGCCCAATTGTTCCTCGATACCCAACAATCTCGCCGAGTTCACGACACCTTGTACATCAAAACGCAATTGCTGCGTCTCGAACGGCTTGCTGCCTGTGATGTTCTCAAACTTATCGTAGGTTCCGCCGAGTCGCAATCCAAATTTAGGACTGAACATGTAACGCGCGGCCAAACCAAATGAATTGAACTTAAACGCACCGAGCACTTTGTCGGGGCTACTCGAATAATAGCCGTCGCTGTAAGGCTTGGTCCCTTTTGACTGCCCTGCAGTAACCTCGACCGTCCATTTGTTGTAGGTGGCATGTTCGACTACCTCATCGTTGGCGTCTTTAATGTCGTCTTTTTTGGGGTCGTCTTGCGCAGAAACATTGGTAAAAACCAAAAAGGCAGCAGATAAAAAGAGTAAGTTTTTTTTCATAATTGAATCAGGATTATCTCGTAGGAGGCCTTAATTATTTTTAAATTAGTCTTTGCAAATATAGCGGTTTAGATTTAAAATTCAACCTTTAACGGAATAATTGCGCATTTTATCGGAATTTTACAATCAATTCATAATTAGTTAAAAATAACCATGCGAACCTCAAAAATTTTTGTGACCGTCGACATTGTTGTGCACCAACCAACGCTGGCCGGCGGTAAGATTTTGCTGATCCAACGCAAGAATCCGCCGTTCGAGAACCAATGGGCACTACCCGGTGGTTTTGTCGACGAGAACGAGAACCTTCCCGATGCGGCCCAACGTGAGCTTCTAGAAGAAACGTCGATCAGGGTCCAGCACGTAGAACAGCTCAAGGCATTCGGCAAGCCCGGTCGCGATCCGCGTGGGCACATGGTGTCGGTGGCATTCTTGGCACGCATTACCGACGAACACCAAAAACCCGAAGCCGCCGACGATGCCCAAGACGCGCAATGGTTTTCGGTTAATCATTTGCCAACATTGGCCTTCGACCATGCCGAAATCATTAACTTTGCACTGACCAAAATTTAACCAATCACTATACAGGTTTATATGTTATTCCACACCAGAAAATGGGTCAAGCCCGAAGATTTGAACCCCAACGGTACCTTATTCGGCGGTAAATTGCTGGCCTGGATCGACGAGGAGCTCGCGCTGTTCTCGATCATCCAACTCGAAAATACGCGTATCGTGACCAAACACATGTCCGAAATCAATTTCAGGAGTTCGGCGCGACAGGGCGACATCATCGAAATCGGCATCGACGCGGTCAAATTTGGCAACACGTCGATCACGCTCAAGTGCGAGGTGCGCAACATCATGACCCGTGAGGTGATCATCACCGTCGATTCGATCACGATGGTGGCGCTGGGCGACGACGGAAAACCGAAAGGGCACGGGAAGATAAAACTTGAGAAATTGGACGATCGGTTTAGGAAGATCGAAAACAAGGATTGAAAATTCCAAATTCCAAATTCCAAACTCCAAAATCCAAATTCCAAACGTTCTTAGGAGGTTTTGGAATTTGGGATTTGGTGCTTGGAATTTAATTATCAAAGGCTTTTTTCCCTTCGCTCGGCAATTCGAAAATCTCCAAATCAAAATACCCGACCGACGCAAAGATGTGGTCGAAAATATCGGCCATGATGTACTCGTAATTCTCGAATCTTTTATCGCTGGTAAACGTATAGATTTCGAGCGGGATTCCGTATTGCGTGGGTTGAAGCTGACGGCACAACAGCAACATCTCTTTGTTGAGCGCCGGATGGTGCTGCAGGTATTGCGTGATGTATTTTCTAAACAGCCCAAAGTTGGTCATGTTACGTCCGTTGATGGGAAGCGAACGGTCGATCTCATGCGCGGTATTGTAACGATCTATCTCGTTTTGACGATCTTCTATATAGCTGGAAATCAATTGAATTTTTTTCATCTTCTCAAGTTCTTCTTCACTCAAGAAACGAATGCTTTTGGTCTTGATGTTGATGTAGCGCTTGATGCGTCGCCCGTCTGAATTGAGCATGCCGCGCCAGTTGCGGAACGAGTCCGAAATCATCGAGTAGGTGGGGATGGTGGTCGTCGTATTGTCGAAGTTGCGCACCTTGACCGTGGCCAGGTTGATCTCGATCACGTCGCCATCGGCCCCGAATTTGTCGAACGTGATCCAGTCGCCAATGCGCACCATGTCGTTGAGCGACACCTGTACGCTGGCCACAAAGCCCAAAATCGTATCGCGAAAAATCAAGATGATGATGGCCGAAATCGCACCGAATGTCGCAAAAAGTGTGTTGGGTTTGATGTTGAACAGCTCCGAGATGATCACAAAAATACCGATCATCCACAACACAATCATCACAACCTGGATGTAGCTATCGATGGGTTTGTCGGCGTATTTGGGCATTTGTTTGAGGTGGTCGCGCAAGGCGTTGAAAATCGTGCGTACGATCCACAAACTCAGTAAAATGATGTAGATGCCCACGAGTTTCCCGAACACGGTTTCCCAATACACATAATTGTCGAGGATCACCGGTACCGATTTGTAGATGAACAGCAGCGGAATCAGGTGCGCAATGTACTTGGCCGTTTTGTTCGACACCAGCAAATCGTCGAAACGCGTCTTGGTGCGCCGCGCGATCACAACCATGGCGGTCACCAGCGCCATCCTGAAAATAAGGTAAATCCAATAGGAGATGAAACACAGGATGACGATGTTCACCAAAAGGCTCGAATAAGAAGCCAGCGTATCGCCCATGTGCCATTTGCGGAACAGGGGATAGCACCAGCCAAATATTTGCTCGAGCAGTTTATGCATTGGCCAGGTATTTTTTGTCGATGTAGAACGTGCCGAAAGGCAACAACGAAGCGATCAAAATGATGCCGAATTTTTTCCAGTCCCAACCGAGTTCGATCTTGAGCATGATGGCCAAAATGACATAGCCGATGAACAACAGCCCGTGCGCCATCCCGATCGGGAACAGCAAGGTCTTGTACAAATCCATGTTGGTAGGCTTGATGAGGAGCATGTTGGCGAAAAGCGCGAGGTAGGAAACCCCTTCGGCCAACGCGACGAATTTAAAAATACGGAGCATAATTTGAATGTTGTTTGGAAATTTGCAATTGTGGCGCTAAATTACGCAATGTTGTTTGGTTATCCGATACAAACCAAGATACTTTTATCACAAATTTAGCCATGAGCAAACGCGACCTCAAAAAATACCTGACGGGCCTCGACAAAGATCAGATCGAGGAACAATTCCTGGCCTTATACGACAAGTTTCCGGACGTAAAAACCTACTACGATTTTGTGTTCCATCCCAAAGAAGAAAAGCTGGTGGGCGAGGCCAGGGTCAAGATTTCGAACGAATACTTTCCGACCAAGACCCGGCGCGCGAAGCTACGGCGTTCGACGGCGCAAAAAATCATCAAACACTTCCTGATGCTGGGCGTCGAGCCGCATGCTGTGGCCGATGTGATGCTGTTCGCCATAGAAGTCGCCCAGAAATACACAGCCCGGCGCGAGGTGCGTTCGGCGACGTTCTACAAAAGCATGCACAAATCGTTCGAGCAGGCGGTAGACTACACCATCGCGCAAGGCATTGTTGGAGATTTTAACGATAGGATCACGTCCATCGCCGAGCGCGCAGCAAGCCAACAATGGGACAATGTGTGGGATTTCGAGCGCACGGTTTCGCGTATTTAAGGGACTAATTCGCGTTAAAATGGAAATCGTAAAAGGTTGGATGTAAATTCTGTAACCACAGCAGTTACAGAAAACGGAATTTTGATTAAAATTTGGGGATTATGCTACTGAAAACGAACCTTCAAGACGATTTGTTTTTCGCGTTCCTCATCCCGCATGTATCAAAATTGTTGATCTACCGCGACCATTGGAACGAAGGCGAAACCATGCGAAAAGTGCTTCCCGAAGTATTGCGCGAAGGCCTTTTCGCCAAGCTGTCGGTGGGGAACCAAGCCATCGACTACTGCGGCACGACCATGCCGTACGAAGACTGCGCCATCATCAACATTGGGTTGTTCGGATTGGAAAACCTAACCCATACGCCGTCGAGCATCGAAACGCTGTTTGCGGCCGAGATCGACAATCGGTCCAACGTCATCCAATTCAGCAATACCATCATAGACCGCGATAAAAACGTGAGCTGCATCGAATGTTCAGTCCAGATCGCGCATGCTTCGGCACCCGTCGTCGACGATTACCGGGCTGCATAGCCAATAGTGTAGTGTAACAAAAATTTGCGACGGCCGTCTGGCTTTCGAAATTTGTAACCGATGCTATCCAAAATTTACCTTCTGGTTCGTACACAACGCTTTTTTACTTTTCTGACCTGGCCTACACGCATACTGCTTACATTGGCGTTTTTGCCTTCCGGACTCAAGAAAGTCATAGGGGCGCGGTTCACTCTGATGCCCGTGGACACGAACGTGGGGTTCTTTTTTGAAGCTTTATACCGCACTGGTTTTTACTGGAATTTTTTGGGATTGATGCAGTTGACCGCTGCCGCCTTGCTGCTTGTCCCGCGTACGGCTTATTTTGGTGCGTTACTTTATTTGCCGATTGTAGCCAACATCTGTGTCATTGTCACGGCCATGCAGTTTGAGGGCACACCTGTCGTGGCTGCGCTGATGTTGCTGGCCAACATCTATCTGTTGGTGTGGGATTATCCCAAGACCAGACGGTTGGTGGCTGTGATTTTTCAAAAAACCTAAATTTAACGGTGCACGATGTCGGAAAACTGTTTTTTAGCTGTATTTTTGCAAAATTGTAAAAATCGCCATGCAAAACAGTCATTTCGAATCTGAAGTCGAGGAAAAAAAGGAGCTTTACGGCTACCAGCAAGGCGATATCGACGCCATTTTCGAACGGTTGGACAACGCGCCGCCGACACATCATTTGCTGTACCAACTTCCTACGGGCGGTGGCAAGACGGTCATTTTTTCTGAAATCGTACGCCGTTACTTGTCCAAACACGACAAAAAAGTGGTCGTGCTCACACACCGCATCGAATTGTGCAAGCAAACTTCGAAGATGCTCGACGGTTTTGGCGTGACCAACAAAATCATCAACAGCAAGGTCAAGGAATTGCCCGACCAAAACGAGTATTCGTGCTTTGTGGCGATGGTCGAGACGCTCAAGAACCGCATCAACGACGAAAAATTAAGACTCGACAACATTGGGCTGGTGATCATCGACGAGGCGCACTACAACTCATTCCGAAAACTCCTCCATTCGTTCAGGAATTCTTTTATTTTGGGCGTGACGGCCACACCGCTGAGCTCGAACATCAAGCTCCCGATGAACCAGAATTACGACGAATTGATCGTGGGCGACACCATTCGTTCGCTCATCGAAAAAGGATTTCTGGCCGAGGCCACGACGTACAGTTACGATGTGGGGCTTACCTCGCTCAAGGTGGGCATCAACGGCGATTACACCGTCAAATCTTCGGACGATTTGTATTCGAACATGGTCATGCAAGAGAAGCTGTTGCACGCTTATACCGAGAAATCGCTGGGCAAGAAGACGCTGATTTTTAACAACGGTATCAACACCTCGTTGTATGTGTACGATACTTTTCGCGAAGCCGGTTTCGACATCCGACACCTTGACAACACCTCGTCGGCCGAGGACAGACGCGAAATCTTGCAATGGTTCAAGAAAACACCCGATGCCGTGCTGACCTCGGTGGGGATCTTGACCACCGGATTCGACGAACCTACCGTAGAAAGCATCATTTTGAACCGCGCCACCAAGTCGTTGACGTTGTATTTCCAGATGATCGGACGCGGTTCGCGCAAACTACCCGGAAAAGACAAGTTTACGGTAATCGATTTGGGCAACAATGCCGCACGTTTTGGGCTTTGGGACGCGCCGCTCGACTGGCAGCACATTTTTAAGGCACCTGAATTTTACCTCGAAAGCCTGCGCGACGACGCCGAAATCGAATTGTATTTCAAATACGAAATGCCTCCCGCGTTGCGCGCCAAGTTCGGCAAGACGCCAGACGTTACTTTTGACGTCGAGGAAGAACACAAAAAAGCCATCGCGCAAAACCTGCGCTCGAAGGTGGTTTTTGAAAAGTCGCTCGACCAGCATGCCGCGATGTGCGTAGACAATGCGGATGATTTGTTTGGCGCCAAAATGCTCGCCAAAGAGCTGGCCGACGACATCGAATCGCGCATGAAACGCTATGTTTCGTGCCTGGCGCATTGCAGTAAAAACTACCGTGGCTGGCTCATCGAAGACTACAAAAACAAGTTGGTGGTGCTCATCGGGAAGAAATTCCGCGAAAAGCACTTTTAACCGACAAACGGACAACCGTCCAACTCGATGAAATACATCATTTTACCGATGTATGCTCCTTTTTCATTTTAACGTTTTTTTTGTCGGAACGATTATCGGTCGAAATTGTGCATTTCATCGGAATTATGAGCGTTTATAACTGATTTAGAGGTATTTTTTTTTTTAATACAATCGGTGAAAATATCTTTGTCAAGTAAATCAGCTTTAAAAATCGTCAGAATTTAAGTTTTTGAAGCGCAGTTTAGTTTGAACAAAAAGAGTCCGAATGCCATCTCTTTTTGATACCACCACACTAAACGGATTTGATAACAAAAATGAAGTGTTTTTTTATTGAAACTGTTTAAGCGTGTAACACACACCCCAGATTATGGAACAGAAGTACGATGTAATGTTAATCTTAGAAGGAACTTACCCGTTCAATGGCGGCGGGGTTTCTACGTGGGCGCACATGTTGTGCAACAAGGTAAAGAACGTAAACTATACGCTTTACTCGATCAATGCCGATTTCGAAGCCAAATCTAAGTACAAACTGTCCAACAGCGTCAAGGACGTGGTGCAGGTGCCGTTGTGGTCGCCTTTGGAACCGCAGGAAATCATCAGCTACGGCAAGAAATTCTACAAGTCGGTCAACCGCAAGGAGCAGGACGACGATAGGGCAGTGGTCGAGCAGTTTTTGCCGATTTTCCGTCAACTTGTCCACAACATTTACACCAACCACCAGAATCCGGAAGAGATGGACGATGTCATTTTCGATATGTGGCAGTTCTTCCAGAAACACGATTACAAGAAAACCATGCGCAGCAAGGCGGTTTGGAAAACCTTTTGCGACATGATTACCGATATTGTGGCCGAAGACAACCACTACGAAGCGACGTTGTATGACCTCACTGTAGGCATGCGCTGGATTTACCGCTTTTTGATGCCGTTGTCGATCGACGTGCCCAAGGCCGACATCTCGCACCTGACCTTGTCTGGTTTTCCGGTGATCCCGGCGCTGGTGCTCAAGTACAAATACGGGACGCCGATCATCGCGACCGAGCACGGTGTGTTCATCCGCGAGCGTTTGATTGCGATCAACTCTTCTGAATATTCATTCTTTTTGAAAAACCTGTTGATCCGTTTCTCTGAGGCGATCACCAAGGTGGTATACCACAAGGCCGACATCATCCTTTCTGTGAACAAATTCAACATGTCATGGGAAAAGATGTACGGTGCCAACCCAAGCAAGATCGACGTCATTTACAACGGGATCGACCACGAATTGTTCGTGCCGATGGCCAAGCCTGCGCATCTGAAGGATGTTCCTACTGTAGTGGCGGCCGCGCGTATCTTTGAATTGAAGGACATCTTGACGATGATCCGCTCTTGCGAGGTGGCCAAACGCAGCATCCCGAACGTGAAGTACCTCGTGTATGGCGACAACAACGCCGTACCGGAGTACACCAAGGAATGTCGTGCGCTGATCAGCGAGCTGGGCCTTGAGGACAATTTCATCCTGGCCGGTTACCACGACAAACCACACCAGTTGTTTGCCGAGGGCGACATCTCGATCCTGACCTCAATTTCAGAAGGTTTCCCGTACACCGTATTGGAATCGATGAGCTGCGGCGTACCGGTGGTGGCTACCGATGTAGGTGGCGTGACCGAGGCGCTCGACGAGAAATGCGGTTTCATCTGCAAGCCAAAAGACTACGAAGCACTCGGACAAAGTGTCGTGACCTTGTTGCAGAACGAAGGCATGCGCAAGGAAATGGGCGCTTATGCCAGAAAGAAAGTCATCGAGAATTTTACCATCGATAAGTTCATCAAGGAATATGAAATCGCTTATGATTTCGTAGTCAACAAAAAAGTTCAAACAACCGTCGAACCAATTTATCTCAACACCGACCTGCAACAAGCTATGGAGGCCTCGTAAGCCTACTTTTTTGCCAAAACTAGAAACCCCAATCTACTATGGAAAATCACTACAAGAACATCAAGTCTTTAATAGAGAATACTAAAGACAAGATCGGCAAACCCGTGAGCAGCCAAGTCGTTGCCGCTACGATCGAGTCGTTTGGTATCCGTGAGAAAGACACCATGCAGGACTTTGGTTTCCTGTCTATCCAGGACCTGGCCGATTTGGTGTACTACGAACTCACCACAGACCAATACCACATTGGCGCCAAGAACGCCAAGGAACGCGAGGTCGAACAAACGCAGCCCAAGACCATCCAGGTTTCGGACTATTTGCGCGTCAAGGCCAAGATTTTTGCCGAGTATTATTCGCTCGGTATTTTCCACCTCTTACCGGTTTTGATCCAAATCGCGGCCATCATCGTATTCGGCTATTCGCTTTGGACGTATGTCGGGTTCAACCAGATCCAATCAACGGCTGTTGTTTTGGGCGTAATCGTCGGGCTCATCGCCACGGGCGGATTCGTCCAGGTCATCGGGCGTCAGGCATCGTTCTACTGGAATTACGAAGATTACCAAATGACCAGGCAAACGATCAACTACCTGCACAAAGTAGGGGTGTTGTCGATTTTCCTGGTGTTGGGCGTGATCTTTTTGGCCAATTTCTTTTTCCATTTGTATCCTTACGAGGTGCTTTTCGTGGTGTTTGCCTATGCATTTTTGATCGGGTTGCTGTTGTTGTTGCTCGCGCCGTTGCACACCATCAAACAGCGCTGGGTGATTACCGTGGCGGTTTTGGCGGGAACGGCGGTGGCTATTTTCCTCAAGGAATCTACCCAACTTATGGTCTACACGACGCACTGGATTGGTATTGCGGTGGCCATTGTCATCTCGAAGGCGTTCCTGGTATTGTACTTCAACCGTCTGATCAAGAAAAACCAGTCGCAAACCAACCACAAGATCAAGGTGCCGGTGATGTTGTACCACAACTACCAGTTTTTCTTTTACGGCATTTTTATTTACGTGTTCATCTTCATCGACCGTATACTGGCCTGGTCTTCAGGGGCCAATGGTCCGCTGCCTTTTTTGGTGTATTTCGAAAAAAATTATGAATTGGGGATGGATTTGGCTATTTTGGTCTTTTTGTTACTGGCCGGCGTGCTCGAATACAGCATCGCGTCGTTCACCCGATTCATCGACATCGGACAAAAAAACACAAGCCACAACACGCCCGAGGTGTTCAACAAATCGCTGCGCAACATGTACTGGCAACAGATTTTGCTGTTGTTCGTAACCAGCGCGCTGGCATTTGGATTCATTTATCTGATCATCAGTGCGTCATGGGGGTTTGAAGCCCAATTCAAGGAGCCATTGTTGCGTTTGAGCATCAAGGTGTGTCTGTTGGGCGGGGCCGGTTATATGTTGTTGGCCTGGGGCATGCTCAATTCGCTGTACCTGTTTACGTTGGGTCAGGCGATGAAGCCGCTCAAGGCGATCATTTATGCGTGTTTGGTAAACCTGTTTCTCGGTTTTGTCTTAAGTCGATTTTTCGCCTATGAATACAGCGTTGTCGGGATGCTATGCGGTGCCGCGTTGTTCGTCGCGCTGACGCTCAGGGCCAACATCAACTATTTCAAGAACCTGGATTATTACTACTATGCGGCTTACTAAATTTTTCCTTTTTGTCTTACCGTCGGTGTTGCTGACCAACCTTTTTGCGTCGGGTACCAAGAAGAATACGGTGTTGGTTTGTTATGGCAAGCTCAAGGCCGAATCGATCAAGGGCTATGGCTACGTCATCCTCGAAGCCAAGCACTACACGGCCGTCGAAGTAAAACAAATCAAAAGCCAAAACGAAAAGGTATTTGCCTACATGAGTCTGGGTGAGGTCAACGCCCACGCGGCGCATTACAAGGCGTTGAAGAACCACACGCTGGGGAAAAATGAAATCTGGAACAGCTACTATTTGAACCTCAAGGCCGAAAAGACGTCGACCGTTTTGATGGACATCATCAACAAAGCGTTGGCCAAGGGTTACGACGGCATGTTCCTGGACAACATCGACAACTATTCGATCTATGGTCCGCAAAAAGACCAACGCAAGGAATTGGTGACATTGTTGCGCAACATCAAGGAAAAATACCCCAAAAACCTGTTCATCCAAAATGCCGCGCTCGAACTCGTGCCCGAAACATCGGCCTACATCGATGCGGTGGCGATCGAGTCGGTGGCAAGCCTCTACAACTTCAAGACCAAGCAATACGGGTTGCGCGACGCCAAACAATTCGAAGAAACGATGACGCGTCTCAAGAACATCACCACTACGCACAAAGTACCGGTGATCGTAATCGAATATGCCGATACGCAAAGCCTTTACAACAAAATCATCGAACGCATCAAGCCTTCGGGATTCCAGTATTTTATCGGGAACATCGATTTGCAACGAATACCAAACTTCAAGTAAATGTTGCTGACCAGTTCCATATTATTAGGATTCATACGGCTCGGTTTCATCTTGCTGTTCTTGTTCTATTTGAACCGCAAGTTTGTCAACAGCAAACGTTCGGTGAGTTTCCTTGAATTCCTTACGACCAACTGGTTCCGCTACGGCAGCGCCACACTCATCGTCGTATTCGCCTTGGTACAAACCAACGCTTACAATTTGTTCAACACCATGTTTTTGTTGCTGGTCATCATCGGGATCGACCTGATCGGGATCGAGAACCTCAAGCACCTGCGTACCTATTTTAACGTACACATCAAGTCTACATTATTGCGTTTTTTGCGCGATGTCGAGAACAAGAAGTCGCTATGGCAGTGGATTTCGGTGCGGTCCAAAAAGAAGAAGAACAAAAACAAACGACGCCAGAACATCCTGGTGCTCGTGTTGACGATACTCATCGGCGGGATTACGTTCATCAGCCGTTATTTTTTCATCAAATACGACAATTATTCGTTGTCCGACGCCTGGATCGCCGATTTGGCCAAGGTCATCGAATTCGACAACCAGTTTTGGTTCAAGGACGAAGTGGCGGTAAACGGCGAATTTGCGCTCGTAAGCCTTTACGGGAAAATCACCGACGTGTCGCCCGAGATCGCGCTCCAGGTCATCTCGATACTCGAAGCAACATTGCTCGCCGTACTGATCTTTTGGCTGGTGCGCAAACTCACGCCATCGAAGGTATTGGCCCCGATCATCGGCGCGTTTTCGTTTGCGCTGGTGTATGTGCTTACACCTATCAACGTTTATTATTTGCTCGAAAACGACCCGACTTTTATGGCGATGACATTTGGGATCCCCATCATGGTTTTTTACCTGAGACCCGAATTGTTGCGCGTAGGCAAGCTGAGCTATTACCTGAGTTTTGTGCTGGCGTTTTGTGCGGTTGGTTTGATCGATTTCTTTACGCTCATCGTATTGCTGCCGCCTTTTTTGGTCATCGGATTGGTCTTCAGTAAATTCGGATCCAAGTTGTTCAACCTGATCGGCATGTTGTCCTATGTGACTTCATTGGGCGTGCTGTTTGTCGTTTACAGCGTGGCCTGTCATTACATCAAGGCCGACTTTTGGGAATTTTTCCACGCCAATCTGTTGTCGGTGACTTCCTATACCTACGTACCGCAACTGGTCCTGCCGTATGGCCAACTCATCATGTATTTCCAGTACATGACCCTGGCGGGCGCTGTGTTGATCCTGTTATTTTTGCTCGTCAAGCGCGAAAACTGGAGTTTTACGGCAGCTTTTTTCCTGTATTTCAATTTCCTGGTGTTCCTGGCCACCGTGCACAACGAATGGATCGACCGCGACATGATCATCAATTCGCTTACCGTGTTTTTGCCGATCATTTTCGGGCTCAATGCGGCGCTGGTGGTCCGGTTCTTTAACCTGGCACTTTATAAACTCGAGCGTTTTGCGCCGTATACAGCCTTTGCGCTGATGGGCGGTTTGGTCTATGCGTCGATTTATTTTCAGCAACGCAACATCGAGTCGCTTACCGAATCAGACCATACGCCCAAGCAAATCCTCGACGCCTACGACAAGATTTCGAAAACCTATTTCCCGTATTCGTATTCGATCGTCAACGACCCGGCCACGCAGGTCATCAGTTTGAACAAACACTTTTTCATGAACTACGAATACTTCCTTGAAGATTATGCCAAGGTCGATTCGATTTACTTCAAGAACAAAAAAGACCCTAAATTCTTAATCAAAAACCCTCAGTATGCGCTAACCAAGAGTGTTTTGGTTTTTGTGCTCAATGCAAAGAGCAAGGCCGAGAACAACATCTTTTCGCAAAACAAATACCTGTCTGCCGAACTGGAATACAAACTCGATCTGCTGCGCCAGCGTGGCCGTAAGGTGAACCTGTTCTACGACAGCGAAGTGCTCAAGGTATTCGAAGTGGTCAACGAGCCCGGCGAGAGCAAGATTACTGAATTAATTTTCTAGCAATGGAAACCAAACAAACACATAACCCAATATGGATGGCGCTGCTGGTGCTGTTTGCGTTCGGGCTTTCGGGCTGCGAAGGACTCGACGATTGGTCGGATCTGCAGGAAAGCGCCGCCGATTTGTTCGACAGCGACAGCGAGGCCAAATCCGAAGGCGAATTCATTCGCTACGGCGAAGTGCCCATGAGTGCCCAGCCGCTGGTCGAATACCTTGTCGACCCCACCATGAACCAAAGCAAGTTCTATGGCGCCAACATCCAAAAATCTTGCGACTATACCAAGATCCCGTTTCGTTCGGTCAACATCCAATCGTTTGCAGCACCGGCAGCCACTACGCGCGTTGTCGCCTTGCTCGATACCAAAAAGCTCAGCGATGCGGCCATTTCCAATCTTATGGATTTTGTAGCCAAAGGCGGAACGCTGTTTATTCCGTTTGCAAGCGAAGACCACCGCATGGCGTTTTTGTACGGGTTCAGGCCCGAGGCCGAATTTGATACCGATACCAAATCCAAAGGCTATCGTTACACAACCCCTATGTTGCCGACGATCAAAAACCTCACAAACTACGAAACGGTCCCGTTTTACGGGTTTGCGCAACAGAATTTCTCCGATAAAGTAAAGGTGCTCGCCACGGCATATAACAACCCTAAATATCCGGCAGTGGTTGAAAACCCGATAGGAAAGGGGAGGGTCATTTTGTACAATACGTCTGTGTATGCGTCCAAGCAGGATCGCGGTTTCATTTTCGCCGGCGTGCTCAAAGGGCTCGATGGTATTCCGTATCCGATAGCAAACGCCAGTACGGTGTTCCTCGACGATTTCCCGTCGCCGCTTTACAACATCATGGCTGAACCGATCGCTTCAGAAATGAACCTGAACATGAGCGATTTTGTGACCAAGGTTTGGTGGCCGGACATGATCAAACTCGGCAAGGAATTCAACATTAAGTACGCGGCCATGATTGCTTTTGACTACAAAAACAAGACTTCGCCGCCGTTTGTTTTCGACCAATGGAACTCGACCAAGATCAAAACCAAGAATAAAGTCGAACCGATTTCAGACTGGATCATGCGCGATGTGGTCAAAAACGGGCACGAACTCGCTTTTCACGGTTACAACCACGTATCGCTGACCACCAAGGAATGGAAAAACCAGGAGTTTATCGGTCTTGCATTTCAATCTGTACAGAAAAAGTGGGAGGCAGGCAATTTCGGGCCTTTGCCGGTAACGTATGTACCGCCGTCCAACATCATCGACAAACACGGTGTGGACAGATTGCAGCAAGGCATGCCGTCGATCAAATACATGTGCAGCCTTTACCTGGGCGAACTCCACGAAGGCGGCGCGCGCGAATTCGATTACGATCCGTTCAACAAGGAATTGTTCGATTATCCGCGTATTTCGAGCGGTTTTTACATGAACAATGAAGAAAAGTACATTTTACATTCGGAGTACCTGCTGACCGGCATCTGGAACCACTTTGTGCACCCCGATGACGTATTCCAGATCCCGGCGACAGCCAACGCCACCGCCGGACATTTCGACCTGCGCAACCGTTTGTCCTACGGCTGGCACAACACCAAAGGCAAGGACAAAGCAATGTTGCCCGAATTCCGAAAATACCTCAAGGAAATGACCACGACGTTTCCGCAACTGCGGTTCGTAAAAGGCGGTGAAGGCGGTAAACTGACGATCCGTTGGCGTGCATCGCGGTATAAGCACAAGGCGCAAAACGGATTGTACACCGTGGTGGAGCAAAACCCCGAAGACGAAAAACAATATTGGTTTATGTACGGCAGCCCGGCCAATGCGGGTAGGATCGACGCCCAACTCAAGGGACAAAACGTGTTGTTTTCGAAGACCATTTTCATGGACGGCTATCTGTATTCGGTGTATTCGAACAAGCAAAGGCTGACTTCGATCGATGTGATGTACAAAAGCCCGCAGCAAAAAGTACAGCTCCAAAACTTACTTACTGCCGTGCGTGCCGATTTTGCGCAATACAAAGAGCTGGTGAAAAAATTCAACACCGGTGCGATGTGGGTCGACAATTCGGAGAAAGAACTCAAGGCCGAACTCGCGGCACTCAAAAAACGCATGCTCAGCGAGCCAAAGATCGATTCGGTGGCGTGGAACAAATATGCCAAATACCTGTCATGGGAAGACCGCGGCGAAGAAGTTTGGAAGATGCTTGACGAACACGTGATCAAGTATCCGACGGCGGAAAACGTCATGTATTCCAAAGAACTCGACCGTGTGATCGGCTATCCGAACGACATCACCAAGGAAAAATGGATGCGCGCGCAAATGCTCGTCACGCCAAACGACAAGGATTTGCTCAACAGCTACGTGGCCAATTTTTACACCGACGAGAACCAGGAAAACATCCGAAAGGCGCTCAAACAGTTGCTTTCGATCGACACCTCGCAAACCAATTACAAGAATTACATCGCGCATTTGCTGCAGTACGATCCGCCCGCGGCGTTGCAGGAACTCAGCGACAAAAAGGCCACCGACGAGTTCGGCA
The DNA here is from genome assembly GCF_900101895.1 of Flavobacterium caeni. Classification (GTDB taxonomy): domain Bacteria; phylum Bacteroidota; class Bacteroidia; order Flavobacteriales; family Flavobacteriaceae; genus Flavobacterium; species Flavobacterium caeni. The sequence goes on from NZ_FMVF01000003.1 coordinate 307,937, forward strand.
ATGAAATGGCCACGAGCATCACGTGGTTGTTTGCCGACAACAACGATTTTGCGAAAGCCTACGAATGGTCTAAATTCAGCACCGAAGTCGACTTCGTGACCAAAATGAACTGGCTCATCGAACTCAAGGATTGGAAAACGCTCGAAAGAGAATATGCATCCTACATCGCCGAACACCCCGAGGATTACAAGGCAAAGGCATTGATGGCCAGCGTATACCACGAGCAAGGTCGTTTCAAGGAAGCGTGGGTATTGGCCAATTCGCTGCCCGAAAGTCCCGAGAAAGAGGAGCTGCGCAAAACACTCAACATCGACGTCGTTTATGAAAAACCCGAGATGCAGGAAGATTTGATCGCCAACCACCACGAGCTGTTCTATCCGAATGTACTCAAGCAGCTCGCCAAGGAGAATCGCTTGGCGCGCGGGAATTACGTCGATCTCGATAGTTATTACGAAACAAACCAGGACGATCCGTCGATTTTCAAGAACCGCGTATCGTATAATTTTTACGACAAGAAGAGCAACATCCACTCAATCGGTCTGACCTACAGCCAGTACTACAAGCTCGAGGCGCGGCAGTACTCGAAATACAACGAGGACAATTCGCTCAAGGGCATCGAATACAAGTTCCAGAACGCCATCGACCCAGACGTAGAAGGCAAAATCCAGTACTGGGGACGTGCGCGTTTTGAACTGGACGACCACGCCAAGGGTTACTACGAGGCCGGATTGGGCGCCAACCGATTCAAGAACAAGATGTTCTCGTCGGCCGAATTCCAGATCATGCCTGTAGAAACGGCCGCCGGTATGAACCAAGGCATCTACAACGCGCGGATGAGCCTGCACCATGACATGTTTTTCTTCAAAAGGATCAACGCCAGTTTGTCGGTCGAAGGAAATTACTACACCGATGGCCTGCTCAAGACCGACACGATTACGGTCGAGCCGCCGGTGAGCGAAGAACGTCCGCATGATCCCGAAGCAAGACGCACGCAATATGAAATCATCAGCCCGACGCAGTACACCGTTTCTGAGTACGACGATGCGATGGAAGTGGCCGCCACGTTGCGTTTGGCATGGGACAATGGCGAGGAGAAAAAATCGAAATTCGTGCCGTTCCTCGAAGGACAATACTCGGTGGGCTCGCGCGACCAATCGACCGGTATCCCGTACTGGATGATCGACAACCGTATGTACGGCGGCGGTGGATTGGGCTGGTCTTATGGTTTGGGCGACTTCAGATCGAAGGTCGAAGCCGCTCATTTCTTTGACGATTACAGCGGCAATTTCCAGCGCTACAATGGAACGATCCAATACCAGTTGTTCGATTTTACCGCCATCATGCTCAATTTCGAGTTCTTTGCACAGGACAAATATTACTCGAATACCGTACAGCTCGGTATCAAATACAACCTCAAGAAAAAAGTTAAGAAGAAAAAATAGGAAAAAGGGCTTTTTAACCAAAAAGGCTGTCCGGTTCAGGACAGCCTTTTGTATTATAGGAATTTCGATTTGACTTCGGGCGTCGGGATCATGCACGCGTCTTTTTTGCCGTACCATTTGTAGCGGTTCCAGGCCACATAATCGTAAAGGTGGTTGCGCAAAGCCGTCGGGATGATCTTGAAAAGTGTCCCAAAATGGAACACGCCGCCAAACTCGCGCGCGATCTCGATGGCCGCCGACGATTTGTAAAAATACGCCACACCCGGTTCATAGAGGATGATGCTGTCGACTTGTTTGGTGTCGATACCGATGTGCTGGGTGATTTGCTGTCCCAATTCCGATTGAAGCGGCACAAACCGAAAAACGTCCTTCTTGTCGCGCTTGATGACATACTGCACGATGTTGTCGCACAAATTACAAACGCCGTCAAACAAGACGATTTTTTTTCCGGGAGGTAGGTTCAAATGTTCCATGGTATTGCAGTTTATTTTTTGGCCTCGACAAATTCGAGTTCATCGACACTCACTTTCGAGGTGAACAGCCCATAGTTGACCACGGCCTTGTTCTTTTCGATGCTGTCGATGCTGCCAATGGCCTTGCCGTCGATCATGCGTACGCGGTCGCCGACTTTGAGCACAGGCCTTGGTTTTTCGGGGACGAGCGCCGCCAGACGTTTCTTTTCTTTTTTCTCCTTGCGGATTTCCTCGACTTGAACGGCCACTTCCTTGAGCACTTCTTTTTTCTGTTCGATCTGGGCCTTTTGCTCCTTCGCTTCTTTTGGCGTTGCGGCTTTTTTGCGTTTGGAGTTTTCGATCTCGACCATTTTCAGGAATTCGCCAATGAGTTCCTTTTTGTTCTTGTTGTTGAAGTACTTGCCCGCCATGTCGTCGATCTTTTGACCGAGGTAAATGATGCGTTGGTTGCTGTCGTACAACTCCTGGTAGCTCTCGAGTTTTTGCCTGATCTTTTGGTTGGTGTCCTCTAGTTTTTTGCTCTCCTGGCGTGCCTTGGTTTCTTCTTCCTTGAGCGTTTGCGATGTTTTTTCCAGTTTGGAACGTTCCTTTTGCAAAGTGGCGATCGTCTTGTCGAAACGAACCTTGCCGACCTCAATTTTTTTCTTGGCACGGTTGATAAGCCCAAACGGGATGCCGTTTTTTTGCGCTACCTCGAACGTAAACGAGCTGCCCGCCTGGCCGAGCGCGAGTTTGTACATCGGCTCCAGCGTTTGTTCGTTGAACATCATGTTGGCATTGGTCGCATACGGCAATTCATTGGCCAATATCTTGAGGTTGGCGTAATGCGTCGTGATGATGCCAAACGCTTCGCGATGGTAGAATTCCTCCAGAAAAATCTCGGCCAGCGCACCGCCCAATTCGGGATCCGACCCCGTACCAAACTCGTCGATCAAGAACAACGTCTTGTGGTTGCATTTCTTGAGAAAATAGTTCATGTTCTTGAGTCGGTAACTGTAAGTACTCAAATGATTTTCAATCGATTGGTTGTCGCCGATATCGGTCAATATTCTATCAAACAAAAACGTTTCGCTGCGCTCGTGCACCGGAATCAACAAACCCGACTGTAGCATGAGTTGCAACAAACCGACCGTTTTGAGCGAGATGGTTTTGCCGCCTGCGTTGGGCCCAGAAATGACGATGATGCGGTTTTCCTGGTGCAATTCAAACGTCTGCGGATGTGTAACTTCCTTTTTTTGTTTGTTGGTCAAATACAGGATGGGGTGAAAGGCGTCCCTGAAATACAACCGGCGATGTTCGGTGATTTGCGGCAGGATGCCCCCGATTCGGTTGGCGTATTTGGCCTTGGCCGATACCACATCTATGTCGGCCAGAAAATCCTGATAGTCGACGATGAGCGGTAAAAACACCCGTATTTCATTCGACAATTGTTTGAGGATACGCGTAATTTCTTCCTGTTCCTCGTATTCGAGGTTGGCAAGTTCACGCGAGTATTTAAGCGTGGCTTCGGGTTCGATATAGGCGATGCTGCCCGTTTTAGAGCTCCCCAGGATCGTTCCCTTGACCTTGCGTCGGTACATGGCCAGAACGGCCAAAACTCGGCGGTTTTGTACAAAACTCTCGCGGATGTCGTCCAAATACCCGAGCCCATGGTACTGCGTAAGGGCCACGACAAAGCTCTGGTTGACCTTGACGCGCACCGCATTCATCTGGTGCCTGATGGCGGCCAGTTGTACAGACGCATCGTCTTTGACATCGCCGTATTTGTCGACCACGGCGTCTATTTTCTTGATGATCTCTTTGGTGAGTTCGACCTGCGACGCCCTTTGGTTCAGCGTCGGATAGTAGTCGTCGAACTTTTTGAAGAACTGCAACAGTGTGTTGGCCGTTTCCGAAAGCACCGCTATCTTCCTGAATCCTGTCGCTTCAAGGAAACTACCCTCGATGCCCAAGAACTTGATTTCGCCCGCCACCGAATCAAACCCGTGGTTGGGGATGGCGTTGTTGTTCTGGTAAGACGAAACGTACTCCGAAGTTTGGTGCAAAGCCAACATCAGCGCCGATTTGTCGGCAATTGGCTTGAGCTGCAACGCCTTTTCGGCGCCGAGTTCTGTGGTGCATCCGCCCGCGACCGATTCCAGGATAGTAGGGAATTGGAGGTCTTGTAAAGTTTTGTCGGTAATCTTGGTCATGCTGATTCTTGCAATGGCACTGCAAATTTAGCGAAAAAACGGCAATCGATTGCCGCCCATACGCCCGCCAAAGTGTTATATTTGACAAAATTTTTCTATGAAACTACACGAATCCTGGAAATCGGTTTTGGCCCCGGAGTTTGAACAGCCGTACTTCAAGCAGCTCACCGAATTTGTACGGTCCGAATACGATGCGGCCCACGGCAAGGTGTGTTTTCCGCCTGGAGCCGAAATCTTCTCGGCATTCGACCATTGTCCGTTCGATCGGGTAAAGGTCGTAATCATCGGACAAGACCCGTATCACGGGCCGCGACAGGCCAATGGATTGTGTTTTTCGGTACACGACGGGATTCCGTTTCCGCCGTCCTTGGTTAACATCTTTCGCGAAATCGAAACCGATTTGGGTCAACCGATACCCAAAAGCGGCAACCTCGAGCGTTGGGCAGACCAAGGCGTGTTGTTGCTCAACGCCACATTGACCGTCAGGCAAGGCGAGGCGGGAAGCCATCAGGGAAAAGGCTGGGAAACGTTTACCGATGCGGTGATCCAAACAATATCCGACCAAAAACAACAGGTGGTGTTCTTGCTTTGGGGCGGATTCGCCAAAAAGAAAGGGGCGCGCATCGACCGAAGCAAACACCTGGTGCTCGAGTCAGGCCATCCATCGCCATTGAGCGCCAACAAAGGACATTGGTTTGGCAACCGCCATTTCAGCAAGGCAAACGACTACCTAAAAGGCATCGGGAAAACGCCCGTCGGCTGGTAGTTAGTTGACGTCAAAATAGTAGTACCCAGCACTGTCCGTATCTTCACAATTCGAAAAAATCGTGACAAAAAGATTGCCCTGCAAACTGTCCGATGTCAGGACGATGGCTGCCGATGGCTCCTGGTTGTAGGTGAAACGCAAGCGGTACGAACCTGTTTCGGTCAGGCGCACGCCGCCGCGGTAACGGTACGTTTGTAGTGCAGGATCAAAAACCGATTGGGCCAGCAAGAAATCGCCAAACGCCACGGAATTACCCTCGCCATCGAACACATTGGCTTCTGTGATGTCTACGGGTGTCCATTGGTCTTGGGCAATCTCCTTTTCGATCAGATAGGAAAACGTAAACGACAGCGCGCCGCCGCTGGTTTTGTACAAGTCGATATCGTTGTTCTGTCCGGCTTCTGGAACGGTACGGTCGAAGTAGGCATTGACCATCAAATAGTCGCCCACCGTATAAAGTACATTGTCTTCAACGTCGACCATGTTGGGCGAACTGATGAATACATCGTTGTAAAATTCGCTGTCCTTGTTGGAGCAATCGGCGGCCATCAACACTGTGGCCAATCCGCCGAGGAATAAATATTTCAAAGTCTTCATAGCTAATTCTTTAAAATCTGTAACCTACACTGACACCTACACGTGAAAACACATCAGGGCTCTTGTCGGTTTCGATGGTATTTACGCCAAACCCCACCATGAGCTCGATGGCCCATTGTTCCTTGAGGTACATTTTATAGCCCGCGCCGGCACCTATGGCCACGTCAAAATAGTCGCTTTTTTCTACTTCGTAATAGCCGACGCCATTTTCGGTCTTGCGTACGATTTCCCTAAAGTCGCCACCATTGGCCGAAGCGAATACCTCGGCAAAATAAAACCGCGAAACGCCTTCGGAGAGTCGGTAACGCACAAACGGTGTCACCTCAAATTGGGGCGAATTGTCGCGGTTGCCCTCCTCAAAATCGTCCTCGACTTTTTTGCTGCTGACCACTGCGCCGGTCACACCAAACGAAAATTTCCCGCCTGTGAAACGCTCGTAGGAAAGGTTGTATTTGGCCAACGCAACCGTCGACAAAAGATCGGTGCGTACCTCGTTTTTTCGTGAAGACAAACCCGATTCGTTTTCCTGCGCGCTCACGAGTGGCCCGCAAAGCAACGCAATCCATAAAAATCTTTTCATGATGCCATTTTTTCTTGGGCTAAGATAGCAAAAAGCGGTGTTAAAAAAACAGATTGATGTTGCGAAAAAATCAATACAAGGTAAGCGCGCCCAAAATCTCTTCGGACATGAAGGGGCCGCCGGGATAAGTAGCCGTATAGTCAAGGTTGAGCCAAACCTGTCCGCGTTCATCGATGTGGTAATGCAATTGTTTGCCGTTACTTTCCTTGACAAACAGTACTTTCTTGATCAGGTAGTTGATGGTTTCGAGGTCGGCTTTGTTGCCGATCAGGATTTCGGGATAAATGTGCCCGCCCGTGTGGATCAAGCGCGGCGTACCGCCAATGGCCTTGACGCAAGACGCCATCAGGATCGAATGGTCGTCGCAATCGCCCGAAAAATACAGTAGCGATTCGGAGGCATCGGCAATGTACTCGCGGCCTTTGGGATCGCTGACATAGTTCCATCGGCTGTTGATTTCCTTGAATACGGCAAAACACTGGATCAACGTGCGGTATTTCGGATAGCCGCGTACGTCCTTGAAATCCTTGGTCGTGGCCATGAGCGCAAAATTGCGGATCTTGGGGTTTTCGTACTCGACCGCGTTAAAAATACGCGATTTGTTCGGGAAGGGCAGCAAACGCGAAAGGATCAAATCCTGCGGATTCGGGCTGTCGGACATCGTATAAATCATGAACCGATAGTCCTCGAACACGCTGTAGAAACCATAGTTGCCTGAAAGCGACCCAAAAATGAGCGCCACCATGTACAACGCGATGCAAATGATGATGATGCGCCGCATGAGCCTGAGCACCAATTGAATCACCACCACGATCAGCACAAACAACAGGACGCGATCTATTTGGAACGGCCATTGCGGATCGATGATGTTTTGGTGGATGATGATGAAAACCGGGATCGCAATCAGGATGTTGAGCAAAAAGATGATCACCATGTCCCAAGGGCGCGGGATCTGCAATTTGTTCTTGATTTGCTGGAAAGTGATACCCCCGGGTTTGTTCATAGCAAGCGGCAAGGGCTAGAGGGCCTTTGCAAGTTCAGCAAAAATACCCTTTTTATCGATAACCGAAAGGGCAAATAATTGATTTTGAACTTTGTTTAACATTTGCTCCGAAGGTGTTTTTTGCGACCATTTGGTCAGCGAAAGCCACTGTCTGATGTCGTCGATTTGTTGCCCGTAACGCGTGGCCAGCGTACGGTCGATGCTCGGGATTTCCTTGAATTCGCGTGTGGTTTGGTTGATGATCTCGAGGATGCGCCTAACTGTTCCCGGATGCTTCTCAAGTATTTCGTCGCGCACCGCAATCACAAAACACGGCCATGGTGTAGGACATTGCCCGATGCGTCTGAAAACGCCTTTATCCACCAGCGGCTGCGTCATGAAACGCTCCCACATGAAGTAGTCGGCCGTGCCGTTGGTCAAGGCCTCGACCGCGCCGTCGATCGTATGGACAATCTCGAACTGCAATTTGCTCAGATCCCAACCCAGATTGCCCGCATTGACATACGCCATGAGTTGAGAACCCGAACCTGCGCGACTGATCGCGGCCTTTTTGCGTTCCAAATCCGATAACTTTTCAAAACCAGACTTGGCCGCAACGTGAATGCCCCAAATCAGCGGCGATTCTACATACACCTGCACAATTTTCGATGGGTTGCCCGCCAAAATATCCTTGACGATGCCCTCGGTCAAAATCACTGCGATGTCGGTCGATCCGTCGCGCAGCATCTGGCAAAGCTTGCCCGTGCCCTCGGGAACGTCGGTCCACGCCAGGTCGATGCCCTCTACATCGAATTCGCCGTTCTCGATGCACAAATGCCACGGGAGGTTAAAGTGTTCGGGTACGCCGGCGATTTTGATATTTTTCATTGTTTACTTTTACCGCAAAGAACGCAAAGTTCCCGCAAAGATTTTTTAGAGTTTTTTGGGCGTGCCGGCAGATTGAATTCGTCGCAATGGATTTGAAATTTTCGGCTGCCGTCGTGCTCTTCGCTTTTATCTTTTGTTCGCAAGCTCACAAAAGGATAACCGCTGCGATCACTCACGCAGAGACGATCTGTTTGACATGATGCGCCATATGTTCGGGATAATCCGTCATTATAAACCGCAAATCCTGCATTGTTCCGTCGGTAAATTGCACTTTCAAATTCAATGTTTCTTCGGTTTGATTTTCGATCACCCGGATGATTTGTCGGTTCATCAAGACCCAAAGCCGCAGTAATTCGGTCGTATCCTTGTTTTGATAGTCATTGATCTTGACGAGTTCACTTTGATGGTATTCCCTGTAAATGTACGGTTGCGGCTTGTTGCCGATTTCGGTAAAACGTTGCCAGTTGTTGAGCGCCGAATCGATCAAATGCCCGAGGATTTGCTTGCGCGACCACTTGCCCGCGGCGATTGGGGTTTGCAAATGCGTTTCGTCGTGTGAGGTAAAGTGGCCGTGCGCTTGGGCCAATAACGTTTCTATTTTGTTTACGGTGTCCTTCATCTCAGTCTAAGAAACTACAAAATCAGATGGGTAATGTTTTGGGTAAACAAACTTTAACAAAATATACAGTTTTTCTGTAAACATCGTATTTAGATTATCCGTAGGGGATACCTTCATAGCCCCCTTCCCTAGGGTAAAAATACACTTTTTAAGAATAACTTCCTTACAGAAAAACTGTACATCGCGGCCGTCCGAAAAATAAATCTTTCAATGGGTCGTGACAACGCCCGAACAATCAGCTATTCGCGATCTTGTCCAATGTATACGCAATCAATTCGTCTACGGCCTTGTACGGGTCGCTGCTGAACGTGCCCGATGCGCGGTTCGCAATGATGGCATTGAGCGACAACGCATTGTGTCCCAAAAGCGCCGAAAGTCCATAGATCGCAGCCGTCTCCATCTCGAGGTTGGTGATACGGTGTCCGTCGAAATCAAAATTGTCCATTTTGTCGTTGAGTTCCGCATCCTGGATCGGCAGGCGCAGTACGCGTCCTTGCGGCCCGTAGAACCCTCCAGCGGTGGCGGTGATTCCTTTGTGCATCCGCTCGCTTTCGATCATCGTTTCGAGCTTTTCAGAACAAGCAATCACATAAGGCTTGCCCTTGCGTGGGTCCCAGTTGGTGTGTTTGGTGAACGCGTCGCCGATATTCGAATCGGCTACGTCGTCGATCTGGTACGAACGCAACATGTTGTCGAGCCCGAGCCCAAACTTAGACATCACAAAGCTGTCTACAGGAATGTCTTCCTGTAGCGATCCCGAAGTACCGATGCGGATGATGTTGAGCGCCGTAAGTTCTTCCTTGGGCGTACGGCTTTCGAGGTCGATGTTCACCAGCGCGTCGAGTTCATTGAGCACAATATCGATGTTATCGGGCCCGATGCCGGTAGACATCACCGTAATGCGCTTGCCTTTGTACCAGCCGGTTTGTGTCTTGAATTCGCGTTTTTGCGTAGAAAATTCAATCGAATCGAAAAATTGCGTGATCTTTTCGACGCGGTTTTGGTCGCCCACAAAAATAATGTCGTGCGCGATGTGCTCCGGACGCAGGTTCAAATGGTAAACGCTGCCGTCGGGATTGAGTATGAGTTCTGAGGATTGTATGGGCATGTTGATTGTTGATTTGGTAATTTGGTAATTTGGTAATCTGGTGATTTGGAATTTGGAATTTGGAATTTGGAATTTGGAATTTGGAATTTTACAATTATCCACCAACCCGTTTCGTTTTAAAACCCTTGTCCTGCAACAATTTCATGATCTTGTCGCGGTAGTCGCCCTGGATCAGCATTTCGCCGCCGCGGAACGAGCCGCCCACGCCAAACTTGGTCTTGATTTCCTTGGACAACACCTTAAAGTCTTCGTCCGAGCCCAGGTAGCCTTCGATGATGGTCACGGGCTTGCCGTTGCGCTTTTCGAACTTGCAAATCATCGGTTCTTTTTGCAACAACAATTGGTGCGGTTGAGGAACGACGGCCTCTTCTGCCGAAGGTTCGTGGGTAGGGAATAGTTTTTTGAGTTGGTCTTGGAGGTCCATTTTTTTTAGTCGTAAAGTCTTAAAGACGAAAGTCGAAAGGCAAATATCCAAAAATAATCCGACATCAAAAGAAAAAGACACCGGTTTTCCGATGCCTTTAAGACCTTTTGATTTTATGACTTTCGACTATTTCTTAATGAGTCCCAAATCTACGAGTCGTTCGTGCAAAAACTCGCCCGCGGTGATGTCCTCGTATTGTTTAGGATGGTTGGCGTCGATGGTTTTTTCGAGCACGTCGAGCTTCATTTCGCTGATCGGGTGCATGAAAAACGGAATCGAATAACGCGACGTACCCCATAATTCACGCGGTGGGTTAACCACCTGGTGGATCGTCGATTTGAGTCGGTTGTTGGTATGGCGCGACAACATATCGCCCACGTTGATCACGAGTTCGTCTGGCTCGGCGATCGCATCGATCCATTGGCCATCGTGGTTTTGCACCTGAAGACCACGGCCTTGTGCACCCATCAACAAAGTAATGAGGTTGATGTCACCGTGCGCCGCCGCACGTACGGCACCGTCTGCCGGTTCGTCGGTGATGGGCGGGTAGTGGATCGGCCGCAAGATGCTGTTGCCGTTCTTGATGTAGTCGTCAAAATAAAACTCGTCGAGTCCTAAATACAACGCCAGTGCACGTAAAACGTAAACACCTGTCTTTTCAAGCATTTGGTAGGCTTGTTTGCCCACTTGGTTGAACTTCGGCAATTCGTCTACCGTCACATTGGCCGGGTATTCCGAAGCGTATTTCGAATCGGCGTCCACGTATTGGCCAAAATGCCAGAACTCCTTCAAATCGCCCGCCGAACGGCCTTTGGCGTGTTCCTTTCCGAACGATACATAGCCGCGTTGGCCACCAATGCCCGGAATTTCATATTTCTTTTTGGCATCCAACGGAAGATTGAAAAAGTTGCGGACCTCACCATAGAGTTCGTCCACCAACTTGTCGTCCAAAAAATGCCCTTTTAATGCCACGAAGCCGATGTCTTCGTATGCCTTTCCGATTTCATTTACAAATTTTTGTTTACGTGCCGGGTCGTCCGACAGGAAATCACGCAAGTCAACACTAGGAATGTTTTGCATACTAAAAATTTTTTGTTGATAACTTCGACAGGCGCAAAGCCTTGTCACCACAAATGTATAGAATATTTTGAAAAATGAATTTTAAAACTTATCAACAAATCAAAAAAATGCAAGGATAACGCGCCGCAAGTAAATTTTTTATACTTTTGGGAAGTTTTTTAACACCCGCTCCGATGAATTTCGAAAGAAAAAATCTCACCGACGACAAACTCCTGGAATTGTACAAAAGGCTGCTCAAGCCAAGACTCATAGAAGAGAAAATGCTCATCCTGATCCGTCAGGGCAAAGTGTCCAAATGGTTTTCGGGCATAGGGCAGGAGGCCATCTCGGTGGGCGTGACGGCGGTGCTTGAGAAAGACGAGTACATTTTGCCGATGCACCGCAACCTTGGTGTTTTTACGGGCCGCGACATTCCGCTTTACCGGTTGTTTTCGCAATGGCAAGGCAAGGCGAGCGGCTTTACCAAAGGACGCGACCGTTCGTTTCACTTCGGGACGCAAGAATACAAGATCATCGGGATGATTTCGCACCTCGGGCCGCAATTGGGCGTAGCCGACGGCATCGCATTGGCCAACAAACTCAAAGACAACGGCAAAGTCACCGCGGTTTTTACAGGCGAAGGCGCCACGAGTGAGGGCGATTTCCACGAAGCGCTCAACATCGCGTCGGTGTGGGATTTGCCCGTGCTGTTCGTGATCGAGAACAACGGCTACGGATTGTCGACGCCTACCAACGAGCAGTACCGCTGCGAGAACCTGGCCGACAAAGGCATCGGTTATGGCATGGAAGCGCACATCATCGACGGCAATAATATATTAGAGGTGTACACCGAACTGGCCGACATCATCGAGTCGATGCGCAAAAACCCGCGCCCTGTGTTGGTAGAATTCAAGACGTTCCGCATGCGCGGACACGAAGAGGCGAGCGGTACCAAGTATGTCCCGCAAGAACTCATGGATTTGTGGGCCGAGAAGGATCCGGTAGACAATTTCCGACGTTACCTGATCAAGCAAAACGTATTGACGCTGGCCGACGACGAGCAATGGCGCAACGAGATCAAGAAAGAAATCGACGACAACCTCGTAATCGCCAATGCCGAAGCCGAAATCGTCGCCAGTTATGACGAAGAACTCAACGACGTATACAAACCATACGATTTTGAAGATATAGCGCCTGCGGGCGACACCGAGAACATCCGTTTTGTCGATGCCGTTTCGCAAGGCCTTAAACAGTCGATGCAACGCCACGACAACCTGGTCATCATGGGGCAGGACATCGCCGAGTACGGTGGTGCGTTTAAAATCACCGATGGTTTTGTGGCCGAGTTCGGCAAGGCGCGTGTGATAAACACCCCGATTTGCGAATCGGCGGTGGTATCGGCAGGCATGGGCTTGTCGATCAACGGTTACAAGGCGATCGTAGAAATGCAATTCGCCGATTTTGTGTCGACAGGTTTCAATCCTATTGTTAATTACCTGGCCAAAGTCCATTACAGATGGCAGGAAAATGCCGATGTGGTGGTGCGTATGCCTTGCGGCGGCGGCACCCAAGCCGGGCCGTTCCATTCGCAAACCAACGAGGCCTGGTTTACCAAGACGCCCGGTTTGAAAGTAGTGTATCCGGCTTTCCCGTACGACGCCAAAGGACTGCTCAATGCGTCGATCAACGACCCGAACCCGGTGATGTTTTTTGAGCACAAATTGCTCTACCGCAGCATCTACCAGGACGTCCCGAAAGACTATTATACCTTGCCGCTCGGTAAGGCAGCGCTTCTCAAAGAAGGCAAAGACATTACCATCGTGGCTTTTGGCGCAGCCGTGCATTGGGCGCTCGAAACCCTTAAGCTCAACCCTGAAATTTCCGCCGATCTGATCGACCTCAAAACCTTACAGCCTTTCGACAAGGACACCGTGTATGCATCGGTCAAAAAGACCAACAAATGCATCATCTTGCAGGAAGATTCGATGTTTGGCGGTATCGCAAGCGACATCTCTGCCATGATCATGGAAGATTGCTTTGAACACCTCGACGGGCCGGTCAAACGTGTGGCCAGTCTCGACAGCCCGATCCCTTTCACAAAGGCGCTTGAAGACCAATACCTCGCCAAAAGCCGCTTTGAGACGGCGTTGAAACAGTTGATGGCGTATTGATTTTTGTCACAAATTAGCTATCAGTTGCACAGGGTAAATAAATACTGCTATATTTGTTAAGTTTTTCTTAAGTAACCAGTATGAAACCCCATTTCGTAAGATACCAATCGGCTGCTTTGTTGTATGCCTTATTTTTTGCAGTTTCCGCTTTAGGCCAGGTTTGTAACGGCAGCGTAGGCGATCCGCTTGTGCACGTTGACTTTGGCTCAGGAACAGGCTTCGGGCCAGCGCTTCCGGCTGGAACAACCACTCTTTTGGGATACCAGCCCTTGACTTGCCCAACCGACGGCGGCTACAACATCATGAGCAGTACGCCCGCCTGCTGGGGTGGTGACTGGCATGCCGTGACAAGCGACCATACGGGCAACCCCAACGGTTATTTTATGATGGTCAACGCGGCCATCGCACCCAGCGAATTCTATGTCCGGAACATCAACGGATTGTGTCCCGATACCACTTATGAAATTTCGTTTTCGATCCTGAACATCCACAAATTTGGTATCCTTCCGAACATTACGGTCATTGTCGAGACTTTGGCGGGTTCGCAGATTTCGAGTTACACGACCGGACCAATTCCGTTGTCGGCGACACCTACCTGGAACACTTATTCGATGGTGACCAACATTGGTACCAACACCGGCGTACGGTTCAGGTTGCGCAACAACGCACCGGGTGGCATCGGCAACGACTTGGCCTTGGACGACATTATCTTCAGACCCATTGGACCGGCCATTGGACTAGACATTGTCGGATTCCCCGGCGGCGTGGCCAACATCACGACGACAGATATGGGCAACCTCGAAATAGGCGCTACGGTAGGGCCATGCTACACGAGCAACCTTTATCAATGGCAGGTGAGTACCGATAGCGGAACGACCTGGACCGACATTGCCGCGGCCACGAACAACGTCTATTTCCGTCCACCTACTGGAACGGGGACCTATTTGTACCGACTCGTGGTTTCGCCGGCGGCCAGCGGAGGGAACATCAACTGTAGCGTCAATTCGAATCCGGTGACCGTCAACGTGGCGGGACCACCGGCGTGTCCTGCGCCTTTGTTGAACACACTCCAGAGTTGCACAAATATTCCCGATATCAACATCACGTCGCCACTCGGGGCCAATTATACTTATAGCATCAACGGCGTCAATTACCAGACGAGCCCTTCGTTTACGGATGTCGCCAACGGGACGTACAATGTGACGTACCAAGATTCAAACTCCGGCTGTACCTCATTGCCCAATCAAGTCGTCATTGCTGCGAGTACGACGCCTGTCGCGCCCGTAGTAACCACGCCGGTCTTTTATTGTCAGGGCAGCACGGCAGCGCCGTTGGTCGCTACGGCGCTTGCAGGACATACGCTCAACTGGTATGGCACCAATGCGACGGGAGGGACGGCATCGCCTACGGCACCTACACCATCTACGGCCGCGACGGGATCCACGACCTACTATGTCGCGCAAACCAACGGAACGTGCGAAAGCCCTCGCGCTGCGATAGTGGTAAACGTTTCGGCACCGGCTTCGCCACAAGGACAGACCAACCCGTTTTGTTTGTCGTCTACACCCACCTCGGTGACGTTCGACTGGAGCAACGTTACCGGGTATTTGGGCTATTATTATTCGTATTCGATAGGCGGTGGCCCCGTACAGTATGGGTTTAAACACTCGCCGTCGAACATTACTTTCGGCGATAACGGTGCCGTCGATTCAGACCCGGCAGTCGATCCTCCGTTGGCTCCCGGAACCAATGTGACGTTTACCATTTTAAGCGTCTTGGGCGTACCGTGTGCGCCATCGCAAACAGTTACGTCGTGCCATACCGATTGTGCTACGATGACTACGACCACTTTCAGTATCGCACAAACCAGTTTTTGTAAGGATGCTGCAGCCCCTGCGTTACCGACAACATCCAGCAATGGTATCACAGGAACGTGGTCGCCGGCCGCGATCAGCACAGCTACCGTTGGCACGGTGAACTATGTTTTTACGCCCAACGCGGTATTGTTCCCGTGTGCGACGCCATTTACACAAGCCATTACGATTAATGCAAACGTAACACCTACTTTTTCGATTCCGACAGCGCCAATTTGCCAAGGCGCTACCTTTTCTTTACCCACGTCTTCGACGAACACGCCACCGGTAACAGGAACATGGAGCCCAGCGCTCAATACTGCTGTGTTGAGCAACAATGTAACATACACCTTTACACCGACGCCCGGCCAATGTATCTCGACCACGAGCGGATCGGTTCAAGTTACGTTGAGTGTCATCGCCAATGTAACGCCTAATTTCCCGAGTACAATTAGCCTTTGTTCGGGTAACGCCGCGCCGCTGTTGGCCAATACATCGCCCAATGGAATTACGGGAACTTGGAGCCCGGCTACAATCAACAACACGGCCGTGGGTACTACACCTTACACGTTTACGCCGGGACCCAACCAATGTGCGCAACCCCAAACGATCAACGTGACGGTATTGCCGCGATTGCAACCGAACTTTGCGCCCATCGCCGATATCTGTCAAAACGGTACAGCGCCTTTGCTCGTCAATACATCGCCCACTGGCGTTGCGGGAACCTGGGCGCCATCGTCCATCAACACCACGGTAGCGGGAACCGTCAACTACGTATTTACGCCAAATGCTTCACAATGCGCCGATCCGCAAACCCTGCAAGTAACCATTACGCCGCGCGTGACACCAACGTTTGCGCCGATCGCGCCGGTTTGTCAAGGCAGTGCGGCACCGGTTTTGCCTACATCGTCGAACAATGTACCGCCCATTACGGGAACTTGGTCGCCTGCCGTGAGTACGGGTACCGTAGGCACACAAACCTATACGTTTACACCCACGCCGGGACAATGTGTTACGGCCGGGCCGTTTACGACGAACATCACTGTGGTGCAGCCGGTGATGACCAATTTTGCATTGGTACCACCGTTTTGCGCAGGAACCACAGCGCCTACCTTGCCGACGACTTCGCCAAACGGGATCGACGGGACTTGGTCGCCTGCTACGGTAAGCAACACCGTAACCCAAACGTATACCTTTACGCCCAACGCCAACCAATGTGCCGTGGCGCAACCGCCGATTACGATTACGGTGATCCAACCGACCGTTCCCAATTTCCCTTCAATCGCGCCATTTTGCGTGGGAGAAACTGCGCCGGTGCTCAATCCGACTTCGCCGAATGGTGTGACCGGGACATGGAATCCGGCCACCGTCGACAACACACAAAACGGCACCTATCTGTTTACGCCCGATGCAGGGCAATGTGCGACCACACAGCCGTTGAATGTGGTGGTGAACCAGCCAACCTTTCCTAACTTTACAGACCTGGCATTTTGTAACGGCGAAGTGGCGCCCGTGCTTTCTACAGTTTCGCCCAACGGCGTGACCGGAACATGGTTGCCCGCCATCATCGACAACACCACCAGCGGCAGCTATGAATTTTACCCCGATGCAGGACAATGTGCGGTCATGACCACCATATCGGTTACGGTCAACCAAGCGACGTTGCAGTCACTAACTTATACAGTTTCGCCGGCGTTCGACGACAACCAAGTCATTACGGTGATCGCTTCGGGGCCTGGCGACTATTTGTACCAGCTCGATTATGGACCATTGCAGGCAAGTCCGGTATTTCAAAATGTGATGGCGGGTTCGCATACGATCACGGTTGTCGATCCGAACGGTTGTAGCGCACCATTGACCGAGGACGAAGTGATTGTCGTAAATTATCCGAAGTACTTTACGCCCAACGGTGACGGATTCCACGATACCTGGAACATCACTGGCCTCGAAGACCAACAGGCAAAAATTTCGATTTTTGACCGTTATGGCAAGTTGATCAAACAAATCAGTACGATGGGCGCCGGGTGGGACGGCACCTACAACGGCAATGCGATGCCGTCGACCGACTATTGGTTCACGATCGAGTTTAAAGAACTTCAGGTCAAACGCGAATTCAAGGCGCACTTTGCGCTCAAGCGATAAAAAAAAGCCTTCCGTAGTTGGAAGGCTTTTCTTTTAGGCCGTTCGGGCATTACATCCCGTTCAAGGCATAATACATTTCGTTCGGATCGTAATCGAGATCGTAGTCCTCTGTTTCCTCACTTTCCAGTTCTGAATTGTTGATCCTGATGATGTTGTTCAAGTCGTTGTCTCCATCAAAAAAATCTTCGTTTGCGTCGAGTTGTTTCATAGCGAAATCGTTTTAGTGGTTGCTTGTTTCCAAATTTCAACAAACAATCCGGCAAAGGTTTATATTTAAAACCGCTAATGTTATACGATTTACATTTTTAAATGGCAATGTTGCCGTCGAATTTACCCTCGTTGTTGTTTTGTGGAGGCGTTTTTATGTGACGGTCGTCCAATGCCGTATCGTCGTTTTTGTGGAAATCATCGGAATTGTCAAAATCCTCCTCGAATTTCTTGTCGTAGGTCGCGTCCTGGTTCAATCCGGGATCGTCGATTTTTCTTTTGTCGTGCGGTTCCATGGTTTCAGCATTAAAACAGTCCCAATAAATAGTAAATGATGATGAACACTACAATCGTCCCAAGGCATCCGCCGCCTAGTTTTTTGGCTCCATAGCCTGCGATCAGCGCTTTAAAAAATGAGTTCATGATGAGAGAAGTTAGATTTTACAACTCTAAAATTAGTGAACACCAACATCCTTCGGTTATGAAGTTCGGCAGAAATGTTACACAATTTGAAATCAAATGGTAGTAGAGTTGGCCCCAAAAGTCGTGAGCAAAGAGTGGCTTGGATCTCTAAACGATCCAACAAAAAAGCCCCGTCAGTTTGACAGGGCGATACGTTAACTATTAGTCTATTAAAATTTAGTAATTGCCATTCAGCAAAGTCCCGCCAATGGCCGACCTGGCTTCAATACCCAACTTTTTCATCATCTCATACGTCGTACAAACCGCCGCCGAAGTCACCGGTTTGCCGATTTGTTTCTCCATCAAGTCGATTGCTTCCAAACTAGGCATCTGTACGCACGCCGATGCCACAACCACATCGGCACCCTCGATGTTCAAACGCTTGACGATCTCGAGCAAATTCATCGGATCCTGCGCCGCCACTTCCAGGTTGTCTGGAATTTCGAGCGCGATCGAATCGATCACTTCAAACCCTTGGTGCTCGATGTAATCGACGACCATGTCTGTCAGCGGTCGCATGTACGGCGTAATGATCGACACTTTTTTGGCGCCCAAAACTTTCAATCCGTTGATCAAGGCGCCTGCACTTGTCACAATCGGCGTAGGGAAGCCGTTGGCCACCGTTTCCTGGTGCAAATTCACCTCAGAAACGCAATGGTAGCCGCGCCCCATGCTCATGATTGCCACCAAACATGCATAACCCATGACGTCGACGTGCGCGTCCGAGAGTTCAATCGCGCATTTTAAGCTCATCGCATCCATCGCCTCGAGCTCTTCCTTGGTCACTTTTTTCATGCGCATGCGGCTCGAATGGAACGTAAACCGTTCGGGCAAAATGGTTTCGCGCGACTTGAAAATCGCGGGGATTTCGGTTTCCATCGTGACGTTGGACGAGGGTACAATTTGGCCAATTCTGTATTTGTTCATTATTTATTTTCTATTGTTATTATTTATTGGGGCGTGCCACCGGCATGGGACTTATTGTTAATTGGGATCGTTCCGTCAATGCCGCTGTCGCGCTGTTCGTTGCAATCTTTTTGCTGGTTTTGCATTTTACAAAAGAGAAATTTTCATGGCAAAAAGGATTTCCACTGCCATCGCTCACGCAGGCGTCAATCAACAATTCATCATTCATCATTCGTCATTCGTCATTCGACATTCGTCATTCGACATTCGTCATTCATCATTCATCATTCGTCATTCATCATTCGACATTCAAAATCATTTCCCCGAAAACACCGCCGTCAAATCCTGCGATTTTCCCGTATTCAAATCAATGATCTCAAACCGACGCAATGCGCTAAAACTGCCCATGTCGCTGTCGCTGTTGATCAAAATCGAGCCCATCAAAATCACATAATGGCAATTGTATTTGGTTTGCGAAACCAATTCATTGATGCGCTTGTTGATGGCTTCATAAATGACTTCGGTGGCCGCGAGCAATGGTTCGCCGCTGCTGGTGATACGATTTTCTTCGGCCAACAGTATCTGCTCGATCGTGTTCATCTGGTAATCGAGTTCGCTGATTTCGCCTTTCTTGATCTTGCCGTCCTGCAACTTCTTGAGCCCGGCCTTGGCCGCGCCGCAACACCCGCTGGTATGGCTTTGCCCATGCCGGTGGATTTCACCCAACGCGCCCTCTTTCGAAATCCCGATGTGCGGCCCGTAATAAATGTACACCGCGCCGTCGTCGGGCACATGGCTCGCAAAAGCCCCCATGCCCGTGAGCCCCGTAAACGGATAACCGTCGAGCCCACCCATTTTGAACGGCCCCAAGAATTCGGCCGTGCGCACCGGATACTGGATGCTGTTGACGTCGTCGCTGCAAATGCTGTCGGCCATCATGATGTGGGTGGGTTCGAGATCGAGCACATCTTCGATATAGTCGATGAGTTGGTTCACTGTATCTATGGTCGTCATCGCGTTCGGATACCATCGGCGCACGATGGCCAGTTTTTCTCTCTTGGTCATAGGATGATGTTGTTTTTGGGTTGTAGTGCGGGCGGCAATTCGGTTTCGCCCAACATTTCGCGCAGGTCAATCTCGATGGTGCGGCTCATTTGCGAAATCGGTACGTCGTTCGGGCCGCCCTCGAACGGGTTTTCGGTGCTTTCGCCGATCTGGTCGAGCGCCGTATATACCCACGAAATGAGTACGCTGAACGGGATCACGAACCACACCATGTGCCCTTGCAAAATGCCCGTCGCCGTTTCGTTGAGTTTGTCGAAATCCTTTAAAAGCCCGAACGGCAACAAATGACAAAACAGCTGTACAAAAATCGTATTGATGGTCGCAAATTGCCGCGGATAGGGAAAGTTCTTGATACGTTCGCTACGGCCTTGCTGGTCATACAAATCGCGCAGGACTTTTTGCATTTCAACAAAGCGATAATTGTCGAGTTTACCCGAATCGGCCAGCATTTTCAAGTCTTCACTTTGCTTGGCCAACAATTGCGCGGCGCGGTTCTTGGTGCGCAAAATGGCTTGCAATTCTTGTGGGTCCAAGTAGTTTTTCAATTCCTCGTCGAGCGCAGACAAACGCTCCGGAATATCGTAAAACTGCGCATACTCGATGTAATTGCCCTTGGTCATCGATTCCCAAGTACGCGGTTCGCGCATCTGGTAACGCAACGCGGTGAGCCATGCAAAATGACGGTAAATCATTTTCTTCGATAGATCGCGGTCGTTCAAAAAATCACGCGCCGACACACCCCAACTGCGGCTGCTGTTCAAAATCGAGCCCCAAATTTGACGGGCTTCCCAGGTACGGCTGTACGTTTGCGTATTCTTAAAACCCACGATGAACGCCGTGGCCGTACCCAAAAACGCGACCACCGTCCACGGGATCGCAATCCATTTCATCCCGCATGCCTGGTACAGCACCGTCGGGATGATGGCGATAAGCGACAACCGGTAAATACAATGTCTTGTCCAGAGGGTGAGTTCTTTGAAGGAGTAGGATTTTCCGGCGTGCACGTTTAATTATTATTTATTTTTTATTGTTATTATTTATTGGTTTCGGTGCGCTTAGAATTTGATTTCCTTGACGGTGTTGGTCAGCGTACCGATGCCTTGCACAGTGGCTTCTACCACGTCGCCGTCCCACATCCATTCCTGTGGGTTGCGGCCTGCACCAACGCCCGC
Organism: Flavobacterium caeni; assembly: GCF_900101895.1. Lineage (GTDB taxonomy): Bacteria > Bacteroidota > Bacteroidia > Flavobacteriales > Flavobacteriaceae > Flavobacterium > Flavobacterium caeni. Next base: position 329,045 of record NZ_FMVF01000003.1, read on the forward strand.
CGGTGTTCCCGTGGCGATGATGTCGCCGGGCTCGAGCGTGAATACGGTGCTCAAATCTTCGATAAGGTCGTTGATGTTGAACAGCATGAATTTCGTATTCGAATTTTGTTTTTCGACCCCGTTGAGTTTGAGCGATAAGTTCAAATTGTGCGGATCGGCGATTTCGTCTTTGGTCACCAAAACAGGACCCATGGGCGCAAATGTGTCCTGGCCTTTCGAGACGATCCATTGCCCGGCACGGCGGCAGTCGCGCGCGCTGATGTCGTTGATGATGGTGTAGCCGAAGACGTAATCGAGCGCGTCTTCTTTCTTGACGTATTTTCCCTTTTTGCCGATGACGACCGCAAGTTCGACTTCCCAATCGAGTTGCTCGGTGAGGTTGCGGTTGTGCAAAATCTCGGTGTTGTTGGCCGTTACGGTCGTGGGCGGTTTGGAAAAGATGACGGGTTTTTGCGGCAATTCCTTGGACGTATCAAGCGTACGGGCGCTTTCGGCGACGTGTTCGGTATAATTGAGTCCGATGCCGATGATGTTTTTGCGCGGGCGCGGAATGGGTGCCAGCAGCGTCACTTCAGACATAGGTACCGAAACGGCAGCAATCGTATTTTCGTTGGCATGCGCAAGCGCCGATTGGATTCTTTTTACTTCATCGGTACCCGCGTCGATAAGATCCAGCATCGAGGCCGCAAAGGTTTCGTTCGATTTGAAACCGAGTTTTTCGATGTCGATGATGGTGTCGTTTTGAAGGATGCCGATTTTTTGTTCGTTTGATGTATTTTGGTAGGTGAGTAATTTCATGTCGAATGTCAAACGTCGAAAGTCAAACGAGAGGACCGCGACGCTCATGATTAATTATTAATTGTTAATTGTTTGAAAACCATTATTATCCGGATATTCCTTCTCCTGGTACAATCCCAATTTTTCGATCACCGGCAAATCGTTGAACGAAAACAGCACCGCGTCTTCGGTTTCGGATAAATTGACGTGTTCGTGGTACACCCAACTCGGCACGCAAAAAATATCGCGCTCCTTCCAGTCAAATCTTTTGCCGCCAATGACCGAATAACCCTTGCCCTTGGCGCATTGGTACACGAACGAACCCGTGTGTTTGTGCGCTTTCGTATGTTCGCCCGCGCGCAGGAGTTGGATGGTTGCGCCCATGGTTTGCATGACGTGGCCGCCCGTCAGCGGGTTGGAATACTGCATCAAAATCCCGTCGAAAGCCGAGCCATCGCTGACTTTGGCCGCGTCCAAAAGTGCCGGATAAACCGATTTCCAGGAATATTTGAACAGCGGTGAATACGGTTTGTCCCAAACATGGTCGGCGGGAATGACGCCAGACCCGCTGTAACTCAATGGCGAAAAATTGATCGGATGGGCGAGTGGCTGCTTGCCGTCAAATACCGCATAATCGTTGGCCTCTAAAGCGTTGACGAGTGGAATGTCGAGTCCATCCTGCCACACGCAGGTCTTGCCGCCTTCGGCCACACCGTGTTCGTGCCACGTCGAGTTGGGCGTGATGACAAAATCGTTGACTTCAAAAGTAATCTTGTTGCCATCGACCACCGTATAGCCGCCTTCGCCTTCCATGATGAACCGCAATGCCGAGGCTTTGTGGCGGTGCGCCGACGTACTTTCGCCGGGACGCGTGACCTGAATTCCCGTGTACAGCCAACCGACGGCCGCCGAAACATCTTTGCGTTTATCGTTAACCAAATACACCACACGGCGTCCGGCTTGTTCGGGCGTCACGAGATCAGAGGATTTGAGGACCAGCTCGCGCAAATCTTCGTATTTCCAGAGCATCGGCACCGATGATGTGCGCGGTTCCCACGGCTCGATGTCGTTGGCCACCGTCCAAAGCGCGCCGGCCCCTAGTGATTCGAGTTCTTTGTAATAGTCTTCGAGCTCGGGCGTATCCTTGACGCGGGCGCGGCCGATGACGTCGTCTGAGTGTTTTGCTTCCATAATGTTAAGTCGAAAGTCGTAAAGTCATAAAGTCGTAAAGTCAAAAGACTAAGGACTTTAGAACCGAACGCTTTACTTGTTTCTGAATTCTTCGTGGTTGTCTATAAAGGTAATCTTTTTTGTCGGGGCGACATTTACCCGCAGATCAAAAATATCAAAGCGATTGTAATGCCCCAAGATGTCGTGCATTTGCTTGGGTTGGATGCATTTGGCCAAATCGATTTCGGCATATACGATGCCTTCTTCGTCGATGAGCGGTTCACCAATGACCGCGCCGTTCGGACCGATGAATCCAGAGAATGCAGAGTTTTTTCGCGTCAGTAATTCTTCCGCATTCGGCACATCGGCTTTCATCGCGTCCATGATTTCTTGCGAAATGGTCGAACAAGAAACGATCGTAAAGAGTTTGCCTTCGAACGAATGTGCCGCCGCGCGGATCTTGATCGCCTCGGCCATGTTGTAATCGGGTGGGGCCACGGGCAGCGAAATGTAGTTCGCGATGTGGATCAGTTCGCCTTGGGAGAGCAACGTAAAACGCGCCAAGGTATTTGTATTTTCGCCGCAGGCCAGCGTGCCGATCGGGCCGATGTCGGTTTTGTAAACCTTGAGCGACGAACCATCGCCACTTGTCCACGTCAGTTTTTCGGCCCACGTCGGAACGAGTTTGCGGTGTTTGCCTATCAGGTTGCCTTTGTTGTCGATGATCAAATTCGTATTGTAAATCTCACCAAAACTGTCGCCGCGTTCGTTCATCCCGATGACCACCTGGATGTTGTAATCTGCTGCCGCCTTGCGGATGCGCGCCATCTCATCACCTTCGGCTGTTACGGAATTTCGGTAGAGTTTTTCATACCACGCGCTGCCTTGTACGGGCGTCATGATCCAATTCCAGTACGGATAGCCGGAGATGAACACCTCGGGAAAGGCGATGAGTTGCGCACCATTTTGGGCCGCTTCTTTGATGAACGCGATGGCTTTATCGATGGTCTTGTCGACGTCGAGAAAAACGGGAGCGGTTTGGACGGTGGCGGCTTTGAATTTTGGGAAATCCATACTAAAGTTATTTTAAATGTTGAATTTTAAATTTTAAATTCAAAATGCATCCGGTGGAGCGCTCTACGTTAGCCGAAGCATTCAAAATTTAAAATTTATAATTTAAAATTTTAAAAAGTATTGTTCGATTTTGGTTCGGGTGTCGTCGGTGAACGGTTCGGCCTTGATGCCGTCGCCCAGTTTGACGTTAACAAGCGTCACCTCGCCCTCGAGACAGGTTTTGTCATTTTCATCGGCAAACCGGAATCCGCAGGTCACCGATGCGCCGCCGAGGTTTATCACCCAAAGTTGTTTGGTTAATACATCGCCGATACGCGCGGCTTTCTTGAATTGCACCTTTAAATCGACGGTAGGAATGCCCACGTTCTGTTCGTGGATTTTCGCGAACGGACGGTCGAGCGCTTCGGCAAACCAATCCTCTACCAGGTCGTTGAGCATTTCCAGAAAACGAGGGTAAAATACGATGCCGGCATAGTCGACGTGCTTGAAGCGGATGGGTTCGGTTTTGGTAAAATTCATTTAGTTGGGTTTTAAAAACTTTCGGGCGTGGCTTTTTTCCAAGCATAAAACAACCGGTCGGGCACCGTTTCGGGTTGCAACAAACAACCCGTTTTGAGTTCTGGGAACAGCTCTGCAAAGGTGCGGATGTTGGTCTTGTCGATGCGCATGCTCACCAAATCGCGGTCTACCTTGTCGGGGTGGTCTATGCCCGCCGAGGCCATGAGTTCCATCGCGGCCTTGACCGTTTCATGCTGGTACCGTGCTACGCGGATGCTTTTTTCTTCGGGGACCAACCCTTTGACCAATCGGGGATCCTGTGTCGCGACGCCGGTAGGGCAGGTGTTGGCATGACATTCGAGCGCCTGGATGCAGCCCAAGGCAAACATCATCCCGCGTGCCGAATTGCACAAATCGGCGCCCATCGAGAGCGCACGGATGATGTCGAACCCGCTGATGACCTTGCCGCTGGCGATGATCTTGATTTCATCCTTAAGTCCAAATCCTACAAGACAATCATGCACAAACGCCAAAGCATCGCGCAAGGGCATGCCCACGTGGTCCGAATATTCGATCGGGGCCGCGCCGGTTCCGCCTTCGCCGCCATCGACGGTGATGAAATCGAAATAGGTCTTGGTTTGTACCATCGCCTTACAGATCGCGATGAATTCAGATTTGTTGCCGATGCAAATCTTCATCCCGACCGGTTTCCCGCCAGAGTGCTCGCGCAACACCTTGATGAAATCCATCAATTCCAAAGGCGTCTTGAACGCCGAATGTTTGGGCGGCGAAATGATGTCGTTGCCTTTTTGCACCAATCGGATGGCCGCAATCTCATCGGTTACTTTTTCTTTGGGCAAAATGCCGCCGTGCCCGGGTTTGGCGCCTTGCGAGAATTTGATTTCGATCATCTTGACGTTGTCGTAATGCGCGCGCTCGGTAAAATGCTCGGGCGAAAAATTGCCGTACTGGTCGCGGCAACTGAAATAGCCCGTGCCGATGTTCCACACCACATCGCCGCCCGGCTGTAAATGGTAGGGGGAAAGCCCGCCTTCGCCCGTGTTGTGGAAAAAGCCGCCTTGCTGGGCACCCGCGTTCAAAGCCAGAATGGCGTTGCGGCTCAGCGATCCGTAACTCATCGCGCTGATGTTGAACAGGCTCGCCATATACGGCTTTTTGCATTGCGACGACCCGATGCGTACCTTGGGATTCTGGTCTACGTCCTGGAACGGGATGGCCTTGATGCTGTGGTTGATCCACTGGTAGCCCTCGTCGTACACGTTGAGTTGCGTACCGAACGGATGCGAATCGGTTTCTTTTTTACTGCGTTGGTAAACAAGGCTGCGCTGCAATCGCGTAAACGGACGGCCCTCGGTGTCGGTTTCTATAAAATACTGCCTTGCGCCGGGCCCGAGCGATTCGAGCAGGTAACGCATACGGCCGAACAACGGAAAGTTACGACGGATCGTTCTTTTGGACTGGTACATGTCAAACACGCCCATCCCGATAAGCGGCAGGAAAATCACGAGCAGAAAAGCAAATTTGAGGTTCACATACATCAAAATGCCCGTGAGCGCAAGGAAGGTGATGCTGGTAACGATGAATACTTTTCTCATGATTGGTATCTGTATTTTACTGTTTTATGAACTGGCCGCGCAGCTTTTGCCCCAAGGCCGATGCTTCGACAAAATAGATCCCTGCGGGCAGATGCGCCACATCGATCCGCGCGGTCGCAAGTGTTTGGACGGTTTTCCCGGTGGCGTCGGTTACCGTCATGATCGCCTTTTCGAACCCATCCGGCAACAAAATGTTCAACACCGATTGGGACGGATTGGGGAAAATGGTCAGTTCTTTGGTTATAAATTGTTTGGTTGCAAGCGGTTCGGGTTCGAATTTCAAAACCCACAAATCCTGTTGGCCGTGGTTGCCCGAAACGTCGCCGTCGTTCGAAGAAGTCCCAGCGGCAGCCAGCAAACTTCCGCTGCTGTCAAAAAGACATGTACCCGCACCATCACTGTTTGTCCCGCCATACAAATCATACCATTGCATACCAAGATTGGCATCGAATTTCGCGACGAGCAGGTCTCTGTCGTCAATGCCATGGCTCCCTACAAAATCGCCTCCGTCATAATAAATGGACTCGCCCAGGAACACAAACCCGTTGTCGGGCGCGGCCGCGATCGAGATAAAAGAATCGTCCGACAAATTGCCAAAACTCTCGGAATGGACGACGTTTCCGTTGGTGTCTATTTTAAGCGCCCACGCATCTGTGGTCATGTGAATTGCCCCTTGGTTTTCGGTCAAATCGCCATCGAATGACGCCGTTTGCCCGGCAATCAGAAAACCGCCGTCGGCAAGCGAAACAATGCCGTAAAGATAGTCATCGAAAGATCCTCCATAAGTTTCGTTCCACGCAATGCTGCCGTCTGCATTGAATTTGGTGACCATACCGTCAGGATATGCAGTGGAAACGCCTAAATTTTCAGAATACGAAAATCCGCTTACGACAAAACTTCCGTCGGCCGCCGCGGCACAGTACAACGCCGTGTCTTCCGAATCGCCATCGACACGCGTGGCCCATTGGATGTTTCCGGCGCTGTCGGTTTTGATACCCCAGCGGTCTCCGTTCACGGTATCACTATCGGGCAAATCGCCATCGGTAGAGGTGGAATTGGCGCAAATGAAGTAGCCGCCATCGGTTGCCAATGCAATTCCCGAACCGTACTCTTCACCCGTCCCGCCGATGCATTTTTGCCATTGGACGTCGCCTGTCGCATCCAGTTTTACGAGCCAAACATCGGAACCTCCGTGGTGGCCCGAAACATCACCATCGTTCGAGTAGGTGTTGCCCACGAACACAAATCCGCCATCGGTCGTGGCCTGTATGGCATAGCCACGGTCTGGTTGCGATCCGCCGTATGTTTTATTCCAAACTGTATTTCCTTCGCCGTCGAGCTTAACCAACCAAGCCGAACCGTTGGGTTCGTTTCCTGCCAGATCACCATCGGTAGCGGTCGCAAACGAGAGTACGGCATAACCGCCATCGGCCGTGCGGCAACTCGAAAAACCGAATTCATTTTGGCTGCCGCCTAACGTTTTTTTCCATTCAACGGCGGGTTGGGAGAAAGCGCATGTGCCCAAAAGCAACATCGAACAAAGTAGTTTTTTTTTCATGGTTTGGTTTAAGGTTTCAATTCTTTAGTTTAAATCGTTGTATTTTCCCCGTTTCGGTTTTCGGCAACGCATCCACAAAATGAATCTCGCGCGGATACTTATAGGGCGCGGCTGCGCTTTTGAACCATTCTTGTATTTCTTTGGTTTTGGCGTCACTGGCCAAAGCTTTATTTTTCAAGACGATGTGCGCGCAAACCAACATGCCGCGTTCTTCGTTGGGCAAACCCACGACGGCGCACTCGGCAATGTCTTCATGCCCTAGCAACACGTTCTCGACCTCGATGGCCGAAATGTTATAGCCCGACGAAATGATCATGTCGTCGCCGCGCGCCACGAACCAGAAATACCCGTCTTCGTCCTTCTTGAACACGTCGCCGGTAATGTTCCAACCGTTTTCTACGTATTCTTTTTGTTTGTCGGGCGCATTTAAATACTTGCAACCGGTGACACCGCGCACCGCAAGCCTTCCGGGTTCATTGACAGGCAATTCGCTGCCGTCTGCGCCGATGATTTTGGCCTCGTAACCGTGTACCGGTAACCCGGTCGCGCCCTTGCGCATGTTGCCCTCGTGCGAGGAGATGAAGATATGCAAAATTTCGGTCGATCCGATACCATCGATGATCTTAAGCCCGGTGGCCGCGTGAAAATCTTCCCAAACCTTGAACGGCAAGGTTTCGCCTGCCGATACGCATTTGCGCAACGACGCAATATCGAAGTCCTTGACCAGTGTCGTGATGATGCGCCACGCCGTAGGGGCGGTGAAACAAATCGTGATTTTGTGCCGGTCGATGGCCTGCAACAACAATTCGGGCGTTGGCTTTTCGATCAAAAAAGTTGATGCGCCGTAGTAAAACGGAAACAAGACCAATCCGCCCAAACCAAACGTAAACCCAAGCGGCGGACTTCCGGTAAAAATGTCTTCTGGCGTGGGTTGCAGCGAATATTTCGGGAAGGCTTCGCAAATGAGCAAAATGTCGCGGTGAAAATGCGATGTCATCTTGGGTTTGCCCGTCGTTCCCGAGGTGAACCCGATGAGCGCAATCGAGTCGTGTAGTGTATGGTAGTTCTTGAAATCCTTGGGTTTGGATGCCATCAGTTGCTCCAACTCGCCCGGGTTTTCATTCGATCCGTCGAATGTACAGGTCTGTTTTAGAAACGTCGATTGTACGCCCGACATTTCGTCCATGAGCCTTACATCGCACAACGCATGCGATATTTCGGCGCTGTCGATCATCACCGTGAGTTCTTTTTCGCGCAGCAAAGGCATGGTCGCCACGACAATCCCGCCGGCTTTGAGCACCGCGAACCAACACGCCACGAACATGGGGTTGTTGGCCGATCGTATCAAGACACGGTTGCCCGATACCATTCCCAAATCGTCGACGAGTACATGCGCGATCTGGTTCGACTTGTCGTACAAATCCTGGTACGTCCAGATTTCTGTGAACGTGCTGATGGCCACGCGATTGCCGCGTCCTTGCTTGATGTGGTCGTCGAGCAATCGGTCTACGCAATTCAAACTTTCGGGAAACTGAAAGTCGGGATGGTCCAAAATGTAGTCGGGCTGCAATTCCTGCAAAGGCAGGTGTTCGTGCGCAAAATTGTCGGCGTAATGTTTCACGAATTTGTTGTCTATTTCTTGGTTTTAACGTCTGTTGCGGGTTTGTGGCTTTCGGGCTTCAGCGCTTTTCGCATGCCGTCTTTTTCCCTACGTTCGGCCTGCTTGAGCTGAAAAAGCGGTGCCGCGCCTTGCATGTATTGGTTGGGGATGTCGTCGGGCTGGAAGTTCTCGTACGCCTGCGCTTCCCTTACAAAATTAGGGTTGAGCAGCAGCGGTTTGCCTAGCGCCACCAAATCGGCGCGTCCGTTGAGCAATAGGGTATTGATCTGGTCGATGTCCTGGATAAAACCGGTGGTGATGGTTGGCACGTCGACGGTATTGCGTACCAAATCCGAAAACGGCGTTTGCCACATTCGACCAATGGTTGGTTTTTGGTGCGCTACGGTATTGCCCGTCGATACATTGATGATGTCGGCGCCTGCTTCCTTAAATGCTGTGGCGATGGCAACCACTTCTTCGGGCGTGATGCCGTTCTCGGCCCAATCGGCTGCCGAAATGCGTACCGACATCGGTTTGTCGGGGTTAAAAACCTCGCGCATCGACCGAAACACATCCAGTGGAAACTTCAAACGGTTTTCGATGCTGCCACCGAATTCGTCGGTGCGTATATTGGTAAGCGGGGACAGGAACGAAGCGAGCAAAAATCCGTGGTGCGCCTGCAATTCGATCATGTCGAAGCCCGCGGCATCGGCGTTGACGGCGGCATGTATGAACTCGGCCGTGATGCGGTGCAGGTCGGATTTGTCCATTTCCTTGGGCACGGGCATCCCTTCTCGGAAAGCGATGGCCGAAGCCGAGATCAAGTCCCAGCCTTTGCTTTCAAGCGGTATGTTGCTGCCCACAGATGGTACGTTCACCGAACCTTTGCGGCCCGAATGTCCGAGTTGTATCCCTATTTTGGTCTTGCTGTTTTTGTGGATGTAATCGACGATACGTTTCCACGCAACCACTTGTTCATCAGACCATATACCAGGACAACCTAAAGTGATACGTCCGGTTTTGGAAATGGCGGTCATCTCGGCGATGATGAGCCCCACGCCGCCGGTGGCACGTGCCCCGTAATGCACCAGATGCCAGTCGTTGATCAATCCGCCCTCGGCAGAATACTGGCCCATGGGTGACATCACAATCCGATTCTTGGTTTGCATACCGCGCAACTGGAAAGGCGTAAAAGCAGCCGGTGTGGCAAATTTGAAATTTCCGTTGGCCGAATTAAAGCCGGTCAACACTTTTTCTGTAAACGATGCATCGCGCAACATCAAGTTCTCGAAAGTCACTTTCTTGGCGCGGGTCATCACGCCGAAAGCGAATTGCATGAAATCGTGGCGCATGTGGCGTTCCATATGTTCAAACCAATCGAGCGACACATTGGCCGCATGTTGGATTTGTTCGACGCGGTTACGACGCAGCTTTTCGTAGTTTTCGAATGTTTTGGTTCTATCGGTTCCATATTGGACGACCGAATCGGCCAAACCGATCGCACATTCCATCGCCAGTTTCGTACCCGAACCGATCGAGTAGTGGGCCGTGGCCTTGGCGTCGCCGAGCAACACGATGTTGTCGTGGTGCCACTTTTGGTTGGTGATGGTAGGGAATTCGCGCCAGTGCGATTTGTTCGAAATCAGCGGATGTCCGTCGAGTTCCTCGGCAAAAATACCCGACAATTTCTCGATGGTGTCTTGCTCGTTGGTCGTCTCGAATCCGGCATTGGCCCACGTTTCGGGCGTACACTCGAAAATCCAAGTGCTCATGCCCGGTTGGTACTGGTAGGTGTGCGCGACAAAAGTACCATAAGGCGTCGAGCGGAACCAGTACGTAAAGGCATCAAGTGGGCGCGTCGACCCCAACCAAACAAACTTGTTTTGTTGCTGTACGATATTTGTCCCGAATTGGGTCTTGAATTTCTCGCGAATGACGCTGTTGATGCCATCTGCCGCGACGATATAATCGGAATCCTTGAATTTCGAAAGGTTGTCAACATTGGCCTCGAAATGCAGGTTAACGCCTTCTTCTATGCATCTTTGTTGCAACAACTGGAGCAACGCCTTGCGCGAGCAGCCGCAAAATCCGTTGCCCTTGATGCGTACGATTTCGCCGTCGCGCGCCACATCCAAATCGTCCCAATAAGCAAAACTGTTGCGTATCAGCTCGTATGATTTGGGATCGCGCGAAAGGAACTCGCTCAGCGTTTCGTCCGAAAAAACGACGCCAAACCCAAAACTGTCGTCGGGTTTGTTTCTTTCATAAACATTTATTTCTGCATCCGGAATAGCCTTTTTGACAAGAATTGAAAAATATAATCCACCAGGGCCACCTCCAACTACTGTTATTTTCATAGGTGATTATTTTTATACCTGACAGCCGCTGGCTGTCCTCCTTTTAATTTCAAATGTTCAAAAACATCGATTTGTGCCGTCGGCACTGCTTTTTTGACCAGGATCGAAAAATACAATCCGCCCGGGCCGCCGCCAATTACCGTAATCTTCATTGTAAAGGTCGTTTGATGGAGAAAATTTCCCCGAGTTTTGCATAGTTGGCACCCGCCAGTCTGGCAACGGGCCTGTAAGTTTCCATGTTGATCTTGAAATCGTCGAGCCAAACGCTTTCGTCAATATGAAACATGACGATTTTGCCGACGAGCAGCGTCGCACCGCCGTGTTGATGCCCGTCGAGCGTGTAATGGTGTACGAGCTCACACTCCAGATGGATCGGGCTTTCGGCCACGCGCGCGGGCTTTACTTTTACCGATGGAAGCGCAGTAAGACCGGCCAGTTCAAACTCGTCGACTTCTGGTGCCACAATGGCCGATGTCGCATTCATTTGCGCAACGTTGTGTTCGGTCGCCATGTTGACGACAAATTCACGTGTAGCCAGTACGTTGTTGAGCGTATCTTTGTTGGTGTCGTTGGTGCGCACGGTCGAAAATACGACATGCGGCGGGTCGTCGCCGACGGCGTTGAAAAACGAAAAAGGGGCGAGGTTGCGAATACCTTGGGGGCTGATGCTCGAAATCCATCCGATGGGCCGCGGAATCACGGCTCCCGTCAGTAATTTATAAATAGATTTTTGGTCGGTTTCCTGCGGATCGAATTGCATTGGGTTGGTTGTTTGCACAAATTAAGTGAAAATCTTGCGAAATACATCGTTTTCGGAAAAGAAAGCCGGTCATCTGAAAAATTGGTTTTATATCGGTTGGGAGAACCGTCGTAGGATTTTTTTTCTATTTTAGTTCATTGTTGGGATAGTGTGGGTGAAATCTATGGGAAGACAGTGAATTACAGGTTTTCTGTAATGTACTTCCTTTTGAAATGTATAGCTTCGCTCTAGGGAAGGGGGCTATGAAGGTTATCCCCAACGAAATTAAAAAATACCGCGCAAGCAGATTTTCTGTACATTTTGTTAAAGTTTAAACTGTATCGAGAAGTAGCGGATCAAGCATACCGTGACTATCGTTAAAACCAAACCAACATTAACCCCACATGAGCAAATCCACAAAAGGCATCTGGAAAGTCATTACGGCTTCGTCGATGGGCACCTTAATAGAATGGTACGATTTCTACATCTTTGGCAGCTTGGCTGTCGTCATTTCCACTAAATTTTTTCCCGCTGACAACCCAACGGCGGCATTCCTTTCGACGCTTGCGACCTTTGCGGCGGGCTTTGTCGTCCGGCCGTTCGGCGCGTTGTTCTTTGGACGTTTGGGCGATTTGATCGGCCGCAAATACACGTTTATGGTCACGCTGGTGCTCATGGGCGGCGCGACGTTTTTGATTGGTTGCATCCCGAGTTACGAAACCATCGGGTACCTGGCGCCATTTTTGGTGCTCGTGTTGCGATTGCTCCAAGGACTTGCGCTGGGTGGCGAATACGGCGGCGCTGCAACCTATGTGGCCGAACACGCGCCCAAAAACGAAAAAGGCTATTGGACTTCTTGGATACAAACGACGGCCACGGCCGGTTTGTTCGTTTCGCTGATGGTCATCCTGGCCACGCGCAGCGTTTTGTCGGAAGAAGCTTTTGACACCTGGGGTTGGCGTGTACCGTTCTGGGTTTCGATCCTGATGGTGTATGTGTCGTACTTGATCCGCCAAAAGATGGACGAATCGCCCGTATTCGCCAAGGCCAAATCCGAAGGAAAAACCAGCACCAATCCGCTTAAGGAAAGTTTTGGCAACAAATACAACCTCAAATTCGTATTGCTCGCGCTGTTTGGCGCGACGATGGGGCAGGGCGTGGTTTGGTATACGGGCCAGTTTTATGCGATGAGTTTCCTCAAGACCGTCATGAACATCGATTCGTCGCAGGTCGATGGGTTGCTTGGCATCGCATTGTTGCTCGGAACGCCGTTCTTTGTAGTGTTCGGCTGGCTCAGCGACCGCGTGGGACGAAAAAGTATCATGATGGTCGGGATGTTGCTCGCCATTTTACTGTATCGTCCGATTTACGAAAAAATGTACCAGACGACCAACGTAGCACACAAGACAGAAATGGCAGCCAACACGGCATCTGGCGACAAAATCGAAAAACAATACACCGACGGTACGCGACTCACCGAAACCACCTTTACGCACGAGGTACACGGGGTTTACAAAACCGAAACCAAAAAAGTGTTGCTGATCAACGCGCACGACAAATGGATGCTGATTTTCCTGGTTTGGATCCAGGTCATTTTCGTGACGATGGTCTACGGACCGATTGCGGCTTTCCTGGTCGAAATGTTCCCGGTCAAGATCCGGTACACGTCGATGTCGCTGCCGTACCACGTGGGCAACGGGATTTTTGGCGGATTGCTGCCAGCGATTTCGACCTATTTGGTGACCAACGCCCAGCAATCGGGCGATGCGCAATTTTACCTCGAAGGACTTTGGTACCCGATCATCATTGCATCGGTGAGCTTGGTCATCGGCATGATTTACCTCGACAAAAAAATCAACACCTTACACGACTGATATGGACACCCTCAAAAGACTACTCGGCATCGTTTGGATCGCGCTGGCGTTGGCCGCGGCTTATTTTTGCATCTTCGAATTCGGGCTGCCTAAATTCAAGACCGACAAGCAAGAAGATACGGTTTTCGGGATCATCATTCTATTTGTACTCACGCCGCTCATCGTTTTGGGACTGGGCGTGTTTGGGTTTTATGCGCTTAAGGGTGAATACGATGCCGAAAAATAACTATAAGCTGCAGTTCCCGCCGATAATTTGCGTTGCGTTCGGATTGAAAGCATTGCTGTAAATTTGGATTTCGGCAGCAACGCCATTTTGCTGCAACAGCGGCTGTAGTCCACAAAAGTTGACCAACGAAGCATTGCTGCTGACGATCAGGCTGCCATTGACTAGGTCTAGGTTACTCAGGCCATCCAAGTTGACCAATGCATCGCAGGAAGAAATCAGTAGTCGACCGTTGAGATTGCTCAAATGACCCAGAAAATCTACATTGGTAATCCAGTGGCTGTCCAACAATTTGAATTCCCCACCGACAGATTGCAGGTTGTTGAACCCATCCACGTTCGTAACGTTCCCAAAATCCAGGTAAGCGAATCCGCCTATGGTGGTCAGTTGTTCGAACGATTGCCAGTTCAATAAGCTATTTCCCGTGCTGACGCCAAAAGACAATTCGACCGTGGCCAGCGCGTTGAGGCAACGGAATGTTGTTGTCGTGTTAGGGATGCCGATGCTGACCGAATCGGCGTTGGTGATCAGGTTTAGGCAATCGATGCTGACCAAATTGGAATTCCATTGGATCACTATATTTTCGACGCCCGATTCGATGTTTTGAAGCCCATCCAATGTGGTTAGACCGTCATTCCCTTCAATCGTCAGTGCGCCATTGATGGCCGTGATGCCCGACAATCCGTCGATGCTTTGTAAAGATTCATTTTGCCATACGCGAAGCCAAAAACCTACTTGCGTGACTTGTGACAGCCCGTCGACGTTTAACAACGACTCATTTCTAGAAACATCCAACGCGCCACCAATCGAGGTCACGTGTGCAAGTCCATCGAGCTGTTGCAGCAACGGATTATCCATGATGTATACCGCCTGGGCAACCGTCGTCAATTGGGAAAGCGCATCGATGTTTTCCAATCGAAAATTGCCGATGATGGTCAGCGCGCCCTGGTCAATCGACTGCAAGTGCTCCAAGCCGTGTAGTGTCTGCAAGTGCGTGTTGTGGCGTATCGAAAGCCCATTGACGAAAGTCAGGGTGTGTAGTCCCGAAAGGTCCAAAGGCGCATTGGCGCTCGAAATGTCTAAGTCTCCTGTGATCCCGATGTATTCGTGCGCGGCAAATGCGTCAACTTCTTCTTGATTCGATAATCCTACGCTACCATAGTAAACGCTAGGATCGGTTGGAATAGGCTGGGGAACACTCGAATCGGAGGAACAGCCGAACAACAACAATAGGACTGCGACAGCAAGGTTTTTCATCATAAGTATCATTTGAATAGCACCAAAGATATCAAACTGACCACAAAAAATTAAACGAAGGCGAAAAATGAAAAAATAATGCTATTCCAATTCCACCAAATCCCTAAATTTGTTGGTTTACCAACCAAAAACCACCATGAGCTACTACAAAATCGAAAACCTCGAGCAATATTTCAAGCATTACAACAAATCGATCCGCGAACCGCGTAAATTTTGGGGCAAGATCGCCGAAGAAAATTTCACTTGGTACCAGCAATGGGACAAAGTGGTCGAGTTCAATATGGCCGAGGCCGACATTAAGTGGTTCATGGGCGCCAAGGTCAACATCGTCAAGAATTGCATCGACCGGCATTTGGCGCGTAGGGGCAACAAGACGGCGATTATTTTCGAGCCCAACGACCCCAAGGAACAAGCCCAGCACATCACCTATGCCGAGCTGCACCAGCGCGTCTGTAAGATGGCCAACGTGCTGCGCGACCAAGGCGTCGAAAAAGGCGACCGTGTGTGTATTTACCTTCCGATGATCCCTGAACTCGCGATTTCGGTGTTGGCGTGCGCGCGCATCGGGGCGATCCATTCGGTGGTTTTTGCAGGGTTTTCAGCATCGGCGGTGGCCACGCGCGTCAACGATTCCGACTGTAAAATGGTCGTCACGGCCGATGGCGGTTACCGCGGCAACAAAACCATCGATCTCAAAGGCATCATCGACGAGGCTTTGCAAAACTGCCCCTCGGTTAAAAAGGTGCTCGTAGCCAAACGAACCAACACAGCAGTCAACATGCAGGAAGGCCGTGACCAATGGCTCCAGCCGTTGCTCGACGAGGCGTCGGACAACAACGTGGCCGAAATCATGGACGCCGAAGATCCTTTGTTCATCCTGTACACTTCGGGCTCTACCGGAAAACCCAAGGGCATGTTGCACACCACGGCGGGCTACATGGTGTACATTGGTTATACGTTCAAGAACATTTTCAACCACGAAGAAAACGATGTGTTTTGGTGTACGGCCGATATCGGTTGGATCACGGGCCATTCCTATATCGTTTACGGCCCGTTGCTCAACGGCGCGACGACGGTTTTGTTCGAAGGCATTCCGTCGTATCCCGATTTCGGACGCTTTTGGGATGTAATCGACAAACATAAAGTTACGCAATTCTACACCGCACCAACGGCCATCCGTGCGTTGGCCAAGGAAAACACCTCTTGGGTAGACCACCACGATTTGTCGTCGTTAAGACTGATCGGATCGGTGGGCGAACCCATCAACGAAGAAGCATGGCACTGGTACAACGACCATGTCGGCAAAAAGAAATGCCCAATCGTCGATACCTGGTGGCAAACCGAAACGGGCGGCGTGATGATTTCGCCGATTCCGTTCGTGACACCTACAAAGCCTACCTATGCGACATTGCCGCTGCCGGGCATCCAACCGGTTTTGATGGACGAAACCCGCACCGAGATCGAGGGCAACCAAGTGGTGGGCAGTTTGTGCATCAAATTCCCGTGGCCGTCCATTGCGCGAACCATTTGGGGCGACCACCAACGTTACAAAGACACTTATTTTTCTACGTTTCCGGGCAAATATTTTACAGGCGACGGCGCGTTGCGTGACGAAGTCGGCTATTACCGCATCACCGGCAGGGTAGACGATGTGGTCATCGTATCGGGCCACAACCTTGGCACGGCGCCCATAGAAGATGCCATCAACGAGCATCCGGCGGTTGCCGAATCGGCCATTGTTGGGTTCCCGCACGACATCAAGGGCAATGCGTTGTACGGTTTCATCATCCTCAAGGAATATGGTGAATCGCGCGACCGCGACAACCTGCGCAACGAAATCAACCAGCACGTGTCGAGCCACATCGGGGCCATCGCCAAACTCGACAAAATCCAGTTCGTTTCGGGACTTCCGAAAACGCGCTCGGGCAAGATCATGCGCCGCATCCTGCGCAAGATAGCCGAAGGCGATTTCTCGAACTTTGGCGACACGAGCACGTTGCTCAATCCCGAAATCGTCGAGGAAATCAAGAACGAACGGGTAGGGTAGCGGCTCCCGTATCAAATTATGTAAACTTTTGCGTTTATTTACAACACGCAGTCGGCGCGAAATGTCTATTTTCGTAGGTATGGAAGCAAACCAAACCGTAATCATTGCCGGCGGCGGCCTGGCCGGACTCACGAGCGCGCTGCATCTGGCCAAGATGGGCATTGGCGTGACGCTCATCGACAAGGCGGATTTCCCAAGACATAAGGTTTGTGGCGAATACATCTCGAAGGAGGTGCTTCCGTATTTCGATTGGCTGGGCGTAGACGTGACGCATTTGCATCCGACCCACATTTCCAAGATCGATTTTTCGACCCATTCGGGTGCCCTGCTAAAAGGCGATTTGCCGTTGGGCGGATTTGGCGTAAGCCGCTATGCCCTTGACCATTATTTGTACAGCAAGGCGATCGAACGCGGTTGCGAAATCGTCAAGGAAAACATCACGTCCATCGATTTTTTAGACAATTCGTTTAACGTTTCGTTGTCCGACGGCCGCGTATTGCAATCGAAAGTGGTGCTCGGTGCGTTTGGGAAGCGGTCGAATCTCGATCAAAAAATGCAGCGGCGGTTTATGGCCAAAAAGTCGCCGTGGTTGGCGGTTAAGGGTCATTTCGAAGGCATTTTTTCAGACGATGTTGTAGGGCTCCACAACTTCACGGGTGGCTACTGCGGCGTGTCGAAGGTCGAAAACAACCGCATCAACATTTGTTACCTTGCCGACTTCGCGACGTTCAAACAATACCGGAATATAGAAGAATACCAACAAAATGTGCTGTATCGGAATCCTGTATTGCAAAGTATTTTTGAAGAGGCCACGCCTGTATTCGACAAGCCCATGACCATCAGCCAGATTTCGTTCGACAAAAAACCTTGCGTAGAAAATCACATCCTGATGATAGGCGACACGGCGGGGCTCATCCATCCGCTTTGCGGCAACGGGATGGCCATGGCGATCCACAGCGCCAAGATTGCCTCGGAACACGTGGTGCGTTACATGAATAACGAAATTACGCGTACGCAAATGGAACACGGATATAACCAAACCTGGAACCGCTTGTTCAAATCGCGGATGCAGGCGGGGCGTTGGCTCGGGCATTTGTTCCAAAGGCAAAAAACATCGGAATGGGCCCTGCGTTTGGTGGCCTTTTTCCCGTCGCTTTTTCCCAAAATCATCCGGCTTACGCACGGCAAACCCATTCCTGTACCATGTTGATCGATACCACTACACGAACCGACGCGCCCGAAATCATGGACGATTTCTCGATGCAGGGCAAGGAGTTGCGCGACACGCTCGACCAGATTGCCCGTATCAACCGTTTGCTTGGCGGTAACAGGATTACCGTAGACGGCGTCAAGAAGTTGCTTTCAAAGTTCCCGAAGGATTACGAGATCACGCTGGTTGATTTGGGTTGTGGTAACGGCGACATGCTGCGCGCCCTGAGCGATTACGGCTACCGCAAAAATTGGCGTTTCAAGTTGATTGGTATAGATGCCAATCCCGATACGGTGAGGTATGCGCGCGAATTGTCGGCTTCGTACCCTAACATCGGTTACCAGACCATCGATATTTTTAGCGCCGATTTCGAATCATTGGAGTACGATATTGCGCTGTGTACATTGACGTTACATCACTTTAACGAAAGTGAAATTTTATATTTGATGCGGTTGCTCAAAAGCAAGATCACGGTCGGTATCGTCGTCAACGACTTGCATCGGAACGCTTTGGCCTACCGGCTGTTCCAGTTGGTGGGTTGGTTGTTTCGGCTCAAGCCGATGCCCAGAAACGACGGGCTGGTGTCCATCCTTCGCGGATTCAAACGCACCGAACTCAGCACTTTCAGCCAAAAATTAAATCTCAACGCCAATATCCGTTGGAAATGGGCCTTCCGCTACCAATGGATCATTTCTAAAATATGAGTGTAAAAATCATTTCGGTTGCCAAGCAATTGCCGGACTACTCGCGCGATACCCAAGACATCATCCCGTTGTTGGACGGCTGGCTCGATGGTCAGGAAGATCGTTTTGTGCGCAAAGTCAAGAAGATTTTCGAAGGTGCGGCCGTCGACAAACGGTATTCGATCATGGAACCGACCGATGTTTTTACCGCCACATCGTTCGAACAAAAAAACGAGATCTATGCCCGCGAAGCCATCCGTTTGGGCGAAAAGGTACTCACCAAGGCACTCGACAAGGCAGGCTGGGAACCCGATATGCTCGACTACATCATCACCGTGAGTTGTACGGGCATCATGATTCCGTCGCTTGACGCCTACCTGATCAACAAACTGCAGTTGCGACAGGACATCGTTAGGCTTCCGGTGACCGAGATGGGTTGCGCCGCCGGGGTTTCGGGCATCATCTATGCCAAGAACTTTCTGAAGGCCAATCCAGGCAAACGCGCCGCAGTGATTGCGGTCGAAAGCCCGACGGCCACGTTTCAGCTCGATGACTATTCGATGGCCAACATTGTGAGCGCGGCCATTTTTGGCGACGGCGCGGCCTGTGCGCTATTGTCTTCGGACGAGTCCGATTTTGGGCCCGAAGTCGTGGCCGAGGAGATGTACCATTTTTACGAAAACGAACACATGATGGGGTTCAAGCTGACCAATTCGGGGTTGCAGATGGTACTCGACGTAGACGTACCCGAGACGATTGCGTCGCATTTTCCCGACATCATCCATCCGTTCCTTGAAAAGCAACGACTCGAAATTGCCGACATCGATCAT
Organism: Flavobacterium caeni; assembly: GCF_900101895.1. Classification (GTDB taxonomy): domain Bacteria; phylum Bacteroidota; class Bacteroidia; order Flavobacteriales; family Flavobacteriaceae; genus Flavobacterium; species Flavobacterium caeni. The sequence goes on from NZ_FMVF01000003.1 coordinate 348,558, forward strand.
TTGATTTTTCATCCAGGCGGCAAAAAAATCATCCAATTGGTCGAAGGTTTGTTCGCCGACCTCGGGAAAAACATCAACGCCACCAAGGAAATCCTCAAATTGTACGGCAACATGTCGAGCGCCACGGTGCTCTATGTGCTCGAAGATGTCATGAAAGCGCAACCAGAACCCGGCGAAAAAGGACTAATGCTGAGTTTTGGTCCCGGATTTTCGGCCCAACGTGTACTGCTGCAATGGTAAAGAACAACGACCAAATCCTTGAAAAGCTGCCTTATGGCCGACCGTTTCTTTTTGTAGATGCGATCGAATCCATTGACGAAAATGGCGTGCGCGGCCATTATACACTGGACAAAGACGCCGATTTTTACAAAGGTCATTTTAAGGGACATCCCGTCACGCCCGGTGTCATCCTGACCGAAATCATGGCACAGATTGGCGTGGTTTGTCTGGGTATTTTTCTGTTGGACGACGCGTCGCGATCGGCGGTTTCGGTGGCCCTGACGTCTACGCAAATCGAGTTTTTGAAACCGGTTTATCCCGGCGAGAAAGTGACCGTGGTTTCACAAAAAAAATACTTCCGGTTCGGGAAGCTAAAATGTACTGTAACAATAACGAATGCTGCCGGAATCGAAGTGTGTACGGGTGAAATAGCGGGTATGGTAGTTCCTAAAATGCAACATCATGAATAGGCGCGTGGTCATCACGGGATTGGGAATCGTGGCCCCGAATGGAGTAGGGCTAGATGCATTTTTGCGGGCCATCCAAAACGGCGCATCGGGTATTCGGTTCGACCAACAACTCGCCGACTTACAGTTCTCGTGTCAAATCTCGGCCACGCCACAAATTCCCGACGAGCAAAAACGCGACTATTTTTCGGAACTCGAACTGCGCAATTTTAACGCAAGCGGGATTTTGTACGGCGTCATGGCGGGCATCGATGCGTGGAAAGACGCGGGGCTGGCCATCACAGAAACCGATTCACCCGATTGGGACAGCGGCGCCATATTCGGCTCGGGCACCTCGGGCATCGACAAATTTCGCGAGTGTATTTACAAAATAGACGACCTGCAAACCCGAAGACTCGGCAGTACCGCCGTTGCGCAAACCATGAACAGCGGCGTAAGCGCCTACCTGGGCGGCAAATTGGGGCTCGGGAACATCGTGACGACCAATTCATCGGCGTGTACCACGGGAACCGAAGCCCTACTCATGGCGTTCGAACGGATCCAGTCGGGGAGGGCCAAACGCATTTTGGCGGGCGCCACAAGCGATTCGGGACCGTACATTTGGGGTGGTTTCGACGCCATGAAGGTTTGCGCGTTCAAATACAACGACCGTCCCGAACAAGGCTCAAGACCCATGAGCGAGACGGCGGCCGGGTTTGTTCCGGGCAGCGGCGCGGGTGCTTTGTTGCTCGAAGATTTGGACGCGGCATTGGATCGTGGTGCACGTATCTATGGCGAGGTTCTGGGCGGAAACGTCAATTCGGGCGGGCAACGCGGCGAAGGCACCATGACGGCACCTAATCCCGAGGCGGTGCAGCGCTGCATACGCGATGCGATGGCAAACGTGGGGGTAGATGCGCGTCAGATCGACAAAATCAACGGACACCTGACGGCCACGGCAAAGGACAGTCTTGAGATACAAAATTGGAGCGCGGCTTTGAACAGGCGCGGGGCCGATTTTCCGTACATCAATTCGCTCAAGTCGATGGTAGGGCATTGCTTGTCGGCCGCGGGCGCTGTAGAAAGCGTGGCGTCGGTACTGGAATTGTACCACGGCTTTGTTTTTCCGAACCGCAACTGCGAAGACCTGCACCCCGAAATCGCCGAAATGATCGACGGTTCGAAGATCCCGCAACGCATGGTCAAAACGCCGCTGGAGATTGTGGCCAAGGCGAGTTTTGGTTTTGGCGATGTCAACGGATGTGTTATCTTTAAAAAATATTAGATGAAGCTACGTGTTGCCCGTCATACTGCCCATATTCAGCCGTTGATCGATTTCTATTGCGGGCTGCTCGATCTGGAAATCCTTGGGGAATTCCATGACCACGACGGCTACGATGGCGTGTTCATCGGCAACCGAGGGCAGGACTGGCATTTGGAGTTTACCGTATCGGACGAAGCACCGGTCCACCAGCCCGATCACGACGACTTGCTCGTGTTTTATGCCGAGAGCGAGGCCGAGTTCCATCACCTGACCGAACAATTCCACAACCGAAATATTCCCGAAGTCGAAGCCAACAATCCGTATTGGCGCGAAAAAGGGAAAACGTATACCGATCCTGACGGTTTCAGGATAGTCATTTCAAAAGCACATTATGAATAGGGAACAAGCCATTGCGCAGTTAAAAGCCATCATCAAGCCGTATGTCAAAGACAGTCAGGCGCTCGAAAACCTGTCGGAACAAACCGATTTCATCAAGGACCTCAAGATCAACTCGGCCAACTTGGTCGACATTGTGTTGGATATCGAAGAAGCGTTCGGCATTGTCATCGACAACGAATCGATGGAGCAAATGCTCGATGTCAAGACGGCACTCTCGATCATCGAAAGCAAATCGGCCGAAAAATGATCGGCAACGACGTCATCGATTTGACTTTGGCGGCCAAGGAAAGCAATTGGCGCCGCAAAGGCTTTTTGCAAAAAATATTTACCGAATCGGAACAAAGGCGTATCCAAACTGCTGCCCATCCTGACCTGATGGTGTGGAACCTGTGGAGTCGAAAAGAAGCGGCTTATAAGATTTACAACAGGGAAACCGGCATTCGTACATTCAACCCGTTGCGTTTGGAATGCACGCTATCGGATGACTACAACGGGGCAGTGACAATCGACGGCAGGACTTACCAAACCCGAACCACTTTTGATTTGGAACGCATGGATACCGTGGCCGTTTCGAATCCCGATTATTGGCCTCTTGTGTTAGACCTTGCCCGTACCGATGTCGAAAAAAAAGAAGGATTGCCGTACCGACGCGGCGACAAAACACCGGCTTCGGTTTCGCATCATGGCCGTTTTGAAAAAATAGTTGGATTTAACTATTGATTTAAAAATCAATATTTTACAAGCCTAATCTCGACTTTAACTTCAAAAACAAAAGCCCCAGTATGTAGGCATCTTCGGCTGCCGAGTGACGGTCGCTTTTGGGAACGTTGTACAAGGAGCACAATTCATCGATTGCAAAGGCTTTCTCGGTATTCTCGTTGATTTTTTGGTGCATGATTTCGATGTCAAGCGCCTCGTTCCTGAGCCTTCCTGCACCGAGTTTTTCGAGTCCTGTGTTGATCATCTCTACGTCAAAATTAATGCGATGCCCCACCAATACGGCATTGCCAAGGTATTCGACAAACGCCTGCAAGGCTTCGCGTTCGCCCAATTTGGGTTGTGTGCTTTCGATGATGAACTCGTTGGACATGCCGTTGTCGTGTAGGAATTTGTACTGCAACAGTACCACCTCGAAACTGTCGCTCACCACGATGCTGTTGTCGGTAACGCCCACGGTGCCAATCGAAAGGATGACGTCTTTTTCCGGATCAAGCCCCGTGGTTTCGGTACTCAACACGACAAAGCGGTTCGAGCGTTTTTCGAACTTCCCGAGGTAACTTTTCCAGAATTCCGGATAGTCTTTGTTGATATTTTTGATCCAATCGAACATATTACGAAAATTGCGTCAGTTGAAAACGGTCTTTGATCAGCTCCTCAAGGTCTTTCATCGGGGCCAATGCATTCTTGAGACGTTCGCGGTCGGCTTTTGACAATTCTTCGAGGTTGATGTAACGCCCGTCGCTGTCGGTCTTGAGCCCTTCGGCGGTACGGATACGCGACAGTATCAAATAGGCCTCGGCACAATTGAGATAGATCTCGGCATGCTTCGGATCGACTATCGCCAACTGTTTGAACCGCAGGAATGTATTGTTGATCCCGCGCACATTGAGACTCAAACAAAACAACCGCGCACCATCGACCAGCGGCATGAGCGCACGCATTTTGATGTCGAACTTATCTTTGTATGGTCCTTCTTCCTCTACGTTGAACTTCTTGAAAAAGCTCAACGGGGCAGGCTTGCGCAAGGCGTCGTTGCCCAAATAATCAAAGAACAGCCGGTTGGCGCCTGCATTTTGGAAAATCACATCGGTAATCGCCTCTTCGATACGTGGCTCGCCGACGGCAATTTCGTAATCAAAAAAGATACTGGCGATCTCATTGCTCTTTTCGCCCGGCGCCTTCATCCAGTTGGTGTACTGTTTAAGCCAGTCGGAAACCGATTTGCACCACAGGATGTTGCTGGCCATATGCCCGTTCGGACAAGGCGGATAGCCCACCTTTTCCAGCGTACCGGAGGCTTTTTTGGCCAGTCGCAGGAAATAGTCCTTTACGTCGCGGTATTTGTCGGCGGCCACGTCTTCGAACACCAGGATATGGTCCTGATCGGTGAGCAGCAATTGTTCCTTTCGCCCCTGACTACCGATGCTAAGCCAAGCAAAACGGGCAGGAGGGGAGCCCATTTCAAGAATGGCGAGTTCTACCGAACGTTTGATGATGGCCAACGTGATTTCGCTTGCCACATTGGCGATGTGCGACAATGGCAGGTTCTTGACCATCGATGTTTGGATGAGTTCGGTGAGTTTGGCGCGTACTTTTTTGAGGTCCTTGGCGTCCTGGGAACGTTTGATTTCTTTGATCAAAACCCCCGGATTACTCGACTGGGCCACGATCAAATCATACAGCGAAATGACGCCTTTGACTTCGGTGGCGTCCGAACCATCGGCTGTTACGCACAAATGGGTTACGTTGTGTTTGAGTATCAGCAGTTGTGCTTCGGCAAGCGACACGCTTTCGGGCACGGCAATGACAGGGGAGGCCATGATTTTTTCGATGGCGATGGTCACTGGGTAACGGCCCGTGGCGATTTTAGAACGCATGTCGTTGTCGGTTACGATGCCGATGGGCGCACCGTTTTCGATCACGACCACGCAATCCATTAGGTTGTCGGTCATCAACTGTGCTGCGTCTTTCGCTAAAGTAGCACGAGAAGTTTTTAACGGTAACTTGTTGTAATTCAGTGTTTGAAAATACTGTATTTCAGTTTGTCCGCTACCCGCATAAGTGACATTATCCGACAACAGCCTTCCTTGCGTTTCACGGTCGGCAGGATTGTTTGAATTGTGCGCAAAACTCTCGAGCAAGAAATTCAAAACCTCGGCATTTCGGGCCACGAACGGACGAAACGTATCGATAGGTACCGCATACACGATGCTTTCGTCACGCGCCTTGGCCGTCATCTGGTAGTTGTTTTTGGCAAAAAAGGGACGGAGCCCAAAAATATCGCCTTCGACACATTTGTTCAACAGCGTTTCCTCGGCGTCCGAAATCACCGAAAGGTTGACCACGCCCGAGGCCACCACATAAAAACTGTCATGCGGTGTGTCGTTGATTTGAAACAACGTCTTGTTCTTTTGCAAATTGACGACACGGATACTCGTCGCCACGATGGTGAGCTCTTCGAAAGTAAGGTTGTTGAACGGCGAAAACTGTTTAAGGAAATCGGCGATGCGCTCGGCAATGACATTCATGGCTTTGGGATATGAATCGTAAAAATAGATTATCTCGGCCAAAGATGCAATAAAAACAAGCCTTAAGTTATGGTGTTAAATTGGTTATAAATCTAGGGCGTCGCAAAAATCCGATTGGTATCTTTAAGCATCCAAAAATCAATTATCATGAAATTCAAAATCAAAATCACGGCTTATTTGCTCACATTATTCGTTTCGGTGTTTGCAGCGGCGCAGGAAAAGAAAAGTCCCGCCACAGTAGCCAAAGGCGCGGTGAACGGTGCCGAAATTACAATCCATTACAGCAGTCCGTCGGTAAAGGGACGGGAAATTTGGGGCAAGCTTGTCCCGTTCGGAAAGGTTTGGCGCGCGGGAGCCGACGAGGCCACGACGCTTGAAACCAGCAAGGAAATTTTATTTGGTGGACAAAAATTGCCCGCCGGAAAGTATGCGTTTTTTGTGATCCCCGAAAAAGACCAGGCGACGATCATCCTGAACAAAGAGCACAAACAATGGGGCGCTTATGATTACGATCAATCGAAAGACCAGCTCAGGGTGCGCGTCAAGCCACAGGCTAAGTCGGACAGTACGGAGAAACTTACGTACTTGATCAACAAAGACAATATTACGTTGGCTTGGGAAAAGTGGAATCTCGTTGTCCCGGTCGAACAAACGCTACGATATTTCTAGAAAAGGAACGCTGTCGAAAGACGGCGTTTTTTTGTTACGGAGCATACAAAACCGGAACAGTTATTCAATTTTCTATTTTACATAATATATATTATAGTGTGCTTTGAATACTCCAAAACTAGCACAGAAAATGTGCTAATTTCAATGCTTTCCGGTGTCTTATAATTGAATATAAGTGTTTTATCGGTATCATCTAGGCGACGCACAATCAATTCTTGTAATAAAAATTCGATTAAATATCGACTTATCAACCAACTAAAATTTTCTTGTTAAAAACTTTTATTCAGATGTTTACCGTCGATTCTTACAATTCGATGTGTTACTAAGGATGTATTCTTACAAATTTTAAGGAAACATGTATTTCGTCGATGAATTTGAAAATTTTAACACTTTTGTCGACAAAATGTGTCGTTAATCGTATATTTTTGTTTTCGCCGATGGATGGTTCCCAAAACCTCTTGAGGCAAAAAGCTCCCAATCAACAATTTAAAGATTCGGAACCGTAAATCTTAACCTACTACTATGATGAAGCAACTACTGACTCTAGCCGGAGTACTTCTGACCTTGTGCGGAAGCGCCCAGACTGCCACGGTAAATTACACCGCATCTACAGCGGTCATCTCGAATCCCGAGCGTGGTTTTTACAAGTATTCAGACACCCATTCCAGTTCTTACGACGTGCTCAACCAGACCACGCTGATCAATTACCGTCTGAACCAAAACATCTCGATTATTTTTAGGTATTACTATTTGGAGACGTTCAAGACTTCGCCGATCTCGGCCAGCTACCTGTCGAACATGCAAATCGATTTTGACCGTCTGCGCAACGCCGGACTCAAGGTGGTCATGCGTTTTGCTTATGGCGACGACGAGGGCGATTCGCCACGGGATGCTTCAAAAACGCAAATTCTCGCGCACATCAACCAAATCAAGCCTTTGCTCGAAGCCAATTCCGATGTAATCCTTGCACTACAAGCGGGTTTCATTGGAACTTGGGGCGAATGGTATTATACGAGCCAAGCTGAATTTGGCGGCTATGGCTACAACGAAACTTCGCTTACACCGGCCAACAAGGCCAACCGCAAAGCCGTCGTAGATGCCTTGCTCGATGCGCTTCCGGCCAACCGCATGGTCCAGTTGCGTACGCCCATCATGAAACGCGACATGTACGGTACCGCGCCGGTATCGAATGCACAGGCCTTTAACGAGTCGGACGTGGCGCGACTGGGTCACCACAACGATTGCTTTTTGGCCAGCGAAGACGATTACGGCACCTATGAACAACCGAACATCGACTTTCCTTATTTGATGCAGGATTCCAAATTTACGCCCGTAGGCGGCGAAACCTGCGCCGTGAACTCGCCACGTAGTGATTGTGCGACCGCCATCGAGGAATTGGGTAAATTCCACTGGTCTTGGCTCAATGCCGATTACCATCCGGGTGTGTTGGCGAATTTTACCGAAGACGGCTGTATGGCCGAAATCCAGAAAAAACTCGGGTATCGCTTCGAACTCCAGTCGGGCACTTTCCCGACGGCCGCTACCGCCGGGAACAACATCGCCATTACACTCAAAGTCAAAAATGTCGGATTCGCTACGCCATTCAACGAACGCAAAGCCTACCTGGTCCTCAAGAATACCGTGACCAATCAGGTCTTCCCTATCGAATTGGCCACCAACCCTGGCCTGTGGTTTGGTCCGAATGATGTGACCATCAACGAGACAATCGCCTTACCATCGAATTTGGCCGAAGGATCGTATAAATTTTACCTGCATTTACCCGATGCGGCCCCTGCCCTTGCGCCGCGCGCCGAATATGCCATCCGCTTGGCCAACGAATCGACCTGGGAAAATACCACGGGTTACAACAACCTGAACCACACCATGACCGTCAGCACGGCGCTTGGAACGGCCGAAAACACAAGGTTGAACCTTGCCGTTTATCCGGTGCCAACGAGCGAACAACTCACTGTAGAAATGGAAGGCATTCAGGACTTTAAAGCCGCTGTGTTCAACGCGGTCGGGCAAAGCGTCAAGGTAACCACGCGCAACGAAGCCAACAAGGTGATTTTTGAAACCTCGGGCCTGAGCGATGGTTTGTATTTTGTAGAATTCACCAAAGACAACATCCGCGACGTGAGAAAGTTTGTCGTCAGACATTGATTGTTTCGCCGAAATTCGACAATACACTAAAATAAAAAAGCTCCCGTTTAGGGAGCTTTTTCTATTATAATCGAGATCGATTAGTTCTTTACGATCTTTTTGGTGATTTCGCCGTTGGCAGTTTTGATGTTCATCAAATAAACGCCTGCAGTCAAGTCGGCGATGTTGACCTGTACTTTGGTCATGCTGTCAAAGTTGAAAGTCTTGACGGTTCTTCCGTTTACGTCGGTCAAAACCACCGAAGTGATGTTGTCTTTGTTAGAGTTCACTACGTTTACGACATCTGAAGCCGGGTTCGGGAAAACCGAAAACTGCGCCGCATTGAAGCTCTTGGTGGCCAAGGTTTCTTGAACGAGCGTCAAGTCGTCAAGGTACAACAATTCCTGGTCGGTACAGTCGTGGTGTCTCATGACGATTTTTACCGTCTGACCCGCGTAATCCGATACATCTACCATAAAGATTTCGGCAGCTTGCGCATCGTCGGCGGTCAAGGTGTAGTTGAAAACCGGCGTCAACAATTGGATGAGCGCTGGGCTGTTGGCCGCAGCTGGCGCCAAATAAATCGAGATTTGCTCGGCTGGAAAATCGGGATTCGTTGCTCCCAAACGGAATGAAAGCGTCGTAGCCCCAAATGATTCCGGGATAACAACCTCTGGCGTAAGCAAGAAATTGTTTGGCGTCAACGGCCCTGGAGGCGTTCCTGTAGCCGGGTTCCAAGATCTAGAACCTGCGAAGTTGCCTACCAAGCCCCAAGCTGCAGTAGTCGCGTTTCCTGTAAACAAGCCCCAGTTGTTGGCATCGCCGTCGCCATCCATGATGGTCAAGCCTGAACCGGTAGCGGTGGTGAATTCTTGCGAATACAGTGTAGTTTGCGCATTAGAAGCGGCAACGGTGCCCAACAATGCCGCGAAAAGTAATTTTGTTTTCATGGTGTGTCTTTTGGATTAGGACACAAAGCTATTGAAAAAGTAGTGGGTTTTCGCGGGGCGAAACCAAACTTTACTGTTAAAATCGATACAAAAAATCTTACGTATTAGGAATCAACTCTTTACTGTATCGCCTGAAACAAAAAAACTCCCCGATTGGAGGAGTTTGGTTTCATTTTCGAAGAAAACGACTTATTGCTTGACGATTTTTTTGGTGATTTCACCCTCTGCCGATTGTACCGTGAGCAGGTAAACGCCAGCCGGCAAATCTGAAATATCGACCGAAACGCTGGCCAAATTGTCGAAAGTAACTTGCTTGACCACCCTTCCGTTGACATCGTTCATCAGGATTTGTTGGATCGTGTGTTGGTTGTCGATATGGATGGTGTGCGCCGCAGGGTTTGGATACACCGCCAGGTCATTGGTTTGCGCGACAACTTGCGAAACCTCCAATAAACTGTCCGTCGCGACCGCCTTGATCAGGAAATTATCCATTAAAACCACCGACGCGGCGGTATTCGTTGCCGGTGGTGTGGTCGTGGTACCGCTGAGCGACATGAAGTTGGCCTGCACCGGATCCATTGTCGCTCCGGCACCCATTACTTGTCCGTTGAACAATTGGGTTGCGCCGTTTTTACCTCTCCAGTAAACCTGCCCAGTCGTTTTGTTGAAGCTTGCGCCTAGGCGAATCCATGTATTCGCGGGCAAGATGACGTTGTTTTGTCCGCCGCCCAAGTAAAAATAATAACTTGCTAGCGTACCTGGTGCCGGCGCATTGTAATAGGCAATGCCGCGCAAAACCAAGGTCTGGGTATTGAACGAAAAGCCCGAAAGTACAATCGTACCGCCTGTGTCGCCATTGATGCGCATGTCGATGGTGTTGATGCTGGTGCCTCCGCCAGGGCCCGTAAAAAGGTCAAACTCTACCTCGATGATTTCATTTCCGGTATCACGCACGTCCCAGCCGTCCTGGAACGATTCAAACCAAAGGCTACGCCCGCCTTTGTTGCCGTTGGTCCCCGTCAATTGTAAAACATTTAAATGGGCCGGATTGTCCTCGATGACCAGGAAGTTGTCGGCGCCCGCGTTGGTTGCCGTGGTTGGCGCCGTACCATTGGTGGCCAATGTAAAAATACCGTTGGCTGCCGTTTGGCCCGTAACGTCCGAATTGAGTTCTCCGGGAAAATAAGCATCGAAACTTTCTGTTGCAATGAGCTGTGCATGCGTCGCCGCGCTAAGGCCGAACAACGCCACAATGAGTAAAGTTTTTTTTCATGGATCGGTTTTTTAGGTTCGATAACAAATATAGAAAAGTTATCGATTAAAAACCTGATTCCAAAATATTTACTGCTTATTCTCCCACTTCCCCACCACGCTCGTCGCCAACGCATTCCCAAGCACGTTGGTGGCGCTGCGGAACATGTCGCAAAAGTGATCGATCGGCAAAATCAGCGCGATGCCCTCGATTGGAATCTTGAACATCCCGCATGTGGCCGCCACGACCACCAAACTCGCACGCGGCACGCCCGCGATTCCCTTACTGGTGAGCATCAGCACGAACAACATCGTGAACTGCGTACCCATGCTCAAGTCGATGCCGTAGGCCTGCGCGATAAAGATGCTCGCAAAGGTCATGTACATCATGCTGCCGTCGAGGTTAAACGAATAGCCCAGCGGCAACATAAACGACACGATGCGGTCCTTGACGCCAAAGCGTTCGAGTTCTTCGGTAAGTTTCGGGAATACGGCTTCGGAACTGGTGGTACCGAATGCGATAATCAGCGGGCTTACGATGCGTTGGAGCAAAACAGACATCGCCTTGCCCAAAAACAAATAACCCACCACAAGCAACACCACCCACAGCGTCGAAATGCCCACCATGAACGACCCGAAGAATTTGGCGTAGGTCAACAGCAAATCGCCAAAATCGCGTACGGCAAATACGCCCGCGATGGCCCCGAATACGCCCAGCGGCGCAAACTTCATCACATAATTGACCATTTTAAGCACAATGTGCGACGTCTTGTCGAGCGCGTTGACCACGGGCTTGGCGTGATCGCCGATGGCGGCCGCGGCCAGTCCGAAGAAAATAGAAAACACCACGATTTGCAAAATTTCGTTGGTGGCCATCGCCTCGACGATACTTTTGGGGATGATGTGTTCGATGAAATTCTGCGCCGAGAAATTGTGCGTCTTGTCGGTGACTTCGCTGGCGGTCGCCAGATCGACATCGCTCAAATTCAGGCCCACACCGGGTTGCAAAACATTTACCCAAAACATCCCTATAAGCAACGAAATGAACGACGCGGTAAAAAACCAACCGAGCGCCTTGCCCCCTATCCTGCCTACCGAAGCAATGTCGCCCAGTTTGGCGATGCCCACCACCAGCGTCGTAAACACCAGCGGCGCGATGATCATTTGCACGAGCCTGATGAAAATCGTAGCCAGCATCTTGATGTAGGTGCTGAATTCCTTGGCCGATTCGGGCGTTGCGTTGCTGTGTACAAGTACGCCCAGGATCGCGCCCACGACCATCGCGATCAGGATTTGGGTGGTAAGGTTGGCAAAAAAAGAAGGTTTGGTTTGGGTTGGGTTTGTTGTCATAGTTGTTTTTGAGAGCCGGGAACCTGCTTTCCGTTACAATCTTTTCGCTTTTTTGCGCTTCGGGTGAAACCAGAAATCTCACTTAAGCGAAAAGGATTTTCACTTCAATCAGGGCTAGGGCCCGGCGTTAGTTGTATATTTTGTTCATTAAATAAAAATCGGCCAAGACCATCGCCGCCATCGCCTCGACAATCGGGACGGCGCGCGGCACCACACACGGGTCGTGCCTGCCTTTGCCTTGGATTTCGGTTGTGTTTCCGTCGGAATCGATGGTGGGTTGTGTTTGCATGATGGTTGCCACGGGCTTGAACGCCACGCGAAAATAAATGTCCATGCCATTCGAAATGCCGCCCTGTATGCCACCCGACAAATTGCTTTGCGTGGTGCCGTCGGGGTTGAACAAATCGTTGTGCGCGCTGCCTTTCATCTTGGCGCCGCAAAATCCGCTGCCGTATTCGAATCCGTGCGCGGCATTGATCGAAAGCATCGCATGGCCCAGCGCCGCGTGCAATTTGTCAAAAACGGGTTCGCCCCATCCGACGGGTACATTTTGCAACACACAGGTCACCGTACCGCCCACCGTATCGCCTTGTTTCCTGATTTCTTTGATGTAGGCTTCCATCTTTTCGGCCGTAGCCGCATCGGGACAGCGTACCGCATTGGTTTCGGTTTTCGAAAAATCGAGCGCCTGGTACGGCTTGTCGATAAAAATCTCCCCTACCGACGACACAAAGGCGTTGATTTGGATTGCCTTCAACACCTGTTTGGCTACTGCCCCACCGACAACCCAATTGGCGGTTTCGCGCGCCGAACTCCTGCCGCCACCGCGGTGGTCGCGGATGCCGTATTTTTTGTCATACGTATAATCGGCGTGGCTTGGGCGATAGGCCTGGGTATTGTGGTCGTAATCGTGTGATTTGGCGTTGGTGTTGGCGATCGAGAATCCGATGGGCATGCCCGTAGTTCTTCCTTCGAAGATGCCCGACAGGAAGCGCACCTCGTCGGCCTCTTTGCGTTGGGTGACAATGGCCGATTGTCCCGGTTTACGACGATCGAGCTCGCGTTGGATCGCCTCCAGATCGAGTGCAATCCCAGACGGGACGCCGTCGATGATACCACCTATGGCCTCCCCGTGCGATTCCCCGAATGTGGTTAGCCTGAACAGGCGTCCGAAAGTGTTGGCCATTTTTGGTGTTTTTACAAATGTAGTTTTTTTTTGGTCAAAAGTCATAAAGTCTTAAAGTCTTAAAGGCGAAATGTGATTTAACCAAAGACTTCAATTTTCGGTTAAGGTTCCGACGATGAATGAGCCATAGCCCCGATTACTTCACCTAGCTTTTATTTTCAAAAAGAGTTCGGTGACCCGAGCGAAGCGAACTGGCGAAGCAATGCCTAAAAAGGCATTTGTAGTGGAAATCCTTTTGTGGAGTTTACGACCCGAGCGCAGTGAACTGCGTTTGCAACGAAAAGCATCCCGATAGCTATCGGGACGGCTCCTAAAAAACGCGCACCGAATCGGGCTTTTCTTGCCTTTATGCCTTTATGACTTTAAGACTTTACGACTTTACGACTTTACGACCAAAACTTAACCTTCGCTTTGCAACCACTTCATACATAACCGTTTCATTTGCAACCCGAGGCCAACGCCCGAACTGTGCGAAGCAAAACGTCACGCCATGAAAAAACGCAAAATAGAACTGGTCGTCATTTCCGATACGCATCTCGGGACATTCGGCTGCCACGCCAAGGAATTGTACAACTATCTGTCATCGATCAAACCCAAGACGCTCGTGCTCAACGGCGATTTCATCGACATCTGGCAGTTCCGCAAGTCGTATTTCCCGAAGTCGCACATGAAGGTCATCCAAAAAATCATTTCGATGGCCAGCAAAGGTACCAAGGTGCATTACATCACGGGCAACCACGACGAATTGTTGCGCAAATTCAGCGATACGAGCATGGGGAATTTTTGCATCGCCGACAAATTGGTGCTCGAGCTCGACGACAAAAAAGCCTGGATCTTTCACGGCGACGTATTCGACGTATCGGTGCAACACTCGAAATGGATCGCCAAGCTGGGCGGCATCGGGTACGATTACCTGATTCTCGCCAACCGTTTTGTCAATTGGGTGCTCACCAAATTGGGCCGCGAGCCGTATTCCTTTTCCAAGCGCATCAAGGCCAGCGTCAAGAAAGCGGTGAAATTCATTTCGGATTTCGAAGATACGGCCACCGAACTGGCCATTGAAAAAAGATACGACTATGTGGTATGCGGGCACATCCACGAGCCCAAGATTGTCGAAAAATCAAACAAGAACGGCGCTACGACCTATTTGAATTCGGGCGATTGGGTCGAGAACCTCACCGCACTCGAATACAACAAAAAACGTTGGAAATTGTACCGCTACAAAGACGTCAACTATACCGAGGAAGAAGATTTGTTCGAAATGGAGCATGCCGCGATCCACCACCAAATCGTGGCCTCGATCGTATTGGGCAAGACTAGTCCTTGATTTCGATCGGTTTTTTGGAATTGACCCGCACGATCGCATACGGATAACTCATCACGCTGGTCGCCATTTCGCCGGGGCCTGGGTGCGATTCCTTGACGGTGATCACAATTTTGTCGGGCAACTCCTCGACTTTTTCTACCGCAACGGTATGCCCGCCCGAGGTTTGTTCGCCCAAATTAAGGATTACGAAGTTGGCAGTGTTGATGTCGGCGGGTTTGATTTTGTCCTTGAGATTTTCGTCGCCAAGCAACATGTTGATCTCTTTCTCCTCGGTCAGGATCTCAAAAAAACGCACCTGCGCCCCACCCTGCTCCTGCTGGGTCAGCACTTCATAAAGCGGTCGCGTCCCCTTGTCGACCTTGGCGCCACAAGCAACCAAAACCAAAACTACCGATGTAACCAACATTTTTCTCATATTCCTAATTTTCAATTTTTCATCGTCATCTCTCCAGTCCTTCGACTTTACGACTTTACGACTTTACGACTTTATGACTTTACGACTTTACGACTTTTCATTTACGCATACACCCCAATCGCCTTCTGGTACAACTCCTCATACATCGGCAATATGTTCTTGATGTCGAATTTCTTGGCCGTCTCGAGCGCGTTTGCCTTGAATTGTTGTAACGTCACATCGTCCGACAATATTTTAAGCGCATTGGCCGACATCTGTTCGACATCGCCCACATTGCTCAAATAACCCGAGATCCCGTCGAAATTCACCTCGGGCAAACCACCCGAATTGGTCGAGATTACCGGTACGCCCATCGCCATGGCCTCGAGCGCGGCAAGCCCAAAACTTTCGGACTCCGACGGCAGCAAAAACAAATCGCTGTAACTCAATATTTGGTCGATCTCGTTGCTGTTGCCAAAGAAAATCACCTTGTCGAGTATCCCCAACTCGGCACACAGTAGTTCGGCTTTCTCCTTTTCTGGCCCGTCGCCTACCAGCATCAATTTGGCCGGAATTTGCTGCTGTACACGGTGAAACACCTTGATCACATCGGGGATGCGCTTGACCTTACGGAAGTTCGAAATGTGTGTCAGCACGCGTTCATGATCGTTGGCAATGCGCGAACGGTAGCACGGCGTCTTGCTCTTGTCGACTTGTTTGTCGAGTTCGATGAAATTCGGGATCACATAAATCTCGTTGGTGATGTTAAACATACGCAACGTATCGTCCTTTAAACTCTGCGAAACCGACGTCACAATATCGCTTTTGTTGATCGAAAAAGTCACCGCGGGTTTGTAGAACGGATGGTTGCCCACCAGCGTGATGTCGGTGCCGTGCAACGTGGTCACCATTGGGATGTCGATGCCTTCGTCGCGCAGCATTTGCTTGGCCATATAACCCGCGTAGGCGTGCGGAATCGCATAATGCACGTGCAACAACTCGATTTTATACAGCTTGACCATATCGACCAATTTGCTCGACAGCGCGAGTTCATACGGCTGGTAATGGAACAAAGGATATTCCGGGACGTTGACCTGGTGGTAGTGTACGTTCGGGTCTAAAACCGCGAGTCGAACGGGCTGGCTGTAGGTAATAAAGTGAACTTCGTGGCCCTTGCGCGCGAGTTCGAGTCCGAGCTCGGTAGCCACCACGCCACTACCGCCAAAAGTAGGATAGCAAACGATTGCAATTTTCATGATTGGGATTTTGTCTTACGAAATTAACAATTTATCGGCGGTTATTTTTTATTTCTTATTGTTATTATTTATGGCGTGCCGGCAGATTGTGATTTTCGTAAAGATGGAAGATTTTCGGCTGCCGTCGCGCTGTCCGCTATATCTTTTGCAGCCTTCGCTGCACTACGGCCGCAAAAGGATGCCGCTGCCATCGCTCACGCGGGCGAGTCGTCACTTCAAAATCGCCGAATAAATCAACTTCTGGATGTCCTCGCGGATGTTCTCCTTACTCAAAGTATTCACGCCCGATTCGGGATAGGTGCGGTTCGATAAAAACACATAAATCAATTCGTTTTCGGGGTCGGCCCAAGCAATCGTGCCCGTAAAACCCGTGTGTCCAAAGCTCGTCATCGGCACACAACCACAGGTTGGGCCAGCCGTTCCGGGCAGTTGCGGTTTGTCGAGCCCCAGCCCGCGTCGGTTGCCCTCGGCGCAATAGTGGCACGTATTGAACACGTCGAACGTCTCGGCCGAAAAATAACGCTTGCCGCCATAATGGCCTTTTTGCAGGAACATTTGCATCATCTTGGCCACGTCCATCGCGTTCGAGAACACGCCCGCATGCCCTGCAATGCCGCCATCCATGGCCGCGGCCATATCGTGCACATAACCGTCGATGGTCTGGTAGCGGAAATAGGTGTCGATTTCGGTAGGCGGAATCACATACCTGTTGAATTTCGCAAGCGGATTATAGGTCGTGTTGTTCATCCCCATCGGCTTAAAGAAATTGGCTTCGGAAAGCACATCGAGCGGCTGCCCTGTGGCTTTTTCGAGGTAATCGCGCAGGATGATGAACGTAAAATCGGAGTATTTGTACTCTTTTTTGGGCAACAGCTTGCTGTCGATGATTTTCTTCATGATTGTGTCATGGTAGTCGTTGCGGATGAACAAACTGTCGGCCACCTGGCGCGAGAACCTGCTGTCGGCAATTTTCCGGTAGTACTTGTCGGACGGCTTTTTGCTGGCATCCAACGTCGATTCGTAGAACGGAATCCAAGCCTGCAACCGCGCATAGTGCGACAAAAGTTCCTTGAAATGGATCTGCGCCTTGTCCGAATCCTTGAACAACGGCAACATTTCGCCCAGCGTGGTTTCGAGCGTCACCTTTTTGCGGTCGTACTGTTGCATGACGTTCGGCAAGGTCGAAACGATTTTGGTGAGCGACGCAATGTCGTACAAATCGGAATTGGCCACCTTGGTCGGGTTGGTGTAATCGTGCGTACCATACGATTTCTGGTACACCACCTTGCCCCTGCGCGCCACGAGCACCTGAATACCGGGCGTCATCTTTTGGGCGATGGCCTTTTGTGCGATACCGTCGATTTGTGAGAGCACATAAGCGTTCATGCCTACGTTTTCGGGCGCGGTAAAACCCAAACGGTCGAGTTTTTGTGTCGTGAGCCCGTCGCCTACCTTGAAATGCGGCGCGATCGATACGGGCAATTGGCCCTTGGCATCGACGGCCCCAAAGATGATTTCGGCCGATACTTCCTGCGCAAAAGTACTGTTCTGGTACGATTGGACGACGGCTTCTATGGTCGAAAAATCGGCCACCTGCATCAGCGAATACGGCTTGGTGAACGCGTCGAGGATCACCACATGGTCTTGTGCGATCTTGGCCAGTTTTTGCAAATCCTGGTCGGCAAAAGCGTGGCTCTTCCAGGCCTTGTCTGATTTGTGGAACCCAACGATGACTTTGTTGTAATCCTTGAGCCTGACGTTCAAACTGTCGAGGTTGTCGTGGTATACCTCGGTCACATCGGCATATTTTTTCAACGTCGAAACAAACGCCGAATTCGTGTCGTCGCCCAATTTTACATAGGCAATCTTGGCGGTTTCCAGGTCCTTGATCGGCAGCAAATCGTTGTCGTTCTTGAGCACTGTGATCGCGTTTTCGTACAGTTCATACTGCAAAGCGTCGTTTTCGGTGGCGTTCAAATCGTCAAAAAGATTCGCGGTCTTGATGGGCTGGTACCGGTTGAGCCCTGCCTTGTATTTGTATTTGAGGATCTTGCGCACCGACAGCTCCAACCGTTTGTCGGTGATCGTCGAATCTTGCATGGCGGCGCAAATTTTCTCATACGCCCGCGGCACGTCTTCGGCACACAACAAAATATCGTTTCCGGCCAGGAACGCTTCCAAATCGATTTCACCCGGCTTCAAGTAATTGCTCGCGGCCTTCATGTTGAGCGCATCGGTAAACACCAGTCCGCGAAAACGCAGATGTTTTTGCAGTACGTTGGTCACGATATCGTAGGAAATAGACGACGGATAATTGGGCCTGCTTTCGAGCGACGGCACGTTCAAATGCGCCACCATCACCGATTCGAGCCCATGCCCAATAAGCTTTTTGTACGGATCGAATTCTACCTGTTCAAGCCTTTCGCGTGAATGGTTAATCAGCGGTAGCGAATAGTGCGAATCGGCCTCGGTATCGCCGTGGCCCGGAAAGTGTTTGCCCGTCGAGATGATGTGTTGCGATTGGAATCCTTTCATCATCGCCAGGGCGCTTTCGGATACGTTTTCCTTGGTTTCGCCAAACGAACGGAACCCGATGATGGGATTGATCGGATTGGTGTTGATGTCGAGCACGGGGCCAAAGTTGAACTGGATGCCCATACGGCTGGAGTGTTTGCCCATTTGGCGACCCACACGCTCGATGAGTTTTTTGTCCTTGATCGCGCCAAGGGTCATGTTCCAAGGGAAACGGTAGGTCGAATCGAGCCGCATGGCCAATCCCCATTCGCCGTCGATTGCAATGAACAACGGCACCTTGGCCTTGGATTGGTAACGGTTGGTAAGGCGCGCCTGTCGTCCCGGCCCGCCCTGAAAGAAGATGAGCCCGCCCACTTTGTAGTCGGCGACCAGCCTGTCGATGCTTTTGATGTGCGCCGAATCCTTGTTCGAATAGGCCGACACCATGAACAATTGGCCAATCTTTTCGTCGAAAGTCATTTTGTTGTAGACGCTGTCTACCCACTTGCGTTGGCCTTCGGATTCGTAAACCTGTTGGTAGATATCGAATTCGGGTTCGGTTTGCGCGACCGTGTCGGCTTGCTTTTTCAAATCGACCACAGGCTTCATCTTCTTGGACGCACAACCCAAGACGAGCGCAAACAGGGCGCAAAACGATAGGTACCGGAAGTGCTTCATGATCAAAAGAATCGGCTGTGCCAGCTGTCGGCGGCGGGAACTTCCCAACCGTCCTGCCACTCCTCTATCGTATTGACGAGGTTGTTGAACACGATGGTATTTTCGGAAACGGCTTTGTCCTTGGCCATTTTCTTGAATTCGATGAGCGGCTTGTGCGCGATGTGTTCGCCAAGCTTGAACGTGACGTTCATCTTGTCGAGCAAATCGACGCCGTATTTTTGTTCGAGCGACTGGATGAAACGCACCGAAGCATCGATCGAGCAACCCGTGGCGTTTTGCGTGTCCTGGTTGACCGCAAAAACGATGAACCTGTTGTATTTGAGCAGGTACGATGCTTCGAGCCCTGTGCCGTGTGCCGACCAATCCTCGATAAACGCGCGGGTATCGGCTTCAATTTCATTCATTTCCGCGTCGGTGAATTTGCGGTTGGATTGGTAGATCCAAATGCGCGATTCGGGCGGTAAATTTTCAAACGGGACGTACATTTATTTTTTATTCTTTATTGTTATTTTTTATTGATTCTGCAATCCGTCAAAGTTTGGATTTTGGAATTTGGAATTTGGGATTTGGGATTTGGAATTTGGAACTTCAACCTACAAGTCTTGCGCGTTGGCAATCAACTCCGCCACATCCATCACCTTAACATCGGCTTCGCGTTCCTTGGCCTTGACGCCGTCGGTCATCATTGTATTGCAGAACGGACACGCCGCCGCGATGATTTGCGGCTGGGTTTCGAGCGCGTCTTCGGTACGTTCGATGTTGACTTCCTTGTTACCGGGTTCGGCGTCCTTGAACATTTGCGCGCCGCCTGCGCCGCAACAGAGTCCGTTGGCTTTCGAACGTTTCATTTCGACGAGTTCGGCATCGAGTTTTTCGATCAAATCGCGCGGTGCTTCATAGATGTTGTTCGCGCGACCGAGGTAACACGGATCGTGGAACGTGATTTTCTTGCCTTTGAATTGTCCGCCTTCAATCGTCAATCGGCCTTCGTCCAACAGCGATTTCAAAAATTGCGTGTGGTGGATGACCTCATATTGGCCGCCCAATTGCGGATATTCGTTCTTGAGTGTATTGAAACAATGCGGACACGCCGTCACGATCTTTTTCGCTTCGTAGGCGTTCAATACCTCGATGTTCATCATGGCCTGCATCTGGAACAGGAACTCGTTCCCTGCCCTTTTGGCCGGATCGCCCGTACAGCTTTCCTCGGTACCGAGTACGGCAAACGAAACGCCCGCACGGTTTAAAATCCGTACGAACGCCTTGGTGATTTTCTTGGCGCGGTCGTCGAAACTGCCGGCACAACCCACCCAGAACAATACTTCGGGTTGTTGGCCTGTGGCGAGCATTTCGGCCATGGTCGGCACTGTCAAATTTTCCATTGTCTATATGTTAATCTGTGGATTCGTCGATTTGATGTCTCCGAATAACCGAATTACCAAATTTACAAATCCACAAACAATACTATTCGTGTTTTCCGTCGTCGAACACCTGAATGGTCACTTCCTTCTCGACCAAATCGGTAAACTTGCCGCGGTAACGCGTGGCCTTGACCAAGTGGTTGTCGATCCAATGGTAGTTGCCGCCGCGCGGTTTGCCCATGACCATCCCGTGGTATTTAAAGCCGTGCTTCTTGAGCCATATTTCGGTGTATTCGCGGTGCGCTTCGGTCCTTGAGGTAAAGAAAAAGATGATGTGTCCTTCGTCGTACCATTTGTTCAAGGTCGCGAGCGCATCGGGGTACAATTCTGCGGTAAGCATCCTTTCGGGCTCTTCGTTCGGGATGTCGTCGCAAATCGTGCCGTCGATGTCGATCAGGTAATTCTTGATGCCTTCGGGCAAGATCGGGCTGATCTTTTTGCCGTTTTCGGTTGTCTCTTGTAAGTTGTCTTCGATTTCTTCTGTTTTCATTTTCTTGGTTTTTAATGTCCGATCAAAAACCCCTTAACCTCACTTATAAGAGTATTTCCTATGGATTGATTATTATTTATTGTTATTTTTTATTAGTTCTCATTCTTCCAATTCAATCGGTCTTGTTGGCTGTATTGCCAAGGCGCGCCGTTGTTCTCCACATTGGTCATCATCGCGTTCAATGACATCGGTGCCGCGCTTTGTTCCATCACGAGATAGCGCCTCATGTCTATGATGATGGATAACGGACTGATGTTGACCGGGCATTCTTCGACGCATGCGTTGCAAGACGTACACGCCCACAATTCTTCAGGCGTAATGTAATCGTTCAGTAAAGTTTTATTGTCTGGCACGAACACACCTTTGTTCGCGTCGATGTTGCGTCCGACTTCTTCCAATCGGTCGCGCGTGTCCATCATGATCTTGCGCGGCGAGAGCTTTTTGCCCGTGATGTTGGCCGGACACGATGACGTACAGCGCCCGCACTCGGTACAGGTGTACGCGTTCATGAGTTGTACCCAATTCAAATCCTGTACGTCCTGCGCGCCGAATTTTTGCGGTACGGCATTTTCATCGGCAGGCGGCGCTGCGGCGAATGGATCGGCATTCGGGTCCATCATCAATTTTACTTCGTTGGTCACCGATTCGAGGTTGTCGAATTGGCCTTTCGGATTCAAATCTGCGTACCAGGTGTTCGGGAAAGCCAATAAAATGTGCAGGTGTTTCGAATAATACAGGTAATTCAAGAAGAACAAAATCCCGATGATGTGCATCCACCAAACCGCGCGTTCTATCATCATGACCACGCCCGAATCCATGCCGTTAAAGATCGGTTGGATGAACTGCGAAATCGGAAAAGCGCCCGCATGGTGGTAATCGCCAAAACCGAGCAATTGCAAGTGGTAATCGGCGGCGTTCATCACCAGGAAAAATACCATCAAAACCGTCTCGATGTACAAAATGTAGTTGGCATCGCTCTTTGGCCAACCCTTCAAATCGGAATGGATAAAACGCTTGAGCTTGACGATGTTGCGTCGAATTAAAAATGTAACGACGGCTACGATGACGAGCAAAGCCAGGATCTCGAACGAACCGATCAAAAAGCTGTAAAATCCACCAAGGAACGAAAATACGCGGTGCGTACCAAAAATACCGTCGATGACTATTTCGAGCACTTCGATGTTGATGATCACAAACCCGACATACACAAAAATATGCAGGATGCCCGCAACGGGACGGCGCACCATCTTGGATTGCCCGAGCGCAATGAGCGCCATGTTGTGCCAACGCGCCGACGGATTGTCGGTACGGTTTATGTCGCGCCCAAGCTTGATGTTGCGGATGAGTTTCTTGACGTTCATCGCAAAATACCCGCCGCCGAGCGCAAGCAGGATCACAAAGAAAATATTGTCCAAATAAGCCATAAGCCTTTTGTTTTATGGTTTAATCGTGTCGTTTATCGGCGCCACATAAGGCTTGTTCTTTTTGCCGAACACCGAAATGTTCACATAACGCGTCGGGTTCAGGCGTACGTCCTGCAACAACAGTTCGAGTTCGTTCGACGCCGCGGCGAGTTCCTTGTACAGTTTGTCGTCTTTCATGAGCTTGCCCATCGTGCCGTTGCCTGATTCGATGCCCGCGATGATTTTGTCGACGTTGTCGAGCGTGGCCTGCAATTTCTTGGCCGTCTTGCCCAAATCGGCTTTGTTGAGCGAATCTGAAATCGACGAAAAATCCTTCGACACTTTGTTGAAATTGGTCACGATGCCGTCGATCTTTTGCTTGTTCTCGTCGAGGATGCCGTTCAAACTGCCCGAAGCCTTGTGGAATTCTTCCATCGTGATGCGCAGTTCTGCGATGGCCTTGCGCAAGTTCGCCTTCGATTCCTTGTCGAGCACTTCGTTGACGTTACCGAGCAATTGGTCGGCATTTTTCAAAACCTTGTCCAAATCCTGCTGCAACGGCTCGAGTTTTTCGCCCACCAGCGCCGTGAGGCCCGGAATGACTTTGCCCGGCAGCACGTCACCCGATTGGGCCGGCGTTTGGTCTTCGTAATTCGGGATGATCTGGATTTGCTTGCCCGCGATAAGCCCCGGTTCGTAAAGCGCCGCGACGCTCGACTTGGAGATCGGAAAATCCGACTTGATTTGCATCTCGACCTGCAGCTTGCCCAATTTGTCCATGAATTCGATCTTCTCGACCTTGCCCACGACCAATCCGTTGATTGTCACGGCGGCCGAAGCCGAAAGCCCTTCGACATTATCGTAATGAACGTAAAAAGTGCGGTAGTTGCTGAGCAGGTCGCGCCCTTTTAGGAAACTGTAGCCCCAAATGAACAACAGTATCGACGAAATGACCAGTATGGCGGTTTTGATTTCTCTGCTGATTTTCAAAATATCGTTTTTAGCAAAAATAAGACTTTTATTCGGTTGGCGTTTACTTCAGCGCCTCCTGAATACTGATTTTTTTCCCGTCGCGAAAGGCAATCAGGTAAGCACCGGTATATCCCTTGGCCTTGGCTTCTTCCAGATTGCGTTTGGCCGTCTCGTAATCAGGTGTGCTGCCATAGGTGTATTTGTACAACGTCCCGTTGTCGGTCATGACCGATACGCCGCTCAAACCCTTGAAGTTAGACGGCGTGGTGTCGATCTTGCGTCCGACGGCCGCGATTTGCACCTTAAAGATGGTCCCGCCCGCAGGTTCTTCCTTGGGTTCTACCCTTTCGCTCGGTTTTTGGGCGACCGGCTGGGTTTCGGGTTCGGGATCTACCGGTGTCGGCTTGACTTTTTTGGATGGTTTGTCTTCGCCCGGTTCGTTCTCGGCGTTGCCGTAATACTCTTTTTTGTAGCTCGTGATGGCGTTGGCGATGGCTTTGGCCATTTCGTCCTGACCGTCCTCTGAATCGAGGTACGCGCCTTCGGCATGGTTCGAGATGAATCCCATTTCGATCAACACGCGCGGCATGTAGGCTTTGTGCAAGACCATGAACGGCGCTTGTTTTACACCGCGGTTCTTGCGCCCGTTGTCGTCTACAAAACGGTCCTGGATCTTGCTCGCGAGCGCAATCGAGTTTTCGAGGTATTCTTCCTGCATCAACGTTACGCCGAGCATGGAGCCCGGATTGCTCGGATCGAAGCCCTCGTATTTTTGCTTGTAGTCTTTCTCGAGCGTAATAACGGCGTTCTCGGCCTTGGCCACGGCCAGGTTGGACGCGTTTTTGTTGAGACCCATCACATAGGTTTCGCATCCATCGGCAGCCGTATTCTTGTTGGCATTACAGTGGATCGACACAAAGATATTGGCGTCGGCGCGGTTGGCAATGTTGGCGCGCTCGACCAAGTCGATGAACACATCGGTCTTGCGTGTATAAATGACATCGATGTTCGGGTTTTTCTCGAGTATCTTGCCCACCTTGAGCACAACGGCCAAGGCGATGTTCTTTTCGATGTGGCCATGGTAAGTGGCCCCAAAATCGTGTGCGCCGTGCCCGGCATCGAGCGCGACTTTGAATTTGGAACCGGGTTGGCTATGGGAAGAAAAGGCGACCGTAAGTGTGGCCAACAGCAGCAAACACTTGATTTTACGGAGGTTAATCATATCGACAGTTAAAGTTAATTTTAATCCAAACCCTGTGGGTTTAAAATGTATAAATGTTTATTTTTGACGGAAATTTATGCGTAAGTTTGGCGCGTCAAAAATGGGCCATATTTTTACAAAAGTAGCACTAAATCCTTTGCGTACAAACTTATTTCATATCGTTTTATCAGCATTCTTCCTAACAATGGCCGTTGGTAAAACCCATGCACAGGACACCAAGAAACAGCCCGATCCGGTAGCGCCTAAGACCCAAACAGATAGCATCGCCATCAGCCTCAAGGAAGCGCAAACCCAATTGGCCGATACCATCCCCACCGACAGCATCAAGCAAAAAAAGGCCGTCCTCGAGAGCAAGATCCGCTACAAGGCCGAGAAATACGCCAAGCTCGACCAAAAGCAAAAACTCATAACACTGTATGACAAGGCCGAATTGTATTACCAGGACATAGAATTGAAATCGGGGCTTATCGTTTTCAATTACGAAAAGAACGAAGTCTATGCCGGGCGCATCAAGGATTCTACCGGAACGCTCACGCAATACCCCGTTTTCAAGCAAGGTTCGAATGTGGTCGAGCCCGATTCGATACGGTTCAACTACAAGACCAAAAAAGCGCTGATCTGGAATTCGCGTACCGACCAGGGCGAATTCAAGGTCAAGGCCGAAATCTCCAAACGCATCAACGATTCGGTGTATTTCCTCAAAGGTGCGCGCTTTACGACGGCCAAGGACATCGAAGATCCCGAGTATTATTTCTATACGAACAAGATCAAGTATGTCCCGAAAAAGAAAGTCGTGACGGGACTCACCAACATGGTCATCGCCGACGTGCCCACGCCCATCGCTTTGCCGTTTGCGTTTTTCCCGATGACCACCGAGAACCAATCGGGGCTCATCATCCCGACCTTTGGCGACACCAACGCGCGCGGCTACTTCCTGCAAAACGGCGGTTATTACTTTTCGCTCAGCGACCACTACGATCTGGCGGTGCTTGGCGACTATTATACCAACGGCAGCTATGCGTTGCGGTTCGAGACCAACTATGCGTGGCGGTACAAGTTCAGGGGTAATTTCAACGTGCGTTTCGAGAACCAGATCAACAGCGAACGCGGCCTGCCCGATTATTCGAAGACCAAGATCTACAACATCCAATGGTCGCACTCGCAGGATGCCAAGTCGAACCCGAATTCGCGTTTCTCGGCATCGGTCAACTTGGGTAGCTCGAAATACTTCCAGCAATCGATCAACCAAGTCAATGTGGGATCGCAACTCAACAACACCTTGAGTTCCTCGATTTCATATTCCAAGACGTTCAACACCGAGCCAGTCATGAATTTGTCGTTGGCCGCGACCCATTCGCAAAACACCAACACCGAGGCCATCAACATGACCTTGCCGACGCTACAGTTCACCGTAGACCGCATCTACCCTTTTGCGCCAAAGGATGGTGCCAAGAAAGGCTTTTTCAAGAACATCAACCTGCAATACAGCCTGCGCGGCGAGAATAGATTTGCCACGACCGATTCTTTGTTTTTCAAATCAGAGATGTTCAAGGATGCGCAAACGGGCATGCAACACTCGATCCCGTTGTCGACCAACTTTAAGATTTTCAAGTATTTCAGCGCGACGGCATCGGTAAACTACAACGAGGTTTGGTACCTCAAGACCATCCGAAAGTCCTACAACACGACCACGGCACGCGACACCACTATGGAAGTCAGCGGATTCGACGCGTTCCGCACCTACAATTTCTCGTCGAGTTTGGGAACGACCATTTACGGTACGTTTAAATTCGGCGACACGAAAAAGATACAGGCCATCCGCCACGTAATGCGTCCGAATGTATCCTACAGCTACACGCCCAGTTTCGAGAAATACTACGACACCTATGCCACCGATGCCAGCGGACGAATGGATCTGCGCGAATACACGCGTTTCGAAGGCGGTATTTTTGGTGCGCCGGGCAAGGTCAATTCGAGCAGTGTCGGGTTCAGCCTGAGCAACACGTTCGAGGCCAAGGTCACGGACCGCGACAGCACCAAGACCGAGCCCAAAAAAGTCATGCTGCTCAACAACTTCAACCTTTCGACGAGCTACAACATCTCGGCCGACTCGTTGCGATGGGCGCCGTTGCGCGTGAGCGGCGGAACCAATTTGTTCAAAGACAAGATGAACATCAACTTTGGGGCAACGCTCAACCCGTATGCGCTGGACAATGCGGGCCGTACGATCGAAAAATGGAACATCGACAATGGCGGCAGTTTGTTCAGGTTGACCAGCGCCAACATGACCATCAACTACTCGCTCTCGAGCCGCGACAACGACAGCAAAAAGAACGAAAACAAGCAAGGACAGCGCAATGGCGGACGCGACGACGATTTGTTCGGGACCAACACCGACTTTAGCGATAGGCGCCAGAGCCAATTCGGAGACGACGAGGAAGAAGCCGAATTTCCGGGCTTTTTCAACGCCGAGTTGCCTTGGGACATGACCTTTGCCTACCAACTCACCTACACCAACACGCGCCGTGAAAAGTCGATTACGGGCAACTCGCTCATGGTCTCGGCCAATACCGATCTCACCCCGCGCTGGAAAGTGGGCGTCTCGACGGGTTACGACTTTGTCCAAAAAGGCGTTACGTTTACCCAGCTGCGTTTCGAACGCGACTTGCTCTCGTGGCGTATGGATTTTAACTGGACACCGTTTGGCGACAACGCTTATTGGACGTTCTTCATCGGGATCAAATCGGGCGTACTCAGCGACATCAAGTGGGAAAAACGCACCGTTCCAGACCGCGTACTCCGTTGATTCTTTATTGTTTATTGTATTTTTTATTTGCGGTTTATTCGTAAATTTCGCCTTATTCAACAACCGACATGAAACAAATCATCTACACCGATAAAGCGCCGAGCCCAATCGGCCCCTACAACCAGGCCGTACTTTTTGGTAACACGCTGTACACTTCGGGCCAAATCGCGATCGATCCGGCCACCAGCCAATTGGTGCTCGACAGCATCCCTGTACAAACAGAGTTGGTCATGAAAAACCTTTCGGCCGTATTGGCCGCCGCGGGAATGACTTTCGAGAACGTGGTCAAGACCACCATTTTCCTGACATCCATGGACGATTTTGGCCAGGTCAACGAAGTCTACGGCAGCTATTTCGACGAAAAAAACGCGCCTGCCCGTGAAACAGTAGCGGTGGCGGGGTTGCCGAAGGGCGTGAATGTGGAGATTTCGATGGTTGCGATGAAGTAGTTTTTTGGAGCTGTTTGCTTCGCCAGTTCGGCCTTCGGCCTCGGGTCCCGCTTTACACTGCAATCTTTTTAAACTTTTGCAAAGTTAAAAAGGATTTCCGTTGCAATCGGGGCTATGCTGCCGCAGGCTTTCTTTTAGCTCACCAAAATAATATTTGGTTTGGTGTTCGCTGAACCTCGCGAGCTCGGTTTGTCTTGAAACAAAAGAAACAAAAATTCAAGGCCCGCAAATCCTAAACTCAAAAACTACCTCGGTTTTCGTTCCAAACCGCTAACCGTTCGTTGTTTTGCTGGTCGCAAACAACTCAGCTCTACGTACCTGAAGCCCACTGGGCTTCCTCCTTTTAATTTCAAATGTTTATAATTTGATGGCCGCTGGCGCCCAAGGAAAGTGTCTATTTTATTTTTGGCTTGCCCGCGGCGCCAAAAATCCGCACGAGGAACGTTCGTACAAAGTTGAACGAATCGTTTCGCTTAGGACGTTCGTCGTAAAACGTCCTCGCGGGGAAAAATCTTTCGGCCACGACGATCTTCCCAGCGCGTTGGACGAACGCCCAAAGCGAAAAACGAATTTTCTATTTTCGATAAACTTTCTTCGTGAGGCTGCGCGCTTTGGTCGTGGCAGGCGGGCACCTGCGGCTTGAAGCTGGCGTTAAGAAACAAATTCTGTTTGAGGCGCAGCCGAGTTAATTTGTTTTAGCCAGCGAAAGTCAGCAGGTCGCCGAACGACCGCGCGCCAGGCATTTTTGCTACTTTTGTTGCCAGACAAAAGTAGGCCCGCCGCAGGCGAAATAAAAAAGGTTCAGCGCCAGCTGAACCTTCAAAATATCAAAAAACTAACTATTTATTAATCGAATGATACTGAATCAACCCATCAATCGGTCTACGCAAAACGTTGCCTAACTTAATGCCGTGCGACTTGAGCACTTTTTCGAGTTCTTCGCGCAAATAAAACGCGATCGAACCGATAAAATGTACCGGGACTTCTTTGTAGTTGTCGTACT
Source organism: Flavobacterium caeni (assembly GCF_900101895.1). Taxonomy (GTDB): domain Bacteria; phylum Bacteroidota; class Bacteroidia; order Flavobacteriales; family Flavobacteriaceae; genus Flavobacterium; species Flavobacterium caeni. The sequence goes on from NZ_FMVF01000003.1 coordinate 377,617, forward strand.
GTTTGATGTACAACTCGACAAAATCTTCCATACAGGCCAGGATGATCTTTTTGCAGAAATCGTTGTCCTTGTGCTGGATCAGGAACTTGGCGAACGTGGCCAGGTAGGCATTCGGGTTGGGTTCCTTGTACAGATTGTGTTTGATGAAATCGGCTTCGAGGTTGTATTCTTTCTCGAACGCCGCGGCCAAGTCCTTTGGCATTTTGTTAAAGTAATACCCGCGAATCAAATGGCGCCCGAATTGGTTCCCGCTGCAATCGTCCATGGCAATGTAGCCCAGCGAATCTACTTTTTGGTGCAATACCGCGCCGTCAAAATAGCTGCAGTTCGACCCCGTGCCCAAAATGGCGACGATGGCCTGCTCGCCGCGTGGCGTGGTCGCGTAAACGGCCGCATAGGTGTCTTCGTGCACGCTGATGACCGCATTCGGGAAGTATTCCTGGAAGATGCTGCTCAAAAAGTTGCGCATGCGTTCGGTGCCGCAGCCCGCGCCGTAAAAATACAGGTGCGTGACGCTTTTTTTGTTGTGCGAGATGTCGAATTTGTCGTTGAGGCGCGTGACGACCTCGTCTTTGCCCAACACTTCGGGGTTGAGCCCGAGCGATTGGGTGGTGAACAGCACTTTGCCGTTGTCGTCGATCGAAATCCAGTCTGCCTTGGTGGATCCGCTGTCTACGAGTAATTTCATTTGGTTTGAGTTTGGTTGAATTAGTTTGCCGGATACGTTGGGGTTACCGGATGCCCTAGCCCCGATGGAAGCGGCATCCTTTTTTGCGCTTCTTTAGCGCGAAAAAGATATAGCGGACAGCGGGAAATTGCTCCTAACAAAACACCCGAAAAAACCAGGTGCCGTCAAATATAAAAAATAAAAATCCCGCCAAATGCCTGACGGGATTTTTAACGATATTACTTTAAACCTGCGGTATGCACGGCCAAATCGATCAATTTGCTTGAATAGCCGTACTCGTTGTCGTACCAAGAAACGAGCTTGAAAAACGTCGAATTGAGCCCGATTCCAGCCTTGGCGTCTACGACAGACGTGCGTACATCGCCTACGAAATCTTGCGAAACCACGTCGTCTTCGGTAAATCCGAGGATGTTTTTGTAGTCGGTCTCTGAAGCTTTTTTCAAGACCGCCATGATTTCTTCGTAAGTGGTTTCTTTTTGCAATTTGACGGTCAAATCGACCACAGAAACGTCTACGGTTGGTACGCGAAACGACATTCCTGTGAGTTTTCCGTTCAACGACGGGATTACTTTTCCTACGGCTTTGGCCGCACCGGTAGACGACGGGATGATGTTCACGCTGGCTGCGCGTCCGCCACGCCAGTCTTTGCGCGACGGGCCGTCGGCGGTCATTTGCGTAGAGGTGGTGGCGTGAACGGTGGTCATGAGTCCTTCTACGATACCAAAATTGTCGTGGATGACTTTGGCCAGCGGGGCCAAGCAGTTGGTTGTACAAGACGCGTTCGAAATGACGGTGTCGGTTGGCTTGACCTCGGTGTGGTTGACGCCCATGACAAACATAGGTGCATCGGCCGATGGCGCCGAAATGATGACTTTTTTCGCGCCGCCTTTAAGGTGTGCATTGGCGGTTTCGAGTGTGGTGAAGATGCCTGTACATTCGGCTACGACGTCTACCCCTACTTCGTCCCATTTGAGCGTGGCCGGGTCTTTTTCGGCTGTGGTGCGGATGTGGCGGTTGTTGACATACAATTTGCCTTCTTTGACTTCTACCGTCCCGTTGAAACGACCGTGAACCGAGTCGTATTTCAAGAGGTATGCGAGGTGTTCTACGTCGAGCAAGTCGTTGATGGCGACTACTTCTACGTTGTCCCTGTTAAAGGTTTCGCGAAACACGATGCGTCCGATTCTACCGAAACCGTTGATTCCTAATTTTACTTTTGACATTGTTTTTGTTTTTGGAAAATGAAATGGGAGATGAAATGCCTCACGATCATGGTCCTATTTCGAGTTAATATTTTATTGTTTATTTTTTATTGTTATTGTTTATTGGTCGTCCGCAGATAAAAAATAAATAATAACAATAAATAATATTACGTGGTCATGATGTCCGAAACGCGCAGCAATTCCCGGTCGATCTCAGAATGACCTTTGATGGCTTGTTCCAGCGGCGTGAGCGTGATCTTGTCGCCCAGAATCCCGACCATGTAGTTCGATTTGCCTTCGAGGATCGATTCTACCGCCTTGACGCCCAAACGGCTGGCCAGCACACGGTCAAAGCACGAAGGCGCGCCGCCGCGTTGCATATGGCCCAGCACCGAAACGCGAACGTCGTACTCGGGCATGTGGGTTTCTACATAATCCTTGAGTTCGAATACGTTCTTGCCGATCTTGTCGCCCTCGGCGATCACCACAATGCTCGATGATTTGCCCGAGGCCTTCGATTTTTTGAGCGAGTCGAGCAAACGCTCCAAGCCCAAATCTTCTTCGGGGATCAGGATTTCCTCGGCGCCTGCACCAATGCCCGCGTTGAGCGCGATGTGTCCGGCGTCGCGACCCATCACCTCTACAAAAAACAGTCGGTTGTGCGAAGAAGCGGTGTCGCGGATCTTGTCGATCACGTCTACCACGGTGTTGAGTGCGGTATCGTAGCCAAGCGTGTGGCTCGTCCCGAAAATATCGTTGTCGATGGTGCCCGGGATGCCCATGACAGGGAATCCGTAGTCTTTGTTGAAGACTTCGGCACCGGTAAAAGTTCCGTCGCCGCCAATGACCACCAGCGCCTCTACGCCTGCCTTGACCAAGTGGTCGTGGGCTTTCTTACGGCCTTCGGGTGTCATGAAATCTTTGGAACGGGCGCTTTTGAGGATCGTTCCGCCCTTGTTGACGATGTTGTTGACGCTGCGTGGTCCCATCTCCTTGAAATCGCCTTCGATCATACCTTGGTAACCGCGGTAAATACCGATACATTCGAGGTTGTGGTACGCACACGTCCTAACGACCGAGCGGATGGCGGCGTTCATTCCCGGCGAGTCTCCACCCGAGGTCAGCACACCAATCTTTTTTATCGTTTTTGACATTTATTTACAATTAAAAATGTAAATTTAGCAAACACCGTCGATTTAAAGCGTATGGTTTTTAATAGTTTGGCAAAATAAGACAAATTCAATCGTTTTCGTTGAAAAGTTTGTTTTTTTCTTGTATTTATTTGGTAACTTTTAGCGCAACGGCGACCATTTTAACCGCAAAGTGCGCTGCGTTTTTCGCAAGTACGCAACGGTTTTGACTAGCCATTTGCGCGAGCTTATTTGTTTTGCTGTTGATTTTTAACCGCAAAGTCCGCAGTGTTTTTCGCAAAGTTTGCAAAGGTTTTGACTGGACATTTGCGTGAGGTTATTTGTTTTGCGGTTGATTTTTTTACCGCAAAGTGCGCTGCGTTTTCGCAAAGGATAACTTGATGATCTTTGCCTTCCTCTTCTTCTTTACGGTTATTTGAAACCCAGTGTACCAAATGTTTCCGCAACGCATACAAAGATTTTAACTTAGCGCACTTTGCGAAACCTCTGTGTGCTTTGTGGTTAAATCTACGATATTTGCTTGATCTTCTTTCTTTCGCGGTTGATTTATCGCAGAGAATGCGGAGTTTTTCGCAGCGCTGACAAGCTTTGCGCTCTTTGCGAAACCTTTGCTTTCTTTGCGGTAAAATTCTTGGGGTAAATTTCTTCGCGGTAATCAATCTTCTTCGGGCACGGCTTCCTCGTCTTTCTTAAGGTCGCCCTTTTGCTCCTCTTTTTCCTTAGGCGTTTCGGTCTGGAAGTCGATGTAATTAGGGATTTCGGAATCGGGTACAAGCAGCGTAGGCTTGCTTTCGATTTCGATCTTCTGGCCCTTGAACAACTTGCTGATGAGCTGCGAGAACGTGTTGAAGTCTACCTCGTAATTGATACCGATGCCCTGCGTATAGCCGATGCCCTCGCCGATGTAGTTGATGTCGTTCTCGCGGTTGAACACGCGCAGGTTCATTGTCCCGTCTTCGTTGACCCGGTACTGGATCTCTACGTCGCCCACCACCGCCGATTCGTTGATCCCGCCCACGGGAACGCCCAGTTTGCCGTTGATCGTGATGCGCTCGGACACCTTGGTTGATACGGTCACACCTACCCTGCCGTCGGCTTCGGCGCCCGGGGTACGGTCGGCGGCCACCACGTCTACGCCAATCTTGATCTTGTCGTCCTGGTCGCTGAACACATCGCCAAAAATGTCGCTGAACTTCTCGTACAGGTTGTTGGTGATCGACGACTGGTTGACGCCTTCGGGGCTCAGGAATCCACCCGTAGAAAGCAGCACCAGCGCCTGCTTCTGGCGGATGTCCTTGTCGTCGAGCTTGGTCTGTATTTCAGATTTGAGCACCGAGGAAACTGTCGGGAAATTGATGTCGAAATTGGGCTCTGGACTGCTCAGGTTGCCTTTGAGACCGATGACCACTTCGGTAGGCACTTTTCTGTTGAACGATGGATTCTCGAGCAATACCGCCGGATTGGCCGTGGTGCGGTAAACCGCTTCGAGGTTCAGCACGGCGCGCATCGGATCGCCTTCCCAAGTGATCGAGCCGCCTTTCTTGACGTCAAATTTTTTGTTGATGAGCCCGCCATACCTAAAATTGTACGTTCCTTCGTAGGCCTGGAAATCGCCCCACATGTTAAAGTCGCCCAATGTATTGATCTTGAACAACAACGACCCGAATCCCTTGCCCTTCATACCGTGCCCCGAATTGCGGTCGAGGATCACCTCGATATCGGCGTCGGGCGTGATGTCGAAATCAAATTCGAGCTCTAGCCCGTTGTAGTCGCGTTTTTGCACGATGCCTTTTTTGAGGTTGTATTTCTCCTGCGCGGTGATGAAATGGATGTAGTTGCTTTCGGCCGTTCCTTCGGCGTCGTTGATCGGGATCTTGATGTGCGTGCCTTTTTCGGACTCGGCCACCACCTTAATGAACAACGCATCCACAGGGCCTTTGACCAATGCCGTGCCATTCATGAACGCCGTCCCGAAATAGGCTGCGTCCTCGCTGTCTTCGGTATCAAGCGCGAGCAAACGATCGGTGTCGATGTTCAAATCGAGCTTCCAATCGCCAAAATTATTGTGTTCGATGTGCCCGTACAAATTGCCCTTGGTCTTGTACTTGGTGTCTTCGATTTCGATGTTGCGGAACAAAAAGCGGCGCTCGGTCACATCGACCACCGCGCCCTGCTCGATCGCGTAATCGGTGTTCAGGTACGGAATGCCCATGCCCGCGTCGCGCACGAACAAGCGGCCGTTCACCGCCAAGTCGTTTGCGCTGCCACCAATGTTGGCGCGTCCCGACGCAAACCCGCGGATGTCCGACAAAACCCCGGCACCAATCGACCCGAGCACGCCCAGGTTGAAATCCTCGAAATTAAGATCCAAATCCAGGTTGGTCTTTTGGTCGGCGATCTCGACCTCGCCCTGGGCCGTAAACGATTCGACGTTTTGGTTCTCGATACTCGAATCTACGTAAAACTTGCGCAGCTTTTCGTCGCCCGCAATCGTAAGATCCATGACGCCCAATGCGACGCCGTTCAAATACAGGTTTTCGATGGTGACCTTGGCCGTGGGCTGGTACACCGCGTTGTTTTCCTTGAAATTGATCACGCCGTCCATGTGCCCGGCCATCGTAAACTTGCCCAGCGACGGCATCAGCTTGTCGAGCTCGACATCGGTAAACCGCAGCGTGAGGTCTTTTTTGTTTTTGCTTTGGAGCAAGCCCGAGAGTTCAATTTTCTGGCCCTCGTGCGACAATACCACATTGTCGATCGCAAAATTCTGAAGCGATTTGTCGAACACCACTTTGTTGTCATCGGCGTCTTGTTCGTTCAAGAACCACAGGTTTTGTTTGAATTGCAGTTCCGATTTTTGGATCCCGACGACACTCTGTTTGCTCTTGTCGATCGTATGGTACAGGTTCAGGTTGTAGAAATCCTCGGCCTTGTCGCCGCCCTTGAACTCCGTACGCAGGAACAATGTGTCCTTGGTTGTGACGTTGACGAGGCTAAAATCGGATATCTTGTACTGCTTGGTCTTGATGCTGTCGAGCGAGATATAGGCATTGTACAACGGGTTCTTGTTGTCCAGATCGATGCGGATACTGTCGAACACATTCTCGAACGCCGTGATCTTGGGTGAGCGGAAATTGAGCTTGAAATCGTTGTTGTCGGCGTTGATGCTGCCCCTGAAACTGGTGTTGTTGCCGATGTTGATGCCAGGATAAAAAATCTCGACGATCTTGTTGTAAATCTTGAAATCGAATTTGAGGAACTGCCCTTTCTTGACCTTGTTCGGCGAATAGTTGGCATACAGGCTGCCCAATGAATTCTCGACCATTTTTTGCAACTGACCGAACTCGAACTTGCCCACGATCTTGCCGTCGATGATATCGGGCGAATTGATCGAAATGGTGCGCACACGGCCTTCGTCGAACGAAGAACGCACCGTAAAGTCGTCAAAATAATAGGTGTCTTTCGAATTCTGGTACGACGTTTCGTTGATGAACACATCGCCCTGCAAATTGTCGAGCGAATTGCCCGAGATCTTCATTTGCACGTCGCCTTTAAAAATCGATACCGAATCCTTGACGAACTTCAGCTTGCTCAAATCGGCATAATCGACCTTGGTATGGAAGTCGTAGGCGTATTCTTTTTTGCTGAAATTCACCTGCCCCTCGAAATCCATGAACAGGTTCGGATCGTTGACATACACCTCGCCCTTGAAGAACGGCTTCTTGAAGCTGCCGTCTACGACGATACGGCTGTAGGTGTAATTGCGGTAGTGGATTTTGTGGATGTCGCCCGAGAAACGCGTATCGAGGTATTGCTCGGTAAAACCCTTGCCGTCTACGTCTACGTTGAGCGACACGCGGCCCACATCGGTACGCTCGAGGAAATTGCCAAGGTCGAAATTATCCATGACGATCGTACCCACATAGGTCGCATTGTCGATGTTGTCGATGTCGGTCATCGTGAGCTCGCTCTTGACGTTACCGAGCGCCGTACGCAAAAAGAAGTCGGTGTCGATGGTCTTGGCCGTGATCTCGGCACGCCCCGAAAGGTTGAAATTGCCCAGTTTGGAAAGCGACGATGGCAGTTTCTTGCCAAGCACATTGGGCAACAGCGACGTCAAATCGGCGTAGTTCGACGACACGCGCGAAAAATCGCCGTTCATGTAAAAAAACTGGTCCTGGTCTTCCTTGCCGAACAAGTTCTTGAAGTTGACGTTGCCCACGATTTGCGACCCTTTGTCGTCTTCGAGCCTGAGCTTGGTGGCCGTCAAATCGTTGAGCGTTCCGGTCACGGTCGACCGCAGCTTGAATTTTTTGTCCTTGCCCAATTCCTTGTAAAAATGCCGGATGTCGTTGCTCGACAGCAGCGCATCGTCTACACGGATGTCGAATTTCACCTTGTTGTTGAAGTCGGCGAAATCCTTGCGGTTGTAATTCAGGATCACCTGCCCCTTGACAAACGATTCCTTGGTGAGCAAATCGAGGTTCTCGAGCCTGATGTTGCGCTTGGTGTAGGCAAACTTGGCCTTGAGATCGGTCACGTACAACCCGCGGTGGTCGAGCGCGGCCATCTTCTTGATGTCCATGTTTACGTTGGGCCCAAGGATCTGGAAGTTGGCGATTTCTGAATTGATGTACCGCAAATCAAGATCTACCGGATTCGGGCGGTTCTCGTCGAGCATGATAAAGCGCGAACGCGTAAAATAGGCCTTCTCGGCTTTCATCAAAAACTTTTTGCCCGACGACGGTTCATCGGAATCGAACAACGCGACAAACCGATCGAGGTTGGTGTCCTCCTCGCCTTTGTACTGCTTGAGGTTGAAAACCAGCCCGTCCATACGGATGGTGCCGAACAGCAAATCGCCGTCGATCATTTGCTTGAGATCGAGGATGTTGGTCTTGATACGGTCGGCAAAAATAAGCGTATCCTTGTGGTGGTCACGTATCATGACGCCTTTGAGCTTGACCCCGCCAAAGATGGTCACGGCCACTTGGTCTACACGGATATCGGTCTTGAAATCTTCGTTAAGCCGGTCGGTCGCATAGGTCGCGATGCGCGTTTGTACCGAGGGCAAACTGAGCGCGATGCCCACACCCAGCAGCAACAAAATCAAAAAAAGCAGCAGCCACAACAGGACATTCCTGATTTTTCGGCCGCGGGACGGCTTCTTTTTTGGCGGGGCTGTGGTTTCGTTCGGTTCCAAAAATAATTGCGTTGGCGCGCGCAGCTGGCTAAAATTGCTTAATTTTGTGGGCCTTCCTGAGGCTCGTCAAATATAATCCAAAATTCCGTGCATTTTTATGCAAAAAAGTCCTGTTTTTATATTGGCTATCGAAAGTTCGTGCGATGATACCGCGGCGGCCGTCCTACAAAACGACAAAGTGCTGTCGAATGTTGTGGCCAACCAGGCGATCCACAACCAATATGGCGGCGTGGTACCCGAGCTGGCTTCGCGTGCGCACCAGCAAAACATTGTGCCCGTGATCGATGCGGCGCTCAAAAAGGCGGGCGTGGCCAAAGCCGATTTGTCGGCCGTGGCTTTTACGCAAGGCCCGGGATTGATGGGATCGTTGCTCGTGGGCACCTCGTTTGCCAAGTCGTTGTCGATGGCGCTCGACGTTCCGCTGATTGCCGTCAACCACATGCAGGCGCACGTGTTGGCGCATTTCATCGACGAGGACGGTTTCGACAAACCAGAATTCCCGTTTTTGGCGCTCACGATTTCGGGCGGACATACACAAATTGTCAAGGTCAACGGTTTTTTTGACATGGAAATCATCGGCGAAACCACCGACGACGCCGTGGGAGAAGCATTCGACAAATCGGCCAAGATACTAGGTTTGCCCTATCCGGGCGGGCCGCTGGTCGACAAATACGCGCAGCTCGGCAACCCCAAAGCATTTGCTTTTACCAAGCCCAAAGTGCCCGGACTCGATTTTAGTTTTTCGGGCCTCAAGACGGCGATCCTGTATTTTATCCAAAAGAATGTGGCCGAGAATCCCAATTTTATCGAAGAAAACCGCGACGACATTTGCGCGTCGATCCAACACACGATCATCGGGATTTTGATGGACAAGATCAAACAGGCCGCAGACCAAACCGGCATCAAGCAGGTGGCCATCGGCGGCGGCGTATCGGCCAACTCTGGTATCCGGCAGGCCATGAAGGATGCCGAAGCGTTGTACGGCTGGAAGACGTTCATCCCCAAATTCGAATACACGACCGACAATGCCGCAATGATCGGCATCGTGGGCTACCAGAAATTCCTGTCACACCATTTTGAAACCGCAAACGTGGCGGCCAAGGCACGGATCGCGTTCTGATGCAACTGTTCTACAACCCCAACCTTTCGACCGAATCGAAATCGTTTGTCTTTGACCGCGAAGAAAGCAAACACATCGTTAAAGTGTTGCGAAAAAAAAACGGCGATAACTTGTTTGTCACCAATGGATTGGGTTATTTGTTCAAAACCGAAATTACCCTTGCTTCAGATTCAAAATGTACGGTTGCCATCGTGTCGTTCCAGCGGCAAGAACCACTGCCGTATCAACTGCATCTGGCCGTGACGCCTACCAAAATGAACGACCGTTACGAGTGGTTTTTAGAAAAGGCGACCGAAATCGGCATTACAGCAATCACACCCATCATTTGCGACCATTCCGAACGCACCCAGCTCAAGCTTGACCGGATGGAGAAAATCCTGCAATCGGCCATGAAGCAATCGCTGCATTGCTACCTGCCGAAACTACACGAGCCGGTATCGTTCAAGGAATTCGTCAAACAAAATCGCGACGGCCAATTGTTCATCGCCCATTGCGAGGAAACCGACAAAAAATCGCTCAAATCGCAACTGCAAACCCGCACCGATGTCACAATATTGATTGGCCCCGAAGGCGATTTTTCGACCAAGGAAATCCAAACGGCGCTCGAAAATAAATTTGTTCCTGTATCTTTGGGCAACACGCGTTTGCGTACCGAAACCGCTGCGGTGGTTGCGTGCCACAGTGTTGCTTTTACCAACGAATGACTATGAAAAGATTGTTGCTTTTATTACTGATCGCTTTCAACGCACAAGCCCAGGAAATCGCCCTGCTCAAATACCACGGCGGCGGCGACTGGTACGCCAACCCTACTTCGCTGCCGAATCTGATCAAATTCTGCAACCAGAACATCCAGACGCGCATCAAGGCCAAACCCGCCACGGTCGAGCCGTCGAGCCCCGATTTGCTGTCGTACCCCTATGTACACATGACCGGTCACGGCAACGTGGTGTTCAGCGATGCCGATGTGGTGAATTTGCGACAATACCTTGCCGCGGGCGGCTTTTTGCACATCGACGACAACTACGGCATGGACCAGTACATCCGCAAGGAAATCAAGAAGATTTTCCCGGGCAACGACCTGGTCGAGCTGCCTTCGACGCATGCGATTTTCCAAAAGCCCAATCCGTTTCCCGCAGGGCTGCCCAAAATACACGAACACGACGGCAAACGGCCGCAAGCGTTCGGGATTTTTGTCGAAGGGCGATTGGTATTGCTGTACACCTACGAAACCGACCTGGGCGACGGATGGGAAGATCCCGAGGTGAACAACGACCCCGCCGAGGTACGGCAAAAAGCGCTCAAGATGGGCGCCAACATCATCGCCTATATTTTTGCCAACTGAAAAGTTTTAGTATCTTCACGGTAAAATGAACCCGATGACCTCTCAAACGATCGCCTCAGGGATTGTCAAAGCCGTGGCCGTGATTGCCGGCGTTTGCCTTGCGGGCTACCTGTTGTTTCAAATCCAGGCGGTACTGGTTTACCTGATTGTCGCGCTGATCACCACGCTCATCGGGCTGCCGATGCTGAATTTTTTCCAGCGCAAACTCAAATTCAACAACATTTTTGCGACCATCGCCACCGTATTGGTCTTTGTCCTGATCCTGGCCGGATTCGTCATGATGTTCATTCCGCTGGTATCGTCGCAGGGCCAGAATTTGTCGCTGCTGCAAACGGCCGAAATCGAAAAAAACCTCACCGAACTCATAGGGCAAATCGGCGTGTTTCTCGAAAGCCACAACATCGATTCAGAGAATTTGCTCAAGGAAGCCAACATCGGGTCGAAGCTCAATTTGTCGTTCATCCCGAATTTCCTCAACGGATTGCTGGGTACAATCGGCAGTTTTGGCGTGGGGCTGGCCTCGGTGCTGTTCATCACGTTTTTCTTTTTGAAAGACCGCGCGCTGTTCGTACGTGGCGCGCGCAGGCTCATTCCCGATTCGCACGAAGAGCAAATCCTCAATTCGCTCGACAAAATCAACCATTTGCTCACACGTTACTTTGTGGGATTGGCGCTGCAACTGTTGATTATCTTCATTCTGTACTTGATCGTACTGCTTATTTTTGGCGTAGAGAACGCGCTCGTGATTGCATTTTTGTGCGCCGTACTCAACATCATTCCGTATATCGGGCCGCTCATCGGCTCGGTGCTTGCGGCCCTACTGACGATGATCAGCAACATCGGTGGCGATTTCCAGACCGAGATTTTGCCGACGACCATTTATGTGATGATCGGGTTTTGGATCGTACAGGTGATCGACAACAACGTTTCGTCGCCGCTTATTTTTTCGAACAGCGTCAAATCGCATCCGCTCGAAATCTTTTTGGTGATCCTGGCCGCAGGCTCCTTATTTGGCGTGATCGGCATGATCGCGGCCGTACCGATGTATACGATACTCAAGGTGATCGCGAAGGAGTTTTTCCCAGATAATCCGGTCGTCAGGTTGCTGACCAAAGACATTTGATGACGCTGCTCGATCCCAAAGTCCAGCAATTCATCGACGCGCACGTTGGCGCCAACCTCACCGCCCTTGCGCTGCGCAAGAACCCGTTCCCTGAAGTCGATTGGACATCGATCCTGAACCAAATAGCGGCCAAGACCAAGGCCAAGGACAAGCTGCCGACGTGGTTTGCTACGCCCGGCATCGTGTATCCGTCGAAGATTTCGGTCGAACAAACGTCGTCCGAAAAAACCGCGCGCTATAAATCGGGATTGGTAACAGGGCAAAGCCTGATCGACATGACGGGCGGCTTTGGCGTAGACGATTTTTATTTCGCAAAACGTATCGACAAGGTCGTGCATTGCGAAATGAATACCGAACTTTCGGACATCGTCAAACAAAACCTCGGGCGGCTTGGCGTGGCCAACATCGATTGTATTTGTGGCGACAGCGCGCAAATCCTCAAAGTACTCGGTCGTCCGTTCGACTGGCTCTACATCGATCCTTCGCGCCGCAGCGAATCCAAGGGAAAGGTTTTTATGCTCGCCGATTGTTTGCCCAATGTACCCGATTTGCTCGACTTTTATTTCGCCTATGCGCCCAACATCCTTATCAAGACCGCGCCCCTACTCGATCTTTCGGCCGGGCTTCGCGAACTCAAGAACGTTCGCGGGATCCATGTGGTGGCCCTCGAGGGCGAAGTCAAGGAATTGCTTTGGCTGCTCGAAAAAGGCTACGACGGGCCCATCGGCATAGAAACCGTCAATCTGGTCAAGGACGGTGCCGAACGTTTTGGTTTTGAATGGGGCCAAGCCGTCACGCCGAGTTATGGGTCGGTGCAAAAGTACCTTTACGAACCCAATGCCGCAGTCTTGAAATCGGGCGGATTCGATCAGGTATCGGCGCAATTGGGGCTCGAGAAACTGCATCCACATTCGCATTTGTACACCTCAGACCAACGTATCGGTTTCCCGGGACGGTCGTTCGAAGTCAAGCAAGTGATCGACTACGGCAAAAAAGAAATGAAGCAGCACCTCGAAGCAAAGAAAGCCAACATCACCGTGCGCAACTTTCCCGAAACGGTCGAAAACATCCGAAAAAAACACAAAATCAAGGACGGCGGCACCGATTATTGTTTTTTTACGACCGATTTGAATAACCGCAAAATAGTCTTAATTTGCGCCAAAATTTAACCGATGAGATTTCTTGCCGTTGCCGCGCTGTTTTACTGCGGTCTTGCTTTTGCCCAAAAACCCTGTGATTTTAGCGTCAACGTGACCGATTCAACGGGTACGTACAAGGCCACCAAGGAAGTACTTTTGTACGAGAAGAACTTTGCGGGCCATGCGTCGTATATGTTCGCTTCGATTGCCGTGACCGACGGGCTGCCGACACTCAATTTACAATTGCTCGAAAAAAGCCAGGAGTTCATCAAGGCGCGTTGTTTTGATGCGGGTTCTAAGTTGTACCTGCAGCTCGAAAACGGCAAAATCGTCACGCTGTTGCACCTGCCCAAGGAAAGCTGCGGATCGATGGTGCGCGACGACAACGGGTTCAACAACCGCATCCTCACGGGCCATTTCCTGTTCAAGAAAGACGATGCAGACTTCTTAAAAACGTCGCCCATCTCGCTCCTGCGCATCAAGTTTGCGACCGAAGCCACCGACTACATCATGCGTCCGGCATTCAAGGCGGAGATAGACAACCAGTTGTACCAGCCGGCGAGCTATTTTGTCGATTATTACCACTGCATCAACGCGAGCAAGTAATCAGTCGCAAGGCCATTTGACGTTCGACACCTCGAAATTCTTGGCCGACCTCTTGAGGTTGTAATGCCACCACTCGCTTTCGAATATCCGAAACCCCAAACCCGTCATGGTGTTGCGCAACAGTTTTCGGTTTTGCTTGACCTCGCTGGATAAATTCTCGTAATCATGCGCGGCCTCGGGCCCAAAATGATCGAAACCGGTACCCATGTCGAGCTCGACGCCATTTTCATCCACCAAAGTCAAATCTACGGCGCCGCCGCGGTTGTGTATCGAACCTTTCCTCGGATCGGCCACATAGGTTGGGTTGGGCACGATGGCCCACATTTTCTTTTGGATATCGAGCGGGCGGTAGCAATCGAACAGCTTGATACGGTAGCCTTTCTTGAGGAATTTCTGGTTGGCCTTGACCAGCGCCTTGACCGTCTTGAAACGCAGCAAACATTCGCCGCAATCGTAAACCTTGGCCTTTAGGAAATTGTTGTCGGTGGCATAGCGCATGTCGTACACAAAGTCGTTGCTGTAGTCGCGCAGGTTGACAAAGGTGGTGTCGGCCACTTCAAGCCCGTCGATGTCGTTGGTGTCGAAATCGACGGTTTGGGCGCAAACCGACAACGAAAGAAACGAAACGATAACCGCAAACTTCATAAGCGCTTTTTGGCCAAGATACGCAAAATTCCATTGGCGGCGCTATCAACGGTTATATTCCAATTCTGTTAAACACAACTGGCTGACTTTAAAACAAAAAGCGCCACGGCATGAAACATGGCAATAGTCATCGTCAAAAAAGATGATTTTTCATCTTGCCAATTCAAATTATAGCGTTATATTTGCACGCCTTTACGGACGCATAGCTCAGCTGGATAGAGCACCTGCCTTCTAAGCAGGCGGTCGAAGGTTCGAATCCTTCTGCGTTCACGAATAAATCAAGAAATAAAAAAAAACGCCAAGCTCGCTTGAGCGTTTTTTTGTTTTCGAGATTTTCAGCGCGATGCATCAGTCGTCTAAAATTCCCTTTTTTTCTTGGGCGTGCCGGCGCAGAACCAGGCAACAACAAACCACATTCGTCGGGCGCCGTCGGGCTATCCGTTCCAATCTTTAACACAACCCAAAAAGAGGGTTGTGTTAAAGGATTTCCACTACTATCCCTCACGCAAACAGCGCGACAGATCCCATTGTGCAAACAACTTGCGATTTTTAGTCTTGGACCTTTTTGTTACATTTTGATATAAAATGTCATTATGTCACAAGATTTGTTGTGACATTTTGATATTTTTTACCAAAATGTCACAGTTTGGGTTTGGGTTAACGAAGTAAAGTGACAAATCCAATGACTGGGATCTTCGCACGGGAAAATGAATGTAGCGCAAATTACCGGCGACGTTACCGTCGTGGACGATTTGGGTTGAGAAGTCGTGCGATTGGGCAGGATTACTGTGATCCTGAGTTGGGGAAACGAGGGCAAAGTAAATCCCTGGCAACGCTCGGATTTACTAATGGCCAGCTATTGG
>NZ_FMVF01000007.1:0-46758 GCF_900101895.1 Flavobacterium caeni
AAGAATCGCATCACCGGCAAGGGCTTCGGCGAGGCCGAGCCGAAGGTGGACTGCGGCGAATCGTGCACCGAGGAGCAGCACGCACAGAACAGACGTAGCGAGTTCCTTATTGTGAAATAATGTAACTACATTATATACCAAAAGCCCCCGATACAACGGGGGCTTTTTTATTGTACACCGGTGGTGTCATGGTACTGGCTTTCGGCAATAGTGTTAATCGGTCATTCTTGTAAACGAGAAAGCATTTTGCTAGAAGCTTTATACGCGACTATTCTTCGACCCTTTGTCCAACAGATTCGAAAGATTATTCTTTGACGATCTTGACGACCGATTTTTTGTCTTGCGCTGTGATTTCGAGAAAATAGATACCCGATCCGCCTTTGATTTCCAGTTCTGGTTTATCGGTCGAAACATTGCTTTTCTTCCATATTTCTTGTCCATGGATGTTGCGCAGCACCAAAGAAACCCCTTCGGCATCGGGAATGCCCGCGAGGATAAATTTGTCTTTTGTAGGGTTCGGATACACACTGAAAGGGTTTTCGAATCGGTTGACCTCGACGCCCAACAGATGCGATAGGTCGTAGATCCTGACGTGTCCTGCTTCGTTTCCGTTGCCATCGTTTTGAATGGCCCCGATGGCAACGGTACCCGGGTTGGGCATCGAAACCGAATGTCCCGACTGGTCCAAAGGCGCCTCACCGTCTATATCGACGCCCACTTGCATCCAGTTTGCGCCATTCCAAGCGTAGATTCGGGTGTGGCCGGCTTGCCCGTTGTTGGCGATGGCACCGATGGCTACCGTGTTGGCATTGGGCATGCTTACCGAGTCTCCTGATTTGTCGTTTTGTGCTTCGCCGTCTATGTCTGCACCTTTTTGAACCCACGACGAACCGTTCCATTGGAATATGCGAACATGGCCCGCCTGCGGGAAGCTTCCGTCGTTGTCTTCGGCACCTATGGCGATGGTGTTGTCGTCGGGCATGCTGATCGAACTGCCTGAATAATCGGCATTGGCTTCCCCGATAATGCTGTTGCCCTTTTGGATCCATGACGCGCCATCCCATTGATAGATCTTAACCTGCCCCGTATTGCCCGTCGTACCGCCTTGCGAAGCGATGGCCACCACGTTGGCAGAAGGCATGCTGATCGCGCTTCCCGAATAGCTCGCCACAGCGCCGTTGATGGAAGTGCCCCTTTGCACCCAATCGCTGCCGTTCCAATCGAATACCTCGACCTGACCCGAGAAAATGCCGTTGGCATCATGCCAAGGGCTGCTCACGCCGATTGTATTGGCGTCGGGCATGCTCACCGAACTGCCGAACAGGTACCCGAAGAACCCGGGAGAAGCCTCGCCTTGTAATACACTTCCTTTGAGTTGCCACGCCGATCCGTTCCATGTAAATATCTTTACTTGTCCGGCATCGAGGTCGGTACCGTCGTTTTGCGGCGCCCCAATGGCTACCGTATTGGCATCGGGCATCGAAATCGTACCACCAAATAGATCGTTCGCGGCATCGCCGTCGAGGTCCAATCCTTTTTGTGTCCAGGCCGAACCAGACCAGTTGTATATCCTGACTTGGCCTGAGCTTCCGCCGTTGGCATCGTTCTGCGGCGCGCCGATGGCAATGGTGTTGCTGTCGGGCATGCTTACGGCAAATCCCGAGCGGTCGCCGGTGGTTTCTCCATCGATGTCGTTTCCTTTTTGAATTTGGGCATCGGCGAATTTGCCGCAAAGCAAAACCCCCGAAAGTGCGATGGTTCTTAAAGTTACTTTTTTCATTATGTAAGAATTTATAGATTATTTGCAAGAAACGAAGCATTTGACCAAGAGGCAATGGGTCATTTGTCCCAGATTGTGGCGTTGCACCGTGCTTGGGGTTCGAACCGCGGCGCGAAAGATTAGGTCTGCCTTTCCCAAGCATGCCATTGTTGTTCTTTTTGCTCCTGTATCCAATTTGACAGAACTTCTGTTGTAAAAAAACTGTTGTGATTTTTTTACAACAGATTTTTCACAACAAGTTTGTTTGAATATTGGTTTAGGAATACGCCAATCAAATCGTTCTTTCGGTAGAAGGCGTACAAGGAAGGGCATGCGTGCGCTAGGAAAGCCCTAAAGGCGTACATATGTCCGAAATCATAGAAACAAAAAAAGAGGCCCTAAAGCCTCTTTTGTATTGGTACCAAAAATACTTAGTTGATCACGATGTCGTCGATACGTGCGGTTGTAGTAATGGTGGTTGTCCCGACATGCTCGAATACAAAGAAGCCATTACCGGTCAAGCTTGGCGGAATGTTAAACGTCGCGTTCTGCAGAAAATCATTTTGACTTCCCGAAGCAGGATACTGGATGTTGAAGCTGGCCGTGATATCGGCAAATGTACTTACATCGAACGGATCGCCCGCAGCGTATTGATCGCCCGTGACATAGTAAACCTTTAAGGTTTGGCCGGCCATGAACCTGAACTGCGACTTAAACGTCATGGTGCTGGCCGCATCAAAATTAACAGGGACAAACAAGTAGGCCTTGGCGTTGATGCTGCTGCCGTTGGAACCAAATGACGTCATCTCGATATACTTGTTGCTCGAAAACTCTTTTACCTGCCAATACCTGTTGCCCTCTGTACGGTCGTTGACGTATTTAGGGAATTCGGTAAAGTTGGTTGCATAGCTCGTAAAAGGCTCGTTGAGCGTACTGTCGAAAGTAACAGCCGTTCCTCCGATTGGTGCATGGGGAATAAAGCGATCGCCAGCGAGTTTGATGTCGTGGATCGTACGCGGTAAGAATTGGTAGGTGCTGCCGAACTTGGTCAAAACGCCTCTGATGGTTCCCGATGCATTAGGGATGACATCGCCTGCAAAATTGGCGAATTCGCTGATACGTAAAATGACGGAGCCGCCCAAATCGTCGTTGAGCGTGTGGTTGGTTGCGCCACCGATTGAGTTCACGCTCGGGTCATAATACTTCTTGCCCACCGAGGTGCTTGAAAGTTGTACATTTTCGAATTCGATCAACTTGTTCAAATTGGCGTCGTCGAGTGCTTCGGCAATCGTCATATGGTTTACAAGGGTTTCCTCGTCAACCTTGTCGCAAGAACGAAAAATCACGTTTTGATACGTCGCGCCCGAGAGACGGCCTACGGCATCGTCGTCCGGATCATCGGGTGTGTTGCCGTTGTACAAGCCGCCGGCCTGGTAACCGTTGTTTTTGATCAAGTAAAGATCTTTGAGCTTGATGAATACTTTTCTGCCCGGCTCGTATTGCGTGTACAGGTTGTAATTGTCTACCGGGATGCTGAAGCCCATCGCGCCGTCTACAGAGACGAATGAAATCGATTTGTAAAAGGTGCCCCCTTCGTCGCTCGACGTAACATAAGCTTCGATGGTTTTGTCATCGGTATACTGAACCGGTAGGTCTGGCCAGGCAGGCAAGGCCGATGTAAAAATGTCAGAAACCGCGGCGGTCACCGGAATGGTGGTACAATAACCAGACAAATCCGGTGTATTGTAAACGTCATCGTTAACGCAGCCCGAAAAGGCAGCAACCAACGCGACAACGGGAACTATTTTAAAAACTTTCATAAGCTTATTTTGAAGTGTAAACATTTAAATCATTAATCTGGTACAAACCGTCGAGCGCAGTGTTCGATCCTGAACCGATTGCCTTGAAACCGACACTGATGTGGCTTTGTCCGACGAACGAAGACAAATCTATTTCTCCTGAACGAACCATGTCATAACCGTCATCGTCGTTGGTTGCGAATTTGGCGTCGAATTGGGTCCATGTCGCTTCTTCGAAATTGGTACCATCGAAATCAGAAGAAACCCAAAGTTCGACGCGGTTGTTTTCTGGATCGGAAACAAAATTCTGGGCAGAGGTAAACGACATCTTGATGTTGTTGTATTGCGCAACAGGAATCTGCGGCGAAATGGCCCACGAAATATTCGTAGACTCGCCATTGCCGTATGGGTTAAACTGGATGGTTCCGTCGCCGTCGAACATTTCTTCAGTCCAAAGTTCGGTGCCCACCTCTGGGTAGTTGGTCCAACCTTCAAAATCAAAGACGGTGTTGTCTACGGCTGTGTTGAAATTCTCGGAGAAAAACGCCTCGTTGATTGGCGGGATCGCGAAATCATCATCTTCCACGCAGCTTGCGAAGCCCAAAGCGAGCGCCACAAACAAAATTGGTTTTACAAATTTATTTTTCATCGTGCAATTTTTAGAAGTTAACGTAAAGGTTTACGAAATAAGTCCGTCCGTAACCGTAGAAATATTTAGGACCAAAACCACGGGTGCCGCTGGCGGTGTCCTGTACATAATCGGGGTAAGTCGCTTTTCTCGATTGTTCGAATCCGCCGCTCTTGTATATTTGGTCCAACACGTTGTTCACCGTTGCAAATACACCAAAGGTAGTGCTCTTGATTTTCCATGATTTACCACCGGTAAGGTTTACAAGGTAGAAATCGTCGAATTTTTCCTGCTGCAACGCTTTTCTCACGTTGTCGGGCGAGGCACCGTCAAACGATACGCCGTTCGGGCCGATCGTGAAATTGTCTGTTCTCAAAACGCTCGATACGTCCAAATAATTGTCGGCGAGGTAGTTTCCGTTGACGCCTACCCACCAGAATTTAGGACTTCTGTATTCTATTCCCAACGAGTAAGCCTGTTGTGGTGTTCCAGAAACACGGTAGTCTTTGATATAGGCAGGGCCAAAATCGGTAATCGCGCGGTTGCTCAATGCCAAGGCGTCGTCGTTGATCTTGAGGTTCGGGTTGTTGGTGTAGGTATATTGTCCGTAGTTGGCGGCAGCGTTGATTTCGATCGTAGGCGTAATCTGGTATTCGATACCCAATTCTACTCCGATGTTTTGTTTGTCGATACCGGTCAGCAATTCGCTGATGAACGAGTCTTCGTTGTCGGTTTCGTCCGAAATGTTTTCGGCATAGTAGAACTGCAATTCAGCCGTGTTTTGGATCTTCGAGTAGAAAGCGGTCAAACGCGCCTTGAGTTTTGGTGCACGCAAGATGTAGCTCAAATCACCCGCCGTTACGGTTTCGTCGGTTACACCTGGTGTAAAGGCGTTGTTGTTACGCGCGTTGGCGAAGGTGTTTCTAAGGCTAGGTGCCTTGGTCATGTATACGGCGTTCAAGTCGAAGAAACTTCTGCCCGACATTTTGTAGGTCAAGCCACCTTTGAATCCAAAGTTCTCGTAAGAGATTTTCGCGCCCTTGCCGAATGAAGTGTTCGGATAGTGTCCGTTGCGGAACAAACCTTCTCTCTGGTACTCCGATCTTGAATATGTTTGCGCCAAATAGAAATCAAACACGCGGTAGTTGAACTTAAACTGTGTAAAGGCATCCCAAGTGGTTGCGAACAAGTTGTAGTTGTAACCTGCTTTCCCGCCTTCGTAAACCTTCCCGTTCGGGTTGTTCAAATCGAATTGTGCTTCGTCGCCCACAAAGAAAGGATCGACGTTTAAGTAATAGTCTGCGCCCAACAAATCGGTTACCACTGCATAGTTGTGCGATTTGAGTTTACGGAACGTAGCCCCCGCGTTCAAGCTGATGTGGTCGGCCAATTGCGAAGACAAGATCGAGTTGGCCGTAAACTGGTCGTCGTCGTTGCGTTGCTCGGTAAGCATGTGGGCCGCTTCGCCCGTGGCGGTATTTTGGTTGGCCACATACATCGAACCCCAGTCTATCTGGCGGTTCGCAAACAATTTGATCAGGTTATTGTTGGCCTCAACATAGTTCGGCTGCCACTGTCCTTCGAGCGGGCCCGAAGTGGCATGATAGTTCAAGTAATAACTTGGTAATTTTCTGTAATAGGTAGGGTCTGGATTGTTACCTATCGGATTCTCCAAACGCGAGTTGGCCACGCGGCCGGTTTGGTAGGCCACATTGGTATTGAGGTTCGTGCGCGGAGAGATTTTCCAGTAGTGGCTCAAGATGTTGATCGGCTCCTCGACGTCTTTGTCACGCGAGTTGCGTTTCTCGCCACCTTGCCAACCCCAGTACGAGTTGTATTTATGTCCGAGCAAATCGGTAACTTCCTGCGTGTTCGGCGAGTTCTTGCCGCGGCTGTTTTGCGCGTAAATCGACGTGAAGTTCAAGGAGTGTTTGTCGTTGAATTTTTTCTCGACGCTCAAGAACAAAGAGTTCGCGGCATAGTCGGTACCGTCAAAGTAGCCTTCCTGTGCCCATCTTCTCGAAGCCGAAACCACAAACGCCCAACCGTTGGTGTTCATTCCAGAGGCGTGGGTTCCCATCATCCTCCAGCTGTAGTTGGTGTTGGTTCCCGAGAATGAAATCCTCGAGCCCGGACGATAAATAGAAGCGCGGGTGTTGATTTCCTGCGTTCCGAGGATACCGCCAAAGGTATAGTCTGACGGATGAGAACCCATGGTAAACTCCTGGTTTCTCGTGGCGTCGTTAAGACCACCCCAGTTGCTCCACTGCGGTCTTCCGTCGTATAGTTTGTTCATCACCACGCCGTTGATCATTGTGGTGCCGTATTCGTTGTCGAGTCCGCGGATCCTGAAACGCGCTTGGCCCCAGTTGAATGCGGCGGCCTGTTGGTAGGCATCGCGGCTGGCCTGGAGCAAGCCCGAGGTACTTTCCGATCCCGAGTTGTCGTCACCCAAGTCGTTTTCGGTGATGGTGATCAACGCGAGCTGTTGCTCCTCGGTGATGTCCTCTTCGAGTACCACCACGCCCAAATCGAGAATGTTTCCGGCAGTGAGTTCTACCTGAAGCAATTGCGCCTTGTAACCTTGTGTCTTGATTTCCATGACCTGGCTTCCTGCGGCAAGGTTGTTGAACGTGAATTTACCAGTGACATCGGTAACCTGCGTCAGGTTGGCATTCTGGATCGTAGCGACCACATTTTGCATCGGTTTTTGCGTCTTGGAGTCGACGACCTTTCCGGTAACGCCTGTTCCCGATTGCGCGAAACCAACCACAACTTGCATCGCAATTAGAATACTTAAAACAAGTTTTTTCATAAATAAAAATTAGTTAAAATTTTGAATCTTAAGTCTTAATAAAAACTTAACAGCCCGCAAATGTACATCTTTTAATAACATTACATACCTTTGGCCCGAAATTTATAGCAAAGTTCACCGTAATTTAATATACGTGTTTTTATGAGGATTAGCAGATTTATTGCCGTGTTTATTGTATTATTCGCAATTCAAGCGTCTGTTGCACAGCAAAAAAAATTTATTGTGCATACCGTTGCGTTCTACAATCTAGAGAACTTGTTTGATACGATCAACCAGTCCAACAACGACGAAGAATGGTTGCCGAAAGGGTCGCAAAACTGGACCGGCGCCAAGTACAAGCAAAAAATAAAGAACATGGCGCGTGTCATTTCTGAAATCGGCACGAGCGAAAACCCGAACAATTCGCCTACGCTTATCGGCGGAGCGGAAATAGAAAACCGCGGCGTACTCGAAGACCTGGTCAAAGACCCGCAAATCATCCGTAAGGATTACGGCATCGTACATTTTGATTCGCCCGACAAACGCGGTATCGACGTGGCTTTGCTCTACCAAAAGAAATATTTCAAGCCTACGAGCTACAAAAACATCCCGCTGTACATCTACAGCAACGCCACCGATAAGGAAAAGGAGAAAGAAAAAGAAGACAAAGACGACGAAGCCGATGACAAACCCGCTGCGCCAACGGCAGACAAGCGCGTCTACACACGCGACCAGTTGCTCGTGACTGGAATGCTCGATGGCGAAGAAATCCACGTGATCGTCAACCACTGGCCTTCGCGCTCAGGTGGCGAGAAGAAAAGCAGCCCGTTTCGTGAGGCGGCCGCGAGGCTCAACCGCAAAATCATCGACTCGCTGATCCAGATCAACCCCGATGCCAAGGTCATCACCATGGGCGATTTGAACGACGGGCCGTACAACAAAAGCGTCAAGGTCGAGATCGGTGCCAAGCTCAAACGCGACCAGCTCAAGGAGTCCCGCGACGTGTACAACCCGTTCGAGCAAATGCAACGCGAAGGGAATGCCACGCTGTTTTACCGCGACGCCGGCGACATTTTCGACCAGATCATGTTTACCGAGCCGCTCGCGCGCAAGGATTTTTCGTCGTTCCGTTATTGGAAGGCGGGCATCTACAACAAACCGTACCTGATCACGACCACCGGACAATACAAAGGCTATCCGTTGCGTCATGGGGCCAATGAAGTAGGGTACAGCGACCACTTTCCGGTGTATATTTATTTGATCAAAGAGTCGAAGTAAGTCGTAAAGTCATAAAGTCATAAAGTCGTAAAGGCGTGATGACAGTGCAAAATGAGATCGGTTCGCCGGTCTTTTTTTGTATCTTAGCGTTGACTAAAGCACCTGCTTTTTAGACTTTATGACCTTTAGACTTTACGACTTTCACCATGAAACCTTTCAACCTGAACCGCTGGATAGACGAAAACCGCCACTTGCTCAAACCGCCTGTGGGCAATAAGAACCTGTACGCCGAATCCGAAGACTATATCGTCATGGTCGTGGCCGGCCCGAACGCGCGTAAAGACTACCATTACAACGAGACTGAGGAATTGTTCTACCAGCTCGAGGGCACCATTAAAGTCATCATCCAAGAAGATGGCCGGCGCAAGGAAATGGAACTCGGCCCCGGCGACATGTACCTGCATCCGGCCAAAACCCCACATTCACCGGTGCGCTCGGCCAATTCAATCGGCTTGGTCATCGAACGCAAACGGGCGGGCAAAGGCTTTACCGACGGGTTGCTGTGGTTTTGCGAAAACTGCAACCACAAACTCCACGAGGTGTATTTTGAACTTAACGACATCGAGAAGGACTTTTTGCCGCATTTCAAACATTTTTACGGCAGCAAGCCCTTGCGCACCTGCGACCACTGCGGTACCGTGATGGATACCGATCCGCGGTTTATCGATTAGTTTTTATTTTCTTGGGCGTGCCGGCGCAACAAAATGGTCGGAATTGAGACATGCACGGGCGCAGTCGGGCTTTCCGCTCACCCGAGCGATAGCGAACCGACCGAACACCAATTAAAATAGTAAGTTGGCGAGGTAATCTTTTGCGACGGTTGAGCAAGTCGCAAAAGGATGCCGCTGTCCCCGAAGCGTCGGGGCCTCAGGCAACCGAGAAACTTAGAACGATTAATTGTCAATTGTCAATAATCGAGTACATTTGTGGAATAAATAATAAGAATAAACAATAAATAATAAAATATAATGACAATAGCCCAACAATTCGGCATGACCGAAGCACTGGCCCAACTCGGCATCAAAGCCGTCAACGAAGGCACCTCGACCGGACAAAACAACTTTGCTTCGGGCGACATCCTCGAATCGTATTCACCCGTAGACGGCCAACTCATCGGCAAGGTAAAAATGTCTACCGCCGCCGACTATGAAAAAGCCATGCAGGCCGCGACCGAGGCTTTTAAAACTTTTCGATTGATGCCAGCCCCGCAACGCGGCGAAATCGTACGCCAGTTTGGCGAAAAATTGCGCAAGCGCAAGGAAGCGCTCGGCAAACTCGTTTCGTACGAAATGGGCAAGTCGTTGCAGGAAGGCTATGGCGAGGTGCAGGAAATGATCGACATCTGCGATTTCGCGGTGGGTTTGTCGCGCCAATTGCACGGGCTTACCATGCACTCGGAGCGTCCGGGGCACCGTATGTATGAGCAATACCATCCGTTGGGTATCGTCGGGATCATTTCGGCGTTCAACTTCCCGGTGGCGGTTTGGTCTTGGAACACGGCACTGGCCTGGATCGCGGGCGACGTGTGCATCTGGAAACCTTCAGAGAAAACGCCTTTGTGTGGCATCGCGTGCCAGAACATTATTGCCGAGGTCCTCAAAGAAAACAACCTGCCCGAAGGCATTTCGTGCCTTGTGAACGGCGACTATAAAATCGGTGAACTCATGACGGCCGATACAAGGGTTCCGCTTGTTTCGGCGACCGGATCGACGCGTATGGGCAAAATCGTCGCGCAGGCCGTGGCGGCCAGATTGGGTAAATCGTTGCTCGAATTGGGCGGCAACAACGCCATCATCGTCACACCCGACGCCGACATCAAGATGACCGTCATTGGTGCGGTATTCGGCGCGGTGGGTACGGCAGGACAACGTTGTACGTCTACCCGTCGACTGATCATCCACGAAAGCATTTACGACAAAGTGAAAGATGCCATCGTGGGTGCTTATGGGCAGTTGCGCATCGGCAACCCGCTCGACCAAAACAACCACGTGGGCCCGCTGATCGATACGCATGCCGTCGATTTGTACAAAAAGGCGCTTGAACAAGTGGTGGCCGAAGGCGGAAAAATTCTCGTCGAGGGCGAGGTTTTGTCTGGCGCGGGATACGAAAGCGGCTGTTATGTCAAGCCGGCCATCGCCGAGGCAAGCAACGATTTCAAGATCGTCCAGCACGAAACTTTTGCACCGGTGTTGTATTTGCTTAAATATTCGGGCGATGTAGAAAATGCGATCGAATTGCAGAATGGCGTGGCGCAAGGGCTTTCGTCTGCCATCATGACGAACAATTTGCGCGAGGCCGAAAAATTCCTTTCGGTGGCGGGATCTGATTGCGGGATCGCCAACGTCAACATCGGTACTTCGGGCGCCGAGATCGGCGGTGCTTTCGGCGGCGAGAAAGAAACCGGTGGCGGCCGTGAATCGGGGTCGGATGCCTGGAAGATCTACATGCGCAGACAAACCAATACGATCAATTACACCACCAACCTGCCGCTCGCGCAGGGCATCAAATTTGATTTGTAGACGCAACCTTTTGGACACGTCCACATCATAGAAGCAGTTTAAAAAATTGCTTTACTATTCAAAGGAAGAACCGGCCGTCAAAAAGCCGGTTTTTTTTGCAACCTTTTTTTGTAAATTGTATCTGCAAGTAGTACAACCAAAAACAACAACCATGAGAAAATTACTGCTGCTTTTTGCCTTGACGCCACTGTTGATGGCACATACCTGTGAAGACGACGATTACCACCGCCACCATCATCCTTGTACGACCGAGGCGCGGGCGGGAATCAACGTGACGGTTACGCTAAACGGAGAGGCCATCACGACACCGTCGGGGATCGTGGTCACGGCGCGTGACGGGAACTACATCGAGGATTTGCAGCCCATCATTCCAGACACGCCCACTTTTTCGGGTGCATGGGAACGTCCCGGGTTGTATATTGTAACCGTTTCAAAGACGGGTTATCAAACGTATACATCCGAGCCGCTGCCCGTACATCGGGACGAGTGCCACGTGATTCCGGAGCACCTGACAATCAATTTGGTGCCCAACCCATAAAAAAACCCGCTTTTAAAGCGGGTTTTCTATTTTATGGAACGTTTCGGTTAAAAACCAAACGAGGCACCAATGTTAAAAACGAATTGGTTGTTGTAGGCCTCTACACCCACGACATTCTTGTCGTACTTGGCGATAGGAAGCTCGGCTTCTGTAAACACACCGAATCCGTCGCTAAAGAAGTAGCGCGCGCCCAAGTGCGTACCAAAATTGCGCAAACCGACGTGCAAACCTGGATAAACATCCACAGCCGACGGCAAGCCCATCACGCTGCCCAAATTCGCGCTGAAACGCGCCTTGGCATCGAAACGGTCCTGAAACTCGGGCGCATCGGGAACGGTAACCGGGAAACCAAAAAAGTTGTTTTCCAAACGGTACGAATCGTCGGCGGCGAGCAAATAAGTAGCGGTGAATCCGTAAGAGATGTTCTCGCCCAACCCGAAATCGGCAGAAACACGGATACCCGTACCGCCACTTTGGATGTTGGCCCCTACTTGAAATTTCTTGTCGCCCTTGCCTTTGTAGGCCTGTGCATTTACGCCCAGCGCAACGGCCAAAGCGATCAGTGTAATGATTTTCTTCATGTTACTTGTTTTTGAATAGTGCGGCAAATGTACTGTTTTTTACAAATTCCGGCCATTTTCCTCGGGGTAAAGTTGCGGCAACGGGTCGCTTTGCCAGAATTTTTTAGAATCGACGTCCATAATGGTGAGCGGTCCGTGAAAGGCGGCGCCGGTGTCTACGTTCCAAATATTGCCCCTTTTGACGGGAACGGTTTGCCCGATACGCGTCACGGGAGTGTGTCCGAGGAAAATCTCTTTGTACAACAACAGGCGTCGCGGATAGGCCAAATCGTCGGTCTTCATGGTCGGGTCGAGCGCAAGTGCCGTTTCCCAGAGTGTTCGGTCCCAATACAGCATGCGCGGAAAATGTTCGAGCGTGACGCCGTGTAGGCTCGTAAAGCCCGCGTGTACAAAAAGTCGGTTGTCTTCGTCAAGATGGTAGTCCTGTAGCGACCCAAGAAAATCGCGGTGCTTTTTGCGGATGTCGCTGTCGATGGTTTCATAGGCGGCTATGGTGACGCTGCCGCCGTGTTTGTTCCACAGCAGGTTGTCTTTGGCGCCGCCCAGCCATTGCCACAACAATTCGTCGTGGTTGCCGCGCATAAAAATACAATCGTGGGTTTTGCGGAACTCGATCAAAAAATCGAGCAATTGCGGGGTTTGGCTCCAGCCATCGGCATAATCCCCCAAAAAGATAAGTTGGTCGCTGCGGTTCACTTGAGCGCGCTCCAAAACCTGCTTGAGCGCAATCAATGCGCCGTGAATATCGCCTATGACTAAGGTGCGGTTCATCTCTTAAAGCTAGCTATTAGCAAAAGTAGGCGAAAATAGTTTAACTTTTTATACAGAAAATTAGTGCTAAAAAACCTGCGGGATCAGTCTTTTTTTTCGGCTTCTTTTAGATTCAGTTTGGCCTGCGTTGCCATCAGCGAGTTCGGATGCTTGGCGAGAAAGGCGGCCGCGCTGAGCTTGTTCCAGTCGGTGAGCTCGGTTCTGATGGTATCGACATTGGTCAAGCCTTTTTCGACCTTCATCATGTTGCACAACGCATAGACCATATCGAACATCAGGTCGAAATAGAACTTTTTGTTGGGGTCGAGCGCGCCGTATCGGCAAAAAAACTCGAGCCGGTTGACGCCTACGGTTTCTTTGAGTTCGCCATTTTCATACAACTGCGTTTTCAAATGGCCCTCGGGAAAATCAAGCTGGATGTAGGCCACGCCAAAGTAATTGTCGCTTACGCTGATACCTGTCGCCTTAGAAAGATCGATGTTTTCGGTCAAGGCCAGCACTTCGGTATCGCCGGTTTTTTTGAAGACCGCCTTAGACGCCATTCGGTCGGCAAACCATATTTGGAAATTCTCCTCGGGGAAGCTTAGCGTTTGCAGTTGGCCGCTGGCATCTTTGTAGGTCGTGCCTTCGGTCATCGCCTGCCATTTCGAAACAACCACCGACAGCGAATCGAGCGCTTCGAACGATGCCTGGGCATGTCCGACACTTGAAAAAAGCAAGAGGAGTAGCAGGCGTTTCATCAGTTGGTACATTTGGCGTCGGTACTAAAAATCCGGTAACCTTCGATGGTTTGTTCGGTGTCGAGCGAAAGATTGAGGACGTATTGTTTGCACGGCACCACAAAATTGTCCTCGCAACCAAACGAATAGCCCGATCTTGGCCGTGTAATTTCGGTAATGGCCGAGGCGCGGTCGGTATACATGATCGCGCGGAATTCGACATCGGCCCAGTTGCGCACGAATTCGGGCTCGGCCTGGTCGATGTAGACATGGATCTGGTTTTTCGGCCACGAAACCAGCGAAAATTCCTTGACGCCGCCAACGGTCATTTCCTCGCCGTATTGGTTGAGTATGAGGTTTCGGAATTTTGTATAGCTCTTGTCAGAAAACGTCAATGAAAAATATTTCGAGTTCTCGATTTGGCGAAATGAGCAAGAATACGCGTCGTGTTGTTTTTCATAAACGACGAGGGTGTCGATCTTGAATCCGTAGGTTTTTTTCTTGTTGTCGACAAACGGTACAATTTTTAGATCGACATCCTCGACAGGACCGCCGCTTTCTTTGACTTTGACCTTTCCTTTGTCGGCCAAACTGCGGTATTTTTCGATCATCGCCTGACGCGCCTGGCGGTCTTTTTCCTCCTGCGCTTTTTTGCGCGCGAGCGCTTCAGCTTTGCGTTGCTGTTCTTCCTTCCAGGCTTTTTCTTTCGCTTCGGCGTCGGCTTTTTGTTTGGCGAGCAGGGCATCGACGCGGCGTTTTTCCTCGGCCTGTCTTGCCTGGTGCTCCTTTTTTGCTTTGACCGCGCAGGCTTCGCAACCACATTCGTCGAGTGCACGGCCTTTGACGGGTGCGCGGTTTTTCGCAATGTTGTACGGGCTGTATTTGCAGCGCATGCATTTGGTGTTGTGCGTTTGCGCGATGGCAGGCGTCAGAGCCAGAAAAAACAGGAGTAAAAAGAGGTGTCGCAGCATGTTTGGGGTAAAAGCTAAACTTTGACGTCAAATATAGGGAATATCAGCGGTATACGGCGGCGCAAAACGTAGTCCGTTGGCGCCCTGCGGATTAAGTTTTAACAAAATGTACAGAAAAACTGTAAAGGAATGAAAATGGGGTGACGTAAGTTTACAGTATCAAAGCCGGCTAATTTGTTTAATCTTAATTTTTACGCCATGAAAAATTTTATTTTAGGACTATGTGCCACATTTTTGTTTTCTGTTGCCGTGCAGGCGCAGCACAACACGTACACCAAATCTGCAATGGTAGTTTTGGTCAGCGGAGCCAAAAGTACTTACACCAAAGGGATGACCTACAAGGATTGGGTTGCCAATATAGCGGGTAAATCGGCGGTTCCGTCGCCACAAGAGGACAAGGTGCTCAAGGATGTGTACGGATTTTTATCGGTCAATGCCAATCCGGAAACCATTTCAAGGAACTACAGCGGGCAATCGCTCTTGGAGCTGGCCAAGACAAAAGGTAGCCTTGGGACGTTGTCGGCGTCCAACGCAAAATGCGGATTTTGGTGCGAGTTGCTCAATGCCGTAGTCAGGGCAATCATCGACTATTTATCGGAGAATCCACCGGTTGTGAACCCTTAGTAAAAGAGAAGTCAATCTGTCCGAACTCGGCCTTGTCGGATTCGGACAGATTTAAAAATCAACGCCATGAAAACAATATTTATCTTATTTACAAGCCTTTTTACCGTGATGTTCCACGCGCAAAACAACCATTATGCGAAATCGGCAATGGTAGTCTTGGTCACCGAGGCGAACAAATCCTTCGCTAAGAATATGACCTTTGACAATTGGAAAAAACAACAACTGGGTACCGCCGCGCGTACCACCGCTGAGGATAACTTTTTGAAGGACGTCTATCGGTTTTTGGACAGCGACGCAAGCCCGGAAAACATCTTCAAGAACTATGACGGCGCCTCATTGGTAGCTTTGGCTAAGTCCACCGTCGGCCCTGGTGCGCTCTCGGTTTCTGCCGAGCGATGCGGATTCTGGTGTCAGCTCTTTGCGTATTTTTTTACAGATTATAGAAGTTATATACAAGAAATTGTCTTTCCGTAAACCAACCCGATACTTATGAAGAACCTTTGGCTGTTATCATTTTGCACCGTTTTGATTTCCTGTACCGCAGTCAGACAAATCAAAGACCAGGAAATTGTCCATAAAAAGCAATGCGAGTCCTTCGATTTGAGCGACGGGGCAATTGTGCTCAAAACAACAATCGATGGAAAAAAACACGATTTACTGGTGGACACCGGAGCAACCCTTACCATAATCAATGATACGACGGTTATTACCGATTTGTATAAAAAGGAGGTGGGTTCGCTGGGAACGGTTGTTGGTTCAGACCGGAAAAATGCGGTTGCCAGGCGCAGCGTAACGGTCGATTTTGAAACGACGCTTTTCGAGAGCAAGAACAAAGTCGTGACTTTGATTTCGAAACCTCAGTCAAAGTGCGGGTCTTCGTCAATAAAAGGGATTATTGGGACCGACTGCTTTTTTGGGCAGGAGGATCCATTGTTTTTGAATTTCACGGATGGCAAGATATGCCTCATCGACCAAGCGCAAATGCAAAGCCGATTGGAAAACAAAGGATACAGGGAGGTTAAGTCGACGTGTAGTTTGGGTAAGGTATACATCTATTTGACTGTTGCCGGAACCGAGCATAAGTTTACTTTCGATACGGGCTACACAGGCCAGATTGTGATGCCCTACGATGAAAAATTAAACTGGGACAACTACAACCGAATGGAATTGGATGGGTCGGCGTTTGCAACGGCCATTTCGCAAACGCAAGGAACGGAGACATATTTCGAAAAAGTCCCGGTTTTAATCGCGGGTCACAAATTGAACGCAAAACCTATTCTTTCAGGCACGATCAAATCGCAGGTCGTCGGCATCCAATTCCTAAAAGGGTTCGATTGGATCATCGATTACAGCAATAATAAAGTTTACGCCAAACGCAATCATCTTAAAATTGAGGACTTGTTTTTGCAAAGAGTCCAATACCAAGTGACGGCCAAAGACAAGCTGCTTGTCACGCTCAAGGAACGAAAACAAACCCGATACAACCTCGGCGACGAAATAGTTTCGGTCAACGGACAAAAAGTCACCCCCGAGAACAATTGTGAGTGGCAGGCGTTTTTGAACAAGACCGAGGATTGGAGCGCCATCGATTTGCAAGTAAGTCCTGTGGTGAAACCCTAAGAAATGACACACCATGAAAACACAGCGGTATTGGGTTGTACTCTTGCTTTTGCAGGTCCATCTGTCGTTTTCAAGACCGAATACGTCCGATCCGGGCCAGATCATGCGCGAGATGCACCAAGCGATCCACAGCACGAATTGGAATTATGCGGCGTTGCGGTTCGACAAACAAATCGAGCTGAAGCAGGTGTGCGGACGCCTGTATTTTGCCCAGACCACCGAGGCGAAAGTCGAACTGTTGGCGCATCGGCTAAAAATCATGGACGAAATGACGGCGTTGGCCGACGAGAACACCAACGAAGTTTGCAAGATCCGGTACCTCAAAGGTTTGCAGGTGATCAAGTCGTTGTATGAAAAAGTGCTCGGGCTCGACCATCATTTTGCTTCGGTAAGGACGCTGAGCGAGATCAACCGCATCTCCAACCCGAACCAGTACCCAGAGTACACCAAGCTCAAGGAAGTGGTTGCCGCCAAAAAGGACAAAAAGTTTGCCGTCGATTTGACCGGCGTGCTCGGCACCAACACCATCGTGTCGCTGGTACAGACGTTCACCAACATGATCGGATCGGCCCTGACCAAAGAAGAAAAGGAAAAAGAATTGGCCCGCGTGGAATGCATACTCGATTTTACGTTGCGCATGCAAGGCGACCTCAATACGATTTATTTCGAGACCGCTTTTTTGCAGACCAGCAACAACAAAGTCAAGGAAGATATCGAAACGTTGTTTCGCGACTATACCAAGCCCATCGGCTACATGCCCTCGCTCGAGGAATGTCGAAAAAATGACGACTGGGAAACCGTCACCCAAAAAATGAACGAGTATCTGTCGCGTATGAAAAACGAAAGCGGCAGCGCGCAATACAGGATGCAGGTGAACGTCGAGTTTCCGATCGATCGGTTGTTGCAATTCATCAACCAGTACAATAGTTTCATAGACCAAGGGGCCAAGTTCTACGAGAAATTCAAGATCATCCTCGACAGCTATGAAAACCAAAAACAGTGCGAAAGCCAGCTGCCGCACGAATACAAAAAACTCCGGTCGGACATCGAGCTGGCCATCCAAAAATTCAATACGGCCTACAAACCCGTAGAAATCAACGGGACCAAGATGAAGGAAATCCTTTATGGGCTCAACGAATTTGAATAGCTACGTTCTTATTTGATCATAATTTAGTGAATTTGGGTAGGGGAGGCCGCGTCGGTCTCCCTTTTTTAAAACTTTACGCCATGAAAACTTTTTTATCCGCCTTGTTGGGTTTGTGCAACAGCGGCCTGTTTGCGATTCACATCCACAACGTACAGATTACGCCCATCGATCTGCAAACGGTAAACGTCAGCCTGACCACAGAAGCCGAGGAATTGTATTATTTCGATTCCTGGAATTATGTGCTCGCCGGAAACGTGCTTACCGTAAACGCTTTTTTTATCGAAGGGTTCGGGTCTACGATCGCCTATTTGAACAACAATTTTGCGGTTCCGCTATCGGTTCCGCAGCAGTACACGGTGATCATCAGGGTTTTTTACACCAATACCGTTTATGCGTTCAAAACCTTGAAAGACATGGTTCGCATTCCTTACCGGCATCCAAGGCGGCTGCCAGAGGTATTACGCGGATAGTTCGGCCAACCGCTGCAAAAAATCGTCTTTCCTGCGCGTAGAAACGGGCAGTTTGGAATTGTCCTTGAGCACCACAAAGCTGTTCTTGCCGTTTTCGAATCGTTTGACATAATCCAAATTGACCAAGTGCGCGCTGTGGATCCTGAAAAAGCCGTGCTTGGTCAAGATCTCGTCGTATTTTTTGAGCGTACGCGAATCCTTGAGCGGTTTGCGGTTCTTGAACGTAAAAATGGTGTAGTTGCCGGCCGCTTCGCAATGGACGATGTCGGGGATGTCGAAAATTTCTTTCCCTTCAGACGTTGCGACCGTGAGCTTGCCGTTCTTGAGGTTTTGAAAGTGGTCCGAGGCAATCTCGAACGCGCCGGTCGATGGTTCGGCGGTGGTGCGTTGCGAAAGCCTTTCGACCGTTTGCACAAAATCGTCTGGATCGACGGGCTTTAGCAAATAGTCGATCGCGCTGAACCGAAAAGCCTGGATGGCGTACTGCTCGTATGCCGTGGCGAACACCACCTGAAAATCGATTTTTTCGAACCGTTTTAGCAAATCGAAACCCGTCTGGTCGTGGATTTGTACATCCAGGAAAATACAGTCGGGCTTGTGGACATTGATGGCGGTGTAGGCCGCGTCGATGTCCGATGCGGTGTCTACAATTTCGATAAGCCCCGGCGCATAATCGGCTACCAGTCGCTCGATACGGCTTGTGCAATGGGCTTCGTCGTCGATGATGATGGCCCGGATCATACTTCGGATTCGTTTAGCGGCAACAACACTTCGACGCGCGTTCCTTTGTCGAGGTCGACCAAATGCACCGATGCGTTGGTGTTTTGCATTTTGTTGAGCAATTCGATCCGGTCCTTGGTGATTTTCACACCATAGGACTTGCCGTCTTTCTTGGCCGTGTTTTTTCGGCCCGAGCCGTTGTCTTCGACTACGCACTGCAGCATGTCGTTGCGGCGCGTGGCTTCGATGGTTATTTTTCCGGGCCCTTGGTTGTCGGTCATGCCATGCCAAATGCTGTTTTCGACAAAAGGCTGCAGGATGAGCGGCGGAACCAAGGTCGTTTCGGGATCGATATCGGGGTCTACCTTGAACTCGAACGTAAATTTTTGGTTCAAACGCACCGCTTCGAGTTGCATGTACAAATCGAGCATCTTGAGTTCGTCGGCCAAAGGAATGGTGGTTTCCTCTGAATTTTCGAGCGTGCCGCGCATGAGTTTCGAGAATTTGGCCAAATAATAGTCGGCCGATTTGATGTCGTTCTTGCCGATGTAGTCGCTGATCGAATTGAGCGAGTTGAAAATGAAATGCGGATTCATCTGCAACCGCAAAACCCGCGTACGCAAATTGGCCACGGCCGCGCGGTGCTCCGACGATTGACGTCGGCGGTAGCCCGTAAAAAGCAAAAAGCCCGACAACAGCAAAACCGCGCTGCCCCCGATGGTTCCGTAGCGGATGACTTTTTGACGTTCGATTTCGGCTTCGGCCGCGGCCTGTTTTTTGTCGGCTTCGAATTGCACTTCCTTGCGCGCGATTTCTTCTTTTTTCTCCGATCCGATGATGCTGTCGCGTAGTTGCGCAAAATCTTTGTATGTCGTATAGGCGCGGTCGTAAATCTTGAGGTGGTTGTAGGTTTCGGCCAGGATCCCGAGTGTCTGGTATTTGAGCGAAC
This sequence comes from Flavobacterium caeni, assembly GCF_900101895.1. Taxonomy (GTDB): domain Bacteria; phylum Bacteroidota; class Bacteroidia; order Flavobacteriales; family Flavobacteriaceae; genus Flavobacterium; species Flavobacterium caeni. Next base: position 19,888 of record NZ_FMVF01000007.1, read on the forward strand.
CCAAATCGATCGCCTTGGCCGTTTCGAGTCCGCTTTCGAGGTGTTCGCGTGCCTGCGCATATTGTCCGCTGTAGTAGTAACATTCGCCGAGCGCGATGGTGATTTCGGCGACCATGTCGGCTGCGCCGAGCTTCTGGGCCAGATCCAGCCCTTGTTTGTAGAACGCAATCGCCTCGGGATATTTTTTTTGCTGGTTGCGGATGTTACCCTTGTTGCTGAAGTAATACAGATACGCAATGATGTATTCCGTTTTTTGCGCCAGTCGGTAGGATTCGTCGATGGTCGATTCGGCCAACTTGAGATCGCCGCTGTCCATATAGGCCGACGACAGGTTGATGTACCCACCCGCGAGCATTCGGTCGTCGCCCATTTGTTGGAACAACGCGATCGCTTTTTTGTTGGCGGCAATGCTTTTGTCGAACATGCGCATGCGGGTGTAGCAAATCGCGAGGTTATTATAAACCGTCGCCTTGCCAAGGATTTTTTTCTTCGGATCGGCTTTGACTTTTTCCAGGCTGGTCATCGACTGCAGGTGTTTTTCGATCGCCTTGTCGTAAATTCCGAGGGCAGCATAAATCGTCCCCAGCTGACGCAAACACGAAAAAACGCCGCGTTCCCACTGCAGTTTTCGGCTGAGGTCTGTGGCTTGTTGCGTGATGGCCAACGCTTGTTTGGCGTCGGTGCGTTGCAACAGGTCGCCTAGCGCAATCATGTTTTCGGCGCGTACGGTATCTTGTTTTGTGTGTTGCGAAAGATCGGTGCGCAACGAATCGATCATCTTGTCCATGGGCTGTTGCGCAAATACAGATGGCGTGACAAAAAAGATCGCCACAAGCGCTATTTTCTGAAACATAACGGTCTCGGATTATACGTTTTAACAAATATAGGAAAACATCTCAAAGTTGTACAGATAATCAACCGCATAGCGCGCGCAATCAAAAAGGCGTGCGTGGCGCGACCAACCGCTACATCTTGCACAAAAAAACCAAGACCATGACCGTAATCCGAACCCTAAAGGCAATCGTGTGCTGGAATGCGCTGGGGACTTTCTTTTTTGATTTTGTGACGGTCGATAACCGCAGACAGTGTGCTTTTACCGGACTCGATTTGGTTTTCGGAAGATCGATGGCATGTATGGGGCTGTTTGAGCTCGAGCCCAACCTGTGGGGAATTTTGTTGCTGGCCGTTACGGTTGCGGCACTATTTTGCGCGATGGTGCACCGTTGCGGTAAAGGGATTTCGATGCTTTTTTCGGCCATGGGCATCGTGATCCTGGTGTTGCTTCAGCTTTCTTTCGTGGGCAAACCAGCCATTGAAACGATGCAAATGGCGTTTGGTTATTGGCTTTGTTTCGGGTTGTTTTTCGTGCTGGGTTTGCTGGGCTTCTTCGAGGCAAACGGCAAAGACAAACGGCAAAACGACGCGACGGTACACATCAACATCTTTACCAACGGGTCACGGAACCCAGGCCGGGACATGGGATAAATGTCGTATTTTGAGATAGATAGCGTCGGAGTGTGCAAAAAAATCATATATTGCTTCACGAAAGCCCCTTCACTTACACGTTTCCGCATCGCATGCCTCCCCAATCGACTTTTTCCGCTTTACTGATCGGGTATGCTATTGCCCAATTTTGATGCCGCCGCACATAATCAATGAAAATGGGCAGGCACTCAACCGATTGGTTGTGGGTGGAAGCTTTGGGATAGATTTGAATTAAATTAACATTAAAACAAAACACAATGAGAACAATTACTTTTTTGGCTTTCCTGTTGGTCATTTTTTCAGGTAATGCCCAGCCGCGCAAGTGGCGCGTAAACAACAACCCTTCGTACAACATTGCGCAAAATGGCGTGACCGTATTCAATGATTTGCAACAGGCCGTAAGTACTGTACAGTCGGGCGACACGCTTTATGTAGAGGCTTCGGCAATGGACTACGGCAATGTGATCGTGCAAAACAAGGCCATTCACTTTGTGGGCAGCGGGTACTTCCTCAACGAAAATCCGAGCACCCAACACAATACGCTCGCGGCGCGTATCAGAAGGATTACTTTTGATGTGGGTTCAAGCGGATCGAGTGTATCGGGGTTGGAGCTTACCGCGCAAGGATCTGTGGCAAGCATCGTTTTTACAAACACCGATTTGAGTAATATCACAATCCGTCGTTGCAACTTGGAGCAAGAGCTGGACTTTAACAACAACGCCGATCATTTGATAACCAATATTTTAGTTGAGCAGAGTTTCGTTAACGACATTGCAGTATTTGTGGGGCCAGTAACGAATGTCGTTCTTACAAATAATTTCTTCCCGAATTTGACGATTCCAGAACATTTTATCGCTGTAATATCACAAAATGTATTCGGGAATATTGTCAACATCCAAGGCCAGCCGTTCTACAACAATATTGTTTTGGGCAGTTCGATCAACCAAAACAACAACAGCATCAACAACATCCACCACAATTTGTTCGATTTTGCGCAGCCTGCGTGGCTCAACGGCGGCACCAATGTGTTTGGCGTACCACAAGCGAACATTTTTGCCGATCTCAATGCGTCGAGCGACAAAAAGTACCAACTCAAGCCGCAAAACGAATGTCCAGGCTGTTACCAGGGAACCCCGGCGGGGCAGCAGGTGGGCATGTTCGGCGGATCTTCTCCGTACAGGATCAGCGGCGTTCCAGCGATTCCTGCAATCTACAACATTCTGTCACCAACCGGCGTTGCAGCCGGCGGACAACTCAATGTCACTTTGAGCACGCGCGCAAACAACTAAGCCATGAGAACAATTGCAATTTTTTGTGCGCTTCTGGGCTCGTTGTCGGGCTTCGCGCAATCGATGGTCAAGATGGAATATTTTATCGATTCTGATCCGGGCTATGGGCAAGCCACGACGCTTATGCTACCCGCTCAAAATCAAGTGGCCGATTTCGGGTTCAGCATTCCGATTCCAGCAGAAACAGAGATCGGTCTTCATGTGGCCGGGTTTCGCACTTGCGATTCGAATGGTGTATGGGGACAGACGAACTTTCATACATTTCAAACCATAGATGCTGCAGTCCCTGCGATTGTTGGTATGGAGTATTATTGGGACGCCGATCCGGGGTTTGGCAACGGTCAGTTTCTCTCTGTAAACAATGAGGTTCAGCCGCTTTCGATTTCGGCACCGTTTGATTTGACGCCGGGCCTGCACAACGTTTTCTTTCGGGCCATCGACAGCAACGGGCGGTTTTCTCATACCAATTATAAAATTGATGTAGAAGTTTCGGAGAATATGGGAATCGCCGAACTCGATAAGATGGGCATTAAGGTATACCCCAACCCCATCCAATCCGAACTCAACATTCAACTCGATTCCGGCAAATCACGCCTGATCATCCACGACATCCACGGCAAGCAAATGCTCGATACCGTGGTCGATCAAACCGCAAAGATTGATTTGTCGCATTTGTCGGCGGGGATTTACACCGCTTACTTTTGGAAGGAAGCCAATAAAATTTATGTTGTTAAACTAATCAAACAATAGTCATGAAAAGAACAGTCGCAATAGCTCACCTTTTTGTTGCTTGTGCACTCGCCGCCTTGCCATTGGGCTGCAGCGGTGACGATTCGAGCTTAGCTAACCCAATACCACCAACAACACAAATGGGCAACACCATGAAAGTGCGCGAAATCTCAACAAGCGGCAGCCATACGTTGGCGATCCAAACCGATGGTACGCTTTGGGTCTGGGGAAACAACTCCTCTGGCGGTTTCGCCAATGGCGTCAAGAATGGCAGCCAGTTAAGTACACCCATACAAATCGGACTCGACAACGATTGGAAGCTCGTGGTGGCCGGTAGTCCGTCTTTTGCGATCAAGAACAACGGGACGCTTTGGGGTTGGGGCCAAAACAACAACGGACAACTCGGCATCGGCAACCAAACCGACACCTATGTGCTTACACAAATCGGTACCGACAGCGATTGGAAGACCGTCGATTCAGGCTCCAACATGACCATTGCCCAAAAAACCGACGGCACTTTATGGGGTTGGGGCAGCGGTACTTCGCTAGGCATGGGAACCCAGTTCGCACTCGATAATCAAAATGTGTTGACGCCGTTTTTAATTTCGACGGACACCGACTGGAAGCAATTTTCGGCCAACCTCCATGTATTAGCGGTAAAAAACAATGGTGAACTGTGGGCTTGGGGCAATGACTTGCTGGATGTGTTTGGTAATCCGGGTCAATTGATTACACACGATCGCGTTAGGGTTGGAACCGACAGCGATTGGTCGCAAGTAGCGGTGTCACAAGGAATGTCTATGGCCATCAAATCCAATGGCGCTTTGTATACTTGGGGGTCGGGGCAAATGGGAAGCCTGGGCAGAGCAGGAAGTGGCGACACACCAGGGCAAGTAGGAACCGATTCAAATTGGATTTCGATAGCCGCCGGGTATTACAGTTGCCTCGCATTAAAATCTGACGGGAGCGTTTGGGCCTGGGGTTTACGGGCTAATGGCGGCGGAGCGAACAATTTATATGATGCCGCGCCGGTCCAACCCAATACAGATACCCATTGGACCAAAGTAGCCATGGGCGGCGGGCTTTGCTATGTCGTTAAATCAGACCAAGCCCTTTACGGATGGGGTGCCCGCTATCATTTGTTCGGCTACGCCAACGACCGTCCGGCCGACAACCCCGTTCCCATGCATTGGCCTTTGTAAAAGCTAAAAAACCAAAATCATGAAAAAAACAATCTTAATCCTGCTGCTCGGCATCGGCCTGTCGGCCAACGCCCAGAAAAGCAATACCCAAGCCTACGATCTGATCCTCAAACTGATCCCCGACGCGGGCAAAACCACATCATGGCAATCTGCAAAAGACGCGACCAAAGGATTGGTCACCTGGACAAAAGCGACGCCGAGCAAAGAAATAATAGAATACAACATCATCGGACAAGCGATGCTGGGTTACGATTCCCAACAAATAAAATGCGATGGAAAACCATGTGAAACTAGTGTGACACTGTCAGGCCCGACCACCAAGACCTACAATTTGATTGTATTGGAGTTGCCTCCCGATGGGCTTCCCGCCATCCAGCTCGAAAAGTTGTTTGGGAAAAAGCAATTTACCGCCAAAATAGTCAAGAAAGAAATAGATGAGGGTCTGGGTGGTGTAATCTACTATGAGGTGCAGTTTCCCGGGAAGCCGTTGGTTTGGATACAGACGTCTACTTTTCCTGCGTACCGTGAAGAGCAATCGAACGACTTTTCAATTACAGTATTCCTATCGAAAAAAGACATGCTTTCCCGTATGTAATTGCACTTACTCAACCTGTTTTTAGGACGAGACAAACTAATCAAGTTTAACTAACAGAATAAGAATGATGAAAACAATTAAATTATTTGCGATGTGGACGCTCTTCGGGTCGTTAACCATCGGACATGCGAACAACATTGCCATTACCGGTATTTCGTCCGGAACACAAAATACCGCAAACCATACGTTGCCGGTCAACCTGAGCATCAGCTGGGAAAACAGTTGGCGCACTTTGACCAATGAAAGAAATTACGACGGCGCATGGATCATTATCAAATACAAAAAGGGCGGGTCAGATATTTGGCGGCATTGTACCCTGAAAACTTCAGGATTTACAGCAGCGGCCGGAAGCGAAATAAAAGTTGCGCCCAACCCCACAGACAATACACGCGGAAAAGGGGCATTTCTTTATCGCGCGGAAAACAATACCGGCATCGGCAACGTGGCGTTCAATAACAACCAATTCATTTGGGATTACGGGATAGATGGCGTGGCCGATAGCGACACGGTAGAACTCAAGGCTTTTGCGCTGGAAATGGTCTACATCCCGGCGGGGGAGTATTGGTTGGGCAGCGGGGGGCAAGAATCCAAATGTTTCACGGGCGTGGGGTCGACCAACGGCGCGTATCTTGTAACCGGTGACCATCCGATAGTAATTGGAAATGCTGATGGGAATCTCAATCTCAACGGCGGCGGAACGGGAACATCAATTCCGGATACTTTTCCCAACGGATTCAATGCTTTCTGGATCATGAAATACGAATGTAGCCAGCAACAATATGCCGATTTCTTAAACAACATTGAAGCCACTCAAGCCGCAAACATGAATGCATCGACAAGTGCTAATTTTGCAGGAACGTCTCATCCTAACTTCCAGCCGATGGTTCCCGACCGCGCCAACAACAATCTCAATTATGGGGAATTTGCCTCGTTTGCAGATTGGTCTTGCCTTCGGCCGATGTCCGAGATGGAGTTCGAAAAAGCATGCCGGGGCGTCATCGAGCCATTTCCCAATGAATTTGCATGGGGTACAACAGCGTATACACAACTGACAGCCATAAACAATATAGGACAACCCATTGAATCGGTTGCGACAGAAGGTGCCAATTGCCACATCAAAAGCACCAACGGTAATTTTCCTTTGTCGCTTCCAACGCGTGTCGGTATTTTTGCAAGACCATCAGGTTCCACCAGAGCGTTGAGCGGTGCCACCTACTACGGCGTGATGAATATGTCTGACAATCTTTTGGAGTTTACGGTATTTGCTGGAACCCCGGAGGGACGTGTCATTACAGATACAGTGCATGGAGACGGCGCACTAACTGCTAGCGGCAATACAGACATTTCTGCCTGGATAAGTCCCGAGGCACTCGGCGTGCGCGGCGCGCGCTTCAACGGTGGGGCAGGAGAACTAGAGAGAGGTAGGATTTCCGATAGATATTATGCCAATACCCCTACAATAGGCAGTGGTCATGTGTCGAGAGGTATCCGTTTGGTAAGGACTGCGCCATGATTTCAAAACTAGTAGATATGAGAGCAATTATTTTTGCAATAGTGTCGCTTCTTTCTGTTGGAACGTATGCGCAAAACGCACCAAACAACGCTATTTTCGACGGCGGAATTGGCGACGGCTGGTCAACAGCGATGTATTCGCAAACCGCCAACAACATTTTTACCGGAGGCCAAGGCGATGGTTGGGCGGCGGCACTTTATGCACAGCCCGGAAATAATATATACAATGGCGGTGTAGGTGACGGCTGGGCTTCGTCAGAGGTTTGGTCAATCGAATTGCTTAAAAAGGAAGCATTCGATTTTGGATCGGCGTTCAAGGTATATCCCAATCCGAGCCAAAGGATGCTATACGTAGAATTAGGACAACCTTATGACTCAACAACGATAAACATTATCAACGCAAATGGGCAACGGGTTTGGTCTAAGAATTACGGCCCTTCACAAATACTGGAAGTCGATTTCGAAAGTCCGGCAGGTGTTTATTTTATGCAAATCAACGCAGGTCAAAAAAGAGCATCTGTCAAACTAATCAAACAATAGTCATGAAAAAATTAACTTTAATCCTGCTGCTCGGCATCGGCCTATCGGCCAACGCCCAAGCCCCCAAAATTGAGCTCTACGATCTTATGTCAAGCCTGATTCCCGCCCAAGGTCAAACCGCTTGGGCACAAACTGGGCAACTGAACCCGAAGCTCAAATTTTCGAAAAAGAAAATCGATTCCTTCACCAAAAAGCACACACAGTCTGCGGCTGCGGTTGTCGCGGTCCAGGGGGAAACCATCGACTGCGGCGGAAAGAAGACCTGTACTTGGGATGTAGAGCTAAGCGGCAATGCAAAGTCGGTCAACCAGTTTGTAATCAGTTCGGGGTTGAGCAACGATTTGATGGATATGGACGAATCAACCGATTATACCAACCCGAAGTTTTTGTTCAAAGGCAAAAAAGTCGAATCGAAAGTCTTTAAGGACTGCGAAGACGGAAATGTGTTTTATGAACTGAAATTTCCGGGAAAGGTTCCGGTTTGGATGAAGATTTATACCGAGGGCGGCGCGCACGGCGTGTCTTTGTGGATTGAATGTTACCTTGATAAAAAGGACATCCAATGTTTCTAGATCGACTTTTGTCGGGCATTTAATCAGTCAGGCGCCACGTCTACTCAAAACAGCCCCCGTATGGTTGGAAATAAACAGACATTTGAATCAAATAAAAAAGCATTATCAACTTTAAACCATATTCTTATGTCATTTTCAACCCAACCCAAAAAAGGCAACATGTTCACCACTTCATTTTTTACTGGAACCGTGGCCCAAGCCTCCAAAAATATGGAAACCAAAGTGCACGGCGGTGGCGGTGGCGGATTCACCTACAAAGGAACCGGTGCCAGTTCGAACGTCAAGATTACATCGACCACGGTGGTGCACGACGAACTGTTTTTGATTGCCGAAGACGGATCGGAACGCGCCTTTCAACTCCAGGACATCAACATCGCCTGTCGTGAAGGCAACCGCGTGACGGTGGTCACCGCGCAAAACGGATCCAAGACACAGTATGTGGGCGTAATTAACCACAGCACCGGCAATGCACATTACAACGACAAAGTACTGATCAAGTTTTTTGTCAGCACCGTGACGCTGGTTTTGTGTTTCGCTGTACTTTTTGGCGGATTGATTCTCATCATGACCATCATCGCGCCTATCGCGGCCGGGGTTTTCATTTACTGGATCAACAAAGGCATTAAAGAAGAAATGCGACAGTACAAAGATGCGGTACGGCAAAAGCTGACGGCGGCGTAAAGGCTCCGACCGAAAAGAAGAACACCGATTTTTGCTTGGACATTTTAACAGGTCATCGCCCTACAAGATACCATTCCATTTTCTTTGCTCGGCGTGCGCTTGTTCCGATCGTTGGCGAAAAATCAAAAAGGGCATACAAACAATTTTAATCAAGAAAATTATGAGAAATATACTATTCGCAGTGCTTGTGGGTGCTTTGTTTTCGTGCAGCAGCGACAACGACAACATGCAAATTCCCATCGTGCAACCGCCCGACCAGGAAAACTATTTTGTCAAGTTTAAGTTGAACGGCGAGCCGATCGAGTTGTCGGACATCACCTACGCCAGCATGGACATGGCGTTTACCGAAGGTACGCAAACGTGCTATTTTGGCGGCGGATTCTACGACCCGTCGCAAGTAGAAAGCATGTCGTTCCGAACATACACCTATGGCGCGGTAGCTACAGGCGTGGAATACAACAGCGACCATATCTTTGCGCCGACGACACTGCCCGAAACCTATGGCGTGTACAAAAACGCCGATGGAAAAACCTTTACCAGCGCGGCCAATTCGTTGTCGATTTATCCGTTCAGGCTCACTTTGACCTCGCGTACCGATACCGAAATCCAAGGAACGTTTGAAGGCACCTACAAATCGACCTCGGATTCCGAAACCATCGAAATCACCGAAGGTAGTTTCAAGATCGATACCACGTCTTGGCCTTAACCCACATCGTATTTCATCTTCCGCAAAATCCGCATCGCTTCCTTAAACGCGACATAAGCTTTCGGGAACGGTTTGAGCAGCAATTTGGCGTCGATGAGTTTTTGCTTGGCTTCGTCAAAACCGTTGAGGTAACAAATCATGAACGTCGACGGCAGGTTGTACAAATCGCGCAACTCGCGCTCCGAGAGGTCAAACCCTTTCTGGAGTTTGTCGATCAGGGCCTGGTTCGAGTTGTAAATGTGAAACAGCATCTTGCGGCTGTATTCGGGCGGCTCGAACAACATCTGCCGGTCAATTTTGTAATACCCGTTGTCAAAAAACCGGATGGTTTGCTTTTCTAAAGGATAATAGCTCGTCTGGTCGTTCAAACCCAACGGCACATATTCGATGATTGTAAACGTGTCGTCGTTGTACTCGATTGTCACATCGTCCTGCGCCGAGTAAAACAGCTTGATCTGCTCGTTGATCAGCGCAATATCGACACGTGACAAAAACGTCTGCTCGCGCACCTTGCGCTTGGTTCCGGCCCAGCAAATCACGAACAATTCCTTGAACACCTTGTATTTGGGCGAAATGTCCTTGTGTTTGACATTCATGAAGTCGATCACACCGTCGAGCGTATAGGCAATCGAATTGCGCGAATTGTTCTCGATCCCGATCACCGTTTCGGTGTTCTGGTAATTTTTCTCGAACGGCCCGTCCAGCGGCATCGAATTGCTGCCCACGCGCACAAAAACCGTATCGGGCATAATGTTGTAGATGCCTTTCTTGAAAAACGACACCTTGTTTTTGGGCCGAATCGTCACCAGCCCCACCACGCGGTCCTTGGGCAAATTTGGGAACGGCACGTTCTCGTACTGAATTTTAGGGGGATTCTCCAAAAAGGCATTCACGAGGTTCTGGATGCGGCTGTCGTCAAAAAAATCGTCGCCCACAATCTCGTTGTCCTGGTCCTCGACGCCCACCACGATGTACGAATTGTTCGTCGGATTCGAATTCGACAACGCGCAAATGTGCTTCAGGAATTTTGCCTTGCCTTCCTTGGTGTGCAGGTTCAACTGCCGCTTCTTGTCATAAAAACTGCTCTCGTCGTTGTGCGCGAGCAGGTTTTTGATAAGGAGGCGTTTGTTGATCACCGATTATTCTTGATTTTTTATTGTTATTTTTTATTGTCGAATTTAGGACCGAGACGTTTGGAGGATTTTAGATAATTGATGAATCGGGAAATTTGTTCATTGATGTTTTGAGCCGATTGGTTCAAACTGGCGAATTTTGTTTCGTCGATGTGCCGGCGGTCGAAAGCACGCCTCAGCTGCGACCGATATTCACAGCAAGATCCGCGCGAGTAACTCAAGAAAGCAATGAATTCCTTGTTTCCGCCGCGGCCAAAACCTTCGGCGATGTTATCCATAATCGAGCCAGAGGATCCATTCATCTGGTCCTTTAACCTAAAATCCTTAGACAACGGAGACAAAGTCATAATTTCCCAAGTTTCCTCGCACAAACGGTGTGCTAATTTGTAAATCTCTAATTCTTCGAATGATTGATATTGCATGGCGTGTAAAATTTTGAATGGCTAATAAATAATAAAAATAAAAAATAATCAATCTTTTTTAACGATAGTAGCCGTAGCCTGCGCCGTCGGCGTCACCACCAAATCACCAATGTTCACATGGTACGGACGCGTCACGACAAACGCAATGATATCCGCAATATCTTCGGGTTTCAAGGGTGTAAAAGACTGGTACACTTTTGCCGCGCGCTCCACATCGCCCTTAAATCGCACTTCGCTGAATTCGGTTTCCACCATGCCCGGATGTATCGCACCCACGCGAATCCCGTGCTGTACCAGATCGATCCGCATCGCCTTGTTCAACGCGTCCACCGCATGTTTGGTCGCGCAATACACGTTCCCGTTCGGGTACACCTCCTTGCCCGCAATCGAACCCAGGTTGATGATGTGCCCGCTGTTGCGCGCCACCATCCCCGGAATCACCGCACGCGACACATACAACAGCCCTTTGACGTTGATGTCCATCATCGCATCCCAGTCGTCCAGATCGCCCGTTTGTATTGGGTCGAGCCCGTGCGCATTGCCCGCGTTGTTGATCAAAATATCGATACTGGAAAAATCGGCAGGCAAACCCGCGATCGCATCGGCCACGGCCTGTTTGTCCCGCACGTCAAAAAGCAAGGCATGCGTCGGTGTGGCCAATTCGTTTTGCAGTTCCGTCAAACGGTCTTGGCGGCGTCCGCACAAAATCAGTTTATAACCCAATTTGGCGAAGGCGCGCGCCGTTTCCCTTCCAATGCCGCTGGTTGCCCCGGTGATTAATGCTGTTTTCAATTATTATTTATTATTTATTGTTCTTATTTATTGGGGCGTTGCGCTGGCTGGGAAGTCTGTCTACATTTGAAATTTATTCAAGCCAGCGCCGGGCTATTCGCTGCAATCTTTTTCAATTCCGCTACGCTCCATCAAAAAAGGATTTTCGCTGCTATCCCTAACGCAGCATCTCGAAACGACAACGATTTATTTTTATCACGGCACTTTCTTCCCCATGCTCTCGGTCCAAATCGCAAACCAATCTTCCAGGTCGAGTTTGATGTCGTCGAGTTTTTTGAGGTATTGTATGCGCGCCACGTTCACCGTTCCCGCCACCGGAATGACACCTGCCGGATGCTGCAAGATCCACGCGAGCAAAATCAAATCAGATCCGACGCCGTATTTCTGGACCAAGTCGGCCAGCAGTTTCTTGAGCCGACGCGTTTGTTCGGTATCCTCGCGAAAAATGGTGCCTAGCGGGTTCCACGCCATCGGACGGATGTTGTGCGTTTGCATGTGATCAAGGCTGCCGTCGACCATGGGCGCAAAATGTGTGGCCGAAAACTGGATCTGGTTGTAGTCTACCTGCGTGAACTTGCGGATCAAATCGGTTTGTGAAGGCGTAAAATTCGACAACCCAAAACTTTTGATCTTGCCTTCGGTCTTGAGCTTGGTCACGGCCACGGCGATTTCCTCGGGAATCATGAGCGGGCTCGGGCGGTGCAACAAAAGCACATCGAGGTAGTCGGTTTGTAGGTTTTTTAGCGATTGTTCGACGCTCCAAACAATGTAATCCTTCGAATAATCGTAGTGTTTGAGCGCAATGTCGCGCGCGCCGCCGGGGTTTTTGATGCCACATTTCGAGATGAGCTGGATTTTCTCGCGACCGATGTGGCTTTGCGCAAAAGCACGCCCAAACTCGGCTTCGGTGGTGTACCCGCCGTAAATGTCGGCATGGTCGAAAGTAGTAATTTGGTTCTCGACGCAAACGTGTATGAGTTGCGCCATTTCGGGAGTGCTCAGTTTTTTGTCCCAGAGCCCCCAATTCATGGTGCCCGCGACGATTTTGGATAAAGACATCTTGTTGGCTTTTAGTGTGGTATAAAGTTACGGGCAAAAAACCAAAACGACAATTTAAAAAAAGCGCATTTTTGGCCGCCGCGAATCGGTCTTAAAAATATAAAAACGAAATCACAAATCATCCTTAAAACCAAAGGCTTCACGGATATTTTAACCATTTTTTAACATCTGATTTTTAAAAAAAAATTCAATTTGCACCCTCGAAAATAACCAGCAAACAAAAGCACACCATGGAAGAAAACTCGGCCACTCTGGACATCAGGGCGATCAATGAAAAAATAGAAAGGGAGAGTGCGTTCATCGAACTGCTCAACATGGAAATGAACAAGGTCATCGTGGGCCAAAAACACATGGTCGAGCGTTTGCTCATCGGGCTTTTGGGTCAAGGGCACATTTTGCTCGAGGGCGTTCCGGGATTGGCCAAAACCTTGGCCATCAACACGCTTTCGCAGGCGGTGCACGGCAGCTTCAGCCGTATCCAGTTCACGCCCGATTTGCTGCCCGCCGATGTCATCGGAACCATGATTTACAACATAAAGGCCAACGAGTTCTCGATCAAGAAAGGCCCGATTTTCGCCAACTTCGTCCTAGCCGACGAGATCAACCGTGCGCCGGCCAAGGTGCAATCGGCTTTGCTCGAGGCGATGCAGGAAAAGCAAGTCACCATTGGCGACACGACTTTTAAACTGGACAAACCGTTCTTGGTATTGGCCACGCAAAACCCGATCGAGCAGGAAGGAACCTATCCGCTGCCCGAAGCGCAGGTCGACCGTTTCATGCTCAAGACCGTCATCGATTACCCGAAACAGGAAGAAGAACGACTGGTCATCCGTCAGAATCTCAAAGGTACATTCGACAAAGTCAACGCCGTGATTTCGGTCGAGCAGATCGTGGCCGCACAGGCTGCCGTCCGCGAAGTCTACATGGACGAAAAAATCGAAAAATACATCCTCGACATCATTTTTGCCACGCGCTACCCAGAGAAATACAAACTCGAGCACCTCAAGCCGCTCATCGGTTTCGGCGCCTCGCCACGTGGCTCGATCAACCTGGCCACCGCCGCCAAGTGTTATGCATTCATCAAACGCCGCGGTTATGTGATTCCCGAGGACGTTCGCGCCGTAGTGCACGATGTGTTGCGCCACCGTATCGGCGTGACGTATGAGGCCGAGGCCGAGAACATTACGTCGGTAGACATCATCAACAAAATCGTCAACGAAGTCGAAGTGCCGTAATTTTTGTTTAAAAGTTTAATGTTTCAAGTTCAAAATTATCACGTTGCGCCAGAAACCTTAAGCCTTAAACTTTAAACATTTAAAATGGATACGAAGGAACTTCTCAAAAAAGTACGCAAAATCGAAATCAAGACCCGAAGGCTGAGCGATCACATCTTCTCGGGCGAATACCATACGTCGTTCAAGGGCCGCGGTATGACGTTTTCGGAAGTGCGCCAATACCAGTACGGCGACGACATACGCGCGATCGACTGGAACGTGACGGCGCGCTACAACGAGCCGTACATCAAGGTTTTTGAGGAGGAGCGCGAACTGACCATGATGCTCATGATCGACGTGTCGGGGTCGGAAAGTTTCGGGACCCAAAACCAGTTCAAGAAAGACATCGTGACCGAGATTGCGGCGACGCTCGCTTTTTCGGCCACACAAAACAACGACAAGATCGGGCTCATTTTGTTCTCGGACGAAATCGAACTTTACATACCGCCTAAAAAAGGCCGTTCGCACGTGCTGCGCATCATCCGCGAACTTATCGAATTCAAGCCCAAAAGCCAAAAGACCGACGTGGCGCAGGCGCTCAAGTTCCTGTCGGGCACGCAAAAAAAGAAGGCGATCGTTTTTGTAATTTCGGATTTTATGGCCGACGATTACGAACAAACGCTCAAGATTGCGTCCAAGAAAAACGACATCACGGGTATCCGCGTGTATGACATCCGCGAAGAGAAAATGCCGAACCTGGGCATGGTGTCGATGCTCGATGCCGAAACCGGACAAACCCAACTCGTGAACACGGGCGCTAAATCGGTACGCACGGCCTATGAAAAATACTACCAGGAAAAGGTCAAATATTTTAAGGAAACGTTCAGCAAATCGGGGTCGGGCGTGGTGAGCACGCGCGTCGACGAAAGTTACGTGACCAAATTGCTCGGTTATTTTAAATCGAGGACTTAGCATGAAGAAATACGTTTACATCCTTGTTCTTGCGCTGGTTTCGGCGATTGGTTTTGCCCAGCAAAAAAAGGTCACGACGGCCATCGATTCGACGCGCAAGAAAATCGGCGCCGAATTCAAGCTCACGCTCAAGACCAATGTCGATACGCTCTCGAAAGTAACCTTTCCGGCGTTCAAGAACTTTGGCGCGCTCG
Organism: Flavobacterium caeni; assembly: GCF_900101895.1. Classification (GTDB taxonomy): domain Bacteria; phylum Bacteroidota; class Bacteroidia; order Flavobacteriales; family Flavobacteriaceae; genus Flavobacterium; species Flavobacterium caeni. Next base: position 34,985 of record NZ_FMVF01000007.1, read on the forward strand.
AAGTCATCCAGGAATACCCGACCGATACCATTGCTCAAGGCGACCGTTACGAACTCGTCAAAAAATATGGGCTCACGCAGTTTGATTCGGGCCGGTACATGGTGCCGCGACTGCCGGTCATCATCAATGGCAAGCCGCATTTTTCGGACAGCATCCGCGTAGAAGTGGCCAATGTGGCTGTCGATACACTCAAGCAAAAAATGTACGACATCAAGGACATCGTGCCGGTCAAGGACGAAATCGGCGATTGGTGGATTTACCTGTTGTTGCTGATTGCTATTGGCGCGGGCGGTTATTTTCTGTACCATTACCTCAAGAAAAAACAGGCGCTCAAAGCCGATGAGTTTGCCTACAAAACGCCGATAGAAAAAGCAACGATGTTGTTACAAACGCTCGAAAAGAAAGAGCTTTGGCAAAAAGGCGAAGTCAAAACGTACTACAGCGAGCTCACCGACATCGCCCGAAATTACATCGAAGAAGCGATCCACATCCCGGCCATGGAGAGCACCACCTCTGAACTGATTGTGGCCCTGCGCGCCGCATCGGTACAGAAAAAAATGTCGCTTACGCCCGAGACGGTCGAAAACCTCGAACGCGTGTTGCGCCAGGCCGATTTGGTCAAATTCGCCAAATCAAAGCCGCTCGATTTCGAGATCACCGAAGACCGCAATAAAATCGAAAAAGTCATCGTCACGCTCGACAAGGCCATCCCACAGGAAGAAGAGGAAATCGACGATTTGGCCTATAAAAAAGCGTTGCACGAAAAAATGCTGCGCCGTCAGAAACGCAACCGCATCCTGGCGACGGCCGGTTTTGTGGTGCTTGCGCTGGTGGGCGTTACGGCCTATTTCGTGATCACCAAAGGATTTACGTATGTCAAGGACAACGTCATCGGCAGCCAGACCAAGGAACTGCTCGAAGGCGAATGGGTGTACAGCGAATACGGCGATCCGGGTGTCAAGCTCGAAACGCCGCATGTGCTCAAACGCCAGAAATCGTCGGATGCCGTGCCCAAGGATGCCATGGCATTTCTCAAAGACATGACGATTTTCTCCTACGGAAGCCTCGCGGGCAAATTCTATTCGATGGTCTCGACGATGAAATTCGCCAATGAAACCGAGCTCGATTTGAACCAATCGTACGAAGGGGTTTTACAGACGCTCGAGATGCGCGGCGCCAAAAACATTTTCATGAAACCCGAGGAATTCTCGACCCAGCAAGGCATTACGGGTATCCGAGGTTATGGCACGATGATGTTCCTTGACCCGATCGCGCAAAAAAGCTACAAGGTATATTGCGAAATCCTGTTGTTCAAGCAGGACGGCGGATTGCAGCAGGTCATGGTGGCTTATGAAGAGGGCGATGCGTACGGCAAGGACATTTTGTCGCGCATCATCAATTCGGTTGAACTCAAAAAAGCCGCGCCATGAAAGAAGTGACGTTTATGTACCCGCAATTTTTCTGGCTGCTCGCGCTTTTGCCGTTGGCCGCGGTGTGGTTTTTTTTGAGACGCAAACAACAATCGCCGAGCCTCAAGATGAGCTCTACCAAGGGATTCCAAGGCGCGACGTCGATTTTACCCAAACTCAAGCCCATGCTGTTTGTGTTTAGGTTGCTCGCGTTGGCCTCGCTTGTGGTAGCGATGGCGCGTCCGCGGACGGTAGACATCAGCAACGAAACCAAGACAACCAAGGGCATCGACATTGTGATGGCTGTGGACGTTTCGGGCAGTATGCTCGCCAAGGATTTGAAACCGAACAGGATGGAGGCGCTCAAACGCGTGGCCGCCAAGTTCGTCGAAGATCGTCCTAATGACCGCATCGGACTCGTGGTTTACGCCGCCGAAGCCTATACCAAGACGCCCGTGACAAGCGACCAGCCTCTGGTGCTCGAAGCCATCAAAAGCATCAAATACGACAATGTGCTGCAGGACGGTACCGGTATCGGGATGGGACTGGCCACGGCCGTCAACCGTTTGAAGGACAGCAAGGCCAAATCGAGAATCATCATTTTGTTGACGGACGGTGTCAACAATTCGGGTTTTATCGAACCCGAAACGGCGTCGGACATCGCCAGACAGTACGGCATCAAGGTATACACCATCGGTATCGGGACCAACGGCATGGCCGAATTCCCGTATGCGATTGCACCCAACGGACAGTTTTTGTTCCGCATGATGCAGGTAGAAATCGATCAGGAACTCATGAAAAGCATCGCGCGCAAGACGGGCGGCAAGTATTTCCGGGCCACGAGCAACGACAAGCTCAAGGAAATCTACAACGAGATCAACAAGTTAGAAACCACCGAAATCGAGGAGCTGCGCTACTACGATTACGACGAAAAATACCGACCGTTCGTATGGCTGGCCCTTGGGCTGGTCCTGGCCGAAGTCGGACTCAGAAATACAGTTTTTAGAAGTTTTATTTAAGATGTACGAATTAGATCAACCCCAGTATTTATACCTGCTCGCCGTCGTTCCGGTGTTGGTGTTGGTGTACCTGTACATCCAATTCTGGAAGCGCAAAAAGCAGCGCGAGTTTGGCGATTTGGATTTGGTCAGGAAACTGAGCCCCGAAAAATCGAACTTCAAGCCCGCGCTAAAATTTGGCGTCGTTTTGCTCGGATTGGCCGCGATGATCCTCGGATTGGTCAACCCCAAAATCGGCACCAAGATGGAGACCGTCAAACGCGAGGGCATCGACATTGTTTTTGCCATAGACGTTTCGAAAAGTATGTTGGCCGAAGACATTGCGCCAAGCCGACTCGAAAAAAGCAAGCAGGTTGTTTCGCAAATCATCAACAACCTGGGCAGCGACCGTATCGGGATCGTAGCCTACGCCGGCAGCGCGTTCCCCGTATTGCCGATTACGACCGATTACAGCGTGGCCAAGATGTTTTTGCAAGGTATGAATACCGATATGGTATCGTCGGTCGGGACATCGCTCGAAGATGCGATCAAATTGTCCGAAAGTTATTTCGACAAAAAGAGCAAGACCAACAAGCTCATCATCCTTATTTCTGACGGCGAGGACCATGAAGGCGGTGCCGAAGATGCAGCCGAAGAAGCCACAAGTGCGGGAATTAAAATAATTACGATTGGCGTGGGCACCGAAAAAGGCGGCCCTATTCCGCTCAAGCGTAACGGCGTGGTCGAAAGTTTCAAGCGCGACCAAAACGATGAGGTGGTCGTGACCAAGCTCAACCAGCAAAGCCTGCGCGAGATTGCAAAGGCCACCAAGGGCGGCTACGTTTACGGCGGCAACACCAAGGAAGTGCTCGAATATGTCAAAAAAGCGCTCGACAACATCGAAAGGACCGAATTCGAATCGACGCAAATGGCCGATTTCCAATCGCAATTCCAGTGGTTTTTGGGGTTTGCGTTTTTGCTGCTGCTCATCGACGTGTTTTTGCTCGAACGCAAAACGGGGTGGATCAGCAAACTCAATCTATTCAACGAAAAAGAATGACGAAGCAATTGCTCACATATGGCCTGATGTTGATTTCATTTGCTATTTTCGCGCAGCAAAAAGACAAGTTCCTGCCGCAGGGCAACGCGTCGTTTGCCGAGAAGAAGTACGCCGATGCCGAAGCCGATTACCGCGTTTCGCAGTCCAAGACGCCCAAGTATGCGGTGTCTTCGTACAATTTGGGGAATTCAATCTATAGGCAAAAAAAGTCGTCCGAGGCGAAGTATCCGTACCTGAAGGCGATCGAAAACGCCAAGACGCGTCCGCAAAAACACAAGGCCTTTCACAATTTGGGCAATGTGTACATGAACGAAAAGAATTATGAGGCGGCGGTAGAAGCGTATAAAAATGCGTTGCGGAACAACCCCGAGGACGAGCAAACGCGCTACAATTTTGCGTTGGCCAAGAAGATGCAGAAGGAAAATCCGCAGCCCAAGGAAGACGACAAAAAGAAAGACCAGAAGGACAAAAAGAACGACCAACAGGACGATAAAAACGATCCGAACAAGGACAAAAAGGACGGCGACAAACCGAACGACCAGCCGAAGGACGGACAAGATAAAAAGGACAAAGGCCAGCCCAAGGACGACCAAAACCAAGGCCAGCCCAAGCCGCAACCGGGCGACATCCCGAAAGAGCGATTGGAAAATCTGCTCGATGCGGTAAACAACGAAGAGAAAAAAGTACAGGACAAAGTCAAAGGCAAGGAAATGAAAGCCGCGCGACCAAAGCGCGCCGAAAAGGATTGGTAAGATGAAACGATTGCTGTTGCTGTTATTGTTGTGCGCGCAAGGGCTGGTGGCCCAGGTGCAGTTCGAGGCCAAGGTCAGTAAGACGACTTTGGGGCTCAACGAACGCCTGCGCGTAGATTTTACGATGAATGGCGACGGTGACAATTTCACGCCGCCGTCTTTTGAGGGATTCCGCGTGGTGGGCGGGCCGAGCCAGCAGGTGAGCCAGTCGTGGGTCAACGGACGAAGTTCTTTCCAGAAAGCCTATTCGTATTTTTTGCTGCCGCTGCAAAAAGGCACGCTGGTATTGCGCCAGGCGACGGTAGAAATCAACGGGCAGGTGTACAAAACCAACCCGATCAAGATCACGGTGACCAATGCCGTCGATTTGCCCAAGGACCCATACAACGCGCCGCAGGTGTCGGCCAACGATGCGATCCATTTGGTGGCCGAGGTCTCGAAAGCCAATCCGTATGTGAACGAGCCGATTACGGTGGTTTATAAATTGTATTTCGGCAACATCGTCATCAAAAACCAGCGCTCGCTCAACAATCCAAAGTACAACGATTTTTGGAGCCAGAACATCGAAATCAAACAAATCGTTACCGAAGAAGGCGTATACAACGGCCAACGCTGTAATGTCGCGGTATTGAAAAAAGTGGTGCTCTATCCGCAAAAATCGGGTAAGCTCGAAATTGAGCCTTTGTCGATTGATTTCGATTTGCAATTGCCTACCAACCGACGCGATTTTTTTGGACGTCCGTACCTGGTGGACGACAACAAACGCGTAACGGCAGGCGCCAAGACCATCAACGTAAAACCGCTTCCCGAAAATGGTAAACCGGCCGATTTTTCGGGTGCCGTGGGCAAGTTCAACTTCAAGGTTACGCCGAGCAAAACCAACCTCAAGAACGGCGAATCGCTCGATTTGAAAGTCGCGGTATCGGGAACAGGGAACTTAAAGTTGTTCGATATTCCAAAGCCCGTCGTGCCCAATTCTCTCGAGATGTACGATCCGGTACACAAGGAAAACGTGAGCACGCCGCTGTCGGGCATGAACGGTGAGATTTCGGACACCTACACCATCATCACGCAATTCAAAGGGAAATACCCAATCAAGCCGATGTCGTTCAGTTACTTCGACCTGGGCAGCAACAGCTACAAGACGATCACTTCGCCAGAGATCATGGTCAACGTACTCGACGGTCCGGGCGCGCCCGAAGCCAATGACGTGGCGGCCAATACAGGGGTTTCGAAAGTCAAGGTATCGGCCAACGAGCAGTTCCATTTCATTGCGCTCAAGACCGGTTTGGTATCGGCCAAGCGAAAGGATTTCCTGGGCTCGGGGTTGTTTTATACGTTGCTTTTCGCACCGCTGTTGATCATTCCGATCGTCGTGGTGTTGCGCAAAAAGAAAGAAGCCATCGATGGCGATGTGGTAGGCAACCGCATCCGTCAGTCGAACAAACTGGCCAAGAAGTATTTGTCCGAAGCCAAGAAGCAAACGGGCAACAAGGAACTGTTTTACATCGCGCTCGAAAAGTCGCTGCACAATTTCCTGAAGGCCAAGTTGCACATCGAAACCTCGGAGATGAGCAAGGACCGTATCCGCGAAATCTTGTCGGATAAAAATGCCCAGTCGCAAACTATAAACGATTTTATCCAACTCACTGAGAGCTGTGAATTTGCGCGGTATGCGCCATCGTCGTCGGTGTCGATCCAACAGGATTACGAAAAGGCCGTTTCGATTATTTCTGAACTCGAAAAACAACTGTCGTCATGAAGAAAATTGCACTGATATTGATTTTGGTCGCGCAATCGATTTGGTCGCAGACGGGCTTCGAAGACGGTAACAAGCTGTACGAAAAAGAACAATATGAACAGGCGGCAACTGCGTATGAAAACGTATTGCGAAGCGGCAAACATTCGGCCGAGTTGTATTTCAATTTGGGCAACGCCTATTACAAGCAAAACAAGGTGGCGTCGGCCATTTACAACTACGAAAAAGCGCTCGTTTTGAGCCCGGGCAACGCCGAGATCGAGACGAATCTGAAGTTTGCGCAAAAAATGACCATCGACGAAATCAAGGAGGTTCCCAAGGTCGGTTTTGAAAAGCTGCTGCGCGATTTCACGGGAAGCCTGCATTATGACTCTTGGGCTTGGGCGGCGGTGTGGTTGGCCTTTGCCTTCCTCGGATTCTTCCTAGGCTATTATTTCTCAAGGACGACGCTTTCCAAACGCATTTTCTTTGTCGGCATGTTTGTGCTCGTCTTCGCGATTCTGGTTGCGGTACTGGCCGCGCTTTTTGAAAAATCGTACTATGAGAACGAACGTCCGGCCATCGTTTTTGCCGAGATGACCGTGGTCAAATCCGAACCGCGTACCACGGCCAACGACGTATTTACGCTACACGAAGGCACGAAAGTGATGGTGCTCGAGCGAACGGCCAATTGGGACAAAATCGAATTGCTCGACGGATCGGAAGGCTGGATCGAAACCAGCGCGATCAAGGAAGTCAAATAAAAACTATCTTTGCCACTTGAACAGCAATTATGTCAAGGGATATACAACTCAAAGAACGTTGGGAAAAGCTCGTCCAACTGTTGTCGGATAAATTCTCGCAGGGCGAAGACCTCGACCTCGACGCCATCATCTACCTTATTGGCGTACAGGAACTCGGCCAGGTACACAAAAAATACAAAAAAGACGAAAAACTCAACCTGATGCACATCGGGATTTGCCGACTGCTCGAGCCATATGGTTTTTACGCATTCGATTATGTCGACAGCGACGGCTGGCCGCATTATGTCGTCAAAGAGGAATTGCCGCCGCTCAAGGCCGGTGAGCAATCGGTACTCATGAAGGAGGCGATCGTGAATTATTTTTTGGAGAAAGGGTTTATTGATTAAGATGAAAAAGACAGTTCTTTTTGTATCGTTGTTGGCGGTTTTGTTCGGGGCGTGTTCGGAAAGTGATACGGCGAACCCGAACCCAGCTAACGAACAGCCATTGGTTCGTAAGATTAGCTACACCAAATTCAACACCGGTGGCGGAATCGACGTTCAAGCGCATCAGGACTTTTTTTATGTGAATCGTGTTCTGTCGCACACCATCGATTACCGAGCTGATTCTGCTGAATTTTTTAGGACAGACTATACTTTCGAAAATGAGAAACTGCTGACCATCAAGACTACGCAGAGCGACCATCCTGAAGCGGGCGGCCTCTCAACTTTGATTTATGAAGGCGACAACCTGCAACGCATGGAAAGTGTCGCATACGCAATGCCGTGGTATACACGAACAGATTTTGAGTACCAAGGCGACAATCTCATCCAGAATTTATATGGTGCGCCCAAAGGACAAACCGAACCTATGGAGCTACTGAATCGGAGAATCAAACAGTTTGATAACGGGAACATCGTTACGACAAATTTCGAACAGTTTGCTTTTCCTCCGTTGTCTTTCACCGATCATTATTCGTATGATAATTCGAACAATCCGTTCAAGAATATGAACCGATATTTTAGAATGACCATAAATGTGTCGAATATTCATCCACTTTCCAACAATAACTACGTTACGGAGGCCGACGATTCCGGTGTGATTTGGTATGATTTTGAAGTCATTTGCAACCAGCAGCAATATCCTGTAAGCATCAAACGCTATTTGCATCAGGATCACAGGTTGGTCGAACAAACCGACATCGAATATTTATAATCCTACCGCAAAATTCACTAAATTTGCCCCTCAATTACCCAAAAATGATCGATCAAATTAAACAACATATCCTCGAGGCGCAAGCGTTTGACACCAATGAAAAGGACACGCTCGAGGCATTCCGCATCAAGTATTTGGGCAGCAAAGGCTTGCTCAAGGACATTTTCGCCGAATTCAAAAACGTCCCGAACGACCAAAAAAAGGAGTTCGGACAAATCATCAATACGCTCAAGCAAACCGCCGAGGAAAAAGTTGCCACAATCACCGAACAACTCGAAAGCAAAGCCGAAACCAAAGGCATCTATGGCGATTTGACGCGTCCGGCCGAACCTTTTACCGTAGGTTCGCGCCACCCGATTTCGATCGTCAAAAACCAAATCATCGACATTTTCTCGAACATCGGATTCAACGTGTCCGAAGGTCCGGAAATCGAAGACGACTGGCATAACTTTACCGCATTGAACCTGCCCGAATACCATCCGGCGCGCGACATGCAGGACACGTTTTTCATCCAGACCAATCCCGATGTGCTCCTGAGAACCCACACTTCGTCGGTGCAAGTGCGTTACATGGAATCACACAAACCGCCCATCCGTACGATTTCTCCGGGACGCGTGTTCCGCAATGAAGCCGTTTCGTCGCGTTCGCACTGCATTTTCCACCAAGTAGAAGGATTGTACATCGACAAAGACGTTTCGTTCGCCGATTTGAAGCAAACATTGCTCTATTTTACCAAGGAAATGTTCGGCAAATCCAAGATCCGCTTGCGTCCGTCGTATTTCCCGTTTACCGAACCAAGCGCCGAAGTCGACATCTATTGGGGCCTAAAGACCGAAACCGACTACCGCATCACCAAAGGTACCGGTTGGCTCGAGATCATGGGCTGCGGCATGGTAGACCCGAACGTCTTGAAAAATTGTGGCATCAACCCCGACGAATACAACGGATTCGCCTTTGGGATGGGCATCGAGCGCATCGCAATGTTGCTTTATCAAATTGGTGACATCCGTATGTTTTATGAAAACGACGTGCGTTTCCTCGAGCAATTTAAAGCGAGCATCTGATAGTCATAAAAGCCAAAAGTCTTAAGGTCTTAAAGGCGTTCCGGACCGGAGTATCGATGGGCTTTTATGACTTTACGACCTTATGACTTTATGACTTTCAAAAATGAGAAAAGACATCACAATCCCCCAAGTCAAAAACGTCTTCATGGCCGCGGTCAAGGAATGGAATGACGATTTCCTGGCCGATGTCTGGAACGTTTACTTGGTCAACGACTCAGACGACGATTTACACGACATCATGGTGGTTTCTAAAGCGTTCGGCACGCTCGACGGCGAAATGCGCAAAACCTCTCTGATGCGCCACGCGCTCGTGGAAATGCCGGCCGTTTCTGCGGTCAAGATCGAAATGATCGAAGACAGCGTCTTGGCGCTCAACAACGAATTCATGCTGACATTTTTTATCGGCAATACGCTATACGACCGTAAATACTTTTTCACGGCCAATTCAATCAAGGACCAAAACACCGAAGAAGTCCCACATTTGTGGAAGCCAGGCGTGATTACGGGCCGCGATTGATCGTCGAATGGTCACAAAAACAAAAGGGATAGATTCTAATCGAATCTATCCCTTTTTTATGAGGTTTGTTTGGTTAATCGAGTTTCTCGGTCAGTTTTTTGAACACTTTGCGCGCTTCCTTGCCTTCGTACAAAATGGCGTGCACGGCGTCGATGATCGGGGTTTTGGCGCCGTGTTTTTGGTTGAGTTCCCAGGCGCTTTTGGCGGCGTAATACCCTTCGGCCACCATACTCATCTCCATCATCGCCGATTTGACGGTATAGCCCTTGCCGATCATGTTCCCGAACATTCGGTTGCGCGAAAACACCGAATAGCCCGTCACGAGTAAATCGCCCAAATAGGCCGAATTGTTGATGTTTCGCTTCATACGATGCACTTTGCGGATGAATTTTTTCATCTCGCGAATGCCGTTGCTCATGAGTACCGACTGAAAGTTGTCGCCGTAGCCAAGCCCGTGCGCGATGCCCGCAGCGATGGCATAAATGTTCTTGAGCATGGCCGCATATTCGGTGCCGATGATGTCGTCAGAAATTTTGGCCTTGATGTAATTGCCCGACAAATGCGCCGCAACCACTTTGGCCTTGTTGGCGTCGCCGCATGCGATGGTCAGGTACGACAGGCGTTCAAGCGCGACTTCCTCGGCGTGGCATGGGCCGGTGATGACGCCGATGTTGTCATAGTCGATGCCGTAAACATCGTGAAAATGCTCGCCCACAATCAAGCTGGTTTCGGGTACGATGCCTTTGATGGCCGAGAAAATCACTTTGCCCTCGAGGCTTTCGGTCATCTTGGCGAGTTCGGCGCTCAAAAATGCCGACGGGATCGCAAAAATCACATAGTCGGCATAGGCAATCGCCTCGTTGATGTTGCTCGTGAGCTTGAGTTTTTGGATCTGAAACTCCACCGAACTCAAATAGTTGGGGTTGTGGTGGTGTGTCTTGATGTGGTCGATGGCGTCCTGGTTACGCATGTACCAGGCAATTTCGGGCAGGTTTACGCACAGCATCTTGGCGATGGCCGTGGCCCAACTTCCGCCACCGATGACGGCAAATTTTGGATGGTTGTTCATGGTTTACGATTTGGCCCTAGCCCGGATGGCAGCGGCATCCTTTTGCGGCCGAGGGACGAGGACGTAAAAGATACAGCGGACAGCCGGAAAAAGCTCCTGAAAATAAAAGTCAAAAATACACATAAAAGCCCAGCAAAAAACGATTGCGGGCGAGAACCGCGTGTTGTTAAAAATAAATTTAACGTAAAATTGGCAAACGGCAAGGCAATGCGCGCCGCTTTCGCGCGTTAATCTGCTATACAATCGGGACAACCCGATTGGTTAGTTAAGTTTTGTTTTGGGGTTATTTGATAAAGGCGTTCTGGATTTGCTCCTGAACGCCTTTTGATTTTTGGTTTAACCGTTTTTAACCGCAAAGTGCGCTGAGATTTTCGCAAAGTGTACAAAATTAATGGGTTGTTAGTTTACGCGCTTATTGCTAAACTACAACGCTTTGAGTCCTTTGCGCCAACTTCGATTGCTTTGCGTTTAAAAATCACTTTTTGTACAGGTTGTTGTGATCGATGTAACCCCAGACTTTTTCGGACAAAAGCGGCCGAATGTTCTTGTTTTGTTTGATGCAATCGCGGATAAATGTCGACGAAATTTCGACTACGGGCGCATCGATCAGATGTATTTTGGGATGGTTTTCGAATTGCACATCGACAACGTCCGACGACAAACGCGGATACACAAAAATATCGTGTTGCGCCAAGATGATGTCGTAATTTTTCCACTTGTGCAGCGATTTCAAGTTGTCTTCTCCCATGATCAGGGCAAATTCATGCTGCGGGAATTTTTCCTGCAAATGCGCGAGCGTATGCACGGTGTAATTGGGTTGCGGCAAGCGGAATTCGATGTCCGATGGTTTTATTTTCGGATAGTCTTCGGTGGCTTGAAAAACCAGTTCGAGCCTGATGTTGTCGGCCAGCAGCGTGTCTTTTTTCTTGAACGGATTGTGCGGTGTGACCACCATCCAAACCTGGTCCATACCGGTAAACTCGACCATGTGGTTGGCAATGATCAGGTGCCCGACGTGGATGGGGTTGAACGTTCCGAAATAAAGTCCTATTTTCATTTTACCGCAGCGTTTACAAAGTTTTTCTAAATACTCTTATTACCGCAAAGTTTTAATTTTTTGCGTGTATTGCGATTTGCATATTTTTCACCGCAAAGGTCACAAAGTTATTCGCAAAGCTCCACAAAGCTTCGATTTCTTTGCGTGTGCTT
>NZ_FMVF01000007.1:47005-207835 GCF_900101895.1 Flavobacterium caeni
ACAAAGTTATTCGCAAAGCTCCACAAAGCTTCGATTTCTTTGCGTGTCCTTAGTGATCTTTGTGTTTTTTTTACCGCAAAGGTTACAAAGTTTTCGCAAAGCGCACAAAGCTTTAAATTCTTTGCGTGTGCTTTGCGGTTATTTTTGAATAAACTCCTTAACCAAATCGTACGCCTCCTGTTTGGCCACGTCAAGGTCGTAATTCTTGATGATCTTGTCGAATTGCGGCGCGGTCGCGAGTTCTACCGAAGCCTTGGCGATACGCATGTTGATCTTGTCGTCGCTTTCGGTCGAGCGTTTCTTGAGCCGTATCTTGAGCTCGTCGATGCTGGGCGGCTTTACAAAAACGGCCAGCGTTTGCTCGGGAAATTTGCGTTTGATGCGCAGCCCGCCCGCCACGTCGATGTCAAAAATCACATTCTTGCCCATGGCCCAAATGCGGTCGATTTCGGTTTTGAGCGTGCCGTAAAAATTGTCGCGGTACACTTCTTCCCATTCCAGGAAGTCCTCGGCCTTGATGTGTTTCTTGAAATCGTCGATCGAAATAAAGTAGTAGTCGGTACCGTCAATTTCTTCCCCGCGCGGTGCACGTGAGGTGGCAGATATCGAAAATTCGAGGTTCAAATCCTCGAGCCCAAGCAAGTGACGGACAATCGTGGTTTTTCCCGATCCCGATGGCGCCGAAAAGACAATCAGTTTTCCTTTGTTCATGTGTGTTGTGTGGCTTAAAGCTAGAGTACGTTGAGCACTTGTTCCTTGATTTTTTCGAGTTCGTCCTTCATTTGCACCACCAGTTTTTGCATCTGCGAATGGTTCGATTTAGAACCCATCGTGTTGATCTCGCGCCCCATTTCTTGGGTGATGAACCCTAGTTTTCGCCCGTTGGCCTCGCTTCCGGCCAGGGTTTCGATAAAATAGTTGAGGTGGTTTTCGAGCCGTACTTTTTCTTCGGTGATGTCGTATTTCTCGAGGTAGAAGATGAGTTCCTGCTCGAAGCGGTTTTCGTCGAGCGTGACCTTGAGTTCTTCGATGGCCGCCTGCAAACGCGATTTGACGGTTTCGATGCGCTCGCCGTCCATCGCCACGGTCTGGTTCATCAGCGTCATGATGTTGGCGATGCGGTGCAGGAATTCTTTTTCGAGCGCCGTTCCCTCGGCAACGCGGAATTGCTGGATATTTTTGATGGCCTCTTCAATGACGGTCTGGATTTCGCCCCAGTCCTCGTCGTCGATTTCGTCGCGTTCTGTTTTGAGCGCGTCGGGCATGCGCACGGCCATTTTCATGAGTTCGGTTTCGTCGGCGCCGTCGCCGAGTACTTCACGCATTTGTGCGATGTAGGAGCGAACGATAGGAACGTTGATCTTGGTTGCAGTCTGTTCGCCCGTCATCTCGATAAAAATCGAAAAGTCGATCTTGCCGCGTTCGAGTTTTACGGCCAATTCATTGCGCAAGGTCAGTTCCATCTCGCGGTAGGCCGATGGCATCCTGACGTTAAGGTCAAGGCCTTTGCTGTTGAGCGATTTGATCTCGACGGTTATCTTTTTGGTCGGCAACTGCAACGAGGCTTTGCCGAATCCGGTCATCGATTGTATCATAGTGTTCAAAAAGTGACACAAAGATATGAAAATCGATGTCGGTTAAGGGTTTTCGGGCCGTCGATTTTTATGCGTCACCAGATAGACGCCGCCAAAGATGAGTACGGCCGAGACGATCTTGGTCAAGGTCAGGTGGTCCTTGCCGAGCCCGATCGCAAAAAGCGTCGCGAACAACGGCTGCAGATAGATGAAAACCGCTACGGTTGATGGGCTCAGCGCTTTCATCGACCACAAATTGAGCAAGTAGGTCAAAAATGTCGAAATTGCTACAACAAACAGCATTTTCAGAAAAATGTCGGTGGGCATGACGGGCCAATCGATGGCGGTGAATTCATACCAGCCAAACGGCAATACCATCAAGAACCCGAACGTGTACACCCACTTGACAAACGTAAAAGCGTTGTAGCGGTGCATCAGTTTTTTGACAAGGATCAAATACAAACCATACGAAACGGCGTTGATGAACACGAGCAAATTGCCGAGCATTGCGTTGGGAGCCTGCGCCGCCGATTTACCGTACAAAATCAAAAAGGCCGTTCCCGCCAAGCCGAGCAAAATCCCAAAAGCCTTGCGTTTGCGCATTTTTTCCCTGAGGATGATGGCCGACAGCACGAGCACGATGATGGGCGTGGTGACCATGATTACCGCCGCCGAAATGGGCGATGTCAAGCTCAACCCCTTGAAAAAAGTCAGCATGTTGAGCGCCACGCCAAACAGCGCAGCCGCGGCGATGCGTAACCAGTCTGCGCGATCGATTTTTTCTTTGGGTGCCAAGATCCACGCGAGCCAGAACAGTATGGCCGAGCCGCCTACGCGTAGGAAAATGAACCCGAACGGCGCCACGTATTGCGGCATGACGTCCTTGGCCACGGTAAAGGTCACGCCGTAAATGACGGAAACCAACGTGGCGGCCAGTAAAGCGAGATTGCGTTGGCCCATCAGCGCAGCGCGGCGATTACATTTTCGACGTTCTTTTTGCTGTTGCCAACATAGATCTTGCCGTCGATCAAAAATACCGGACGGCTCAAAAAGGTGTAGTGTTCTAGTATGTATTTGCGGTAATCGGGCTCGGTGAGCTTTTGGTCTTTGAGTCCGAGCGATTTGTACAGCATGGCTTTGCGGCTGAACAAGGCTTCGTAGCTGCCCGCCAGTTTTTTCATCTCGTCGAGTTGCTGCGGCGTGATGGGCTCTGTTTTGATGTCCTGCAGCACGAATCCATCGGTTGTGGGCAGCGATTGGATGATTTTACGACATGTATCGCAATTGGCCAAATGGTAGATTTTGTTCATAAAACACGCTTAAATTTTTGCAAAGAAAAAGCATCCGACAATCAAAATGCGTAATTTTAGCGAAAAATTTAAAAATGGGGGATACCTTCGCCATCACACGCACGAGCCGAAAGATACTGGCGCAATTCCTTGACGATTACTCGTTGGAGCAGCTCAATACAATCCCGCCCGGGTTCAAAAATAACCTGATCTGGAACATCGCACACATTGTGGTCGTGCAGCAAATGCTGGTGTACAATTTGTCGGGGCTTCCGATGATGGTATCGCGCGAAATGGTCGATGCCTACAAGCGCGGGGCCAAACCCGAGCGCGACGTCACCCAGACCGAAGTAGACGAAATCAGGCAGCTACTTACCGCGACGATCGACCAAACCGAACGCGATTTCGCCAACGGTATTTTTAAGAATTACACCGAATTTACGACCATGACGGGATTCAACCTCAAAACGGCCGAAGAAGCCATGGCGTTCAACTACTACCACGAGGCGGTGCACACCGGCGTGATGATGAGCATCCGTAAATTCCTTTAACCCATCTGAATCAACAAATCAACGATTAATCGAACACCATGAAATTCAACACCAAAACCATACATGGCGGGCAACACCATGAACCGGCTACGGGCGCGGTCATGCCACCCGTGTTCCAAACCTCGACCTATGCGCAAATTACGCCGGGTCAACCCGTAGCCGAATACGAATACAGCCGTGCGGCCAACCCGACCAGGACGGCGCTCGAAAATGCGTTGGCCAGTATCGAGAATGGTGCACGCGGTCTCGCTTTTTCATCGGGGCTTGCGGCCACCGATTGTGTGCTGCGCTCGTTCAAGGCAGGCGACGAAGTCATCGCGATGGACGATTTGTACGGCGGAACCTACCGCATGTTTACCAGGATTTATAAGGATTCGGGCATCAAGTTTCATTTTGTCGATATGAACGACATCGAGAAATTCGAGTCGCTCATCAACCAAAACACCAAGCTGGTTTGGGTAGAAACGCCTACCAATCCGCTGATGAAGCTGGCCGACATCGCGGCGATCGCCAAAATCACCAAAGCCAAAAATATTTTGTTCGCGGTAGACAACACGTTCGCGACCCCGTATCTGCAAAAACCGCTCGATTTGGGCGCCGACATCGTCATGCATTCGGCCACCAAATACCTCGGCGGCCATTCCGATGTGATTGCGGGCGCGTTGGTCATCAAAGATCCGGCATTGGGCGACCAAATGCATTTTCAGCAATTCGCCACCGGTGCCACGCTAGGCCCGATGGATTCGTTCCTGGTGCTGCGCGGGATCAAGACGTTGCATTTGCGTGTACAACGGCATTGTGAGAACGGCGAAAAAGTAGTCGCGTTTTTGGAGAATCATCCCAAGATCGACAAGGTTTTTTACCCGGGACTGGCCAGTCATCCGTTTCACGAGATCGCTAAAAAGCAAATGAGCGGTTTTGGCGGCATGGTATCGTTCACCTTTACGTCTGGCGCGAAAGCCGACGCGGTATCGTTTCTTGAGAAACTGAAAGTGTTTACGTTGGCAGAATCGCTCGGCGGTGTCGAGTCGTTGGCGAACCATCCTGCGCTGATGACGCATGCGTCCATCCCCGAAGACAAGCGCAAGGAAATCGGGATTACCGACGACTTGGTGCGGTTGAGTGTGGGCATTGAAGATGCCGATGATTTGATCGACGACCTGAAACAAGCGTTGGCATAAAAAAATCCCGGTCATGACCGGGATTTATTTTATCTATTTATTTTCTATTGCAAATAGTAGATGTAACCTACGTTCAACCAAACCAACCAGTCGTTGGCTTTGTTCTCTGGATAGAGCGTCGGGTTCGGGTTGAGGCCATCTACCCAGTTTGAGAAATAATACTGCCATCTCAAATCGAGCATCAAATCGGACAGCTCAGTCAACTTGTAACGACAACCAATGCTGCCGACCACCGACCATACCGTCCCGCCCTCGTTTTGCGTGGCGTTGTAGTATTTCACCGGCGTGGTTGACGGCTGGTTCATTTTACCATCGCCGATTTCAGAATACGCTTCGGGGTCATAAAAACTAAATTGACCGCCCAAGCTTACAAAAGGGGCCAATCCACCAATGCTCGCCGAAAAATCACGTATACTGAAAGGGAAATACTCGAGTTGCATGCCAATGTTCGTCACGGCAGTGCTGCCGCGCATGGCACGTAACTGACGGTTAAAGAGTTTGTTCTTGCTCGGTTCTACCCACTCACCAAAATGCTTGAGCTTGGTTTTGTTGTAAGACAACTCGCTTCTGAGCTTGAAATGGTCGTTAAAGTAGGTTTCAGGGGTGTAACAGTTACATTCGGCTTTGTAGGAGAAATTGAGGTAGTGAATCAATCCGATGCCGATCCCGGTATTTCCGGCGTTGGTCTCGAAGTCACGTCTTTCACCGTAATCTGACTGCATGGCAACCGGACCGACTATAGCGCCTACTTCATGTGAAAATCCAAACTGGGCTTTCGTTTCCAGTGTGTATCCGAACACCAATAATAAGGTTACGACAAGGTACTTGGGCATTTGCATAAGATTAATTCATTTCCCGACAAATATATAAAAACATCATTCACTTGAAAAATAAAATAAAAAAATAACACTAAGTGATTGAAAAAAAGAGTAAAAAGAATCTAAAAGGTGATATTAAAAACACATTAGTTGATGCTTTGTTAACAAAAAAGCAAATCAACACACAAAATACCAAAATACACAACGGATTTTTGGTAATAAATGTATATTTGCCGCTTACAAACGAAAACGTTTTCTTAAACGTAAAAACCTATTAAAAAATGTCACAAAGTATCAACAACTTTATCGATGCAGTGGCCAAAAGAAACCCGAACGAACCTGAATTCATGCAGGCTGTAAAGGAAGTGGCGGAAACTGTCATCCCATTTATCGAACAAAACAAAAAGTACCAGGGCAAGATGTTGCTCGAAAGAATGGTCGAGCCTGAGCGCGTGATCATGTTTCGCGTGGTGTGGTTGGACGATGCGGGGAACACGCAAGTCAACCGCGGGTACCGCATCCAGATGAACTCTGCCATTGGCCCGTATAAAGGAGGGATCCGTTTTCACCCTTCGGTGAATTTGTCGATCTTGAAATTCCTCGCCTTCGAACAAACGTTCAAGAACTCGCTCACTACGTTGCCGATGGGCGGCGGTAAAGGCGGTTCCGATTTCGATCCGAAAGGAAAATCAGACAACGAAATCATGAAGTTTTGCCAGGCGTTCATGACCGAACTGGCCAAGCACATCGGCGCCGATACCGACGTTCCTGCGGGCGACATCGGCGTGGGCGGACGCGAAGTTGGCTACATGTTCGGCCAATACAAAAGATTGCGCAACGAATTTACGGGCGTTTTGACCGGAAAAGGCATCACATTCGGCGGATCGTTGATTCGTCCAGAGGCTACCGGCTACGGCGATGTGTATTTTGCGCAAGCCATGCTGGAAACCAAAGGCGATAGCTTCAAAGGCAAAACCGTCGTGGTTTCTGGTTCAGGAAACGTGGCGCAGTACGCCTGTCAAAAGGCTACCCAGCTTGGCGGTAAAGTTGTGACCTTGTCTGATTCGGCAGGTTACATTTACGATGCCGACGGAATCGATGCCGAGAAACTCGCGCACGTGATGCAAATCAAAAACGTCGACTACGCGCGTATTTCCGAATACGTAAAAAAATACCCGAACGCCAAATATGTGGCCGGGAAACGTCCGTGGGAAGTGAAGTGCGACGTGGCGTTGCCATGTGCGACCCAAAACGAACTCAACGAAGACGAAGCCAAAATGCTCGTTTCCAACGGCTGTATCTGTGTGGCTGAAGGCGCCAACATGCCGTCGACGCCAGAAGCGGTCGAAGTGTTCACCAAAGCCAAGATTTTGTTCGCGCCAGGGAAAGCCTCTAACGCGGGCGGTGTGGCGACTTCAGGACTCGAAATGTCGCAAAACTCGTTGCGTTTGAGCTGGACTTCGGCCGAAGTAGACGAAAGATTGCACAACATCATGCTCAACATCCACGCGGCTTGTGTGAAATACGGGGCAGATGCCAACGGCTATGTCGATTATGTCAAAGGCGCCAACATCGCCGGATTCGTCAAAGTCGCCGATGCGATGCTTGCACAAGGCGTGGTATAATGCCGGACTGAAATTCACAAACCCCTTTTTTCGAACGAAAGAAGGGGTTTTTTTATGAAATGCGGTCGTCGGTCCAAAGAACCAGGCGCTTTGTATATGAAATTGCGCATATTGTCGTTTATGCTATATTTGTATTCCAATTTTGATGCGATGAAAAAGTTTACGTATGCCTTGCTGATGTTGTTTGCGGTACAACTCGGGTTTTCGCAAAACAAGCTGTGGAAAGGCTATTTCTCTTTTCGCGAAATCAAAGATTTATCCGAATCGACAACCAAGGTGGTCGCAGGTTCCGAAAATGCACTGTTTTCGAAAAACCTGACAAGCGGCCAGATCACTACCACGACCACAGTCGACGGGTTGTCGGGCGAAACCATTACCGCGATTTACCACAGCCCTACGTACAAGAAAACCATCATAGGATATGCCACCGGACTGATGATTGTGGTCAACGAAGTCGACGGATCGGTGCTGAATGTGGTAGATATCATCAACAAGACGTTGCCGCCTACGATCAAGCGCATCAACCACTTCATGGAGTACGATGGCAAAGTTTACATTTCCTGCGACTATGGCGTATCGGAGTACAACCTGGCGACGCTCGTTTTTGGCGACACGTTTTTTATAGGCGACAATGCCGCGCAAATCGCGGTCAAGCAAACGGCCGTTTTTCAAGGGCGGATCTATGCCGCCACACGGTATTACGGCATCCGCAGCGCCGATATCAACAACCCCAACCTGAACGATTTTGCGCAATGGACCACGGTCGCGGGAGGTGCTTGGTTGGGCGTCGAGGCTTTTGGCGACTACCTGATGGCCACCAACGACGCCGGAAGCTTGCAGCGCTGGAACGGCACTACTTTTGGCGCGCACGTGCAGCTGCAACAGGTACCTGTCGATTTGCGCAAAAGTGGTACAAACTTGATTGTCACGACGGCCAATTTTGTCTATATCTACGATGCTGCGCTGCTGCAGATCCGGTTGCTCAACAGCAATGAAATCCCTGAAATTGCCGCTACGTTTACGTGCGCGACATTGATCAACAATACAATCTACATCGGAACGCTCGACGACGGCCTGCAATCGACCACGCTTACCCCAGGACCCTTTGTCGACATGACACCCGATGGTCCGTTGCGCAACAACATTTTTGCGATGACGTCGGCGGGAGCCAATCTTTGGTCGGTATTTGGGGATTACGACATTTTTTTCAATCCGTATCCGCTCGATTATTACGGTGTCAGCAAGTATGCGCCTACGGGATGGTTCAACATTCCTTATCAGGATATCGAAGCCGCGGTGGGCCACGAAGTGACTTCTATGGTTCGAGTCGCGGCGAATCCTGCGAATCCGAACGACGTGTACATCAGCTCGTACCATTCGGGGTTGCTTAAGTTCGAGAACGATGTACCTGTGCTTTTGTATGATCCCAACAACAGTTCGCTCGAAGCCCCTGCTTCAGGAACGCTCAGGATCAATGGGTCGGCCTATGACAATCAGGGCAATTTGTGGGTGACCAACAACTATGTCAACCGTTTCCTCAAGGTCAAACGCGCCGACGGACAATGGCAGGAAGGTCCCGATTTGGGCACGTTGTTCCAAAGCATCAGCGAGATGATTTTTGGCCGCATGACCATCGACAAGAATGGGACCAAGTGGATCGCGACGCGTGACAAAGGGGTAATCGGGTTCAACGAAAATTATGGGAACCTCGCCAAAGCGATCACCGATGAACCGGGCAATCTCCCGAGTGTTCAAGTTTCAATTGCTGTGGCCGACAACCGCAACCAGCTTTGGATTGGTACGCGCAAAGGACTTCGCGTGCTTTCTAGTGTGGACAGTTTTTTATCGGGTGGCGATTTAGAGGCCGAATCGATCATCATCATCGAAGACAATCTTGCGCAGGAGTTACTTTACGAGCAGTCCGTCACCGATATTGTGGTCGACGGCTCGAACAACAAATGGCTTGCTACCGCCGATTCGGGCGTTTTCTACGTATCGCCCAACGGTCAGCAAACCATCTACCATTTCACCAAAGACAATTCTCCGTTGCCGAGCAACAGTGTCAACGACGTAGAGATCAACGGCATCACCGGAGAGGTGTTTATCGCGACCGACAAGGGCATGGTGTCGTTCAAAGGCACGGCCACTTCAGCAGCCGATAATTTAAACAACGTGTACGTGTATCCGAATCCGGTGCGACCGGGTTATGCAGGAACGGTCAAGGTGAGCGGACTGCTCGACAAAGCCAACGTCAAGATCGCCGACATCGAGGGCAATCTGGTGTACGAAACCATTTCAGAAGGCGGCACGATCGAGTGGGATACAACGGCCTTTGGGAAGTACAAAGTAGCTTCGGGCGTGTACATGATTTTTGTTTCGGCCGAAGACGGTGGAGAAACGAAGGTCAAAAAGGTAATGATCGTCAGATAATAATTAAAAGCGCCAAATTCCAAATTCCAAATTCCAAAGCCTCCTAAGAACGTTTGGAATTTGGAATTTAGAATTTGGAATTTGTAAGCCATGCTTGTCAAAACCAAAGCCATTGTCATCTCGTCGCTCAAATTCCAGGACAAGAATTTGATTGTCAAATGCTTTACGCAATCCGACGGGCTCAAATCGTATTTCGTACGCGGCGCGTTTTCATCGGGCAAATCGACGCAAAAGGCAGCCTATTTTCAGCCGCTGACGTTGCTCGAGATCGAGGCGTCGCACAAAAACAAGGGCACACTCGAGCATTTCCGCGAAGTCAAGATTTCGGCACCGTTCCATTCGATCCATTCCGATGTGGTCAAAAGCGCGATGGTGTTGTTTCTTTCCGAAATGCTGCACCATGCCATCAAAGAAGAGGAAAAAAACGAGCCGTTGTTTGCGTTTTTGGAGACGGCATTGCATTGGCTCGACCATCACGACGAGCTCGCCAATTTTCATTTGATTTTGCTGCTCGAAACCGCTAAATTTCTTGGTTTTTATCCTGATTTGTCCGACAACCACAAGCCTTTTTTTGAGATGACCGAAGGTGTATTTGCCGATGTCCAAGCGCCCAGTTCGTTGTCCGATGTCGATTCGAATTTGCTCAAAAAACTCACCACTTTGCGTTTCGACAATGCGGCCAAGGCGTTCCATGTCTCCGAGCGGCAACGGTTGCTCAAAATCCTCGTCGACTACTACAGCCACCACCTCGACGGGTTCCAAAAACCCAAATCGCTCGAAGTGCTGGCCGAAGTTTTTTCCTGAAAGCGTTTTCGTGCAAAAAACCACGTTTCGAAACGGTGAAAACCACCGCCGTTTGTCGCAACAAAACGAAAAATCACTATCTTCGCCGATTGATTTTACAAAACGGTCCGAATGAACACCAAGTTTACAGAATACAAAGGACTTGACCTGCCTACGGTAGCGTCTGAAGTGCTTGATTTTTGGAAAAAAAACAACATATTTGAACAAAGCGTCGAAACCCGCGAAGGCGCGACGCCCTACGTCTTTTTCGAAGGCCCACCGTCGGCCAACGGTTTGCCGGGCATTCACCACGTGATGGCGCGTGCGATCAAGGATATTTTTTGCCGATACAAAACCCAAAAAGGTTTCCAAGTCAAAAGGAAAGCGGGTTGGGATACGCATGGTTTGCCCGTGGAATTGGGAACCGAGAAAGAACTCGGCATCACCAAGGAAGACATCGGCAAGACGATTTCGATCGAAGAATACAACGAAGCCTGCAAACGCACCGTCATGCGCTACACCGATGTGTGGAATGACCTGACCGAAAAAATGGGTTATTGGGTCGACATGAACGATCCTTACGTGACCTACAAATCCAAATACATGGAGTCGGTTTGGTGGCTGTTGAAGCAGATTTATGACAAAGGTTTGATGTACAAAGGCTACACCATCCAGCCGTATTCGCCCAAGGCGGGCACGGGGTTGTCGTCACACGAAGTCAACCAGCCGGGCTCGTACCGCGATGTGACCGATACGACTATCGTGGCGCAGTTCCAGGTGCTCGAAGACAACTTGATTCCGCTTGCCAAAATTTTCAACTTGGGCAATTTGACCGAAGAGACCTATTTCCTGGCCTGGACGACCACGCCTTGGACGTTGCCGTCGAATACGGCGCTCACCGTTGGGCCCAAAATCGACTATGTTTTGGTATCGACGTTCAACCAATACACGTTCGAACCGATGAACGTGATTTTGGCCAAGCCGCTTTTGGGTAAACAATTCGGCGGCAAATACGCTGAGGTTTCAGATGTAGCCGAGCTTCAGAACTACCGACAAGAAGACAAAAAGATTCCGTTTTACATCGTATCCGAAGCCAAAGGCCAGGATTTGGTTGGGATCAAATACCACCAATTGCTGTCGTATGCGTTGCCGTACCAGCATCCCGAGAATGCGTTCCGCGTAATTTCGGGCGATTTCGTGACGACCGAAGACGGAACCGGAATCGTACACACCGCACCGACATTTGGTGCAGACGATGCGAAGGTCGCCAAAGAGGCGTCGCCTGAAGTTCCGCCGATGCTCGTGTTGGACGAAAACGGCGTGCCCGTTCCACTGGTCGATTTGCAAGGTAAATTCACGTCGCATATGGGCGATTTGGCGGGCAAATACGTCAAGAACGAATACTACGATGCGGGAACCGCACCCGAGAAATCGGTCGATGTCGAGATTGCGATCCGTTTGAAGGAAGAAAACAAAGCCTTCAAGGTCGAGAAATACGTCCACAGTTATCCACATTCTTGGCGCACCGACGAGCCGCTGTTGTACTACCCGCTCGATTCGTGGTTCATCAAGATTTCGGACGTCAAGGACCGCATGTTCGATTTGAACGAAGAAATCAACTGGAAACCCAAAGCCACGGGCGAGGGTCGTTTCGGGAACTGGCTCAAAAATGCGAACGACTGGAATTTGTCGCGCTCGCGTTACTGGGGCATCCCGCTCCCGATTTGGCGTACCGACGACAAAACCGAAGAAATCATCATCGGATCGGTGGAACAATTGTACCATGAAATCGAACGTTCGATCGCCGCCGGATTCCAAAAGGAAAATCCGTTCAAGGGATTCGAGATCGGCAACATGTCCGAAGAAAACTACGACCTGGTCGATTTGCACAAGAATGTAGTCGATGCGATTACGCTCGTTTCACTTTCGGGCAAACCGATGACACGCGAAACCGATCTGATCGACGTGTGGTTCGATTCGGGCGCGATGCCGTACGCACAATGGCATTATCCGTTCGAAAACCAGGACAAGATCGACGGCAACAAAGATTTCCCTGCCGATTTCATCGCCGAAGGTGTAGACCAAACGCGCGGTTGGTTTTATACGTTGCACGCGATCGGCACGTTGGTGTTCGATAAAATCGCCTACAAAAACGTCGTTTCAAACGGCTTGGTGCTCGACAAGAATGGACAAAAAATGTCCAAACGCCTCGGCAATGCGGTCGATCCATTCGAAACACTCAAGGAATACGGCCCCGATGCGACGCGCTGGTACATGATCGCCAACGCCAATCCGTGGGACAATTTGAAATTTGACATCGAAGGCGTGGCCGAAGTGCGCCGCAAATTCTTCGGGACGTTGTATAATACGTACTCGTTCTTTGCGTTATACGCGAACATCGACGGATTCAAGTATGCCGAAGCCGAGATTCCGGTCAGCGAACGCCCCGAAATCGACCAATGGATCATTTCGGAATTGAACACGTTGGTGGCCAGCGTCGACGAGTATTACGCCGACTACGAACCCACCAAGGCCGCACGCGCCATTTCCGACTTCGTGCAGGAAAACCTCTCGAACTGGTACGTGCGTTTGTGCCGCAGACGTTTCTGGAAGGGCGACTATGCGCAAGACAAAATCGCGGCCTACCAAACGTTGTACACCTGTTTGTTGACGGTTGCCAAATTGGGTGCCCCGATTGCGCCGTTCTTTATGGACAGCCTTTACAGAGACTTAACCAAGGCGACACATTCGGAAGATTTTGACAGCGTACATTTGGCCGAATTTCCGAAAAGTGTTGACAATTATGTTAATAAAACGTTAGAGAGCAAAATGGAGAAAGCCCAGACCATTTCGTCGCTCGTTTTGTCGCTCCGCAAGAAGGAGATGATCAAGGTACGTCAACCGTTGCAAAAGGTAATGATTCCAGTACTTGACGCGATTCAGAAGGCTGAAATCGAGGCCATTTCAGACCTTGTAAAAGCCGAAGTAAACGTCAAGGAAATCGAACTTTTAGACGATGCATCGGGGATTTTGGTCAAGCAAATCAAGCCGAATTTCAAGACGTTGGGGCCGCGTTTTGGAAAGGATATGGGATTGATTTCCAAACAGATAACTGAATTTTCACCACAACAAATTTCGCAATTGGAACGCCTTGGGGTGATCAATATTGAATTATCGGGAAAAGATATAACTTTAGCATTGGCCGACGTCGAGATTACCTCGCAGGATATCGAAGGTTGGTTGGTGGCCAATTCGGGCAGCATCACAGTTGCGCTCGACATTACGATCACCGATGAACTCAAGCAAGAGGGCGTTGCGCGCGAGCTTGTCAACCGCATCCAGAACCTGAGAAAGGATTCCGGATTTGAGGTGACCGACAAGATCCGGATCAAAATGGAAGCCGACGAAAATCTGCAGAAAGCCATACTGGCCAATGCCGATTACATCAAATCGGAAACGCTGACCGAGGCCATTGATTTTGCCGACGCCGTTCCTTCGGGCACGGAAATTGAATTCGACGACCATAGAACAAAAATATTAATTTCAAAATAGGACAAACATGACCGATGAAGTAGTACGATACTCAGATGCCGATTTGGCGGAGTTCAAAGAAATTATCCTCAAAAAAATTGAGAAAGCAAAAGCCGACCTAGATCTTATCAAAAGTGCCTATATGAACGATTTGAACAACGGAACCGACGACACGTCGCCTACCTTCAAGGCGTTCGAGGAAGGCAGCGAGACCATGTCGAAAGAAGCGAATTCGCAGCTGGCGATCCGTCAGGAAAAATTCATCCGCGATTTGAAAAATGCGTTGTTCCGCGTAGAGAACAAGACCTATGGCATTTGTAAAGTGACCGGAAAACTGATCGGCAAGGATCGTCTGAAGATCGTTCCGCATGCCACGATGAGCATCGAAGCCAAGAACTTACAGCGCTAGACGTTGAAATTCTATCCCGAACCCTCGGGACCAAATTCCAAATTCCAAACGTTCTAAGAAAGCTTTGGAATTTGGAATTTGTTTTTTGGAATTTATTACGATATTAATCGCTACTTTTGCCGACAAATTATTACAGAATGTCATTACGCAAAGCCTACCTGCTCATTTTCATCCTCTTGCTCGTCGATCAGGTGGTCAAGATTTACATCAAGACCAATTTTGTGCTCGAACAGGAAGTACGCGTTTTTGATTGGTTCCGCATCGTATTCATCGAAAACGAAGGCATGGCGTGGGGAACAAAGATTCCAAACTGGCTGGGCGGCAAACTCGCGCTGACGTTGTTTCGACTCTTGGCCGTGACGGCAATCGGATTCTGGCTTTGGGATTCGGTACAAAAAAAATATTCCAACTACCTTATCGTATCAATCGCGCTCATCATGGCCGGTGCAGTGGGCAACATCATCGACTCGGTGTTTTACGGCGTGATTTTCAGCGACAGCCATGGGCAACTGGCGACTTTGTTTGCCGACCAACCGTACGGCACGTGGTTCCATGGAAAAGTGGTCGACATGCTGTACTTCCCATTTATCGAAAACTACACGCTGCCCGATTCTTTCCCGATTTGGGGCGGCAAGACCTTTACTTTTTTCAACGCCATCTTCAACATTGCCGATATGGCGATCTCTACCGGCGTGGGTATTTTGATCGTATTCAACAAAAAGGCGTTCGCACAACCGTATGACCGAGAGGACACGGTGTTTAAGAACAATTTGGAATAGGAATATTAAATTCCAAGCACCAAATTCCAAATTCCAATCGTCCTAGGAAAGTTTTGGAATTTTCAAAACTGATACATTTTGTTGGGCGTGACGCAATAATCGAGTTGGATGTCGCTTTCGAACACGTCTGCAATTTCCGGCACTGCTTCAAAAAATGATACGCCGATTTTGACAACATCAGGCTTACACCCGGCCAGGAATTTGTCGTAAAAGCCTTTGCCGTAGCCCACGCGATGACCCGATTCGTCAAATGCCAGCAGCGGGACAAACACCACATCGATTTTTGAAACCGGAACTTCCAGACCGTCGACCGGCTCAGGAATGCCGTAAGCGTTGGGTTTGATTTTGGTGTTGTCGGTCAGCAAAATGTGCGTCATCTGCCGCGTTTCGAAGTCGCTGCGCGAGACGATAATTTCCTTGTCTTTTCCCGAAAGCAAATGCAACACACATTCGGTATCTACTTCGTTTTGCTCGGCAATCGGTAGAAAGACATGGAAATAGGTTTTGTCCCAAATAGGCAAGGCCAATAGTTGGTTGGCGATCGCAAGGCTTTGCTCGTCGATATCGGCGCCGGAGAGCGCCCGGCGTTTGGTTTTGTAAAGTTGGCGTAGTTGTTTTTTGTCCATCGGATAACGCATTGCACCGCAAACCCAAAAGTAACCAAATTTGGCAACTCTTAACAGATTTGCCTTCGGTTTCAAAAACCAATTTAACTACATTTGTTTTATGCAAAATCCGTCGCTCGAACTCCAACTGCAAACGCTTCCGGACAGCCCTGGCGTATACCAGTATTATGACAAGGACGACAAATTGCTGTACGTGGGCAAGGCGAAAAACCTCAAAAAGCGCGTGCTTTCCTATTTCAACAAAGTACACGAGGTAGGCCGTACACGGGTGATGGTCAAGAAAATCGTGACCATCAAACACATTGTCGTGCAAAGCGAATCCGATGCGCTGCTGCTCGAAAACAACCTGATCAAGAAACACCAGCCGCGTTACAATGTATTGTTGCGCGACGACAAGACCTATCCGTGGATTTGCATCAAGAACGAACCGTTTTCGCGCATTTTTTCGACGCGGCGCATGATCAAGGACGGCTCGGAGTATTTTGGGCCGTATACGAATTTCAAGACCATCCACACCATCCTCGACATGATCAAGGAGTTGTATCCGCTGCGCACGTGCAATTATGATTTGACCGAGCGCAACATTCAAAACGGCAAGTTCAAGGTGTGTCTCGAGTACCACATCGGCAATTGCAAAGGTCCGTGCGAAGGGTATGAAACGCTCACGAATTACCAGGATCACGTGGACCAAATCCGCGAGATACTGAAGGGCAATTTCAAAGACAGCTTGCGCGCGTTCAAAAAGCAGATGCAACAATTTGCCGCCGATATGGAGTTCGAGAAGGCCCAAATCGTCAAGACCAAGATCGAGGCGCTCGAAAATTACCAGTCGCGCTCGATGGTGGCCAACCCCAAGATCACCAATGTGGATGTGTTTTCGATTGTATCGGACGAAGGCGCGGCCTACATCAATTTTCTGCAAATCTCACACGGTTCGGTGATCAGATCGCACACGTTGGAGCTCAAGAAAAAACTCGATGAAACCGATGAAGAACTGCTCCAGCTGGGCGTGGTCGAAATCATCGGGCGGTTCCAATTGAAGCCCAAAGAAGTCATTCTGCCGTTCGAAATCGATTTGGGCGAACACATCAAAGTAACGGTCCCGCAACTCGGCGACAAAAAGCAAATTTTGGAACTGTCGGTACGCAACGCCAAGTATTTCAGGATGGACCAGCTCAAACAAATGCAAATCGTCGATCCCGAACGACACACCAACCGCATCATGGCGCAGATGAAAAAAGATTTGCGTTTGCCCGAAGAGCCGCGCCACATCGAATGTTTCGACAACTCGAACATCCAGGGAACGCATCCGGTGTCGGCCTGCGTGGTGTTCAAGGACGGCAAGCCGAGCAAAAAAGACTACCGCCATTTCAACGTCAAGACCGTCGAAGGCCCGAACGATTTTGCGTCGATGGAAGAAGTCGTTTTCAGAAGATACAAACGGTTGCTCGACGAAAACGAGCCGCTCCCGCAACTGGTCATCATCGACGGTGGCAAAGGACAATTGTCGGCGGCGCTCAAAAGTTTCGATACACTCGGAATTCGTGGCAAGGTGGCCATTGTCGGCATCGCCAAGCGGCTCGAGGAATTGTTTTATCCGAACGATCCGGTGCCGTTGTACCTCGACAAAAAATCTGAAACACTCAAAATCATCCAACAGCTGCGCAACGAAGCGCACCGTTTTGGCATCACTTTTCACCGCGACAAGCGTAGCAAATCGGCGCTTAATTCGTCGATCGAATCGATTCCCGGGATTGGCGAAAAGACGATGCAAACGCTCATCAAGCAATTTAAATCGGTGAAACGCTTGAAAATGGCGACACAAGACGAGATTTCGGCAGTGATCGGGCTTTCAAAAGCCAAAAAAATTACCGAATTTTACCACAACCAAAAAACAGATTCATGAAAATCCATCCGACGCACCAACATAACGGGATTTCCGCAGTGGCGTTTGGGTGTATCTGCTGTTTTTTTCTGCTGTTTTCTTTTTTCGCAACCGCCCAGGATACACAAACCAAGCGGCCCAAGGTAGGGTTGGTGCTCAGCGGCGGCGGCGCCAAGGGTTTTGCGCACATCGGCGTGCTCAAGGTGCTCGAGGAAGCGGGCGTGCAAGTCGACTACATTGGCGGGACGAGCATGGGTGCCATCATCGGCGGATTGTATGCCTCGGGCTACAACGCCAAACAAATCGACTCGATTTTTACCGATACCGACTTCGATGCGCTCTTGAGCGACTTTATCCCGCGTACGTCAAAGAATTTTTACGAAAAGCGCAACGACGAGATGTATGCCTTTACGCTGCCGTTCAACAAAATGCGCATTGGCATCCCGACGGCGATCTCGCGCGGCATGTACAACTACAATTTGCTCAACAAACTCACGGCCAACGTGCGGCATGTGCGCGACTTCAACCAATTGCCGATTCCGTTTTTGTGCGTGGCCACCGATGTCGAAACCGGCGAAGAAGTGCTGCTCAACAAAGGCTATCTCGCGCAGGCGTTGTTGGCCAGCGGCGCTTTCCCGACGTTGTTCTCCCCGGTTGAGGTCGATGGCAGATGGCTGGTAGACGGCGGGGTGACCAACAATTTCCCGGTAGAGGAAATCAAGAAATTGGGTGCCGACATCATCATTGGTGTCGATGTGCAGGACGACCTCAAAGACCGCAAATCACTGCAGGACGCGACCAAGATACTCGGACAAATCTCGAACCTGCAAATGATCGAGCAGATGAAGGAGAAAATCAAGCTCACCGATATTTACCTGAAGCCCGACATCAACGATTACGGCGTGATTTCGTTCGATTTGGGGTCGGAGATTGTAAAAAAGGGCGAAGAAGCAGCCTATGCCGCCATCGACCAGATCAAGAAAATAGCGCAACCCGTCAAAGGCAAGCCAGCGATGTCGGTTTGTAAGGATACGCTCCACATCCGCAATATTTTGCTCAATCCGTTGGACAACTACACGCGGTCTTACGTGATCGGGAAGTTGCGTTTCAAGCAGGGCCAAAGCATCAGCTATGAGGATTTGCGCAACGGTATGGACAACATCACGGCCACGCAAAACTTTAGCGCGATAGGCTATTCGCTCGAAAAAGCAGACCAATCGGCAGAAGACGACCTGCATTTGCACTTGACCGAAAACCCGACGACTACCTTTCTCAAATTTGCGCTGCATTACGACGGACTCTACAAAAGCGCGGTATTGGTCAATGTGACGCAAAAGAAAACGCTGCTCAAGAACGACATCCTTTCGGCCGATTTGATTTTGGGCGACAACGTACGCTACAACTTTGATTACTACATCGACAACGGATTTTACTGGAGTTATGGGTTCAAATCGCGGCTGAACCGTTTTGCGCGCAACGTAGAAACCGATTTTGACCAAGGCGAACTGCTCGCCCAACTCGCGCTCAAGAACATCAACATCCGTTTCTCGGACTTTACGAACCAATTGTACGCGCAAACCATATTTGCGCAAAAATTCTTGCTGGGCGTGGGCATCGAACTCAAACATTTGAAAATCAGTTCCGAGACGCTCGAAAATGTAAAGCCCGTACTCGAAAACAGCGACTACGGCAGTGTTTTTGGTTACCTGAAATACGATTCGTTCGACAACAAATATTTTCCCGAAACAGGTTGGTACTTTTTGGGGGATTTCCAAAGTTACCTGTATTCGTCCGACTACAACAACATGTTCGAACGGTTCTCGATCGCCAAGGGCGACATTGGGTTTGCACGCCAGCTTTTTCGCAAGGCAACCGTCAAGATCCAGGCCGAGGCAGGGTTTGCGATTGGCGGGAAAAGTGCCGAATCGTTTGATTTTATCATCGGCGGTTATGGCTACAACATGACACACAATTTCCGTCATTTTTACGGGTACGATTTCCTGAGCATTGCAGGTGACAGCTACATCAAGTCGGCGTTGACGTTCGATTACGAGATCTTCAAGAAGCACCACGTTAACCTGTCGGCCAACATCGCCAACATCAAGGACAATTTGTTCGAAACCGCCGATTGGATCTCGCGCATCAGCCACACGGGTTACGCGGCGGGTTACGGCCTGGAAACCCTGGTGGGCCCCGTTGAACTCAAATATTCGTGGTCGCCCGAAGTCAACAAAGGCTTTTTCTGGATCAACGTCGGATTCTGGTTCTGACGTTTCTTAAAAATTGGCGAGTTTATCCAAAAAACAATATATTTGGAACTTTAACACCAATTTAACCCATATGTCTATTTGGAGAAGAAAACCGCTCGACCTGTTGCTCGCCGAAGCTTCAGAATCTGAAAAAGGATTAAAGAAAACACTGTCAGCCACTGGTCTTGTGGCGCTTGGCGTGGGGGCGATCATCGGCGCCGGTTTGTTTTCGATTACCGGTTTGGCTGCGGCCACCAACGCAGGTCCGGCCATTACGATTTCGTTTGTGGTAGCGGCTGTGGGCTGTATTTTTGCGGGTCTTTGCTATGCGGAGTTTTCTTCGATGATCCCTGTGGCCGGTAGCGCCTACACCTATTCGTTTGCCACCATGGGCGAGTTCATCGCCTGGATCATCGGTTGGGACTTGGTGTTGGAGTATGCCGTGGGCGCCGCAACGGTATCGATCAGTTGGTCGCGGTACCTGGGTAAATTCCTGGGCAATTACGGCATCCATATTCCTGAACAGTTTACGTTGTCGCCATTCGAAGGCGGCATCATCAACATTCCCGCGGTTTTTATCGTGATGCTGATGTCGCTCATCTTGATGCGCGGTACCAAGGAATCGGCCTTTGTCAATGGTGTCATTGTCTTGCTCAAGGTATCGGTGGTGTTGATTTTCATTGCGGTGGGTTGGCAGTTTATCCGACCTGAAAACTACAGTCCGTACGTCCCTGAAAACACAGGAACTTTCGGAGAATTCGGTTTCTCGGGCATCATCCGCGCCGCGGCCATCGTGTTCTTCGCTTATATTGGATTCGATGCCGTTTCGACGGCGGCCCAGGAAGCCAAGAACCCCAAACGCGACATGCCCATCGGGATTTTGTTGTCGCTTGGAATTTGTACGTTGTTGTACGTTTTGTTCGCACACGTCATGACGGGTGTGGTCAATTACCAGGCCTTTGCCGGGAAAGACGGCATCGCGCCAGTGGCCGTGGCCGTAGAAGCGATGGGGCATCCCGATGCGTCGGGCATGATAACGCCTGAGTATCCGTGGCTCAACAACGCGATTTTGCTGGCCATTTTGGGCGGTTATGCCTCGGTAATCCTCGTGATGCTGATGGGCCAAAGCCGTGTATTCTTCTCGATGAGTAAGGATGGTTTGATGCCAAAAGTGTTCTCGGAAGTACATCCGAAGTTCCGTACGCCGGCCAAAAACAACTTGTTGTTCATGGTGCTCGTGAGTTTGTTCGCGGCCTTTGTCCCGGCACGTGTCGTGGGCGAGATGACCAGCATCGGGACGTTGTTTGCGTTCATTCTGGTGTGCATCGGCGTGATGATCATGCGTTCGAAAATGCCCGAGGCGCCGCGTGCGTTCCGTACACCATTGGTTCCGTTGGTTCCAATTTTGGGCATCTTTGTGTGTTTGTTCATGATGGTGTTTTTGCCGCTCGATACCTGGATCCGTTTGATCGTTTGGATGATGATCGGATTTGACTTGTATTTGTTCTACGGCATGAAAAATAGCGTGCAAAATAGCGAAGGATTCAGTTTGTCGAACTACCGTACGGTGGCATCTTATGGATTTGGAATGGTGGTGGCGCTCGTTGTCGTGGCCGTTATCCACCACGCCGATGAAACGATAGACGACCACTTCCTGTATTATTTCTCGCTGGCGTTTGCGGCGGTTCACGCAATGATTTACGCTTACAGCTACAAAAAAGTGCGATAGCATTCGCACGAGCGATAGAAATCCCAAATTCCGGTCTTCGGTGTTTGGGATTTTTTTATTCGGATTCCACATCCGCCGCTTGTTTTTTTTCCGATATTTGTAGGTATGAAACCTTTTTGGACCGGTTTATTGTCGCATCTCAAATTCCTGATCAAACGGAATCCCGAGTGAGTCCTCAATTATTAATTATTCATTGTTAATTACTAATTGATCAAATTATGCCCATATATCACAAATTGGGGAACTTTCCCCAAAAGCGTCACGTAACGTTCGACAAACCGGGCGGCGGCTATTACTACGAACAATTGTTCGGTACCGAAGGATTCCACGGCCATTCGTCGCTTTCGTACCACGTGCACCGTCCGACACAGGTCAAGGAGATTGTTAAGTCCTATTCGGTCGAACCCAAAATCGCCATCGGCAAGAACATCAAGGCGTTGTTGCTCAAAGGCTTTGAGCTCAAACCCGCGCCCGATTTTCTCGAGAGCCGCAAAGCCATGCTCGTCAACAGTGATTGTGTCATCGGACTGGCCGCACCGCAGGAATCGTTGCGCAATTATTTCTACAAAAATGCCGATTCCGATGAAATGCTGTTCATCCACAAAGGAAAAGGAACGCTGCGCACCATGCTTGGCAACATTGATTTCGAGTACGGCGATTATTTGATCATTCCGCGCGGGATGATTTACCAGATCGATTTCGAGACCTCCGACAACCGATTGTTTTACGTCGAATCGCATGCGCCGTTCTATACGCCCAAACGCTACAAGAACGCGTCGGGGCAGTTGCTCGAACATTCGCCGTTTTGCGAGCGCGATTTCAAATTGCCGTCGGTACTTGAGACCCATGACGAGAAAGGCGATTTCCTGATCAAGATCAAAAAGGAGAACATGATCCATGAGGTGGTTTATGCCACGCATCCGTTTGATGTGATCGGTTGGGACGGCTACAATTTCCCTTATGGTTTCTCGATCCACAATTTTGAACCGATTACGGGTCGTGTGCACCAACCGCCGCCCGTGCACCAAACTTTCGAGACGTCGACTTTTGTGGTGTGTTCGTTCTGTCCGCGGTTGTACGACTATCATCCGCAGGCCGTTCCCGCGCCTTACAACCACTCGAACATCGACAGTGATGAAGTACTGTATTACGTCGATGGCGATTTCATGAGCCGCAACAACATCGAGGTAGGGCACATCACATTGCATCCGAAAGGCATTCCGCATGGTCCCGCACCGGGTGCTATGGAACGCAGCATCGGCCAAAAAGAAACCGAAGAACTCGCCGTCATGGTCGACACCTTCAAACCGCTGATGGTGACCGAAGAGGCCATGGGGCTCGATGACGGACAATACTACAAATCATGGACAGAGTAAACAACAAACTTTCAGGAGA
Organism: Flavobacterium caeni; assembly: GCF_900101895.1. Taxonomy (GTDB): domain Bacteria; phylum Bacteroidota; class Bacteroidia; order Flavobacteriales; family Flavobacteriaceae; genus Flavobacterium; species Flavobacterium caeni. Next base: position 69,860 of record NZ_FMVF01000007.1, read on the forward strand.
TCCGACCGCAATTCACACACAACAATAAAATTATGTCACAAGAAATAAAATCCGTTGAATACGGACTCGAAAAAATATTCGAAGGCGCACAAGACTTCTTGCCGCTTCTCGGAACAGATTATGTAGAATTTTATGTAGGCAACGCCAAGCAGGCGGCGCATTTCTACAAAACCGCGTTCGGCTTCCAGTCGTTGGCCTACGCCGGATTGGAAACGGGCGTTCGCGACCGCGCGTCGTATGTGCTCAAGCAAGACAAAATCCGGCTGGTACTCACTACCGCGCTGAACAGCGAATCGGTCATCGGCGAACACGTCAAGAAACACGGCGACGGCGTCAAGGTCATTGCGCTTTGGGTAGAAGACGCACGTTCGGCCTTTGAAGAAACCACCAAGCGAGGCGCAAAGCCGTATCTGGAACCGGTTGTCGAAAAAGACGAAAATGGCGAAGTGGTGCGTGCCGGAATCTATGGCGCTTATGGTGAAACCGTATTTATTTTTGTCGAACGCAAAAATTACAACGGCATTTTCCTGCCAGGCTATGCAGAATGGAAATCAGATTACGCTCCGGCGCCTGTTGGCTTGAAGTACATCGACCACATGGTGGGGAATACAGGCTGGAACCGAATGAACGAAGCGGTAAAATGGTTCGAAGACGTGATGGGATTCGTCAATTTCCTTTCGTTCGACGACAAGCAGATCACCACAGAATACTCTGCGTTGATGTCAAAGGTGATGAGCAACGGGAACGGGAGGATTAAGTTCCCGATCAACGAGCCTGCCAACGGGAAAAAGCGTTCCCAGATTGAAGAATATTTGGATTTCTACGAGGACGAGGGCGTGCAGCACATTGCCGTGGCCACCGACGACATCATCAAAACCGTGGCCGACATGCGTTCGCGCGGGGTCGAATTCTTGTCTACGCCGCCGCAGGCCTATTACGATGCAATCCCGGAGCGACTCAAGGACCACATGAGCAAATTCAAGGAAGACATCCATGAGCTGCAAAAACTGGGCATCATGATCGACGCCGACGAGGAAGGCTATCTGCTTCAGATATTTACCAAGCCGGTAGAAGACCGTCCGACGTTGTTTTTCGAAATCATACAGCGTATGGGCGCCCGCGGATTCGGTGCCGGAAACTTTAAGGCGTTGTTCGAATCGATCGAACGTGAACAGGAATTACGCGGTACATTGTAAAAGCACATCAAAATTACGATAATGAAAATTTTGCACCTTGTTTTTGTGATAATTTCACAAAACTTGTGTTAAAGTCGATTTTTCGTAAAAATAATGCAATTTATTGACCTACCTTTGCCATGCAAAAAAAGGGGGAGTGGTTTCCTCCGATTTTTATGTAAATTTTTCATAATTTATAGTTTTTTGGTTGGTTAATAGCATAAAAACCCGGTCATTAATTTGATTGGGTTTTTTTGTTTTGGTACCTTTGGAATAAAAATTGCGTAGCCGGCCCAAAAACCGAAAAGAATGAAGAAATTATTGGTATTGCTGCTCATTGTTTCGACTTTCGGATTCAGTAGCAGCCAAAAAGAACGCGCGTTCGATGTAGGCGAATGGTTCAAGTTCAGGGTGCATTATGGCCTTATCAACGCCGGGTATGCCACACTTGAAGTGCAAGAGGCCACGCGCAACAACAAAAAAGTGTACCACGCCGTCGGCAGAGGTTATACCACGGGGATGTCGCGTTTTTTCTTCAAGGTAGAAGACAATTACGAAAGTTATTTTGACAAAGAAACCGGAAAGCCCTACCAGTTCGTTCGCAAGATCGACGAAGGTGGATACACCAAAAATCAGGAAGGCTTTTTCGATCAAACGAACAACCGTGTCCGCGTCAAGGACCACAAACGCAAAAGCGAGGCGACCTTTGTCGTGACCGAAAACGTGCAGGATGTAGTGTCTACATTTTACTACCTGCGCAACTATCCCGAGATCGACCGGATGAAGGTTGGCGAGTCGGTTTTGGTCGATATGTTTTTTGACGACGAGATCATCAAATTCAAGTTAAAGTTCATCGGCAACGAGGATATTAAGACTAAATTTGGCACCGTTCCGTGCATGGTATTCCGCCCGCTGGTCCAGTCGGGGCGCGTGTTCAAGGAGCAGGAAAGCCTTACCGTTTGGATATCGGACGACGACAACAAGATTCCCGTCAGCATCAAGGCAAGCTTGGCGGTGGGATCACTCAAAGCCGATATCGACGGCGTGAAGGGATTGAAATATCCGCTCAAAATAAAAGCAAAACAGCAATGAGCCTGACAAACGAAACAACATCTATACTGGCAGAACTCGACGAAAAATTCGCGGCGATCGGCCAAAAAACAGACACCCATCTCGAAGGCCTTTTGTGGGCCAAACCAATCACTTATTGGGATTACATCCAAACCGATGCGCTCCTGAACCTGCAAACCCAACGCACGACGTTGCCCGATGAAATGGTGTTCATCATGTACCACCAGGTCAACGAACTGTTGTTCAAGATGGTATTGTGGGAAATCAACCAGGTGTGTCACCATCCCAAGCCATCGACCGACTTCTTTACCGAAAGATTGCGTCGCATCAGCCGGTACTTTGACATGCTCACGACCTCGTTCGACATCATGGGCGATGGCATGGAAGTGGCGCAATACATGAAATTCCGCAATACGCTCACGCCGGCTTCGGGATTCCAAAGCGCGCAGTACCGCCTGATCGAATTTGCATCGACCGATTTGATCAATTTGATCGATTACCGTTTTCGCGCCACGATCGACCGCGACACGCCCTATGAACATGCACTCGAACATTTGTATTGGCAGGCCGCGGGCAAGGACCACAAAACGGGTGAAAAATCATACCTGCTGGCGGAATTCGAACGCAAGTACAAGGCCTTGTTCCTGCGCGAGATGGAGGCCTACAACACCATCAATCTTTGGCGCAAGTTCAAGGAACTTCCAGAAGAAGACCAGCAAAACCCGGCGTTGGTCGCCGCCATGCGCCACTACGACCACACCGTCAACGTGACCTGGGTCATGGGTCATTTGAACGCCGCACGCAAATACATCGACTCGGGACAAGGCGTTGCCGAAGCCACGGGCGGTAGCGACTGGAAAAAATACATGCATCCCAAATACCAGCGCAGGATTTTCTTTCCTGCCTTGTGGAGCGAAGAAGAACTCAAGAACTGGGGACAGGAACAGTAACCGAAAAATGCCCGTTTTGAGAAAATTTTTACCGCTCGTCCTTATCCTGTTCACGTTGTTTTCGTGTAAAGAATCTGAAGAAACCCTCACAACCGATGTGGTCAAGCCACGTCCCGTGGTCGAGAATTTCGGGTTCAATCTCAACGATTTCAGTGTGGTACACGATACCGTGCAAAGCGGCGATACTTTCGGAAGTATTCTCGAGGGGCAAAATCTCGATACCCTTCGCGTGTATGACATCGTCCAAAAAATAAAGGATACGTTCGACGTTCGGGTCATCCGCCGCGGAAAACCCTTTACCTTGTTGCGTGAAAAAGGACGCTACGCCAAACTCAAAGCGTTTATTTACCAACCCGACCGGCAGAGTTATTATGTGGTCGATTTGCGCGATTCGGTGTCGGTGACCAAAAAAGTCAGACCGGTGTTGGTCAAGGAAAGGACCATTGCGGGCGCGCTTGACGGGTCGTTGTCCGAAGCGCTCGAAAAAGAAAAAGTAGACATTGCGCTCGTTTCTCAAATTACCAAGGTTTATGCGTGGTCGATCGATTTCTTCAAGCTCAAAAAAGGCGACAAATTTGCCATCACTTTTACCGAACGCTACATCGACGATACCATCTACGACGGCGTCGACAGCCTCAAGGCGGCTTTCTTTGAATACAAAGGCAAAAAGGTCTACGCGTTTCCGTTCGAGCAAAAACAAGGCTCGGGCAAGCTCGCTTATTTTGACGAACAAGGAAAGGCACTCAAGAATTTCTTTCTAAAGGCACCGCTCAAATACGTGCACATTACCTCGCGTTTTGCCGCCAATCGACTGCATCCGGTGCAAAAAATATGGAAAGCCCACAAGGGCACCGACTACGCAGCGCCAACGGGAACCCCGATCATGACAACGGCCTCGGGCGTGGTCGAACAAACGGGGTATACGGCCGGAAACGGCAATTTTGTCAAGGTCAAACACGACCGCACCTACTCGACGCAGTATTTGCACATGTCCAAGATTTTGGTGCGCCGCGGGCAGCGGGTCACGCAGGGCGACGTAATCGGTCGCGTGGGCAGCACCGGACTTGCGACCGGCCCGCACGTATGTTACCGTTTCTGGAAGAATGGTGTTCAGGTCGATGCCTTGCGACTCAAATTGCCCAACGCCGAACCCATGGACAAGAGCGATTTGCCGCGTTTCATGACCCAAATGGAGCCGCTCAAGCACCAACTCGACAGCATCGCCGAAAAGAAGTTTAAGGATTAGGAGCTATTCCCGCTTTTCGTTTCAATCTTTTTAGGAATTATTCCGTTTTGCTGCATAATTCCTAAAAAGGATTTCCACTGCAAATGCAACGCATTCATCGAATACCGCTGAAAAATGTTGACAAATGAGGTAATCGGGGCTAGAAACTTAACTGCTTCGTAACAAGATTATCGTTAAATTTGCGCTTTCAAAAGCAACAAGATTCTATGTCTTTACCAACGATCAATCCGACGACTACCGCTACCTGGCAAAAGCTCCAGCAGCATTACGATACGATGAAAAGCGTCCATATGAAATCGCTTTTTGAACAAGACGCGAACCGTGCGCAGCATTTTCACTTGAAATGGGAAGACTTCCTGGTCGATTATTCGAAGAACATCATCAACCAACAAACCATCGATTTGCTTGTCGAACTTGCACAGGAGTCCAAGCTCGACCAAGCGATCAAGTCTTATTTCGCAGGCGATGCGATCAACGCCACCGAAAAGCGCGCCGTGTTGCACACTGCGTTGCGCGCGCCTGAATCGGCCCAAATTGCCGTAGAAGGCAAAAATGTGGTGCCCGAGATTTATGCGGTCAAGCACAAAATCAAGACGTTTACGGCCGAAGTGATCAACGGCACGCGCAAAGGTTTCACGGGCAAGCCTTTTACCGATGTGGTCAACATAGGAATCGGCGGTTCCGATTTGGGGCCGGCCATGGTGGTCGACGCGCTGCAGTTCTACAAGAACCATCTGAATGTCCATTTTGTTTCGAATGTAGACGGCGACCATGTGCGCGAAGTGATCAAGCATCTGGATCCCGAAACGACTTTGTTTGTTGTCGCTTCCAAAACCTTTACGACGCAGGAAACGCTCAGCAATGCCGAGACGATTCGCGCCTGGTTCTTGAAATCGGCGACGCAGCAAGACGTGGCCAAACATTTCGTGGCCGTGTCGACCAACATCCAAAAGGTGACCGAATTTGGCATCGACCCCAACAACATTTTCCCGATGTGGGATTGGGTGGGCGGTCGTTTTTCGTTGTGGAGCGCTGTAGGCTTGTCGATCGCACTGGCCGTCGGGTATGATCATTTCGATCAATTGCTTCAGGGCGCCCACGACATGGACCGGCATTTTCAAACCGCGGCATTCGACCAGAATATTCCGGTCGTGTTGGCGCTGTTGAGCATCTGGTACAACAATTTCTTTGGCGCCGAAAGTGAAGCGCTCATTCCGTATACGCAATACCTGCAAAAGCTGGCGCCGTACTTGCAACAAGGCATCATGGAGAGCAACGGCAAGAGCGTAGATCGCGACGGGAATTTGATCGATTATCAAACCGGGACCATCATTTGGGGCGAGCCGGGGACCAATTCGCAACATGCGTTTTTTCAGCTCATCCACCAAGGCACCAAGTTGATCCCAACCGATTTTATTGGTTTTGTCAAGCCTTTGTACGGCGATTTCGAGCACCACGATAAACTCATGTCGAACTTTTTCGCACAAACCGAGGCCTTGCTCAACGGCAAGACCGCAACGCAGGTGATGGCCGAGTTCAACAAGACGCAACTTTCGACGGGAGAGGCCGAATTCTTGGCGCCGTTCAAGGTTTTTTCGGGCAACAAGCCCACGAACACCTTGCTGATTCAAAAGCTCACGCCCAAAACACTGGGTTCGCTCGTGGCATTGTACGAGCATAAGATTTTTGTGCAGGGCGTCATCTGGAACATTTTCAGCTACGACCAATGGGGCGTCGAGTTGGGCAAACAGCTTGCGAATTCCATCTTGGACGAGATACGCACCAATACCGTCAAAAAGCACGACAGTTCGACCGAATTTTTGCTTTCGTACTTTTTGAAGAATAAGTAATTTGAACCCATTCTAGATAAAAACCTCCAATAAAGTGAGGTTTTTTTTGTTATATTTGTTAGACTAAACCAAGAAACATGTACACATTTATACAGAAATTCCATTCGGGATGGGCTTATCTCGCGCTCCTTTTGATTGTGGTGGCGGTGGTCAATTCGATCGTCGGATTGTCCCGAAAAAAGGAGTTTTCGGCCAACGACAGAAAGATGGGGCTGTTTGCGCTGGTCTTTACCCACGTCCAGTTGCTGATTGGGTTAATCCTTTATTTCATTTCGCCTAAAGGTTATGCGTTAATCAGTCAAGTAGGAATGGGCACGGTAATGAAAACTGCCGAATTACGCCTGACTGTCATCGAGCATCCCATCACCAATATCTTGGCCATCCTATTTATCACCATAGGCTGGTCTAAACACAAAAAAGCATCGACTTCCGAAGCGAAGTTCAAATCCATCGCGATTTTTTATGCCATCGGCTTGGTATTGCTTTTGAGCCGGATACCGTGGCAAAGTTGGCTGCAATAGGCGGTCGTATTGCCCTTGCCAGCAGGACTGGCCTATTTAGGAATAGTATTTGTTTAACCGCGCCGAACCTAAACCCGGATTATGAATTTCAAAAAGAATTTATTCGTGTTGTTTCTAGCGGCTTTTTCAGCGGCCTGCTTTGGCCAGGCCAAGCCCATCGAAAAGAAAATCACCCCGAACCCACGTTCGAAAGACACCCTCAAAAACCTAACTGTCAAGGCTGAGCCTGCGTTGATCGATACGCTTACCAACATCAGCCTTAAATTCAAACCCTACAAGAAAGCGGTACACGCTTCGTACTACCACAACAAATTCAACGGGAGACGCACGGCAAGCGGCGCACGTTTCGACAACCAAAAATACACGGCGGCACACCGTAAATTGCCTTTCGGGACGATGTTGCGCGTCACCAACGAGAAGAATGGAAAATCGGTGGTGGTCGAAGTGACTGACCGCGGACCATTTACACGTGGCCGCGAAATCGACTTGACACGCAAAGCGTTCATGGAAATCGCCGACAACAAAAACTCAGGATCCATGTCGGTAACCATCGAAGAAGAGATGCCGCGTTAGTCGCCCGATTTTGTCACGCGGATGCCAATGCCGATTACATTCGGCAAATAGTCGTGGTTGAACCTGTTCGACAAATTGACGGTGTAACTTCCCGCAGACAGGCTTTGGTTTTGGAACACTACCTGCCGCAAATCGCAATAATCTCCGGCACAATCCCCCGATTCCTTGCCGTTGGCGTCCTTCGTACGAATTACGAATGGTTGTGGTGTAGATACCCCGTCGGGGCTTGTCAAGGTGATCTGTATGGGAATCTCGGCAAATTGTACTTCGGCCACATAGCTAAAATCGACAAACAAGTCATAATGGTCCGCGGTGTCCAAGGAAAAGGAATAGGAACGGGTATCCGATCGCTGCCATCGGTTGTCTTCGAACGATGCGTCGAATTGTTTGAACACGACATTGCGATTGCAGGACCACAACACAAAGACGACCACTGTGTAAAAAATCAGTCTCATTTCCAATTCTTAAAGGGATTGTTGCTTAAATGGGCGTTGTAATAACGTACATCGGCGGTCACTTCATCGCCCAACCAATCGGGTTTTTCGAAGGTTTCGTTTTCGTCATGCAGTTCAATTTCGGCCAGAACGAGCCCGTGGTTGTCGCCAGCGAATACATCGACCTCAAAAACGTGTTTGCCGTGACGGATTTCATACCGGATTTTGTCGATTATTCCAGGTTCACACAGTTCGAGCAACGGTTTTGCATCGGACAGCGCCAGTTCGGTTTCCCATTCCAATCTCGTGGTGCCCGAGTCGTTTCCCTTGCCCTTGATGGTCAGGAATCCGCTTTCGCCCTTGATGCGTATGCGTACCGTCCGTTCGGGATGCGAATTCAAATACCCTTGCACGATGCGGGTCTTGGCATGGGCCAACGCTTTGTAATCGTCTGAAAGTACCAGAAATTTGCGTTCGATTTCTACCATGGTTGTTTTATGACCAAGTTAAGGATTTTCCGGCACCAATTTGTATTTTTACGTCAAAGTATGCGTATGAGAAAGAATTCCGCTACTACCCAATTGACACCCGTACAGTGGCTCGAACAGAAGTGTGGGCTGCTTCCTGATTGGTCTTCGCCGCTCGATGCCTTGGTAGAATGGGTACAGACCATTCGCCCAAAGAACCCGAGCAAGGTCGATACCGTCGACCTTTCGGCGTTACTGTCGTTTTTTGCGGCGAATCCGGAATGTGCGGCGCAGTTTTCGGGTTGTGTCAAGGAGGTGTTGCGCGCCAAGCAGTTCAGCAAGTTCTTGTCGGATGCGGCCATCTTGCAGGATGTGGACTTTTTGTTCGAATTGCGCCGGCGGCTGTCTGCCAAATTGCTGCCCTACCAGCCGCAAAAAGACCGGTTGGATTTTGTCTTGAACCAGGTTTTTTATCTGGCGACCGATATCGATTGGATCCAAAAAATCCCACGCGAACAACTCTCGGCTTTGTTCGATGTCCTGCAGTTCCCCAACCTTTACGAATCTGCCGATGCCGACGCGCCGCTATCGGAAATGATGATCGCGATGGATTACATCATCCAACGCATCAGCGGGCGCGCCATGGAAAACGAGGTGATCAAGATGGTGCCTGAGTTCGACGGATACGAAAGTCCTTTCTCGGCTTTTGAAATAGAGTTGCTGCAAATAGAGGAACGGATCAAGTCCAACGGTTCGCATGCGCTGCAACACGACGATTTGTCGTACAGGCAACTGCAGGTATTGCATGCACAATGCGAAGAATTTGTCGAGAAGGCGTTCGCCAATAGCGCCAAGTACGGCATTTCGTTGCGCGTTAACCAACACCTTTTGCGGATCAGACAGCAGTTGAAAAGGCTCAAAGTACTCATGCCGTTGCTGGTGGCCGAATCGAACGACGAGAAAAAGGAAAATACGATCGCGCTGTCGCTTCGGTTGATCGAGTACAATTGTTACAAGAACAACGTACGGCGTTTTATAGCCGAAAGCACGCAGTTGTTGTCCTACGAAATTACCCAACACACCGCCAAGACGGGTGAGCACTACATCACCGAAAGCCGTCGCGAGTATTTCAAGATGTTTTGGGCGGCCTTGGGCGGCGGATTGGTTGTCGGGATACTGTGCATCCTCAAGCTATTATTGGCCAACGTCGACGCGAGTTTTTTTGGACACGCGTTCCTGTACAGTATGAACTACGCCTGTGGGTTCATCGCGATTTACCTGCTTAGCTTTACGCTGGCCACCAAGCAACCCGCGATGACGGCGTCGGCCCTGGTGCGCGCGCTCGAGGAAGGCGCCAAGCAACAAGGGCATGAAGACGAAAAATACTATGCCTTTGCCGTGTTGTTTGCGCGCGTGGCGCGTTCGCAGTTTATTGCGTTTGTGGGCAACGTGGTCATGGCGTTTCCGGTTTCGCTATTGGGCGTTTGGGCCATCGATCAGCTTTTTGGTGTGAACATTGCCGCCTCAAAGTGGCCCAAGCTGTCAACCGATTTGAGCCCCGTACATTCGTTGGCGATCTGGCATGCCGCCATCGCGGGGGTGTATTTGTTCTTGTCGGGAATCATTTCGGGTAGCATCGCCAACCGCGACAAACACAACCAGGTGTACTACCGCATCGAGGAGCATCCGATCCTCAAGAGAACCTTCGGCAAGGCCAAAACCAAAACATTCGCCAAATGGTACGAAAAGCGCTGGGCGGGTATCACCTCGAATTTTTGGTTTGGGGTTTTTATGGGCAGTACAGTACCCGTGGGGTTGTTCCTTGGGCTCAACCTCGACGTGCGACACATTACCTTTGCCAGCGGCAACCTGGCGTTGGCCCTTTTTGGCGCCGATTGGCAACTGGGACCCACGATGCTTTTTTGGGCCATTCTTGGGATAGGCGTCATCGGATTCGTCAATTTCATGGTGAGTTTTGGACTGTCGCTTGGTTTGGCGTTCCGGTCGCGCGGCATGGCCTGGTCGGAACTCGGGTTGGTTTGGCTGTCGGTTTGGCAGCACTTTAAATTCAAGCCGTCTAGCTTTTTTGTCCCCAGCGTGCGCAAAGTGCGTGGCTGACCGATAATCCGTTTGGTTACCTTTATCCCATGGATCCACAAACAACACAACGCAAGATCATCCACGTAGACATGGACGCGTTCTATGCGTCGGTGGAACAGATGGACAACCCGGAGCTGCGCGGCAAACCCATAGCGGTGGGCGGTGGCGGGACACGGGGCGTGGTGTCGGCGGCGAGTTATGAAGCGCGGAAGTTTGGCGTGAGAAGCGCGCTCAGCGGTGTTTTGGCACGTAAGTATTGCCCGGAGTTGATTTTTGTGCGGCCGCGTTTCGACCGTTACAAGGAAATATCGAAAAAAATCCGAAAGATATTCCTCGAGTATACCGATCTGGTCGAACCGTTGTCGCTCGACGAAGCCTACCTCGACGTCACGTACAACAAAAAAGGCAACCCCAGCGCTACGCTGATTGCGCAGGAAATCCGCAAACGTATTTTTGAGGAAGTTGGGCTTACGGCTTCGGCGGGCATTTCGGTCAACAAATTTATCGCCAAGGTCGCGTCGGACTACAACAAGCCGAACGGCCAGAAAACGGTCAATCCGGACGAAGTCATCGCTTTTTTAGAAGAGTTGCCCATCAAGAAATTCTACGGCGTGGGCAAAGTGACCACCGAGAAGATGTACCAGCTCGGCATTTTTACGGGCGCCGATTTGAAGCTAAAACCCATCGAATTCCTCGAGAAGCATTTCGGAAAATCGGGAAGTTATTACTACAACATTGTCCGAGGCATCCACCATAGCGAGGTCCGGCCCGAGCGTACCGCCAAATCGGTGGCCACCGAACACACCTTTCGCGAAAACCTGACATCGGAGATTTTCATGCTCGAGAAACTCGAGACCATCGCGGCCGAACTCGAGAACCGGCTTAAACGCTACAACATCGCAGGAAAAACCGTTACGCTCAAAATCAAATACAGCGATTTTAGCCTGCAAACGCGCAGCAAAACACTGCCCTATTTCATCTCAGACCGATCGTTGCTGTTTGACGCCGCCAAAGAACTGCTGTTCCAGGAGAAGATGAAGGAATCGGTAAGGCTTTTGGGGATTTCGCTCAACAATTTGAACAACGAAGACCGCAAAACACCCGTGGCGGTGCAACTCAAATTCGAGTTCTAAAAAAAAAATCCCGGACAAGCCGGGATTCAAAGTCTTTTACTCCATTTCGGACACACGCAGCGTGTTGACCATGCCTTTGTCGGTTACCGGCATGGCGGCCAGGTTGATCAAAAAGTCGCCCTTTTCGACATAGCCTTTTTCGCGCGCAATTTGGTTGATGTCGGTCACGGTGTCGTCGGTGCTCACGAATTTATCGTAGTAGAACGATTTGACGCCCCAAAGCAAATTGAGCTGCGTCAGGATGCGTTTGTTCGATGTGAATACCAAGATGTGTGCTTGCGGACGCCAGGCCGAAATCTGGAACGCCGTGTAACCGCTGTTGGTGAGCGTACAAATCGCCTTGGCCTTGATCACGTTGGCCATGGTCGCGGCGTGGTGGCAAATCGACTTGGTGATGAAACGCTTGGTACGTACTTGCGGTGTGTTTTGTGGGACTTGGATCAGCGGAGAATCTTCGACGGCTTCGATGATTTGGGTCATTTTTTCGATCACCTGTACCGGATAGTTTCCTACTGACGTCTCGCCCGAAAGCATCACGGCGTCGGCACCGTCCATGACCGAGTTGGCCACGTCGTTGACCTCGGCACGTGTTGGCGTAAGCGATGTGATCATCGTCTCCATCATTTGCGTGGCGATGATTACCGGGATACGCGCTGTTTTGGCGCGGTTGACGAGTTTCTTTTGGATCAGCGGTACTTCGTGCGCAGGGACTTCGACACCCAAATCGCCACGTGCCACCATCAAACCGTCGCAATAGGCCACGATCTTATCGATGTTGGCTACGCCTTCGGGTTTTTCGATCTTGGCAACGATCGGGATTTTGTGTTCTGAATTTTTCATGATCAGGTCCTGCAACTCGATCAAATCTTCGGCAGTCCTGACAAACGACAGCGCGATCCAGTCGACCTTGGCGCCAATGGCGAACAAGGCATCTTTGACGTCTTTTTTGGTCAATGCCGGAAGTGATACTTTGGTGTTGGGCAGGTTGACGCCTTTTTTCGATTTAAGCGGACCGCCTTGTATGACGCGGCAAATCACTTCAGATTTTTTATCGGTTTCGACGGCCTCGAAGATGAGTTTTCCGTCGTCGAGCAAGATGCGCTCGCCCGGATTGACGTCTTTAGGGAATTCCTTGTAGTTCATGTAGACGCGGTCTGCGGTCCCGGGTACGTCTTCGGCGGTTTGAAACGTGATCAAATCGCCATTGTGCACCACCACATCTTCCTTCATTACGCCCACGCGCAATTTAGGCCCTTGCAGGTCGGCAAGGATACCGGTGGTGTACCCAAATTCTTCGTTGAGGCCGCGGATGAGGTCTATCTTATTCTGGACATCGGCATAGTCGGCGTGCGAAAAATTGATGCGAAATACGTTGACGCCCGCATCAATCATGTCTTTCAAGACTTCTCTCGTACTACAGGCGGGGCCGAGCGTGGCTACAATTTTCGTCTTTTTGGTTGTTGGCATTGCTAGAAAATTAAATTGTTCTTTGATTTTATTTTTTCGGGAATGACGGCGTATACGGTCGAAATGCGGTTGATCGACTTGATATCGCGCACCATGTCCTCCATGTTTAACGTGTTGTTGTTGTTCTCAAGTTTGAGAAAATAGTCTACTTTCTTGAGTTCGGGCAGCAAGTAGACCTTGGTCGCGATGTCCTCGGGTGCATCGACAAACAGGTTCGGACGCGTATTTTTTCGCGCCACCGAAATTTCGTTCTTGTTGGGAACCAGGCTCCAGAGAATGTCGTTGGTCTGGTCGTCGAAGGTAAATTTTTGGAAAGAAGCCTCGCCTTCTTTTACGGTGATGCCAATTTCCTCTTTGCTCTTGCACAGCGAAACCGACAGTTTTTGGTTGATGAAGTAGGCCAGTCTATAGTCTTCGAGCGACGAGTGTATCGCGATGAGGTCGTAATCCACTTCGTCAAATTCGTCAAGATGCAATTTATGGACGGCCATATTTCTTGAATAAGCCGTAAAGATAACACTTCTAATTAAGAATAACCACGAAAAAAAAGAGGGTTAACGATAATTTGATAACGAAAACGTTATAGTTTTAAGAAAATTACAAAGTTTTCGTGTCAATTCTTTGCTGGAACGCAAAATAGGCGCGCTGCGATGCTTTTTCTTCGGCTTTCTTTTTGGACGACGCCCGCGCCTTGGCCACGACCTTGTGATCTATGCTGAGTTTGACGCCAAACAGTCGTTCGCCCGTGATTGCATTGTCTTCGAACACGTCGTAATGAAACGTTTTCTTTTCTTTCTGGCACCATTCGATCAGCAGGCTTTTGTAGCTGATGACCTTGCCTTCGAGTCGTGAAATGTCTACATACGGCGTGATGACACGGGTTTGGATGAATTTTTCGCACGCGATGTAGCCCTGGTCGAGGTAGATGGCACCCACCAACGCTTCGAATACGTTGCCGTGGATGTTCTCGCCGAAATGCGCCGTGGGCACCTTGCTTTCGATGAAACGGATCAAATCCAGATCGCGTCCGAGCTCGTTCAAATGCTCGCGGCTCACGATTTTCGAACGCATCTTGGTCAGGTAGCCTTCGTTGCCCATGGGCGCTTCGTTGAACAAATAGGCCGCGATCACCGAACTCAGCATCGCATCGCCCAAAAACTCAAGACGTTCGTAATTGATTGGGTTGCCTTGGTCGTCTACTTTGTTCAAAGACCGATGGGTAAAGGCTTTTTCGTAAAACCCGATCGTAAGGGGCTTGAACCCCAGGATTTTCTCCATGTCGCTAAAAAAAATCCCGTCCTCTTGCGAACGGGATGATTTGGCGAATATTTTTTTGATGAAACGCATTGGTTAGGCATCCAATTTTTTGAACAATACGCAAGCGTTGTGCCCGCCAAAACCAAAGGTGTTGCTCATGGCTACTTTGAGGTCGCGTTTTTGCGCCTTGTTGAGTGTCAGGTTGAGCGATGGATCGATGTTTTCGTCCACGGTAGTGTGGTTGATGGTTGGCGGAATGATGCCGTGGTGGATCGCCAGGATCGAAGCGATGGCCTCGATACCGCCGGCCGCACCGAGCAAGTGCCCCGTCATCGACTTGGTCGAATTGATGTTGATGTTCTTGGCATGGTCGCCAAAAACAGCAGAAATCGCTTTGAGTTCGGCCACGTCACCCAATGGTGTCGAAGTGCCGTGTGTGTTGATGTGGTCTACATCTTCGGGCTTCATCTTGGCATCGTTCAAACAGTTGGTCATCACCGCGATCACGCCAATGCCTTCTGGATGTGGCGCCGTCAAATGGTACGCGTCCGAAGACATGCCGCCGCCGCCAATTTCGCAATAGATTTTTGCACCGCGCTTTTTGGCGTGTTCATAATCTTCGAGCACCAAGGCACCTGCACCTTCGCCGAGCACGAATCCGTCGCGCGTGGCATCGAACGGACGTGAGGCGGTTTCAGGCGATTCGTTTCTGGTCGACAATGCGTGCATCGAGTTGAATCCGCCCATGCCCGCAATGGTGATGGCCGCTTCCGATCCACCCGAGATGATGACGTCGCACATACCCAAACGGATGTAGTTGAACGCGTCAATCAAGGCGTTGGCCGATGAGGCGCATGCCGAAACTGTCGTGTAATTTGGTCCCATATAGCCGTTGCGCATCGAGATGTGCGCCGGCGCGATATCGGCAATCATTTTGGGGATAAAAAACGGATTGAACTTGGGTGTTCCGTCGCCTTTACCGTAATAAAGCACCTCTTCCTGGAAGGTTTCGAGCCCTCCGATTCCGGCGCCCCAGATTACGCCGACACGGTATTTGTCGACGTTGTCTGCGGTAAGCCCGGCATCTTTGATGGCTTCGTCGCTGGCGGCAATCGCATACTGCGCGAATTTATCCAACCGGCGCGCTTCCTTGCGGTCCATGTAGTCTTCTATGTTGAAGTTTTTGACCTCGCAGGCGAACTTGGTTTTGTGTTTTTCCGTATCGTAGTAAGTAATGGGTGCGGCGCCGCTTTTGCCATTGATGAGCGAGTTCCAATATTCCTGAATATTGTTCCCAATGGGGGTCAGTGCGCCCAGACCTGTTACAACAACCCGTCTTAATTCCATACGTTGTGTTTTTAGTTTTTGGTGTAAACAAATAATACCTATGCTTTTTTAGGCGAATCAAAAAAAGACACAGGTACTACATATATTATTGTTGATTGTACGTCAATCAGGCATTCTTGCAAAAACAATAACACCCGTTTTAAAAATTCCAAATTTCAAAATTCCAAACTCCAATTCTTGAAGAAACCTACAAATTTAAAAAATCTGTCGTGATTTGGGATTTGCGATTTGGTGCTTAAAAAGCGGGTGTGGTATGATTATTTTTTTGCTTCCTCGATGTAAGAAATGGCTTGACCAACGGTGGCAATGTTTTCAGCTTGGTCATCTGGGATTTGGATGTCGAATTCTTTTTCAAATTCCATGATCAGCTCAACAGTGTCTAATGAATCAGCTCCCAAATCGTTGGTGAAGCTTGCTTCTGTTACAACTTCGTTTTCGTCAACGCCTAATTTGTCTACGATAATCGCTTTAACTCTTGATGCAATGTCTGACATAATCTCTAATTTTAAAATTTAAATTGTTGGCAAAAATAAAAAACTTTATTTGATTACCATGTTTTTCTGTTAAAATAAAATATGACACTAATTTAGAAAAAATTATTTCACAAAGCCTGTGCCGGGCTATTTATTATCATTTATTATGCGTTTTTTTGCGGGGTTAATTTCACGTGATGAAAAAGATTGTCCTATTTGCATCAGGGTCGGGGTCTAACGCCGAAAACATCATACGGTTCTTTGCCCAACGCGCTCATGGCGAAGTGGTTGCCGTTTTTTGTAACAATCCGCATGCCAAGGTGATCGATCGCGCCGAAAACCTTGGTGTTCCTGTAGTTGTATTCGACAAGGAAGCGCTACATGGCGAAAGTGTACTGCTCAAATTGCGCGCTTTTGGCCCCGATTTGATCGTACTGGCCGGTTTCTTATGGATGTTCCCCGCGCACATCATTGCGGCCTTTCCGAACCAAATCATCAACATCCACCCGGCGTTGTTGCCCAAGTACGGCGGCAAGGGTATGTACGGCATGCACGTACACCGCGCCATTCGCGAGGCCAACGAAACCGAGACCGGCATTTCAATCCATTATGTCGATCCGCATTACGACGAAGGCGATTTGATCTTCCAGGCCAAGGTGCCCGTCGAAGCCCATGATACGCCCGAGCAGATCGCGCAAAAAGTCCAACAGCTGGAATACGACCATTTCCCTAAAGTTATCGAACAATTACTGTTAGGGGTCAATAAAAAATAAACAATAGAAATAAACAATACCGTGTCTCACGAAGTCCACATCTACACCGACGGCGCCGCCAAAGGAAACCCCGGGAACGGCGGTTACGGCGTCGTGATGGAACTCGTCGGGACGGGCTACCGCAAGGAATTCTACGAAGGATTCCGGCTCACGACCAACAACCGCATGGAGTTGCTCGCGGTGATCGTCGGGCTCGAAAAACTCAAGCAGCCCAACAAGAAAGTTCTCGTGGTCTCCGACTCCAAATATGTGGTCGATTCGGTGGTCAAGGGTTGGGTATTCGGCTGGGAAAAAAAAGGGTTCGCGGGCAAGAAAAATCCCGACCTGTGGCAGCGCTTCCTCAAGATCTACCGCCAACACCAGGTCGACTTCAAGTGGATCAAAGGCCACAACAACCATCCGCAAAACGAACGCTGCGACCAACTGGCCGTCATGGCGTCGATGCAGCCCAAATTGTCGGTAGACGCCTTTTATGAGCGCGAGGAACAGCGGCTGCTGTAAACCTAAACCAGCCCTTGGCTCATGACCCACGACAAAAACTCATGCGTCGATTTGGTGTGCGTCTTGGCCAGGATGTTTTTGCGGTGCGTATCTACGGTATGCTTGCTGATGAACAGCCGCTCGGCAATTTCGCTCGACATCAATCCCTTGATCAAAAGCGCGACGATTTCCTTTTCGCGCCTGGTGAAAATTTCTGGCGAGGGTTTGTAATGCGGCGCGACTTGTACGTGGTAATACGACGGCTCACCGCTTAATCCGATGAACGAAAGGCTCGAGACTTTGTCGGTCTTGAGGTGGCTGATGTCCGTATGCACGCCCATGCTTACCTGCAGGTTTTTGTCGTCGTCATATTGCAGGGCCACCACCTGCTGCAGGATGCGTACATAATGCCCAGATTGGTGCCGCACGCGGTAGTCGTAACTCACTTTGTACAGCGGGATTTTCTCGAGCGGCAGTTTCTTGAAAAAATCGATGACCGTGGTTTCATGGTTCAAAAACACATGCTGGTCCTCCGGATGCACGTTGGACATGAAAAAAGCCAAGTCGATTTCCTGCGCCTCATAGCCCAATACTTTTTTGACCTCCGGGCTGATGAAGCGAAATTCCACGCGCGCAATATCAAAAATGTAGTAGTAGTAATTCCCGACATGGAAAATATCGGTGAATTTTTTGTACAGCTGCAGCTCGAACGGCTCCTCGTTGGGCAGGTTGTTCTGCGACATGCGGTTCCAGACTTTTTTGGCTTCGGTAAAAAACGAAAGTTCCATGGCTTGGGTTTGGGGCTAATGTAGCAAAAAATAGGTACGGTGCAAAAATACCAGATAGTGGGTATTGTGTTGGTTTTGAAAAGTTTGTTGGTTTGTGGGTCAACATCTAAAATAAAATGAAATGAGAAACCATATCAAGGCCGTACTTTTCATCTGCATTTTTATCGTGTCAATGGTGTCCTGTTCCGACAAGGATGAAAAGCCTATTGTAACGACAAAGCCGAGCTCCGATTTCACCATCTATAAAAACCAAACAGGAAGTCCGAATGCCGATGCGTTGCAGGCACGTTTCAAGAATGAACAATTGGAAATCAACATCTACGGATTATTTGATTCCGACAACAACCCTACGCAAATCAAGACCGTCACCTATCAAAAGGCCAACAATGATACGCTGGTCAATTTGATCATCGACCCGGCGATCAACCGGATTTCGTCGGCGTTTTACAGTGTCAACGGTGTCAACTCGCCCGTGGTACTGAAATTCGATTATGTTGAAGGCTCGCCAAACACGTTCGATGTTTCTTACAACGAGTACAATTGGGACAACCATACCGCCGAAGTATTCTATGCGGTTCGTGTCGAAAACAATGCTGGTACGGCCAATGATACGTTCAATCCTTTCTTTGCCGACAGAGGAGGTATCCCAACATTTGCCGAAAGCGTACAAGCAGTAGGCATAGGTATCGCCGTGGTTGAAGGAGTTAATTTGGGCATAGCCGGAATCGGCGCTTTAACGCAAGCCGGTGCGGCTTTGCTGGCAGCCGCGAGTGCATCAGGATTGATTGTGCCTTTAGCTGTGGGAACCATCCTGTATGTACTGGTGCCCGAGCTTGCCGGTGCATCAGAATTACCGCCATCAGATTTGAATTATCCGCCGAACGTGCCGCCCCATAATCCTGTTCAACCCGCCAACGATCCTACGTCAAACCTTCAAACCTCAAACTGCAACACGGCCAATATTTCCTTTGTGGCTTCGATGGATCAATACGGGAGTATCGCCATTACACAAGTAAACGGCGGTCAAGCGCCTTATACCTATATGGTGGGTTCCGGTTTTCAAGGCGGGCAAATATTTTCGAACAATTACCAAAACGGGAGTTATCTGGTGGGTGTGAAGGATGCGAATGGTTGTGTTAGTGTGAAGATTGTGGCTTTGACACGCGAAATCGATTGTGATGATTCTACTTTGCAGGTTACGACTTCGGCAACCTCGAATAGCGCGACGGCAAACGCCACTGGGGGAACCGCACCGTATATTTATTTGTGGAGTAACAATAGTACGAACGCTACTGCGACCGGACTCACGCCGGGAATTTATAACGTTACGGTGACCGATGCAGAGGGATGTGAAAAAAGTGGTTCAGCTTTAGTTACCGATACGGGACTAGTTGGCACTTGGACGAGACCTAACGGAACCGCAGGTTATTGTTCTGGCGCAAATTTAAATGATGTCTATGTTTTCGCAACAGACAATACATTCACACGGCAAAAATCGTTTGTGGCAATTCCTAGTTGGGGTGGCGATCCATATTGTAGTCCAAGTTTGACCACTGGCACATATATAGAAAATGGGGCATTTTTTAATTTCACATCAGGGGCAAGCTATAACGGCTACATAAGTGGATATCAACAAACTTTTACCGATGAGATAATCAGTGTCACGGGAACAACTTTAACAATTCATTCCACAGCCGGTAACGGAGAAGTTTATATAAGGGTATACACAAGGCAATAAACTAATTTAAGCTTGGAACTCCTTAATAAACCAGCACAAAACCGCCTGTAAACTAAATGAGCTGGTTTCGGTCAACGGTTGATCAGTCTTTACCAAAACATTACTTTGCAACTTTCAAACATAAAAAGTATCTTTGCGCCTTTAATTCCAAAATTAAATGAACAAACTACTTATTGTCGGAACCGTCGCTTTCGACGCGATCGAAACGCCTTTCGGCAAAACCGATAAAATTTTAGGCGGTGCCGGTACTTACATCGGGCTGTCGGCTTCGTTCTTCAACCTGCAATCGGCCATCGTTTCGGTCGTAGGCGACGATTTCCCGCAAGAATATTTGGATTTGTTAACCGCCAGAAACATCGACATTTCGGGACTCGAAATCGTCAAAGGCGGCAAGACGTTCTTTTGGGCGGGCAAATACCACAATGATTTGAATTCGCGTGACACCTTGGTCACCGAACTCAACACCTTGGCCGATTTCAACCCTGTCGTTCCGCAAAATTTCAAGAACGCCGATGTGGTCATGCTCGGCAACCTGCACCCGCTTGTCCAGGCGAGCGTTTTGGACCAAATGACCCAAAAGCCGAAGCTCGTCGTGCTCGACACGATGAACTTCTGGATGGATTGCGCACTGCCCGAACTGCTTGCCGTGATGAAGCGCATCGATGTAATCACGATCAATGATGAAGAGGCAAGACAATTGTCTGGTGAATATTCGCTTGTCAAGGCAGCGGCCAAGATCCATACGATGGGCCCGAAATATGTCGTAATCAAAAAAGGAGAACACGGTGCGCTGTTGTTCCACAACAAAGAAGTATTTTTTGCCCCAGCTTTGCCGCTTGAAGAAGTTTTCGATCCAACGGGAGCCGGAGATACTTTTGCCGGAGGTTTCGCCGGATATATCGCACAAAGCGAAAACGTGTCGTTCGAGAACATGAAGAACGCCATCATTTACGGGTCGAACCTCGCGTCGTTCTGCGTCGAGAAGTTTGGGACCGAACGAATGGAAAACCTGAAAAAAGAAGAAGTGGTCGAAAGGCTCAAACAATTCAGAGCGCTCACCCAGTTCGACATCGCCTTACAATAGCATACTTACGCCTCGGAAACGGGGCGTTTTTTATTGAACAAAGTCGTAAAGTCTGAAGGTCGTAAAGTCCTAAAAGCCTGAAGACGCGATTAAGAAATTGAAAAACAACACAATGAAATTCATAACATAAATATTGCCGTTACTTGTCTTTCGACTTTATGACTTTATGACTTTCGACTAAACAACACACAATGAGCGACAAACTCAACCACGAATGCGGCATTGCAATGCTTAGATTAAAGAAGCCGCTGGATTTTTACAAACAAAAATACGGCTCGGCGTTCTACGGCATCCAGAAAATGTATTTGCTGATGGAAAAACAGCACAACCGCGGGCAGGACGGTGCCGGATTTGCGTCGATCAAATTCGACATGCAGCCGGGCGAACGCTACATCAGCCGTGTGCGTTCGAACGATGCCCAGCCGATTCAGGACATTTTCATGCAAATCAACCAGCGCATCAACGAGGAGTTGGCCGCGCATCCCGAATTGGCCGACGATGTCGCCTGGCAAAAACAACACATCCCGTACATCGCCGAATTGTTTTTGGGGCATGTGCGTTACGGCACTTTCGGCAAGAACAGCATCGAAAGTGTACACCCGTTTTTGCGCCAGAACAACTGGATGCACCGGAATTTGATCGTGGCGGGTAATTTCAACATGACCAATGTGACCGAATTGTTCAACAGCTTGGTCGAGCTCGGGCAACACCCGAAAGAAATGGCCGATACGGTGACGGTGATGGAAAAAATCGGGCATTTTCTCGACGACGAAGTCACCGATTTGTACCAGGAGTGTAAGGAGCAAGGGTTGTCCAAACGCGAGGCTTCGCCCGTCATTGCCGACAAACTCGATATTGCCCGTATTTTGAGACGCGCCTCTAAGGGCTGGGACGGCGGCTATGCGATGGCCGGACTGTTCGGGCATGGCGATGCGTTCGTGTTCCGTGATCCGGCGGGCATCCGTCCGGCGTATTTTTATGAAGACGACGAGATTGTGGTGGTCGCCTCGGAAAGACCGGTGATCCAAACTGTATTCAACGTGGCGTTCGACAGCGTACAGGAGCTCACGCCGGGCAACGCACTTATTATCAAAAAGAACGGCGAGGTGTCCGAAAAAGAAATTATTCCACCGGTCGTCAAAAAAGCCTGTTCATTCGAACGCATCTATTTTTCGCGCGGCAGCGACGCCGAGATTTACGAAGAACGCAAACAGCTGGGCAAGTTGGTGTTGCCCGCCGTGCTCGAAGCCATCGACAACGATACCGACAACTCCGTATTCTCGTACATCCCGAATACGGCCGAGGTTTCGTTTTTTGGTATGGCCGAAGCCGCCAACGACTTTTTGAACCAACGCAAAAACCAGTATATCCTCGACAACAGAAAGACTTTGACCAAGGAAAAACTCGAGGAAATTTTATCGGTCAAGATCCGCACCGAGAAAATTGCAATCAAAGATGCCAAACTGCGCACCTTTATTACCGAAGACAGCAGCCGCGACGATTTGGTCGCGCACGTATACGACGTGACCTATGGCGTGATCAAACCCACCGACAACCTGGTGATCATAGACGACAGCATCGTACGCGGTACCACGCTCAAGATGAGCATCATCAAAATGCTCGACCGTTTGAAACCCAAGCGTATCGTGATCGTGTCGTCGGCGCCGCAAATTCGCTATCCCGATTGTTATGGCATCGATATGGCCAAACTCGAAGGCTTGGTGGCGTTCAAGGCCGCGCTCGAATTGCTCAAGGAACGAAACCTGTACCACATTGTCGATGAAGTCTACGCCAAATGCAAGGCGCAGGCCAACCACAAAGACGTCGATGTGGTCAACCACGTCAATGCGATCTACGAACCGTTTACAGACCAGGAGATTTCAGACAAGATTGCCGAGATGCTTTTGCCCGACAACACCAACGCCCAGGTCAAGATCATTTTCCAAACCGTTGACAATTTACATAAGGCTTGTCCGAAGAATTTAGGCGATTGGTATTTCACAGGCGACTATCCTACACCCGGCGGAAATCGAGTTGTTAACAAAGCATTCATGAATTTTTACGAAGGAAAAGACGCCAGAGCGTACTAATAATCAACTATTTTGTGCACTTTATCGATTATTGATGTAGTTCATCTAATTTTTTTGTTAACAACTTAACCTCGGTATACATTTGAATCACCATAGCATTAGTAGGTTAAGTTTATGGTAGATTTGGGGCAAAAAGGGTGAAAGCAATTTCACCTTTTTTATTTTGTACAGGTTCGGAATTTTGGTTTTACTGTAAACAAAATTCTTTCATATAGAAGCGGTTCGGATTGACGGATCGCTTTTTTTTTTGAGAGTCAAGAATCAAGAGCCAAGACATTTACCGTAAATAAAAACAAAAGCGGATTCAATAGTTTGAATCCGCTTTGTTATTGAATCAATCCGAGCAAGTCTTGACTCTTGGCTCTTGAATCTTGACTCTAAAAAAGTTATTTCTCCGTCGCGTATCTTCTGGCGACTTCCGTCCAGTTGATCACGTTGAAAAACGCTTCGATGTAATCGGGACGACGGTTCTGGTAGTTCAAATAGTAGGCGTGCTCCCAAACATCCATCCCTAAAATCGGTGTACCGCCACAGCCCACTTCGGGCATCAACGGATTGTCCTGATTTGGCGTCCCGCACACGTCGAGCTTTCCGCCCGGCTGTACGCAAAGCCAAGCCCAGCCTGAGCCGAATTGCGTAGCGCCTGCCTTGGCAAATTTGGCCTTGAATTCGTCGAACGAACCAAAGTCGCGCTCTATGGCTGCGCCCAGTTCGCCGTTGGGTTGTCCGCCGCCCGTTGGGCTCATCACGGTCCAAAACAGGTTGTGGTTGTAAAAGCCGCCGCCGTTATTGCGTACGGCTGCATTTTTTTTGTCGAGGTTGATCAAAATATTCTCGATCGTCAAGCCTTCGAGGTCGGTTCCTGCGATGGCCGCGTTGAGGTTGGTCGTATAGGCGTTGTGGTGTTTGGTATGGTGTATTTCCATCGTACGCGCATCAATATGAGGCTCGAGCGCATCGTATGCATAAGGTAATTTTGGTAATTCAAATGCCATAATGATCGATTTAATTGGTTTGTAAATATTTTATTCAAATTTAAACATTTAACTTTGGAAAGCGCAATCCTTTTTCGTTATAATTTCATTAAAGCGATTGATGATTGGGAGCTATTTCCCGCTTTCGCCATTATCTTTGTTCGTACCTCACAAAGGATAATTTGGCTTAATCGGGGCTAGGGCATCTGCGTTTTAATACCGTTTACGTGACCAAAACAAGACCATCCTTTTCCATATACGACGCTTCGGCCGGTTCGGGCAAAACCTACGAACTGGTCAAGCAATACCTGCGCATCATCCTGACCGCGTCAAGAGACGATGCGTATCGAAATATTTTGGCCATCACCTTTACGAACAAGGCGGTGCACGAGATGAAATCGCGCATCGTGGGCAGCCTGTCCGATTTTGCGAGCGACCAACCCAGCACCAAGGCGCAAAAACTCATGCAGGATTTGGCCGAAGATACCGGTCTAAAAGTCCCCGAAATTGCGCAAAAAGCCAAAAAGATCATCCGGCACCTGATCCACAACTACGCGGCATTCGACATTTCGACGATCGATAAGTTTACGCACCGCGTGATCCGCACCTTTGCACACGATCTGGATTTGCCCGTCACTTTCGACGTATCGCTCGATACCGACAACCTGCTCACCGAAGCCGTAGACGCACTCATCGCGCAAGCCGGCGAAGACCCGGAACTCACCAAGTTACTCGTCGATTTCACGATGGAAAAAACCGACGACGACAAATCGTGGGACATTTCACGCGAGATTTTCGAGACGGGCAAGCTCGCGCTCAACGAGAACAACCGCCACGAGATCGCGCAACTCGGCAACAAAACCATCTCCGAATTTGTCGCGATCAAGAACAAATTGGCCGAAGCCGCGGCTGCGCTCGAAGCCCAGAACAAACAGCTCGCATTGCAAGCCATTGCGTTGATCGACCAAAACGGGATCAATCCGCAGTCGTTTTCCCGCGGGACTTTCCCGAACCATTTGGGCTACATCCGCGACGGAGTCTTGAAAAGTACGCACAAGCGTTTTCACGAACCCGAGGACATCGCCATCAACAAAGCCGCCACCGATCGCGCGCTTATCGAGCCCTTGATTCCCGAATGGCTGTCGATTCTTCGAACGGTGTACCGCAACGAAGAGAAACGCGATTTTTACCGCGCCTTTCTGCGCAATATCACGCCGTTGTCGTTGCTCAATACGGTCACGCAACAGCTCGATACGATCCAGAAAGAACAGAACATACTGTCGATTTCGGCGTTCAACGCCATCATCCACGAAAAGATCAAAGGACAACCCGCGCCTTTTATTTATGAGCGTTTGGGGGAACGCTACCGACATTTTTTTATCGACGAATTCCAGGACACGTCCGAGATGCAGTGGCAAAACCTGATCCCGCTCATCGACAATGCATTGGCCGGTCAAGACGATTCGGGCCAAAAAGGCACCCTCATGATCGTCGGCGATCCCAAACAGTCTATTTACCGTTGGCGCGGTGGCAAGGCCGAACAATTCATCGACTTGGGCAAGGACGGCGACCAACACATTCCGTTCAGCAACAAAGAGCGCAAGAAAATATCGCTCAAGAAAAATTGGCGCAGCTATTCGCAGATTGTCGATTTCAACAATGCTTTTTTTGCGATGCTTGCCACCGAATTTGAACATCCGGACTACCGCGAACTCTATGAGCAATACAGTTTCCAGGAGTCCAACGACAAGGCGGGCGGGTTTGTCAAATTGTCGTTTATTGATGCTGACATTGACAATGAAGAAACCGAGGACGAATCAAACGATCAACAAAGCCGCTATGTCAGGGCCACGTTACAGGCCATCCACGAAATCCGCGCCAAAGGTTTTCGCTACGAAGACATCGCCGTTCTGACGCGCAAACGCGGTCAAGGCGTGGCCATCGCCAACTACCTGACCGAGCAGCAGGTGCCTTTGCTTTCCTCGGAGACGCTCATGATCGCCAATTCGGGCGATGTGCAGCTGATTGTTTACCTGTTGCGGTACCTGCAAAATGCCTTCGATTTAGAAGCCAAGGCATATTTCCTGCAAGGTGTCAGCAATCATTTGCAACACAAAATGCCGGTCCACGATTTTATCGCCGCGGGTATGGGGTTTGATGTCGAAACCGAATTCGAACGATGGCTGCAGCAATTCGATGTGACGATTTCGTTTCAGGAAATCCGTAAAAAGTCATTGTACGAAGCAGTAGAGACGATCATTTCCAAATTTGTCGTTCATCCCAACAATGCTTATGTACAGTATTTTCTGGACATTGTTTTGGAACGCGACATGCGGGCGCAGGCTGGGATTTCGGACTTTTTGGATTTTTGGGACAAATCGGGCACGTCGTTCAGCATCCCATCGCCCGAAGGCAAGGACGCCGTGCGCATCATGACGGTGCACAAAT
This sequence comes from Flavobacterium caeni, assembly GCF_900101895.1. Classification (GTDB taxonomy): domain Bacteria; phylum Bacteroidota; class Bacteroidia; order Flavobacteriales; family Flavobacteriaceae; genus Flavobacterium; species Flavobacterium caeni. The sequence continues at coordinate 96,299 of NZ_FMVF01000007.1, forward strand.
CGAAAGGGCTCGAGTTTCCGGTGGTCATCTTTCCGTTCGCCGACGAAGACTACAACCGAAAACCCAAAAGCAAGATTTGGGTCGAGAGCGATGTAGACGAATTTGGCCTTGAGAAAGTATTGGTAGAGAACAGCAGCATCGTCGCGGGATTCGGCCAAAGTGCCGCACAGGTCTTTGCGCAAAAAAAACAGGAAGAATTGCTCGACAACATCAATGTGTTGTATGTAGCGCTCACGCGCGCCGAGGAACAGCTTTATATTATTTCAGACAAAAACCTGAACGCCAAAGGAGAATCCAAGGCCAACACCATGTCGGCTTTGTTCTTGCGGTTCTTGACAGAAACAGGAAAGTATCAAGCCCATTTGGACACGTACACGTATGGAAATCCCGAGAAGTTATCACCGACGGCGCCGCCCGCACCGGGTGAATCGGTCATTCCTGTGGTGGCCCAAACGCTCAATCCAGAAAACATCAAAATCGCCAAGCGCGATGCGCTCATGTGGGGAACGCACCAACAAAAGGCCATTGGTTATGGGAACAGCGTCCACGAAATTTTATCGTATGTAAATACCGCCGCCGATATCCCCATCGCGATAGAAAAGGCGCTCGAACAAGGCTTGATTTCGGTGGCCCAGGAACCAGATGTCAGGGGTCGTATCGAGGCGGTTGTTGGACATTCTGAACTGGGTGTTTTTTTTGCGATGGGCCAACGTGTGCTCAACGAACAATCGATCCTTCATCCGACGCTGGGAACCATCAAGCCCGACCGTATGGTACTTGATCCAGATGGGACGGTGTTGCTGCTCGATTACAAAACTGGCCAGCCCGAAGCCAAGCACGCCAAACAACTCGAGACCTATGAATCGGCCATTGGTTCGATGGGTTACCGCGTGACCAAAAAGGTATTGGTTTACCTGGGCGAGACGCTAAAAATTGTACCTTTGCAAAACGACTAACAACAACTTTATGTACGGTAAAATCAAACAATACCTGCAGACCGAACTGCAAACCATCGAAGACAACGGACTTTTTAAGAAAGAACGCATCATTACCTCGCCGCAGGGCGCGGAAATAACGGTAAACGGAAAAACGGTGCTGAATTTTTGCGCCAACAACTACCTGGGGTTGTCTTCGCATCCCGAGGTCATTCAAGCGGCCAAAAATGCACTCGATACGCATGGTTTTGGCATGTCGTCGGTACGGTTCATTTGCGGGACGCAGGACATCCACAAAACCCTTGAAGCAACCATAGCCGATTTTTACGGCACCGAGGACACGATTCTTTACGCGGCTGCATTTGACGCCAACGGCGGTGTTTTCGAGCCTTTGTTCGGCGAAGAAGACGCGATCATTTCGGACAGCTTGAACCACGCCTCGATCATAGACGGCGTGCGGCTTTGCAAGGCCAAACGCTACCGTTATGAGAACAGCGACATGGCCGATTTAGAGCAGCAATTGATAGCGGCCAACCAGGCGGGCGCACGGTTTAAAATCATCGTGACCGACGGTGTGTTCTCGATGGACGGCGTCGTGGCGCCACTCGACAAGATTTGCGACTTGGCCAACCAATACGACGCGCTGGTCATGGTGGACGAATGCCATGCCGCAGGATTCATAGGGGCGACGGGCAAAGGCACCATGGAGGCCAAAGGCGCGATGGGTCGCATCGACATCATTACCGGAACGCTCGGCAAGGCGCTCGGCGGCGCGATGGGCGGTTACACGACCGGTAAAAAAGAAATCATCGAAATGTTGCGTCAGCGTTCGCGTCCGTATTTGTTTTCGAATTCGTTGGCGCCGGCCATCGTAGGCGCGTCGATCAAGGTTTTCGAATTGCTCAAGAAAGACACCGCTTTGCGCGACCAACTCGAATGGAACACCAACTATTTCAAGAAAGGAATGAAAGCGGCCGGATTCGACATCATCGACGGCGACTCGGCCATTGTGCCGGTGATGCTTTATGATGCCAAACTGGCGCAAACCATGGCGGCCCGATTGCTCGACGAAGGCATTTATGTCATCGGGTTTTTCTTTCCCGTCGTACCTAAGGAAAAAGCGCGCATCAGGGTGCAGTTGTCGGCCGCGCATACACAGGCCCATTTGGACAAAGCCATCGAATCTTTTACCATTGTAGGTAAATCATTAAAAGTTATATAATCTCCATTTTTGCAGATTTTTGCCCGTTTTTTTTAACATATAGTTTTGTAGTTAAAAAATTACGTATTACTTTTGCTCAATAAAATATTGTAATCTAACAAAAATCAAGTATGAAACATCTTAACAAATTATTTGCTGCTGCGTGCCTTTTTGTGGGGCTAAGTGCACAAGCACAAGATAGCAACAATCCTTGGGCGATTGCCTTCGGAACGAATGCAGTCGATACGAGAGTAAGTGCTGCAACAAAATTCGAGGACCAAATTTCACAGTATTTTAATGTAGAGGACAACTGGAACATTCTTCCATCTATCTCTTACATTAACGTGTCTAGACACGTGGGTAGCGGTTTCTCAGTTGGAGTAACCGGATCGATCAACAAGATCAAAAGATTTGTTAATACCCGCACAACCATTCCTGGAGAATACGTGGTTACAAATCCTGGTGATTTGAGCTACTATGCTGCCGATGGTACCATCAAGTACAGCTTGGGTACTGCGTTTGGCTGGAAGTGGTTTGATCCTTCAGTTCACGTAGGTGGTGGTTATGTATGGTTGGAAGATGCCAATACAGGTATCGTAGAAGGTGGTCTTGGGGTGACTTTCTGGTTTACAGAAATGGTAGGCTTGAGTTTGCAATCTACTTACAAGCAATCATTCGACGAGCGTTTGGAGAGAGGTATGGCCAACAACGTACCTTCGCACATGCAACACTTCGCAGGTCTTACTTTCAAATTTGGAGGTAAAGATACAGACGGAGACGGTATCTATGACAAAGACGATGCTTGTCCAGAAGTTGCTGGTTTGAAACAATTCAACGGATGTCCTGACACCGACGGTGACGGAATCGTTGACGGTAGCGACTCTTGTCCAGAAGTTGCTGGTTTGGCTGAATTCCAAGGCTGTCCAGACACTGACGGAGACGGTATCGCTGACAAAGACGATGCTTGTCCAGAAGTAGCAGGTCCTAAGTCATTGAACGGTTGTCCAGATGCTGACGGTGACGGTGTTGCCGACAAAGACGACAAGTGTCCAGACGTTAAAGGTCCAAAAGAAAACGGTGGATGTCCATGGCCAGATACAGACGGTGACGGTGTATTGGACAAAGACGACAAGTGTCCAGACGTTAAAGGAACTGTAGCCAACAATGGTTGTCCAGAAATCACTGAAGAGCACATCATGAAGTTGAACGCTTACGCTAAAACTATCTTGTTCAACTCTGGTAAAGCTACTTTCCAACAACAAACTTATCCAGTATTGCAGTCAATCGTAGGAATCTTGAAAGAATACCCTTCTTCTAGATTTACTATCGAAGGTCACACGGATAGCGATGGTAAAGATGCGATGAACCAAAAATTGTCTGAAGACAGAGCTGCAGCCGTTAAAAACTACTTGGTAGAGAACGGAATCGCATTCGACAGATTGTCTTCAATCGGTTATGGTGAAACCAAGCCAATCGACACCAACAAGACTAAGAAAGGTAAAGCGAACAACCGTCGCGTAGAAGTGAAATTGGTAAAATAATTTCTACCTTAAATAATTGAAAGAACGCCTCGATTTATCGGGGCGTTTTTTTATTTTTATCTTATGACAAACCGCTCGTTTCTGGACCAGGTCGCGCAAATGTTGTTGCGCGAACACGCCACACATTTACCCGATACCATGGTGGTGTTGCCCAACAAAAGGGCCAGGATTTTTTTGCTCGAGGCCTTACGCAAGCAAACAACCCAAACTATTTTTGCGCCGCGCATCGTCAGCATAGAAAAGTTGATCCAGGACATTGCCGGTATCCGTTCTATAGACGCCATAGAACAGCTGTTCGAATTTTACGAGGTTTATTGCGCCATCACCGAGGCTCCGCAAAGACAGGAATTTGACGTGTTTGCCAACTGGGCCAAAACACTGCTACAAGACTTTAACGAAATCGATCGTTACCTGCTCGAGCCCGATCGCGTGCTCAGGTACTTACAGGATATCAAGGAGATCGAGCATTGGTCGGTAGACATTACCCAACAAACGCCGCTCATCGAGAGTTATCTTTCGTTCTGGAAAATGCTCCCCGACTACTACCGACATTTTTACGATCATTTGCTCCAAAAGGGTGTCGGCTACCAAGGCATGATTTACAGGGAAGCCGTTGCCAATCTCAACCACTTTTCGGAAAGCCAGGGAAGCCGGATGGTGCTCTTTTGCGGATTCAATGCGCTCAATGCGGCCGAGGAGCAAATCATCCAGCATTTGCTGGCGCTCGATTTGGGAAGGATCTACTGGGATGCCGATCAAACCTTTCTAAGCGACACGGCACACGATGCGGGCCTTTTTTTGCGCGACTTCAAAAGCAAATGGAAACATTACAACAGCCATCCGTTTGAGTGGATTTTCAACGATTTTGCGCAAGAGAAAACCATCGAGGTGATTGGTACACCCAAATCTGTCGGGCAAGCCAAGATTGCCGGCGGGATCATCGACAAATTGATCGAAGGCAACCACGCCGACATCAACCGCGTGGCCATGGTGTTGGGCGAGGAGAGTTTGCTGATCCCGGTGCTGCATGTCCTGCCGCAGTCGGTGGGCGCGCTCAACATCACAATGGGCTATTCGGCCAAGAACAACCCTGCGCAAACCTTAATTTTTAAATTGTTCCGGATGCATACCGTGGCCTTGTCGCGCGGCGGTTCGAACGCCGTGTTCTATTACAAGGACGTTTTGGACGTATTGGGTCACCCGCTTGTCGAGCCTTATGTAGCGGCTCAAAAGGTTGCGCAGACCATCAAACAATACAACTACACTTTTTTGACACACCGAAAGATTGCGGAACTGCACCCCAACCCGAACCGTCTTTTTTCGCTGTTGTTCGAGCCCTGGACCGACAATCCGACGGCGGTGCTCGACACACTTTCGGAGGTTTTGCTGACCATCAAATCGAGTTTGGGCAACGACAACGAACAGGCAAAAGTCACCAAGGCTTTTGTTTATGCGGTGTTCCAAACCCTCAATAAACTGAAGAACTATTACGCCAAATACGCCAACGCAGGCAAGGTCGATACGCTGTTTGCCATCTACAAACAAGTGATCGATCTGGCCGAGGTGTCGTTCGAAGGCGAACCGCTCGAAGGGCTCCAAATCATGGGTGTGCTCGAGAGCCGCGTGCTCGACTTTGATACGGTTGTCATCACTTCGATGAACGAAGGCAAGTTCCCGGCGGGCAAATCACAAAACTCGTTCATTCCCTACGATGTAAAGGTTGAGCTCGGCCTGCCCACGTTCAAACAAAAAGACGCGATTTACACCTACCATTTCTACCATCTATTGCAAAGGGCGAAAAAAATTTACTTGCTTTACAACACCGAAAGTGAAGGTCTTGATGCAGGCGAGCCAAGCCGTTTTCTGACCCAACTCGAAGTCGAGCGACAGCCCAAGCACACGACTACCAAGCAAATCTACAGCGCGGTCTTGCCCGATGTGGGTTATGAGCCCAAAGAGGTGCCAAAATCGGCGGCGGTGATGGCACGGCTCGAGGAAATCGCAACTGCGGGTTTTTCGCCTTCGGCCCTGACATCGTACATCCGCAATCCGATTGATTTTTATTTCCAGAAGATATTGCGCATCCGCGAAACCGAAGAAGTCGAGGAGAACATTGCCCTGAATACACTAGGAACCATCATCCATGGGGCGCTAGAGACGCTGTATACGCCCATGATCGGTCGACGGCTTACCGAAGCCGATATCGACGCGTGTTTCGGGCAGCTCGAAGCCGTCGTGCTCGACCAATTCAAACAAGTCTATAAAGAAGGCGAGATCCGAAAGGGCAAAAACCTGCTCGCCTTTGAGGTGGCCAAGCGCAACGTATCGAATTTTCTCAAACTCGAGCGCGAAGATTTGCGTTCGGGTGCCGAAATCGAAATACTCGAACTGGAAAAGAAATGCGAGGGGCGCGAATTGCGGCATCCCAATTTGCCTTACCCGGTTCGCGTAAGCGGTACCGTCGACCGGATCGAGCGGCACAATGGCAGGCTTCGGATCATCGACTACAAGACGGGGAAAGTCGAAAAATCGAGCCTGACGCTCAAAACATGGGATGGCCTGACCGCCGACATCAAATCGGACAAAATCATCCAATTGCTGGCCTATGCGTTCATGTACGAGCCGCTTGCCGACGGCGAGCCGGTCGAAGTGGGCATCATCTCTTTCAAGAACCTGAAATCGGGGTTTATGCCATTGGTTTTTAAAGATATGGCAGCCCCGACCGAAACTACGTTGGTTACAGGCGATTTGCTCCAAGCCTATCAGGAAGAATTGACCGTGTTGCTCGGCGAAATACTCGATCCCGAGATACCGTTTACCGAAAAGGTTATTTGATTTTCTTAAGAAAGTTGCCCAGTTCCAACAACAGTGCGTCGCGGTTTTCGATCAAACTCATGTGGCCATCGGGAAACGTCACCAGTTGGACTTTGGTGCCTTGCGTTTGCTCGAGGCTTTCCTGGTAATTCAAAACGGGATCCTGTTCTCCCAACACCAGCAGTACCGGATAGGGGCCAAAGTGCAGCAATACCTCGCGGTCTTTCCTGATTTTCATGCCTTCGAGCGCGGCGACAATACCTTGTAAAGGCGTTTTGAGCGCTTCGGAACGCACCTGCTCGATTTCAGGCTTTAAACGCTCGCGGTTGGCCTCGCTGAACAGATTGGCGATCGAGAGCCGTACAAACGCCGTGTGGTCTTTTTTGACGGCTTGGATGGCCCGGTCGCGATTGGCCTTGCGCTCGTCGCTATCGGCGCGCGAGGTCGAGTTGATCAGCGCCAATCCTTTGACCTGATCGGGGTACAATTCGGCATAGGCCAACGCGATGTAGCCGCCCATCGAATGGCCTGCAAAGATGGCTTTCTTGATCCGCAAATCGCTCAATACTTCATGTACCACATCGGCTTGGTCTTCCATCGTATGGACGTAGCCATGACATTCGCTCTGACCATGTCCCAAAAGGTCGATGGCGATGATGCGGTATTTCTTGGCCAGTTCGGCGACAAAAAAATCCCACATCGAACGGTTCTCGAGAAAGCCGTGCAGCAAAACAACGGCGGTGCCTTTGCCGGTATCGGTGTAGGCGATTTGGGTATTTTTATAGGTTGCGGTTTTCATGCAAAGAATTTGGGGATACCACAAAAATAAGGATTAGGGCTGTAGAAAAGTGCCGATTGCTGCGAAATATTCTGCCTCGGCGTCCAACCAACCATAGTGCCCACAATCGTCCAACAACACCACCTCCGAATTACGGAAAGCGCGGTGCGCAATTTCAGCAGTGTTAGGTTTGATGATATCGTCCTTGCCTTGAATAATTAAAACAGGTTTCTGGTATTTTTTGAGTTTCGGCGCACAATCAAAGCCTATTTCCCGTAAATCGTCCCAAATCAATTGATTTAACTCGGCATTGCCTTGCGTCAGTCTTTTTGCCAACGACGGAACATATTTGGGATTAAACACGTATGCCGGGGCCAAATTCCGACCGCGTCCCAAACGCGTCGCGTAGGTCGTGTCGCCTTTTTCAATTTTTGCGTTCCAATAGCGCAAAGAGTCGCGTTGCACGGGGTTAAGTTTCGACTGGATGCGCCCCCCTACATAACTGAGTAAATCCAAATCGACACCACCCGACGACGAAAGGATCATCCGGTCGATACGATCGGGAAATTCCGTCGCATAAAAAGACGCCAACATGCCGCCGAAAGAATGTCCTAAAACATCCCAGTTCTTTATTTTTAGCGACTTTCGGAGCGATTCGATATCGTCGACCATCAACCGCATCGAAACCGTTTCCGGAGACAATTTTGGAAGCACTGATTTTCCGGTACCGCGTTGGTCATACAAAATTGCCATTCGATGCTTTGAGAGTTCGCGTGCTAACGCTTCAAACCCGTTGCTGTTCATGCCCGGCCCGCCATTGATGACCAGCATCGGTTTGCCGGAGCCAAAAATGCGGTAATAGGTTTTGGAACCATCGGTGTTGACGGAATAACCATCGGTTTGCGCCCAAGACGCGGTGCAAAACAGCAAGAAAAATAGCGTTGATTTCATAAAAAACGGCTTACCGATAAGTAAGCCGTCATGTGTTTTTGTTACACGTTCATGAGGTTCTCGATTTCTTCCACCTCAATAGGGATGTTGCGCATCAAATTGAAAGGTTCTCCTTTTTCCTGCACGACCACATTGTCTTCGAGTCGGATGCCGAAGCCTTCGGCCGGGATGTAGATACCCGGTTCGACCGTAAACACCATATTGGCCTTTATCGGTTCGTGAAGCAGCCCGTAATCGTGTGTATCGAGGCCCAAATGGTGCGACGTGCCGTGCATAAAGTACTTTTTGTAGGCCGGCCAATCTGGGTTCTCGTTCTGTACATCGGCTTTGTCCAAAAGGCCCAGACCAAGCAACTCAGAAGTCATGATTTTGCCCACTTCTTTGTGGTATTCTTTCCAGAGCGCGCCGGGAACGAGCAGCTTGGTCGCTTCGTTCTTGACACGAAGCACCGCATTGTAAACGGCCTTTTGCCTGTCGGTGTAGCGGCCCGAAACGGGAATCGTACGCGACAAATCGCTCGAATAATTCGCATATTCGGCGGCCACATCCAGCAGGATCAAATCGCCTGCATGACAAGGTTGGTTGTTTTCGATGTAGTGAAGCACATTGGCGTTGTTGCCCGAAGCGATAATCGGCGTATAGGCAAAACCTTTGGACCGGTTGCGGACAAATTCGTGGATCAGCTCGGCCTCGATTTCATATTCGGTTACGCCTGGCTTGACAAAAGAAAGCAAACGACGGAAACCCTTTTCGGTGATGTTACAGGCGGTTTGCATCAAATCGAGCTCTTCCTGTTCCTTTACCGAACGGATGCGTTGCAAGATCGGGTTGCTTTTGGCCACGTTGTGCGCCGGATATTTCTCTTTCCACCATTTCACGAACCGCGCCTCGCGGGTTTCGGTTTCTACCGATTGGCGGTAATGTTCGTTGGTGTTGATGTACATCGTCTCGGCATAGGTCATGAGCTCGAACAGGATTTTCTCGAAATCGCTGAGCCAGTACACCGTTTTGATGCCCGAAACTTCGAAAGCGCGTTCTTTGGTGAGCTTTTCGCCTTCCCAAATGGCGATGTGCTCGTTGGTTTCGCGCAAAAACAAAATTTCGCGTTGGTGTTCATAAGGCGCATCGGGGAACAAAATCAAGATACTTTCTTCCTGATCTACGCCGCTCAGGTAAAAAATATCGCGGTGCTGCTGGAAAGGCATGGTGCTGTCGGCACTGATCGGATAGATATCGTTGGAATTGAAAACCGCAATGGCGTTGGGTTTCATCTGCGCGGTGAACTTTTTGCGGTTTTTGACAAAAAGAGCGCTGCTGATGGGTAAATACTTCATGTTGATTCAAATTTGAACCACAAAGCTAATCAATCCATTTGTAATAGCGCGCACCCATTAACACGGGATTGTCGTTTTCGATCCGATCGAGGACCCATTCGGACTTTGGGTTTTTTACGCCCGTTTGTTGTTCTTTTTTGTGCAGTTTCTCGTAGGTTTCAAAGTTCAACTCCTGACTTTTAGCCAGGGTTTCGAACAAATTGACAGGGGCGATGGCTTCGCGCCAGCTCGTTTGTACTTCTCCCTGAAAAACCTTCGATTTCGAGCCCGAACCATAGGCCAGGAACCCGAATGTTTTGCCCTCAAGCACCGATTGATTTTCGAGAGCCACAGACAATGCCGAGAGCAACGCCATAAAAATCGAACCGGTATACAAATTGCCCACGAGCGACGACGCTTTCTCGGCAGGGGCCAGTTTTTGTGCGACGAACTTTTGGTAAGCATCCGATTTGGCGACCGATTTCAAATCGGAAGTGTCGATTTTTCCGTCCGAATCGAGCGCAAAGATTTCCGATAGCATCCGTCGGCCTTGGAATGCGTAAGGCAAATGCATGATGATATTTTCCCACGAATCGTACAGCGTGCCTTGAAAACCAAGTTGTTTTTTAAGCGAAAAATAGGCGCCGCGCGTGCGGTCCATGTAACATTGATTGGAATATTGTCCGTCAAAAACCGGTTGGTCTTTGTGGATTTCGATTTGCTGTTCCAACTGGCCCAGCCATTCCGGATTTTGGTCGCTGCCGGTGATCTCGGTTTTTGAAATGGTGCGGTACGGTTTGAAAAAATCGAACAAACCCTTGGTGTCGGTCGCCCAATGGGTGTCAAAAGCGATGATACGCGGATTGGCCTTGACCAACATGGCGACGGCTCCCGCGCCCTGGGTGTATTCACCACCCGATCCGAGGTCGTATTTGGCCCGGTCGGTGGTCACTACAATCGTTTGGGCATCGGGATTCAGTCGTACGAAGTCAAAGCAGTTCTGCAGGGCATCGACGCCGCCGATACACGCAAAAGTAAAGTCGACAACATCGCAATTTTGCAGCAAGCCGTCGCCATATTTTTGCTCCATGAGCGCCGACAAATACGACGCGATGGGTTTCGAATTGTCGATGCCGCTTTCACTACCCACATAAATACGGCAGATTTGTGTCAAATCGATACGATGCTCTTCGACGAGCTTGGTGAGCGCGTTGGCCGCAAAGACCACGCTGTCCTGGTGTACATCGGGGAAAGTCATCTTGAGCAGTCCAAGACCTTTTTCGAGTTTTTCGGGGTCGATGTTGCGTTTTTCGGCCAAAACGGCGATGGGAAGGTGCAGTGAAGCGACGTTGAACGCAAGCGCGTCTATTCCAATTTTCATGTAGCGGATTTTGCGCAAAATTACAATTTCGGAATACTTAGGGAACGGCCAAACCGACACTATTTTCGATGGCTGACGCATTTTTGAGGAATCCTAAAAAAAGACGCCGTCATTTTACCAGATTGCTAAAACAACGCGCAAATGCAGATTTTTGGACCTGCCATACTAAACGCGCGATAACGCCGTTATGGATTTATTAACAAGGGTTTGTCATGAAAGTGTATCTGGTTTCCATATTGTTGATTTTGGGCGCTTTGGGCTTCGCGTCGTGCGAGGACAACGACGACACGATCGATCTTTACGAACCAGTTCCCTCTACTTCCGAACCCAGTCTGGTGGTCAAATTCAAATTTGATAAAGACCAGGTTAGGCTCAACAACATCGGGCAACCATCGGCCGTGGCTTCGGGCAATGCAGGCGTTTCACCCGACTTCAACGCGATTTCGGCACATTATTTTGAACTGGCCCCCAACGCAATGACCCAACTCGGGCAGGGTGCAGTTTTGTACCATGCGCCAGAAACAACCATGGGTGGCAGCAACGCCATCGATTTCAGTCAGGCCAAGATCGTAGGCGAAGGCGAAACATTTTTGCGCATCCCGCTCAAGGACATCGCCGCCGGAAGCTACGAATGGGTGCGTGTTTCGCTGGCTTATCAAAATTACAACATCCCGGTACGAGCGAGCGGTGTAGATTATGAAGGAACGCTGGCAAGTTTTGTCGGATACAACACCTACATCGGGACACACGAAATCGGGAATTCTATTTTTCCGGTCAACGCCAACCGTTTGCAAGGTTATTGGGCGTTCGCTTTGGCCGATTATCCGTATTCGGTAGAGGGGCAAGCGCCGGCTGGTGCCACCACGGTCCCGAACCCGATTGCATCTACGTCGCCGATTCCTGCGGGCTCTTGTGTCGTGACGGGCAGATTCGCCAACAATTTGACCATCACCGGCAACGAGACCAAGGATGTTGTCGTGACGCTTTCGCTGTCGGTCAATAAGAGCTTTGAATGGCAAGAAGTGGTGTTCGATGGCAAATACGAGCCTGCCCAAGGCGAAACCGTTGTAGATATGGGCTTGCGTGGCCTGATTCCATCGTATCAAGTGGCCGAATAAGGAGGCGATTGTTTCTCTGTTATCGCTTTTCCGACTTTTAAAGCCGCCATTTTAAAATCATTATAAATAACGTTCGAGAGGTTGTAATTATTCTCGGTTTGCCGTACTTTTGTGTGGATTTTTTTAAAACTCACAAACAAATATTATGGCAAAATCTGCATTATTAAAGTCGTCCTTGGCTAAGAAATATTGGATGGCTCTGACAGGTTTATTTTTATGCTTGTTTCTCGTTGGCCACTTGGCAGGAAATCTTCAACTTTTGACCCCCGACAACGCGCTGAACTTCAACAAATATGCGTTGTTCATGACGACCAACCCCGCCGTTAAGGTTTTGTCTTATCTCACTTACGCTTCGATCATTTTTCACGCAATCGACGGCGCGATGCTGACCTATCAAAATGCAAAAGCGCGTCCGGTCAAGTATGCGAAGAACAACGCCGCCGCAAACAGCGCATGGTCGTCAAGAAACATGGGTGTTTTGGGAACCGTTATTTTGGTGTTCATCGTCACGCACATGATTACATTTTGGGCGCCGATGCATTTCGACAAAAACATGCCATTGCAAACGCAAACCATCACGATGAACGGTCAACCTTCGGAATATTACCTTACTACCGACGGTAGTTACCTGCCCAAACAGCAGGTCGACCAAAAAGTGATTTACATCAAGAACCGCACGGAGTTTTACAATGCGCAGGCCAACGTTAAAATCAAAGAAGGCTACAAAGATTTGTACAAAATCACGGTGGCGTTCTTCAAAGATGCGAAGTACGGGTTGGTGTACACATTGCTCTACGTGCTTTCGATGGCTGTGCTTGCGTTTCACTTGCACCACGGTTTTGCCAGCGCGTTCCAATCCTTGGGCGCCAACAATCCAAAATACAACGGACTCATCAAAGGATTTGGGAAAGGCTTCGCGATTATCGTACCGCTTTTGTTCGCCATCATTCCATTGTACCTCCATTTTATTCTAAAAGCTTAATCCCATGGCATTAGATTCAAAGATACCTTCAGGTCCTATCGCAGACAAATGGACCAATTATAAAAACCACATCAATCTGGTAAACCCGGCCAACAAACGCAACATCGACATCATTGTCGTTGGAACCGGTTTGGCAGGAGGTTCGGCTGCGGCGACTTTGGCCGAGCTTGGCTACAATGTCAAAGCATTTTGTTTCCAGGATTCGCCACGTCGTGCGCACTCGATTGCGGCGCAGGGCGGAATCAACGCGGCCAAGAACTACATGGGCGACGGCGATTCGACATTCAGGTTGTTTTATGATACCGTCAAAGGCGGCGACTACCGTGCGCGTGAGGCAAACGTACACCGTCTGGCAGAGGTTTCGGCCAACATCATCGACCAATGCGTCGCGCAAGGCGTACCGTTGGCGCGTGAGTACGGCGGTTTGCTCGACAACCGTTCGTTTGGTGGCACGCTCGTTTCGCGTACATTTTATGCCAAAGGACAAACCGGACAACAGTTGTTGCTGGGTGCCTACTCGGCGATGAACCGTCAAATCGGTCGCGGCAAGATCAAAATGTACAACCGCCATGAAATGCTCGATTTGGTGTTGGTGAACGGCAAAGCGCGTGGCATCATTGCACGCAACCTCATTACGGGCGAAATCGAAAGACATTCGGCGCACGCCGTGGTCATTGGTTCGGGCGGATACGGCAACGTATTTTTCCTTTCGACCAATGCGATGGGCAGCAACGCCACAGCCGCTTGGAAAATCCACAAAAAAGGGGCGTTTTTCGCCAATCCTTGTTATACGCAAATTCACCCGACCTGTATTCCGGTATCGGGCGATCACCAATCGAAACTGACGCTTATGTCTGAATCGTTGCGTAACGACGGGCGCATCTGGGTGCCGAAAAGCCTCGAAGATGCGCAGGCCATCCGCGAAGGGCGCAAGAAACCAACCGATTTGTCGGAAGAAGAACGCGATTATTACCTCGAAAGACGCTATCCGTCATTCGGCAACCTCGTGCCGCGCGACGTGGCTTCAAGGGCCGCCAAGGAACGTTGCGACGCCGGTTTTGGCGTGAACAGGACAGGTGAGGCAGTTTATCTTGACTTTGCATCGGCTATCCAGCGCTATGGCAAGACACAGGCGCATATCAAAGGACTTGACGAAAACGACAAGGCGTTGGTCACCAAACTCGGGAAAGCGGTCGTAGAAGAAAAATACGGCAACTTGTTCCAGATGTACGAGAAAATCGTCGACCAAAATCCATACGAAACCCCTATGATGATTTACCCGGCCGTGCACTATACCATGGGCGGTACTTGGGTCGATTACAATTTGATGACCACCATTCCGGGCTGTTTCTCGATCGGCGAATCGAACTTCTCCGACCACGGCGCGAACCGTCTGGGCGCCTCTGCCTTGATGCAAGGTTTGGCCGACGGTTATTTTGTATTGCCGTACACCATCGGCGATTATTTAGCACCGGATATCAAAACAGGTACCATCTCTACCGATTTGCCGGAGTTTGTAGAGGCCGAGAAGAACGTACGCGAGCAACTCGAGAAGTTCATCAACAACAACGGCAAGCACTCGGTAGATCATTTCCATAAAAAACTCGGCAAGATCATGTGGGACAAAGTAGGCATGGCCCGAAATGCCCAAGGACTTACCGAAGCCATTGCAGAAATTGCCGCTTTGCGCGAAGAATTTTACGCCGACGTCAAGGTGCCTGGCTCGATGGTCGGGTTCAACCAAGAGCTCGAAAAAGCGATGCGCGTAGCCGATTTCCTCGAACTCGGGGAATTGTTCGCCAAGGATGCGTTGCACCGGAATGAATCGTGCGGAGGACATTTCCGCGAGGAATACCAAACCGAAGACGGCGAAGCTTTGCGCGACGACCAGAATTTTGCCTACGTGGCGGCTTGGGAGTACAAAGGCAAGCCAAGCGACGCGGTGCTGCACAAAGAGCCGCTTGTGTTCGAAAATGTAAAACTCGTAACCCGCAGTTACAAATAAGATCGTTATGAAACTGACACTCAAAATATGGCGTCAAAAAAACGCCGCAGACAAAGGGCAAATCGTAGATTATCCGATTGATGGCGTTTCGCCCGACATGTCCTTTTTGGAAATGCTCGACGTGCTCAATGAGCAACTCATCAACCGCGGCGAAGATCCGGTAGCGTTCGACCACGATTGTCGTGAAGGGATTTGCGGGATGTGTTCGTTGTTCATCAACGGCGAAGCGCATGGCCCAGACCGTGGCGTGACGACCTGCCAGTTGCACATGCGTATGTTCAAAGACGGCGATACGATTTTTATCGAACCGTTCCGCGCCAAGGCATTTCCGGTGATCAAGGATTTGGTGGTCGACCGCAGTTCGTTCGACCGCATCCAGCATGCCGGCGGATTCATCTCGATCAATACTTCGGGGCGTACCATCGACGCCAATACGATCCCGATTCCCAAGCACGATGCCGACCGCGCGTTCGATGCCGCGACGTGTATCGGGTGCGGCGCTTGTGTGGCAAGCTGTAAAAACTCATCGGCCATGTTGTTTGTATCGGCCAAAGTATCACAGTTTGCGCTGTTGCCGCAGGGGAAAGTCGAAGCGACCGATCGCGTGCTGAACATGGTCAACCAAATGGACGCAGAGGGCTTTGGAAACTGTACCAATACGGGCGCTTGCGAAGTCGAGTGTCCAAAAGGCATCTCACTCGAGAACATCGCGCGTATGAACCGCGAATATTTAAGCGCAAGTATCAAGTAGATTTGCTAAAGATAGAAAGAACGCATCCTTAGGGGTGCGTTTTTTGTTTGCGCTTGACGGTGTTTTTACATTTTGTTACCTTTGGGCAAAGCAACAGCATGAAAGTAGCCCTCGTCCAAGCCCCGCTGATTTGGCATGATGCCGAAGCAAACCGGCGCTATTTTGCGCAAAAGATCGACGCACTCGATCCGGTCGATTTGATTGTCCTGCCCGAAATGTTTACTACTGGTTTTACGATGGAACCAGAGGTTGTGGCCGAGAAAATGTCGGGCGAAACCGTTTTGTGGATGCAGTCGATGGCGTTGGCCAAGAACGCTGCGGTTGTAGGCAGTATTGTTGTGGAAGAAGACAAAAAGTATTACAATAGGTTGCTTTTTGTCCGTCCGACGGGAATGGTCGAGTACTATGACAAACGACATTTGTTTACGTTGGCCGGCGAAGACAAAGTCTACACGCCGGGCCGCGACAAATTGATTGTCGATTATTTGGGTTGGAAGATTTGCCTGCTGATTTGCTACGACTTGCGGTTCCCCGTGTTTTCGAGAAATGCCGAACAGTACGATGCGCTTATTTACGTCGCCAATTGGCCCAAGCCCAGGATTGCGGCATGGGACGCGCTGCTCAAGGCGCGTGCGATTGAAAATGTGAGTTATGTGATGGGCGTTAATCGGGTAGGAAAAGACGCAAACCAACACGATTATGTAGGACATTCACAAATAATCGATGCGCTCGGAAGTTATATTGTCGCTCCTGACGAAATCGAGGGCGTTTTGCGGGCCGAAATCAGCAAAACGGAACTCGTGGCTACAAGAAATAAATTTGCGTTCCTGGACGACCGCGATGGGTTTACGGTGCAGCCAGATTAAAGTTTTGCTCTACATCCCAATTGGCGCGTACATCTATTTCCTTCGGATAGTAGATGACTTCTTCCGACTGTCGCTTTTCGAGAAAATTCCCCGTGTCCCAAACTTTGTTTTTGTTCGCATCATAAATCACACGAAGCGTGAACAGCTCGGGCTTTATCAGGTTAAAATCGATGGTTGTTCGGTCTTCGGAATAATCGCTGTACAAGACCGTTCCCTTGGAATCTGTGAGCTCGATGATGATGGGAAACTGCTTGACGTTTTCAAGAAGCAGACGCAGGTTTCCAAATTCACTGGTGTTTTTTGTCTCGAGCTTGTAGCGCAGCGTGTCGTTGGCTTGTTCGAGATAGTCCACGAGCGCGCCCGGTAGTAGTTCCAGTTGGTATTTTTGCAGTGGTTCTTTTTCGAAATCCAGCGTCAATTCTTGCTTTTGATCGTCATAGGTCGTTTTGAATGCGACTTTTGCAGAGTCCTTATTGACCAACGATATTTTGTCAGAGACTACACCCTTCAAAGGATTAGAAGATGTAAACACTAATTTATCACGAAGTGCAATCGCACCGTTGTGGCTCGATTTGATACTAAGCGTGTCGGTCTTTTGGTTTTTGATCTTGACGCTAAAGTTTTCTTTTACGTTGTTTTTCACCAATTCGATTTGCAGCGAATCCGACTTTACTTCGGCGTCGAGCTTGATGGGCTTATACCAAACCTGTAGCGAATCTTTGTTCGGGAACTTTGTTATGATGGTCTCGAGTTTCTGGCCGGCTTTGGAAAGCGATACCGTCACGTCCTTGGGGTCGCCTTCGTAACCCACCAACAATCGGTTGCCCGATGCTTGGACGGGTTTGTAGGGTTTGAAGGGCAAGACTTCCTTAAACAATTCAATTTCGTAGACGGTGTCGTTCGGGATCGTGACATATTGTTGATGAAACCCGATCTTGTCGTCCTTCGGATTGAATTTGTAGTTGTTGTTTTTGTCCTTGAGCGCCACCAACAAGTATTTGCCGGCCTTGAGGTTCTCGAGCCTGAACGTTTTGGCGCTGTCGAGCGTATTGGTTACATAGCGTGGGAACTCATTGTAAACCACCGAATCGTTAAAGCGTTCGTTGGTATCGTAAAGCATGACCGTTACAAAATTGTCGACTTCTTTGGCGTAGGCGTCCTTGATGCGTCCGTTGAGCATCAGCGAGTCGATGTGTGATCCCGTCGAAAAAACGTATTTGAATTGTCGGTACGGGTTGCTCTCGTTGTTGTCCTCGATGCTCTGTCCAAAGTTGAAGCTGTAAGTGGTGTTGGGCTGTAGCGTATCGTTGATCTTGATCGTGATGTATTTGCTGGCGTTAGTAGGAAGTACATCGGGCGCATTTTTCATAGGCGGCGACACGATCAACTGTTTGTTGATGTTTTTGAGCTTGATGTATTCGTCAAAGGTAAGCTTGATGGTATTGCCCGTAAATTGCGTTGCGTAGTTTTTTGGAACCGCGCTTTTGAGTGTCGGGGCGATGGTGTCTTTGAGGCCGCCCGTAATGGTGCCTCTTTTGGCGCAACCTGTGAAGGCAAGCAAGAGTAAGCCGATAAAGATTCTGAACTGCAAATGGCGCATACGGCAGATTTTGAACCACAAATTAACGATTATATTTAGTCACGACGAAACATTTTTGCGATTTCTTAGCGCGGTTTGCCAGTAGCAGGAAGCCCAACCTGGGGTTAAATTATAATCTATTGAAAATTAGTTATATGTGAATAATTAGTATAAAATTACACTAATTATGAATGTGACATAGCCATGCATACAATACTGATTTTAGTGTTAGGAATGCCTTGCAACACGCGGGCACAACTCTCGAGCGTGGCACCTGTGGTGAGTACGTCGTCAACCAACAGCAAGTGTTTGCCCTGGTGCGTTTCTTCCGAATTAATGCCGAATATTTCCTGGTTGCGCACCTCATTCCGGCCCATTAAGTTTTTCTTGGTTTGCGTTTTCGAGTACTTTTTCCGGACGAGAAGCCGGTCGTTATACGCAACGCCCAATCGGTCTGCTAGCGCCATGCCGAAAGCGGTTACTTGGTTGTAGCCGCGTTCACGCAATTTTTTGGGGTGCAGCGGCACAGGAATGATTTCGTCGACGTCGAATAGCGCGCCCGTATCGAACAAAATCGATCCATACCATTGACCGAGCGTTGTCCCTACAGATTCGGCGCCGTGGTACTTGAGGCTGTGGATCATTTGCTGTACGATCCCACGCTTGTGGTAGTGCAGGAATGTTGCGGCGAACTCGATGTGGATTTTCCCGTAGAATTTCTTGAACGCTTCGTTCTCGGGGGTTAAATGGTGGTAGGTTTGCGGCATTTCATGTCGGCACGTGGTGCAAATTGCTTTTTCGTTGACTAACAACAAGGCGTCGCAGCCCGCACAAACGGGCGGATAGAACAAATCAATCAGGCTTTTAGACATATCATTTTGGCTTTGAAAGGATAATGTCGTAAAATTCGGGAATCGCGGTTTTATTTCATTACAGTTTTTATATTTTTGCACCACTATGGCAAAACAAGAAGATTTATTTAAGAATGTCGTGTCGCACGCCAAGGAATATGGGTTCATTTTTCCTTCGAGCGAGGTGTACGACGGTTTGAGCGCGGTATACGATTATGCGCAAAACGGTGTCGAACTTAAAAACAACATCCGTCAGTATTGGTGGAAAGCGATGGTGCAGATGCACGAGAACATCGTGGGTCTCGATGCGGCGATTTTGATGCACCCGACTACTTGGAAGGCGTCTGGGCACGTAGACGCGTTCAACGATCCGCTTATCGACAACAAGGATTCCAAGAAAAGATACCGCGCCGATGTGCTGATCGAAGATTACGCCGAAAAGCTCAACCAAAAGGCCGAGAAAGAAATCGAGAAAGCGCGCGCACGTTATGGCGAGGCGTTTAACGAACAAGAATTCGTTACCACCAATGCGCGTGTGATGGAGTACAAATCGCGTAACCGCGAGATCCTGGAGCGCATGGGGCGTTCATTGGGCAACAATGACCTCGAAGACGTCAAAGCGTTGATCGAGGAGCTCGAAATCGCCGATCCCGAAACCGGTTCGCGAAATTGGACCGATGTCAAGCAGTTCAACCTGATGTTCGGCACCAAACTCGGCGCATCGGCCGATAATGCCATGGATTTGTACCTGCGTCCAGAAACCGCGCAGGGTATTTTCGTCAATTTCCTCAACGTACAAAAGTCGGGCAGGATGAAAGTGCCGTTCGGCATCGCCCAAACCGGCAAGGCGTTCAGGAATGAAATCGTCGCCAGACAATTCATCTTCCGTATGCGCGAGTTCGAACAAATGGAAATGCAATTCTTCGTACGGCCAGGCGAAGAGATGAAATGGTACGACTACTGGAAGCAAACGCGTCTCAACTGGCACCTTTCGTTGGGCTTGGGCGTGACCAATTACCGTTTCCACGACCACGAAAAGCTGGCGCATTACGCCAACGCCGCCGCCGATATCGAATTCAACTTTCCGTTCGGATTCAAGGAACTCGAAGGCATCCATTCACGCACCGATTTCGATTTGAAAGCGCACGAGCAGTATTCTGGGCGAAAATTACAGTATTTTGACCCGGAACTCAATGAGAACTACGTGCCTTATGTCGTAGAAACTTCGGTGGGCCTCGATCGTATGTTTCTTGCCGTTTTTTCGACATCGCTCAAAGAAGAAACGCTTGAAGACGGATCAACCAGAACCGTATTGGCTTTGCCATCGGTACTCGCACCTACCAAGGCGGCGGTATTGCCTTTGATCAAACGCGACGGCTTGCCGGAATTGGCGCAAAAGATTGTCGACGATCTCAAATGGGATTTCAACATGGCTTATGACGAAAAAGATGCGGTGGGACGTCGCTACCGCAGACAAGACGCTTTGGGGACGCCATTCTGTATTACGGTAGACCACCAAACGCTCGAAGACCAGACCGTCACGATACGTCATCGCGATTCGATGAAGCAGGACCGCGTGGCGATCGCATCGTTGCGCCAAATCATAGACAGCGAAGTCAACATGAGACATTGGCTGATGAAAATGTAAAAAGAAAAGGGCGTCAAGCCCTTTTTTTATTGTGTTTCGTGTAGATCCGGTTGACGGCAACGGCTTTCTGCAGTTGGCTGTCAAGTAGACCGATGGGTCGCTCGGTATGCGGGTCTGCGATGGTTAACGCGAAATTCGTGGTCTTGGGATGGATCCTGTTCGCAAGTTGTAAGAAAACACTCCAATTACTTGCGGCAGCCTTGAACAACGCCATAATTTCAGAAACATAATGCTGCAACTCGGGATGCTCGTGGTTTTTTGGCATTTTCCCCGGACGTCGGTAGAAGCGTTTGGGTTTTTGGGCGCGTAACGCCATGTTCAGCTGATCGTTAATGCGCGAAAACAGACATTCGTGTAGAAGTTCGGCTATTTTTTTCGGATTTTTCCGAAGCGCATGCCAATCCAATGCGTGCATCTCGAGAAGCGCTTCAAAAAACGTATCACGCAGGGCGGGAATCCAATGGTAGACCGCATCGTCGTGATGCGAGAGCATAAAATCACGGAGGTAGATTTTTCCCGTTTCTTTTGTAAAATTGAATCCCGTCGCTTCTTCGATGGCTTCTCGCGGCCCTATCGCCTCGAAGTGACTATCGATTAAGGCCGCGGCTTTGGCGTGCTTGAGCTGGCCGACACTCAGGTAGCCGTCGTTCTTGGCGTTTAGGATCGTTTTGCAGGCATCGATGGCCACACTGGGGTAGATTCCTTCTATTTTGGTCAAACTACCGTCAGGCCGCTCCATTTCGAACAAGATTGGGTTTTCCAACGCCTCAAACAGCGCACCCGAAACCGGATAGAACTTGTTGATGCTGCCGAGCAAATCGAACAACCAATCGGGCGATTTTCCGTCGTACCCCAGTGCTTTTTGTAGCCCAGCTTTCATGAGCACGCCGTTTCCATCGCTTAGGATGTAACAGGGCAGCTCTAAATGGCCAATGCGCAAAGGGAGTTTCCCCGTACCGTATATGATCGACAGTGATTCCATTATTTTTTTAGGGTTTGTAGCCATTCGAGCAATTGCATGCGGTCTTTTTCGACCACCACTTCGATTTGATCGACTTTTTGCCGTGGGTTTGGTTTGGCGCGATCACTTATTTTTTGGTAGTCCAACCCCAAGTGTTTCCTGATGCGTTGCAAAAGGAACCAAGCTGTTTTTTGGGTGAGCCCCAAGTCTTCTCCGAGTTGTATCGATGTGATGGGTTGTGTTGCGGTGGTAACCATCCAAATGGCCATGAACCATTTTTGTAGGGGCACTTTGCTGTTGTAAAAGATCGTTCCGGTCTTGACGTTGAAATATTTTCCTGTATTTCGGCAACGGTATTTTCTGTCGGCACACAGGTACACTTTCGAGATTGGATCAAATGGACTTGTAACGAGTCCATTCCAGCGAATTTGCTCGAGGTGTTCCATACAGGCTATTTCGTTGGGAAATGCCGCAGCAACCTCACTGACGCTTTTGAATTCCTTAAAGTCTATCATTTTGATTTAAAAACACAAATATATTTAAAATGATGTAATAAAGTATATAAGAATGATTTTTTGTACGTCTTTTCTCGACGAATGACACGACGTGTGCTCTTTGCCGAGTTTTTTTGCCGTTCACGAAAAAATGTTAACAATGCGCCCTAATGTTTTAACAATGGCGCATTTCGGAGCCCGAAACACTTTAATTTAGCGTCAGGATTTCCCCCAAATCTGTCACCTTAAATTGCTGATGCGCTGGCCAACCAAACAGCGCGCATGAAGCATTCTTACGTAATTGTCGACGACAACCCCCACAGCGTTCTGAAGACGCAGGCCATAGCGGCCCGTTTTCAGGATTTGGTGTTTGTGGGCGCGGCGCATAATTTCGAGGATGCCCTTGATGTGATCCTGGAGCACAAACCGGCGATCGTTTTCCTCGAGATCAACCCTGAGGACACGACCAGTAAATTGTCGCTTTCGCTGGTGAGTGAGTTGTACCGCTACTTAAGACAGGTTCCGAAGATCATCGTCACCACACAGGACAAGTCATTGGCCTACGATGCCATCAAGTACGAAGTGCTCGACTATTGTATCAAGCCACTTACAAACAGCGATTTGCGTAAAGCGTTTCTTCGGTTCGAGCTTGGATTTGCCCAGCAAGTAGATACGTCAGCGCCGGTTGCGGAAAGCGCAGCATCGACTGTTCCGGCCGCGACGACAGGGGTCAAAGACTATCCATTCATCGTCGACGAGCCCGAGGATGCGCCAATCGAAGATGCATCGCATATTGCGGTGATCGACGCGATTGTTGATGTGGCCGAGGAAATGCCGATGACCGAGCTCATAGTCGATGAGCCGTCGTTGGTGGTCGAATCGGCCAAGGATGATAAGCCGCTGATCATTTGCGTAAAATCGTACGGCGATTATCGTTTTATAGAGGCCAATGACATTTGCTACCTGCAAGCCGATAACAACTCTACCGACATCCATTTGTATAACGGCGAAATGATTACAGCGTTCAAGACGCTCAAGCATTTCGAGACGGTGTTGTCGTCGCCGTTTGTCAGGATCCACAATAGCTATATTGTCAACATTGACTACGTTTCGCGTATCCATACCGGGAACTCCGTATGCTACATAAAGGGTACGACTACCAAATTGCCATTTTCTAAATCTTACAAGGAAAATGTAGATGCCATCATCAGCAGCATCACAAATGGCAATTATTTGGAAATTTAGAAATTCCATCCACCAAAATTTGACTACCATCCACTATCAAACGGCGTTCATCCACCATAAACGCCTGTAAACACTATAATAGAACGAGACTTGCTATGTAGTTTTACACCGTGAATGAATAACACTCACACCGTAAAGCAAGAAAAAAATACCATAACATATTAAAGTCTCAAATTATGAAAAAAGCTATTTTAACATTCGGATTATTCTCGTTGATGATGATTTTGACGTCGTTTACGAGTCCTTCAGAAATTGGCGGGGGTCAAACTGCACCAAGAGAGAAAAGTAAGCAAGTTGAAATTGGAGGAGGACAAACTGCTCCAAGAGATACCCGCGGATTCGCTGACATCGGCGGTGGTCAAACTGCACCTAGGGATACGCGAGGGTTTGCCGACATCGGCGGCGGCCAAACTGCACCAAGAGAGAATAGCAGAGCATTTGAAATTGGCGGCGGCCAAACTGCACCACGAGCATAAATAAAAACTTCCAAAATTATATAAAAAGCTTCCTAACGAGGAAGCTTTTTTTATTTGGCGATTTTTGTACATTTAGCCAAAACATTTATTAGTCCGTTTGAAAAGAATACGAATGATATTTTTCATCATCCTCGCGGTAGGATGTAAGCAAGCTAAAGAAATCGATGCGAACGAAAGTCCCTCGTCTGATAGCGTATATCATTATCTTACAAGCGCCAAGAGAAAGGACTTGTCTGCGACAGTCAGAATAGAAAACACAAACAAAGCATTCAGAATTCTCACCGCGAAGGAGAATACCAAATCGACTCGAAACGATTTAAACACCGTAGCTCAATTGTATTACGATTTGCGTCAAGAGTCTAAGGCGATTGAGGTAGCTACCAAAGTTGTGGAGAGTTCGATTTCGGTTAAAGATTCACTAAATATAGCCCGCGGTTATAACACTCTTGGGAATCAATTCATAGACAAGGGGGCGAATGACAGTGCATATTATTTTTTTCTAAAAGCAGAGAAATTATTTTCTCCGACGCGTGACAGCATTTATCTAGCAAAGAACTATATAGATAAGGCATTCGTTCAGTTATATGAAAGTGACTATTCGGGATGCGAGTTGTCCTGCATACAAGCCCTTAGTTTTTATAAAAGTTCAAGCTATGTTCAAAATCAATACAACGCGTTTAACTTAATTGGGATAAGTTCCAATGAATTGAAGAATTTTGATAACGCCCTTATTTACCATAGAAAAGCCTTAGATTTCGTTAACCGCTATCCCGAAATTAGTCAATCAAAAGTTCATTACCGATCCAGTACCTATAACAATATTGGGTATGTGTATCAAAATCTTAACAACCACCGCGAGGCAATCAAGAATTTTAATCTCGGACTCGCGGAAAGAAATCTCTTGAAAGATAATCCGTTAGTTTATGCGGCGCTTACCGACAATCTTGCCTATTCGAAATTTAAACTCAAGGAATACCAAGATTTACCAAGGTTGTTCTTTGAGGCATTAAAAATCCGGGAAGTTAATAAATTGTATTCGGGCGTGGTAGCCAGTAAGTTGCATCTTTCGGAATTTTATGTCGCAAAATCCGACTCACTTTCTGCACAGAAGATGGCATACGAAGCATTTTTGCTCGCAAAGAAGTCAAGAATCTCTGGTGATCTTTTGGGGTCGCTCAAACAACTTTCGGCAGTTGAACAGAAAAACGCGTCACTTTATTCAAAGGAATATATTAGAATTAGCGATAGTATTCAAAATGAAGAGCGCAAGGCCAAAGATAAATTTGCCCGAATTGCTTTTGAAACAGACGAGATTATTTCGCAAAAAGACAAGCTGGCAGAACAAAATAGAAATCTAGTATATTTTTTCATAGGAACACTTCTTATTGGAGTATTACTATTTGTAATTCGAAATCAGCGAGCAAAAAACAGAGAACTTTTGTTGGTGCAGGCACAACAGAAGGCAAATGAAGAAATATACAGTCTAATGATTTCTCAGCAAAGAACAATCGAGGAAAGTAGGGAAAAGGAGAAAAAAAGAATAGCGCAGGAACTACATGACGGCGTTTTAGGCAGATTGTTTGGTGCGCGATTAAATTTAGATAGCCTGAACAAGTTAGCAGATGATGATGCGATTGAGAGCAGATTCAACTATTTGAATGAACTAAAAAATATTGAACAAGATATTCGTGAAATCTCTCATGATCTTAACAGAGAAAAGCACGCATTGATTAATAATTTTCTTGCAATCGTCAACAATTTACTCGAAGAGCAAAAGTCTTCCCACAGCCCAGGCATTGAATGGACAATCGATGAGAAAATAAAATGGGACAATATCGACAATGCGCTGAAAATCAATATTTTTAGAATACTTCAAGAGTCACTTCAGAACATAAACAAGTATGCCAACGCAGAGAATATTTTTGTTAAAATTGGTAAGAATTACGAGAAGATGGAACTTGAAATTACTGATGATGGAATCGGGTTTGATGTTTCGATAAAAAAGAAAGGAATCGGTTTACAAAATATAGAATCGAGAGTTAAGGAAAGTGGCGGTGACTTGATGATAAAATCGAAAAAAGGAAAAGGGACGAAGATATTTATAGATTTTACACTAGGGCAAAATTTATAGATTTTCTGTAATGAAAATACTTTTCAAGGTTATAAATTTGGGAAAATTAGTATTTTGAAAAGGCGCAACATTTATACGGTTATACTGATTGGGGGGTTGATTTTCTCCTGCGATAAGATAACACAGAGAAAGTCTGATATCGCAAAGGCAAACGTCGATGAATTGCTAATGAAAGCGGAATGCGATTCTTTAGATGTCGATAGACGAAGCTATTACAACAAATTAGCTTTTCAGAATCTTCAAGGAAGACAAGAAGATTCTATATTAGACACTTACAGATTCAGAATAGCAGACAATTTTTTTAAGCTAAACAATTGGGAACACTTGAAGATAGTTGTAGAAGCGATTCTCAAAGACAACGTTAATAGCAACAATCTCGAAACAATAGCGTCGTGTAATACCTACCTTGGTCTCTATTACGAACAGCGCAGTACAAACGACAGTGCTTTTTACTATTTTTCAAAAGCAGAAAAGGACTATATTAAACTACGTGATCTTGAAAAACTTTGTGAAACATATCAAGATAAGGCGATTATTCAATACTATACAAACAGTTTTTCAGAAAGTGAAAAAACTCTCGTAAAGGCAATGAAGATCGCGTCTGATTTAGATATTAAGGCGCAAAAGTATAAGATTTATATATACTTTGGCTTAAATGCCCGTGAACAAAGAGATTTTGATGGTGCTCTTTACTATTTTGAGAAAGCACTAGAACTGGTGGAGAAAGGAGATATTAATTTTCACTCTTTTCACAGAGAGTACTGTATGAACAATATAGGGTATATTTTCTTACTCAAAGGAGATCTACATTTCGCAAGGCAATTGTTTAGTAAGGCATTGTCTAATAAAGAAATTGAGAAGGATCCGGTGATTTATTCCAGACTATGCGATAATACTTGCAAAACGGATATAGAACTAAACAAGTTCGATAAGACAAAAAGTTTACTTGTAAGGACCTATAATTTGAGGCGCAAACTAAATATTATTGAAGGCCAAAACTTCAACCGCCTCTACCTCTCCGAATACTACGCAGCCACCAAAGACACCATCAACGCCATCAAGTACGGCAACGACGCTTTGCGGTTGTCACAGGAATTCAAGGCGCCGAACGACATGTTGTTGTGTTTGAAACACCTCGGCAAAATAGACCCCAAGAACTCGCTTTCCTACTCAAAGGAATACATCCGGATATCCGATAGCATCCACCAACTCGAACGCGAAACAAGAGATAAATTTGCCAAAATCGCGTACGAAACCGAAGAGATTACGCAAGAGAAGGAGCTCGCCGAAAAACAAAAATCCATGTGGGCAAGCGCGACAGTTGCGGTGTCCGGGTTTGGAATGATGCTTTTCATGATTGCCCGTCAACGCATCCGACAAAAGGAATTGTTGCTCACGCAAAGCCAGCAGGAAGCCAAGGAAGAAATCTACCAACTCATGCACAACCAGCAGTCAAAAATAGACGAAGGCCGGCAAATCGAAAAGGAACGTATCGCGCGGGAACTGCACGATGGTGTCATGAACCGGCTGGCGTCGACGCGGTTCAACCTGCATATTTTGAACAACAAAACCGATTCCAAGACCATCGCGAAATGCATCGGTTACATCGACAGCATCCACGATATCGAAAAGGAAATACGAAACATCTCACACAATCTCAACAACGAAGTTTTTGCAGACGACGACAGTTTCAAGCGTATTTTGGTCACGTTCTTTAAGGAACAAAAAAAGATGCTCAGCGCCAAGTTGCATGTCGAGATGGACAAGGACATCAAATGGGAATTGCTCAAAAGCAGCCAAAAAATCAACCTGTATCGCATTTTACAGGAAACGCTCCAGAACGCCCACAAGCATGCGCTGGCCGATCATGTTTTCGTGAATATTTCGAATTATGACGAGTACATCCTGCTCGAGATCCACGACGACGGCGTAGGGTTCAAAACCTATGAAAGCAAGAAAGGAATCGGGCTAAAAAATCTGCAAGCGCGCGCCAAGGACTGCGAAGGCGTGGTCCATATCGCGTCGACCGACGGCGGTGGATCAACCATCATCGTTTCAATACCAATCCAAAAAACAAAACCATCATGAAAACGACAATCAAAGTACTTATCGTCGACGATCATCCGGCCATCATCGAAGGGTACAAAAGCAT
Organism: Flavobacterium caeni; assembly: GCF_900101895.1. Taxonomy (GTDB): domain Bacteria; phylum Bacteroidota; class Bacteroidia; order Flavobacteriales; family Flavobacteriaceae; genus Flavobacterium; species Flavobacterium caeni. The sequence goes on from NZ_FMVF01000007.1 coordinate 124,472, forward strand.
TTTTTTGGGAAGCGAACTGCCGCTTGAATTCGATAGCGCGTTCAATTGCGAAGAAGCTTACCAGCGCATCGTGGCCCAACACAAAAAGTATGACCTAATCTTGCTGGATGTCGCACTTCCGGCCTATGAACCGCAAAATTTGTTCTCGGGCGAAGAGGTGGCGCTGATGGTCAAAAAAGAAGCCCCTGCCACCAAGATTATCATGCTCACCTCACATGCCGACAGTTTTACGTTGTTCAATCTGATTAAAAAAATCAATCCAGAAGGGTTACTTGTCAAAAGCGACTTCAAACCCCAGGAGCTGTTGTCGGCATTCGATTGCGTCAGGGAAGGAACCACCTATTATAGCATTACTGCAAAACAAAGTCTCAAGGAAATCCAAGCCAAAGAGATGTACCTTGACACCTGCAACCGACGGATTATTTCGTTGATCGCAAAAGGCATCAAGACCAAGAATCTGCCGGTGCATTTGAATCTTTCGATCAGCTCGATCGACAAGCGCAAAGCCCAGATCAAGGAGATTTTCGAAATAGAAAAAGGCACCGACGAAGACATCATTCGCGAGGCCAAAAAGAACGGCTTTATCTGAACGGTTGCGGAATCACAAAAAAATGCGTGCTAAAAACGATTTTCGTCGAACGAAACGGAAAAAAAACTAGGTTTGCATAACGACTCTACCAAACCAAGCAACATGTCCATAGCCGTAAACATCCTGATTGTCGATGACCATCCGTTTATCATCGAAGCCTACAAAAACGCCATCAAAGGATACAATTCCAAAGGCACTTACGAATTTGCGATCACGCAAGCCAAGGACTGCAAAACCGGTTACGAAGCCATCACCGAGGCAACCGAACCGTTCGGCATCGCATTTTTTGATTTGAGCATGCCGGTGTATGAAGAAAAAGGCATTTATTCGGGCGAAGATTTGGCGCTTTTGATCAAACGCGAGATGCCCGACTGCAAGATTATCCTGCTTACGATGCACACCGAGCTTTTGAAAATCAACACCATCATCAAGAACATCAACCCCAATGGGCTGGTCATCAAGAACGACCTTACTTTCGATGAGTTGCTGATTGCGTTCGACAAAATCCTCAAGGATGAAAACTACTACAGTCAAACGGTGGTCAAGTTGGTGAGCCAGCTGCAGTACGACAACATCGAAATCGATGCTTTTGACAAGCAAATTTTGTATCACCTGTCGAAAGGTACCAAAACCAAAGACATCCCACAGTTTGTCCCGCTGTCGTTAAGCGCGGTCGAAAAGCGCAAACTCAACCTAAAAGAAACCCTTGAAATCAAGGGAGGAAGCGACATCGACCTGATCCGCGAGGCCAAAAACAAAGGGCTTTTGTAGTTTCTGCGGGAAACCGTAACGAGATTTACGGGAAACCGCAACAAGAAATACGGGATGCCGTATGCAGTATTGGGATTGGTTATGTTAATTTTACAATATGATAATGAGTTAGTTAATTATCATTGAGACTGACCGTAAAAAGCAGCCAAAAAAATCCCTAGCATCAGCCCCAAATTGATCCAGGAAAACTTAAGCTACTTTTTACAATACAAAAAAGCGATGTAGTAGGGAACATCGCTTTTTTTTTGTCTTTATTTTAGAAAAAGTAAGATTATTCTTTATTCAAAGCATTCCAGCCGCGTGCCTTCAGTGCAATCTTGGTATGCGCGCGCGTGACCAGGTGTATGCCTTCGGCGGGGTCGGTCATGTGTCCGATGACCGTAAAGTTGGGGTTGCCCTTGATTTTGTCGAAATCATCCATACCGATGGTAAACAACAATTCGTAATCTTCGCCGCCGTTAATGGCCACCGTAGTCGCGTCGATGTTGAATTCCTCGCAGGTCGCGATCAGTTGCGGGTCGAGCGGCAATTTGTCTTCAAAAATATTACAGCCGGTATTCGATTGCTTGCACAAGTGGATGACTTCCGACGACAATCCGTCCGAAATGTCGATCATACCCGTCGGCTTGATTTCGAGCGCGTGCAGCATCGTACGGACATCCTTGCGCGCTTCGGGTTTGAGCTGGCGCTCGATGAGGTACGTATAGGCGTCAAGATCGGGCTGTGAATTCGGATTCACCTGAAATACTTGTTTCTCGCGTTCGAGTACCTGCAATCCCATGTAGGCCGCGCCAATATCACCCGTGACCACGATCAAATCGTTGGCCTTGGCGCCATTGCGGTACACGAGTTCATCGGCATCGGCTTCGCCCAACGCTGTGATGCTGATCAGCAAACCTTTTTGCGACGAGGTGGTGTCGCCGCCAATAACGTCTACGCCATATTCCTTGGCCGCGAGCGCGATACCCGCGAACAATTCTTCGAGCGCCTCGAGCGGGAAACGGTTTGATACGGCTATCGATACCGTGATTTGTGTCGGTTTGGCGTTCATCGCACAAATATCCGAGACGTTCACCACCACCGATTTGTAGCCCAAATGTTTGAGCGGCATGTAAGCCAGGTCGAAATGCACGCCCTCGACGAGCAAATCGGTCGAGACCACTACTTTTTTGTCCTTGAAATCAAGCACGGCTGCGTCGTCGCCAATCCCTTTGAGGGTCGACGGTTGCGCCATTTCAAATTGCTGGGTCAGGTGGTCGATGAGCCCGAATTCGCCCAATTGCGAAATCGAGGTGCGTTGCGGATTCTTGTCTTCTATCATGCCGCAAAGGTACGCGTTTTTGTGGCTAGGCCAAATGTTGCAAGTGTTCCTTGATGCGCTGCTCGGTGGGGCGCAGGTAGGCGAGATACACAATGAGCAGCACGCCAAATGCTATCAGTTCGGGGGTCACGAATATCAACACGAACGCTGCCCCCTCAAGGATGGCCCAACGGATCAGCGAGGCGGTCTGGTATTCGGTTATTTTTTCCTCGAACGAAAGACGGGCGTCTATTTTTTTGATAAAAAACCGAAAAAGAAAGTTGCTCAACAGGAAAGCGGCCACCGGAATGCCGAGATAAGGCCATTGCGCTGGTTCGATAGATACATTGAGAAAGGAGTCCAGCGACAAATTTCCCGCAAAAATGTAGGCCGTGAGCAAACCCGCGCACAGCGCAAGATGGATGGTTTGTAGGGTTTTGATTTTTTCGGACATGGTTTGGTTTGAATGGTTTGTAGCGAATGTAGAAAAAAAGTAAATCTTTTCAAATACTGCTGACATACCGCTGTCATTTTCGCTCGCGAACTTTGTTGTGGTAATAAACAATAACCATAAAAAATAAAAAATGGAAACAACAACCGCACAAATCATCACCACACAAGATCTACTCAAGCATTGGCAAGGACACCGCGCCCTGACCCGTCGCGTGATCGAAGCGTTCCCTGAAAAAGAACTGTTCGAATTTTCGATCGGCGGCATGCGCAGCTTTGCACAACTTTCGCACGAGCTGATCTCGATTGGCGCGCCGGCAATCAAGGCCATCGTGAACCGCGATGCGAGCACCTATGCCGAACCCGAAGGACTCGACACCAAGGCCAAGATCCTCGCTCAATGGGACCAGGACACGCAAACGATCAATACGTTTTTCCCACAACTCAAGGACGAAGAATTCGGCGAAACGTTCAACCTGTTCGGGCAGTACGAATTCCCGATCGTGCAAAACATCCTGTATTTCATCGACAACGAAATCCATCACCGCGGGCAGGGATATGTATACCTGCGCGCTTTGGGTATCACACCGCCGTTCTTCTGGGAGAGATATTAATTATTGTTTATTTTTTATTATTTATTATTTATTGGTGGGCAATAAATGATAAACTATAACATAGACAATAAAAAACCCCGAACATTCGATGTTCGGGGTTTTTTAATCGAAAATATTCTAGTCCGACAGACCAATAAATAATAGCAATAAAAAATAATTAATCATTCAATTTTAGGACCGCCATAAACGCCTCTTGCGGAATCTCTACATTCCCCACCTGACGCATCCGTTTTTTACCTTTCTTCTGTTTCTCCAAGAGCTTACGCTTACGCGAGATGTCGCCACCATAACATTTGGCGGTAACGTCTTTCCTGAGCGCCTTTACGGTTTCACGCGCAATGATTTTCGCGCCGATGGCCGCCTGGATCGGGATGTCGAATTGCTGGCGTGGGATCAACTCCTTGAGTTTTTCGGTCATTTTCTTGCCGATGTTGTAGGCGTTGTCGGCATGGATCAGCGCCGACAGGGCATCCACCGTATTGCCGTTGAGCAGCACGTCTACCTTGACAAGGTTCGACGCGCGCATCCCGATGGGGTGGTAGTCGAACGACGCATATCCTTTTGAAACCGTTTTGAGTCGGTCGTAGAAATCAAACACGATTTCGGCCAGCGGCATGTCGAAATTGAGTTCGACGCGTTCGGTTGTCAAATAGGTTTGGTTCGTGATAATACCGCGTTTTTCGATACAAAGCGACATCACGTTGCCCACAAAATCCGCCTTGGTGATGATGGTAGCTTTGATGTAAGGTTCTTCTACGCGGTCCATTCGCGAGGGTTCCGGAAGGTCGGACGGGTTATTGACCACGATGGCCGTCTCCGGGTCTTTCTTTGTGTAAGCGTTGTACGAAACGTTCGGTACGGTCGTGATTACCGTCATGTCGAACTCGCGCTCGAGCCGTTCCTGAATGATTTCCATGTGGAGCATGCCAAGGAATCCGCACCTGAAACCAAAGCCCAATGCCGCCGAACTTTCCGCCTGGAACACAAGCGATGCATCGTTGAGCTGCAGTTTTTCCATAGACGCGCGCAGTTCTTCGTAATCTTCCGTATCTACGGGATAAATGCCCGCAAAAACCATCGGCTTGACATCTTCAAAACCGGCGATGACGTTTTGTGTCGGTTGTTTCGCGTCGGTGATCGTATCGCCCACCTTGACTTCCTTGGCCTCCTTGATGCCGGAAATAAGGTAACCCACGTCGCCTGCCGAGATGACGTTTTTCGGCACTTGGTTGAGTTTGAGCGTACCTACCTCGTCGGCGAAATACTCATTGTTGGTAGCCATGAACTTGATCTTCTGGCCTTTTTTGATCTCGCCATTGATCACGCGAAAAATAACCTCGATCCCGCGGAACGGGTTGTACACCGAGTCAAAGATCAGCGCCTGTAACGGTTCGCCCGGGTCGCCTTTGGGTGCCGGGATCCGTTCGATGATGGCCGCCAATATGTTCTCCACACCAAAACCCGTCTTACCCGAGGCATGGATAATGTCCTCAATCTTGCAACCCAAAAGGTCTACAATGTCATCGCTGACTTCCTCCGGGTTCGCGCTCGGCAAATCCACCTTGTTCAACACCGGGATGATCTCAAGGTCGTTCTCGAGTGCGAGGTACAGGTTCGAAATCGTTTGTGCCTGTATGCTTTGCGCGGCGTCCACGATCAACAGCGCGCCTTCGCAGGCCGCAATTGACCGCGACACTTCATAGGAAAAGTCAACGTGTCCGGGCGTATCGATGAGATTGAGGATGTATTCCTCGCCTTTGTATTTATATTCCATCTGTATCGCGTGGCTCTTGATCGTGATCCCGCGCTCGCGCTCCAGGTCCATGTTGTCGAGCAACTGCGCCTTTTCCTCACGCGCGGTAACGGTTTGGGTCGCGCCGAGCAAACGGTCCGCCAACGTGCTCTTGCCGTGGTCGATGTGTGCGATGATGCAAAAATTTCTGATGTGTTTCATGTCTTTTCCTTTTGGGCGTTCCCCTTCGTGCCTCGGGTCGCGCTATCGGCTGCACGCGGTGCCTGCCTCTATCGCTAACGCGGGCGTCCAAACAACGTACGCTTTCAATCGGCAAATATAATCCAAAACGCTTATGCGATAAAGCGATGCGTTAAATAATTGCGCGAATTGCAATTATACGACGTTTGCCCTATTTTAGCATTCCGGACGAAAGTTTATATTTGTCCCAACTTAAATCTCTTACCCATGAAAAAATTAATACTTGTTGCGATGATGTTGGCGTCCGTTGCAGGATTCTCTCAAAAAGTCACTTCGGGCAGTTTTAAAAACCTCAAAGGCATCCCGGAATTCAGCCTGGTCTTCGATTACGAAGGACTTACTGTAGAAAAATTCAAATCTGAAGAAGAATTTCTCGCCGATAAAATGAAGAAACGCGAAGAGAAAGGCACGGGAGAAGATTTCCGGAGCTCGTGGTTTGCCGATCGCCAAAATCGTTACGAGCCCAAGTTTATCGAATCCTTTAACAAACGTTTTAAAGGCAACGTCAAAGCAGATAAGAATCTCGCGTCGGCCAAACACACAATGACAGTAAAAACAACTTACATCAATCCCGGATTCAACGTAGGGGTTGTCCGTAATGACGCCAAGATAAACGTAACGATTACTGTTACTGAAACCGCAAATCCGTCAAATGTGCTGCTGTCGGTCAATTATGACAGAGTGCACGGCGAAGGCGCGATGGGTTATGATTTTAATTCGGGATACCGCATCTCTGAAGCCTACGCAAAAGTGGCCAAGGAACTGGCATCAGACATCAAATAGATGCAGAAAATAGAATATTGAGCCTCGGTTAGCGGGGCTTTTTTCATTTCAGCGTTTCTGACTTCTATGTAAAAGATAAAACTTATGTTTGCTCCCAAACAAATGCCCCATGAAAAACCTGATCGGATTATTGCTGCTCTTACCCACAACGGTTGGTTTTGCACAACATGCCATAACGCTCAATGACGGCAAAATCGTTTGGGCAAAAACGGTAGAGATTGGACCATCCTCAGTTAATTACCTACCTTACTTAGCATCCGAAGCCTCTGAACAGAGCATCGACAAAAAAGAGGTGTTTTCGATAAAGATGCAGGATGGAACCGTAGAAATCTTCGACTGGGAGATTTCCAATGCCTCCACGCGGGAACAATTGCAGCAATACATTGCCAACCTCATCAATACGCACGGATCCGAAAAAGAGGTAAGCATGAAATACCGCGCCTCATGGCAAGGTCATTACCTGCAACTCGAACTCCTGGATAGAAACGGAAACCCTGAAAGTGAGAGAACGTATGATTTTGCGAGTGTGCATCGTTTTCAGAATGTGTCCAAACGCGCTCTTGACTGGGCCTATCTGAATGTGTTTGTAGCGGTCGCACAGAATAAAAAAAAAACAAAATGGGATACAGAAAAGCTCATCATGCGGATCGATGACTTTTTCCAGGCTGAACGGCTGCTTGAAGCTTTGCGGAAATACAATGCGCTTTTCAAGCCAGATAACTGAATTGGTTCCGGCAATGTCGATTCGACAGAAGTTGAATTTTTCGGCAAGGTTTTTTAATTATGTTTGCATCAACAAACCACTGACGCGAGTCAGACAACAAAATCCCGATGAAAAAAATTGCGTTCACGATAGGCATGTTCTGGCTCCTGACAGGATGTGCAACAAAGGTGGCATCAAACAAAGCAACCGATTTTACTCATAAAATTACCAAACTCTACATCGTTGTTAAAGGGACCGATAGTGCCGAGAAATTCCTTCGGAAGTTTACCGAAAACTTCACTTCACACCTGACGGCCAGCGGAATCGAACATGCCGAATTGTTCATGGATCCGCTCTCACTGGAATCCGATGAAGACGTTCACAAAAAAATTCAGGCATTCGCGCCGAACCTCGTGATGACCATCAGCCAGACAGAATCCAGGAGAACGACCAATGGTGGTTACAACCCGGGATTTCACGGCGGGACAGGGTTTGCAATCGGTGGTGGAAGTTCGGTAACCGGCGGCACTTTTGACATTAAGATGTTCACGCCTGGTTCCACCAAACCCGTTTGGAGGGGAAACCTTAAAGCAGATGCCCAATTCGGCCTGGCCTCATCAGCGAGTAAAGCGAACGAAAAGTTGATCAAAAAACTAATTGAAGATGGTTTGCTGGAAAAGCAAAAACCCTGATGGCATTGCCCTGTGCGCCGATGAAAATAAAAAAACCCGATCTAAATCGGGTTTTTTGCTTTTTCTTCCTGTTCCATATGAATCAAATGCGCCATATTCTTGATCAGGTTGTCGTGTTTTTTGACGAACGGGTTGGTCTCGTCCCACACATAGCCCGCGAGCACCGCACAAATCTTGCGTTTGACGTCGGGGTCTTCGGGTCTGTGGAAAAACAACGTCTGCAGATTGCCCGTGTACCATTCCTTGACATAGGTTGTAAACACACCAATGCCGCGGCGCATGTAGCCCGTGAATTCTTCTTCCCAATCCACTTCGATGCCTTGTTGCTCTTTCAGATACAATTTGGCCGCGAGCATACCCGATTCGGTAGCGAAAGCCACACCCGATGAAAAAACAGGATCGAGGAATTCCGACGAGTTGCCCGTAAGCGCAAAGCCCGGCCCGTACATTTGCTTGACCGAACGCGAATAGTTCTCGAGTTTGACCGGATCGAACAAAAAGTCGACGCCGCCAAAACGCTTGATGTAATAGTCCGACAGCTTGATGGCGTTGTGCAGCGCCTCGCGGTTGTCCTTGTTTTCAGAAAGCGAGTTGATGAAAGACGTAGGGCCCACCACGCCCAACGACGTATTGCCGTTAGAGAACGGGATGACCCAAAGCCAGACCTCTGTTTCGAGAATGTCGAACGAAATCAGCGTGCCTTCCTCGCCTTCGGGGCGGTTGATGTCCTTGACGTGCGTAAAAATCGACGAGTGCGGATCGAGTTTCGACGGCGTGTCCAAATCCAGCAAACGCGGCAAAACACGGCCGTAACCGCTCGAGTCGATGATCATCTTGGCGTGGATCTGCTTCATGTTGCCGTCCTTGTCCTTGACCGTCGTGATCGAATTGCTGCCTTCGAACTCCACGGCCAGTACTTCAGATTCAAATTCGAGGTCAATGCCTTTGCGGATTACTTCCTGCGCCATCGTGTTATCGAAATCGGCACGCGGGATCTGCCAGGTCCAGTCCCAGCCTTGGCCGTATTTATCGCTGAAATCAAAAACGCAAATCTCTTCACCGCGTATGAAACGCGCCCCGAGCTTCTTCTCAAAGTTCATCGCATCAAGCGCCGGAAACAATCCTGCTTCGTCAAAATGGTCCATCACGCGCGGGATCAAACTTTCACCGACTACCAGCCGCGGGAATTTGGTCTTTTCAACCACTTTGACCTTGACGCCATTGTTGAACAGATGCGCTGCAGAAACACAACCCGACGGCCCGGCACCAATCACCAAAACATCCACAAACTCCTTTAACATATTATTGCTGTTTTATAGATTATTATATTACATTTGCCGTTCCAAATTAACTACAATTATTTTTAATAAAAAAAAGTAATTTGGGTGCGAAAGCAAAGGTAATGAACAAGCAAGGATTGATGAACACAATTAAGGAATACCTAAGTCTAAGTGAATTTGAGTCGGTCATTTTCGACAACCAGAAAATAGAAATCAGCGATGCCGTCCTGCGACGCGTCAAAAGAAGCTTCAATTTTTTGAACGAATTTTCAAAAAACAAAGTCATTTATGGCGTCAATACGGGTTTTGGACCCATGGCGCAATACCGCATCAAGGACGAAGACCGCATCCAATTGCAATACAACCTGATCCGCAGCCATTCGTCGGGCACCGGAAAACCCATTGAGCCACAAGCGGTCAAGGCCGCCATCTTGGCGCGTTTGAACACCATGGCGCTGGGGTATTCGGGTGTGCATCCGTCGTTGATCCATCTCATGACAGAGCTCATCAACCGCGACATCACGCCGCTCATTTTTGAACACGGCGGTGTAGGCGCTTCGGGCGATTTGGTGCAATTGGCGCACCTGGCGCTGGTGCTCATCGGGGAAGGCGAAGTGTTCTACAAAGGCGAGCGAAGACCAACCAAAGAAGTTTTTGAGATCGAAGGACTCGAGCCCATCCAGGTCGAGATCCGCGAAGGACTGGCGCTTATGAACGGCACCTCGGTCATGACCGGTATTGGCGTGGTCAATGTGCACAAAGCCAACAAGTTGCTCGATTGGTCGCTCAAGATTTCGTGCGCGATCAACGAAATCGTACGTGCCTACGACGACCATTTGTCGTTTGAACTCAACAATGTCAAATTGCATGACGGCCAACGGCAAGTTGCCGAAAAAATGCGCGGCAACCTGGCCGACAGCCAACTGATCCGCAAACGCGAAGACCATTTGTATACGGGCGAAAACACCGAAGACGTGTTCAGCGAAAAGGTGCAGGAATACTATTCGTTGCGTTGTATCCCGCAAATCCTTGGCCCGGTCAAGGAAACCATCGACAGCGTGGCGGCCATCCTCGAAAAGGAATTCAATTCGGCCAACGACAACCCCATCATCGATGTCGAGAACCGACACGTTTTTCACGGCGGGAATTTCCACGGCGACTACATTTCGCTCGAAATGGACAAGCTCAAGATTGTCATCGCCAAACTAACCATGCTGGCCGAACGCCAGTTGAATTATTTGCTCAACGCCAAGATCAATGAGCTCCTGCCGCCGTTCGTCAACTTGGGTACGCTCGGATTTAATTTTGGGATGCAGGGCGTACAGTTTACGGCCACCTCGACCACGGCCGAAAGCCAGATGTTGTCGAACCCGATGTATGTGCACAGCATCCCGAACAACAACGACAACCAGGACATCGTGAGCATGGGCACCAATTCGGCGGTGATTGCGTCGAAAGTGATCGAAAATGCTTTCGAAGTCTTGGCCATCGAACTCATTACGGTGGTGCAGGCCATCGACTACATGGGCCAAAAAGACAGCGTCTCGTCGGTAACAAAAAAAATGTACGACGACATACGCGCGATCATCCCGACTTTTAAACAAGACCAGGTCATGTATCCGTTCGTGCAAAAAGTCAAGGAGCATTTGATAAATAATTAGTATATTAGTTCAATCATCACAATCACTTAATCAAAATCATTATGAAAAAAAATCTATGGATCGCGCTGTTATTGGCGGCGGGTATGGTTAACGCGCAGGAATTGGCCTTGGTCAAAAAAGACGGGCGTTTCGGGTACATCAACAAAACAGGTGAAATCGCCATCCAGCCCAAATACAAGGTGGCCAAAAACTTTTCGGACGGATTGGCCGCAGCCGAAGAAAACGGCAAATGGGGTTTTATCAATCCCAAAGGAGAGTGGGTCATTCCGGCTTCGTTCGACGATGCCAAGTATTTCGACAGCGGTATTTGCGTCGTGAGCAAGGACAAGAAATGGTTCTACATCGACAAAAAAGGCGAGACGCTCAAGTCGCCCGATACCGATAAGATTTTTGATTTCGAAGATGGGTTTGCATTTGTCAAGCGCGGCGAAAAAGTGGGGCTTATCAACGCCAAATTCGCGACCGTCGTCGAGCCAAAATACGACCAGATCAAATCCTTTCACGATGGCTACGCGCGCGTTAAAAACAGCGACCGTTGGGGCATCATCGATAAAACAGGGAAGGTGATCATCGAGCCGATTTACGATGACATCGGCGACTACAACAAAGGTGTGGCCTGGGCCAAGAACGGAACGGTTTTCGGCTTGGTCATCGAAGGAAAATTCAAGGCCATTGACGGTGTGGTGAAAATCTGGGATTTCGAAGGCCAGACCTTGACCTACGCCAAGAAAAACGAGAAAATCGGATTCATCGACACCAAAGGGAATTGGGTCATCGAGCCCAAGTTCGACAAAGCCAAAGCGTTCAACAAAGGCCTTGCACCCGTCATGATCGGGAAGAAATGGGGTTACACCAATACCAAGGGCGACTTGGTCATCCAACCTGCCTACAACGACGCCGAAGTGTTCAGCAACGACGGTTTGGCGCCGGTAAAGGAAAAGGACTGGGGCTTTGTCAACGAGAGCGGCAAAATGGTCATCCCTACGCAGTACGGTATCACCGCTGGCGGTTTTGGCGGTTTGGTGGCATTGTTCCGCGACGATGAAAAAGGATTCAAGGACGGTGTCGTCCGTGTAAAAAATGAAAAGAAATGGGGCTTTCTCAAGACCGACGGAACCGTATTGGGCAACCAATGGTTTGAGCAGGCAGAACCCTTTAAAAAATAAAAAAATACCAATATGAAGTGTGCTTTGGTGACGGGCGGTTCCCGCGGAATCGGCAGTGCAATATGCCAAAAACTAGCGGTCGAGACAGACTATCACATCCTGATCAACTACCAATCGAACAAGGCGGCGGCCGAGCAAACGCTCGAAGCGGTCAAGCAGGCGGGCGGTAAAGGCGAAATCATCGGGTTCAACGTATCCGATGCCGATGCGGTCAAAACCGCGCTTACGGCATGGCAGGACGCCAATCCCGAAGCCGTGGTCGAGGTGATTGTAAACAATGCGGGCATCACCAAAGACGGGCTGTTCATGTGGATGAGTCACGAAGACTGGTCGAGTGTGATCAACACCAGTCTCAACGGGTTCTTTAACGTGACCAATTTTTTCATCCAAAAAATGCTGCGCAACAAGTACGGGCGCATCGTCAACATGGTGTCGGTTTCGGGTGTCAAGGGCACGCCGGGCCAAACCAATTATTCGGCGGCCAAAGGTGCGGTCGTGGCGGCCACCAAGGCGCTTGCGCAAGAAGTCGCCAAACGCAACATCACCGTCAATGCCGTGGCGCCGGGGTTTATCCGTAGCGACATGACGGCCGAACTCGACGAAAAGGAACTCATCAGGATGATTCCCGCCAACAGATTCGGCGAGGTCGAGGAAGTAGCCGATTTGGTCAGTTTCCTGGTTTCGAAAAAATCGGGTTACATCACCGGCGAAACCATCAACATCAACGGAGGGATTTACTCATAAAGGACAAAGGATGGACAGAAGGGTGGTCATTACCGGCATGGGCATTTACTCCTGCATAGGCACGTCGCTCGACGAGGTCAAGGATTCGTTGTACCAAGGCAAGTCGGGCATTCATTTCGACGCCGAACGCAAAGAATTCGGATTCCGATCGGCACTTACCGGAATGGTACCCAAACCCGACCTCAAGGATTTGCTTTCGCGCCGACAACGCATCAGCGTGGGCGAGGAAACCGAATACGCCTACATGGCGACGCTCGAAGCGCTCAAAAATGCGGACATAAACGACGCTTTTTTTGAAGCGAACGAAGTCGGGATTTTGTACGGCAACGATTCGGTCTCGCGCGGCATCATCGAAGCCACCGACGTCATCCGCGAGAAAAAAGACACCGCGCTCATCGGGTCGGGGGCGATTTTCAAATCGATGAACTCGACCGTGACGATGAACCTGTCTACCATCTTCAAATTGCGCGGCGTCAACCTGACGGTCAGCGCGGCCTGCGCGAGCGGCTCGCATTCTATTGGGCTCGGCTATTATTTGATCAAAAGCGGCATGCAGGACATGATCATTTGCGGCGGCGCGCAGGAAATCAACAAATTTGCGATGAGCAGTTTTGACGGATTGGGCGTGTTTTCTCCGCGGGAAGACGATCCTGCCAAGGCTTCGCGTCCGTTCGACTCGGGACGCGATGGATTGGTACCGTCTGGCGGCGGCGCAACGCTGATCCTCGAAAGTTATGAATCGGCGTTGGCGCGTGGCGCGAACATCATTGCCGAAGTAGTGGGTTATGGATTTTCGTCCAACGGTGGGCACATCTCGACCCCCAATGTAGAAGGTCCGGCCACGGCCATGAAACGCGCGCTCGAACAAGCCGGTTTGCAGCCGCAAGACATCGACTACATCAACGCACACGCTACATCAACACCCGTAGGCGACGCCAATGAGGCCAAGGCGATTCACGAAGTTTTTGGCGCGAGCAATCCGCCGGTAAGTTCAACCAAATCGATGACGGGACACGAATGTTGGATGGCCGGCGCGAGCGAGGTCATCTACTCGATTTTGATGATGCAACATTCCTTTGTGGCGCCCAACATCAACCTCGAAAACCCCGATGAAGATTCTGCAAAATTAAATTTGGTATCTGCAACGATAAATAAAGAAATAAACATATTTTTGTCGAATTCCTTTGGTTTTGGAGGAACCAATTCGGCACTAATTGTAAAAAAGTATACACCCTGATGAACAAAGAAGCGATTATTGAAAAGATCAACGGATTTTTGTCGGAAGAATTTGAAACAGACCAGGCCGACATTGCCCCGGATGCCATACTCAAAGATACGCTCGGGCTCGACAGCCTGGATTATGTAGATTTGGTGGTGTCGATTGAATCCAATTTCGGGGTCAAGCTCGTCGAAGCCGATTTTGTGGGCATATCGACATTCCAAACGTTTTATGATCTGATCGAAAACAAGCTCAAACTCAAAAACAACTAAACTCCTGAAACCGGGAGTTTTTTTTTACAAACGGTTATGGCACAATGGGAAGGCAAGTCCAGGGGAACGGTGCTGGGCTATAAAATCTTCGTTTTTTTCATCAAAAAGGTGGGCATTCGCGCGGCCTATGGCTTGCTGTTTTTTGTGGCCTCGTACTACTTCTTGTTGCTGAACAAAAGCAACCGCGCGATTTTTTACTATTTCCGCAAACGCCTCGGGTATTCGTGGTTCAAGGCCAAGCGCAGCGTGTTTTGGAGTTATTTCACGTTTGGGCAAACCATCATCGACAAGGTTTCGATCTCGGCGGGCATGCGCAACCGGTTTACGTATGAGTTCGACGGCATCGAGTTGCTGCACCAATTGCTTCGCGAGAAAAAAGGAGGCGTAATGATCAGCGCGCACGTCGGAAATTTCGAAATCGCCGAGCATTTTTTTGGCGAGATAGACCTCGATTTCCAGATCAACCTGGTCACGACCGATTTGGAACATTCTGCCATCAAGAACTACATCGAAAGCGTCACCCAAAAGTCGCGCATCAAATTCATCATCATCAGGGAAGATTTGGGGCATATTTTCGAGATCAATTCGGCGTTGGCGCGTAACGAATTGGTTTGCTTTACGGGCGATCGTTATTTTGAGGGCGTCAAATATTTGGAAGGTGACTTGCTTGGCCAGTCGGCCAAATTCCCATCGGGACCATTTTTGATCGCGTCGCGGCTCAAGGTGCCCGTGGTTTTCGTGTATGTGATGAAGGAAGCCAACCTGCACTATCACTTGTATGCGCGCGCCGCCGAAGTCAAGCACCGCGACGAAAAAGGATTGCTCGACGAATACCTCAAAAGCGTCGAATCGATCGTGCGGCGCTATCCGTTGCAATGGTTCAATTACTTTGATTTTTGGAACCAACTCGGGCGTTAAGCCACACTTTTGATAACGGATTGGGAATGAACCGCGAAATAATCCCGAATTAACAGGAATCTTTATTTTTTCGACTAAATTTGCAACTCAATTTTTAAGTCGGATGAAGAACATTCTTGTCGTCTATTACACCCAATCGGGACAACTTAAGGAAATCGCGCAACAAATCGCCAAGCCTTTGCTGCAGGACGATCAGGTAAAATTGACTTTTCACGAGATCCGGCTCGTGGAGCCGTTCCCGTTCCCGTGGGACAAGTCGTCGTTTTTTGATGCGTTTCCCGAGTCGTTTTTGCAGATACCGCGCGCGCTCGAGCCCGTTCCTTCAGAAATCCTGGACCAAAAATATGACTTGGTTTTGTTTCACTACCAGGTGTGGTATTTGTCGCCATCGATTCCGATCAACTCGTTCTTGAAAAGTCCCGAGGCCGCCATTTTGCTGAAGGACACGCCGGTGGTGACCATCAGCGGATCGCGCAACATGTGGATCATGGCGCAGGAAAAAGTCAAGAAGTTGCTCAAAGACAACGGTGCGAACCTTGTCGGGAACGTGGCCCTGGTAGACCGCGTGGGCAATCTGGTGAGCGTAATTACGATTGTTGAATGGATGTTTTCGGGTGTCAAGAAAAAATACCTGGGAATTTTCCCGCTGCCGGGTGTGTCTGAAAAGGACATTCGCGAATCGGAGAAGTTTGGTAAAATCATCCAGTCGAAGATCCATTCGGGCGATTTTTCGACGTTGCAAAGCGAGTTGGTCGCCAACGACGGCGTGCGCATCAGTTCCTACTTGGTCAAGGTAGACAAGACGGCTAACAAAATCTTTAATAAGTGGTCAAATTTTATCAAATCGAGAAAAAGTTCGCGAAAAATATGGCTTAAAGTTTTTTATGTGTATTTGTTTCTCGCAATTTGGTTAATCTCGCCAATTGTATATATATTGCATGTTTTTACATACCCTTTAAAAGTTAACAGCATCAAGAGAGAAACCCAGTATTTTCAAGGGGTTTAGCAGACTAGAATAAATTATGTTCGACGTATACATTACAAAAGCAGGGAAGTACTTGCCGAATGATCCCGTTTCTAACGACGAAATGGAAAGTTATTTGGGACTTATCAATGACGCGGCCTCTAAAGCGCGAAGAATTATCCTTCGCAACAACAAAATTACCAGCAGACATTACGCAGTAGATAAAAACGGCAAAAGCACCCACAACAATGCCGAATTGACCCAACTTGCCATCACCCAATTGTACGACAACCATTTTTCGACCAAAGACATGCAGCTTTTGTCTTGCGGGACGTCTACGCCCGACAACTTTTTGCCTTCGCATGCGGCCATGGTCCACGGGCTTTTGGGCAACCAGTCGGTCGAGCTCAATTCGTCTACGGGCGTGTGTTGCGCGGGGATGAATTCGCTTAAATTCGGGTATTTGTCGGTCAAGTCGGGCAATACGCAAAACGCCGTGTGTACAGGTTCTGAGCGGGTTTCGACCTGGATGATGGCCGACAAGTACGAACACGAAGTCGACAACCTCAAAAACCTCGAAGAACAACCCATCATCGCGTTCAAAAAAGACTTTTTGCGTTGGATGCTTTCCGATGGTGCAGGTGCGGTGTTGCTCGAAAACGCGCCGCGTCCCGATGGCATTTCGCTCAAAATCGAGTGGATGGACGCCTATTCCTATGCGCACGAACTCGAAGCGTGTATGTATGCGGGCGGCGACAAACTCGAAGACGGATCCATCAAGCCCTGGAGCGATTACCATCCCGACGAATGGCTCAACGAATCGGTTTTTTCGATCAAACAGGACGTCAAATTGCTCGACGAACACATCTTGGTCAAAGGCGCCGAGAGCATGGCATCGGCCTTGAAAAAGAACAACGTCACATCAAGCCAGATCGATTATTTCCTGCCACACGTTTCGTCGCATTATTTTGTGACGGGCCTCAAAAAGTCGCTCGAAGAAAACGGCGTGGGCGTGGCCGACGACAAATGGTTCATGAACCTGGCGCGCGTGGGCAACGTAGGATCGGCATCGATTTATTTGGCGCTCGAGGAATTGTTCAATTCGGGACAACTCAAAAAAGGCCAGAAAATTCTTTTGTCGGTACCTGAAAGCGGTCGTTTTTCGTTCGCCTATGCTTACTTAACCGTGTGCTGATGACTGCGCTGTTCGAAAAGGACTTTGTAGAAGATTTGTTGCCGCAGAAATTTCCGTTCGTGATGGTCGACAAAATGTATGCGTATACCGAAACGACGATCGTGACCGGATTCGAGGTCAAATCCGACAATATTTTTTGCGCAGACGGCCTCTTTCGCGAACCCGGATTGGTTGAGCACATGGCGCAATCGGTCGCGATGCATACCGGATATCAATTTTATTTGAAACAAGAGACGGCACCCACGGGTTACATCGGTTCTATTTCGGGAATCGAGATCAAAAAGTTGCCCAAGCTGGGACAAAACATACAAACCACCGTGCAGATCCTCCAGGAATTTGGCGGCATCACGATGGTAGACATCACCACGACACTCGAGGGCGAAACCATCGCTTCGGGACAAATGAAAACCGTATTGGCCAAATGATGGAACTCGACGGCATCGATATCAAGGACTACTTACCGCACCGCGCGCCCATGCTGATGGTCGATCGGCTGCAAAAGCTCGATCACGAAATCGTCGAAACCGTTTTTGAAATCAAGCCAGACAACCTGTTTGTCCAGAACGGGTCTTTTAACGAACCAGGGCTGATCGAAAACGCCGCGCAAACCTGCGCCGCGATTGTGGCCAAAGGCTATTTTCTGGACGAAAGCGACCAGATCAAGAAGGACGTGGCCGTGATTGGATTCATCAGCGCCATCAAAACGCTCAAGATACACGCGACGCCTTTGGTGGGCCAAACCATCACCACCTTGGCGACTTTTGTGTCAAAATTTGTCACCGACGACTACACCTTGTGTACGATGGGTTGCAAAACAACCTGCAACGATACGGTGCTGCTCGAAGGTGAGATCAATTTGTTCATCCAGGAGCAGGCGCCCATCAGCCAATAACAAAAAATACAGGTTTTTGCCTGAACAGTCACATGAAAAAGAACGAAGTACCGCAGGACGAGGGCAATCTTTCCAAAAGCAACATGAAGGAATTGGTGTATGCCACCGATGAAAACGGCAATTACACCACCGAACTGAGCTCGGGTTGGGAACCCAAGACGATTGCGCTTTCGAATTCGCTCGAAGACATCAACGAGCGGGTTGCCGAGGCATTGGCGAAAGTCAAGGCAGGGCAGGCGAGTCCGATCGTTTATTTTATGGAACTGAACAAAATGGATATGAACATCTTGGCCGGATATGTCGAGATGTGGAAGTGGCGCATCAAAAAACACTTCAAACCCAAGGTTTTCAAAGGGTTGAGCGACCGCGTCTTGCAACGTTACGCCGATGCCTTCGGGATTTCGGTTCTGGAACTCAAAAATTTCAAGCCCGAATAATGGAACTCGGATTTACCCACCACCAGTCGGCGCATTGTGAAAACGGTGTAGCGTCTAATTTGTTAAAACACAATGGTTTCGACATCAGCGAGCCCATGATTTTTGGCATCGGATCAGGGTTGTTTTTTGTATACATCCCGTTTTTGAAAGTCAATCATGCACCTGCCATTTCCTACCGTCCGATGCCGGGCACCATTTTCAACAAAGCCGCCAAACGTTTGGGATTCAAAGTCAAACGCGTCAAGTTTTCCAATCCGAAAGCGGCCGAAAAAGCGCTCGACGAAAACCTTAAGAACAACATCCCGACGGGCCTACAAGTGGGCGTGTACGGGCTGACTTACTTCCCCGACGAATACCGGTTCCATTTTAACGCGCACAACTGTGTGGTATACGGCAAGACCGAAACCGATTACCTGGTGAGCGATCCCGTCATGCAGCATGTGACGACGCTCACACACAAGGACATGGAGAAAGTGCGTTTCGCCAAAGGCGCCTTTGCCCCACGTGGCCAGATGTACTACCCGGTATCGATTCCAAAGGCTTCCGATTTGCCGCAGGCCATCATCCGTGGCATCAAGGAAACGGCCCGCGATATGCTTGCGCCGGTGCCCATCGTGGGTGTCAAGGGTATTCGTACCGTGGCCAAACTGATTCCCAAATGGGCGGCCAAACACGGCCCAAAAGTCACCAACCATTACCTCGCGCAAATTGTTCGCATGCAGGAGGAAATTGGTACGGGCGGGGGCGGATTCCGGTTTATCTATGCTGCTTTTTTGCAGGAGGCCGCAGTAATTTTGAAAAACGATGAACTAAAATCGCTATCTTTAGAGATGACAAAAATTGGCGACTTGTGGCGTGATTTTGCGGTGAACGCTTCACGCGTTTACAAGAACAGGAGTTCGCAGACCGACGTTTACAACACGTTGTCGAAAGAAATGCTGCACATTGCCGATTTGGAGGAAGAATTCTTCAAAAAATTAAAAAAAGCCATCGCCTAAGTTGTTTTGCAGCCGATTATCCAAATAAATGACCTTGCCAAGAAGTACAAAGATGCCGAATTTTATTCTTTGAACCACTTTTCGCTCGACATTCTCCAGGGCGAGATTTTTGGCTTGCTGGGCCCGAACGGCGCGGGAAAAAGCACGTTGATTTCTATTTTGTGCGGGCTCATCGATCCTACTTCGGGCAGTTTCTCGATCAAAGGGCTCGACTACAACCGCCATGCGTTTGCGCTCAAAAAGATAATAGGCGTAGTGCCGCAGGAATATGCGTTGTATCCTACGATGACGGCGCGTGAGAACTTGGTTTATTTTGGCAGCATGTACGGTATCAAAGGCCGCGATCTCAAGGACAAGGTGACCCAAAGCCTTGAATTTCTGGGGTTGCTCAATTTTGCCGACAGACGCGTCGAGACGTTTTCTGGCGGTATGAAGCGCCGTGTCAACTTGATTGCGGGCATTTTGCACGAACCCGAGGTGTTGTTTCTGGACGAACCTACCGTGGGCGTAGATGTACAATCCAAAAATGCCATCATCGAATACCTGCAGCGGCTCAACCGGAACGGGACCACCATTGTTTATACGTCGCACCATTTGGCCGAAGCGCAGGAATTTTGCACTGATATCGCCATCGTCGATCAAGGCCGCGTCTTTGCGAAGAATACTCCGCAAGCGTTGATTGCCGAAACACCCAACGCCAAGGATCTCGAAGATGTGTTTTTATCGTTAACCGGAAAAGGACTGCGCGATGCTGTATAAAATCTACCAATCGGTCCTCAAGGAAATCCTGTTGCTCAGTCGCGATTTGGGCGGCGCCATCATCCTTTTTGTGATGCCACTCGTGTTGGTCATCACCGTGACGCTGATCCAGGACAGTACATTCAAGCAAACCGGGAACGCCAAAATCCCAATCCTGTTGGTAGACCACGACCATGGTAAAGTATCGCAGTCGGTCAACGACAATTTGGCCAAGAGCAATGCATTTGATGTGATTTCACGGTTCGACAACCAACCCATCACCGAAGCACAAGCCAAAGAGGCCGTGTTTAAGGGAAAATACCAGTTGGCCATCGTCATTCCAGCCGATTTGAGCCATGATTTGCAAGCCAAGATAGACCAAAACGTCAACAAGATCATGACCAGTTTTGGCGTAGGCGATTCATCAGCAACGGCAACAGATAAGAAGAAGGTTACACAAAAAGAAGTCAAGCTTTATTTTGATCCCGCGGTACAAATAGGGTTCAAAAATGGCGTGATGAGCGCCATCGACCAGATGATTTCGCAAATCGAAACCCAGTCGATTTATGCGGCCTTCAAAGAGCAGCTGGGCGAAACCGAGTTCGACTTCGAGCAGCAAAGTTTTATCAATTTCAAGGAAATCGTCCCCACCATCGGCAACAAGGAAGTCAAGCCCAATTCGGTGCAACACAACGTACCTGCGTGGACGCTGTTTGCGATGTTTTTCATCGTGATTCCGTTGTCGATCAATATTGTCAAGGAAAAAAGCCAAGGCACATTTGTACGGTTGCAGACCAATCCAGTGCGTACGTGGGTGGTCATGGCGGGTAAAACCATCACCTACCTGATCATTTGCATGCTGCAGTTTTACATGATTCTGGCCGTGGCCTTTTTCGTTTTCCCGCATTTGGGGTTGCCGCCGCTGCATTTCAACTTTAGTCTGATGCTGATGAGCCTCGTGGCGCTGTTTTGCGGGTTTGCGGCCATCGGATACGGCATCCTTGTTGGCACGATCGCCAAAACACAGGAACAATCGGCGCCGTTCGGATCGACAAGTGTAATCATACTCGCGGCCATCGGCGGGGTTTGGGTTCCGGTTTTCGCGATGCCCGAAATGATGCAAATCGTGGCCCGGTGCTCTCCGATGAATTGGGGGCTCAATGCCTTTTACGATGTCATTTTGCGGCAGGCGCGCTTGGTCGACGTACTACCCGAGATTGGCCTGTTGTTTTTGTTTTTCCTACTCACCACTACCATTGCACTTTTGTATGACAAGAAAAAAAGAACCGTCTAACGAAGCCACGCAGCTTACCGTATCGCACATGTTGCGCGTTCGGTTCAACGAAACCGATCCGTTGGGCATCGTTTGGCACGGCAACTACATCAAGTATTTCGAGGACGGACGCGAAGCGTTTGGTCGCCAGCACGGCATTTCTTACCTGGATGTCATGGACAATGGGTTCAGTACGCCCATTGTCAGGTCGGTGTGCGAGCACAAATTGTCGCTCAAGTATGGCGATGTCGCGCGCATCGAAACCACCATTGTCGATACCCCTGCGGCCAAATTGATCTTTCGATACAAGATTTTCGATCCGAACGGAGAAATTGCCTGTACGGGCGAAACTACACAGGTTTTTCTGGACCGCAACGGCGATCTGCAATTGACCAACCCCGATTTTTATCAGTCTTGGAAACGAAAAGTAGGGCTTACGGCATGACAAAATCGGTTTACATATCGGCAACGAATTGCATCACACCATTGGGTTGGGATGCGACCGAAAACGCGGCCAATATTTTAGCGGGAAAAAGCGGCATTGCGCGTCACGAAAACAACATGATGCCACAACCCTACTATGCGGGAATTGTCGATGACGTGCGTATGAATCAATTACCGGAACTGGGATTAGCCGATAAATACACAAAACTAGAAAAGATGTTAATTCTGGCGCTGACACCGATCATCGCCCAACACAAGCCCAGCGGAAAATCGCTGTTGCTTTTGTCGACCACCAAAGGCAATATCGATGCCTTGGCCGTGTCGAGTATTGAACAGGCGCAACTCGCGAAACTGGCCCAAACCGTGGCCGATTTCTTTGGGTTTACAACCCAGCCGGTAGTGGTGTCCAATGCCTGCGTGTCGGGTATTTTGGCCGTTGCCATCGCCAAGCGGATGATCCAGGCCGACGTATGCGACGACGCTTTTGTCGTGGCAGGCGATTTGGTCACCGAGTTCGTGTTGTCCGGGTTCAACTCGTTCCAAGCCATGAGCGATGCGCCTTGCAAACCCTATTCGGCACACCGAACGGGCGTTACGTTGGGTGAGGCGACAGCTGCGGTTTATGTAACATCAGACCCTAATGGAGCAAAAGTGCGCGTATCGGGCGATGGCGCCATCAACGACGCCAACCACATTTCCGGTCCGTCGCGCACAGGCGAAGGACTGTTTTTGAGCATACAGGCCGCCTTAAAGGAAGCCCAGATCGGTGCGGATCAAATCGACTACATCTCGGCGCACGGTACGGCCACGCCGTTCAACGACGAAATGGAGGCCATCGCCTTCAACCGCGCGGGTTTGCAAGACGTGCCCGTAAACAGTTTGAAAGGCTACTACGGCCACACGCTGGGCGCTTCGGGCTTGTTGGAATTGGTCATTGCGATCGAGTCGATGCATCGCAACACTTTGTTTGCCTCGCTCGGGTTCGATGAACTCGGGGTCAGTCAACCCATCAACGTCATTGAAGCAAACCAGGATTGTTCTATCAACAAAATGCTCAAAACCGCGTCTGGCTTTGGCGGATGCAACACGGCGGTCATAATCGAAAAAGTATCGTGAAAAAAGAACTTAAGATAACATCTTGGTGTACCATCAAGGCTGGCGAAATTACGGTCGACGACCGATTGATTTTTAAGACTGGTGATGTTGATTTTCAACAGTTTTCGAAAGAAGCGTATCGCGCGTTAGAAGTAAGTTACCTAAAATTTTTTAAAATGGATAACCTGAGCAAATTGGCCTTTTTGGGCGCTGAACTCATGCTCAAGGATAAAGCTGCAAGCAACACGGCCTTGCTGCTGTCCAACCGCTCGTCGTCGCTCGATACGGACGTCAAATACCAGCAATCGATTGCCGACAAAGCCGATTATTTCCCTAGCCCGGCGGTGTTTGTGTATACGTTGCCCAACATTTGCCTTGGTGAAATTAGTATCCGACACCAATTGAAAAGTGAAAATTCTTTCTTTATCTTTGACGCGTTCAATCCCGCATTTATGGCCCACTACGCCCATCTTTTGATGGCTACCGGAAAAGCCGAAACGGTGCTTTGCGGTTGGACCGAACTCATGGACGAACACTACGAGGCCTTTGTGTACCTCGTTGGGAAAGAAGGTGCCATGGCCCATAACGAACAAAATTTAGCAACTTTATACAACAAATAAAATGGACGCATTAAAGCAGGAATTGAAAGAAAAGATCATCGCAGTATTGAACCTCGAAGATGTGAATGCAAGTGACATCAGCGACGCCGACGCACTGTTTGGAGACGGATTGGGATTGGATTCGATCGACGCCCTCGAACTGATCGTGTTGCTCGACAAAGACTACGGCATCAAATTGACCGACCCAAAAGAAGGCAAGAACATCTTCCAATCGATCAATACCATGGCCGATTACGTGACGGCAAACCGCACCAAATAATTTAAGATTTGGGATTTGCAGATTTTCAAATCGCGAATCCATAAATCTAGAATCTGAAATCCAAAACCGAAATGAAAGTAGCCATTACCGGAATGGGCATTATTTCTGCCATCGGCAGCACCGTGGACGAGAATTTCGAGTCGCTTGTGGGCGGTCGCAAGGCCATTACCGACATCGACCATATTCCAACGGTTCACGCCAAGGCCATCAAGGTGGGTGAAATCAAACAATCGAATGCCGATTTGGCCCATGAACTCGGCCTGGCATCCGACAACAATTACACGCGTACCGCCATGATTGGTGCTCTTGCCGCCCGACAAGCGCTACAGAATGCTGGAATTTCGGACGTCAACGCTTACAAAACAGGGCTTATCTCGGCCACGAGCGTGGGCGGGATGGACACGACCGAGAAACACTATTACGAGTATTTCAATGATCCGGCGCTCGTCAAGTACATCAGTGCGCACGATGGCGGCGATGTAGCGCAGAAAATTGCCGAAACGATAGGGCTCAAGGGATTTGTGACCACAATCAGCACGGCCTGTTCGTCGGCGGCCAATTCTATTATGCTTGGGGCACGCCTGATCAACGCCGGCAAACTCGACCGCGTGATTGTGGGCGGGACCGATGCGCTCGCGAAATTCACGATCAACGGATTCAAGACGCTCATGATCCTGACCGACGGCTACAACACCCCTTTCGACGACAACAGAAAAGGGCTCAACTTGGGCGAAGCTGCCGCGTTTTTGGTGTTGGAGTCCGACAAAGTGGTCAAGGAACAAAACAAAAAAGTCCTTGCCTATGTATCGGGGTTCGGCAATGCCAACGATGCGTTTCACCAGACCGCTTCGTCCGAAAATGGCGAAGGCGCATTCCTGGCGATGGAAAAAGCATTTAAGTTGGCAGGACTGCAACCGTCCGATATCGACTACATCAACATGCACGGCACGGCCACGCCCAACAACGATTTGAGCGAAGGCCGCGCGGTGATCCGTATTTTTGGCGAACAAAACGTTCCCGATTTTTCGTCGACCAAGGCTTTTACCGGTCATACGTTGGCCGCCGCCGCCGCGATCGAAGCGGTGTACAGCGTGTTGGCCATCCAAAACGGTGTGGTGTACCCGAACCTCAATTTCGAGACGCCCATGCAGGAATTCAACCTGATACCGCAAACCGAAATCAAATACAAAAACATCGACCACGTGCTGTCCAACTCGTTCGGGTTTGGCGGTAACTGCTCGACCGTAATTTTTTCGAAGAATTGATGAAGACCTATATCAACGGCATCGGCTGCGTATCGGCGCAAAAAACCGACGGCGATTTTGCCTCGGGATTCCACGTAAACCAAGCCACCAATGTCTTGCCCATCGAAAAGCCCGAATACAAGGATTATTTTTCGCCCATTGCCGCACGCCGTATGTCCAAGGCGGTCAAGAACGGCATCGTGGCATCGACCATGGCGATGAAAGAGGCCAACCTCGAAATGCCGGGTGCGATCATCACCGGAACGGGTATGGGTTGCATCGAAGATTCGGATAAATTTCTCAAGGCGATCATCGACAACAACGAAGAATTCCTGACGCCCACCTCGTTTATCCAGTCGACCCACAACACGGTGGCCGCGCAAATAGCGTTGGGGCTCGAATGTAAGGCGTACAATTTCACTTATGTCAACGCTGCTGTTTCGTTCGAATCGGCTTTGATCGACGGCAAGTTGCAGTTGGACGAAGGCGAAGCAGATGCAGTATTGATTGGCGGCATCGACGAGATGACCGATTATACCGCATCGTTGTTCAAGCTCGCAGGCTTCATCAAAAAAGACGAGGAAGGCAGTTTCCCGATCCTCGAATCGCAGACGCCGGGCACTGTCTTTGGCGAGGGCGCGACTTTTTTTGTCCTCGAAAGCAAAAAATCGGCAACCACTTATGCCGAAGTCGTAGATATAGAAATCAACAACGAGATCGAGGCCGACATCTTGCAACTCAAGGTATTCGATTTCCTTTCGGCCAATGGTTTAGGCGTAGACGACATCGATTTGCTGGTGGTTGGGATCAACGGCGATGCCCAGTTCGAAGAACATTACCGCGAACTGACGCAAAAGCAGTTTGTGCATACCCCGCAGGCCTACTACAAACATTTGAGCGGTGAATACAACACGGCATCGGCGTTTGGGTTGTACCTGGCGGCGAACGTGGTCAAGACCCAAAACGTCCCGCCAATAGTGCAGGTCAATGGGCAAACCAAACCCGAATACAAAAACGTGTTGCTGTACAACCATTACCGCGGCATCGACCATAGTTTTACCTTAATTTCGAAAGCTTGAAGCACCGGTTTGTCACTGTTTTTTTTCTTTCGCTTTTGGTTCTGCTGGCGCTTTGGAGCCTTTTTGCAGCTATAAGCACATGGGTTTTTGTGGCTGTGGTGGCGGTTTGGCTTTTGGTTGTGGCGATCGGATCGTCGCACATCGCGCTCAATTACCATGTAAAGGCGATGTGCAGCAACCCATCCGAAAAAGAACGTAAAATCGCACTGACCTTTGACGATGGCCCGAACGAAAACACCTTGCAAATCCTTCAAATCCTAAAAAAACACCACGCCAAAGCCACTTTTTTTTGTATCGGCCGACAAATCGAAAAGCATCCTGGTATTTTACGCGAGATCACAGCCGACGGGCACTTGGTAGGGAACCACTCGTACAGCCATTCGCATTTTTTTGATTTTTTCGGGATGCGGCGCGTCGTCTTGGAGTTGCAGGAAACCGATAAGTTGATTTTTGAGATCACCGGAAAAAAGCCGCATTTCTTTCGACCGCCGTATGGCGTGACCAATCCGTCGATCCGTCGCGCACTCGCCGTGACCAAGCATGCCGTGATGGGCTGGAACATCAGGTCGATGGACGGGATCAGCAAAAATTCGGATGCAATTTTTAACAGGATCGTCGAGCAACTGTCGCCCGGATCGGTCGTACTTTTGCACGACACACGCCCGCATACGGCCCTTGTTTTGGAACAGTTGTTGCTAACGCTGGCCGCGAAAAATTACCAAGTGGCCGCGCTCGACGAACTTTTGGATGTAGAAGCCTATGAAAATTAAGACAATCCTTTTCGCTTTTTTGGCGATGATTTGCTTGCCCGTCGTGGCGCAGGAGCAAAAGATGACCGAGGCCGAAGCCGCGTCGTTCAGGCAATCGGTCAATGTCGTCTCGAAGAAAATCACATCGCTCGCCACCGATTTTACGCAATTCAAACACATGGACTTTTTGACCAAGGACATCGAGACTTCGGGGAAGATGTTTTTCAAGGAACCCGACAAGCTGCTGTGGCAATACAAAAAACCCTACAACTATACGATAGTGTTCAAGAACGGCAAAATCCTGATCAACGACGAAGGAAAGAAAAGCGCGATGGATGTGGGCAGTAGCAAGATTTTCGCCAAGCTCAACAAGTTGATCGTGGGCAGCGTGAGCGGCAATTTGTTCGACGACAAGGAGTTTGCGATCACATGCTACAAAGGCAAGGATTTTAACATCGCCAAGCTCATCCCCAAAGACGCGACGCTCAAAAAATACCTCAAGCAAATCGAGCTGCATTTCGACAAGCAGGAACATACCGTTTCGCAGGTCAGGCTGGTCGAATCGGCCGAAGATTATACCAAGATTGTCTTTAAAAACAAAGTGTTGAATGCCAAAGTCGACGATGCGGTTTTTGTCAATTAGCGTGCTTTTTGCGTTGGTCGCCGCGTGCGGATCGAGTCCGGTCAAGGGATTGGCCGAAACGACTGTCGAAACGCCCGTGTTCCGGTCGACGTATTTTGACGACCCCGCCGCCGACTATGTCTACAAGGCCAACGTTACCGTATACGGGCACGAACTCAGCGGGATTTTTGTCGCCAAGAAAAAAGACGATGGACACCGTGTGGTGCTCACGACCGAGTTCGGCAACAAGCTCATCGATATTGATTTAAAGGAAACCGATTACACGGTCAACGCCATTGTTGACGAACTCGACCGCAAAATACTACTCGAGACGCTGGTGGCCGATTTCAGGTTGATGTTGCGAAAAGAACACCACATCGCGGCGCAATTCGATGCACCGCAAGCCAAAATCCTGAAGGCGACCGATGGTAAAAAAGTCAACTACCTATACCTTTCCACCATCGACGGCAAGCTCTTACAAATCAAACATGCGGGCAAAAGAAAAGAAACGATAACGTTCAGGTTTCACGCAGAAAACCCTACTTTTGCCGAGGATATTTTTATCGAACACCACGACATCAAGCTCAAAATGGTGTTCAAACAGTTAAAAAACCAATAGCTATGAAAAAGATGGTCACCGCAGCGTTGCTGCTTTTTGGGTTCGCGGCTTTACAGGCGCAGGTTACGTTTCGTCCGGGCATCAGGGCCGGGGTTAATTTTTCGCATTTTACGCAGGGCGATCTCGATATGCAAAACGGTGCTTATACCGATTCAAATACGGGACTGTTGGTGCGTGTCCCGAACGATGAGTTCAATTCGAAAACCGATTTTTACGTAGGCCTTTACGGCGCCTTGCGCTTGACCCGTTTTTATACCTTGCAACCCGAGGTGAATTATTCAAGACAGGGGACAAAATTCGATTCTTATCGATACGATTCGGGCATAGGAGCCACGAGAAAGATATCGGGCCAAATCGATTTGTCGTATGTTTCGGTTGGCATCGTCAATAAGTTTACGTTCAGCAATACCTTTAATATTCATGTCGGACCAACCATAGATGTCATTATGGAAAGAAGTGGCGATCTTGATGTGCCGTTCAACACCACGAACGACTATTACTACGATGCGGTTTTTTACGATACCAATTCAGATGTCGACTTGTCGTTTGTGCTCGGTTTGGGAATCAATTTTACCAAGAATTTCGGTTTTGAAGCACGTGTCAAAAAAGGCATCATCCCGGTGATGGATTGGGGTGATGACCATACCAACGTGGTTTTCTCTGCGGGATTGGTTTATACTTTTGATGTGAGTGGCGCCACTGGTTCAACAAATTAAAGATATGCTGTTAAAAGATTTTTACACCGTCAAATCGCTCGAACAAAAAGAGGGCAGCAAACACGAAGCCGTTGTTTTGGTCAATGAAAAGCATGAGGTTTTCAAGGGGCATTTCCCGGGCAACCCAATCATGCCGGGTGTTTGCATGATGCAGATCATCAAAGAGCTGACCGAAAAAATCGCCAACCAAACGTTGGTGATGCAAAGTTTGACCAACGTCAAATTCATGGCCTTGATCAACCCCGAAGTGACGCCCGAACTCAAACTCGAACTCGACATCGTTCCCACCGAAGACGGCTTGGTGAAGGTCAAGAACACGACAACTTTTAACGATACCGTTGCGCTCAAACTCAGCAGTACGTATAAGAAAATCTAGGATTTAAATAAGGATTTTTCGCACGGCACGCCTTAACTTGCCTCGACTAAAACACACGCCATGAAAATAGTTGTATCTGTCCTGTTTCTTTTGTTCTTGCGTAGCGCCGACCTGTCCGAAGTGCGAAAATTGTACACCGACGCGGCCAAATCCGAGGCCAACGCCAACGCGTTCGCCAACAAACTCGCCGATGTTCCCGACGGTGATGCCAACAAAGTACTTGTGGCCTACAAAGGTTGTTCACTCACGCTCAAGAGCAAATTTTCGGGCGTATTGGCCGACAAAATCAGCTTCATGAAACAAGGGGCCAAACTCATCGATGCCGCCGCGGCCGCCGAACCAGAGAACATCGAAATCCGTATGATCCGACTGAGCGTGCAGGAAAGCGTACCGCGCATCGTCAATTACCGCGAACACAAAAAGAAAGACAAGGCGCTCATCCTCAAGAACTACGAGGAAGCGGGCGACTTGAAGGAATACATCCGCAAGTTTATCCAACAATCCAAGAGCTTTACCGCCGCCGAGAAAAAAGCGCTCAACTAGTGCATGCAACCACCTGTGTCTGAAACCGCGCCCCGTTACTGTGTGATTGTACCCACGTACAACAACCACAAAACGTTGCGTCGCGTACTCGATTCGGTGTTGCAACAAACCGGCGATATCATTGTCGTGAACGACGGTTCGACCGATTCGACTCCCGAAATTCTCGCCAATTATCCACAAATTACGCAAATCCATTTTCCACAAAACCAGGGAAAAGGCAAGGCCTTGCGCGAGGGTTTCAAAAAGGCGCTCGAACTGGGTTACGATTATGCGCTGACGATTGATTCAGACGGGCAGCATTTTGCCTCCGACATCCCAGCTTTTCTCGCATCGATCCAAACCGACGGGCCCGCGCTGATCATCGGAAGCCGCAACATGGCACACGAAAGCGTACCGGGCAAGAGCAGCTTTGGCAACAAATTTTCGAACTTTTGGTTTTGGTTCGAAACGGGCATAAGGCTTACCGATACGCAATCGGGTTTCAGGCTTTATCCGCTTCGGTTGATGCCCCAAAAATATATGACCAACAAGTTCGAGTTCGAGATTGAAGTCATCGTGCGTTCGGCCTGGAAAGGCGTGCCGGTGCGCAACATCCCGATCGAAGTGTTGTATGATCCGAGCGAACGTGTGTCGCATTTCAGGCCGTTCAAGGATTTTACGCGCATCAGCATCCTCAACACCGTTTTGGTCACCATCGCGTTGCTGTACATCAAGCCACGTGATCTGTTGCGCAACATCCAAAAAAAAGGATTCAAAAGATTTTTTCTAGAGAACATCCTGGAAAGCAACGATTCGCCGCGTACCAAGGCATTGTCGATTGCGTTGGGCGTGTTCATAGGCATCAGTCCGTTGTGGGGATTGCATACGGTTTTGGTATTGTTCCTGGCCGTGTTGTTCAGGCTCAACAAATCGATCGCATGGGGTTTTTCGAATGTGAGCATACCGCCCATGATCCCGCTGTTGGTCTACGGTTCGCTCAAGATCGGCGGCCTTTTTACCGGGCAGCAAACCGTCATGCCCGATGCGTTTACTTGGGCCGCGCTACAGGAAAATCTGCTGCAATACCTGATCGGGAGTTTTGTTTTGGCGACAATCGCGGCCGTAATTTTTGGGACGGCGGGTTATTTGTTGCTGACATTTTTTAGTACATTTAGGCATAAAAAATAAAATGCACCGACTCTTTTATGCCATCCATTCCTTTGTAGACAGGAACAAAGTCTTGTCTGTTGGAATATTTGCTGCGTTGTTGTTGGTGCTCGGGTTGCTCGCGAGCCGTATCCGCTTTAGCGAAGACATCACCAAACTCATCCCTACCAGCCAAAATGCCGACGTGGCCACCAAGGTTTTCCGTCAGGTTAATTTTGCCGACAAGATCACCGTTACGATCCACGCCACGGGCGACGCGACCGTCGACGATTTGACCGCCTATGCCGAGGCGTTTGTCGACAGCACACAGGTGCAATGTGCGCCGTACATCAACGGCATCCAAGGACGTGTAGACGAAGACAACATCGCCCAAACGATGGACTTCGTGCAAGCCAATCTCCCGCTGTTTTTGGATGAGGAAGACTACAAAACCATAAACGCGAAATTGTCGCGCGACAGCGTGGCGGCAGCCGTCCAGGGGAATTATAAATCGCTGATGTCGCCTTCGGGCATCGTGACACGCGATTTTATTTTGCATGATCCGCTGGGTCTTTCGCTGATTGGTCTCAAGAAATTGCAACAGCTCAACATTGGCGACGAGTTTGCACTCGAGAACGGTTATGTCGTGACCAACGACAAGAAGAAGTTGTTGTTGTTCTTGTCGCCCAAGTTTGCGTCTTCGGAAACCGAGCAGAATACGCTGTTTGCAGAAAAGCTTTACGCCATACGCGACCATCTCAACGCACAATTCAAAGGCAAAGCGCAGGCGAACTATTTTGGATCGGCGCTGATTGCCGTGGCCAACGCCAAACAAATCAAGAGCGACATCATTTGGTCGACCTCGATCGCGATGACCGCGCTCATGCTGATCCTGATTTTGTTTTACCGCAGGATTTTTATCCCGCTGATCATCTTTTTGCCGACGTTGTTCGGAGCGCTGTTCTCGGTGGCGTTGTTGTATGTGCTCAAGGGTACCATTTCGGCCATTTCGTTGGGCATCGGATCGATTTTGATTGGGATTACGATCGATTATTCGCTGCACATCCTGACGCATTACAAACACAATTCCGACGTCAAGACGCTGTACAAGGACATCACCATGCCGCTCATCATGAGCTCGTCGACCACGGCCATCGCGTTTTTATGTTTGCTGTTCGTACATTCGGATGCCTTGCAGGATTTGGGGATTTTCGCGGCTTCGATTACGCTGTCGTCTGCGGTGTTTTCGTTGGTGTTCGTGCCGCATTTGTACCGTCCCAAGCAAGATAATTTTGGCCACCAACGCAATTGGATCGACCGTTTCGCAGGTTTTTCGTTCCACAAGAACAAGTGGCTGATCGGCGGCTGTCTGGCGGTCATCGTCGCTTGCTTTTTTACGTACGACAAGGTCTCGTTCAACAACGATTTGTCGCAACTCAATTTTGTACCGCCCGACATCAAGGCTGCCGAAAAGGAGCTCGAGCAAAACACAAACCTGACCTCCAAATCGATTTATCTTGCCGCTTACGGGAACAGTCTGGATTCGGTACTCGACATAAACCGCCGTTTGTTTGCCGAACTCAAAGGCCAAAAAGAAACGGGAAAGCTGCTCAATTTCAGCTCGATCGGCGGAATCGTCTCATCGCAAGCCGAACAGCAACAAAAAATCGACCGTTGGCAACAATTCTGGGATGCGCAAAAGAAACAAAGCGTCACCAATGCGCTGGTGGCAGAAGGCGCGCAATTGGGATTCAAACCCAACACCTACCAACGTTTTTTTGACCGTCTCGACACGCCGTTCCAACCCATTCCGACAACCGCATTTAAGGAATTGCCGGCCATGCAACTGCAGGAGTTCCTCGCGCAAAAAAACGGTTTTTACACCATCTCGACGTTGGTCAAGGTATCGGACGCCCAACGCAACGCCCTGGTGCAACGCATCGCGCACAAGCCCAATGTGCTGGCCATCGACCGTCAGCAAATGAACGAAACGTTTTTGGGCAACCTCAAGGTCGATTTCAACCGACTGGTCAATTATTCTTTTTTGGCGGTGGTGTTGGTGCTTTTCTTTTTTTTCAGGCGCATCGAATTGGTGCTCGTCGCCACCGTGCCCATTGTGGTGACGGCCATCGTGACGGCAGGTATCATGGGTATGTTCGACATCCAGTTCAACATTT
Source organism: Flavobacterium caeni (assembly GCF_900101895.1). GTDB lineage: Bacteria > Bacteroidota > Bacteroidia > Flavobacteriales > Flavobacteriaceae > Flavobacterium > Flavobacterium caeni. Next base: position 157,792 of record NZ_FMVF01000007.1, read on the forward strand.
TTAGCATGATCGTATGTACGCTGGTGTTTGGGCATGGCGTCGATTTTAGCATTTTTATGACCAGCGCGTTACAAAAACAACACACCAACGGGCAAAACGAGCTGGCCATTTACCGCACGTCGATCATCCTTGCGGTCATCACGACTATTTTGGGCATCGGCGCGTTGGTTTTTGCAAAACATCCGGCGTTGAAGTCGATATCGGCCATTTCGCTCGTGGGCGTTTTGGCGGCGCTTGTGGTGACTTTTATCTTTTATCCGTTGTTGTTCAGGGCCGTGATTTCGGGCCGCACCGAAAAAGGCAATCCGCCGTTCGGGATTTTGACTTTTGCGCACAGTATGGTGTCGTTTACCTATTATGGGCTGGGCGGCGCCTTGACATCGGTCTTGAGTTTGCTGGTCAGGATTGTTCCTGCAAACCCAAAGAAAAAGCTGCTGGCTTTCAAGTGGATCATGGCCAAATTCATCGCGTCGGTGCTGTATACGAATCTTTTTGTCAAGAAAAAGGTCAACAACCCGCGCGGCGAGACGTTTGAGAAACCCGCAGTGATCATCGCCAACCACACGTCGTTTCTCGATACACTGGCCTTGGGCATGGTTACGCACCGCATGATTTATCTGGTGAACGACTGGGTGTACAACTCGCCCGTGTTTGGTCCGGCGGTTCGTGCGGCCGGTTTTTATCCCGTATCGGCCGGCATCGAAGAAGGCGTCGAGCATTTGCGCAAAAAAGTCGAGCAAGGGTTTTCGCTGGTGGTGTTCCCCGAAGGGACGCGGTCGATGAGCAACCACATCCACCGTTTTCACAAAGGCGCTTTCTTTTTGGCCGAACAATTCCAACTCGATATTTTGCCGATTACCATCCATGGGAATTCAGAGACGTTGCCCAAGGGCGATTTCATCATTTACGACGGATCGATTACCGTAGACGTGCTCGAACGCATTGGCATCGACGACGCGCGTTTTGGCGGTGATTATGTCGAACGGACCAAGAAAATCAACACTTTTTTCCGAAGCGAGTTCAAACAAATCAGACGCCGTATCGAAGGGCCGGACTACTTCAAAAAAATGCTGCTCTACAGTTTCGACTACAAGGAATGGCCTGTGGTATCGGCTGTCAAGAAAGACGTCAAGGCCAATCTCGACAGCTATTTCGAACTCAACCGATGGCTGGGCGAAAAAGACAAGATCCTGCACATGGCCGACGACTTCGGTCAGTTGGATGTGTATTTGACGTTGCAGGAACCCACGCGCAAAGTAACGTCGTTCATCGGCGACGGGGAAAAGCGCGCTGTGGCCAAAACCAATTACATTGCGGGGAAAAGACATTTGCGTTATGTCGATTCGCTTTCCGAAACCATCGGGCAAACTTTTGACGTGTTGCTCATTTCGACGCCGCGCGACTTTGACCTGGTCGCCGATTTGCCGAACAAAGTTGTCGTATGGCAATCGCCCGAGATAGTATCGCAGCTTGTAATCATGGGCTACGAAAGCGTTTACGAGCACCCGTCGTTCACCGTTTTAACCCGAAAATCATGAAGGCGCATTACGACGTGGTGGTCATTGGCAGCGGTCTCGGCGGATTGGTCTCGGCATTGATCCTGGCCAAGGAGGGCCGACGTGTTTGTGTGCTCGAAAAGAACAACCAGTACGGCGGGAATTTGCAAACGTTTGTGCGCGATAAGACGATTTTCGACACGGGCATCCATTATATCGGCGGGTTGGAGGAAGGACAGAATTTGTACCGTTATTTCAAATACCTCGGCATCATTAACGGGTTGCATCTCAAGAAAATGGACGAGGACGCATTCGATGTCATTTCGTTCGAAGACGAGCAGGAGGCGTTTCCGCATGCGCAAGGCTATCGGAATTTTGCCGAACAATTGTCGAAATATTTCCCCGAAGAACATTCGTCCATCGAAAATTACCTGCAAAAACTGACCGAAACCTGCGATGCGTTTCCGCTCTACAACTTGCAGGCCGAAGGACAATACGACACCAAGATCCTAGCACAAAACGCCAAGCAAACCATCGAATCGATCGTGCCCGATAAGAAACTCGCGGCGGTGTTGGCCGGTTCGAATTTCCTGTATGCGGGCATGCCCGAAAAGTCGCCGTTTTATGTGCACGCGCTTTCGGTGAATTCGTACATCCAAAGCGCTTGGCGGTGTATCAATGGCGGGAGCCAGATCACCAAGCAGTTCATCAAGCAGTTGCGCGAGCATGGTGCCGAGGTTTACAAATACCATGAAGTCGTGGGGCTTGAAGTGATCGAAAACCGAATCCGATCGGCGCAAATCAAGGACGGATCTACCGTGACGGCCGATTTGTTTTTGTCGAACATCGAACTCAAAACGCTGCTCGACTTGGTTGGGAAGGAACATTTTAGAAAGCCGTTTTACGAACGTGTGAAAAATCTCGACGATGTGATTTCGGCGTTCAGTTTGTACCTCGTCTTCAAACCCGATAGTTTCCCGTACATCAACCGCAACGACTACCATTTCAAAAATGTGGATGCGGTTTGGACAGCGCAAGACTACGACGAGCACAACTGGCCCAAACATTATATGGTGTCTATGAATGCGACGCACAAATCGGAGACCTTTGCCGATGGCATGACGATTTTGACCTATATGAAATATGCCGATGTCGCGCATTGGGCCGGTACCTTTAACACCACGGCCGAAAAAGGCGACCGGGGCGAAACGTACGAGCAATTCAAAAACCGCAAGGCCGAAATCCTGTTGGCCGAAGTCGAGAAAAAATTTCCGAACATCCGCAGCTGCATCCAGTCGATGCATACCTCTACGCCGCTGTCGTACCGCGACTACATCGGGTCGCACCACGGCAGCATGTACGGCTATGTACGCGATGCGAACGATCCGATGCGCACTTTTGTACCCAGTAAAACCAAACTCGACAATTTGTATCTGGTAGGGCAAAGCGTAAGCATTCATGGGGTTTTGGGCGTTACGATCGGTGCCGTAGCGACTTGCTGCGAAATCCTCGGCAAAGCATATTTGGTCAACAAAATCAATCAAGCGGCGCCATGAAAAAAGGGATGACAATCATTGCGCTGTTGTTGCTGGTGTCTTGCGGGACATCCAAATCGTTGCGCCACCAACCGCAGACGGAAGGCTACGACCCATCGGTCCCGAAAGTCCAAAGACACAGCGAAAACTATTTTTCGTCGGGAAAAAACACGCTTTTGAAAAACAGCCAAGGCCTTTGGGAATTGTACGTTGCGGGCGATCCGCTGCAAATAGGGCTGGTGACCGGCGCCTTGGAAGATTCGCTCTTGAAAAAGCAGGAACGCGTGTTTTTTTCAAAAGTAAAGGAACTCGTGCCCTCGAAATCCAAACAAAAATGGCTTCGGAAGTTGCTGACTTGGTACAACCGCAAATTGTACCTGAACGTTCCCGAAGAATACAAAACCGAAATTTACGGGCTCTCGCAATACAGTTCGCACGACTACGACTTTATCGCGCCGCCTTATTTGCGCGGGTTGTACCTGCATGGCGCGCACGACATTGGGCACGCGATGCAGGATTTGGCCCTGGTCGGCTGTTCGTCGTTTGCGGCCTGGGGCGACAAATCGGAAGATGGCGGTTTGATTTTGGGACGCAATTTCGATTTTTATGCGGGCGATGATTTTGCCAAGGACAAAGTGGTTGCGTTTGTCAAACCCGACAAAGGAAATCCGTTCATGATGGTCACGTGGCCCGGCATGATGGGTGCGGTTTCGGGTATGAACAATGCGGGGCTCACCGTTACAATCAATGCCGGGAAGTCGAAAATCCCGCTTGTTGCCAAGACACCGATTTCGATCCTGACACGTGAGATTTTGCAATACGCGACCACAATCGACGAGGCCGTTGCCATCGCCAAAAAGCGCGAGGTATTTGTTTCTGAATCGATCATGGTGGGCAGCGCAAAGGACCAAAAGGCTGCTTTGATTGAAGTAGCACCTGATAATTTTGGCGTGTACGAGGTGCCCAACAGCAACCAACTTTTGTGTTCGAATCATTTCCAAAGCGATGCGCTCAAAGACGACAAACGCAATTTGTACCAAATCGAGAACAGCCATTCGCAATACCGTTACGATAAATTGATCGAGGAGTTCGAGGAACATCCGAAAATCAATCCCGAAATCGCCGCGAAAATCCTGCGCGACCGCGAAGGTCTGGACGAAAAAGCCATCGGCTATGGCAATGAAAAGGCGCTGAACCAACTGCTCGCGCACCACGGTGTGATTTTTAAACCCGAAGAAAAATTGGTTTGGGTTTCGGCCAATCCGTATCAAATGGGCGAATTTGTGTGCTATGATTTGAATAAGGTCTTTGGCGCCGATCGCGCGGCCGGAAGTTCGATGGCGCAAACCGATCGTGACATTCCTGCCGATCCGTTCCTGCAAACCCAGGCCTATAAAAACTATGAGCAGTTTCGTATCGAAGACCGAAAGATGGACCAGATGCTTCAAAATAAAACCGGAATGACCGCCGATTTTGTCAAAAATTACCAATCTTTGAACCCGGATTTTTGGATCGTTTATTTCAAACCCGGAAAATTCCATTTTGAAAACAAGGATTACGCAGCGGCCAAACCTGAACTTGAGCAGGCGCTGACCAAGGAAATCACGACGCTTCCGGCCAAAAAGGAAATGGAGAAAATGCTGCGCAAAATCAACAAGAAATTACGATGATTCCCACCATAGAAACTGCACCGCTGTCAGAAATCAAGGCTTTTCAAGAAGCAAAATTGCGCGAGACGTTGGCCTATGTGCAATCGCATTCGCCATTTTATCAAAAAAGATTTGCCGATGCGGGAATTTCGGTTTCGGACATCCGAACGCTCGAAGACTTGCAAAAGCTGCCGGTCACGACCAAGGCCGATTTACAGCAATTCAACGACGATTTTTTGTGCGTCCCGCGCCATCAAATCATCGATTACGCGACCACGTCGGGCACGTTGGGCGATCCGGTCACTTTTGGCATGACCGACAACGACTTGGACCGACTGGCCTACAATGAAGCGATTTCGTTCGACTGCGCAGGCATCAAACCGGGCGATATCGTCCAGTTGATGACGACGATGGACCGCCGATTCATGGCCGGGCTGGCTTATTTCCTCGGATTGCGCAAGATGAAGGTGGGCGTCGTCCGCGTCGGCGCTGGGATTCCCGAACTGCAATGGGATTCGATCCGCAAGTACCAACCCTCGCATTTGATTACGGTGCCATCGTTTCTTCTGAAAATGATCGAATTTGCAGAACAGCGCGGCATCGACTACAAAAATTCAGGTATCAAAGGCGCCATTTGCATAGGCGAGGCGTTGCGCAACCAGGATTTCTCGCTCAGCACGCTGTCGAAGAAGATCACCGAGAAGTGGGACATCAAACTCTATTCGACCTACGCCTCGACCGAAATGAGCACGGCCTTTACCGAATGTGAACATGCGATTGGCGGCCACCACCACCCTGAACTCATTGTCGTCGAAACGTTGGATGACAACAACCAACCCGTTCAAGATAGCGAGCCCGGCGAACTCACCTTTACGACGCTAGGCATCGAGGCCATGCCTTTGGTGCGCTTCAAGACAGGCGACATCGTCAAATTGCACCATGAGCCGTGCGCGTGTGGCCGCAATACGTTGCGCGTTGGCCCCGTGATCGGACGCAAGCAACAGATGATCAAATACAAAGGCACGACGTTGTACCCGCCCGCGATGACCGACGTGTTGAGTGGTTTTTCGAACATCGAGAACCACATCATCGAGATCTATACGAACGATTTGGGCACCGACGAAATCGTCATCAAGCTCGCGGTCAAGCAAGAATCGGAAATATTTTTGCGCGAGATCAAGGAGCATTTTCAAGCGAAATTGCGTGTGACGCCCAAGATTGTCTTCACATCAAACGCCATTCTGAACCAACTCGTCTTTAATCCGATGAGCCGAAAACCGATTCATTTTTTTGATCACCGGACGCATTGATTTAGGGTGTGCGCCCGTTCCAGATGAATTTTTCAGACGACGCGGGGATATCGGCTGCACCGCGACGCCCGCCTCCTAGGGTGTTGGGACTTCACGAAGAACGGTTGATATTTAGATTGCGGCGCTTGAAAAAGTATAGTTTTTCTGTGTCTACGGTATCGAAAAATTTTGTATTTTCTACCCAATAGGGTAGGGGAAATAGGGTTTATCCCTACGAAACGGCGGCCAATCTGCGCTACAGAAAATCTGTATATTTTGTTAAATGTTGCCTTTATACACAGGGGCTAATCAAAAGTACAAGTTTCGTGCGTCGTCGGGCTGTTAGCGCCACTTGGGAGTCTGTTGTATTCGATGCGTCAGGATCCGCGTAAGCCCAATCCACTTTCGGTTTTCGACATTTGACTTTAAATCGTACCTTTGCGCCATGGTCAAAATCGGCAACATCGAACTTCCAGAATTCCCGCTCTTGCTTGCACCCATGGAGGACGTGAGTGATCCGCCATTCCGACGCCTGTGTAAGACGCACGGCGCCGATTTGATGTTTTCGGAATTCATCTCGTCCGAAGGATTGATCCGCGACGCGATCAAAAGCAGGCAAAAGCTCGATATTTTTGATTACGAACGCCCCGTTGGTATCCAGATTTTTGGTGGCGACGAAGAGGCGATGGCGATGTCGTCTAAAATTGTATCGGCGGTAAATCCAGATTTGATCGACATCAATTTCGGATGCCCGGTCAAAAAAGTCGTTTGCAAAGGCGCGGGTGCTGCCGTGTTGAAAGACGTCGACTTGATGGTGCGGCTCACCAAGGCCGTCATCGACGGGACCAATTTACCAGTGACCGTAAAAACACGCCTGGGCTGGGACGACGACTCGATCAACATCGATGAGGTAGCCGAACGTTTGCAGGACATAGGTGTCAAAGCCTTGTCGATCCATGGGCGTACGCGCGCGCAACTCTACAAAGGCGAAGCCGATTGGTCGCACATCGCGCGTGTCAAGAACAACCCGCGCATCACCATGCCGATTTTTGGCAACGGCGATGTCGATTCGCCCGAAAAGGCCCTCGAGTACAAAAACCGCTATGGCGTCGACGGCATCATGATCGGGCGCGCCGCAATTGGCTATCCGTGGATTTTCAACGAAATCAAGCATTATTTCAAGACAGGCGAAAAACTATCCGCCCCGACCATGCAGGACCGTATCGAAGCCGCGCGCAATCATTTGACGTGGGCGATGGAATGGAAAGGCGAATGGGTGGGCATTGTAGAAACGCGACGTCATTACACCAATTACTTCAAGGGCATTCACAACTTCAAGGAATACCGACAGAAATTGGTCACGATAGACAATGCACAAGGGTTGTATGCGGCCTTTGATGAAATTTCACAGGCGTTTGCCGACTATCAGTTTGTATCGTAAACCAGATTGCGGTTCAATTGCATTGGTGCCGAAGCATCGAGAGGGCAAGCTGCAATAGTGGCCGAACGCCAAATCACTCCATCAATTTCTTGCTCACGCGGCTCGACGCAATCCACGACGCGATAAAGCCAAGCGAAACGATCGTGGCAAAAACAACCAGCACGTTTTGCCAGGAATAGACCACGGGATAGGCCAGGCTGGGCGTGATCATGATAAGCTGGAATTGTTGCTGCACCAATACAATGATCGATCCGAGCAACAGCCCGAACAACCCGCCAATGACGCAAACCAACGTGCCTTGTAGTAGAAAAATGCGACGCAGATCGGCCATTTCGGCGCCCAGATTGTAGAGTGTCTTGAGGTTTTGCTGTTTGTCGATGATCACCATAAAAATCGACCCCGAAAACGCGAACAAAACCAAAATAATCACCAGCGTAAAGATCAGGTAAATGGCCACATTTTCTGTGTTGAGCATTTTGTACAAACTGTCGTTGAGCTGCGCGCGGTTCTTGACCTCGATTTGATCGGGGAAAATTTTTGCAAGCGATGCACGTACGGTTTGTTCGTCCACGCCGGGTTTGAGTTTGATTTCGATGCCCGAGATTTGGTTGGTTTTGAACTCGAGCAGCGCTTGGGCCAGCCGCAATTCGCAAAACACAAACTTGTCGTCGAGCTCTTCGCTCAGCGCATAAATCCCAACGGGTGCCAACGTGAATTGGTTGAACGCGTCTTCGGGACGTTCGATGGTTCCCGTGCCGGGTTTGGGGACGTATACTTCGAACGGATGGTTAAAATCCATAAGCCCGAGCGAGAGTTTTTGCGAGGTACCGTTGCCAATGACCACCTGAGAGGTGTTGGGTTCGAGCCAATCGCCCTGGTAAATGATTTTGGTGATGTCGTTGACTTTGGAAAAAATCGAATCGACGCCTTTGAGATATGCCACTTGTTCCTTGCCATCAAAGACAAACAACACGCGTTCTTCGATGATCTTGGTTTGGTGGTCGATGCCTTGAATTTGATGTAATTTTTGCTCCTGGTCTGTCGAAACCAAAAACGACTTGCCGCTTTTTGGGCCTACTTTCAAATCGGGATCAAAGTCGTTGCTGAACGACAGGCTAAAATCGCGCAGCCCGCTAAAAACCGACAACACAACAAACAACGCCATCGACCCGACCACAATGCCCACCGACGAAATGCGGTTGATGATGTTGATCGCATTGTTGGTGCTTTTGCTGCGCAGGTAGCGGCCGGCTATGTAGAACGGGAAGTTCACTACGATTTTTTGCGGCGTTCGAGCAAATCGCGGTTCTCGATCGGGTTTTCGGTGCCTTTGAGCGCGTTGTCGATTTTTTCGATATAATCGAGCGAATCGTCCAGGTAAAAGTTAAGGTTGGGCACCTTGCGCAGTTGCAATTTGACGCGTTGCGCGAGGTCGTGCTTGATCAGCGGCCCGTTCGACTTGATCGCGGCCAGCGTTTCGGCGGCTTTGTCCTGCGGGAAAATGCTCAGGTGTACGCCCGCAATCGACAAATCGGTGGTGACGCTCACCTTAGACACCGAAATCACGAGATTCGAGATGTTGTTCTTGCGTATTTCGCCTTGCAAAATATCGACCAGGTCTTTTTGCAATAGCGCGCCGATTTTCTTTTGTCTGTTCGTTTCCATGGGGCAAAAGTACGAATTATAGTCGAACGTCGAATGTCAAAAGTCTGAACGATGTTGACGTTGGGTTCGATTTTTTGGAGCCGGGAACCTGCTATCCGCTCTATCTTTCACTTCGCTACGCTACGTGAAAGGATGCCGCTGCTATCAGGGCTAGGGCATTTTGGTTCGCATGAAATAAATCCAAACTTTGAAGTCTTTGGGAAAAACTTTGCGAACTTTGCGGCAAATCAACATCCATGAGAAAAATCGAACACATCGGCATCGCGGTCAATAGCCTCGAGGTATCGAATGAAGTTTTCGCCAAGCTCTTCGGCGCGCCGGCGTATAAAATGGAGGAAGTCGCGAGCGAAGGCGTCAAAACTTCGTTCTTCCAGAACGGTCCCAACAAAATCGAACTGCTCGAAGCAACCAGTCCCGACAGCCCGATTGCAAAATTCCTAGAGAAAAAAGGCGAAGGCATCCACCACATCGCCTTCGACGTCGAGGACATCGTTGCCGAAATCGCCCGACTAAAATCCGAAGGGTTCACCGTCCTGAACGAAACGCCCAAAAAAGGCGCCGACAACAAGCTTGTGGCATTCCTGCATCCCAAGACCACCAACGGCGTGCTGATTGAATTGTGCCAGGAAATTCGGTAGTCGAAAAACCCGCGAACATTTGGCGCAATGCAAAAATAGTAGTATTATTGCATCCTCTTTAACCGGTCCTATAGCTCAGTTGGTTAGAGCACCTGACTCATAATCAGGTGGTCCTTGGTTCGAGCCCAAGTGGGACCACACTATTTGAAGGCTTTCTAAATAAGGAAGTCTTTTTTTATCGGCGATGGCGGTAAATGGTGCGTAATTTTTGACGAACAAAAACTAAAGTGCTCAATTTTACGTTAATATAACCGTTTGGATTAGGAATTTTGGCTGGAAGTCGTATTTTTGCAGTCGGTTTAGAAATTTGGAATTAACAAACAAAAAATTTTGTTAAATAGATTTTTTATTTATTTTTACACCCTATGAGAATTGTCCCGAATAAAAATTTTTGTGGTTTGGCGCTACTTTTTTCAAGTTTCGCGTTTGCCGGACCTACCGGACCGCCACCACCCCAAGTACCGCCACCACCAGGATTACCTGTGGACGGAGGTGTCGTTTTGTTATTCGTTGCAGCAATCTCCTACGGCCTTTACAAAGTATACCAATACAAGAACCATAAAAAAACTCCGGCTTAAACCGGAGTTTTCTTTTTTTATATCCTCAAGGCGTTGAGCCGCGAAACGTATTTTCCGATCACATCAAACTCCAGATTGACCCTTGTGCCCACTTTAAAATCCTTGAAGTTGGTGTGCTCATACGTATAAGGGATGATCGCCACGCTAAAATGGCTCGCTTGTGAGTCTACTACCGTCAGGCTGACGCCGTTGACGGTAATCGATCCTTTCTCTATCGTAAGGTTGTGCGTCGAGGCATCGTATGCAAAGGTGTAGTAAAAGCTTCCGTTGGCATTTTCGATCCGCGTACATACGCCCGTTTGGTCGACGTGGCCCTGCACGATATGGCCGTCGAGCCGGTCGCCGAGTTTCATGGCGCGCTCGAGGTTGACCGCATCGCCTACTTTCCAGTCACTCAAGTTGGTCTTGTCCAATGTTTCGCGTATGGCGGTTACCGTATACTGGCTGCCGTTGAGGTCTACCACGGTCAAGCACACGCCGTTGTGCGACACGCTTTGGTCGATCTTGAGTTCGCCTGTGATCAAAGAATCGATGGTCAGGTGAAGGTTGTCGGCCTCATGTACCAATTGTTTTACCGTGCCCAGTGTTTCGATTATTCCTGTAAACATTGGTATATTTTATTAAATTTGCACTTCAAAATTAGCCAAATTGGCCGTCACGCAAATGAAAAAAGCAGAAAATATTATCGTTGGCATTTCAATCGGAGACCTCAATGGCATCGGCCCTGAAGTGGTGCTCAAGACTTTCGAGGATTCGCGCATGCTCGAGTTGTGTACGCCGGTCATTTTTGCGAATGTCAAGATCCTTTCGTTCGTCAAGAAAACGTTCGAATCTACGGCCAACCTGCACGGGATAGACCATCTCGACCAAATCATCACGGGCAAGATCAACGTGCTGAACGTGTGGCGCGAAAACGTCGATTTGAATTTTGGCGCCAACGACGATGCCGTCGGAAGCTACGCCATCAAATCGTTCGTGGCCGCTACGCAGGCACTCAAGGAGGGTGCGGTAGATGTGCTCGTGACGGCACCCATCAACAAATACAACATCCAATCCGATGAATTCAAATTCCCGGGGCACACCGATTATTTGAACCAGGAACTCGAAGGCAACGCGCTCATGCTGATGGTACAAGACAACCTGCGCGTTGGCTTGCTTACCGACCACGTCCCGGTGAACGAGGTATCGAAACACCTGACACCGGCATTGATCGCACAAAAAATCGAGACCGTCAGAAAAACACTGGTGCAGGATTTCAGCATCAACAAACCCAAGATTGCGGTGTTGGGCCTGAACCCGCACAGCGGAGACAACGGCGTGATCGGCAAGGAAGAGCAGGACATCATCAAACCCGCGATCAAAAAATTGTTCGACAAGGGGACGTTGGCGTTTGGTCCGTTTCCGGCCGATGGTTTTTTTGGCAGCGGGCAGTACGAAAAATACGACGCCATCATCGCGACCTATCACGACCAGGGTTTGATCCCGTTCAAGACGTTGTCTTTTGGCAAGGGCGTGAATTATACGGCAGGGCTCGACAAGATCAGGACGTCGCCCGACCACGGCACGGCCTATGACATTGCGGGCAAAGGTGTTGCCGATGCGCAGTCTTTTCAAGAGGCGGTGTACTTGGCCATTGACATCTACAATGCGCGAAACCAGTATGCCGAAATGAGCGCCAACCCGATGAAAGTCAAGGAAAAGCGCGAAGAAAAAAATAATCGATAAAAAATAAGGCCAACCGTTTTGTTTGTACAATAATTTTTTATCTTTGCACTCCCGAAACATCGGGACAAATTGTTGTGTGATGAAAGTAACGAATGAATTTTTAATTCCTTTCGTGGGATTAAAACAAGGCAAACACCAATTTGATTATCAGGTTACAAAAGCGTTCTTTGACGACTTTGATTTTGACGAATTTGAAAGCGCAGACATCAAAGTCCATGTAGTTCTTGAGAAAAAAAGTACGATGCTCGAGTTGGCATTCAAACACGCGGGGACGGTTCATGTTCCGTGCGATTTGACCGGCGAGATGTTTGATTTGCCTGTCAAAGGAAAAATCAAACTGGTCGTGCAGTTCGGAGACGAATTCAACAACGACAACGAAGAGTTGCTGATTTTGCCCCATGGCGAGCACCAGATCGACATCAAGCAGTACGTCTATGAACTGATTGCGTTGTCCATCCCGCTCAAAAAGGTGCATCCGGGAATCAAAGACGGGACGCTGCAATCGGCGGCGCTCGACAAGCTCAAGGAACTGTCGGTCAAAGACCACAAAAAAGAAGAAAAACAAGAAGAAACGGACCCGCGTTGGGACCAATTAAAAAAACTATTAACGGATAAATAATAGAATAAAATGGCACATCCTAAAAGAAAAGTCTCCAAAACCAGAAGAGATAAGAGAAGAACGCATTACAAAGCAACCGTTGCTACCATCGCAACTTGCCCAGTAACTGGAGAGGCACACTTGTACCACAGAGCATACTGGCACGAAGGCAAAATGTATTACAGAGGACAAGTCGTTATCGACAAATCGCCTGCTGCCGTTGCCTAATACTGCACGATAAAGAACAACTGAACTCTCACTTGCTGTGGGAGTTTTTTTGTTGCGGGATGTTGGAAATAAAAAGCGATTCTAAACCATAGTTTTAGAATTTTTTGTAAATTCCACCTCTTTACGAAGTACCTTGTTTCGGGTGGAACAATAACTCAAGAATATGAATACAATTACAGCCGCTATTACTGCTGTGGGGGCCTATGTGCCTGATTTCGTGCTCTCTAATAAATTGCTCGAAACAATGGTAGACACCAACGACGAATGGATCACGACGCGTACCGGAATCAAGGAACGTCGCATTCTCAAAGGCGACAAGCTCGGAACGTCGTATCTCGCGATCAAAGCAGGCGAAGATTTGATCAAAAAAAGCGGTCTTGACCCGGCCGAAATCGATTTGGTATTGGTGGCCACCACCACACCCGACATGCCGGTAGCCGCAACGGCCGTTTACGTAGCCACACAGCTTGGCGCCGTCAACGCTTTTGCCTATGATTTGCAGGCCGCTTGTTCGGGATTTTTGTACGGTATGTCTACGGCTTCGGCGTTTATCCAGTCGGGCAAATACAAAAAAGTACTCTTGATCGGTGCCGATAAAATGTCATCCATCATCGACTATACAGACCGCGCCACGTGCATCATCTTTGGAGATGGCGCTGGCGCGGTTCTCTTTGAACCCAATTTCGAAGGGCTTGGCGTCATCGACGAAATCCTGCGCAGCGACGGCATTGGCCGCGAATACCTCAAAATCGACGCGGGCGGATCGATCCTTCCGGCGTCTAAGGAAACCGTCGAAAACCGCCAACACTATGTGTTCCAGGACGGCAAAACCGTGTTCAAATATGCGGTGACCGGCATGGCCGATGTGAGCGAGAAGATCATGAAAAAGAACGATTTGACCAAGGACGATGTCGATTGGCTCATCGCACACCAGGCCAACCGACGCATCATCGACGCCACGGCGCAGCGCATGGAACTCGATGACGACAAAGTGCTGGTGAACATCGAAAAGTACGGCAATACGACTTCGGGCACGCTTCCGTTGTTGCTGGCCGATTTCGAGCACAAATTCAAAAAAGGCGACAACCTGATTTTTGCAGCCTTTGGCGGCGGATTTACCTGGGGTTCGATTTACCTCAAATGGGCTTACAACAAACTATAACTAAACGATAAAAACAAATAATTATGGATTTAAAAGAGATTCAAAACCTGATTAAATTCGTGTCCAATACGGGCGTGGCCGAGGTCAAGCTCGAGATGGACAATGTCAAGGTTACCATCCGTACGACACTCGAAGGCAACTCGCCAGACATCACATATGTACAGCAAGCACCGGTACAGGCCTTGCCGCAAGCCGCTCCTGCTGCCCCATCGGCACCAGCCGCCGCGCCTGCTGCTCCATCGGCACCTGCCGCCGCTTCGGACGATGCCAAATACATCACGATCAAATCGCCGATCATCGGTACGTTCTACAGAAAGCCGGCGCCAGACAAGCCGATGTTCGTAGAAGTAGGTTCAACCGTAGCCAAAGGCGATGTGCTGTGCGTGATCGAAGCGATGAAACTCTTTAACGAAATCGAATCAGAAGTAGCGGGCAAAATCGTCAAGATTTTGGTAGACGACTCGTCGCCGGTAGAATTCGACCAACCGTTGTTCCTGGTAGATCCTTCTTAATTATTTTAAATTTTGGCCCGAGAGCTTTGCTCGAACTGGCGAAGCAATTATAAATTATAAATGGACGCTTCGGCACCGTTTGTAATAATTTAAAATTTAGCATTTAAAATTTAAAATATTTCTAAAGATGTTCAAAAAAATATTAATCGCAAATAGAGGCGAAATCGCATTGCGCGTCATCCGTACGTGCCGCGAGATGGGCATCAAGACGGTGGCCGTTTATTCGACTGCCGATGCCGAAAGCCTCCACGTGAAGTTTGCCGACGAGGCCGTATGTATCGGGCCGCCGCCGAGCAATTTGTCCTACCTTAAAATGTCCAACATCATCGCCGCGGCCGAAATCACCAACGCCGACGCGATCCACCCGGGTTACGGATTCTTGTCCGAAAACGCCAAATTTTCTAAAATTTGTCAGGAGCACGGCATCAAATTCATCGGTGCCTCGCCCGAAATGATAGAGAAAATGGGCGATAAGGCCACGGCCAAAGCGACCATGAAAGCCGCAGGCGTACCATGTGTTCCAGGTTCCGATGGCATCCTTGAGTCGTTCGCGCAAGCCGCCAAAATCGCCAAAGACATGGGTTATCCCGTGATGCTCAAAGCAACTGCGGGCGGTGGCGGAAAGGGTATGCGTGCCGTCTGGAAAGCCGAGGAACTTGAAAAAGCCTGGGAGAGTGCGCGTATGGAAGCAGGCGCCGCATTCGGCAACGACGGCATGTACATGGAAAAATTGATCGAAGAACCGCGCCACATCGAAATCCAAGTGGTTGGTGATTCGTATGGAAAAGCGTGTCACTTGTCTGAAAGAGATTGCTCTGTCCAGCGTCGTCACCAAAAACTCACCGAGGAAACCCCGTCGCCATTCATGACCGACGAACTCCGCAACAAAATGGGCGAGGCCGCGGTGAAAGCAGCCGAGTACATCAAATATGAAGGTGCCGGAACCGTCGAATTCTTGGTCGACAAGCACCGCAACTTCTATTTCATGGAAATGAACACGCGTATCCAGGTCGAGCACCCGATCACCGAGCAGGTCATCGATTACGACTTGATCCGCGAACAAATATTGGTAGCCGCAGGCATTCCAATCTCTGGGAAAAATTATTTCCCGAACCTGCATTCGATCGAATGTCGTATCAACGCCGAGGATCCGTACAACGATTTCCGTCCGTCACCGGGCAAAATCACGACGTTGCACGCACCGGGCGGGCACGGCATCCGTCTCGATACGCACGTTTACGCGGGCTACACGATTCCACCGAATTACGATTCGATGATTGCCAAGCTCATCACGACGGCGCAAACCCGCGAGGAGGCCATCAGCAAGATGAAGCGCGCGCTCGACGAATTCGTGATCGAAGGCATCAAGACCACCATCCCGTTCCACCGCCAACTCATGGACGAACCGGATTATGTCGCCGGCAATTACACGACCAAATTCATGGAAGGTTTCCAAATGAAGGAAGTCGAATAAATCAAAGCCCCACTTTACGGTGGGGTTTTTTGTTTTTGGGCGTGCCGGCGCTGGTGTTTTTCTTCTTTTTCAAGCTTGTCGGGCGCCGTCGGGCTTTCGCACTCGCTTTTGCGCACTCCCGAGGTTTCGGTCGTGCGCAAAGAGCTCAAACAATTGCTCAATCCCTCACGCAACCCGCAAAAGTTTATTGAAAATCGGCAGAAAATCTGTAATAAAGCCAGTTGGGCATTTCCTAGTTTAGCCTTGGGAATATTCCCGTAAACTAAAATCTAAAAGTCATGAAGAAAATGTTGTCGATCGTGGTCCTGCTGTTGACCGCCAATTTGTCTGTAGGACAAGAAAGTAAAATGGTGAGTGTCGTAACGACCGAAGAGTACAAGAGCCTGGACGAAACCGAAAAGCGTCTGGCCGATTATGTCAACGGTGCCGTCGCCTCGCTCAAAGCGCTAAAGCTCAACAAATCGACCAACTACGCCAAGTATGAAGCGTCCATCAGCATCAGCTTGAACAGCAAGGACAAATTGTCCAACAACATTGCCGTTGGCGAGTCAGACGGCCCGCCAGTGGCCAACGCGCAATCCTGCACGATTTGCGGCGTCGGAAGCGCCCGAAACTGTTTCAAACGAATCCGGACCGTTTTGGCCAACGGTCAGCCGTTGGTGATCACCGTCATTGAAACCAACGGAGGCGATTGTTACCAAATCACCTGGAATTAAAAAAGCCCGCCATTGGCGGGCTTCTTGTTATTTGTTAGAGCGTTTCGTTCAGCCATTTGAAAAACTCGCGCTGCCAGACAATGGCATTCTGCGGTTTCAACACCCAATGGTTCTCGTCGGGGAAATACAACAAACGGCTCTTGATGCCGCGCAACTGTGCCGCCTGAAATGCTTCCTGCGCTTGCCCAATCGGGACGCGGAAGTCTTTGCCGCCCTGGATGATCAAGATCGGCGCGTTCCATTTGTCGACGTTGTTGATCGGGTTGAATTCGTTGTAGGCTTTTTGCGCATCGGCATTGTCCTTTTCCCAGTAGGCGCCGCCGTGGTCCCAGTTGTTGAAGAACAATTCTTCGGTGGTACCGTACATGCTCTTGAGGTTGAACACACCGTCGTGCGAGATGAACGTCTTGAATCGATTGTTGTGGATGCCCGCCAGATAAAACACCGAATAACCGCCAAAGCTCGGTCCTACACAACCCAATCGGTTTTTGTCTACATAGCTTTCCTTGGCCACATCGTCAATCGCCGACAAATAGTCGCGCATCACCTGTCCGCCCCAATCCTTGCTGATCGATGCGTTCCATTCGACACCATGCCCCGGCATCCCGCGGCGGTTGGGCGCCACGACAATGTACCCTTGCGCGGCCATCAACTGGAAATTCCAGCGGAAAGAATACATCTGCGTGAGCGGCGATTGCGGACCGCCTTGACAATAGAGCAGCGTCGGGTATTTTTTGGTCGCGTCAAAATTGGGTGGCAGGACCACCCAAACGAGCATTTTTTTGCCATCGGTTGTGGTCACGTAACGGCGTTCGGTTTTGCTCATGGCGACGTTGGCGTAGTTCGATTGGTTGACATCGGTGAGCTGTTTCCAGGTGTTTTTCTTCAAATCGTAATGGTACAAATCAGACGCATGGTTCATGTCGTTGCGCGCGACGATGATTGAATTGCCACTGAATCCCACCAGATCCACGACGTCGAATTCGCCCTTGGTCACCTGTTTGACAGTCACCGCAATGCGTGTACGCCCCGGAAAGTTCACTTCAAACAATTGCTTGGTACCGTCCACAGCCGCAATGAAATACACTTTCTGGCCATCGGGCGCCCATTTGAAACGGTCGACCGTGCCATCCCATCCGCCGGTCAAATTGATGTCGATGCCTTTGTGGCTTACAATGATGTCGTTCTTGTCGGCTTCATAACCGTCGCGCTTCATTTGCAGCCAAGACAAATCGCCGGCAGGAGAAAATTGCGGCGCCACGTCGTAACCCAGGTTCTTTTCGGTACGGTTGGTGGTTTTTCCCGTCGCCAGATCGTATTGGTAAATGTCGGTGTTGGTGCTCAGCGCATATTCGGTACCCGATTTTTTCTTGGTGACATACAAAATGCTTTTGCCGTCGGGTGCCCACAAATAATCGGCTTCGTCGCCGAACGGCTTGGTTGGCGAATCGAACAATTCGCCTTTCAAAAGATCGATTCCCTTGGCGCCGTCCTTGTTTTCCTTGTAAAAAACGTGGTTGTATTTGCCTTCGCTCCAAGTGTCCCAATGACGGTAATCGAGCGCGTTGTAGACTTGCGCTTCCGATTTTTTCAAATCAGGATGCAGCTCTTTCCCGAGCACATCTTGCAGCTTGACTTCTTCGTGGTAAACTTTATAAGCGCCATCGGGCGACAGGCTTTTGTCGGCGAGCAGCGATTTGTGCTCGGCAACTTCGACCGATGGCCCGCCCGCAACCGGTACGGTAAAATACTTGGAGGTCGATTTGTTGTCGGCTACAGATGGCGTCGATACTTTGTACACGACATTTTTGCCGTCTTTCGAAATGCCCAGGCCGGTCACGCGGCCGAGTTTCCAAAGCAATTCGGGCGTCATGGTGGTTTGGGCTGTTGCAGATACACTCATCAGGAGTAAGGTTGAAGCGATTATTTTATTCATTCGAATTGATTTTTGAACGCTAAAAGTACGCAATCCTAACAAAAAAAGCTACCCCAAACGGGATAGCTTTTCAGTTTTGAAGGGGTGTTGTTTATTGTCTAACGAAACGCTTGGCGGCAACTTGGCCGTTGGCGGTTACTTCGAGCAAATAGGTTCCCGGCTTGACATTGGCTACCGAGACCGCGCCATTTTCAACCGTTCCTTTGGCGACTTCCTGTCCCATCAGATTGAAGATGCGGAATGTGGCCTGATCGACATCCGAAACATACAGCACATCAGATTGCACCGGGTTCGGATAAACGGTCATCTTGAGTTGCGCAACCGGAGCGGTTTCTTCGGCTTCGCGTGCGGCCGATACAATGTTCACGGTATAGTCTTCTACTTGTCCGTACGTAAACGATCCGCAAGCCGACGGTACGGCGTTGTAACGCATCGAAACACGCATACGGGTAGCGCCCAATGCCGCGGTGGCAGGAATCGTAATCGTACCCGAGACAGGCGTCGTAGTCGTAGCCGAACGCGTCCAGGCCGTTTCGCCCGAATCGCTGAAATCGCCGTCCTGATTGTAATCGATGAACACCGCATAGCCTTCGCTGTATACGCTGCCGAGCCAAGTTGGCGTGATGGTGATGGTGTTGGCCGTGCCGCGCGTCACATTGGTCGATAAGGCTGTAAAGTTTTCATATCCCGCCGATCCCGTCGATGGGTTGTTGATGGTTCCGAAAACCACGCGTCCGATGCGTTCGTCGTTGGTGTTGGTGGCCGCCGAAGTACAATAGTTCAAACTCACGCTAGACGTGGTCACGTTTACCGTGTTGCTGTTGCCCGAGATGTTCCCTGCAGCATCTTTGGCGCGTACAAAGAACGAATACGCGGTGGCTGCGGTGAGTCCGGTGACGGCATACGACGTCGTGGTCGTGGTCGTGCGGAAGGTGCCGTTTTGGTATACGTCGTATCCGGTTACAGCCACGTTATCGGTAGACGCTGTCCACGATAGGTTGGTTGTGGTGGTTGTGGTTCCCGAAGCGGCCAAATTGGTCGGTGCCGATGGAGCGGTCGTGTCGGGCGCCGGTGCCAACGTGGTTACGTTCACCGTATTGCTGTTGCCCGAGGCGTTTCCGGCCGCATCTTTGGCGCGCACATAGAATGAGTAGGCCGTAGAAGCCGTCAACCCAGTTGCGGCATACGAAGTCGATGTGGTGCTCGCGCGGAACGTGCCGTTTTGGTAGACGTCGTATCCGGTTACACCTACATTATCGGTCGAAGCCGTCCAGGTCAAATTGGTCGCGGTTTGCGTGGTTCCCGAAGCCGCCAGGTTGGTCGGCGCCGATGGTGCCACGGTATCGCTTGAACCCGCCGTGATGGTAAAGTTGGTGTTCGAAACGTCAAAAAAGATGTGGTTTGTACCCTTGACCATGATGCGGTTTTGCGTACCCGGTGTGTTCGGGATGGTTACGGCCTGAGAACCGTCGTTGGGTGTCGCGGCGAGCAATGTTGTCCAAGTGGTTCCGGCATTGCTGGAAATCAAAATGTCGACATTGGCGCAATTGACCCCATTGGCTGTAGTTCCGGCCACCGCCCAAGTTACGGTTTGCGAGCTGCCGCCCACATAAGAAACCGCCGTGTTGGGTGAACTGACGGTAAATGGCCCCGCTGTCGCGTTGACGGTAATCACGGTGTCGTCGCTGTTGTTTCCGCCGCCGCCTGCGCGGTTGTCACGCACGGTAAACCTGAAATTGAAGGTACGTGCTACCGACGAAAGCGCTTCGTGTGTCACCTCGGTTCCGGCTGTAGTGGTCGCGCCGGTCAGCACCGATTGCATTCTTGGAAAATAGCGCGTCGGGGTAGTCGTCGAGTTGTACGATCTGAAGTTAGGCCCAGAGGTCTTGGTTGCGGTCGGCACGGTAGTCGACGAGGTTCCCGAATTCATCTGCTCCCAGTTGTAAGTAAGCGCATCGCCGTTGGCATCGGTCGCGCTACCGGTAAGCATGAACGGCGTGCTCTTTGGGATCGTATAGTCGGCACCCGCGTTGGCCGTTGGAATGGCATTGCCCGTAGCCGTATTGACCTGGCAGGTCTTGGTCTTGACGTTGTTCGTGACTTGCTGGATACTTACCGCGTGAAAGTAGGCGTCCGAGTGCGGTTGCACGTCGCGCGAGGTAATGCCCGCATAACCCATGATGGTCGAGCCCGAACCGGGTTCCATCTGTACACCCGTGCCTTCGTTGCTGTGCGTGAAGGTGTGGTTGGCACCAAACTGGTGGCCCAATTCGTGGGCTACATAGTCGATGTCGAAATTGTCGCCCGAAGGGATGCCGTCTGCAGGCGAGGTGTAGCCGCTTCCTTTTTGATTGGCCACACATACACAACCGATACAGCCTGCGTTTCCGCCGCCGCCCGAGGCACCGAACAAGTGCCCCACGTCGTAGTTGGCGTTGCCGATGACCGAATTGAGCGTGTTTTGCAACTCCGAATTCCAAGCACCGCCGGCTCCTGTCGAAGCGTTCGAGTACGGATCTGTCGAAGCCGAAGTGTAAATCACCGCATCGGTATTGGCGATGAGCGTCATCCTGACGGCAAAATCCTTTTCAAAAATAGCGTTCACGCGCGTCATCGTCGTGTTGATGGCTGCCAGTGCAAGGGCTTTTGTGCCGCCAAAGTAGGCCGTGTATTCGCCCGTGACCGACATGGCCAGACGGAACGTGCGCAACGTGGCATCGTCGGCATTCGGGCGTAAGGTGTTTTCGCGGATGTGGTCGTGCGCTACATCGGCTACTTTACATTCGAAAGCGCCCATGGCGGCCGACTTGTCCGATTTTTTGTAGACACTGTAGGTGCTGCGGTCGGTGGTGTACGGCTCGATGAATTCGGCCGATTGGTCCCCGCGAACCACCATGGTCTGTACACCCAACGGCGATACGCTGAAGTGAATGGTCGACGCCTTGTTGTCGACGCCTTGGCCGATGTAGGATTTGATCTCGGGGTAACGCGCCGCGAGTTCCGGATCCATGTTCGACGACTCCTGGATACGGAAATTTTCGAGTTGGCCCGAAGCATTCGGAAACGCCACGACAATGCCCGACTGACCCGCCGCAAAACGGCTCGGGGCGTTCAAGAGCTGTTGCTTGAGCGCCGCTACATCGAGTTCAAAAAGCCTTGGGTTGGTGAGATTGGTTTTGTTGGCGATCACGACCGTGTTGGGTTTTTGCGCGGTCGATTTCCAGATGGTTTTTCCCGTTTGGGCGAAAGAAAAACCAGAGATTGCGACGAGCGCAACCGTGAGTAACCTGTTTTTCATAATTTGGGATGAATTAGTTAGAAATTAGCGAGTCAAATATAGAAGTATAATCGAAACTTTATTCAACAATTAAAGAAAATAGTTAACAAATCGACAAACTACGTGTTATACTATTGTCAGATACTCAATAATTGTATTACTATTCTGATGTTATCGCAAATTCAAATTTTGTGTTGTCGGTGTCGCCGATGTGCTTTCCGTTTCAATCGAAAAAAACTACTTTTATAAAAATTTTTTGTCGATGGATTTGAGTTTTTGGGAATTGAAAAACTGGTTTACCGATGTCGATTACGCCATAGTCGGCAGCGGTATTGTGGGTTTACACACCGCGCTCAGGTTGCGCGAACGTTTTCCCGACGCCAAGATACTGGTGCTCGAAAAAGGGACGTTGCCGCAAGGCGCCAGTACCAAGAACGCCGGTTTTGCGTGTTTTGGTTCTATTTCGGAAATCATCGACGATTTGCGCACCCACAGCGAAGAAGAAGTCCTTGAACTGATCCAGAAACGCTGGCAGGGGTTGCACCTCTTGCGCAGGAGATTGGGCGATACAGCCATCGACTTCAGACCTCACGGCGGCTACGAGCTTTTTTTGAAGGACGACCAAAGCGGCTATGAGGAGTGTGTTTCGAGAATCCCCTTTCTCAATCAAATCCTGCAACCGCTGTTCAAAACCGACGTATTCGCCAAAGAGGTCGATCGGTTTGGCTTTGGCGGTGTGCACGAATATCTGGTGTTCAATCCGTTTGAGGCGCAAATCGATACCGGAAAAATGATGCAGGCTTTGCTCAAAGAGGCGGTCGCCCAAAACATTTTGATCCTGAATAGACAAACTGTAACGTCTTTCCACGAAGCACATGATGGGGTCCAAGTGGCGCTCGAAGATTTGACATTCAAGACCAAAAAAATGTTGTTCACGACCAACGGTTTTGCCGAGAAGCTCACAGGTGGTGCCGTCAAACCAGCGCGCGCACAGGTGTTGATCACCGGGCCCATCGCCAACCTCGACATCAAGGGCACATTCCATCTTGACAGGGGCTATTATTATTTCAGGAATTTCGAAGACCGGATTTTGTTTGGCGGCGGACGGAACCTAGATTTTGAAGGCGAAACCACTACGGCCTTTGGGCAAACAGACCTCATTCAAAATCAGCTCGAGAAGTTGTTGCGCGAGGTCATTCTCCCGGGACGCGATTTCGAGATCGCGCACCGGTGGAGCGGGATCATGGGGATGGGTGCCACCAAAAAACCGATTGTAGAACAAATGTCCGAACACGTCTACTGTGGCGTTCGGTTGGGCGGAATGGGTGTGGCCATCGGTAGCGTGGTTGGGACCGAATTAGCAGATCTGGTATGAAAAGAAAGTTGCAAAGACTCAAACGTTTTTTGTTCAAGGCGATGTTGTGGTTCATCGGATTGTCGATTTTTGGCGTGATCCTGTTTCGGTTCGTGCCCGTTTTTTACACGCCGCTCATGACCATACGCGCGGTCGAGAATTTGTTCGACGGCAAGGACATGGTGTGCAGCCACGATTGGGAGCCGCTCGAGAACATATCGCCCAACCTTCAAAAAGCCGTGATTGCGAGCGAAGATGCGACTTTTTTGCAACACCACGGGTTCGATTTCAACGCGATCCAAAAAGCCATGAAGAACAACGAAAAAGGAAAAAAACTGCGCGGTGGCAGCACTATCTCGCAACAAACGGCCAAAAATGTATTCCTGTGGCAAGGCCGAAGCTGGCTCCGCAAAGGACTCGAAGCATGGTTCACCGTCCTGATCGAAGTGTTCTGGAGCAAGGAGCGCATCATGGAAGTATACCTGAACAGCATCGAAATGGGCAACGGCGTATACGGTGCCGAAGCGGCCTCCCAATATTGGTACCGCAAAAGCGCCGACAACCTCACCAAGCGCGAAGCGGCGGGCATTGCGGCCATATTGCCGAACCCGCGTAAGTTTACGGCCACCAATTCGTCGGCGCGCATCAACCGCAAAAAAGACCGCGTGATGGCGGGTATGGCATCGGTCAAGCTCGACTATTGAGCCATCAATGGAACAAGGGCCGGTACAATTTCCAGTATTTGTAGATCAAGATCACGTTGAAGGCCAGCACGACTGCGGCAATCCAAAGCCCCGGGACGTCAAAAAACGCGTGGTAGAGCAGGATGTTGAGTGAAATCGGCGCCAGGACAATGATGCCAAACGGAACGCCTCTTTTGAATACCAGCATCGCGCCAATGCACAGTTCCACAAATCCCAATACAGGAAAAAAATAGCCCGAAGCGCCCAATACGTTCAAGAAATCGCCGGCAGACCCTATGGGTGGCGACATCGGAATAAAGTGCAAAAACTTATTGCTCCCAAAAACCATCAGAATAACGCCCAGAACGATCCTGACAAGCGTCGTAAATTTTGAATCCATACACGAAATGTTTAAAAGTTACAATCGCGGGGCAATACCTAAAGGTACTAATTTTTTTTACAAAACGCGTTAAAACACTGACTTTGTTTTGTTTACGTTTGGATGCAATGTCCGGTTGGCATCTCGAAAATTATGAATAACTTTACGCATCATCCATTAAAAAACAACAACATGTTAGCACACGAAATTGACTACCAGATTTACGGCGAAGAAATGCAATACGTCGAAATCGAACTCGATCCGCAAGAAGTGGTGGTTGCCGAGGCCGGCAGCTTTATGATGATGGACAACGGCATCCAGATGCAAACCATTTTTGGCGACGGATCGCAGCAACAAACCGGGCTGTTCGGCAAACTGCTTTCGGCGGGCAAGCGCGTCCTCACGGGCGAAAGCTTGTTCATGACCGCCTACCAAAACCAGAACATGCACAAAAGCAAGGTGTGTTTTGCTTCGCCTTATCCGGGTAAGATTTTGCCGATAGACCTCACCCAATTCCAAGGGAAATTCATTTGCCAGAAAGACGCATTCCTGTGCGCAGCCAAGGGTGTTGCGGTGGGCATCGAATTCTCGCGTAAACTCGGTCGCGGACTTTTCGGCGGCGAAGGATTCATCATGCAAAAAGTCGAAGGCGACGGGATGGCGTTCGTGCACGCCGGTGGTACGCTAGCGCAAAAGGAACTCAAGTCGGGCGAGGTGCTCAAGGTTGATACCGGCTGTATTGTAGGTTTCACGAAAGACGTCGACTACGATATCGAATTCATCGGCGGGATCAAGAACTCGCTTTTTGGCGGCGAAGGCTTGTTTTTTGCGACGCTTCGCGGACCGGGAACCGTATACATACAATCGTTGCCGTTTAGCCGATTGGCCGACCGCATCATCGCGTCGGCACCCAAATCGGGCGGCAGCAGCCGAGAAGAAGGCAGCCTGCTCGGCGGATTGGGCAATTTGCTCGACGGCGACAACCGTTTTTGACACCGTTTTCCCAAAAATAGAAAAGCCCGACAATTCGCCGGGCTTTTTTCTTGTCAAAGGTTTTTACTCCATGATTTCAATCGGGTAAACCACCTGCGCATCGGTTGCTCCACCCGCGTTGGTGATGTCGCCGTCTGCTACACCCGCGCCGTCTTTGTTGGGCTCGTGCACCAAAGAAACGATCAGTTCGCCCGTAGCGGCGTTGCCGGTCGTATAGGTAAAGGTCAGGCCGACTGGTTTTCCGTTGGCGTCGGTATCGGTGTAGGTGAAATCGCCCAAAATGGCAGGCGCCTGAAAGAAAATCTGGTGCTCGGTGCCTTCTTCTTCGACTTCCATGGTAATGTCCTCGGCCGGCGAATCGAGCTCGTTCAAAAAGGAAACCGTTCCGGTATAGGTCGTATTGGCTGCCAATGGCCCAGAAACGGTTACTACCGGGTCGTCTGGTCCGTCGCCATCCAGATCGCGCGAGGTAAGCGTAATGGTCGTCCCGCCATTGGTAAGCGTCGTGGTCACGGTCGTGATGACTTCTTCTTCGTTGACCGGGATGTAGATTTGCGGGTTGTCGTCGTCGCTACAAGATGTGAAAGCGGCAAGGGCCAAAAGGGCGAATGTGGTGATTTTTATATTTTTCATGTTTTTGAATTTTAATAATTGAACTTTAATTGAATTTGAAAATTTCTGCCCGTCTCGTCGGCATAAAACCGCTGACGGTTCAAATAATCCCGGTACCGGGTGTCTAAAATATTCTGGACAGCAAACGCGAGCGTGGTTTGTGCGCCCAGCGTCTTGAATTTTACTTCGGAATAAAAGTGCAGCAAATGATAAGCAGGCGGCGGTGTGCTGATGTCAACGATGACGGGAACTTGCACCCCATCTACCACGATGTTCGTCTCGAAATTGTTCCGCGGATACTGCGACTGGTGCGTGACCCATTCGCTTTTGAGTTCCAACAGCAAACGGTTCCATTCTTCCTTGGCAAACTGGATTTTGTTGCCGATGTTCAGCGGCGGCATATCGATCAAATCGGCACTTCCCGACACATCGCGGCCGTTGACGTAAGCAAGCGAGAGTTCGTGTCGCCAATGTTTGGTCGCTTGGAACTTCGATTGGAAATCGACACCGGCCAAACGCGCATTGGTTTGACGGTACTCCCAAACCGGGAACGCCCCGCGTATCGTGGTCTCGAACCCGACAGGTTGCAGGAACATGTAATCCTGGATGATGTTGAGGTACGGATTGAAGTCTATCGAAAGCCGTTGCCAACGTTTGCCGACGCTGGTCGAGATCTTGAACGCGCGTTCCTGTTTGAGCCGCAAGTCGCCGAGTTCGATGACGCCCGTGGCGTGGTGCAACCCATCGCTGAACAATTCGGACGGATTCGGATTGCGCGACGCCAGGCTAGCATTGGCGTACCAATCCCATTCGTGGTGGAATTGCTTCCGGAAACCCAAACTGGCCGACACATTGTGGTAGGTAAACGACGGCTTGGTCAAATACTGGCTGCTTTGTTCGCCGTAGATGATGTCGGCAAAATCGGCGTCGTAGCCACGTTCTTCCCAACGCGAAACCTGGTAGAATTTGACGGCATCGATTTTCGAGAAATCGTAACGCACACCCGATTCGAGCACCAGCGACGGCGAAACAGCCCAGCTCGCAATGCCATAAACACCAGCATCGTACTTTTTATACGTAGGGATCAGCGGACGCACACGCGTTGCGGGATCGGCAAAATTCGATTGGTAGGCCCCGCTAGCGCCGGTTTTGAGCGTCCAATCGCCCAACAGGTTTTTGTAATCGATTTGCGCCGAATGGGTTTCAAGGTCCAGATCGAGCGCGGCCAGGTTGCTGTAGTTGCCCCTGCGGACGTCGAATTCCTGTCGGTTGTTGAACTGGAACGCGTATTGCGCAGACAAATCGGCATTGTCGCTCAAATGATAGTTGAACGCCGTCTTGAGCAAGTGGTGCGCGACTTTTTGTTTGGGGTTGCCGATGTCGTACGTAAAATCGTCGATGACCGAGGGCACCTTGCCGTTGATCGACCGGTACAAATCGTTGACGTTGCCCGTGTGCGAAGCGCTCAATATACCGATTTGCGCCCGATAATAGCTGTAAAACACCGACGCCTCGTAACGCGACGTCGTATAGTTGACATCGCCCGAGAAATTGGCCTCGCGGTTCCCGGTGTTCGACAATACGTAGTCAGGGGCCTCGCGGTCGCCAAAGTACTTGAAAGTACCCAGCGCGTTCCAGCTCCAGCCTTCGACGTTGCCTTTGTGCAGGCCCGATGAAATCGATCCGCCGCGGCCGTTGCTCGAAAAATCGACGATGGTTTTGCCCATCAACGTGTCTTTCTTGACCGACAACGGTTCGAGCAGCACCAGTCCGCCCACGGCATCGCCGCCATACTGCAATCCCGACGCGCCTTTGATGACAGTGATTTTACCGGCGGCGTTGACATCGAAATTGGGTGCGTGCTCGGTGCCCCATTGCTGGTCTTCGAGCCGAACGTTGTTGCTGATTACGGGTACACGGCTGCCGTACAGCCCGTTAATAATAGGCTTGACGACGGTGCTCCCGGTTTTGAGACTGGACACGCCCGCCACTTCCTTGAGCGCGTCGCCCAGGCTTTGGCTGCTGTATTTCTCGATGGTTTCGGTTTTGATCCTTGCTTCGCGAACCGTGCCCCGACTGCCCGCCGGTTGCTGTATCGCCACTTCTTCCAGGGCCGAAACCGACACGCGGAGTTTGAAGTCGAGGACGATGTCGCCCGAGACCACAACGGTAGTGTCGATGGGTTGGTAGCCGATGTACGAAACGTGAAATTTGACTTTACCTGCGGCCAATCCGGAAACGGTGTAATGGCCCGTTGCGTCGGCGGCGATTTGCCTCGAGCCAATGTGAAGGTGGGCTCCGCCGAGTGCAATCCCGGTGGTGCCCGTCACGGTTCCGCTGGCCGAAAACTGCGCCAACGCCCCAAACCCGCACAGCAGCAGGCAAGTCAAAATAATAAGTCTTTGCTGCATTTCTGTTCAGAATAAAATAAAACAATGCCTGTTGTAGGCCTCGAATGATCTTATGCTGTGGGTGGTCCGCGGAGCAGGTAGGAAATCCCCGCAAAAGCGTGCGGCGCTTCAGATGGCGTGAAAAAATAAGGAATCGGTCTTTGGAAAACCAAAGATTCGAACGCGTAGATTTCTGGTGTCACAAAGCCGCTTAACGCAAATCCGCAAACATAGCAATGGTCGAGGTGGCTGTGCTGGTGCGTGATTTGTTGTTTTCCGTCGGCCGGTGGATGGTGGCAATGGTGTTTGGTGTAGTCGTGGGCGATGTGCTCAAACGCGTGCAACGCCGGAAACACGACCGAGGATACGATCGAGAACAGCAAAGCAAGGTTGAGTAAGGCCAGACGCTTTTTCATCGTTACAAAAATAAGCCGCTAAATGTTAAAATTATCCAAACGTTATGACAAATCGTTTAAAAAGCTAGCTTTGCGCCAATTGTAAGATAAAACTAACCAAAACCAAACAAAAACATGAAAAAATTATGGCTGTTGACCCTGCCAATGTTGCTGCTTTCTTGTAGTTCGGACGAAAGCACCCTGTACTATCCTACCTTAAACAACCCATCGGGCGAGCCGTATGCGTACATGCGCGGCAACAAAGACGGTGCGGCGTTCGACTACACCTTTCACCTTAACAACGCTTCGAGTCCTATCATGTATGGGCCAATCGTTAGCGTTTCCTCGTTGGATTTCGACCGTTGGTTTTCGTACGGCGGACAATTCGCGCCCGAATTCATGGCCGACGAAAACATGTATGTGTCTTTCGAAAATGTCTACATGGGTAGCTATGAGGAAGAATCGAATGAATTCTACGATGCTTTCGAAACCATCCCGACCAACTTTTTGACTTATGCGCAAAACAACGACCAACACCTCAAAGGCGTCAGCGTGGGTTACAAACAGGAAGAAGGCGTGTATTATTATTCAGACGGCGGAAGCCAAGCCGGAAGCACCTTTACCATCACCAGTTCTTCCCAAGGCGAAGAGATGGGTGTCAAGACCAAAACCATCGTCGGTACGTTCAGCTGTAAATTGTACAACCAGGACGATGCGACCGACGTGATCAACATCAGCAACGGCTCGTTCAAAGTCGTGGTGACCGAAGACCACTGATTCGATACAAATAGAAACAAAAAGAGCGTCAACCGACGCTCTTTTTTATACCAAATTGTTGGCGACCAGATATTCTGCTATCTGCACCGCATTGGTCGCGGCGCCTTTGCGTAAATTGTCGGCCACGATCCACATGTTGAGCGTGTTCGGCTGGCTTTCGTCGCGACGGATACGGCCCACGAACACATCGTCTTTGCCTTCGGCGTACACCGGCATCGGATAGGTAAAGGTGTCGATGTTGTCCTGAACGGTAATGCCTGGCGTGTCGTGCAGTATTTTGCGTACGTCGCTTACATTAAAATCGTTTTCGAATTCGATGTTGACCGATTCGCTGTGCCCGCCAACCACCGGAATCCTTACCGTAGTCGAGGTAACGGCGATGTTTTTATCGAGGATCTTGTGCGTCTCGCGCACCATTTTCATTTCTTCTTTTGTATAACCGTTTTCCTCAAACACATCGATTTGCGGAATCACATTGCGGTGGATCGGGTATTTGTAAGCCATTTCGCCTTGAATGCCCGCGTATTCGTTTTCGAGCTGCTTGACCGCTTTGACGCCCGTGCCTGTCACCGATTGGTAGGTCGATACCACCACACGTTTGATCTTGTACTGCTTGTGCAACGGCGCCAGGGCCAACACCATTTGGATGGTCGAGCAGTTTGGGTTGGCGATGATTTTGTCGGTCTTGGTGAGTTCGGACGCGTTGATTTCGGGGACGATCAATTTTTTGGTCTGGTCCATACGCCAAGCCGACGAGTTGTCGATTACCGTAGTGCCCGCCGCCGCAAAAGCCGGCGCCCATTCGAGCGAGGTGCCACCGCCTGCCGAAAAAATCGCGATTTGCGGTTGTTGGTTTACGGCGTCCTGCATCCCCACGATTTTGTACTTTTTGCCTTTGAATTCGATTTCCTTGCCGATCGATTTTTCGGAAGCAACGGGAATCAGTTCGGTGATCGGGAAATTGCGTTCGGCCAACACTTTGAGCATGACTTCGCCTACCATTCCGGTGGCGCCAACAACAGCGACTTTCATAATTCGTTTGATTTAAATTCGTTGCAAAAGTATACAGAAATTGGCGAAAAAATCTAAATATTTTGCAAAGAAAAACCGCCCAAGGGTGCGGACGGTTTGTGTGAGACATTAGAATATGTAATGTAGCGGAACGTTACCTGTTTTTGAGTGCATCGCGGATTTCCATGAGCAATTTTTCTTCGTTGCTCGGTGCCGGTGGCGCCGCTGGAGCTTCCTCCTCTTTTCTGCGCATGCTGTTCACGCCTTTGACGAGCAAGAAAATCACGAACGCGATCACGATGAACCCGATCACGGCGCCGAGGAATTTCCCGTAAAGGATTCCCCCATCGGTCTTGAGTTGCTCGATGTTTTCGAGTTGTGCAGCCTTGAGTGCTGGCGTCAGCAAGGCAGGCGTGATCACGTCTTCTACCAACGACGTTACGATTTTTCCGAACGCCGCGCCGATGATTACACCGACAGCCAAATCCATGACGTTGCCTTTGGCGACAAACTCCTTAAATTCTGACATCATTCCCATAATTAATAGTGTTAGATTAGAAATTGGTTATTAACAGTTGGTCTAATGTAGTTAAAATTTTTAATAAAACCCATTATTCCCTGTAAAAAACGCGCTTCACGCGCTGCGAAATGCTGGTGAGTATTTCGTAGGGAATCGTTTCGAGTTTTTGCGCCATCTGAATTACCGTCGGGTTTTCGCCAAAGATGATGACGGCATCGCCTTCTTTGCATTTGATCTCCGAGACGTCTACCATCAGCATGTCCATACAAACGCTGCCCAAAATAGGCGCTTTCTTACCGTTGATCACCACATGGCCGTTGCCGTTGCCCCAATGCCGCGAAATACCGTCGGCATAGCCAATCGGGACCGTGGCCACTTTGGTAGGCGCCGTTGCCATAAAACGTCGGCCGTAGCCCACGCTGTCGCCCGCCGGAATGGTACGCAATTGCGAAATAATCGACTTGAGCGTTCCCACGTTTTCCAAAAACTTTTGTTCGTCGGCATCGTTGGATATCCCATACAGCCCGATCCCGAGCCGAACCATGTCGTACTGCGCCTGCGGAAAATTCTCGATGCCCGATGTGTTTAAGATGTGGCGTATCGGCTTGATTTTGAGTTCGGTCATCAGCCTTTCGGACAACCTGTCGAAAAGCGCAATCTGCGACAACGCAAAA
This sequence comes from Flavobacterium caeni, assembly GCF_900101895.1. Classification (GTDB taxonomy): domain Bacteria; phylum Bacteroidota; class Bacteroidia; order Flavobacteriales; family Flavobacteriaceae; genus Flavobacterium; species Flavobacterium caeni. The sequence goes on from NZ_FMVF01000007.1 coordinate 189,499, forward strand.
TCTCGGTGGTTCAAATCGTCGCTCGTAGCCATGTGCGACAATATGCTTTTGACCTGTACCGCCGGATGCGCGCGCAGGATAAAAATCAGTTCCTCGAGTTGTTTTTCTTCGAATCCCAAGCGGTGCATGCCGGTGTCGAGTTTGAGGTGAATCGGGTAGCCTTCAAGTTTCTTTTGCTCGGCCACGCGCAAAAAAGCGTTAAGCCCTTTGATACTGTAGATCTCGGGTTCCAACCGGTGTTGGATGATGGCCGTAAAACTCGTGGTCTCGGGGTTGAGTACCATGATGGGTAAGGTAATGCCCGCGTTTTTGAGCGCAATGCCTTCGTCGGCAAATGCCACACCCAAATAATCGGTTTTGTGGTGCTCGAGCAGCTTGGCGATTTCGAATCCGCCGTTGCCATAGCCGAAAGCTTTGACCATGACCATGAGTTTGGTCTTGGCGTCGAGCTTCGAGCGGTAATAATTCAGGTTGTGGCTGATGGCGTTGAGGTTGATTTCGAGCACGGTTTCATGCGTCTTTTCTTCGAGCAGCGCGACCACTTCTTCAAATTTAAAATCACGCGCGCCCTTGACCAATATGGTTTCGTTGCCAAACGACAGCGTGTCGATGGCGGCCATCAAATCCTTGGTCGACGCAAACGCCGTACAGTTCAGGAATTTGTTCTTGAACTTAGAAATCGTTTCGCCCACCACAATCATGCGGTTGATTTTGTTCGAGATGACAAGCTCCGAAACCTGGCTGTACAATTCGTCGTTGGACAATCCGCTTTGGAAGATGTCCGACAAGATCAGCGTTTTCTTTTTGTAGTGTTTTTGGTTTTCCAGAAAATCGAGCGCAATCTTCAAGGATTGAAAATCAGACGAATAACTGTCGTCTATAATCATCGAATTGTTGATCCCGTTCTTGACCTTGAGCCGCATTTCTACCGGAAACAGCAAGCTCATGCGGTTTTCGATCACGGTCGGCTCGTAGCCAAAATGAAGCATCACCATCATGCACTGGATGGCGTTCTCGACCGAAGCATCGTCCTGGAACGGCACCTTGATTTCGAATTCATCGGCGCCAAGCCGCACTTTGAGTTGGGTTTTGTCGACTACCAATTTTTTGGTGATCAACACATCGGCCTCGTCGTGCTTGCAACTCCATGTAAACGTCTTGACCGATGGATTCAAAAACGCGTCAATTGTCTTGTTTTTGTGGCAAATCAGCACTTCGGCGTGTGCAAAAAGTTTGAGTTTTTGTTTGATTTTTTCGCCAATGTTCGCAAATCCTTCGTCGTGTGCCGATCCAATATTGGTCAGCAGCCCGATCGTGGGACGGATGATGCGTTCGAGCTTTTCCATTTCGCCCGTCGTCGAAATCCCTGCCTCAAAAATCCCGAGGTTGTGTTTTTGGTTGATCGACATCACGCTGAGCGGTACGCCCACCTGCGAGTTGTAACTTTTGGGGCTGCGGATGATGTTGTAGTCGGGGCCGAGCAAAAAATTGAGCCATTCCTTGACAATCGTCTTGCCGTTGCTGCCCGTGATGCCGATGATCGGAAAGTGAAACTGGTTCCTATAGAACGCCGCAAATTGCTGCAAGGCCGTAAGCGTATTGTCGACGACCAAAAAATTGGCCTGTCCGCGCACCTCGTCGGGAATACGCGTCACGACAAAATTCACCACGCCCGTATCGATCAATTCGCCGATGTAGTCGTGTGCGTCGTTGTTGGGCCCGGCCAAGGCAAAAAATAAGGTGCTTATGCCGTTTTGGAGCGATCGGCTGTCGATCGAAATGTGGTCGATGGCCATTTCGTCTGATTCTCCAAGCCATTGCGCCTGGATGACCGGAATGATATGTTTGAGTAACAAAGGCAAATTAATCTTGTTTTGGGTCTGGATTGACAGGGATTTCATGCGCCGATTGGCTCCACATGGCGTTAAAGTAGGCCGCGCGGCTCAGCGGCTCGTATTCTTCGGTTTCGCCAAGCAAAACCAAGCTGTCGTTGTCGGCCTTGCGGAAACTGTAGTTGGCCAGGTTGCCCGTTCGCGTACACACGGCGTGCACCTTGGTCACATATTCGGCCGTGGCCATCAGTGCGGGCATCGGTCCAAAAGGATTGCCCTTGAAGTCCATGTCGAGCCCGGCCACGATCACGCGGATGCCTTGGTTGGCCAGGTCGTTGCACACGGCCACGATCTCGTCGTCAAAAAACTGGGCTTCGTCAATCCCCACCACTTGGCAGCCCTGCGCCAGAATACGGATGTTGGCCGCGGCAGGAACAGGCGTCGACCGGATTTCGTTCGAATCATGCGAAACCACCATTTCGTCGTGGTAGCGCGTATCGATCGCAGGCTTGAAGATTTCGACTTTTTGTTTGGCGAATTGGGCGCGTTTGAGCCGTCGGATCAATTCTTCGGTCTTTCCCGAAAACATCGAACCGCAGATCACTTCTATCCAACCAAATTGTTCTTTATGATTTACCGTATTTTCGAGAAACATTTTGTAATTTTCAACCTGAAAACAGGAATGTTTTATTATGTTTGGGCCAAGTAAAAATTTGCTATTTTTACATCGTTTCAAATGTAGAAAATTTTTCCAAATACGGCGACTTCGCCGCAGGAATAACAAAAAATTAAAGTTGCACCAAACCTATTCGAACCGCTAATTCCATGGTCATGAAAAAGAAACTCGAAGCCGAATTGATGAGCATCGCGCACCGGATTCTCAAAATGAAAAACAAATCCGATTTGGTCGAGCTCCAGCAAGAAACCCAACGCCTGTACGAGAAATTGTCGGTGCTTCGGTTTGTAGAGGATCATTTTGCGGGTTCGCAGCCAACGATCGGGCAAATCGAGGAGCAACTTGACGCGCAAGTTTCAAACGACGCCGTGGTCGAAGCACCCGAAGTTGCGGCGATAGTAGAACCATCGGTGGAACCCGAAAAACAAGAAGCCCTTGGCGAAATCATTTCGGGCGTAAGTGAAAACGCATCCAAACAAGAAGTCGAAGACGAACCTGTCGTAGCGGTCGAACCTGAAACAACCGAAGTCGAACCTGAAACAATCGAAGAAGAAGTCGCGCCCGTAGCCGAACTCGAGTCGCCCGAAGAGCAAGTCGCGCCGGTCGAAGCCGAAGCCACCGCAGAACCCGCACCCGAGCAAGCCGAAGAACCCGCTGCCAACGAAAAAGCAGAAGACGTTTTCAAACCCGCATTCGAATGGGCATTCGACGCGAAGAACGAAGAAAAAGAACCGACACCCGTAGAAGCCAAAATCACCCCGGCGCAAATCTCGTTCGACGATTTGCTCGGACAGGACTATGTAGATCCGGTTTTTGTCAAGCCAGAGGAAGTCGAAACCCCGACGCAAACCCCGTCCGAAGAAGACCAGCGTGCCGCCGAGCTTGCCGAATCGAACCGCCGTTTGGCCGAGTTGCGCGACGCGACCAAAGATGTCATCCAGCCGCGCGAACTCAAGCCCGAGATCAAACCCGACGTGATTCCGATCTCGCGCAATTTCAACGATACGGCCAATGTGATTTCGCTCAACAAGGAAACGCTCAACGAGCGCGTGTCCAAGGGCATCACCATTGGGCTCAACGACAGGATCGCTTTTATGAAGCATTTGTTCAACAATTCGAGCGAAGATTACAACCGCGTGTTGTCGCAACTCATCACGATCGATACCATCGACGAGGCGCGCAATTTTATCGAAAACATGGTCAAACCCGATTACAACAATTGGGATGGCAAGGACGAGTACGAGCAGCGCTTCATGGAGATCATCGAGAAGAAATTCGCGTGATCAAAAATATAGATTGCACAACGGGCCACGAAGTTTTCGTGGCTTTTCAATTTTTGGGAGGAAATGGTTTTCTTCGCAAGAAATACAGTTTTTCTGCAGCAAAGGCATTTTAAAAAACCGTATTTTGCTGTCGTGGAGGGGGCGGGGGATGTGTAGGTTTACCCCACAAAAACAAAAAATTATTTCGATACAGATAATCTGTACATTTTGTTAAAGTTCAGTCGACGCAAACCGACGAACGCAACACAAATATTAAATCATGGGCAAACTTTACATCGTCCCGACACCCATCGGCAACCTCGAAGACATGACCTTTCGCGCCATCCGCGTGCTCAAGGAAGCCGATCTGATCCTGGCCGAGGACACGCGCACCAGCGGCAAATTGCTCAAGCATTTCGACATCGCCACGCACATGTACAGCCACCACATGCACAACGAGCACAAAACCGTCGAGAGTTTGATCGCGCGGCTTAAGGCGGGCGAAACCATTGCGCTGATTTCCGATGCGGGAACGCCCGCGATTTCCGACCCTGGATTTTTGCTCACGCGCGCCTGCGTCGAAAACGGCATCACAGTCGATTGTTTGCCCGGCGCCACGGCGTTTGTCCCGGCGCTCGTCAACTCGGGGTTGCCCAACGACCGTTTTGTGTTCGAGGGGTTTTTGCCCGAAAAGAAAGGACGTCAAACGCGTTTTTTATCGCTCGCCGAAGAAAGCCGCACGATGATTTTTTATGTCTCGCCACACAAACTCGTCAAGACCTTGGCCGAATTTGTGCAGTATTTTGGCGCCGAACGGCCAGTTTCGGTCTCGCGCGAATTGTCCAAGTTACACGAACAAACGGTGCGCGGAACCGCCGAAGAAGTATTGAAGCATTTTGAAAAAAACGCGCCAAAAGGCGAGATTGTGGTGGTCGTGGGTGGGAGAACAGACAGGAAAGAGCCAAGAACCAAGAGCCAAGAGTAAAAAGGCGGGATTGATTTTTGGGCGTTCCGGCGGCAAGACGCTTTTCGCGCGGTACACCATCCCGGGCCGCCGTCGCGCTTTCCGCTTTATCTTTTATGGCTTCGCTGCGCTTTGCCACAAAAGGATGCCGCTGCAATCGCTAACGCAAACGAATCAGACTTCCAAATCCACGAAAGCAAAAGATTTTCCGCTAAACAATCCCTTGTCCGACAACTTCAAATCGGGAATCACGAGCAATGCCATAAACGACAACGTCATGAACGGTGCTTTGAGCGGGCTGCCCAACGCTTTGGCCATCGCATCGATTTCCTGGTACAAACGTCCGGTTTCCCATCCGTCCTTATCCGAAATGATTCCCGCAACGGGCAACCCCAACACCTTCGACTGGTCGCCGTCTACGGCACAAACACCGCCGCGGTGCTCGACGATCAAATTCACGGCTTTGCAAATCTCCTCGTCCGAGGTGCCCACCACCACAATATTGTGGCAATCGTGCGCCACCGAACTCGCGATCGCGCCGCGCTTCAAACCAAAGTTTTTGATGAAGGCAATCGCCGGTTTTTCGTTGCGGTAGCGATTCACCACGGCCATCTTGAGTACGTCGTTTGCCGTGTCGGAAACCAAATTCCCGTTGTCGGTTTTTGCGGGACAATGGATTTCGTTGGTGATCAGTTGGCCTTCGAACGCTTCGATTACACGAATCTTGGAAGCGGAACTCTTAATCGCAAAATCGCCAACATCCTTTTTTGAAATGTTGAAATTGTTCGGCGTTTCAAATGCCACCGGTTCCACGAAGGACTTTCCATTTTCGGCCACCAATTCACCGCCAATGTACGTCTGCAAAACCTTAAAATCTTTGAGGTCTTCGACCAAAATAAAATCGGCCGCATCATGCTCGCGAAGCAAACCGACGGTCATGTTGTAATGCTTGACCGGATTCACGCAGGCGGCCTGCAATACCTTGAACACATCGATCCCTTTGGCCACGGCCCGCGCGCACAATTGGTTGATGTGGCCCACGATCAAATCGTCGGGGTGTTTGTCGTCTGAGCAAAACATCATGTTTTCGAAATGTTCGGGCAGCAAATCGATCAACGCGTCAAAATTCTTGGCGGCGCTGCCTTCGCGGACAATGACTTTCATGCCAAGTGCTAACTTCTCGGCGGCTTCGTCATGGGTAAAACATTCGTGGTCGGTCGAAATACCGGCACCAATATATTTTTTCAAGTCTTCGCCGCGAAGCCCGGGCGCGTGCCCGTCGATCGGTTTTGCCGCAAGTTTCGCGTATTCGATTTTTTTCAATACCTCGGCATCGTCAAAAATGACCCCGGGATAGTTCATCATTTCGGCCAGATAGAAAATATCGGGCGAAGCCAATAAATCCCTGATGCCGTTCGCGTCGATGACCGCGCCTGCCGTTTCAAACGACGTGGCCGGAACGCAAGACGGCGCGCCAAAGTGAAACTTGAGCGGGACTTTTTTGCCGTTTTCGATCATGTAAAAAACGCCTTCCGAGCCCAACACATTGGCAATTTCGTGCGGATCCGAAATCGTGGCGACGGTGCCGTGAACCACCGCCAACCGTGCAAATTCCGAAGGCACCAGCATCGAACTTTCGATGTGGATGTGCGCATCGACAAAACCGGGTAAGATGTATAGTTTTTCTGTATGGTTTTTTTCGACGATTGATTTAATTTTACCGTTTTCGACGGTCACTTCGCCCGAAAAAATACGGCGGTTCACCAGGTCGACAATTTGCCCGAGAATTTGCATGTTGCTTGCTTTTGTGGCTACAAGAAACGAAAAATCTGCCCGCTTTTTCGCTACATTTGGAAAAAGATTTTCACCCGATTATACACCATACAAATTGTTGTCTATGCGCTGGACCTTCAAACCAAAACCCGATCAGGGTATCGTCAAACATCTTCAGGAAACACTCAATCTCGACCCCATCGCGGCATCGCTGCTCGCGCAACGGGGCGTAGAAAATTACGAAGAAGCAAGGCTTTTCTTCAAGCCAACGCTCGACGATTTGCACGATCCGTTTCTCATGAAAGACATGGACAAGGCAGTTGGCAGGATAGCGCGGGCCATCGAAAACCAGGAACGCATCCTGGTGTTTGGCGACTATGATGTAGACGGTACGACAGCCGTGGCGCTGATGTCGTCCTACCTCAAAACGCTGACACCGCACGTAGATGCCTATATTCCGGACCGCTATAACGAAGGTTATGGCGTATCGTACCAAGGTATCGACTATGCCGACGACAACGGGTGCGCACTGATCGTCGCGCTCGACTGTGGCGTCAAATCGGTCGATCATGTGGCTTATGCCAGCGCAAAAAATATCGACTTTGTCATTTGCGACCACCATTTGCCCGGCGAAACGTTACCCGATGCCGTGGCGGTACTCGATCCGAAACGAAGCGATTGCGATTATCCGTACGACGAGTTGTGCGGGTGTGGCATCGGATTCAAATTGATCCAGGCTTTGGGTCGAAACCGTGGGCAAAACGCGGGCGATTTGACCGAATACCTCGATTTGGTGGCTACGGCCATCGCCGCCGATATCGTCCCGATAACGGGCGAAAACCGCATCCTGGCCAAATTCGGACTCGACGTGATCAATACTGCTCCAAGGCCAGGGATCAAGGCGCTGGTGGGTTCGGTGAAAAAAAAGCAGCTCGACATCACCGATGTGGTCTTTGTCGTGGCCCCACGGATCAACGCCGCCGGACGCATCAAACACGGCGACCATGCGGTGAAATTGCTGACCGAATTCGACATCGAACAGGCGCAGCAAGTGGCCAAGGATATCGAACAATACAACGTCGACCGCAAGGATTTGGACAAACAAATCACCCAGCAGGCGCTCGCGCAAATCGAGCGGCATGCCGAGCAAGATCGGTATACGACGGTGGTGTTCCAAAAAGACTGGCACAAAGGCGTGATCGGGATCGTGGCGTCGCGGCTCATAGAAACCTATTACCGGCCCACGTTGGTGTTTACGCAAAGCGGCGACAAGTATGCGGCGTCGGCGCGGTCGGTCAAGGATTTTGACGTATACAACGCGTTGCAGGCCTGCGCCGAGCACCTCGAACAGTTTGGCGGGCACATGTATGCGGCCGGCATGACACTCAAACCAGAAAACTACACAAGTTTTAAGCAAGCATTTGAGCGCGTGGTTAAGGAAACCATGCCCGAGCATTTGCGAACACCCGAAGTTTTGATCGATGCCGAAATTGCGTTCGACCAGATTACCCCCAAATTGATCCGGATCCTAAAGCAGTTCGAGCCTTTCGGGCCGCAAAACATGACGCCGGTGTTCGTCAGTTCGGGGTTGATTGATACGGGCTACGCCAAAACGCTCGGCAAGGACAACGAGCATTTGCGTTTGTTTGTCAGGCAAGCCGATTCGCAAGGCGTTGCGGCCATCGGGTTTGGGCTCGGCGACAAAATGGCGCTGGTAAAAAATCAAAAACCGTTCGAGGCCGCGTTTTGTATAGACGAAAACGAATGGAACGGCACAGTGACCACGCAGCTGCGGTTGAAAGACTTGCGTTGATGCGGCGCGTGGGCCCCGAAGCATCGCAAGCTGCCGCGTAGCGCGAGTCCGACTGCGACGTTGTGTCGGATAGTTCGCGGATGTCGATTGCCGGCGCGTCCAAAAAATTTAACAAATACTTATTTAGAATCGATATAAATAAATCGCTACATTTGTCTCAAACCAATACCCATGAAGCAAATCGAGCAATTGTACGTGAATGACACCGGAATGGCGTTTTTTTGGCGCGAGCAAGAACGCGTAATATCGGGGAAGGTGCAATTGGTTTTCAAGGAAACGGGTTTTTATTTCACGATAGACGAGTTGGATCGGTTTCTAACGCTGATCGCCGACGCGTGCCGCCGCAACCATGCTTGTGAAAGTTGCGCGATGAAAAACAAATGCCACAAATTTTTACTCAAGACACCCGTCAAACAAATTGATTTGGCCGTGTCGATGCACGAATTGGAAGGCATTAAAGATTTGGTCGAGGGCGCGCTGTTTAAAGCCCAATTGCACGATTACCTGTTTGGATTGGGGCGCAATTAACGCTCAAATTTTTTGAGTTCGAAAGTTTGCCCGTCGAATACGCCGTAGGTAAAATAGCCGATCCAATCGCCAAGGTTCACATATTCTGAATCGGGACCCACCGAAATCTTCATCGGCAGGTGACGGTGCCCAAAAATAAAATAATTGTAGTGTTTGGTTTCGAGCTTGCGCTTGGCGTATTGCACGAGCCATTCTTTGTCTTCGCCCAAGAATTTAACGTCGGCATCGCCCGAAATTAACTTGTTCTTGACCGACAGGTGTTGCGCGAGCCGTACGCCGATATCGGGATGAAGCCAACGGTACAACCATTTTGAAAACGGGTGGACAAATACCTTTTTCATGCGTTTGTATCCCTTGTCGCCGGGGCCTTTGCCGTCGCCATGGCCAATCAAGAACGTTTTGCCGTTGAACTCGTATTCCTGGTTGTCGTGAAACACCGGAATGTTGAGTTCCTTGGCGAAATAGTCGGTCATCCACAAATCATGGTTGCCCACAAAAAAATAAATCGGGATGCCCGAATCGCGAATCTCGGCCAGTTTGCCCAAAACACGAACAAATCCGCGCGGTACGACCGTCTTGTACTCGAACCAAAAATCGAACAAATCGCCCAAAAGAAAAATCGCTGCTGCATCGCCCTTGACTTCGTCGAGCCATGCCACGAACTTTTGCTCGCGCGGAAAACTCTCCTCGGCTGTGGGCGCGCCCAAGTGTTGGTCGGAGGCGAAATAGATTTTCTTGTCGGTCAGTTGCATGTTACAAATTGTCGCTGGCGTACCATTCGGCGTAGGACGTTTCGGTTTCCTGCAAACGCAACGAGTGCAGGGCAATCGAATTGGGGAGTCGGTTTATGATTTTTTTTGCAAAGTCGACGACCATGTTTTCGCTGGTAGGCTGGTAGTCGACCAAAATCACATGGTGGCCGCGTTGCTTGAGTTCTTTGGCCAGTTCTACGTGCGGTGTGGTTTGGTTGAACACGGTGGCGTGGTCGAACAAATCGACGATTTCTTCCTTGACGATGGTCTTGAGGTCCGAAAAGTCGATCACCATCCCGAACTTGACGTTGTCGCGATCGGTAATGGGCGTCCCGATGACCGTCACCGAGAGCTTGTAGCTGTGCCCGTGCACGTTCTTGCATTTGCCGTCGTAACCAAAGAGCGCATGCCCGGTTTCGAAACTGAACTGTTTGGTGATCCTGATCTTGGTCATCGTCTTTACTTTAGGCCGCGGCCGTTGCGCAGCAAAGGTAGTGTTTTTTGCGCGCGAACAAAAAAAAGGCCACCCGAAGGCAGCCTTGATAAAATATAGTAATCTGTAATTATGGGTTTTCTTGGAACGCCTGCGACTCGTTCGGGTAGGCCGAGCGCGCATTGATGGCCTGGTTGTTCGCATCGACCACCATGGCTACAAAACTCATGTTTTCGGCGTTGCTGACATCGGCAGGAACCGGTACCGAAAAACTGGTCGTAACGGTTTGGTCAAAATTGGTGCCGCTGATTGGGTTGCCCAGTACATGCGTCAAAGACGCGCGCAAAACGTGGTTGTGTTCAAAGTCGAGCACGCGGTGTACACCGTTGTAATACGTCGAATAATTCACTTGCGGATAAACCAAATGGTCTTCGAGCACGTAAACGACCAATTTGAGGTTCGAGAAATTTTGGGCAAACTTGACGTTGACATCGAGCTCGATGTTGTTGTCCGAAACCGTCGATGTCATGGCAATACCAAGCCCGCAGTTGTTGCTCGTCAAATTGAGCACATCCTGTGTATTGGTGTCTGGATCGAGCCAGTTGATGATGCGGTTCAGGCGCGCCTGCGGCAATTCGAGGTCGTGGTCTGGCGAAATCAGGTTCTTGAGCGGCATATAGTCGTCAAAATGGTACGGATCGTTGCCGTTGTGGATGGCCACGACTACGGCGCGATCGGTTGCGTCGAGTACGCGTTCTATGCCATACGAAACCCTGGTACAGTTGCCACACCAAGTACCGGTGTAGTCCTCGACAAGGACATTTTTCTCAAATTGGCCCGAAACAGGGGGCGCGTCGGGGGCAGAATTGACCGGAATTTCGGCATAATAGTGGTTGGTGTCGTTACACGAAACCGCGCATCCTACAATGGCGAAGAATCCGAAAAAACGTAAAAATTTCATAGCGTAATAGTGTCGGTTGTAGCTTGCAAATAACGCAAAAAAAATTTTATTTTCACCCATTAAATTCATTTATTTGCACACCTAACACAACGAATTATGAAAATTTTCCATGTATTGTTGCTTTTTGTGGGGTTTTCGGCCCTCGCGCAAAAGGAACTCCCGAATCTAAAGCTCAACTCGCTCGAAGGCCATACGCTTTCGCTTAAAAACGACTTCACCGAACAAGACAAAATCTATATTTTTTCGTTCTGGGCCACGTGGTGTACGCCATGCATCCAGGAGTTGGACGAACTCAACAGCCTGCAGGACGAATGGAAGAAGGACGTCAATTTTGAAATCGTCGCCGTTTCTACCGACGATGCCCGTACGCAAAAACGCGTCAAGCCGCTCATCAACGGCAAGGGCTGGGAGTACAATGTGTTGCTCGACACCAACCAGGATTTCAAGCGTGCGTTGTCTATCGTCAACATTCCGTACACCATTGTCGTCAAAAACCAGAAAATCGTCCACATCCAAAACGGATATGTTCCGGGCAGCGAAAACGAGTTGCTTGCGAAACTGAAAACCCTCTAGCATGAAGAAAATCGCTTGCCTCATTTCGCTTTGTGCGATGGCTGTTTCTGCGCAAGAAAAAACCAATCCTTTTTCCGTCTTTGGCGGACTCGAATCGAACTCTACCTGGTACATGAACGACCCTGGGCTCAATGTGGTACATCCCGACCCGGCCATCCGTTCGAACAACTACCTGTTCGTCAACGGCAAATACAAAGGCTGGACGGCCGGAATCCAGGTCGAATCCTACGAAGACAAGGCGCTTTTGAACTACAACCCGCGTTACATCGATACCGACGTGGCCACTTACTATGTGCAGTATAAGAACGACATGATCGACATCACGGCCGGTTATTTCTATGAGCAATTTGGCAGCGGATTGCTGTTGCGCAGCTGGGAAGACCGCCAACTGGGCATCAACAATGCCTTGCGCGGAGGCCGCATCGTTTTTACACCTTGGAACTGGCTCCAGATTAAAGGTCTTTACGGACGTCAGCGCACCGGGTTTACCGTGGCCGATTCGGATATTTACGGAACCGATCTGGAATTAGGACTCGGCGATATTTTTGGCTTCACGACTACAGAATTGTCGATTGGCGGCAGTTACGTAGGGCGCGACCAAAAGGTATTGACGATCCCAGACCCGAATTTCCGCGACCGCACCGATGCCTATGCCGCGCGCATCAATTTTGGACACGGCGGATTCTATGCCTCGGGTGAGTACGATTACAAATCGGACGATGCGGTGGTCGAAAAACAAGACCAGGTGCGCAACAATTTTGTCAAGCCGGGCCAGGCGTTGCTCGTCAACATGGGCTACACCAAGAAAGGTTTTGGCATCGACGGTACGTTCCGACGTTTGGAAAACATGAGTTTCTATTCTGAAAGGGAAGCGGCTAAAAATGCGTTCAACGACCGCATCATCAACTACATTCCAGGTCTTACCAAGCAACAGCATTACAACCTGGCCAACATCTACGTTTACCAAGCCCAACCAGGTGTTGCGATGCCCGATTACACCGTGCTCAAGGCAGGTGAGATCGGCGGACAGGTCGATATTTTCTACAATTTCAAAAAAGGCAGCAAACTCGGGGGCAAGCACGGTACCAAGATTGCGCTCAACTATTCCGAATGGCATGCATTGTCAGGCGATTATTATTTGCCCGCCAAAGACTACAACGTCGATTTCCTTGCGTTCGGCAAAAAATACTTCTCGGAATACAATGTCGAGATCGACAAGCGCTGGACCGACCGTTGGCATACGATGTTCGCCTACATTCACCAGTACAACAACCTTAAATTGGTGCAGGAAACCTACGACATTGTCAACGCCGACATCGTCGCGGCCGAAACAACGATCAAGTTCGGTAAAAGCCGTTCGATCCGCGTCGTGGGCGAGCACATCTGGGCCGATGCCGACAAAAAGAACTGGGCCGCCGGAACCGTCGAATTCAACGTCAATCCGAAACTTTCGTTTTACACCAACGACATGTGGAATTACGGCAACGACGACCCCGATGCGCGCAACCATTACTACAATTTCGGGACGGCGTTCCGCTACAAATCGATCCGCGCGGCACTCAATTACGGTCGCCAACGCGGCGGATTGGTCTGTGTAGGAGGGGTTTGCAGATTCGTGCCCGAAAGTTCTGGATTATCTTTGTCGGTTAACGCGGCGTTTTAAAATTAATTTATATATTTGCCGAGCCAATGGGGATGTAGCTCAGTTGGCTAGAGCGTTTGGCTGGCAGCCAAAAGGTCGTGGGTTCGAGCCCCATCTTCTCCACAGAAATTATTCTGAAATTTCTCAAAACCCTTGAAATCGTATGATTTTGAGGGTTTTTTGTTTGAACCCACATAAGATTCGGCGTTATCCGATCTGCAGTTGCTATCTTTTCAACGAAAAATGCGACTTGAAACGCTGGGGCAATCCGTACCTGTCGCTATAAAACAATTCGAACCAATAGTCGGTCGCAGGCAGCGGTTTTCCATTGTAGGTGCCATCCCAGCCCGTTTCATCCGACGGTTTCAACGACTTGATCAGTTTGCCATAACGATCGAACAAATAGATTTTGGCATCGCGCTGGTCAGACAATCCACCAATATTCCAAACATCGTTGTAGCCATCGCCGTTGGGGGTAAAGAAGCGCGGATAGTCAAGCAGGAATACTTCGAGCGTTTGGCTCGCGCATCCGTTAAGATCGGTCACCACAATGGTATGCCATCCCGCATCGACATTAAAAAATTGGTTGTTTTGTTGTGTCCATTGGCCATCCAATTCAAATTCGTAAGCGCCCGTTCCGCCGCTCACCACAAAGGTAATGGTGGCGTTGTGGTCAAAGTCGGTGCCGGTGAGGGCCGTTGCGACAAAACCCGTCACCGATGAGACCTGGGCCTGTGCTTGCGCCGTACATCCAGTGAGCAAATTTGTCGCGATCACGCGATACACACCAGGCAATACCGCCAGGTGTGAACTTCCGCTTGTAGCCAGCGGTTGGTCGTCCCACGTCCAACTGAAAGAATATCCAGTAACGTTGAGTCCCGTATCGAGCAATGCCGGATTGACTACACCGCCGTTCGCGTCCAAACAAATGGCCGCATCGTTCAGCACGGGCTGCGGTAACGCGTGTAACGTAACGGCCAACGTCGTGGTGGTTGCGCATTGCCCTGTATTCGGCGTAAAAGTGTAAATGTCAGAAACTGTATTGTCGATCACGGTCGGCGACCAGTTTCCGCTGATCCCGTTCGGCGATGTGGATGCCAATGTCGGAACGGTATCGCCCGTACAGATCGCGAGTGTCGTCGTAAAGTCTGGCGTTATGGCGCTACCGACGGTCACGGTCAAAGTCGTGGTCGTTGCGCACTGTCCCGCATCCGGGGTAAAGGTATATATGTCCGATGTAGTGTTGTCGATCACCGATGGGCTCCAACTTCCGTTGATCCCGTTCGGCGACGTGTTGCCCAATGTCGGTACGGCATCGCCCGCACAGATCGCGAGTGTCGTCGCAAAGTCCGGCGTTATGGCGCTACCGACGGTCACGGTCAATGTCGTGGTGGTTGCGCACTGTCCCGCATCCGGGGTAAAGGTATATATGTCCGATGTGGTGTTGTCGATTACGGTCGGCGACCAACTTCCGGTAATCCCGTTCGGCGAAGTGGATGCCAATGTCGGCACGGCATCTCCCGCGCAGATCACGAGTGTCGTCGCAAAATCCGGCGTTATCGCGCTTCCGACGGTCACGGTCAATGTCGTGGTTGTGGCGCACTGTCCCGCATTTGGTGTAAAGGTATACGTGTCCGATGTAGTGTTGTCGATGGACGATGGGCTCCAACTTCCGTTGATCCCGTTGGGCGATGTGGATGCCAAGGTCGGAACGACGTCGCCTGCACAGATCGCGAGTGTCGTCGCAAAGTCCGGTGTTATCGCGCTTCCGATGGTCATAGTCAATGTCGTGGTGGTTGCGCATTGCCCTGCATTCGGGGTAAAGGTATACGTGTCGGATGCGGTGTTGTCGATTACTGTCGGCGACCAACTTCCGTTGATCCCGTTCGGCGAGGTGGATGCCAATGTCGGTACGACGTCGCCCGCGCAGATCGCCAGTGTCGTCGTAAAGTCCGGTGTTATCGCGCTTCCGACGGTCACAGTCAATGTCGTGGTGGTTGCACATTGCCCTGCATCCGGCGTGAAGATGTACGTGTCAGATGTGGTGTTGTCGATCACGGTCGGCGACCAGTTTCCGCTGATCCCGTTCGGCGATGTGGATGCCAATGTCGGCACAGTGTCGCCCGTACAGATCGCGAGTGTCGTCGCAAAGTCCGGCGTTATGGCGCTTCCTACGGTCACGGTCAATGTCGTGGTGGTTGCGCAATGCCCTGCATTCGGTGTAAAGATGTACGTGTCCGATATGGTGTTGTCGATTGTCGTTGGCGACCAAGTTCCGCTGACACCGTTGGGCGACGTGGCGTCGAGCGAAGGAGGCGTTTCTCCGCCGCAAATCGTGAGCAACGCGTGAAAGTCTGGGGTAATGGCCGATTGAACGGTTACAGCAAGGGTTACCGAGGTGGCACATTGTCCTGCGTTCGGCGTGAATGTGTAGGTATCCGATGTGGTGTTGTCGATGACCGGCGGACTCCAACTTCCCGTCACGCCGTTGGGTGACGTCGTGTCCAGCAGGGGCGCCGTATCGCCATTACAAAGCGACAATGTTGTGGCAAAATCAGGAATGATCGGCGGATTGACCTCGAGTTGCGCGGCATTACTCACCGAATTGGTCGTAGGCGACGTGATCGCGCAATAATACTGGCTTTCGTTCAAAGAAGCGGGTGTCGGGTTGATCGTGAGCGTGGCGGTTTGCGCACCCGTAAACGGCGCGGTGTTGGGCACATTGACCCATAGGCCCGAGGCGTCGACCATTTTCCATTGGTAGGTATAGGTGCTTGGGTTGGCCAACGACACGTTGAACACTACCGCATTCGTATCGCAAATGACTTGGCTTACCGGACTGGTCACCGTTGGCGGATTGTTGACCGGCACGTTGTGGATGTTGATGTTGGCGCAGCTCTCGGTCGTATTCGTATTCCAGTCGGACGGGTTAAATACCGGATTGGGCGCCACGGCATTGAGGTTTCTGATGACCGAATAGCCGACGTTGACCGGCGCGTGCACATTGTCGATCATCGTGCCGCCGTTCCACAACTGGAATTCGTCGTTCGAATTGAATCCGGTGCCATAATGCAGGTCTTCTTCGACGGCCATCCCGCAAGGCGTGGTGCCGGTTCCGATGCCAATCAGGTAGATTTCGCCGGGTTGGATGGTGCCCGACAGGTTGATGGTGTAAAAGGTCGGTCCGCCCACATCGCCATAGCGTCGGATAAAGTAGCCCGCGAGGTTGACAGGATTGGCCGTTCCGTTGTAGATCTCGATGAGTCCGCCATCGCCGGCCTGCGCATCGTAAAGTTCCGAAATGTAGATGTCCGAAGTATAGGTGGCCGTGGCCGTCGATAGCAGTTTGGTGAAAGTGGCCGCGCCAAAAGCCTCGCAACCGTTGGTGGTTACGCTCACCGCTCCCGAGGCATTGCCTGCCGGGACATAGGCTTTGATGACAGTGTCTGAAACCACTGTAAAACTGGCCGCGGGGATGCCGTTAAAGTGCACGGCGCTCGTACCGCTTCCGGCCAAAAATCCGCTGCCGGTAATGGTGACCAGGGTGTTTTGCGGTCCCGATGCAGGTAGGATCGTGGCTATGGTCGCGCCTGTACAGGTCGAGGTTACGGTGCCGTAAAGTGTAAAATCGTCGAGCCTGAACGTGCCGTTGCCCGTGCCTCCCGTCAACGAGAGTGCGACGGTAATTGTTCCCGTCAACCCCGAGACCGTATTGGCCACAGGCGTATTTCCAAGCGCGGCGCCGGTCACGTCGGTAGTGCCGTTGCCCGCCGCGATGCCGTTGATGGTCATGCTCCAGTTTTGTGGGCCGAGGTTGCTGCGCATACGCCAAAAGTCAAACGAAGCGATGTCGACTTGAAAATTGGCTGCAACGTTAAAAGTGAGTGTGATGGTCGCATCGGCATTGCCCGTCCAACGGATGGCTTCGCCCGTCGATCCCGCCGTACTGGTCCATACGTTTGAACTGTTGCTCCACGACGCGCCCGACAGGTGCGATTCGAGCGTGACGGGAGCCACCGTGTACGGATGGCCGGCAATGGCCGTCGTGCCAAAGTTATGGACATAAATCTGCGCATTTGCCCCGACAAACGGCAGGAAGGCCATCGTCAAAAACAAAAAAAGAATCCAGTGATGGGGCAAATGCGAGGGGTAATTTTTAAGCGACATTCCAAGTGATTTAGCTGGACAAAATTAACGCATCACCCCAATCGGGACTTCCGGAAACCGTTTATTAAATGGTTAATAAACAATAATTTAATCTTTAGTTTTGTGTTAACTCGGGCCAAATATTCGCAATAGCGTACTGGCTTTTATCGGTTTAGGTAGACCCAGCCGGTTTTGGTTTCGCCCATAGACGTTTCGATCACGTAGTAATAGGTTGCATCGGGCAGTTCGTTGCCGTTGTCCGACTGTCCTTGCCACTCGTTGGTATAGTTGCGTTTGCCGAACACCTTGGTGCCGTAACGGTTAAAGATTTGCAGCTGTGTGACGCCCATACCCGTCAAATCAAACGCATCGTTTTGTTGGTCGCCGTTGGGCGAAATTCCTTTCGGGATGGTACAAAAAGTGCCGTACACCACTGCGTTTTCGGTAACTGTACAACCACCTGGTTGCGTGACCGAAACTTGAAAAGTGAGCGGATACGTTTCGGATCCGTCCAGCAGACGCGATACGTTGAGCAACGCTTCATTTCCTACCACCTGACCGTCCCAAAGCCACGTGAAATCAAGACCACCCGTATTGATGCCCACGGCTTCGAGGTGAAAATCCGTTCCAAGACAATATTGGTTTACGGTAAAGACGATTTCAGAAACCGTCACGTTAAGGGTCACGGGCGTTGCGCATTGCCCGAAATTCGGCATAAAGACATAACTTCCGCTCGCGGTATTGCTGATTACAGATGGGTTCCATGTTCCGGTGATGCCGTTGGGCGAAGTCGTGTTCAATACCGGCGCGGTCGTTCCGGTGCAAAGTGAAAGCGCGGTCGCAAAATCGGGGATGATGCTAGACGATACGGTCACGTTCAGGGTTACTGGCGTTGCGCATTGCCCTGCATTCGGCGTAAAGACGTAGCTTCCGCTCGCGGTATTGTTGATTGCTGATGGATTCCACGTTCCGGTGATGCCGT